>NZ_BAAGYX010000005.1:0-1882 GCF_054779035.1 Humibacter soli | reverse complement strand
GTCGAGGGAGTTGTGGAATGTCCACGGAGTCCGTGTCTGGTTTGAAGCGGGCGCGTCAGGGTGTGGGTGTCGCGGGGTCGGGTCGTTCGCCTGGTAGGGGCAAGCGTCGTCGTGCGATGTCGTATACCTGGACGTTCTTGTTGTTGGTGTTGCCGTCGTTGTTGTTCTTGTTGTTGTTGAACTTGTATCCGGTGATTTATGCCGGGTGGCAGTCGCTGCGTAACGGGGATTTGATCGATGCCGGCGCGTTCGTCGGGTTCCAGAACTATGTGAACGTGGTGCAGCAGCCGGCGTTCTGGCATGCGGCGTGGTTCACTCTGGTGTTCACCGTGGTGGGTGTGTTCGGGTCCTGGGCTGTTGGTTTGGGGTTGGCGTTGTTGTTGCGCACCAGGATCCCGTTGGGTGGGTTCTGGAAGGTGTTGCTCCTGCTGCCGTGGGTGGTTCCGACAGTGGTGTCGGCCACGTCGTGGAACTGGTTGGTGGCCACTCCGCAGTCCCCGTTGCCTCTTCTGGCTCAGGCGTTGGGGTTCGGGAATGTGTTGTTCCTGGCGGATCCGACGTTGGCGCAGATCACGGTGTGCGTGTTCAAGGTGTGGATCAGTTTCCCGTTCATGATGATGATGATGTCTTCCGCATTGGCCAGTGTGGACACGAACGTGTATGAGGCCTCGAAGGTCGACGGGGCTGGGACGTGGCAGACGTTCACGCAGATCACGTTGCCGATGATCTCCCGCACCACGTATGTGTCGTGGATCCTGATGACGATCTTCTGCGTCAACGACTTCCCGACGATCTTCCTGCTCACCGGTGGTGGCCCGGTGAACGCGACCCAGTCATTGGTCGTGTTGGCCTACCAGACCGTGTTCCAGAACTACCAGGTCGGTCCAGGTGTCGCGATCGCGTTCCTGATGACCATCGTCCTCGTGATCATCTCGGTGATCCTCTACCGCCAGATCAGGAAGGTGAACATCGAATGAGCACCCCCACCCACACCGACACCGCTGTCGACATCATCGGGCAGCTCGAAGTCGGTGTCATCGGACCCAAACGCCGCACCCTGAACGACATCGGCGAACGCGGCAAATGGTGGCGCCTGCTGGCGATCTTCGTGATCACCGCCGTCGTCCTGGTCCCGATCATCGCCGTCGTGATCCTGTCCCTGACGCCCTCGATCGGATCCACCTCCACCGGGCTGACGATCGAGAACTACGGCGCCGTGTTCACCCAAACCTCCGTCGGCACCTGGCTCACCAACAGCCTCGCCGTCGCCGCCGTCACCGTCGTCGCCGCAGTCGTGGTGGCAGCACCGGCCGGCTACGTCCTGTCCCGAGGCCGCAACAAACTCGTCTCCGGATACTCCCTACTGCTGTTCATCGTGCAATCCCTGCCCGTGGTGACCGCCGTGATCCCCCTGTTCTTCCTGTTCGCCAAAATCGGACTCGTCGACAACCTGCTGGGCATCATGATCATCTACACCGGCTCCACCATGAGCGTCGCGTGCTGGATGATGGCCGCCTACTTCGACTCCATCCCCATCACCCTGGAAGAAGCCGCCTGGATCGACGGCTGCTCCGTGTTCGGATCCTTCACCCGCGTCGTCCTCAGAAACTCACTCCCCGGCATCCTCTCCACCGCGATCTTCTCCTTCCTCCTGGCCTGGAACGACTACCTCGTCGCCGTCGTCTTCCTCCGATCCGACCAGAACTACACCCTCCCCATCGGCCTGAACACCTTCTTCCAACAAAACCAAACCAACTGGGGACTCGTCATGGCCGTCGCCGTCATCATGATGCTCCCACCCATCATCATCTTCTCCGTCCTCAACCGCTTCTTCTCCGTCGGCGGCATCGGAGGATCCCTTGCCGGACGCTAAACCCACCAC
>NZ_BAAGYX010000004.1:0-87716 GCF_054779035.1 Humibacter soli | reverse complement strand
GGGGGGGCGGGGGGGCGGCGGCGGGGCGGGGTGCCGGGGGCGGGGTGCGGCGGCGGTGCGGGACGCAGCGCCGCAGAACCCCTACGGCTGCCCGACCAGCGTCGCGGTCACGTTGTGCTCGGTGCCGTCGCGCACGTACGTGAGCTGCACCGTGTCGCCGGCCTTCCTGGTGAGCAACAGGGTCGTCAGCACGTCGGCGCGGTTCGCCGCCTGGCCGTCGATCTTCGTGATGATGTCGCCCTGTTGCAGGCCGGCCTTCGCGGCCGACCCCTGCGGATCGACGGACTGCACGTAGAGGCCGTCTTCGATACCCCACCGCTCGGCGACGGCCGGAGGGATCGGCGTCACCTGCACACCGAAGTACGGGTAGACGACCTTTCCGTTCGTGATCAGGTCATTCGCGATGCGGCTCGCGAAGTTGACCGGCACCGCGAAGCCGATACCGACGGAGCCGCCGCCGCCAGTCCCCTCTTCGTTCGGCACCGTCGCGATGGCCGTGTTCACACCGACGAGATGGCCGTCGCAGTCGACGAGGGCGCCACCCGAGTTGCCGGGGTTGATCGAGGCGTCCGTCTGGATGGCGCCGGCCAGGGTGGTGGTCTGGCCGTTGTCGGTCGGCACGGGCACGTTGCGGCCGAGGGCGCTCACGATGCCGGCGGTCACCGTGCTGGAAAGGCCGAGCGGTGCGCCGAGTGCGACGACCGGCTCGCCCACAGAGACGTTCTCACTGTTGCCGAGGTCGATGACGGGCAGTTCGGAGCTCGAGCTCACCTTGAGCACGGCCAGGTCGGACTGCGGATCGCGTCCGACGAGCTTCGCCGCCTCGGTGTGCCCGTTCGAGAATGTGACCGCGATGTCGCCTCCGTTCGCCGCTGAGGAGATCACGTGATTGTTGGTGACGATATATCCGTCCTTGCGGATGATCTCGCCACTTCCGACCCCGTTGCCGCCCGGCGCAGAGACGTTGATCGTCACGATGGTCGGCAGCACTTCGTTCGCGATGCGCACGGCGTCGCACGAACCCGGCCCCGTGGTGCCGGAGGCGTTCTGGGATGTCGAGCCCGTTGTGCCACCCCGTGCCAGCCATCCACCGAGCCATCCCGCGCCGATGCCGAGCACGATCGCGATGATCGCGGCGACCAGCCAGACGAGCCACGCCGGCAGACCGGGCCTGCGCGGTTCGGATGCCCCGGCATCCGACGAGACAGCGGATGACCCCGACGGGGTGTCCGCAGAGTCGTTCGTCGAACCCTGGCCTGCGTTCGGATCGGTCATCCCGCACCCCTGACGTGTCGGCCGTGAGCGGTGCTGACCCCGATCACGGCATCCTGGCGAGGCGTTGCAACGCCCGCACGACTCGACTGTATCCATGCGGCACGGTGTCGCGGGAGGGGCGCTCCTATGCTCGAACCATGCGCTTCGGAATCGTGATCCTTCCTCAAGAGACCTGGCCGGTGGCGCGGGAGCGCTGGCGGGCGGCCGAGGAGCTCGGCTTCGACAACGCGTGGACCTACGATCACCTCTCCTGGCGCGACCTCTCCGGCCAGCCCTGGGGCGCGACGATGCCGCTGCTCACCGCCGCCGCGACCGTGACGGAGCGCATCAAACTCGGCACGTTCGTGAGCAATCCGAACTTCCGTCATCCCGTGCTCTTCGCGAAAGAGCTCGCGACTCTGGATGACATCAGTGGCGGCCGCACTGTGCTCGGGGTGGGGTCGGGGTCGGCGACCGCACACGATGCGCTCGTGTTCGGCGAGCGCGAATACTCACCCCGCGAACGCCACGACCGGTTCGAGGAGTTCGTCGCGCTGCTGGATCGGCTGCTGCGCTTCGAACAGGATGGCCGGGGAATCGAGTTCGAGGGCACGTGGTACACCGCGCGCGGCGCCCGCATGGTCGGCATCCCCGCGCAGAAGCCACGGCTGCCGTTCGCTATCGCGGCGAACGGGCCGCGCGGCCTCGACCTCGTCGCCCGAACCGGCGACGCATGGATCACCAACGGCCCGGGCGGAACGACCGACGACGAGTGGTGGACGGCGATCGAGGGCCTGACCGGCCGCCTCGACGAGGCTCTGCTCCGGCACGGCCGTGACCCGCGCTCGATCGAGCGTCACCTCTCCGTCGACTCCATCGGGGGCGCCCGCTTCCCGCTGCACTCGGTCGACGAGTTCGAGGATGCCGTCGGCCGCGCCGACGCCCTCGGCTTCACGCACCTCGTGGTGCACTGGCCTCGCCGGGAGGGCGTCTACGCCGGCTCGGAGGCGATGCTCACCGAGATCGCGTCGCGCTTCGACCGCTACCGCTGAGCGACGCGCGCGTAACCCGAAGTCTTCGCCACTTGTTGCCGGTACCCAGCACAGGATTCCGCAACAAATGGCGACGACCTGAGGGTGGGGATGTGCGGGTGAGGGTGCGGATGTGAGGGTGGGGATGGTGGTGGGGCGGGCGTCACTCGTCGCGGAGAGGGCCTCCGCGCTGGGCGACCAGCTCCACGAGGCGCGGGAAGACCTGCGACCGGTGCACGCCGTCGTGCTCGAACTCGTTGGTGACCCATGCCTGCAGGTTGCCGACCGCGTTGGCCGTCTCCAGCTGCAGGCCGGAGTCGACGTACATGTCGTCGAAATACACCGCCGCCGCGACCGGTACCTCGTTCGCCGCGAGCCTGTCCAGGTCGTAGAGCCGAGACCACTCCGGCCGTGACGCCAACAGCTCGACCGCGCCGCGGAACGGTCGCAGAGCCCGGATCTCCTCGAACATCCAGGGGTAGATCATCTCGCCCGTCATGAGCAGCGGCCGGGCATCCTCGGCGAACTCCGGATGACGGTCCCTTTCGCGCTGCGCCGCCCACTCGGTCATCCCACTGTCGACATCGCCGTAGATCGACTCCTGCATCACGGCGAACAGCGGATTGTCGGCGTAGGAGCTGCGCGACTGCACTTGGTCGAGGAAGGTGTCGCTGAGCTCGTCCGCCACGAATGCCTCATCGATCAGGTAGTGCATCCGCTCGTATCCGGGCTTCATGCCGTAGTCGATGCCCAGCGACTGGAAGCGCCTGACCGTCAGCAGGTCCCCGTCGGGAAGCACCACGTCTCCCGCGGCGAGGCGGTCGGCGATGCGGGCCATCGTCGCGACGTGGTGCGGGTAGCGGGCGTAGAACTCGCGGTTCTTCCCCGCCGTGCGCGGGTAGGTGCGTCGATACACCTCCGCCGCGTCGGGGTGCAGCGATGCGAGACCGCCGGTCACGTAGCAGGCGGCCAGACCCTCCGGGGCCTGCGAGAGATACGTGAGGGTGAGGAATCCGCCGTAGCTCTGACCAAGCGTGCTCCAGCGGCGTCCGCCGAACACCGTCGTTCGCAGGTGCTCCGCGTCGCGCACGATCGAGTCGGCGCGGAAGAAGCCGAGATACTCCGCACGTGCGTGATGGCCGGGCAGGGCATCCATCGTGCTGCTCTGGATGCGGGATGACCGACCGGTGCCGCGCTGATCGAGAAGCAGTACCCGATGGGTCTGCAACGCTTCGCCGATCCAGCCTTCCGGCTCGGTCGGCCGCGGGCCTTTGCCGCCCGGGCCACCCTGCAGGTACAGCAGGATCGGCAGCTCCTCGTGGCGCCGCACCGGGTCGACGAGCTCGCGCGCGAAGACCTCGATCTCGCCGGGGACCTCACCCGTCCAATCCAGCGGCACCGTGACGAGGTGATCGCGCACGTGCATGCCGGGGATCGTGTACTCGGCAGCGATCATCGGCGGCCTCCTTGTCGTGGTGAGAGCGGAGACGGCGCCCTCGTCGGGCATCCCCGATTCGATCCTGGCGCGTGACCCGGAGTCGTCGCCACTTGTTGCGGGTACCCGGAATGGGATTCCGCAACAAGTGGCGACGACTTGGGGTGGGTGGGGCTGGCGACTCAGTCCTTCACGGAGCCGGCGGCCATGCCGTTCGTGATGAACCTCTGGAACACGATGAACAGCACGACGATGGGTATCGCAATCACCGTCGACGCCGCCATCAGCGGTCCCCACTGGGTGCCGTACTGCCCGATGAACGTGTTCAGCGCGACCGTCACCGGCTGCGCCTCCTGACGCGGGTTGAGCGTGATGCCCAGCGTGAACTCACCCCAGGTCATCACGAAGGCGAACGCCATCACGGTGACCAGACCGGGACGCACCACCGGGAGCACGATGCGCCAGAAGGATTGCCAGCGGTTGCAGCCATCCACCTCGGCAGCCTCTTCGAGCTCGCGCGGGATGCCCAGGTAGAACGGCCTCAGCACGATGACCGCGAACGGCAGCACCGTCACCGTGTCGCCCAGGATCAGGCCCCACGGGGAATTCGTCAGCCCTGCCTGGCTGAACAGAGCGAACATCGGGAGTGCGATGTTGATGGTCGGCAGCAGCTGCGCGAGCAGGAACGGCAGGAGCAGCAGGGCCGTCCAGCGCAGCTTCAGCCGCGCGAACCCGTACGCGGCTGGGGCCGCGATCAGCAGCGTGAGCACGGTGGTGCCGATGCTGATCACGAAGCTGTTGCCGAGCGACCGGATCATCTGCGAGTTCGCGAACACGGCCGTCACGTAGTTGCCGAAGTCGAGAGAGGTCGGGAACCAGGTCGGCGGACTCGTGAAGAGCTGAGACGGCGCCTTCAGCGAGGTCGTGACCATCCAGTAGAGCGGAAAGACGAAGACACCGACGATGAGCACACCGATGACCGTCAGCACCCAGCGATGACGCGTCAGGCTCATAGTCCCCGCTCCTCTCTGCGGCTGTAGAAGAGGTAGATGATCGACAGCACCAGCGGGATGACCAGCAGCACGTTCGCCGCCGCGGCACCGTCACCGAGCCGGAAGTACTCGAACGACAGCTTGTACACCGCGATCGACAGAACGTTCGTGGCATTCGCCGGGCCGCCAGACGTCATCACGTAGATGATGTCGAACGCCTTGAAGGTGTGCACGAACCCGAGCAGCAGAGCGGTCAGGATGACCGGCCGCATCATCGGCACCGTGATGCTCCAGTACCGGCGCCACGCCGAGGCACCGTCGATGGCCGCGGCCTCGTACAGCTGGGTCGGGATGGTCTGCAGCCCGGCGTAGATCATCATCATCTGGAACGGGATGCCCACCCAGATGTTCGCGATGATGACGGCGGGAAGCGCCGTGGACGGGTCGGCCAGCCAGGACTGCGTCGAGTGGATGCCCACCAAACCCAGAAGCGCGTTCAGCACGCCGTAACTGCCTGCGTACATCCAGCGCCAGAGACTCGCCGAGACGACCGCAGGCAGAACCCAGACGACCATCATGATCGCCCTCAGCAACCCGGAGAGCGGGAACCCGAGGTTGAAGAACATCGCGAGGGCGAAGCCGATCGCATGCTGGAAGAGCAGCGACCCGACGGTGAAGATCAGGGTGATCGCCAGCGAGGACGCGAAGTCCGGCGACGAGATGAAGTCGATGTAGTTCTGCAGCCCGACGAAGGGGGCCCCGCCCTGCACGAAGTTGCCCGCGTTGACGTCGAACACGCTGAGGTTGAACGTGTACAGCAGCGGATAGAACATGAACAGCGCGAGGTAGAGCAGCGCAGGCGCAACGAACAGGTAGCGCGTCGAGCGGCGGAAGAGACGCCGGCCGGCCGGCCGCC
This sequence comes from Humibacter soli, assembly GCF_054779035.1. Lineage (NCBI taxonomy): Bacteria > Bacillati > Actinomycetota > Actinomycetes > Micrococcales > Microbacteriaceae > Humibacter > Humibacter soli. Next base: position 82,088 of record NZ_BAAGYX010000004.1, on the reverse strand, counting down.
CCGTGAGGGACGACCGACCGATCGTAGAAGTGAACGACGTCATTGCTTCGGCAGCAGCGGCTTGATGGTCGTCGCCGCCTTGTCCAGCGCGTCCTGCGCCGAGCTGGACCCGGTGAGCGTCGACTGCATCGCGATGACGACCGCATCGGCCATCTCCGCGTAGTTGGCGCCGTACGCGCGAGGCCGTGCGACCTGGAGCTGATCCGTGAAGGTCGCGATGGCCGCGGAGTCATCGAACGGCTTCAGGTCGGTGCGCACCGGCAGGCTGCCGGCCGCCTTCGCCATCGACTCGAGGCGCTGCTTGTTCTGCAGCCACTTCACGACATCCCATCCGGCGTCCTGGTGCGGGCCCTTGATCACCATGTAGTTCTCGCCGCCGAGCGCCGATGCCGACTCCTTGTCCTTCGGCAGGAGCGCGACACCGTAGTCGAGGTTCGGGGCCTCTTTGGCGATCGTCGGGATCTGCCACGGACCGTTGATCATCATCGCGGCGCGGCCCTGGGCGAACTCCTGCTCGACCCCGGTCTGATCCCAGTTCAGCGCCTCCTTCGAGACGCTTCCGTCCTTCATCAGGTCGCTCCAGAGCTGCAGGGCACGAACGCCGTTCGCCGAGTTCACCTTGGTGAGGTCGCCTCCCGACTGCCAGAGGGTCGGCAGCCACTGGAAGACGGCCTGCTGGTTGTTGATGGCCGAGTACGCGAATCCGTACCGGTCCTTGGTGGTCAGCGCCTTGGCATCCGACTTGAGCTCGTCCCAGGTCGTCGGCGGCTTCAGGCCGGCGTCGGCGAGCGCCTTCTTGTCGTAGAACAGCGCGAGGCAGTTCGCGGTGATCGGCAGGCCGAAGTACTTGCCGTCGTACATCGCGGACTGGATGAGCCCCTTGGGGTACTTGTCGAGCTGTCCCCACGCCTTGAGCTGCTTCGTGAGATCGGCGGCGATGCCGGTCTCGGCGAACTGCTGCTGGTCTGGCGAGTTGATGATGACGACGTCGGGAAGCGAGTCGGCGCCGGCCGACTGCAGCAACGTCTTCTTCAGATCGTCGTAGGCGATGTACTGCCGGTCGATCGTGACGTTGGGATGCTCCTTCTGATACTCCTTCAGCTGGGCATCCAACTCGTCCGACGACGTCGTGCCCGGCTGGTAGTAGTCCCACCAGGTGAGCTTGACCGGGCCGGACGTGTCTTGTGCGGCATCCTTCGGGGCTCCGCTTCCGCCCGGCGCGCACGCCGCCAATCCGGCGACCGTGATGGCCGCCACTGCAAGTGCTGCGATTCGTGACCGCATCCGACCACGTCGTGATGCTGACATCGTTCCTCCTTCATCGTTGAAAGTCGCCCGCAGGGTGCGGGGTACCCACACCTACGGGTGCCGCAGGCGCAGGGGTGGTGCAGGTGTTGCAGGTGTGAGGAGGGCGCCTTAGCCCTCCGAGTGCGCGGTCATCCACTCCCTGGACAGCCGCAGTCCGTCCCCGAGGGACGTGGTGGACTCCTCGTCGACACAGATCCAGCCGTCGTATCCGGCGGTGCGAAGCGCGCCGAGGATGCCGTCGAGGTCGAGCCCGCCGCGGCCGACCAACCGCCACTCACCGTCGGCGTAGTCCTTGAGGTGGATGTTGTCGATGACGCCGGCGAACTCCGCGATGAACGCGGGGATGTCTGCGACGCCGGACTTCGCGAGGTGCGCAGTGTCGACGGTGAGGCCGACCGCGTCATCCTCGACGGCCCCGAAGAAGGCGCGCACGTCGTCCGGTGTCATGACGGGCTGGTCGAAGTGGTGGTGGAGCGAGAGGGCGACGCCCTTGTCGCGTGCACGACGACCGTGCGCGGAGAGCGACCGCGCGTACCCCCTGAGCACGTCGTCCGTGACGCCGTCGTGGGTGCGGTTCTGGCAGTAGACGACACGCTCCGAGCCGACCGCAGCGGCGAAGTCGATGACCTCGGCGAGGCGCTCTTCGCCCGCGGCATCCGGCACGTCGAAGAAGATCACAGCAGACGCGACGCCCGGCTCCTGCCAGCGGGAACGGAAGCCCTCCGGGTCGCCGAGCCACGGAGTGAACTGCGACATCTTGAGCTGCAGCCCGTCGTACCCGGCGGTGCGGAAGCCCTCGAGCAGTGTCGTCTGCTCGGCGTCGTCGCGGGTCGGCTTGCTGAAGGCGATGCGGTTCATGACAGGAGTCCCTTCTCGAGCGCGACCGGCTCACCGGTGCGCGCCGACTCGTAGGCGGCGAACAGCAGGGACAGCGTCTTGAGGTTGTCCTCGCCGGAGTTCTCCGGCTCGCCGCCGTTCTCGATGGCGTCGAGCAGCCGCTGCAGGCTGCGGTAGGCCGAGATCGGCTTGCCCTGGCCTGCGCACGGGTTCGACACGGTCTCGACGCCGTCCGCTGTGTGGGTCTCGAGCGCGCCGTACGTGAGGCGCAGCGTGCCGGTCTCGCCGAGCACGATGGTCTCCACGCGCTCGACGCGGCTCGCGAAGCTCTGCGTGTAGTTCACGGGGATGTCGCCGAAGTGCACCTGCACGAACGCGTCGGTCTCCCCGGCCGTGCTCATCGCGGGGTGGATGAACGTGCGCGCGACGAGCCAGTCGGCATCGGATCCGCCGGACGCGTCGACCAGGTAGCGGAACCCGTCGAACCAGTGCACGCCCATGACTGCCAGCGCGTGATGTCGTGCCTCGGCTCGCCATCCGAGGACCTCGCGCCACATCAGCTCGCTCTGGTCGATGCCGAGCACTCGCCCGATGCGGCCGGCCAGGATGGCGTCCCGTGCGAGCCCGAAGGCGTAGTGGTCGCGGAAGTTCTGGTCGACGGCGAGCAGCACCCCCGCATCGTTCGCGACGCGGACGATCTCGCGCGCCTCCGCCATGTCGTCGGCCATCGGCTTCTCGACGTGCATGTGCTTGCCCGCCGCGGCGAGCTCGCGCACCGCCTCCAGCCGAACCGTGCTCGGCGTGCACACCGCTGCGACCTCGAAGTCGGCGCCCTTCAGCAGGTCGTCGATGCTCGCGTACGTGTCGGTGACGCCGAAGTTCTCCGTCGCCCAGGCTCGGCGCTCCGGCGCCGGATCGACAGCGGCGACGATCTCGACGCGGTCCGGCCGCTCGAGGTAGCCGCGGAAGTGCATCTCGCTGACGTTGCCGCAACCGACGATCGCGACGCGATGGCGAGTCATTCGCCGACCACCTCGCGGCGGGCGGTCGAGAAGCAGATGACGAACTCGGCGACATCCTCACCGATGTTCTCGGCGTTGTGGATGGCTCCCTGCGGAATCGAGATGGTGTCGCCGGGACCCATCTGCACGTACTCGTCATCGACGCGATGCCGGATGGTGCCAGAGAGCACGTGCAGCACCTCGTCGCAGTTCGGGTGGTGGTGGGGCGGGTTGTGCTGACCCGGCTCGATGAAGCACTTGCCGATGGTCATCGTGTCGGAGTTGCCGATGGCGTCGGAGACCATCCACTCCAGTCGGCCCCAGCTCTGAGGCTCGACGACCGCCGACGACGCGGGGGTCACACCTCCCCGACCACGGTTCTGGGCGGCAGGGATCTCGGACATGGCGAACTCCTTCGAGTGGGATTCGCGCCAGGCGGATCCCGGGATGGGGGATGACGGCTGCTCTGCCGTCACTACGACATCCTCAAGGGCCACATTCGCCAGCGAGAGGGCCAATTATGATCAGGTGGCCTCCAATTGTCTGTGGGGCGCCAATGAAGACCGTCAGTGCTCCGTGGAGTCCCAGGTCTCGGCGAGGAGCTGGATGCCGCGCGCGACGAGCGCCGGATCGGCCGCGTACGAGAGCCGCACGTAGTCGTCGAGCTGATCCTCGGCTGAGAAGGTCGGACCGGGCAGAATCTGCACACCGACCCGCTCGGCCCGCTGTGCGAAGGCCGTTGCACCGTTCTGCGGGAGCCGGATCCACAGCGATCCTCCCCCGGTCGGCACCTGCGGCGTCCACTCGGGCAGCAGCTCCTCGAGTGCGGCGAGTGCGAGCCGGCGTCCCTCGACAAGAGTGCGGAATCGCTCATCCCTCGCCCGCTCGATCTGCGGCATCAGCTGGGTCGCGAGCAGCTGGGCGAGCACCGACGTGCCGAGGTCTTCGCCGCCCTTGAGCGCGATGAACTCGCCGATCAGCTCCGGCTGCGCCCGCACCCAGCCGAGCCGCAGGCCGCCCCAGAACGACTTGCTCATCGAGCCGACCGTGAGCACCAGATCGCTTCCGACAGCCAGGGGAAGGGGGCGACGCTCGCCGTCGATGATGGTGTCGGACAGCGTCGCGTCGTCGATGACCGGCACCCCGTACCGGTCGGCGATCGACGCGACGCGGCTGCGACGGAACCGGTCGAGCACCGAGCCGGTCGGATTGTGCACCGTGGACTGCAGCACGATCAACACCGGGTTGCGTGCTGCGACCTCGGAGGCGAGCGCGTCGACGTCGATGCCGTCGCCGCCCGACGGCACGCCGATCAGCCGCGCTCCGAGCGCCTTGAGCGACTCGATCGCGCCGCGGAACGACGGCTCCTCGATGAGCACCGTCGCCCCCGGGGTGATGTACGACGAGGCGACCAGGCGCAGCGCCTGCTGCGCCCCTGAGGTGATCAGGATGTGCTCTGGGGCGGTCGGCAGCCCGAGGTTGCTGTAGTAGGTGGCGACGGCCTCGCGGAGCTCGGGCAGTCCGGACGGGATGTACCCGTGGCTCGCGACGAGCTGGCGGGTGCGGGATCCGTCGAGCAGGTTGATCTCGTCGGCCACCATCGGCAGGCCTGGCATGGCGGCCGAACGCAGGTCGATGCGGTCGAGGCTCTGCGGAGCATCCGACACGAACGAGCGAAGCCGGTCATCCCCTCGCACCGGGCCGAGATGCCTGCGACTCACCATCACGTAGGTGCCGTCGCCCTGCCTGCTGACCAGAAGACCTTCGCCGCGGAGCAGGTCGAGCGACTTCGTCACGGTGTTCCTGCTCAGGTTCAGCGCCATGCCGAGGGAGCGCTCCGAGGGAAGCCGAGTGCCCGACGTGATGGCGCCCGCGCGCACCAGCTGCCGGATCTGCGCGGCGAGCTGCTCGTGCAGCGGACCGTCCCCGTGCGCCCAGTCTCCGAGCAGTCTCACCAGGCGATTCGCACCGATCGCCGCCAATCTGAAGGAATTGGCACTCGCAGTCTCCGTGGTCATCCGCACATTATTGGGGCGACCGAGCGTCGTGATCAACCCATCGACGAGGAAAGGATGATCATCCATGGCACCAACGGTGGTTCTGGTCGGCGCACTGGACACCAAGGCGGACGAGTACGCGTTCGTGCGGGATCGGCTCAACGCCGCGGGCGTCGACACCGTCGTCGTCGACACGGGCGTGCTCGGTTCCGCCGGCTTCGAGCCGGACATCTCGCGCGAGCAGGTGGCTGCGGCTGGCGGCGGCGATCTCGCGGCTCTGGTCGCCGCCGGAGACCGCGGCGCTGCGATGGCGATCATGGCGACCGGCGCGACGAGCATCGTCGCCGAGCTGCAGGGGTCGGGGCGCATTGACGGCGCCCTCGCGCTCGGCGGCACAGGTGGCACCTCGCTGGCCGCGACGGCGTTCCGCGGCCTCCCTGTCGGATTTCCCAAGCTCATCGTCTCGACCGCAGCATCCGGCAACACGGAGATGTACGTGGCCGAGACGGACCTCATCCTGATGCCCAGCATCGTCGACATCGCCGGGCTGAACCGCATCTCGTTGCGCATCCTGCGCAATGCCGCTGCCGCGATGGCCGGAATGGTCGGCGCACCGCCCGTCGACGAGAGCGCCGGCAAGCCGATGGTGGCGGCCAGCATGTTCGGGGTGACAACGCCGTGCGTCACCCGCGCGAGGGAGCGCCTGGAGTCGCTGGGCTACGAGGTGCTCGTCTTCCACATGACAGGAGCCGGCGGACGTGCAATGGAATCCCTGTGCGACCAGGGATTCTTCGCAGGGGTTCTCGACGTGACGACCACCGAGCTCGCCGATCACCTGGTCGGCGGCGTCTTCGACGCCGGCCCGAACCGGTTGACGGCCGCAGGACGAACCGGAACGCCGCAGGTGATCTCGGTCGGCGCACTCGACATGGTCAACTTCGGCCCGATGGACACCGTGCCGGAGCGATTCCGGCACAGGAACCTCTACGAGCACAACTCGAGCGTCACGCTGATGCGCACCACACCCGACGAGTGCGCCGAGCTCGGTGCCGAGGTCGCAGCGAAGGCCAAAGCGGCGACCGGGCCGACCACGGTGTTCCTTCCGCTGGGCGGCATCTCCGCGATCGCGGTCGATGGCGGGCCCTTCTACGACGCCGAGGCCGACCGGAGACTCTTCGACGCCATCCGCTCCGGCCTCGCCGACTCGCCGGTCTCCCTCGTCGAGGTCGACACCGACGTCAACGACCCCGCGTTCGCCGACACCGTCGTCGACGCACTGCACGCCGCAATCACCACCCGCTGATCGTCCGCGATCCCGACCATCCAGGAAACAAGAGATGCCGTTCATCCCCCGAGCCGACCTGCTCGAACGTTTCGCCCGCAAGATCGCCGATCGCCGTCCCATCGTCGGGGCAGGCGCAGGCACGGGTCTCTCCGCGAAATGCGAGGAAGAGGGAGGCGCCGACCTCATCATCATCTACAACTCGGGCCGGTTCAGGATGGCCGGGCGCGGGTCGCTCTCCGGGCTGCTCGCCTACGGCAATGCCAACGAGCTGGTGGTGGAGATGGGCCGCGAGGTGCTCCCGGTTCCGAAGCACACCCCGGTGCTCGCCGGCGTGAACGGCACGGACCCATTCCTCAACCCCGACCACTTTCTGAAGCAGTTGCGCGAACTCGGATTCTCGGGCATCCAGAACTTCCCCACCGTCGGGCTCATCGACGGCGTGTTCCGCGCCAACCTCGAAGAGACCGGCATGAGCTACCGGCTCGAGGTGGAGGTCGTGCAGCGTGCGCACGACCTCGATCTGCTCACCACCCCCTACGTGTTCTCGGTCGAGGATGCCGAGTCGATGACCAGGGCAGGCGCCGACATCGTCGTGTGCCACATGGGCCTCACCACCGGCGGCAGCATCGGAGCGGAGACCTCGCGCACCCTCGACGACTGCGTCGTCGCAGCAAGCGAGTGGGCGGCGGCCGCGAAGGCCATTCGCGACGATGTCATCGTGCTCGTGCACGGTGGCCCGGTGGCCGAGCCGGCGGATGCCCAGTATGTGCTGCAGCACGCGACGGGCCTGCACGGCTTCTACGGGGCATCCTCCATGGAGCGGCTCCCCACCGAGCGCGCACTGACCGCCGCAGTGCGGGAGTTCACCCAGGTGAGCTTCGCCTAGCCCGAAGTCGTCGCCACCGCCTCCAAGCATCGTCGCCACCACTACTCGAAGTCATCGCCACTTCGTGCGGAATCGCCCACCGAATAACCACACCAAGTGGCGACGACTTCGGGGTCGCGCGGGCGTGGGCGTGGTGGCGGGTGAGGCCGAGGTCAGACCGCGCCGAGGGTGGAGCCGCGGGTGACGAGCATCGGCTGCACGAACTCGACGCCCGGGTGCGGGGCTCCGCCGATGGCGTCGAGCAGCAGCTCCGCTGCGCGACGGCCGATCTCGCCTAGGCGGTTGTTCACGGTGGTGAGCGGCGGGCGGGTGCCCTCCACCACGACATCCCAGTCGTCGAATCCCGTGACGGCGATCTCGTCGGGGATGCCCACCCCGCGTTCGCGCAGCCGCTCGGCGACCCCGCGCGCGATCTGGTCGCTGCCGCACGTGATGGCATCCGGTGAGGTGCCGTCGGTGTGGTCGAGCAGGATGTCCACCGCGGCCCTCCCCCACGCCTCGGTCCACGCACCGTAGAGCGGTTCGTGCACGAGGGGTCGCCCGCCGGCCTCTGCCGCCGACGCCATGGCATCCGCTCGCACGCTGGCGCTGAAGTGGTCCCGCGGGCCGGTGACGTGGGCGATCCGAGTGCGGCCGAGGCTCGCGAGGTGCTCGTAGACGAGCAGGGCCCCTGCCGCGTCATCCGGCATGACCGAGATGCTGCCGGCATCCGACGCCGGAGCGTGCGCGTAGACCACGGGGAGGTCGACGTCGATCGGCAGTCGCGCATCGGTGCGCGGCCCTGTCACGATCAGCCCGTCGACGTGCTGGTCCACCAGGCGCTGCACGTAGTACTGCTCCCGCAGCGGGTCGTCACGGGTGTCGCACAGGAGCACGAGTATCTGGCCGAGGCTGAGCGCGTTCTCGGCGCCGAGCAGGATGGGCAGGCTGAACCGGCCGACGGAGTCGCCGGTGAGCAGAGCCACGGTCACCGTGTCGTCCGAGCCGGATCGGGGCGGGCGGGCGGTGAAGCCGAGGCTGTCTGCGGCATCCAGTACCCGCTGCCTGGTGCTCTCGCGCAGCTGGCCCGTGCCGTTCAGCGCCTTGGATGCCGTCGCCTGCGACACCCCGGCCGCCGCGGCGACATCGGCGACCCGCACAGAGGATGTCATGGCCAGTGTGGTCTTCGCCATGACCTCTCCTCCGTCGATGTGCGCGAGCTCCCGCCGCCGCGATTCCGCCACGATACCAAGGCGAAGCCCCTTGACCCGATGGAACCGGACACGTACCGTTGTACCCGATTCGGAATCATTCCGGAACATTTCCTCTACATTCCGGCGCGTCGCACGTTGCACCGCGTCATCCGCTCCCCACCGACGAGGATCGATCGTGACCGATACCACCACCATCTCCGCCCCCGACACGACGCACGTCGTCGACGGCCCGGCGCATCCGCTCGCCGACACCACACTGCGGCCTCTTCCGCTCTCCGCCGTACGTCTCGGCGAGGGCTTCTGGCTCGACCGCCAGCGCGTCAACCGCGACGTCTCCATCCCGGACGGCCTTCGCCAGCTGCACGACGCCGACAACCTGCGCAACTTCGAGATCGCCATCGGCCGCGTCGAGGGCGAGGCGGTCGGCCCGATCTTCGCCGATTCGGATGTCTACAAGTGGCTCGAGGCCGCCGCGTGGGAGTACGCGCGCGAGCACGACGAGCAGCTGCTGGCCGACCAGCTCGAGATCACCGCCCTCGTCGCCGAGGCGCAGGAGGATGACGGCTACCTCAACACCGTCGTGAAGCTTCGCGAGGGTCAGCGCTACCGCGATCCTTCCCGCAACCACGAGCACTACTGCGCCGGCCACCTCATCCAGGCGGGTGTCGCCCAGAAGCGCGCCACCGGACGGGACGACCTGCTGAAGGTCGCGATCGGCGTCGCCGACCACCTCGTGCGGGACTTCGGGCCCGGCTCGACGGGTGATGTCGACGGACATCCTGTCATCGAGACCGCGCTCGTCGAGCTCTACCGCGAGACCGGCGAGAAGAAGTACCTCGACCTCGCCGACTGGTTCATCACCGCCCGCGGCCACCGCACCCTGGAGAAGTACGACCACAACGCGACGTACCTCTCGGACCGCGTTCCGGTGCGCGAGGCGACCACCGTCGAGGGCCACGCCGTTCGCGCCGTCTACCTCACCACCGGTGTCACCGACGTCGCCATCGAGACCAAGGATGACGAGCTGCTGGCAGTGCTCGGCCGTCAATACGACCACATGGCCGTCACCAAGCAGTACCTCACGGGCGGCCTCGGATCCCGCTGGGAGGGCGAGGCGTTCGGTGATCCGTTCGAGCTGCCGTCCGACCGCGCGTACGCCGAGACGTGCGCAGCGATCGGCGCCGTGCAGTGGGCGTGGCGCATGCTGCTGGCCACCGGCCGGGCATCCTATGCCGACCAGATCGAGTTGCTGCTCTTCAACGGGTTCCTCGCCGGGGTCTCGCTCCGCGGCGGCGACTACTTCTACGTCAACCCACTGCAGGTTCGGCACGGGGCTCACGCCGACGACGAGCGCAACCCGGCAGGCGGCCGCCTGCGCTGGTTCGGCTGCGCCTGCTGCCCGCCGAACATCATGCGCACGCTCTCGACCCTCGGAGGCTATGTCGCGACGGATGACGACCACGGCGTCCAGCTGCACCAGTACGTGTCAGGCACCTACCGCGCCCAGACGGGGTCCGGCGAGGTCGAGCTCTCGGTGGAGACCGGCTATCCGTTCGACGGCGGCGTACACGTCACGATCGTGTCCGCCCCGCAGGCGCCCGTCACGCTGAGCCTGCGCGTTCCCGCCTGGGCCGAGGGTGCGACACTGGACGGCGCCTCGGTGCCGGCAGGCGAGTACGCCGAGGTCACCCGCCAGTTCTCCGCAGGTGACACGGTCGATCTGGCCCTGCCGCTCGCCCTGCGCGTGACCCGCCCGCACCCCCGCGTGGATGCCGTGCGCGACAGCATCGCGGTCGAGCGCGGCCCGCTGGTGTACGCGTTCGAGGCGGTGGACCAGCCGGACGGCGTCGTGCTCGACGACGTCACGGTCGACGGCGAGTCGGTCGCGGAGGGTAAGGCTCCGGCGCTTGTTCCCGGCCTGGTGGGCGTCACGGTGACCGGCAACGAGGGCGAGCAGCTCACGGGCATCCCGTATTTCGCATGGGCGAACCGCGAGGTGAGCGACATGCGGGTGTGGCTGCGCGAGCGCTAGGCCGCGACCGAACCGCAGCACTCCGCGAGGGGCGCACGCCGAGGCGTGCGCCCCTCGTCGTGGGTTGAGGAGCACCGCGGAGCGGCGCGTCTCGAAACCTGCCCACGATGACGGCGGGTTTCGAGACGCGCGCGGCTACGCCGCGAGCTCCTCAACCTGCGGAACGACGCGCGGGAGAGGCGTCAGAACTCGAAGCCCTCGGGGAACGGGTCGGTCGGGTCGAGCAGGTACTGGCCGATTCCGGTGATCCAGGCGCGGCCCGTGATGGTCGGGATGACCGCCCGGATGCCCTCGACCGAGGTCTCCTCGATCAGCCTGCCGGTGAACGTCGAGCCGATGAACGACTCGTTGACGAAGTCGTCGCCCAGCGACAGCTCGCCGCGCGCCCACAGCTCCGCCATCCGCGCGGACGTTCCCGTTCCGCACGGCGACCGGTCGAACCAACCCGGGTGGATCGCCATCGCGTGGCGCGAGTACGTGGCGTCCGATCCGGGCGCGATGAACTCGACGTGATGGCAGTGGTCGATGCCGTCGATCAGCGGATGCGACGGCGGATCCTGCTCGTTGATGGCCGCCATGATGCGGAGTCCCGCGTCCATGATCTGCTGTGCGGCCGAACGGTCGAAGGGCAGACCGATGTCATCCAGACGCACCATCGCGTAGAAGTTGCCGCCGAATGCCAGGCTGTACGGCACGTCTCCGAGCCCCGGCACGGTCACCGCCTGGTCCAACCGCTCGCAATACGACGGCACGTTCTCGATGGTCACCGAGCTGGCGTGGCCGTCCTCGACCGCCACGTTCGCCACCACCAGGCCCGCGGGGGTGTCGAGACGGATGCGCGTGACGGGCTCCGTCACCTCCACCATGCCCGTCTCGACCAGCACCGTCGCGACACCGATCGTTCCGTGACCGCACATGGGCAGGCATCCGGAGACCTCGATGTAGAGAACCCCGAAGTCGGCGTCCGGTCGCGTCGGCGGCTGCAGGATCGCCCCGCTCATGGCGCTGTGGCCGCGCGGCTCGTTCACCAGGAGCTTGCGGATGTGGTCGAAGTGCTCGATGAAGTACAGCCGCCGCTCGTTCATCGTGGAGCCGGGGATGACGCCCACTCCGCCCGTCACAACGCGGGTGGGCATCCCCTCGGTGTGGGAGTCGACCGCCGTGAAGAGCTTGCTCGACCGCATGTCAGACCGACACCGTCTCGCGTGAGCCGAGGTAGTCGATGGCGCGTTGCATGTCGGCGCGCACCTGCAGCTCCTGCTCGGGAGTGAGCGGTCCGCGCGGAGGACGGCACGGACCGCCGTAGCGACCGACCATGTCCATGCCCAGCTTGATCGCCTGCACGAACTCGGTGCGCGAGTCCCAGCGGAAGATCGCGACCAGGTGGCGGTAGAGCTCACGGGCTTCGTCGATGCGTCCGGCCTTCACGAGGTCGACGATCTCGACGGACTCGCGCGGGAACGCGTTGGGGAAGCCGGCGAACCAACCGACAGCGCCGTCGAGCAGCAGCTCGAAGAGCACGTCATCCGCTCCGGCGATCACCTCGATGTCGCACAGCTCGGCGATCTCGAAGGCCCGCCGAACGTCGCCGGAGAACTCTTTGACCGCGACGATGTTGTCGATCTGGGCGAGCTCGGCGACCAGCGAGGGCACCAGGTCGACCTTGGTGTCGATCGGGTTGTTGTAGACCATGACGGGCAGGCCGACCTCGGCGATGTGCGTGTAGTGCTCGATGACCTGGGACGGCGTCGCACGGTACATCGTCGGCGGGAGTGCCAGCACGGCGTGCGCACCGTCCTCGGCGGCACGCTGCGCCCATTCCTTGGCGAGGTGCCATCCTGGGGCGTGGACGCCCGCGATCACGATGCCGCGATCGCCCACTGCCTCGACCGCCACCTTGACGGCCGTTCGACGCTCGTCGTCGGTGAGCGACGAGTACTCGCCGAGCGATCCGTTCGGGCCGACCCCGTGACATCCCTCGGTCAGGAGCCAGTCGCAGTGCTCCGCATACTTGTCGAAGTCGACGGCAAGGCCGGCAGGGGCTGCCTGGTCCGCCTTGTACGGGAGCGCGGTCGCGACGACGACACCCCCGAGTGAAATACCGTTCGCCATCTGGTTCACCTTTCCTGTTGCTCGTGCTGAATCGTGTCGGCGGGTTCGGATGAGCCTGCCTGGTCGTCTGCGCAGCGGTCGAGTGCGGCGAGGTCGCCGATCCGCTGCGGGGTCACGATGGGACGCCTGTCCGTCGAGACCGTGTCGCGCAGCTCTCCGCCGGGCGCGAGCCGTGCGAGCAGCTGTTCGGCGTTGCGTCCGCAGATCCTGCCCTGACACGGGCCGAGCGAAACGCGCGTGGTCAGCTTCAGGGAACGCAGGCCTGCGGATGGCGTCGACTCGGCGACCGAGCGAAGCTGCCCATAGGTCACCTCTTCGCACCGGCAGATGACGGTGTCATCCGTGAGCTCGTCGCCCCATTCCTGCGGGATGCCATGCGCTGCGTCGAGACGTCGTGCGAAGTCGGTGAAAACGGCACGAGACCGACGCGCGCGCCGCAGCTCGGGGGTCTGGCCACCAGCAGCGTTCACAGCACCGTCAGCAGCGATCGCGGCAGCAGCCCCCGCAACGGTGCCCTCCGCCCAGGCGAGGTCCACACCGCCGATCCCGGTGATCTCGCCGGCAGCGAAGACGCCCGGGACCGAGGTCTGCTGGTCATCGCGGACGGCGACGAACCGGTCATCCGTCAGCTCGCAGCCCGCTGCGATGGCGAGCTCGAGCCGCGGCGTGAAGCCGTGGCTGACGCAGACCGCGTCCGCCTCGATGCGCCGCTCGGTTCCCGGGATGGGATGCCACTCCGGCGACAGCCGCGCCACGGTGACCGCATCCACGCGGTCAGTGCCGTGGGCGCTGACGATGCCCATGCCGAGTCGATACGGGATGCGCGAGCCTGCGAACGTGGCGGCGTATCCGGTCAGCTCGCCGAACTTGCCGGCGGTGCGCGTCAATCGCCATGGTGCGGGCCGCAGCCAGCCGCGCGCGGCGGCCCGCGTACTCGATGCCTCGAAGACGCCGACCACTCCGCCGCCCGCGCTCACGATCGAGCTCGCTACCGGCAACAGGAACGGACCGGCTCCCGCGACGACCACGCGGTCGCCCACCCGAACGCGTTCGGACTTCGCCAGCGCCTGCGCCGCTCCGCCCGTGAAGACGCCTGGCAGTTCCCACCCGGGAAACGGCAGTGTGCGGTCGTGGGCACCGGTGGCGAGGACCAGGGCATCGGGCGTCAGCCGCCTCATGGTCTGGCCGACGCCGTCAGCGGGCCCGATGGCGAGGTTGATGGCGAGGCCGCTCTGCGCGCCCGTGGGCGCGGGCTCGGTCCGGCCTTCGCCTTCGCCGACTGGCTCGATCGACCACACCTGAGCACTGGTGAGCACCTCGCACCCATCGTCGCTCTCCACACGGTCGCGAGCCGAGACGAACCGAGACCAGCCGTGGTGCAGCCGTGCCTCGTCGACCGCCTGGCGACTCCTCGGCAGTGACCGCCAGTACTGTCCACCGAGGTCGCGAGCCGAATCGATCAGGATGACCGATGCCCCGCCATCCAGCGCCGCGAGCGCCGCCGCAAGGCCGGCCGGCCCACCACCGATGATCGCCACCGACCTCATCGCGGCTCCTCCTCGACCTGCCCCGCCTGGTCAGCTGGTGCGCCCTGCGTCGTGACCACATCGCCGTCCTGGGCCTCGCGCTGGCAGAGCCGCACGTCGGGAACACCGTTCACTGTCGCGATGCAGTCGAAGCACACGCCGATTCCGCAGAAGACGCCGCGGGGCCTGCCTCCGCGTGCCGTCGAGCGCCAGCTCGTGCGTCCGGCACCGAGCAGCACCCCGGCGATCGTCTGTCCCTGGACACCTTCCATCGCCGAGCCGTCGACGACGATCGAGACCGCGGCGGATGACCGAGGCCGAGTCACGTCGTCGCTCGGACGAACGCCCGCGCTGCTCATCCGACCTCCTCCAGGAACGGCGCGAGGGAGGGCCGCGCAACGCTGAACGGTGTCGGGTCGATCGAGGTCTGACGCCCAGCGAGCAGGTCGGCGATCAGCGCAGAGGTCGCGACGGAGAGACCGACGCCCGCGCCCTCGTGACCGGTGGCGTGCCATAGCCCTTCGCGTCGGGGGTCGGGCCCGATGACGGGGAGATGGTCGGGCATGTACGGTCGGAAGCCCGAGTAGGCGCGCATCACCGCGATCGCCGCGAGGAACGGGAACAGTCGCAGGGACTTCTGCGCGAGCTGCCCGAGAGCGCCGGCGCTGAAGTCGTCGCGGAATCCGACCCGCTCGCGCGACGACCCGATCAGGACGGTTCCCGATGGCGTGGACTCGACGACGCTCGAAGTCTGCAAGGCCCCGGAATCGGAGCCGACAGCCCCCACGTAGTCGCCGTCGTAAACCTTGTGGTGCACCGACTGCGGCATGGGCGAGGTCACCAGAACCACGCCTCGCCTGGGCCGCACCGGAAGGGGCGCGCCGAGACGGGCGCCGACCTCACCGCTCCAGGGGCCGCTCGCGTTCACCACCACGGGGGCACGGAAGTCGCCCTCCTCGGTACGCACGCCCTGGATGCGCCCCGACGCGTCGTCGATCGCTCCGAGAACCTCGGTCGCGGCGAACACCTCGGCGCCCGCACGGCGCGCGGAGGCCAGGAACGCCTCCGTCGCGATCACGGGCTGCACCTGCGCGTCATCCGGATACCACACAGCACCGCCGATGCCCGGGTTCAGCCTCGGCTCGAGCGAGAGCGCCTCCTCGACCGAGAGTGCTGAGCAGGTCACACCCTCGTCCCGCTGGGTAGCGGCGAAGGAGAGCAGCGGCTCCACCGCGCTCTGCTGGGTCGCGACGACGATGCCGCCCTTCGACTGGAACTCGATGCTCGGGAACTCCGAGCCCAGTTCGTGGTCGAGTTCCGCTACGACCTCGTCCCATCTAGAGCGCGCCGCTCGCGCGAGATCCAGCTCCGCGCCTGGCCCCTTGTCGGAGACGAGGATGTTCCCCTCGCCCCTGCCGGAGGTGCCGGATGCCGATGCCGCGCGTTCCAGCACCGCGACCCGCCATCCATCTCGAGCGAGGTCGCGCGCGATGGATGCCCCGATGATGCCGGCACCGATGACGACGACGTCATAGCTCACGTATCGCTCTCCACTCGCTCGTGGCTCAATACTATGTCACATGTCGCACGTCAGAGAGCGTGGACGGGGGCCGCCTCGGTTCGCCCGGCCCACCACCCGAGCACGTGACTGATGTGACGACGCATGAGCTGCTCCGCGCCCTCTCCGTCACCGGAGGAGAGCAGCTCGATCAGCTCGAGGTGTTCGAGAGCTGAGCTGCGCAGCTCCTCCGTTGCGAGCATGCCGGCCAAGCCGGGGAGTCTGGTCTGCGCACGAAGCTCGGCGACGAGGTCCGTCAGCCGGGTATTCCCGAGCCGCGAGATCAGATTCGTATGAAAGACGGTGTCCGCCGCGAGGTAGGCGGCGAGATCGCCGCGCTCGGCACCCGATGTGATGTCGTCGGCGAGATGTCTGAGCCCGGGGAGATCGTCCAGGGGCCCCTGTTCGGCCAGCGTGCGCATCGAGGGCGGTTCGAGGAGCAGTCGTACCCCGACGATCTCGTTCAGCGACTCGTCGCTGACGGGCAGCACGCGAAAGCCCTTGTTCCTGACGATCTCGACGAAGCCCCGCTTCTCGAGGTTGATCATCGCCTCGCGAACGGGTGTCGCCGACACGGCGAACCGCTCGGCGAGCACCGGTGCGCTGAACAGCTCGCCGGGTTCCATCTCGCCGGTGATGATGGCCGTGGCGAGGGCATCCTCGACGAACTCGCGAAGGCTCTGCCTAGGAGCGATCGGGCCTACGACCGGCCCTGTCACTGGTCCTCGTACCTGAGTCACGCTGTCCTCGCCGTCCATCCATGTACCCCAACGGGGGATGTGCAATGTTACATCGCAGCTCGGAGACGAAGGCTGCGACGCGGCAGCCGACGACGTCGGATCAGCCGACGAGGCGGCGCCCCTCGAAGGCGCGACCCAGCGTGACCTCGTCGGCGTATTCGAGATCGCCGCCGACGGGCAGCCCTGACGCCAGCCGCGTCACGCGCACCTCCATCGCCTGAAGCATGCGGCTGAGGTATGCGGCTGTGGCCTCGCCCTCGACGTTCGGGTTCGTGGCGATGATGATCTCGCGCACCGTGGCATCCGACAGCCTCGTCATCAGCTGGCGGATGCGCAGCTGGTCGGGGCCGACGCCCTGGATGGGGCTGATCGCCCCGCCGAGCACGTGGTAGAGGCCGCGGAACTCCCTGGTGCGCTCGATCGCGACCACGTCCTTCGCCTCCTCGACCACACAGATCAGGGTCTGATCGCGTCGCGGGTCACGGCAGATCGAGCAGGTCGCCTGCTCGGTCACGTTGCCGCAGATCTCGCAGAAGCGCACCTTGTCGCGCACGGTGGTGAGCACCTCGGCGAGGTGCGACGGGTCGTAGCTCTCGGTCTGCAGGATGTAGAACGCGATGCGCTGCGCAGACTTCGGCCCCACTCCCGGCAGCCGGCCGAGCTCGTCGATCAGGTCTTGGACGACGCCTTCATACATGTCGGACTACCTCTGCCAACCGGAACCGGAACCGGAAGCAGAGCCCGAGCCGGGCGCCACCTGTTGCTCCTCGATGAACTTCGCACCCAGCAGCTCGCGCACCACCGCCTCGCCATAGCGGGCGGGCTCGCGGAAGCCGACCGAGGTCTTGGGCTTGGCCTGCTGGTCCTCGGGCGCGGCCGTCGGGGTGGTGCGCACTGACGCAGCATCCGCATTGGATGTCGCAGGTGACGCTCCCCGTCCGGCCGGTGTGCTCGGCGCCGTCTGCTGCGGGGCGGGCGCCGCGGCAGAATCGGACGGCGCTGCAGAAGCAGCCCAGTCGGCGCCGGGGTCATCCGGATAGGGCGGGTCGTCCTCGTCTGGAGCGTCGGCATCCGTGGGCGGCGGCGGAACCGACGGGGCGGACTCCGTGCGGGGAGCCGGACGATCGGCGGGCGCCTCGGTCACCGATGTCGACGGTGCCGGCGCGGTCGCCGACGCGGTTGGTGCTGGTGATGGTGACGATGCGGCCGGCGCCTCAGGGCGATCGAGCACGGCAGTCGCGGTTGCGCCGGGGATCGCCACGGTCGCCCAGCTGGTGGTCGCCGCGCTCGCGCGAGGAGTACCGGCGGGCGCACCGGCCGGTCTGCCGCCGTCACCCGAGCGTGCACGAGTTGCACCCACCGGCGTCTCGGGCACAGTGGGACGGGTGGGCTCCGGTCGTCCTCCGCCGGTCTGGCCTCCGCCGGGCTGCCCTCCGCCGGCTGGCCCGGCACTCGCTGAGATTGCGCCCGATCCACCAGCGCTAGGCGCGCCGGGTCCACCAGCGCCGGGTCCACCGGCGCCAGGACCACCGACGTCGGGACGTCCGCCGGACGGGCCACCCGCGGCGCCGCCGGCCGGCTTCGCCATGAACTTCACCCGGATGCCGAGTAGCTCGACGATCGCGCCCCGCAAGACCTCGCTCGCGGCATCCTTCGCCCCCGGCTTGCCGCGGAAGCTCTGCACGTCGTTCTCGCTCGGGAACGACAGCGAAAGAACGTCGCCGTCGAGCGATCGCACCGTTCCGGTGTAGACGACTGCCCAGGCGCTGCGGCTCGCCTCGGAGACCGCCTCGAGGATCTCGGGCCACGCGTCGCGGATCTGCTGAGTCGTCACCGGGCCGATGGTCGGTGCGGGAGTGTCATCTGTCACGCCGGGAGTCGCCCAGGCCGCCGCGGCAGCAGATGCGACCTCGCCCGGTGTCGCGGCTCCCGAGGAGCCCGCACCGGCCGTGCCGGCGGAACCCGCCTTCTTCGATGCGGCCGCAGCAGCAAACGCGGCGGCTTCGGCCACGGCGGCGCTCGGAGCACCCTCGGACGCCTCGCTCGCCGTCGTGGCGGGCGTCGCTCCGGCCGTCGACTCGCCGCTTGCCGCCGGTCGTGCGTGCGGCTCTTCAGCCGCAGCGTTCTCGCGCGCCGACTCCGATGCCGCGACGCGCTCCGAAAGAGGCGAAGCAGCCGGGCTCGGCGCTTCTCGGAAGGCCGCGCTCTGCGCCTCCCGAGCGGCGGCGGCTCCGGAAGTCTGCGTTGCCGTCGCCGCGGGCGTCGCTGACGCACCCTCGACGCCGACACGGCGCTCGAGCCGCTCGACGCGGGCAAGCGCGCCGCGGTCGGTCGCGTCCGAGGCGGGAACCAGCATGCGCGCGATCATCAGCTCGAGGTGCAGCCTCGGCGAGGTGGCACCGGTCATCTCCGTGAGCGCCGCGTTCGCGATGTCGGCGCATCGAGACAGCTCGGCCGACCCGTATGCGGACGCCTGCACCGACATGCGGTCCAGCTCTTCCTGCGGGGTGCCGCGTAGCACTGCGGCTGCGGCATCCGGGGAGGTGGCGGCCACGATGATGAGGTCGCGCAGCCGCTCGAGCAGGTCTTCGACGAAGCGTCTGGGGTCTTGCCCGGTCTGGATGACCCGGTCGACGGCCGAGAACGCGGAGGCGGCATCCTGCGCACCGATCGCGTCGACGACCTCATCGAGAAGCGCGGCGTGGGTGTAGCCGAGCAGGGCGACCGCCCGCTCGTACTCGATCGAATCGCCCTCGGACCCGGCGATGAGCTGGTCGAGCAGCGACAGCGTGTCGCGCGGCGACCCGCCACCTGCTCGCACGACGAGCGGCAGCACGCCTGGCGCGACCGACATTCCCTCGCTCTCGCAGAGCTGCTGCACGTAGTCGAGCATCTGAGCGGGCGGCACGAGGCGGAACGGATAGTGGTGCGTGCGGGAGCGGATGGTGCCGATCACTTTGTCGGGCTCCGTGGTCGCGAAGATGAACTTCACGTGCTCCGGCGGCTCCTCCACGATCTTGAGCAGCGCGTTGAAGCCCTGCGGCGTGACCATGTGCGCCTCGTCGAGGATGAAGATCTTGTAGCGGTCACGCGCGGGCGCGAAAATGGCACGTTCCCGGATGTCACGCGCATCGTCGACGCCGTTGTGGCTGGCCGCATCGATCTCCACGACGTCGAGCGAGCCCTGCCCGCCGCGGCCGAGCTCGACGCAGCTCTCACACGTGCCGCACGGGGTGTCGGTCGGGCCTTCGATGCAATTCAGGCAGCGGGCAAGGATACGCGCACTCGTGGTCTTGCCGCACCCTCGAGGGCCGCTGAAGAGATAGGCGTGGTTCACCCGATTGGTGCGCAGGGCCGTCATCAAGGGCTCGGTCACCTGCGACTGGCCGATCATCTCGGCGAACGTCTCTGGCCGGTATCGGCGGTATAGGGCGGTGACCACGGCTCAATCGTAATAGGGGGGTACGACAAGGACGGAGGGGTTGGGGATGGGCGCGAGCACCCATCCCCAACCCTCACGCTCACTCCGTGCGGCGGCGGCGTATCACCATCAGCGCGATGCCGGCGGCGACGATGCCGAGGGCCGTCAGGATGCCGGACCCGAGCCACTGCAGTCCGCCCGTCGCGGCCAGCGCCTGCACCGTCGTCAGGTAGCTGAACGCGCCCGGAAGCGTGGACGTCCCGCAGTCGCCGGCACCGACGACGGTCACGTCGACAGTGCCCGATCCGGCCGGGGTCACCGCCGTGATCGTCGTGTCGTCGACGACGGTGTAGCTGGTCGCCGCGGTCGTACCGAACAGCACCTGCGTCGTGCCGGTGAAGCACCTACCGCTGATCGTGACGGTCGTGCCGCCGGTGGTTGGCCCGCTGCTCGGATCGACGCTCGTCACATCGGACACCGCGAAGTAGGTGAACTCCCCGGCGTTCGAAGCGGCGAAGGTGGAGACGTCTGCGACAGATGTGATCGCGGCGGCGGCTGCGAAGACCATCGGTGCGTCATCCGTCACCTGGGCGCTCGGCGATGCCTGCACATTCGGACCCTGCACGATCACGTCGACCGTCTGCGGAACGTGCGGCGGCGAGGTCACCGTGATCTGGGTGTCGCTGTCCACATGGAACGAGGTGCCCTGCAGGCCGTCGAACGTCGCGCCCGTCGCACCCGTGAAGTTCGCACCGGTGATGGTCACGACCGTGCCGCCGGTCTCAGGCCCGCGGATCGGAGTGAGGCCGAAGATGATCGGCGTGGTCGACGGCTGGTAGGTGAACCCGCCCGGGTCGGTGCCCGTGCCGCACTCCCGCGAACCGATGACCACCACGTCGACCGTGCCCGTGCCTGCCGGGGTCACCGCGATGATCTCGGTGTCGCTGACCACCGTGAACGAGGTGGCTGCGACACCGCCGAACTCGACTCCCGTCGCCCCGGTGAGGCACTGCCCCGTGATGGTGACCTGCGTTCCACCGTCCTCAGGACCCTCAGATGGGCTGACGCCCGTGATGGTCGTGACCGGCGTGTACGTGAACGTGCCAGGCGTGCTGTCGCCGAAGGGGCTGAGCACCACGACGTCGAC
Source organism: Humibacter soli (assembly GCF_054779035.1). Taxonomy (NCBI): domain Bacteria; kingdom Bacillati; phylum Actinomycetota; class Actinomycetes; order Micrococcales; family Microbacteriaceae; genus Humibacter; species Humibacter soli. The sequence goes on along the minus strand of NZ_BAAGYX010000004.1, from coordinate 61,045 downwards.
GGCTCCCGGCGCGTGCGGCGGCGTGTTCACGGTGATCGACGTGTCGCCGTTCACCACGAAGCTGCCGCCCGCCGTGCCGTCGAATGTCACGCCGGTCGCGTTCGTGAATCCGCTGCCGGTGATCGTCACGCTCGTTCCCCCGGTCTCTGGACCACTCGAAGGACTGATCGACGCGATGGACGCGGGCGGCACGAAGGTGAACGTGCCGGTACCGGATGTCCCTCCGGGGCCGCTCACCGTGACATCCACCGCTCCAGCGGCGTGCGCCGGAGTGACCGCGGTGATCTGCGTGTCGCTGTCGACCGTGAACGAGGTCGCGGCCGTCGCGCCGAATGTCACGCCCGTTGCACCCGCGAACCCCGTGCCCGTGATCACCACCGAGGTGCCACCGACGGTCGGACCCTGCACGGGAGTAAGCGACTGGATGACGGGCGCGGGCACGTACTGGTACGCATCCGGTGACGTGCCTGTTCCACAGGTGCCCGCTCCGATGACGCTCACGTCGACCGTCCCCGTGCCTGCAGGTGCGACCGCGACGATCTCCGTATCGCTTGTCACCGTGAAGCTGGTCGCGGGCGTCGTGCCGAAGAGCACCTGGGTCGCACCGGTGAAGCACTGGCCGGAGATGGTGACAGAGGTTCCGCCCGCCTCAGGACCGCTCCCCGGGTTCACACCGTCGATCTGGGTGACCGGGTCGAAGGTGAACGTGCCGGGTGCGGTCGGTCCCTGCGGGCTGTCGATCGTGACCTGGGCCGCTCCCGGATCGTGCACCGGAGTCGTCACCGTGATCTGCGTGTCACTGTCGACCGTGAAGTTCGTGCCGGGAACCCCGTCGAACGTCACGTCGGTCGCTCCGGTGAAGCTGGTGCCGGTGATCGTCACGACCGTGCCGCCGGTCTGCGGACCGTGATCGGGGCTCAGCGAGGTGATCGCCGGCGCGTCCGGCGCGACATAGGTGAAAGCGTTCGGCAGGGATGCCGTGCCGCAGTCCGTCGTGTCGACCTCGACGCTCACCACCCCGGTTCCGGCAGGCGCCAACGCGGTGATCTGCGTGTCGCTGTTCACCGTGAAGCTGGTGGCCGGCGTGGCGCCGAACAGTACGGCCGACGCAGTCGCGAAGCACTGGCCGGTGATGGTGACGGATGTCCCGCCTGCCTCAGGTCCGGAGCTCGGCGAGACCCCCGTGACCGCCACCACCGGGTCGAAGGTGTAGGTCTGCGGGTCTGAATCGCGAAGCGGGTCGGTGACCACGACATCCACGGGGCCAGGGGCATGCACCGGGGTCACCACAGTGATCTCGGTGTCGCTCACCTGCACGAAGGACGTGCCGGGGATGCCGTCGAAGGTGACGCCCGTCGCACTGCCGAAGCCGGTGCCGTCGATCGTCACCGTCGTGCCGCCGGTCTGCGGACCGTGGTTCGGGGTCAGCGACGAGATGACCGGCGTCGGTACGTAGTCGTACGCGCCCGGATCGGTTCCCGTTCCGCACGTGCCCGCTCCGACGACCGTCACGTCCACCGTGCCCGTTCCGGCAGGCGCTACAGCTGTGATCTGCGTGTCGCTGTCGACTGTGAAGCTCGTGGCCGGAGCGGTGCCGAACAGCACGCCGGTAGCTCCCGTGAAGCACTGGCCGGTGATCGTCACCGTCGTGCCGCCGAGCTCGGGACCCTGGCCCGGGCTCACCCCGCTCACCTGCGTGACCGGAGTGTAGGTGTAGGTGACGGGAGTGGAGTTGCCGCCAACGCCTTGCACGACCACATCGACCGGGCCTGGAGTGTGCGCCGGGGTCGTGACCTGGATCTCGGTGTCACTCACCACGGTGAGGTTGGTGCCGTCGATGCCGTCGAATGTCACGCCGGATGCTCCGGTGAAGCCGGTTCCCGTGATGGTCACCACCGTGCCTCCGGTCTGAGGCCCGCTGGACGGGTCGATGCTCGTCACCGACGGCACCGGATCGAAGGTGAAGGTCTGCGGCGCGGAGTCACCCGCTGGCGTCGAGACGACCACGTCGACCGCTCCGGGCGCGTGCACCGGGGAGTCGACGATGAGCTCGGTGTCACTCACGATCTGCAGGTTCGTGCCGGCGACGCCGCCCAAGGTCACAGCCGTCGCTCCGGTGAAGCCGGAACCGTCGATGGTCACCGTCGTGCCACCGGTCTGCGGACCGTGGTTCGGGTTGAGGGAGGAGATCGCCGGCGCCGGCTCGTAGGTGAACGCGCCGGGGTCGGTGGCCGTACCGCAGGCGACGCTACCCACCACCGTCACGTCGACGACTCCGGTCCCCGCCGGGGCGACCGCCGTGATCTGGCCGTCGCTGTCGACCGTGAAGCCGGTGGCCGGCGTGCTGCCGAAGAGTACCTGCGTGGCACCGGTGAAGCAGTGGCCCGAGATGGTCACGGATGTTCCGCCGGCCTCCGGACCGATAGCGGGGTCGATGCCGTCGATCGTCGTCACGGGGGTGTAGGTGAAGTTCTCGGGCGCCGAGTCGGCGTTCGGAGTGTGGACGACGACATCCACCGGTCCCGGCGCGTGCGGCGGCGAGGTGACGATGATCTCGGTGTCGCTCACGACGTCGAGAGCCGTGCCGTCGACACCGTCGAAGGTCACGCTCGTCGCGCCCGTGAAGCCGGTGCCGTTGATGGTCACCGGGGTGCCGCCGGTCTCAGGGCCGGTCGTCGGGTCGATGCCGCTGATGACGGGCACCGGGTCGAAGGTGAACGTCGCCGGATCCGAATTGCCGGTCGGCGAGTCGACCACCACCTGCGCTGCCCCCGGGTCGTGCGCCGGAGTCGTCACGGTGATGTGGCTGTCATCGACAACGGTGAAGTCGGTGCCAGGGGTGCCGTCGAACGTCACGCCCGTGGCATCAGTGAAGCCGGTGCCCGTGATGGTGACCACGGTGCCGCCGGTCTGCGGGCCATGGTCGGGATCGAGGCTGGAGATACTCGCCGGGATGGCGGCGTTCGGCCCGACCTCGGCTTCACCCAAGTCGACGGTCGCGCCCGCGCCGCTGAGAAGGGATAGCCGCAGGGCGACCTCGCGGTACGAACCCGCCGCCGAGCCCGGCTCCTGCACATTGAGCGTTGCGCCGATCACGGTGCTGATCGCCTGCAGCACTGGATCGAGCGCGTCGGTGAGCGTCGTCACGTCGGTGGCGACAGCCCCGCCGACCGTGCTGAGCACGTTCGTGATGACGGGGCTGACGACTCCGCCGAGGGCCGTGCCGAGAGCTCCGGTGAGGGTGTCCAGCACGGGCGTGAGCAGTCCGAGAACGGCACCCGTGCCGGTGAGGCCGATCTGCGCGTTGCCGGATGCGAGGTCGCCGAGCGTGCCGTTGTAGCTCAGCTGCAGCTGTCCGCCGAGCGGCGGGTCGCAGCCGAGCACCGCCTCGCAGATGCCGCCGGAGATCGTGACGTTCACGTTGTCGAGCGCGGTCGTCAAGGCCGTGTTGATGTTGCTCTGCAGCTGATCGAGGATGTCGCCGAGATCAGTCACCACCTGGTTGATGACCGTTGCATTGATGAGCGGAGTGTTCGGGCTCTGGTTGCTCAATGAGCCGACGACCGCAGCGAGGTCGACCGTGATCGTGCCGTTCGCAAGGTCGAGCGTGACGCCGCCCTGCGAGAGCGAGCTCGAGAGCACCGGTGCGAGTGCACTCCGCAGGTCAGCGTTGATCGTGACGTCGACCGTGCTGTCGCCGCCGCTCAGAGCGCTCAGGACACCCCCGACGGTGCCGAGGATCGTGCTGTTGATCGTGTCGGAGAGTCCGTTGACGGTACCGCTCGCGGTGTCGAGAGTGCCGTTGATCGAGCTGACGAGCTGACCGACCAGCGGTGATGTGAAGTTCAGGCCGGCATTCGCCACGTTGTAATCACGGCAGTTCACCGGGCTGGAGAGATCGGCACAGGATGTCGCGGGTGGCGCTTGCGGCGCGTTCAGCGCCGCGACCCCGGTGACCGCTCCGACGTTCAGGTTCGCCGTCGAGAGCACCCCGGTCGCCTGAGCGCCGAGCAGCTGCGTGAGGTCCACGGTGGCATCGGCGGGGAAAGCACCGCTGCCGTCGAGGGAGACGGCCCCATCGTTGCCCACGGCACCTGAGGCGGAACGCGACACACCGGCATCCGATGCCTGCGCGTACTGGTTGACGGCGCCGAGCTGGATGAAATTGCCGAACGGCAGGTTCAGGCCGCCCGGCAGCTGAACATTGACGGCGTTGAGTGCCGTGAGATCGAGCGTGCTGGTGTCGGTGACCGGGGTCGGGTTGCCCGGGTTCGTCGCGTTGGCGCCGCCGAGACCTGCGACATCGCCGAGCGGGATGCCTGACAACAACGAACCAGACAGGAACGTGCCGCTCGCGGTGGAGCTGTCACCGGGCGACGCGACCGCGACGAGCGCGCCGCCTGACATGAGAGCGGCGACGCCGAGCACGGCGGTCCAGCGGAACGCGCGCTTGCGCCATTGGGGACGACGATGACGAGCTCTGTCGTTGCGCTGCCTCCTCGAGGTGGTGTCGGACTGTTCCGATTCGGAACCCTCATCAGAGCGCAGCACAGATAGCGGCATCGCAGAAAACCCCCCGAAACGAGCGACTCTCGCACCCCCCGTGCGATGGTGAGCCGCTCACGTTCTTCGATCCATGGCAAGGCTGCCGTGCGGCTCAGCCAGGGGTCAATACCCGACGACGGATATACCCCCGAATGGGGGTGATAGGGGGTGAGGATACCTCGCGTAATCAGGGGTTCTTAACCCCTCTTCGGCGCGAGAATGCGGAGTTTTGCCGCGACACGCGGGGCATCCGGGCACTCACCCCGCGTGTCACCCCGAATCTCCGAAATCCAGCAGCGCGCGGCAGGACGGGATGGCACTGGGATGCCGACGGCGCGGTGACCCGACTGTCTCTCCGTCCCCACGTCGGCAGGAGCGGTCGAACTTCACACTTCGTGCCGGGTCGGCAGGACGCCCACGCCCACCTGGGCACGCTCGTCCCGTGCTGCTCTGCCGATTCGGACACGTCGCCACCACCGGGTCGCTCATCGCCGCAGGCATGAGTCGCGGCGAGGTCGCCCGGTTGGCGGCTGACCCGGGCGTGTGGCATCCGCGACGCGGCACGCTCGCTTGCAGTCATCTCGATGGGGACGCTCGCCTCGCCGTTCAGCTCGGCGCCAGGCTCGACTGCGTCAGCGTGCTGCGCGAGAAGGGAATCTGGATCGGCGACGATCAACGCTTGCATCTGCGGCTACCGCCGTCCGGCCGGCTGGCTCAGCCCGAGCTGCTCCCGAAGAATGCCTGTGTCCACTGGTCGTCACGAGCATCCGGCAACGATCGGCTCCGCACCAGCGTGCCCGCTGCACTCCGTCAAGCAATGAGTTGCCTGCCCGTCGACGATGTCATCGCGGCTCTCGAGTCTGCCGTCTACCGCAAGGCGATCTCATTCCGACAATTCGAGAAGTTGATCGCCGAATCGCCTGACCGGATTCGCCCCGTGCTGGGCGAGGCGGATCCCCGAGCCCAATCCGGATACGAGACGCACGCGCGGCTCAGGATGCGCCGGGCCGGTCATCGCGTGGAGCCACAGGTATTCGTTCCCGGTGCCGGCCGTGTGGACAACGTCATCGACGATCTCGTCGATCTTGAGACCGACGGCCGCAAGTTCCACGCAGAAACATTCGCCGAAGATCGACGGCGCGACATGGCATGCGAGTGGTTCGGACTCCGCGTGTTGCGCGTGCCCGCGACACTGGTGCTCACGGACTGGGATTACATCGGCGAGACCGTCGAGCGGATGCTCGAACAAGGGCCCCGATTCCACCATTGGTGACCAGCCTTCTGCCGCCCCGGGTGCTGGATTTCGGAGTTTCGCCGCGACACGCCGTGGCGCCGAGTCTCTCACTCGCGTGTCACCCCGAATCTCCGAAATCCGGCACATGGGACATGGGAAATCCGGCACATGGGACATGGGGACGGGAAGGGAGAGTCGGGAAGCGACGAGCGGGTGGGGCGGGCGCGCCCTCACACGACGGAGAGGGTCTGCCTTGCGATCTCGAGTTCCTCGTCGGTGGGCACGACGAGCACGGTGACGCGCGAGGCATCCGTCGAAATGACGCGGATGCCTCCCCCACGCTGGTCGTTGCGGTCCGGATCGATCTCGATGCCGAAGTGCTCGAGCCCCGCCATCGAACGGGCGCGGATGATCGCGCTGTTCTCGCCGACGCCCGCCGTGAACACGATGTCGTCGACGCCGCCCAGCTCGAAGGCGTACGCACCGACGTAGTGCTTGAGGCGGTGCAGGTACACATCGAGGGCGAGGCGCGCGTGCTGGTCATCCTCGTCCGACGCCTTCGTCACGTCGCGCATGTCCTTGCGTCCACTCAAGCCGAGAAGGCCGCTGCGCTGGTTGAGAAGGTCGTCGAGCTCATCGACGTTCATGCGAGTCTTGCGCTGCAGGTAGAGCAGAACGGCGGGGTCGATGTCGCCGGACCTTGTGCCCATCACGAGACCCTCCAGCGGGGTGAGCCCCATGCTCGTGTCGACGGAGCGTCCGCCGTCGATCGCCGTCATCGACGCCCCGTTGCCGAGGTGCAGAACAATCTGCTTGAGCTCGGAAAGAGGTCGCTGCAGGAATCGCGCCGCCGCCTCCGACACGTACTTGTGGCTCGTGCCGTGGAACCCGTAGCGCCGGATGCGCAGCCTCTCGGCCAGGTCGGCGTCGATCGCGTAGGTGAAGGCATCCGGCGCCATCGTCTGGTGGAAGGCCGTGTCGAACACCGCGACGTGGGGCAGCTCGGGGAACGCCTGCTGCGCCGCCTTGATGCCTTGCACGTTCGCGGGGTTGTGCAAGGGCGCCAGGTCGGAGAGGTCTTCGATGTTGATCAGCACCAACGGCGTCACGAGGGTGGGTTCGAAGAACCTCGCACCGCCGTGCACGACACGATGCCCGACGGCGACAGGCGGATTCGTCTCCAGGCTCGGCCCGTGCTCACCGAAAGCGTCGAGCATGGTGGCAAACCCGGCGGTGTGATCGGGGATTTCCAGCGAGCGCTCCCAGTGCCCATCCGGCGTGTCATGGGTGGCGTGACCGGTGGTCTCGCCGATGCGCTCCACCAAGCCGGATGCCAGCCGCTCCTCGCTGACGGCGTCGATCAGCTGGTACTTGAACGACGACGATCCGCTGTTCACGACCAAGACGGATGCCATTGCGGTGCTCCTTGCTTCGGGTGGGAGGTGCTCGGGGTCTCGCGGCGCGGCCACTACTGGGCCTGGATCGCGGTGATCGCGATCGTGTTCACGATGTCCTCGACGAGGGCGCCACGGGAGAGGTCGTTGATCGGCTTGCGCAGACCCTGCAGCACCGGACCGATCGCGACCGCGCCTGCGGAACGCTGCACCGCCTTGTACGTGTTGTTGCCCGTGTTGAGGTCGGGGAAGATGAACACCGTCGCACGGCCGGCCACCCTGGAACCGGGCATCTTCGCGCGCGCGACGGCAGCATCCGCCGCGGCGTCGTACTGGATCGGTCCCTCCACCAGCAGTTCGGGCGCCCGCGAACGAACGAGCGCCGTCGCCTCGCGCACCTTCTCCACATCGGCGCCCGACCCGGACTCCCCCGTCGAGTACGACAGCATCGCCACTCGCGGGTCGATGCCGAACTGGGCAGCCGTCGCGGACGACGAGATGGCGATGTCGGCGAGCTGATCGGCGGTCGGATCCGGAATGACCGCGCAGTCGCCGTACACCAGCACCCGGTCGGCGAGCGCCATCAGGAACACGCTGGAGACGACGGAGACCCCTGGCTTCGTCTTGATGATCTCGAATGCCGGCCGGATTGTGTGCGCTGTGGTGTGCGCGGCACCGGAGACCATGCCGTCGGCAAGCCCGAGCTGCACCATGAGGGTGCCGAAATAGGAGACGTCCGTGACGGTGTCTGCCGCTTGCACACGGGTGATGCCCTTGTGCGCGCGCAGCGCCGCGTACTCATCGGTGAATCGCTCGTGCAGGGTCGGGTCGAAAGGCGACAGGATGTTCGCACTCGCCAGCTCGAGGCCGAGCTCCGCAGCGCGGGCACGCACGTCCGCCTCTTCGCCGAGGATCGTCAGGTCGGCGATTCCCCGGGAGAGCACGATGTCGGCGGCGCGGAGGATGCGGTCATCCCCGCCCTCCGGCAGCACGATGCGCTTGCGGTCGCTGCGAGCCCGCTCGATGAGCTCGTACGCGAACATCAGCGGCGTGACGATCGGCGATCGGGTGACGTCGAGGGCGGCGAGCAGCCGCTCGGTGTCGACGTTCTCGGCGAACAGCTGCAAGGCGGTCTGACGCTTGCGGTCGGAGTCGGCGGCCAGGCGTCCTCTGGTGTGCGTGACGCGCACCGTGGTCTCGTAGCTGCCGTACGGCGACGCGATGATGGGCAGCGGCGAGCGCAGCCCGGAGAGCAGCCGGGTGATGGGCTCGCTCAGGTCGAACCCGCCGTTCAGCAGGATGCCCGCGATGGACGGAAACGTGCCTGCCGCGTTCGCCATCAGCACTGCGAGCAGCACCTCGGTGCGGTCGCCGGGCACGACCACGACGGATCCCTCGATCAGGCGAGGGAGCACGTTCTCCATGGACATCGCCGCGACGACGACACCGACCGCCTCGCGGTCGAGAAGTGCGTCATCCCCGCGCAGCAGGGTGCCGTCGACCGCCGCCATGATCGCGCGAACCGACGGCGCCACCAGCACCGGATCTTCGGGGATGGCCCACACCGGCGGCCTGCTCGCATCTGCCGACCGGTGGGAGGTAGGGGTTTCGAGACGCGCGCCTTCGGCGGGCTCCTCAACCTGCGGGGAACGCTCGACACCGACTGCGACGGCATCCTCGATCGCGGTGGTCGCCTCCGGGTCTGCGCGATTGACGACGACGCCGAGCAGGTCGGCGTGCTCCGCCCGCAGCGAGGTGGATGCCACTTCGGCGAGCTGCCGGAGCTCGTCGGCCGTGCGTGCATCCGCCTGTCCGAGTCGTTCGTCGACGCCGTGTCCGCTGCGTCCGCCGAGCACGAGCAGCACAGGAGCGCCCAGGTTCGCGGCGATGCGCGCGTTGTAGCCGAGCTCGGTGGGAGTGCCGACGTCGGTGTAGTCGCTGCCGACGATCACGACGACGTCGCTGGATGACTCAACCGCCTTGTACCGGTCGATGATGCGGGCGAGAGCGGCGTCGGCATCCGCGTGCACGTCGTCGTAGGTGACGCCGATGGAGTCGTCGTAGTCGCCGTGCACACCGTCGATGCCCAGCAGCAGGTCGAGCACGTAGTCGCGCTCGGAGGTCGACCGCGCGATCGGCCGGAACACTCCGACCTTGCGCCCCTGCCTCAGCAGCAGGTCGACGACGCCCAACGCTACCGTCGACTTTCCGCTGCGTCCCTCAGCCGAGGTGATGTACACCGACCTCACGCGTTGTCTCCTCCTGTGTCCGTCGAAAGGTTCACGGTCTCTTCCGCACTGTCTTGATCATGGCCCAGGCGACCTGAGCCCCACGTCCAGTTGGCGACCTCGGGGATGTCCTCGCCGTACTCACGCGTGTACTGGCGAGCCGCAAGGCGGGCATCCTGCATGCGTTGCCGCAGCTCGGCATACCGCTGCGACAGTCCAGGCACGCGGTCGATCACGTCGATGACGAGGTGGTAGCGATCGAGATCGTTCAGCATCACCATGTCGAACGGGGTGGTCGTCGTTCCGTTCTCCTTGTACCCGCGCACGTGCAGGTTGTCATGCCCATGCCTGCGGTAGGTGAGGCGATGGATGAGCCACGGATAGCCGTGGTACGCGAATACACACGGTCGGTCGGCCGGGAAGATCGCGTCGAACTCCCGATCGGAGAGCCCGTGCGGATGCTCCGACTCGGACTGCAGCCGCATGAGGTCCACGACGTTGACGACGCGCACCCTCAGGTTGGGGATCTCCTCGCGCAGCAGCTGAGCGGCGGCGAGCACCTCGAGGGTCGGGATGTCTCCGGCGGCCGCGAGCACGACGTCCGGCGACTCGCCGTCTGCCTCCGTGCCCGCCCACTCGAAGATGCCGAGCCCGCGCGTGCAGTGCGCGATCGCCTGCTCCATGGTGAGCCAGTTGGCGGTGGGCTGCTTGCCTGCGACGACGACGTTCACGTAGTCGACGGACCGCAGGCAGTGGTCGTAGGTGGAGAGCAGGGTGTTGGCGTCGAACGGCAGATACACGCGTACGACGTCTGCGCTCTTGTTGACGACGTGGTCGATGAACCCGGGGTCCTGGTGGCTGAAGCCGTTGTGGTCTTGCCGCCAGACGTGGCTGGAGAGCAGGTAGTTCAGCGACGAGATCGGCCTACGCCACGGGATCTCCCGCGTCACCTTGAGCCACTTCGCGTGCTGGTTGAACATCGAGTCGACGATGTGGATGAAGGCCTCGTAGCAGTTGAACAGGCCGTGCCGACCGGTGAGGAGGTACCCCTCCAGCCATCCCTCGCACTGATGCTCGCTGAGCATCTCCATGACGCGACCCGCCCTGGCGAGGTGGTCGTCTGTTGACCACAGCTCCGCGTTCCACTGCTTGCCGGTGTTCTCGTACACGGCGGGAGCGAGGCGATTGGATGCCGTCTCATCGGGCCCGAAGATGCGGAACGTCTTCGGGTTGTCCTCGATCACCGTCGACAGCCATTGACCGAGCACCCTCGTCGCCTCGTCGGCCGTCGCGCCGGGAGACGGCACATCGACGGCGAACTCGCGGAAGTCGCGCAGCAACAGCTCGGTGCGCAGCAGTCCTCCGTTCGCGACGGGGTTGGCGCTCATGCGGCGGTCACCGATGGGGGCGATCTGGGTCGCGAGGGCGACAGGTGCGCCATCCTCGTCGAACAGCTCGTCTGGCCGGTACTTCTTCAGCCAGTCCTCGAGGATCTTGGTGTGCTCCTCGGTGTCGCGCGCGTTCGCGAGCGGCACCTGGTGGGCCCGATAGGTGCCCTCGATCTGCACGCCGTCGACGAACTGCGGTCCGGTCCAGCCCTTCGGGGTGCGCAGGATGATCATCGGCCATGGTGGAGTGGGGCCGCCCTGCTCGTCGCCCGGCGATGCGTCGTAGAGGCCGGCTCGGGCATCCGCTTTGATCGTTGCGATGTCGTTGAGCACCTCGTCGAGCACGGTGGCGAAGCGCTTGTGCACCTCGATGGGGTCTTCGTTGTCGAAGCCGCCGGAGACCAGGTAGGGCTTGTGGCCGTATCCGCGGAACAGGGCGAGCAGTTCGTCCTCCGGGATGCGGGCGAGCACTGTCGGGTTGGCGATCTTGTATCCGTTGAGGTGCAGGATCGGCAGCACGACGCCGTCTTGGCGTGGGTCGATGAACTTGTTGGAGTGCCAGCTGGTGGCGAGCGGCCCGGTCTCTGCCTCGCCGTCGCCGACGACGCAGGCCACGAGCAGGTCCGGATTGTCGAACGCTGCGCCGTACGCGTGGCTGAGCGCGTAGCCGAGCTCGCCGCCTTCGTGGATGGAGCCCGGCGTTTCGGGGGCGACGTGACTCGGGATGCCGCCGGGGAACGAGAACTGACGAAAGAGCCTGCGCATGCCGTCTTCGTTCTGCGGAATGCCGGAGTAGATCTCGGAGTAGGTGCCGTCGAGGTAGGCGTTGGCGACCATGCCGGGGCCGCCGTGTCCTGGCCCGGTGATGTAGATGGCGTCGAGATCGCGCTCGCGGATGACCCTGTTGAGGTGCGCGTAGACGAGGTTGAGCCCTGGGACGGTGCCGAAGTGCCCGAGCAGGCGTGGCTTGATGTCGTCCCTGGTCAATGGACGTCTGACGAGGGGATTGTCGAGCAGATAGATCTGTCCGACGCTGAGGTAGTTGGCGGCGCGCCACCAGGCGTCCAGGGCTTGCAGCGTGGCCGGTTCGAGCTCTCGAACCGGGCGGTGCACGAATGCCGGGTCATCCCCCGTCGACCGGCGTGGGTCCTTCGTCGGGACGAGAGCCGTGGCGGATGCCACGACTTGCGCGGTCTCTTTGTTCTTCGCGGTCTTGCGGGTCTTCGTCGAAGCCGAAATGAATGGCACGAGTTGTCCTCCAGCCCGGTCGCGGATGCGCGACCGCTTCCCCTCCATCCTTGTAGCCCCGCCGCGCGACGCGCCAGGCCCCGCCCAGCCACCCACAAACGTTCACCCCGGCACCCCCTGTGGACGACGAGAGAAGACGCCCTGGGCGCATCGCGGATCGCGGAAGTGGCAGCCGCAGCAGCGGTGGCGGCAGCGCCAGCCAGCCAGCCGGCCAGCCCGCCAGCCCGCCGCAAAGACGATAACTAGCCACAAAGAGATGTCCAGGCACCAACGTGAACCAAGCCACGTCGACAACGTGACCCGCTCACCGATTCGGCGACCGCGTCGGCGAATCGCTACAGCCACCCACCCAGCCAACAGCGGCGCGCCGGGCGGGGACCGGCGCGCAAAAACAAAAGGGACCCCTCGCGCACCCGCCAGAGCCCGGTTACCCTTGCTACGTTTCCGTCCTGGGGGAGTTGGCCTGGATGGCGCCACGCGAGGAGCCTCCAACAGTGTACCGGCTCGCGGATGCCCCGCCTGCGCGTCTGCTGTTGGCCCGGTCTTCACCGGATGGAGCAGCCGCCGTCCGTTCCCCCGTCGGTGCCTCTACCGTCGGTCGGGAGGCGCCTCCGCGTCGGGTAAGATTCTCTGAGGCCGTTTGCGAACGGCCGACCGGAGGATTCGCCTAGTGGCCTATGGCGCACGCTTGGAAAGCGTGTTGGGTGAAAGCCCTCGGGGGTTCGAATCCCCCATCCTCCGCCACTTGCTCTGATGTCCCGACCCTTGACGTGGGATGGTGCCGGTTCGAGGATGACCCCATGGCGGTCTCCGCCTCGGGGCCTGTCATCCACCCATCTCATGAAACGGGAAAGGAGACGAGCCATGTCTGCTGAAGCCACGATTGTGCTCGTTCATGGCGCTTTCGCCGATGCGTCTGGTTTCGCCGGAGTCATAGGCGACCTCGAGGGATCCGGATACTCGGTGGTCGCGCCGCCGAACCCGCTCCGCAGTCTCACGACCGATTCCGCGACTATCGCCGCTGTCGTCGGAGCGATCGACGGGCCGGTGGTGCTGGTCGGCCACTCTTACGGAGGAGCGGTGATCAGCCAGGCGTCCGCGGGTATGGGCAACGTCAAGGCGCTCGTGTACCTTGCCGCGTTCGGACTCGATGTGGGCGAGAGCTGCGTCAGCGCCCAGGCGGCGTTCCCTCCGCCCCTGCTGGCCACGGAGAACACGCCAACGCCCTACGACGCTGTGGGGTCGCCGGGCGGGCCGGAGATCTACGTCAACAAGGGCCGCTTTCAGGAAGTCTTCTGCGCCGACTCGTCGACTGAGGTTGCTGCTGTGATGTACGCGACCCAGCGGCCATTGGCGGTCGCATCATTGACTGAGAACGCGACCGCCGCCGGATGGCACGACATTCCGAGCTGGTTCCTGGTCTCCGACCGGGACAATTCCATCTCGCCCGAAGCAGAGGCGTTCTGGGCCAACCGGATGGGCGCCACGACCGAGCACATCGACGGATCGCACACGGCATTCATTCCGCAGCACGAAAGGGTCGCCGCCTTCATCCGCGCCGCCGCCGAATCCTGATCGGCCGAATTTATGACGGATGGTGATACCAGATCTGCACGCCGCCGTGATGCGAACATGTGCCGGAGGCATGTTGCGAAAACGACAGCGAGCCGTCGTTGCATAACGCCGTCGCGGCATTGCCGGGATCGGCGGGCGCGGGAGCAGCAGGCGCAGGAGCAGCAGGTGCAGGAGCAGCAGGTGCAGGAGCAGCAGGTGCAGGAGCGGCCGGTGCCGGGGCTGCAGGCGCGGGAGCAGCAGGTGCCGGGGCGGGATCAACTGGCTTTGGAGCAGGCGGAGCTGATGTTGGACTCGGCGTCGCGGTGGGAGGCACCGGAGCAGTCACGACAGAGCCAGTTGCGAATGATGACACCGGCATTGTCTGGCCCGGGCATGTAGACAAGACCGACTTCATTTTGTCGTGCTCCGCCTGCGTCACCCAAAGGTCGTAGGCGGCCTTTACCGCGACCTGACGGGTGACATATGCGCAGCTGAACGAGCTATTCTGCGGCAACCACGCAGATGCGTCTTCGCCGCTCTTGGACTTGCTCGCCGGGCCGCCGACAAGCAGCAGGTTGAGGGGGTCGTTCGCCAGCGTCTCGCGTTGATCGAGGGTAAGCGCGGAGGCACCAGTCTCCCAGGCATCTTCCAGCCCGACGACATCGTCGATCTCCACCGCCTGCGCGGTGTCTGCGCCGCGCTTGTATTCGATCGTGGTGCCCGTGTATGGATCCGCCAAGGTACCGGACGTCACGACGCATGAGCCGTCCCTCACCACGGAGTGCAAGTCACGGGCAAGGATGTCGTCGCGAGTGTCACACCCGTTGGCGTCCATGTCCAACCATGGGGTGCCGAAGTCGATGACGCGGTCATAGCCGACCGTCGCTGACCGAGGTTTGACCGGCAACGCCGCCAAGACGTTCAGGGTGATCTGGCCACTTGCGGGGTTGGCGGCAGTAGTCGCGGGCCCCACCGGTGTCGACGTCGGTGTCGGACTTGTTGTCCCTGCCTCTGCTGGCGCGCTCTGCGACGGCTGCGGAGCCACCCGCCGATGATTCTGGGCAGCAGAGCTGGCTGCCACTTGCGCCGGCGTGGACACTGCACCCACGAATACGACCGCAGACGCAACGATCAGAGCGACCAGAGTGCCGCTTGGGCCCACATTCAGCCAGGTTCGACGACGGCGGCGTAGGCCGATGATCGCGGTGATGAGAACCGGCAACGAACCACAGATCACGAATCCGGCGAAGCCAGCCGAAACCCCACCGATCACGGCCAGGACCAGACTGCCGAGGATGCCTAGCACTAACCAGGCAATCGCGCTGTCGGATGTTCTCGCCGCTGCAGGTTGGCTCGCCGGCGGATATGGGGCATAGTGCGCTGTCCACTGAGTGCCATCCCACCAACGTTGACGCCCATGTCCGTCGTCGTACCAGCCGGGTGGAGCCTGATCTGGATGTGGGTCGCCGATCGTCACCGGCAGAGTCTATGAATTCGCTCAGCTGCGTCGCTGTCCCCAGAACGGGTATAGGCGACGACCTCTGCCACCAGACCCGTCGAGACCCCCGCACCCTTGCTCAAGCAATGATGCGGGGGTCTCGCGTCACGGGGGTGTGATCGCCGATAGGCCCTACCCGACGTCGAACGTGGTGACGACCGCCTTGTGGTCGCTGGCCCACGAGTTGCCCGCCGGGCTCGTCGACGACGGCCAGCCGAGGTAGAGCGTGTCGGAGTCCACCGCGTCGAGCGCCTTCGATGCTGCGTAGTCCACGAAGTCGACCCGGTCGCTCGGGCTCACGAACAGCAGCGTGTCACCAGGGTTCGCGGTGGCGTTGCGGTTCCCGGCACGGTACGAGTCCGTGAGGCCCACCTTGGCAAATGCACCCTCGACGGATGACGCCCCGAAGTCGCCCAGCAGGATCTCCGGCTCCGCGTTCTTCCCCGACTCAGGCCTCGCGGCTCGCGCGACGGCCGCAGCCTGGGCTTCCCTCGTGGCCGGCGCGTCGGCGAGGAGGGCATCCCACACCCGCACCGACTGGTCGCCGACCTTCACCGTCGCAGCCGTCGCCGGAACGGCCGCGGTCGGCTGCGTCTGCTGTGCGGAGGTGAACGGATATGCGGACAGGATGCCCAGATCACCGGCAACACGCGCATTCCACCCCAGCGCCGACGCGAGCTGTGTCGCCATCGCACCGCCGCCGCTCTGGAATCCGATCACGCCGATGCCGCGCGACGCGACGACCGCGAGGTTCTTGCCGACCGCATCCGTCACGTTCGCCCCGTCGTTCCACGCGTTCCACGTCGCGGCCTTCATCTGAACGCCCTTCCCGTTTGGCGCGCTGACCTCGACCAGGATCGTCGACGTCGTCGTGCCGTTGTCGGCGGTGACGGTGATGGTGTCATCCGACCCGGTCTTGCGTGGCACGCTGCCGGTGACCACGCCGGTCGAGCTGACTTTCAGCCACGATGCGCCGGCCGTCTTCGCGTAACTCGTCGGCGCTGCACCATTCCACAGGCCGGCGAGCTGCTGATGGATGTCGCCCGTCGGGCTCTCCGGCAGCTTGAACGTGTCCGTCACGAAACCCGGCTTCAAGCTCGGCCACGAGCCGGCGGATGCTACCTGCTGCGTCCACTTCGCGTACAGGGTCACCACGCCGTTGTTCGTCGCCGTGAGGTTCTTCACGGAGGCGCCGGGCGCGAACGCGACGTCGCCATTCGCGGTCGTCGCCCATCCTGCGAGCATGTAGCCGTCGCGGATGAAGCCGACCGCGGGCAACGTCGCGGCGGCGTCATAGGTGGCCGCGAGGTCATCCATCGAACCCACCGTCGCCTTGTTGCCGTCGAACTTCACCGTGTAGGTGTTGGCTGCGAAGTCCGCCTCGACAGTGACGCCCTGGTCTGGCATGACGAACGATCCGTTGGACGCGACGCTGACGCTGCCGTCAGCCGGCGCCGTCACCTTCCACGCGGCGAAGTGGTAGCCGGTGTCGGGCTTCGCGGTGAGCGCGACACGGTCGCCGGGCACCGCACCACGCACCGCAGCGCCGGCCGTTCCGTGGCCGCCGGAGTTCACCACGATGAGGTGCGAGCCCACCGGGATCCACACCGCGTACAGCGTGATCGTGTCGCCGTCCTTCGCCGACAGGTTCGAGACCTGCGCGCCATCCGAGTAGGCCGGGTTGCCCGTCGGGGTCGTCGTCCAGCCGGCGAACTCGTCGCCGGACTTGGTGAAGCCGTCCGCCGTGAGCGCTGCCTGCTGGTCGTAGGAGAAGGACTCGTCCGCCGTCGCGCCGCCGTCCGCGCCGTTCCCGTCGAAGTGCACGGTGTAGGCGTTCGGCGCGAACGGAACGGCGATCGTGACGGGTACCGACGGCATGGTGAACGTGCCGTCGCTGCCGATCGTGACACTGCCGTCCGCAGGACTCGTCACCTGCCATCCACCGAAGTGATAGCCGGTCGCCGGCGTCTCGGTCAGCGTCACCGTCTGGCCGGCTCCCGCGTTGGCGGGCGTCGCCGCCGCCATGCCCTTTCCGGTCTGCTGCAGAGTGACGCTGTTGGCCGACATGGCGTAGAGCGCGCCGACCTGCGTCGCGGTGAGCGACGTGTTCCAGATGCGGGATGCCGCAAGGCTCACAGGAGCCTCAGCCTCGATGCCTCCGCTGCCGTTCACATCCGCGCCCAGCGTCCACTTCTGCGACACGGATGCCGGCAGCGTCAGAGTGCCGGCGGCCGCAGTCGAGGCGGCGAGCGCGCCGTTGAGGTACAGGCTCAGGGTCGAGCCGTTCCACGTCGCGACCGCGTCGTACCAGGTGCCGGGGGTGACGGCATCCGCCGCTGCGTAGGCGTACTTGTATCCGCCGACGTCGATGCTCGCGTTGAGCTTGTTGTTGTACACCTCGATGTTCATGCCGCCGCTCTGCTCGCCGGAGCAGATGGACGGGAACGCGCCGGCTGAGAGCGTCGAGAGTGCGGCGCCGTTCCAGCGGAACGTGCATTCGACAGTGAGCGCGCTGGCCAGCTTGCTGTACTGGCTCGAGAAGTCGAACTGGTATGCGTCGGTGGTGCCGTTGAAGGTCGCGGCCTGCTGCCCGCCGAGGGCGGGATCGGCTGCGACCTTGGGAGCGCCGTAGGTGGTCGCGGCCAGGCCCTGGGCGTGGTCGACGGGAGCTCCCGACGCGAAGTCCGCGTTCAGGATGCCCGGCGCGGGCAGCACCGTCACCGTGATGGCGGTGCCCACCTTGGTGTAGCCGTCGTTGTAGCAGAGGTAGACGGCGTAGTTGCCTGCGGCCCACCCGTGCGTGTCGAACGTGAGGGTTCCCGTTGCCGGCGCGGGTGTGCCTGCGGCGGGCTCGCTCGTGCCGCCGGTCGACGTGTACTGCCAGTACGTCGACGGCGACGGGCACGAGGCACCCGGTGTCTGGTTGTAGTAGAAACCGACCCAGTTCGTGACGCTGACCTGGCTCGACGGCGCCCCGAAGTCCACCTCGAGCGGTGTTCCGGCCTGGATGACCGGGGTCGACGTCACGACCCCGGTCACGGCTGTCGCATCGGCGGCCGCAGCACCGGAAGCCGGCACGGCGATGAAGAGCGTGAGGATCAGCGCCGCAGCAGCAAGCACGGCAGCGGTCAGTCTTGCGCGGACATCCTTGATCATCGGTCAGTTCCTCTGCGCGTTGCCGGTGGCCGTGGCGACGCGACCTGCGAAGCGCTGGGTCCAGCCGTTGCCGGTGTCGGCCGTGATGATGACGTCGTAGTAGCCGTCCTGCGTGTCCCACTGCAGCGTCTTGTGCTTCGAGCCGTCGAGCTCGACGACTGTGGTCTCACCGGCGTAGTCGTTCGCGGTCAGCGTGAGACGCACCGGCTGCGCACCGTCGTTGTGCAGCGTGAACTTGATGCGGGCGTTCGGGCCCTTCTCGAGCTTCGCCTCGACGCGCGGGATGCCCACCTGCGACTCATCGGCAGGCACGAGCTGTCCGGCGAAGGAGCGCACGAAGCCGTCGTTGCTGTAGATCGAGAACGCGTACTTGCCGTCGGTCGTCGTCGCATCCCAGACGTAGGGTGCGGTTGCTCCGGCTGCCACCGTGACCGGCGTGTTCGAGAACGGCAGGTAGGCATCCGGGAAGACCTGGAAGCTCAGCGCCTTGCCCTTGGGGCCTTCAGCGGACAGCGTCGCGGTGACCTTCCCCGTCGTGCGGTCCTCGGTCAGGGTCGCGTGCCCGTGGAACGGCAGCGCGCGGTGCTTCATGTGGTCGTCAGCAACGGTCACAGCGACCTCAGCGACCGGGTCCGGGAACGTCGCCGGACCGAACTGCGGGTGCGCGAAGTCGAGCGCGCTTGTCAGGTCGCCGACGATGGATCGACGCCAGTCGCTGATGTTCGGCGAGGTGAACGGCTTGCCGAGGTGCGATGCCCAGGTCTCGAGGAACTTGATGATCGACGTGTGGTCGAAGACCTCGGAGGCCACCCATCCACCGCGGGTCCACGGGGAGACCATCACCAGAGGAACGCGCGGCCCGAGGCCGATCGGCGATCCGCCCGTCGTGACGATGTTCGATACGTTGATCTTCTCCGCCTTGTTCGTGTACTCGCCGGGGGTTCCGGGCTCCGCGTACGGAGGCAGCACGTGGTCGAACTTGCCGTCGTTCTCGTCGTAGTTGATGAGGAACAGGGTGCTGTTCCAGATCTCCGGGTTGCTCTGCAGTGCCTGCAGGATGCGCGCGACATAGCGCTCACCGTGCTGGGAATCGGCAGCGGGGTGCTCGCACCAGCCGTAGGGGGCTGTGATCCACGAGACCGCGGGGAGCGGATGCTCGGCATCGGGTGCGCACGCCGCGATGAAGTCCTTCAGCACGTAGTCGAGGTTCGCCGCCGAGTCGGTGTTCGCGACGACGCTCGATGCCGGGCTGGGCAGGTAGTACTGCGCGTTGGCGCGCCAGATCAGGCCGGTCCCTTCGGCGAGCTTGGGGTCGGAGGCGGCGAGTCCGTTCGGCTCGAAACCCTTGAAGTACTTGAGCTCGTTGTCGCCGTAGTCGCCGAGCCAGTCGCTGCGGTAGGCCTGGCGGCCGCCGTTTCCCGAACCGCTGTTGTCGGAGAACATGCGCCAGTCGATGCCGACCTGCTGAAGCTGCTCGGCCACCGTGATCCAGTTGCGGTCGTAGTTCGCCTCGTCGGAGTTGCCGATCTCGCCGTTCGACATGCCGCTCCAGTGGTACTTGCGGTTGCAGTCGGTCGGTCCGAGGATCGAGCAGAAGTACTGGTCTCCGACGGCGAACTGCGAGGCGAGCGACCAGTAGAAGGACATGTAGGCGGGCGAGTGGTAGTTCATCGCCTCCGCCCCTTTCTCCTTCACCCAGGTGTTCCACTGGCGCCCGCCCAGGGTGGTGAAGCTGTGGTCGGTGCCCCAGGCACTGTCATCCACCTGAGGGGTGTGGATGGCCCCGGCGGCGTCCCGCTGCTGGAACACCGACGTGCCGTCCTGGAACTTCAGCGCCTGCTTGTCGTTGTGACCGCGCGCGCCCGGGAGCTCGCCGAAGTAGTGGTCGAACGAGCGGTTCTCCTGCATCAGGATGACCACGTGCTTGAGGTCGGACATGGTGCGCGTGATGCCCTTCGGGGCTGCGTGCGCGGCCTCCGCCGCATCTGCGGCAGAGCTGTCCAGCGGCGATGTGAGGGCGACGCCTGCAACACCGGCACTGACGGCGGCTGCTCCGGTCACCTTCAGGAAGCCGCGACGGTCAACGCCCTTCGCCTCGGTGCTCTCCGCACCGAGGTCCTGCGATTCGGGCTGGTCGGACTCGATGGTCATGGGGGATCTCCTGTCTCGTCGAGGAGGCCAGGCGGTGCTCGCGGATTCGCGGCCCGGCCGTGAGGCCCAACCGCGATGCCAATCGCCGAGGGTGACATCCGGGTGAACGGCGACCGATCAAGTGGCGGCGGCACGCCGTGACACCCCGAATCCGGACCCCTCGACTGTGCACAGTGATGGGTTCAGTGACCCCCGATTGGGTGGATCAGTCGGTCGGCACCGGCTCCTCGGAGCCGGCGGTCGCGTCGATGACGGCGTCGTCGCCCAGCACGATGCGCAGCCTTTCGATGCTGATCGCGCCGTGCCGCAGAACCCGGAAGTGGCCGGTGCCGGCCTCGGGTGTGGCATCCAGGATCGTGGACGGGAGGGCGAGCTCGGTCCCGACATCACCGCCGTCGAGATAGACCGCAACCGTGTCACCCAGCGCTTCGAAGGCTGCCAGCGTCGACGTCGCCGCGGGGGTCCCGGCGGTGTTGGCGCTCGAGACCGCGAGCGGTCCGGTGTCGCGCAGCAGCTCGAGCGCCAACTCGTCGGCGGGCATTCGCACGGCGATGGTGCCGTTGCTGTCGCCCAAGTCCCATCCGAGCGTCGGCAGTGCCTGAAGCACCACCGTGAGTGCCCCCGGCCAGAACCGGGGCGTGAGCTGGTGCACGGCCCCCGGAACGCGGGACGCCACCGAGTTGATGGCCACCGGCTCGGACACGAGAACGGCGGGAGGTGCGCTGCGGCCGCTGCCCTTCGCATCCCGAAGCCGCTGCACCGCCGCGGCGTCGGACGCGTCGGCGGCGATGCCGTACACCGTGTCCGTCGGGATGACGACGAGCTCGCCGCGCGAGATCGCCTCCCGCGCGGCGGCAAGGCCGTCGACGCGCTGCTCGGGGTCGTTGCAGTCGTAGATGGTGGTCATCGCTCGCTCGTCATAGGAAGGGGTGGCCGACCCTCGCGTTCGTGGCGGAGGAGTCGACCTCGAACTTGATGGTGTCGGGAAGGTAGCGGTCCTCACCGTGCTCGATGGCGCGACCGTCGTGACCGAAGGTCTCGCGCTCGATCCGCAGCAGGGGGCTGGACCTGCGGATGCGGAGCAACCGCGCATCATCGCTCGACGCCGAGACCGCATCGATGTGGTGCTTGCCGAACTGAACGGTGATCCCCGCCTCTTCGAGCGCGGCGACGACCGACGGCGCGTCCGGCGGCAGTCCCTCGATCACGTCGGCCACCCACGGCGTGTAGGTCGTGCGCTCGAGCATGACCGGACGATCATCAAGGGTGCGCATGCGGGTGACGCGCAGAACCTCGCTCCCCAGCGGCAGGTGCAGTGCGCGTGCTTCGGCGGCGTCGGCGGCCGAGCGCTCCTGCGCGATGCGCTGGCCTCCCGCCGCGAGCCCGCGATCCTCTGCCCACTGCGCGAACGAGCGCAGAACACCGAAGGGCTGCGTGTGGAGGGACGACTGCACCATCCAGCCGACGCCGTGCCGTGCATCCACGATGCCGCGCAGCTGCAGCCGCTCGAGCGCCTTGCGCACCGTGTCGCGCGACACCCCGAAGTGCTCGGCCAGCGCGTGCTCCGAGGGCAGGGATGACCCGAGCTCGACGCTTCCGTCGGCGATGCGGCGCCGCAGTTCCGAGGCGACCTCGTGATAGCGCGGCTGGGTGGCGGCTCGCTCGTTCACGGTCATCCATCGGTGTCGCAGGTGGTTCTCACGTCTCATCGAGTGTGACAGCGACCGAGGTGCCACGAAGCGGATTCCACGAGGGCTTCAGCGGCTGTTCACCTGCCTGCGATTCGCGACTTTTCGCGGAGAAGAAGACGAGGGTCGCTCAGTGCCCGCCCCTGCTCAGGACGCCGGGGCTGTCCGGATCGATGAGGTCCTCGTACTGCGGGTGCTTGTCGATGAAGGTGCGAACGATCGGGCAGAGGTTCGTCACCTTCTTGCCCTGCTCGCGCACGTCGTCGAGCGTCTGACGGATCATCTCCGTCGCGACGCCCTGTCGGCGGAACTCCGGGTACACCGCGGCCGCCAGCAGCACGATGTGGTCGGGCGTGCGGCTGTACGTGATGGCGCCGAGAGCGGTGTCACCGACGATGGCGGTGTAGACCTCGTTCTCCTCCTCGTTGATGACCGTGATGTCCATGTCGACCGTCTCGTCACCGTCGAGCACCTGATCGATGAGGATGACCTGGTCCTCGGTCAGGGTGCCGACCCCGTCGGGGTAGCCGGCCTGATCCGGGTACTCGAACCGGTAGCGGTCCGCGTGCTGGCTGGTCATGTCATTGCTCCTTGGAGAGGTTCGATCGTGGAGAAGATGTCCACGTTCAGCCGAGGTCCTGTTCGAAGGTGGTCAGCTGGTCATCCGCGTCACCGGCGGCCGGACGCCCCGACGGGTACGCACCCGAGCCGGGATGCACGTCGTCGATGAGGTCAGCGTATTCCGGGTTGCGCGCGATGAACGCGCCGACCACGGGGCAGATGATCGTGATCTTCTTGCCCGTGCCGCGAATCTCGTCCAGCACGCGCGCGATGAGCTCGGTGGCCACGCGCTGCTGACGGTAGGGATGCGCGACCCAGGTCGAGAGCAGAACGATGCGGCCGCCGACGTACCGGTACGGCAACTCGGCGACGGTGTCCTCGTTCAGCACGGCCTCCCAGCGACCGTGCTCGGTGTCGTCGTTGATGTCCAGTTCCCAGTCGGATCGGATGTCGGCGAGCTTGGTGCTCCCGACGGCGGCGATGAGGGTCGCGTTCCGCTCGTCCTGCGCGCCGGCTTCGGCGTTGAGGTCGATGGCCATGTTGTGCTCCTTACCGGCGCCTACGAACGCACGCTGATGATCGTCTTGCCCTTGTGGCGCACCGTCGGATTGAGTGCCGAGAGTGCGTCATCCAGGCTCGCAACGGTGCCGATGTTCGTGCGGAAACGGCCGTCGCCCACCCGCCGCACGATCTCGGTCAGCTGAGCCCGGTCCGACTCGACGACGAAGTCGACGACGCGCACACCCGCCGGCGGCTGCTCCGGTCCGCCCACGATCGTCACGAGAGTGCCGCCGCCGCGGATCAGCTCCGCGGACTTCGCCTGGATGTCACCGCCGATCACGTCGAAGACCAGGTCGACCTGTCCGACGTCGCCGAGGTCGTCGGCGGCGAGGTCGAGGAACTCGTTGGCGCCGAAGTCCAGCGCGGTCTGACGGTCTGCGGCCCTGCCTGTTCCGATCACGTAGGCGCCGAACTCCCTGGCGAGCTGCGTGACGGCCGACCCGACAGCCCCTGCAGCGCCGTGCGCGATGACGGTCTGGCCCGCTCGGAGTCCGCCGTGCAGCAGACCCTGCCATGCGGTGAGGCCGGAGATCGGCAGGCTCGCGCCCACCACGAAGTCTACGGATCCCGGCAGCGGTGCGAGGTTGCGCGACTCCACCGCCGTGTACTCGGCCAGGGTGCCGTCACGGTGCCAGTCCGTGATGCCGAAAACGCGCTGCCCCACGGTAAGGCCCGTCGTGCCGTAGCCCAGAGCGGAGACGACTCCGGCGAACTCGTGCCCGATCACCGCGGGAGCGCGGTCCCGCCCTGCACGATCCACCCAGGTGGACGGCCATTCCCACTCGGCGGGAACGAACCCGGATGCATGCACCTCGACGACGACGTCGTTGATCGCGGGTCTCGGCTCCGGCCGCTCCGCCAAGGTGATGCCGGACGCTACTGCGGCACGATCCGTCGCGATGATCGCCTTCATCAGTTCCTCCTCGTATCGGTGATTCGTCGCCGAGGAACCCGCTCCCGACTGCGCAACAACGCTGCCTCATGCCCAGCTGCCCACCGCGTTCTTCGACGCCGCATCATGGTATCCATAAGTGGACGAAAAGGTCCACTTGCTGACGTCATGCCGCGTCGAGGAACGGCCGGTGCTCGTAGGTCCCGTCGCGCAGGATGACCGCCGTGGACTCCGGCACCTCCTTGAACAACCCGGGGAGGTCGTTCAACGGCTCGGAGACGACCAGCTGCGCCTTCTCTCCGAACACCTCGAACTGCTTCATGTCCGGGTACATCTCGCGCACGGTCGGAGCGTCGACCGAGTGGAAGAGCGAACGCGACCGCCCCGCCGATGAGTAGCGCACCGCCCAGATGGACGCGCCGTCGGACATCGCCACGGTTCCCTGCATCGGGAAGGCGATGCCGGCGTCACGGCCCACCTTCTCGACCATCTGGATGGCAGCGCCGAGGCCGGCGATCGGGTCATCCTGCATGCCCAGCGTGATGGCGAGATAGAAAAGAACCTCAGAATCGGTCGTTCCGAGGATCTCGGGATACAACGACGGGTCGACGGCGAAGGTCAGCTCCCGTTTGATCTTGTGGAAGTCGACGATGGCGCCGTTGTGCATGAACAGCCAGTTGTCATGCCGGAACGGATGACAGTTCGACTGCTGGATCGGCGGCGCCGCAGCAGCGCGCACGTGGCTGAAGAACATCGGGCTCTCGATCGCGCTCGTGAGCTCCCGCAGGTTGATGTCGTTCCACGCCGGGTCGGTGCTATGGAAGATGGCGGGCGTCGGGTCTTTGGTTCCCGTCGGATACCAGCCGAATCCGAACCCATCGCCGTTCACGGTCTCCGCGCCGAGCGGCGAGTTCAGGGACTGTTTCACGAGCGAATGTTTGGCATCGAGAATCACCAGCGAGGGTCGGAGAGGTTCACCTGAATAAGCCAGCCATCGGCACATGATGGGCTCCCTTTGACAGGCGAAATACTAGTGAGCCTCCCCCTCCCGCGGTAGCCATCCGACGTTTTTCACACAGGCTCGATCCGGTCGCGCATACTTCCAGTTATGAGGAAGTTGGGGGTCTTCCGCTCATGAGGACGCTCGGGGTCGAAGAGGAGCTGCTCCTCGTCGACACGCACACCGGCGTTCCGCTTCCCGTTGCTCCTCTCGCTCTCGCGACGGCGCGCGCCAGGAGGCACGGCTCCGAGGTCGACGCGGAGATCCATCAGGAGATGCTGGAGGTGAAATCCCGGCCGCACGCGTCGACTTCCGAACTGCTCGCCGACGTGGCTACCGGTCGCGAGCTGGTCGACTCGCTGGTCGTACCGCTCGGCGCACGCGCCGTTGCGCTCGGGATGTCGCCCCTGCCGTTCATCCCGCACCCGACCAGGAACCCTCGGTACGAAGAGATGGTGAAGCGGTACGGGTATGTCGGGCGCAGCACACTCGTGTGCGGGCTGCACGTTCACGTGAGCATCGAGTCCCGTGACGAGGGCGTCGCCATCCTGGATCGCATCCGCAACTGGCTTCCCGTCCTGCTGGCATTGAGCGCCAACTCCCCCTTCGCCAACGGCGTCGACACCGGGTACGCCAGCTACCGGTTCTGCGCCTGGCACCAGTGGCCGAGCGCCAGCCCGGCCGAGTTGTTCGGCTCAGCCGAGGCGTACGACGCGTTCGAGCGCGAACTGCTCGCGACCGACGTCATCATGGACACCGGAATGCTCTATCTCGATGCGCGCCTGTCGCACAGGTACCCGACGATCGAGGTGCGTGTCGCCGACGTGTGCATGGATGCCCGTGACACCGTCTTCATCGCGACACTGGTTCGCGCGCTCGCCGACACCGCCTCAGCCGAATGGCAGCTCGGCACTCCGCCCGAGGCGACCTCCGGTGCCGCGCTCCGGCTGGCGGAGTGGCAAGCCGCGCTCACCGCGACCACCGGTCGCCTCCCGAATCCCAAGGGTTCCGGGTCGGCCCAGGGCCCGGAGGTCGCCGGAGCTCTGCTTGCTCATGTCGAGGCCGCACTCGCTCTCAACGGCGATCTCGGGATGGCGCAGGCGAGTCTGCGCCGCGTGCTGCAGAACGGCGGCGGGTCCCAGAGACAACGGGCGTCGTATGCAAGGGGCGCCAGCTTCAGGGACGTGATCGACGATGCGCTCGCGGTGACCCACGCGGGACGGCGTAATCGCTCGGAGGAGCCGACGAGAAGGACGGCTCAGTCCGCGTCGACCGCGTAGCGCCCTGTTGCACATCCGGTCAGCTCCCACCCTCCGGGCCGGCTAATGACGTCCACGTGCGAGACGCCGGTGGTGGTCACCTGAGGCCGGGTGGTTCCCGGCAGCCAGACATCCATGCCGCACTTCGCACCCGCGCCGCCGGCATCGCCGGTCATCCTCAGCCTCGCGCCGTCGGCGCTCAGATGGGTGATCCTGCCGGGCACTGCTCGCGGGTAGGCACGGCTCAGGGTGCCGAGGAGCACGGCATCTCCCGGAACGTCGGCGCCGGTGGAGCAATCTTCGCGCACGAGGGACGACGACACGTCGGTGATGCCGTTCTGCGGGTCGCCGCACGCCTGCTTCCACACCCAGTACGCGCTGCCGAGGGCGTTCGCGTCTTCGAGGCCCGCGTATTCGGCCATGCGCGAGTCGACGGAGTCGTCGGATCCCCAGTACCCGTACTCCCCCGACCAGAGCGGGGCGCCGTACTGCTGGGCCACTCGCTCGGCCAGCGTGAACTGGCGCTGCATGCTGATGATCGTCGGCAGCCCGAGGGAGTAGTCCATCGTGATCGACTCCGCGTAGAGGTGCGGTGAGAACACGATGTTGCGGTCGCTCGTGAAGCCCGGCTCGGGTCCGCTGTCGAAGCCGAGACCCGACCACAGGATGCTCGGCTCGACGAACACGATCTGCGGGGCGCCTGCTGCGCGGATCGCGTCGATGGCACGCGACGAGTACTGCCCCAGCAGGTACGACGTCGTCACCGGTGCCGTCTCGCCGAAGCCCGGCTCGTTGATCAGGTCGTATCCCGCGACCGTCGGGTCGTTGCGGAAGACCTTCGCGATCCTTCCCCAGGTGTCGACGAGTTGCTGCTGCACGCCGTCGGTGTCGAACCAGAAGTTCTGGAAAGCGCGGTCGCCGGCCGGCGAGATGTCGCGACCAGTGAACTGGCACCGCGGGGTGCCGTCGGTGAGGGTCGCCCAGGACGGCGCGCCGTCGTATCCCCAGGTCGGATCGGTGCCCGGGCGACAGGTCGTGCCGGGCTGCGTCGGCTCGTTCGACCAGGCATCCTGATGCATGTCGAGAACCACGCGGAGGTCGTGCGCTCCTGCCCAGCGAACAGCCTGTCGGATGCGCGCAAGGTAGCTCTGCGAGAAGACACCGCGTTGCGGCTCCAGGGACGACCACGACAGGTTCAGTCGCACCACGTCGAAACCGTAGGCAGCGATCTGAGCGAAGTCGTTCTCGGTGAGGGGCCGGGTTGCGGGTATATCAGCGCGCGGCCGGTAGAAGTCGACGAGCTGGTTCACGTTCACGCCGCGCAGCAGCACGGTGTTGCCGTGACCGTCGACGATCCGGGTGCCGTCGGACCGTAGGAAGTCCGAGGGGATGGCGACGCCGGTGCCGTCCGGCCCCGTTGTGGTGCGGAGGGCGGATGCCTGTCCGCTGCTGCGCGATTCGCGCGCGACCTGCGCCGTGGCATCCGCCACCCCGGGCATCGCGAGGCCGACGACGAGCGCCACCACCGCGACAACGGCGGTCGTCCACACGACTCGTCCGGCCGCGATGCCTCGCTGCGTCGCGGTGCGGCGGGCCAGCACGGCGTCGACCACCACGGCGAGCGCCGCGGGGATCCAGCCAACGCACGCCCCGAAAGCCAAGCCGTCGGCCACATGCACGTAGGCGGCCATCAGGGGCCAGAAATCGCCCGCGAACCCGTTGTCGGCGAAGACTCCGACGACGGCCTGCACGAGCCCGAGCATCCCTCCCCCGACGACGGCTCCGAGCCACACGCCGAGCACGCCGGGCACACGGCGACGCATCCACCGCATCGCGAGGCCGCTGCACACGACGAGCACGGCGACGCCCAGCAGCATCGTCACCGCTCCCCGGTCCGGACGCGGCGCGGGGATGACCGGGGTGTATGCAGCACCCGTCCACCACAGTCCGCTGAGCAGGGGCGCGATCGCGCCGAACAGCACTGCGGCCGGCCACACCGTGCCGAGGAACACCCGCGGCGAGCGCTCCCCCGTGCGTCGTCCACCGGCGAGCCTCGTCACTGCGGCGACGATCAGCGCTGCGGGAATCGCCTTTGCCGTGACGTACCCGGATGACCACCCCGCCACGATCGGGTTGCCGGTCATCGCAAGACAGGTCGCCGCCTGGGCGAGCAGAACCGCCAGGGTGGTGCCGGCAGCCATGGTCCAGAAGCGTGCGCCCGCGCGCACCGCCGACCACCACACCACCGCAAGCAGCACGGGAACGAAGACGACATACGGAGCCCACTGCCACCACAGCGCCTCGAGGTGTCCGCCCGGCCATCCGACGAGCGCCAGCAGTCCGGTGGGATCGGCGATCGCCTCTGCGATGACCAGCACGGCCGTCGTGCCGAGGGCGACGAGGGGACGACGGACAGAGCTCATGGCACCTCTTCGTGCGGTCGGAGCGGGTTCTGACGACTGGCGCGGGATGCCGTGGTGTGGTCACGTCAATGTTGGTCACTTGACCCAGTTGTCGCTCTAGCATCCACGCAGACGTCGTGGCGCGCAAGTCCGCGGGCGTGGCTTCATAGCCGTCGCACCGAAAGCTGTCAGCTATCGGTCGACACCGCTGGTCGAGTAGCGCCGACCGCAGGTCGAGTAGCGCCGACCGCAGGTCGAGTGGCGCCGACCGCAGGTCGACGCGTATCGAGACCCGTTTGCACTGTCTCTATATGCAGGTCCAGCGCGTTACGCGAACACCGTTCCCGTGACCCCGTGCTGGCGGTCGAGCATCGCCCATTCGTCGGGGTCCGCACCGTCGTAGACAAGGGCGAGCGAGCCGGAGAAGCCGACACCGCGAATCGCTCCGAGCGCATCCAGGTAGTCGCGCACTCCGGTCGACTCCTCCGCGAATCCGACATCACCCACGTGACACTTCGCGTGGCAGGTCTCTGCGCGGCCGCCGATGGCGGCGAGTTCGTCGCAGGTGGTCGGTCCCGTCCAGTTCGCGAGATCGACCAGCAGTCCGAGGTCGTCGCCCGCGGCATCCAGGATCGCGTTCACCGATCGCGCGTCGGGCGTCAGCTCGTGCCAGTTCTCGATGACGATCCTGAGGTCGGGATGCCGGGCAGCGAGCCTGCGCAGCCCAGCAGCGCTCTGCGAGATCGTCTCGGCGGAGGGCGCCGACCGACCGGCGATGACCCGCGCCCGCGTGGCGCCGAGGGCCTCGGCGTCCGTCAGCCACTCGCTGATCCAGTCTTCGTTCGCCTCGGGATCCGACGGATGCGTGAGATCGCCGTCATCGACGAGGAACGTGTCGAGCCGCACGTCGTTCTCCTCCAGGGCCGCGCGCAGAGCCGCCAGGTACTCCGGCGAGCGGCTCGGGAGGTGGAAGTGCACCAGCTGCACCCCGTCGAAGCCGCGTCGACGCAGCTCGGCGGGCAGGGCAAGCAGTTCCAGAGCGCCGTCGGCGGCATCCGAGGCCTCGATGCGACCCACGAAGCGGTCGGCTGGCCGTTCGCCGGATGCGCCGCGAGTCGCCCTCAGATCACCGGCCGTGAACCTGCCGAGTGTGCGGTGCAACGACCAGCTCGAAACGACCTTGTCCGTACTCATCGCTCACGACCCCTTCGCTCGGATACACAGAAAGCTACCACCGTACGATTTTGGTGTGGGGCTGAGAACACAGTGCGCGAGCGGCGCTTGACCCGACGGCTCGGCTCTACCTCGCTCTACGCATAGAACCCTTCGCGCAGGTTGATCCCGTGCTCGAGCCAAGCCTTCATCGCGGCCAGCATGCCTGTCCACCCCTCGCAGTTGCCGAACGCGCTCTTCGCACCGTCCGGCGTTGCGCGCCAGGACGCTTCCGTGATCGTCACGAGCGTTCGCGATCCGCCGTCGACCGGTTCGAACTCGAACGTCGTCGTCGTGTGCCCGCTCTCGTCGGTCGTCTCGCGACCCGCCCACCGGATGACGATCCGTCGTGGCGGCATAGCCTCGACGACGGTCACGGGGAACGCCCCGGGAAAGTCGTGGAAGTCCCAGGAGACGACAGCCCCGGCTTCGAGCCTGCCCGCTGCGCCACCCGTCGTGAAGTAGTGGGACAGCTGCTCCGGATCGGCGACCGCCTCGTAGACCTCTGAAGGCGGCCTGCTGATCCGGCCCGACACGGTGAAGACGAGTTCTTCAAGCTGATCTTCGTTCATGTGATACTTTTACAACATGATTCCGGATCGCGTCAACACCGACGACGATCTCGTGTTCAAGGCGCTCGCCTCCGCCACTCGCCGGCGCATGCTCGATGTGCTCAAGGTCGCCTCGTGCACGACGGGTCAGCTTTGCGATGCCTTTCCCGACCTCGATCGCACGACGGTCTTGCAGCACCTGAGGGTGCTCGAACGAGCCGACCTGGTGACGGGTCGCAAGATCGGACGGGAGCGCCATCTCGCGCTGGCGCCTCTGCCCATCAAGCGCATCCACGATCGCTGGATCGACGAGTACGCCAGGGCCGCCGTCGAACTCCTGGAGCGGCTGGACGCCACCGCCGCCGCCGCCACCGCCAACGCGACCCCCACCGCCACCGCCGCGACCTCCACCGACACCGACACCGACACCGACACCGACGACCGTTCAGCCGGCTGAGCGCGGCGCCGCCTCGGCGCCCAACCCGTCGCCGCCGACCGCCGCCGAGCCGGCCGAGGTCGTCGCCACCTCGCCCCGACCCCACCCCATCCCACCGACCCCAAAGCCGTCGCCACTTTCTGCGGGAACCAACACCCCGATTCCGCACCAAGTGGCGACGACCTGCGCGAGAGGAGGCTCCGGGTGGGGAATGTCGGGGCATGGCCCGACGGGGATGACTCGGGGCATGGCCCGACGGGGATGACCCGGGTATGGCCCGAGGGAACAGCTCAGCGTGGGGAATGCGGGGATGACCCAGGCCCAAAGTCGTCGCCACTTGTTGCGGAATCGCCGCGCGGCATTCCGCGAAATGTGGCGACGACTTTGGGTGCGTCGTGGGGTGGGAGGCAGGGAGGCACCCACCGCACCTGACACTTTCGAGCACAAAACTGATCGAAAGTGACTGCAAAACCCCCTATTCAATCACTTCTTCGCGGCGTAGCGTGAAACGGCCCCCGCACAGGGGGCATCGAACGAAGAAGGAGATCGCATGAGAAAGGGTCGTGCTGCTGCGCTTGCGGGGGCAAGCGCAGCGCTGATCATCGCCGGCTTGCTGGCAGCCCCCAGTGCGGTGATGGCTGCGACGGTGCAGAGTTCGAGCGCCGCAACCGGAGCTGCGTCGACGTCATACAACGGTCTGGCGCTCACCCCACCGATGGGGTGGAACGACTGGTCGTACTACCAGTGCAACATCGACGAAAAGCTGATCCTCGATCAGGGCGCCGCCCTCGTCTCGAGCGGCCTCGCGAAGAAGGGCTACAACACCGTCACGATCGACGACTGCTGGATGCAGTCTCGAGACGCGAACGGCGTGCTCGTCGCGAATCCGACCACCTTTCCGGACGGCATCAAGTACCTGGCCGACAAGCTGCACGCCATGGGCTTGAAATTCGGCATCTACGAGGACTCCGGCACGACGACGTGCGGTGGCTTTCCGGGCAGCTACGGCCACTACCAGCAGGATGCCGACACCTTCGCATCCTGGGGTGTCGACTACGTCAAGCTCGACGGCTGCAACGTGCCGTCCATCGCCGGACAGACCAGTGCGCAGACCTACATCCAGCTGTACAACCAGTTCAGCCAGGCGCTGCTGAACACCGGCCGGCCCATTGTGTTCTCGGACTCCGCGCCCGCGTACTTCCAGGGCGGATCGGACTGGCAGAACGTCATCTCCGCCTCGAGCAAGGTCGCGAACCTGTGGCGCGAGGGCGCTGACACCGCACTCGGCCAGGAGAGCGGCGCCGCCAAGTGGAGTGCGATCGCCTACAACTACTCCTACAACGTGCCACTCGGACAGTACGCGGGCCCTGGCCACTGGAACGATCCCGACTTCCTGCTCACCGGCGACTCGGGTCTGTCCACCACCGAGATGCAGAGCCAGATGTCGCTCTGGGCAGAGATGGCGGCGCCGCTCATCAGCAGCACCGACCTCACCCAGTTGTCGCCTGAGGCGCTCGCCATCCTCGGCAACGACAGGATCATCGCCGTCGACCAGGACGCGCTCGGCGCGCAGGGCCACATCGCCCAGCAGGGCACCGGATACGACGTGCTGACCAAGCCGCTGAAGAACGGCGACGTGTCGGTCGTGCTCTTCAACAAGGGCACCTCATCGCAGACCATCAGCACGACGGCGAGCGCCGTCGGCATGACGGGATCCGGTCCGTTCACCCTCACCGATCTGGTCAGCGGCCAGGGCTCGGTGACCAACGGCGTCATCTCTGCGGATGTCCCGGCACACGGCACCGTGATGTACCGCGTGCACCAGGGCGCGACCAAGGGCCTGCCATCCACGCTCGCCGTCTCGCTCCGGAACAACCAGGGCAAGGACGGCACCACGAGCTCCGTCGATGTGACCGTCTCGAACAACGGCCCGCTCATGGTGAGCAAGGCGGATGTCACCCTCTCCGTTCCGAAGGGATGGACGGTCTCCGGGTCGCGGCAGACCGTGCACGCGCTCAAGCCGGGGGCATCGGACACCGTGTCATTCGCGGTGACGGCTCCTACTCCCCCGCCCGGTCCGCACACCGAGGAGCTGACGGCATCCGTCGCCTACAAGTCGCAGAGCGCAACCGCGACGGTGACCGGCGCTGACGACGTCTACACCAACGTGCCGTACCCGAACCTGGCTGCAGCGTTCAACAACGTGGGCATCACCGACTCGACGAACTATGCCGACGGCGACTTCGACGGAACCGGCAACAGCTTCTCCGCGGAGCAGCTGCAGTCCGTCGGCGTCACCCCGGGCAGCACGGTGAACTTCGGTGGAGCGTCATTCACGTGGCCGTCTGCGGCGGCCGGAACGAACGACAACGTCCAGGCCAACGGCCAGACCGTCGTGATGTCCGGCTCGGGCACGAAGCTCGCCTTCCTCGGCTCCGAGGCCGGCGACGTGCAGGGCACCGTGACCGTCGCCTACACCGACGGCACGACCTCGACCGGCCAGGTCGGATTCCCGAACTGGTCGTTCTCGTCGGCGACCGAGTTCGGCTCGCAGGTGGCCATCTCCACACAGGGACGCAACACCCCGACCGGGTATGGCGACTCGGCGTACGCGTACCGCGTGTTCTACAACTCGATCCCGCTCACCGCGGGCAAGACGGTGGAAACGGTGACCCTGCCGACCAACGCCTCGATCCACGTGTTCGCGGTCGCGACGCAGTAACCACGAGTGCGGTTCCTCGTGGGTTGAGGAGCGCGCCGTGGGCGCGCTCCTCAACCCACGGGGTCTACGCTCACCACCCCACGGGGCGCCCTGCGGGTGACGCCGCGTCGAGCGCCTTGTCGAGCACGAGGGCCGCGTTGATCAGCGAAAGATGCGTGAACGCCTGCGGGAAGTTGCCGAGCTGTTCGCCGGTGAGACCGATCTCCTCCGCGTAAAGGCCGAGGCTGCTGGAGTAGGTCAGCATCTTCTCGAAGGTGAGCCGCGCATCGTTGAGGCGTCCAGCCCGAGCGAGCGACTCGACGTACCAGAACGTGCACAGCGAGAACGTGCCGTCCGACCCGCGCAGTCCGTCCGGCGACGCCGAGGGGTTGTAGCGATAGACGAGGCTGTCGGAGACGAGCTCCTGCTCCATGGCCGCGAGAGTGGATGACCACATCGGGTCATCCGCCGCGATCATCCCCACTGTGACCATGCGCAGTACAGATGCGTCGAGCACGTCGGTCGCGTAGTGCTGTGTGAACGCTCCCCGCTTCTCGTTCCAGCCGCGCGTCATCACCTGGTCGTAGATCTTGTCGCGCTCGATCGTCCACTGCTCGATGTTGCCGGGACGTCCGTGCGCCATGGCCAGTCGGATGCCCCGATCGAACGCCGCCCAGGAGTTGATGCGTGCGTAGGTGAAGTTCTGCCGCCCGCCCCTTGTCTCCCACACGCCTTCGTCGGGCTGATCCCAGTGCTCGGTCAGCCAGTCGAGCATCGCCGACAGCTCGGTCCAGGTCTGATGGCCGATGCTGACGCCGTGCTGGTCGGCGAAGTAGACCGCGTCGAGCGCCTCGCCGTAGATGTCGAGCTGCAGCTGATCCGACGCACCGTTCCCGATGCGCACCGGTTTCGACCCGCGGTACCCGGTCATGTTGTCGAGGGACTCCTCGTCGAGGTTCGACGAGCCATCCACCCGGTACATGATCTTCAGCGGGCCTGAGCCCGAGCCGACGTGCTCGTGCATGCGATCGGAGAGCCAGTCGATGTAGGAGCGCGCCTCACTCACGAAGCCGAGGCCGAGCAGCGCGGACACGGAGAACGACGCGTCGCGGATCCAGGTGTAGCGGTAGTCCCAGTTGCGCTCGCCACCGACCTGCTCTGGTAGCCCGGCGGTCGGTGCCGCGACGAGCGCACCCGAGGGCGCGTACGTGAGCAGCTTGAGCGTGATCGCCGACCGGTTGATCTGCTCGCGCCAGCGTCCGCGATAGGTGGACTGTCCGAGCCAGCCTCGCCAGAACCCGACGGTCTCGTCGAACAGCCTGCGTCCCTCCTCTACGGTGAAGCGACGCGGCGCCCCGACGGGGCCGAACTCGAGGATGCCCCCGCCCAGGTCTCCGACCTTCAGCGTTCCGGATGCCCGAAGTCGCGGCCCGTTCGGCCCGTCGCTCTGCTCGAGCTTCAGCTCGTCGAGCAGGCTGCCTGCCATATGCACCGTGAGCTGCTCGTCACCCGAGCCGTACACGACGCCCTCGTCGGTGATCTCCATCGTGTGCTTGCGGCGCGCGTAGTCGAACGCCGGCGAGATCTCGAAGGAGAGACCCATCTGTCCGCGAACGACTCGCACGATGCGCACCAGACGGTGATGCTTCGACGACTCCTCCTGGTCGGTGACCGGCATGAAGTCGATGACCTCCGCCACACCCTCCTCGGTCATGAACCGGGTCACCAGCACCGCGGTGTCCGGCAGGTAGAGCTGTCTGGTGACGTAGTCATCGGTGGTCGGGCGGATCTGGCAGAAGCCGCCGCCGTCGGCATCCACCAGCGATCCGAAGACCGATGGCGAATCGAATCGCGGCAGGCAGAGCCAGTCGACGCTGCCGTCGGTCGACACGAGCGCAGCGGTCTGCAGGTCGCCGATCAAGCCGTGGTGTGAGATCAGGGGTTGCTTCGCCATCGCGGATCCTCTCGAACGGGTCGTAAGAAGGAGTCGATCTCGGGCAGGTCAGGCATCCGGTTTCTTTCTAGCACGCGGCGGCTCGCTGCAGGAGTGCCGAGAACGCCGACCAGGGCGGCCGCCATCGCCATGGGAGAATGGATGTCAACCACGTGTATCTACCTGGCCGGCGTTCTCGCACGGTCGGTCAAGGCGGCACGCATCGCCGCCTTGGAGAACACATGAGCACGCCGACCGACGAACGCCCCGTCACGCTTCTGCGCGCGACCGGGTTCGCGTACTTCCCCATCGCCCTGCTCGCGCGGCTGCCGTTCGCGATGATGGTCGTCGGCGTGATGACGCTTATCGTCTCCGCTCGCGGCAACCTCGCGCTCGGCGGTCTGGTCTCCGCCATGACCGGGATCGGCACGGCCATCTTCGGCCCGCTGATCGGAGCCGCAGCGGACCGGTTCGGACAGCGCCCGGTGATGCTGCTGAGCGGAGTGGTGAGCAGTCTCGCCCTTCTGACCATGGCGTGGGTGGCGTTCAGCTCGCTCCCTGATGCCGTGGTGCTCGTGATCGCGTTCGTGATCGGCGCGACCGCGCCCCAGGTGTCGCCGATGTCGCGGAGCCGGCTCGTCGAGATGATCTCCCGGCACATCCCTGCCGAGCGACGACCTGACACGCTCAACGGCACGATGGCGTACGAGTCGGCGGCCGACGAGAGCGTCTTCGTCTTCGGGCCGTTCATCGTCGGGCTGCTCGCCACGACGCTGAACCCCGCAGCCCCGGTGATCGGCGCCGCGGTGCTGACGCTCGTCTTCGTCACGGCGTTTGCGTGGCATCCGACCGCGAAGACGGTGAGGCACGGCGGCGACGGCCAGGTGAAGCCGGCTCCGACTTCCGAGCTGTTCCGGCCGGGCATCCTCGTCGTCGCGGTCGGCGTGCTCGGCATGGGGCTGTTCTTCGGCGCCATGCTCACGGCGCTCACGGCGTTCCTCACCGACCGCAACACCCCGGAGTCCGCCGGCCTGATCTACGGCGTGATGGGAATCGGTTCCGCCGCCCTTGCGCTCAGCGTCGCGTGGTTCCCGCGGCGCTTCCGGCTCCGTGCGCGGTGGCTGATGTTCG
Source organism: Humibacter soli (assembly GCF_054779035.1). Lineage (NCBI taxonomy): Bacteria > Bacillati > Actinomycetota > Actinomycetes > Micrococcales > Microbacteriaceae > Humibacter > Humibacter soli. Next base: position 24,322 of record NZ_BAAGYX010000004.1, on the reverse strand, counting down.
CGGTCATCCTTCTCGTCGGCTCGGCGTTGCTGCCCCTGATGCACTCGGTGTTCACCGTGGCGATCGCGCTCTTCGTCGCAGGGATCGGAGTCGGACCGACGCTGGTCACCCAGTACAGCCTGGCTGCCGAGAGGAGCCCGGCCGGCCGCTCTGCGACCGTCATGACGATTCTCGGATCAGCCGTGATCGTCGGTCAGTCGGCCTCCTCCGCCATCGTCGGAGCCGTCGCTCAGTCGTCGGGCGCCTACGTGGCGGCGTTCGCACCGCTGGTGGCCGCGCTCGTCGTCGTCGGAGCCGGTGCTGCCAACGCGGTGCTCGAACGGCTCGCCTCGCGACGAGCGGGGGTCGCCGCGAGGCACGAGCGCACAGCGCCGCACGCCGACGTCAGTGCACGACGAGCGGAATGACCTCGACGCCGCTGTGGTCCGCGCGGGTCTCGGCGAGCTCCCTCGCCAACGACACGGCGGCTTCGCGGTCGGGCACGTCGATCACGTAGAACCCGCCGATCATCTCCTTCGTCTCCGCGAAGGGTCCGTCGACGGCGGTCTGAACGCCGGCCTCGCCCGTGCGCACCGTCGTCCACTTCGCCGAGCCCTCGAGCTGCCCGTCCGCGAGGATCGCACTGCCTGCGCGCTCCCGCAGCGTGCGGTGACCGTCGTCGATCGCGCGCCAGTCCTCTTCGGTCATCCGGTCCCAACGCTGTTCGTTGCCGACCATCACCAGCAGATACTTCGCCATGTTCGTCCTCGTCTCGTGAGCTGCGGCGCTGATGCGCCCTCACCAGCACGTCGAACGGCGGCCCCTGGTTTCGACACCCGCCTCGCGCGAGGCTCTATTCGGTCTTGCCCAGCACGTGCACCGGGATGGCGAAGGCGAGCGCGATGCAGATGATGCCGCTGAAGAATGCGAGGGCTTCCCATCCGGCAGCCTGGGAGGCGTAGCCCATGATGACCATGCCACCGAGGAACAGCACGAACGACACGATCAATGCAATGACATTCACTGCCGGAACACCTTTCCCATCAACGGGCACCGGCTCCGGCACCACGACTACCAACCTACTCGTAAGGATGTGTTGCGTGATCGAACAAAAACGAGCAAAAGGGCGGAATGGGGGTTCTATCCGCAGGCGATCCCCGCTAGTGTGACGAAGACGGCGACTTGACCGGGCAAATACACCTTCCGTCGATTCAAGGTCGAGCTCATGGCCGACCGGCGTCGTCAAGCTGGAACGGACGCTGATCGTCAGCGGGGTGAGGGGACGTCTGTGCTATCCGAGCAGGTGATCACGACCAGCACTCGTGTGCTGCATCCGCACCGTCACCTGCTCGTGAACGGGGTGATCGCCACCCTCGCGCTCACCACCCCGGTGTTCGCGGTGGCGTACTGGCTCACGATCCCCGAGGGCTCGTGGCCGTGGGTCGTGGCTCTGCACGTTCTGACCGCGGTGGTGGTGCTGCTGCTCATCCTGCGTTTCAGGCGCACGTCGGTCACGGTCTCGCCTCGCGGGGTGCGCGAGCGCGGATTCCTCGGCCAGGTCAACGAGATCTCCAACGATGAGATCGGCACCATCTGCCTCATCGAGCTCTACCGCGACAACACCCTCGACACCCAGCCGAATCTGTTCGTGCTCGACCGGGCGGGAGTGGTGCGCGTGCGGCTGCGGGGTCAGTACTGGCCGCGATCGACGATGGAAGACGTCGCCGAGGTGCTCGATCGGCCGATCGTGAATGTTTCGGACTCGATTACGCTGTCGGAGATGCGGTCCTCGCGGCCGGAGTGGCTGTACTGGTTCGAGCGCGTCTCGCTGCTCTCCTGGCTCTGAGCCGCGACACAGCCGTCGGCCGCTCAGACCCGGCCGCTCAGACCTCGGCGTCGGTGCGCAGTCCGACCACGGTGCCGTCCGTGCTCGACGGCAGCGGGGTGAATCCCAGCCGCCGGTAGAACGCACCGGCTCCGACGTTGTCGGCCGCGTACCCCAACCACACGCCAGGAACGCCTTCGGCGTTCAGCCGTGCGATCAGCGTGCGCATGAGCATGCGTCCGAGACCCTGCCCCTGAAGCTCGGGCAGCAGGTCGATGTGCAGGTGCGCCGGGTACTCCGCAAGCTCGGGGATGAGCATGCGTTCCGGATTCCGGCCGTCGCGGATGAACCGCTGGGTCGGTGTGTCCTCGCCCGTGAGCGGATACTTCGCATCGAAGGCGGGCAGCCGCTCGCGCCGCACCTCGTCGACGAACGCGGCCGTGTCCGGCACCCCGAGGATGTACCCGCGGGCCTTGCCGTCGACGTCGGCCACGAACGCGAAGTCGGGCTCGAGGTCCACATACGGCAGAGCGTAGATGTCAGGAAGCAGGTCGTCGGTGTCCAGCCATCCCGTGGCGTCCGTTCCCGACTTGCCCGTCTTCACGCAGATCTCGTAGACGTCGTCGCGATCGGTCGGGCGATAGGGGCGGATGTCTGCCAAGGCCTGTTCCTGTCTGTCGTGTGAGCTTCGTGGGGTGCGCCGAGGTGCGGCCCGGGGAACCTCCGAGGGGCTAGCGCGCGAGCGGCGGCACGGTCTTGGGCCGCACGACGAACCACAACGCGCACACCGACACCAGCGAGCAGCCGAGCATCACGATACCCATCGGCGCGGCGCTGGCCACGCCGAGCAGGCCGACGAGCGGCGACAGCAGGCCCGCGATCGAGAAGTTGGCGGCACCCTGCAGGGACGCGGCGGTTCCGGCCTGAGCCCCGTGCCCGTTGAGGGCCAGAACCTGAACACAGGGGAAGCCGAAGCCCGCAGCACAGATGAAGAACCAGAGCGGGATGATGACCCCCCAGATGCCGACGCCGGAGCTGCCGAGCACGACGATGAGCGCCGCGGCGACGGTCATCACCGCCGTAGACCCTGCCAGCACCCACTGCGGGCCGATCCGCTTCGCCAGTCGCGCCGCGGATTGAACGCCGATGATGATGCCGACCGAGTTGGCGGCGAAGAGCGCGCCGTACTGCTGAGCGCTGAACGAGTACACCGTCTGGAAGACGAACGAGCTCGACGACAGATAGGCGAAGAGACCGGAGAAGTTCATCGCGCTGACGATGACGACACCGATGTAGACCCGGTCACTGAGCACCACTTTGAAGCGCTGGAGCACACCCGATTGACCCGAGGCGATGCGCGCTTCTTTCGGCCGCGTCTCCCTGATCCAGAGCACGAGGCAGACGAGCATGACCGCGCCGTACGTGGCGATGACCCAGAAGATTCCGCGCCAGGGCATGATCAGCAGCAGCTGCGAACCCAGCACGGGCGCGATCACCGGAGCGAGGCCGTTCACCAGCGCGAGGCGCGAGAGCATCGTGACGAGCCGGTGCCCGCTGAACAGGTCGCGCACCATCGCCATGGCGACGACACCGCTGGCTGCGGCGCCGAGGCCCTGCAGCAGGCGGAACACGCTCAGCACCTCGACGTTCGGCGCCATGGCGACGCCGACAGAAGCGAGGATGTGCACCGCCGTCGCGAGGATGAGCGGCATGCGCCGCCCGACCTTGTCGCTCCACGGGCCCACGATGAGCTGCCCGAGACCGAATCCGATGGTCGTCGCGGTCAGGGTGAGCTGGATGACCGCCGTCGAGACCCCGAAGTCCGACTCGAGCTTCGGCATCGACGGAAGGTAGGTGTCCATCGTGAACGGCCCGAGCGCCGTGAGCGCGCCGAGGATCAGGATGTACGCCACGCGCCGGCTGGACGGCAGGGCGTCACCGGGGTGCACGACCGGGTTGGCCGCGGTGCGAGGCGCCCTCTCGGCTTTCGATGCACGGCGCGACTTGCGAGGCTCGACGATCTCGATGCCGCCGGTGGGCATGCCGGCCGTGACGCCGACCACGGTGATGCCGGCCGTCGAAGTATCGACGTCGTCTGACATCAGTTCATCGTTGATGGAGGGGTCCTTGAGGACAGGAAGCGGCTGGGTGGCGGTAGACATTCGTATCCGGGCGAGGTCGACGTGTGACGGAGTGCTCTAACTGCGGGACCGGCTGCGAGGTGCAAGCATCCGATCACCGTGAGGAGGGGTGGGAGACGAATCGCGTCGATCTCGAGCCCTGTGGACTCGGGCCTTGCAGACAACGGCCAACTCGAATCGATTCGAAACCCATCTTATCGGATGCCGCCTGGGTGAACGCCAGTCCCCGTGGCGAGTTTTTGCAGACTGTTTTCTCGGGTCAGCTCCGGTCAGGGGCGAGCCGACCCTGACCGGGCACCATGGCGTTCCGCTCCCCCGCTTCGGCGGCCGCGGCGAGCGCCTGCAGCGGGTCCGCTGCGCGGTCGAAGGCGGCGAGCAACCCACCGAGGAAGGCATCGCCGCTGCCCGCCGGGAAGCGGCCGAAGGTGCGTGGCGCAGGCACCGAGCCTGCGATCTCTCCGATCAGTGCTGCGGACCCCTCGACTCCATCGGTGACCACAGCGTCGAGGCGGTAACGCTCGCGCAGCGCACGACAGGCATCGGCGGCGGTCGCGAGCCCGACGCCGAGCAGCTCTGACGCTTCGCGCCGGTTGACCTTCACGAGATCCGCCACGCCCGCTGTTACTCTGAGGCCCTCGCCGGAGCCGTCCACGACGATCCGCGCACCGGCAGCGCTGAGGCGCTCCAGCAGCGAGCTGAGCTCGCCAAGCGGCACACCGCGCGGGATCGATCCGGAGAGAGCCACCCAGGGTGACACGCCGCGGGTGACGGCCTCGGTGACGGTCGTCTCTGCTGCCCGCGCGTAGGCATCCCACTCATTCCGTTCGAGCGGGGTCGCCGGTTCGTAGACGTCGGTGCTCGTCGCCGATCCGGCCGCTTCGACGATCGCGATGCAGGTGCGGGTCACGCTCCGTAGCGGAACTACGGTGGCCGAGACCCCGTCGTCGGCCAGCATGGCCGACACCCACTCCCCGGTTGCACCGCCGAGTGCGGCGACTGCGTGAACGTGCGCCCCGAGCGCCGAGGCGGCGCGTGAGACGTTCAGCGCCTTGCCCCCTGCGACTCGAGTGACGGCCGCCGGACGGGTGATGTCGCCGAGATGCAGCACGTCGACCTCGTAGGTCACGTCGAGGCTGGCGGAGAGTGCGAGCGCGATGATCACGCTGGCAGCCTACGGGCTGGCGGCTGAGGCTCCTCGTTCGTGCAGTCGTGTGACGATTCGCTCAGCGCTGCAGCACTGTCGGCTCGGCGATCAGCCTGGTGAAGGCCAGTTCGGCGGCTCCGATCGTGAGCACGTCGGCTCCCAGCTCGGCGCGCACGATGTCGACGTTCTCCGCCGACGCCTTGAGCGACTGAGCACGCACCTCTTCTTCGAGGAGCCCTGGCGCGGCGTCGAGCAGCACGCCGAGGAATCCGCCGAGCACCACGCGCTTCGGGTTGAGGATGTTCACGGCGTTACGGATGCCGACCGCGAGGTATCCGAGCTGTCGCTCGACCTCGGCACGACCCTTCCCGTCGAGATGCCGAACGGCCTCGTCGAGGATGTGCGGGTCGTGCATGCCGAGCGCCTCGAGCAGGCGGGCCTGCGAGACCTCGGTCTCGAGGCATCCGATCGCGCCGCAGTGGCACCGACCGCCCGCCGAGTTCACGAGCGTGTGCCCGAGCTCGCCCGCGTACCCCGAGCCGCCGAGCAGCGGAAGGCCGCGTGTGATCACGCCGCTGCCGATGCCGCCCGCACCGCCGTTGAGGTAGATCAGGTCGTCGATGCCGCGGCCCGCGCCGAAGAGGTGCTCGGCGTTTGCACCGAGGCTCGCGTCGTTGGCGACCAGTGCGGGAAGTCCTGTTGCGTCCTCGAGCAGTTCCGCGAAGGGCTCGTCGAGCCACTCGAGGTGCGGCGCCATGCGCACGACGCCGTCGACCTCACGGACGCTCCCAGGCACCGCAGCGCCGACCGCGACCCTGCGCAGGCCGGAGTCGATCACGGCGCGCAGCCCGTCCAGCACGGTCGAGACGATGCGCGCGGCCTCTTGCGCGCTGGGGGGAGCGTCGGTGGGGTGTTTCACCTGCCGGTGCACGGTTCCGTCGAGCCCGACGACTCCGACGGAGACGCCGTCGACCTCCGGGTTGACAGTCACCGCGACAACGGAGGGGTTGGCCCGCACGACGGGGCTCGGTCGTCCGACGCCCGTCGACTCGCGGGGCTCCGTCTCGGAGACCAGGCCCAGTGCCGAGAGCTCTCCGACGAGCGCACCGATGGTCGAACGGCTCAGCCCGGTCGCGCGGGTGAGCTCTGAACGGGAGCGGCCTTGCATGCCGTGCACCAGCCTGAGCACGGTGCCGAGGTTGTGCTGGCGCACGCCGTCGAGGTTGCTCCCGAGCAGGCCGCGGGTCGGCATGGCGTCCGGCGCCTGGAGAGCTTCAGTCACGCTGGGAAGCATAACGGCATTCACGTTCACGGCTCGAACTTATTCGCCCGGCCTGTTCATCCGACAGTCACAATGCGGCCACCAGTCGGCCACGCCGACTGCACCTGCTTTGCTCGCGAGGCGCCCACCCCACGACACCCCCGCAAGTGCGCCATGTGCGCTCTATCGCGCCAGCAGAAGTGGCGCGATAGAGCGCACATGGCGCTGTTACCCGCGTGGGGTTACTCGGGGAGGCGACGGGAGGCGGCCAGCTCGGCGTACCAGGAGGCGCTGTCCTTCGGCAGACGCTCAAGGGTGTCGTAGTCGACGCGAACGATGCCGAAGCGCTTGGAGTATCCGAAGCCCCACTCGAAGTTGTCCATCAGGGACCACACGAAGTACCCGCGCAGGTCGACGCCGTCCTGCAGCGCCCGGTGCGCCGCCGTGAGGTGGCGGCGTAGATAGTCGATGCGATCGAGATCGTGAACGGCGGCGCCGCCCTCGTCGTGGGAGACGACATCCGCGAAGGCCGCTCCGTTCTCGGTGATCATCAGGGCTTGCTCGGGGAACTCGTCGCGCAGCGAGACGAGCAGGTCGTAGAGACCGGACGGCTCGATGTTCCAGCCCATCTCGGTGTAGGGGCCGGGCTGCTCCAGGAACTCGACACGATCCGCCCCCGGCCACGGCGAGGCACCGACATCCTTGTGGCCATCGGCGTGCTGCCGCTCGCCACGACCGTCCCACAGCCGCACCCGGTTGGTCGAGTAGTAGTTGACGCCGAGAACGTCGATCTTCTGGTTGATGTCGTCCAGGTCGCCAGGGCGCACGAACGACCAGTCGGTGAGCGACTTGGTGTCTTCGATCAGGTCCGCCGGGTACTCGCCCTTCAGCAGCGGATGCGTGAACGCCCGGTTTCCGAGCGCGTCGATCTGGCGCGCAGCCTCCTGCCCGGTCTCGCCCTCTGGACGGATGACGTGCAGGTTCAGCGTGATCGAGTACTCGGCACTGTCGTTCGCCACCGTTGCCTTGAGCGCCTGCACCGCGAGCCCATGCGCGAGGTTCAGGTGGTGCACGGAGCGAAGGGCGTCTGCACCGTCGGTGCGGCCGGGCGCGTGCGCACCCGAGGCATAGCCGAGGTACGCCGAGCACCACGGCTCGTTGAGTGTCGTCCACACGGCGACGCGGTCGCCGAGCCGCTCGCCGATCGCGGCTGCGTAATCCGCGAACGTGTAGGCGGTCTCGCGATTCGGCCAGCCGCCCTCGTCTTCGAGCACCTGCGGCAGGTCCCAGTGGTAGAGCGTGGCGACCGGCGTGATGTCACGCTCGAGGAGTCCGTCGACGAGGCGCGAGTAGAAATCGACTCCCTTGTGGTTCACCTGTCCCCGGCCGTTCGGGATGATCCGCGGCCAGGCGATCGAGAACCTGTAGGCGTGCAGTCCCAGGTCCTTCATGAGGTCCAGGTCCGACTCGAGCCGGTGGTAGTGGTCGTCGGCGACGTCGCCGGTGTCGCCGTTCCATACCTTGCCGGGGGTGTGGCTGAACGTGTCCCAGATGGACGGCAAACGGCCGTCATCCTTCACCGCCCCCTCGACCTGGTACGACGCGGTGGCCGAACCGAACACGAACGAATCCGGAAATTGCAGACCGCTGTCGCGGTAGTCGTCACTGCCCTGAGTCATGTCTTCCTGCCTGATCGACGTGCGAAAGCGGCGCGGACGCCGCACTCCTGGTTGCTGGGTGAGCGAACACGCAACCGTGAGAGCGGTTGCACCACGTCACCATAGCGCGGCGGCGGCCGCGCGAAAGAGTTTCGCCCTCGCACCCACGTCGCATCTCAGCTGGTCCTGAGCACGAGGATCTCACCGGGCGCGACAGTGATCGGTCCACCGAACTCGCGGCCGGTCAGGATGTCCGTTCCTTCACCGACCGTCGCGCGCTCGCACGAATCGTGGTTGATCAGCACGAGGTAGGAGTGCGAGCCAGCGAATCGTCGGATCGCCTCGAGCCCGGCACCGGCTCCCACGGCATCCGGTTCGACGCCGGCGCCTTCGAGCACGAGTCGCAGGAACTCGCCGAGCCCCTGGTCGTCGAGTTCGGTCGACACATACCAGGCAGCGCCGGCGCCGACACCATTGCGGGTGATCGCGGGTCCCCCTGCCGCGGCGCCCGTGCGATACGAAGCGTGCGCCTCGGCGCCCCTCAATTCGATGCGCTCGGTCCATTCCGATCCGACAGCACCGTCGGTCAGCTCGACGGTGCTCGTCGGCTCGAGCGGAAGCAGCCCCTCGATCCGCACCCCGAGCAGTTCTGCGAACGCTCCGCTGTAGCCGCCGGGGATGACGTGCAGGTTGTCGTCGAACGTGCCGCTGAAGTACGCGACGACGGCATGCCCGCCATCGTGCACGAAGCGGGCCAGCGATTCGGACTGATCTCTCGCGACGAGCAGCTGGTTCGGCACGACCACGAGGTCGTAAGCAGAGAGGTCGTGGTCGAGGCGGACGAAGTCGCAGTTCACCCCGAGGTTCCAGAGCGCGCGGTGCATCCGACGTGCGGATCGCAGCAGAGAGAACGCATCGCTGGGAAGGCCGGCCGTCTCCGCCGCCCACCACGCATCGGGGTCCCACGCGATCGCCACTCGAGGCCGATTGACGGCGTTCGCCGGGGCATCGGCCAGCTCCCCGACGCGCGCGAGAGCGTCGCCGAGCCGAGTGACCTCGCGGAACGTCCTGCTGTCCTCGCCGACGTGCGGAACCATCGTCGAGTGGAAGAACTCCGCGCCGGCATACGGTGCCCGCCACTGGAAGAACAGGATGCCGAGAGCTCCGCGCGCCACGTGCTGCATGCTCGTCCGCATGAGCTGCCCCGTGTCGTTGGCCAGCACGCGACCACCTCGGATCGTCGTGCTCACCGCCTGTTCCATGAGCAGCCACGGCCTGCCGTGGCCGAACGAACGCGCGAGGTCGGCGCCGAACGCTGCGTGCGCGGCGCCCTCCGGGCCGGACGAGTCCAGGTAGTGATCGATCGCCACCACGTCGCTGTCGTCGGCGAAGTCCCACTGGTCGTAGTGGAGCCAATCGGGGAGGATGAAGTTGGTCGTCACGGGCGCGCCACTGAGTTCCCGAACGACAGCGATCTGATCGCGATAGCAGTCCCTGAGCAGGTCGGCGGTGAACCGGCGGAAGTCGAGCACCTGCGTGGGGTTCGGCAGGTATTGCGTGCGCTGGGGAGCGATGATCTCGTCCCACCTGCTGTACCCCTGCGACCAGAACGCCGTGTGCCACGCCCGGTTGAGCGCCTCGAGGGTTCGGTAGCGCCCACGAAGCCAGGTGCGGAACTCCGCGTCGACGAGCGGGCCGTAGCTCACGGTGCCGTATTCGTTGTGCAGGTGCCACGCGCGCAGGGCTGGATGCCTGCCGTAGCGTGCCGCCAGCACACGGGCGACGCGTGTCGCCGCGACGCGGTACGCGGGCGCCGCCGGGTTGTAGGTGTCCCTGCTCCCGTGCATGAGCCGCACGCCGTCTTCCGTGATCGGCAGCGCCTCGGGATGAGCTTTGCTGAACCATGGCGGCGGTGAAGCGGTCGGTGTCGCGAGGATGATGCCGATGCCGTTGTCGCTCAGCAATCGGAACACGCGATCGAGCCATCCGAACTCGTAGCGGCCCTCCTCCGGCTCGATCGACGACCATGCGAAGACGCCGACGGTCACGGTGTTCACGCCCGCCTGCTTCATCAGCCGGATGTCGTCGCGCCAGACTTCCTCCGGCCACTGCTCCGGGTTGTAGTCACCGCCGAAGAGCAGTCCCGTGCCGCGATCCGCCAGCGGCGCGGTCACTGCGCTCCTCCGACGGCCTCGTGTCTCCCGATGGTCTCGTGGCTCCACGTGGCATCTCCCGACACGTTGATGGTGGATGTCCCTCCCGTACGCACGATGCTGAACGTGGCCGACGAGCCATCCGGCGTCACCACTGTCAGGTCCCTCGTCGCCTCGGGCTCGCCCGGGTAGTCGCGCAGCACGAGAGCGTCGAGATAGTCGTAGTCCGGCCGATCGACCCGGTTGCCGATCGGCAGCACCGCGCCGGGTCGCACGTACAGGGGAAGGGTGTCGAACTCGTGCACCTCACGGCGCCAGCAACCACCGGCGACCTGCTCGCCGGTGAAGAACTCGGTCCACGTGCCCTGCGGCAGATAGAACTCGACGCTCCCGTCCTCGGTGAACACCGGAGCCACGAGGAGCTCGCGCCCGAGCATGTACTGGCGGTCGAGATAGGCGACGGCGGGGTCATCCGGGAACTCGAACTGCATTGGGCGCATCACCGGCGCGCCCGACACGGATGCCTCGACCCCGGCCGCATAGAGATAGGGCATCAGCGAGTTCTTCAGCCGCGCGAAGCGGCGGGCCACTGCGACCGCGCTCTGCTCGCTTGTGTCGATGTCGCCCGTGATCGCGTCAGCGTCGAATGCCCACGGCACCCGGTACGAGTTGCTCCCGTGGAAGCGCGAGTGGCTCGACAACAGACCGAACGCGGTCCACCGCTTGAACACCGCTGCGTCGGGCGTTCCCTCGAAGCCACCGATGTCGTGACTCCAGAACGCGAAGCCGCTGAGCGCGAGCGAGAGACCGCCGCGAAGGGTCTCAGCCATCGATTCGAACGACGACGTGCTGTCTCCGCCCCAATGCACGGGCATCTTCTGCCCGCCGGCTGTCGCACTACGGGCGAACACCACTGAGTCGTCGCCGCGCACATCGCGCAGCAGGTCGAAGACCGCCGCGTTGTAGAGCTGCGTGTAGTAGTTGTGCATGCGCTCGGGGCTCGAGCGGTCGAAGTAGTCGATGTCGAGCGGGATGCGCTCGCCGAAGTCCGTCTTGAAGGCGTCGACTCCCATGTCGAGCAGTCGACGAAGGTGGCCCTGAAACCACGCCGTCGCCGCCGGATTCGTGAAGTCGACGAGACCCATTCCGGCCTGCCACAGGTCCCACTGCCACACATCGCCGTACGGCTTCTTGACCAGATATCCCGCAGCAGCGGCTTCCGCGAAGAGCGGTGATCGTTGCGCGATGTAGGGGTTGATCCAGACGCAGACGCGCAGGTCTTTGTCGTGCAGACGCGCGAGCATGCCCTTCGGATCCGGAAAGGTACGGGCATCCCACTCGAAGTCGCACCAGTTGAACTCGCGCATCCAGAAGCAGTCGAAGTGGAAGACGGAGAGCGGCAGGTCGTGTTCGGCCATCGCGTCGATGAAGCTGGTGACGGTCGCCTCGTTGTAGTCGGTCGTGAAGCTCGTCGAGAGCCACAGCCCGTACGACCAGGCGGGCACACTGGCAGGTCGACCGGTGAGGGCGGTGTATCGCTCGAGGATCTCTGCAGGTGTCGGACCGTAGATGATGAAGTACTCGATGCTCTCGCCCGACACCGAGAACTGCACCCGCTCGACGGCTTCGGTGCCGATCTCGTACGAGACGTGGCCGGGGTCGTTGACCAGCACGCCGTATCCGCGATTCGTCAGATAGAACGGCACGTTCTTGTATGCGTGCTCGCTCGCGGTTCCGCCGTCCGCGTTCCAGATGTCGACGCTCTGCCCGTTCTTCACCAGCGGCCCGAACCGCTCACCGAGCCCATAGACGAGCTCGCCGACCCCGAGGGAGAGCTGCACGTTCAGATAGTTGTGCGGGCGGCGCGGATGCCCGGCCGCATCGACCGGCGACGTGCCGACGATCCCCCGGCTGAGGTCCGTTCCGTCGGCGATCCTCATGGAGGAGATCGACTTGTGGCCGCTCGAGGTGATGACCCGACCGTCCGCGCTGAACGAGAGATCCCACGGAGCGCCGCGTCCGATGGTGGCCGACAGCGCGCCGCTGGAGAGCGTGCCGCCGGCCTCCGTCACCGCCGCCTCGCCGTGACCTGTCTCCGCCCCGACGAGGTCGAAGCGAAGAGGGTCACGAACCCCCGTGAAATGGTCGACCCTCACCCCGATCACGTTCTCGAGCGGAGAGCTGAGGGTGACCGTCAGCACCGGCCTATTGAGGGTGTCGCCTCGGTGTGCGACGACCTTCGTCGGTGCCGTGATGGTCAGCGACCGGTCGCCGGCGATGATGTCGTATGCCTCGAGCGCGTAGAGCGGCTCGACTCCCGGTCTGGTCAGCCAGAACCCGTCAGTGAATTTCATGCGGTGCTTTCGGTAGTGCGATGGTGCGGTGGTACGTCGGTCTGGTCGCGCGAGACGGATGATCAGCCCTTGAGACCTCCCGAGATCAGGTCGAGCCGCCAGAACCGCTGAAGGAAGAGCATCAGGATGATCAACGGGATGATCGACACCGCGGCTCCCGTGATGGCGAGCGAGTACAGCGACGGCGACCCCGACCCCTTCGCGAGCAGGGTGTACAGACCGACGGTGAGCGGATAGTTGTTCTGGTCGGACAGCATCACGAAGGGCAGCAGGAAGTTGTTCCAGATGCCGACGAACTGGAGCATGAAGACCGTCACCATGCCAGGCACCATCAACGGCACGCTGATGGTGCGGAAGATCCGCCACTCGTTCGCACCGTCGATCCTCGCCGCCTCCAGAGTGTCGGACGGAATCGCGGCCGCTGCGTAGACACGGGAGAGGTAGATGCCGAACGGGCTGATGATCACAGGCAGGAGCACGGAGAGGTATCCACCGGCCATCCCGACCTGCGACAACAGCAGATACTGCGGAATCGCGAGGGTGATGCCCGGAATGAGCACGCCACCGAGGATCGAGTAGAAGATCACCGACCGGCCCTTGAACTCGTACTTCGCCAGCGCGTACCCGGCCATCGTCGACACGAACGTGGAGAGCACGGCGCCGAGACCCGCGTAGATCACCGAGTTCAGTGCCCACAATCCGAACTGCCCGCCTCCGTAGGTGAACAGGGACCGCAGGTTGTCGAAGAGCCCGTCGCCCGGCGTGAAGGTGAAGGTCGTGAACAGTTGGCTGCGGGACTTGGTGCTGGCGACGAACACCCATGCGACGGGGATGAGGCAGTAGATGGCGCCGATCAGCAGCACGACTGTGGGCAGGACCTTGCCTCGGTCGGCCTTCTTGCGGGGACCGGATCGAGTGGCGATCGTGCTCATGCGACTCCTCCCGAGTTGCGACGGTTGGCGAGAAGCAGCACGACCGCCGACACGACGACCGTTCCTAAGGCCAGCACCACGGACAGCGCTGCCGCGCTGGGCAGGTTGTCGGTGAGGAAGGCGTCGCGGTAGATCATCATGAGCGGAACCCAGCTCTGACTGATCACGTTGGTCATCGGCTTCAAGGTCGTCGGCTCGCCGTAGACCTGAAGCGTGCCGATCAACGAGAAGATCGCCGTCAGCACCAGCGCGGGCGTCGCCAACGGAATCTTGACGCGCAGGGCGATCTGGAGCTCGTTGGCACCGTCGAGCCGTGCCGCTTCGTACATCTCGCTCGGGATGCCACGCAGCGACGTGTAGATGATGATCATGTTGAACCCGACGACGCCCCAGATCGCGATGTTGGCAAGCGATCCGAAGATGCCGGGGTTCTCGAGGAACGGGATGTCGCCCCAGCCGAGCGACTGGGTGATGTACGAGAAGGGGCTCGTCCCCGGCAAGTACATGAAGCCCCACAGCAGCGCAGCGACGACGCCGGGAACCGCGTACGGCACGAAGATCGCCGTGCGCGAGAAGCGCTTGGCCCGCGACGCCGGGGCATCCAACAGCAGTGCGAACAGCAGAGCGAGGCCCAGATTGAGCGGAACCGCGATCAGGCCGTAGATGCCCAGTCGGCCGAACCCGGCGATCAGGTTAGGATCCCCGAGAACCGAGCCGTAGTTCTCGAATCCCGCGAACACCTGCTCCCTGTGGCCGAGGATGCCTCCGCCGACCAGGTGATACGTCTGGAAGCTCAGCCAGATCGCGTAGACGATCGGCACCAGCATGAACACGACGAAGAGCACGACCGCCGGTGCGACGAACAGATAGGGCGCGAGGTGCACGTGGCGACGACGGCCTCTGGTGCGCGCAGACCTTGACCGAAGTGGGACTGCGGGTGTGGTCGCCCCTGACTCGGGCGATGTCACGAGTGGCATAACGAAGTTCTCATCTCCCTCGAGCCGCTCCGAGCCGGGGCGGGGTCGCCCACCCCGGCTCAGAGGCGGCTACTGGTTCGTGACCTTGTAGCCCGACTGCTTCATGTCCTTGATGACGGCGTTCTGCGTGGCGATGAAGGCGTCGCGCCACGGAGTGCCGTTCTGGATCGCCTTGTTCAGCGCGTCGGTGAACGTGGTCTGCGCGACGTTGAAGTCGGGACCCCACGTGACCGGGATGGTGTTCGACGCGATCTTCGCTGCCACCGAGTAGTAGTCCGTCTGCTGCGGCATCAGCGCCGGGGGCTTGCTCGACTTCGCCGCTTCCTGACCGGAGATCGCCGCAGGGTAGACGTTTCCGACGTTGAGCAGCAGCGTCGCGCCCTCCTCGCTCGCGTTGTACCACTTCGCGAACTCCGCGGCCTGCTTCGGGTGCTTGGAGTCCTTCGTCACGATGACACCCGAGCCACCTTGGTACGCCACGGCCGTGTTGCCGGCGGTCCACTGGGGCAACGGAGCGAGCTCCCACTTTCCATCGGTCTCGGGCGCGACGCCCTGGATGACCCCGGGAGCCCAGAGTGCGGACGGCCACGACAGCATGGTTCCGTCGTTGACCTGCTTGTTCCACTCGGGGGTGAGAAGCGGCTCGGTCGTGATGGCGCCGTCCTTCGACATCTTCTCGAAGAAGTCCGCGACCTTCAGCGACGCCTCGTCAGCGATGCCGACAGTCCACTTTCCGTCCTTGATCGACCACCACGAGCCTCCGGCCTGGGTCGCGACCCCGCCGTAGAAGCCGAACTGGTCGGCAGGGAGCGAGGCGAGCGACACATTCGGGTCGGCCTTGTGGATCGCGACACCGGCCTTGTCGAAGTCTTCCCACGTCGTGGGAACCGGAATGTTGTACTCCTTCAGCTTGTCCCAGCGGTACGGGAACGCCATCGGCCCGACATCCTGCGGAACCGCGTAGACGTGGCCGTCGAACGTGGTCTGGTCCCAGGTGCCCTTCGTGTAGTTCTTCTTGACGTCCGTGACGTAGCGGGTGATGTCGAGCGGAACATCCGCGACGATCATCGCCGGCAGCGTCGTGTACTCGACCGCGGAGAGGTCGGGCGCGTTCCCGGCCCTACTGGCGGTGAGGAGCTTCGCGGAGGAGTCGTTCCCGCCTCCCGCGTCGGTGTACTTGACCTGGATGTCCGGGTGCGACTTGTTCCACGTGTCGACGATCTGCTTGGTGCCGGGCGCCCACGACCAGAAGGTCAGAGTGACCGGGCCGGAGTCGGAGGCGTGGCTATCGCCTCCGCCGGAGCTGCAGCCTGTGAGCGCGAGGCCGGCCACCGCCAGCGTCGCGAGCGAAGCAATGATTCGTGAGCGCAAGAGTCCATCTCCTTTGATGCGTAGCTGGGTGCATTCACCCGGACGGTGCGTCCGCCGTTGGCGGTTCCCGGATGAGTGGTCCTCAGCATGCAGGCCGCTGTCCGTTTTTGTCAACACGTGACACAAAACGGATAAGCAGGATGCCTTTTTGCCTCTTTTCGACGTACGATGAGATGGCTGCGACCACCGACGGGCCGCACAAGGATGCCCGGCTAGATCAGCGCGCGGATGGTTCCGACCGCCGCGGCCCACGCGTAGTCGGCGAACCGGAATGCCTGTACCTCGACGGCGATGGGAGCATCGGAAGGATCAAGGCGAGCGGCGATCGCCTCGTCGACCGCGGCGCGCGCGAAGTCGAAGATGCCGAGGCCCTCACCCGTCACGATCACCTTCTGCGGATCGATCAGGTTGACGATCTGCGCGATGACGACGCCGAGCGCCGTTCCCGCTGCACGGAAGGCCGCGACCGCCTCTTCGTCACCGGCGTGCGCCCGTCGCACCACCTCGTCGTACCCGCCAGACTCGACCTTGGCGTTACGCACGATCGCCGGCATGGTCACGAACGACGATGCGCATCCGACATGGCCGCGATCGCAACGCGGACCGGTGTCGACGACCGGGATGTGGCTGACCTTGCCGGGATGCCCGTTCGCACCCGTCACGAGCTCGTCGCCCACGACGATGCCCGCTCCGATTCCGGCTCCCAGCCCGATCAGAGCGAGAGAGGAGCAGCCGACGCCCGCGCCGAACCAGTGATGCGCGGCAGTCAGTGCTTGGACATCGTTTGCGACCGAGGTCGGCAGTCCCGTTGCGGAGGAGACGAGGCTCGCGAGGGGCACGGATTCCCACCCGAGAAACCACGAGCCTTCGACGACCGCCGCGCCATCGACCTCATGCACGTCGCCGGCGAGGCACACCCCGACGGCGGTCAGCCGTGAGAATCGGGCCCGCAGACCGTTCACGGTCGAGGCGATCAGATCGACAACAGCGTCGACATCCCGCGACTGCAACGGATGTTCCTCGGTGTGGATGGTCGTCGCGCGCAGATCGACCACGGCGGCGTAGAGAGCGTCGCCGGTGAGCTTGATGCCGGCGAAGTGCGCGGCGTCCGGTAGCAGCTCGAGCATCTCCGGAGGCCTGCCCCTGCCGCTGGGCATGAGGATCTCGCCTTCGCGCACGAATCCGAGTTCCACCAGATCTCTGGTGAGCCGGGTCAGGCTCGTTCGCGACAGGCCGACACGACGTGCAAGTTCGGCGCGTGACCGAGACCCGTGGAAGAGCACCTCGAGCAGCACAGCACGCTGCCCTTCGTGGAGCGCAGGCCAGGACCACGCATCATCTGCGGCGCTGGCGGTCACAGAGCCAGAGTCTAACCGCGCTCCGGAATGCGCCTGCCTCCGACTCGTGCCGGAGGCAGGCGCGCGACGACTTACCAGGTGGCGGGCGTCGAGTCGAGCGGCACAGGCGCGGGACGCTCGACGGTGCTGGCGATCTCGATGACGGCGTGGTCTGCGGCCGCTCGAAGGATGCTGTCCATCACCTCGAGCACGTGGAACGCCAGCTCACCGCTCGCCCGGTGCGGCCTGTCGGTCTCGATCGCACGAGCCATGTCGGCGAGACCGAAGCCGCGACCGGAGTCCGCCCAGCCCGCAGAGGTCGGCACGGTCTCCCACTCGCGGGTGGCTGCGGGCGCGATCTCGACGTCGCCGTCGAACCGGTTGGGGTCGGGTACCGCCAGCGTTCCCTGGGTACCGAAGACCTCGAACAGCGGCGCGCGCGACTTCCACACGTCGAAGCTCACCGTGAGGGTGGTGGTCAGCCCGTTCTCGTGCTCGAGCAGCGCGCTGACGTGAGTCGCGACATCCACAGGGATCGGCTGACCGGCAAGCGGTCCGGTGGCGACGGTGCGCTCGCGGTTCGACGTCGTCGCGACTCCTGAGACGCGCGCGATCGGGCCGAACAGCGTGACGATGCTGCTCAGGTAATAGGGAGCCATGTCGAACAGCGGTCCGCCGCCCGGCTGGTAGTAGAAGGCGGGCGCCGGATGCCACAGCTCGTGGCCGGGGGCGCTCCAGTGGATGGCCGCCGCGATCGGTTCGCCGATCGTGCCGGCGTCGAGCACCTGACGAGCGGTCTGGATGCCCGTGCCGAGCACCGTGTCCGGCGCGCTTCCGACGCGCAGACCCCGCTCCACAGCGAGCGCCAGCATCGGCTCGGCCTCTGCCGGGTTCAGCGCGAGCGGCTTCTCGCCGTAGACGTGCTTGCCCGCCTCGAGTGCGCGGATGCCGATGGCGGCGTGTACGGCGGGGATGGTCAGGTTGAGCACCGCGTCGATGCCGTCATCGGCGAGCAGCTCGTCGACAGTGAGCGCACGCACTCCCTGTTCGGCCGCGACTTCTCGGGCACGTTCTTCGTTCACGTCGGCGACCGCGACGAGCTGGAGGTTCGGAAGAGACGGGATGTGCGCGAAGTACTGCGCGCTGATGTTGCCGACGCCGATCACGCCGATGCGGAGCGCGCTCATTCCGCGGCCTCCGCAACGTCGGCGGCCGACGGCGCGGGCTGACCGGAGCCACGGGCCGCCCAGAGCAGTCCGCGCTCGATGATCGTGCGCACGTTGGGGTCGTCGACGACCTCGAGCTTGTGACCGGGAGCGGAGACGAAGATGCGTCCTTCACCCCACAGGCGGGTCCAGATCGCCGGCGCGGTGACGGGCCGGTGCCAGGCATCCCACGGGCGCACGCTCTGGGTTGTGGTGGCGAGCACGTCGTTCAGCTCGTCGCTCAGCACCCAGTACTGCTCGGTGACCAGGTCGAAGTCCTCGATGCCCTGCGTGATCGGGTGCACCTTGCCGAGTTCCGTGATGTGCACGGTATAGGGGATGTAGTTGTCGGACTGCTCCCCCGCCAGCTGGTCCTTCGGCGCCTTGTTCGCGTGGTGCGCGAACTGGCCGCCGATCATGTGCAGGTAGTCGGCCTCGTTGCGGTAGGAGTCCGCGATGCCGCCGTGCCAGCCCGCCATGCCCATGCCGCCCCGCACAGCACGGTCAAGGCCCGCCATCTGGTCCTTTTCGATGGTGTTCATGGTGTTGACCTGCACCAGCAGGTCGACGGTGTCCATGTAGTCGGCGTCGGTGTAGATGGCCGGCGACTCCTCGACCCGCACCTCGAAACCGTTCTCGGTGAGGAAAGGGATGAACGAGTCGGTGGTCTGAACGGGCTCGTGCCCGTCCCAGCCGCCGCGCACGATGAGGGCGCGGCGTGTGGCGTCAGTCATGTCTGTCTTTCGATTGGTGCGTATTTAACTGTTCTTGGTACTGACCACCGCGAAGGCGGTCAGCGGCTCTGAGAGAACGCGGCGTCGAAGGCCGCGGCCGGCGGGGTGATCGTGGCGAGCTTTCGCACGAAGGCGAGCGCCTCAGGTCCGCCGACCAGGCGGTCCATTCCGGCGTCTTCCCACTCCACGCTCGTCGGGCCCTCGTAGCCGATCCAGTTGAGCGTGCGGAAGATGGGCTCCCACGGAACCTCGCCATGCCCGGTGGAGACGAAGTCCCAGCCGCGGCGCGGGTCGCCCCACGGCAGGTGCGACGCGAGGCGGCCGTTGCGGCCGTTGAGCTGTGTCACCGACTCCTTGCAGTGCACGTGGTAGATCTTGTCGGCGAAGTCCTGCAAGAAGGTGACCGGGTCGATCTGCTGCCACACGAAATGCGAGGGGTCGAAGTTGAACCCGAAGGCGTCCCGGTTGCCGATCGCCTCGAGCGTTCGCTTCGACGACCAGTAGTCGAAAGCCACCTCGCTCGGGTGCGCCTCAAGGGCGAACCGCACACCCACCTCGTCGAACACGTCGAGGATCGGGTTCCAGCGGTCGGCGAAGTCCTGATAGCCGTCGTCGATCATCGAGTCGGGCACCGGCGGGAAGCCCGCGATGGTCTTCCAGATCTTCGATCCGGTGAAGCCGGTGACGGTCTTGACGCCCAGGGCGGCTGCGGCGCGCGCCGTCTGCTTGAGCTCCTCCGCCGCGCGCTGGCGCACGCCCTCGGGGTCGCCGTCGCCCCACACGTGAGGAGGAACGATGTCCTGGTGCCGCTGGTCGATGGGGTCGTCGCAGACCGCCTGCCCGACGAGGTGGTTCGAGATGGTGAAGACCTGCAGGCCGTTGCGCTCGAGGATCTCCAGCCGGTTCGCCACGTACGCGGGGTCGGAGGCGGCACGGTTCACATCGAGGTGGTCGCCCCAGCTGGCGATCTCGAGGCCGTCGTAGCCCCACTCGCCCGCGAGTCGCGCGACCTCTTCGAATGGCAGATCGGCCCACTGGCCGGTGAACAGGGTGATCGGACGGGTCATCGTTCTTCCTCCTTCTGACTTCTACGCGATCTCGTGCCAGGCCGAACGGTCGCCGGCCGACGTCTCGACGGTGGCCAGCACTCGTTGCACCTGGAGCGCGTCGTCGAACGACGGGTGCGGCTGATCTCCAGCGGCGATCGCGTTCACGAGATCGACGACCTGATGCGTGAAGCCGTGCTCGTAGCCGAGACCGTGACCGGCCGGCCACCAGTTGGCGACATAGGGATGCACTGGCTCGGTCACGATGATGCGCCGGAAACCCTGTGCCTCGGCGTCATCCGTTCCGTCGAAGTAGTTGAGGATGTTCGACTCCTCGAAGTCGAACGCGATCGAGCCCTTCGAGCCGTTGATCTCGAGCCGGATGGCGTTCTTGCGGCCCAGGGCGAAGCGGGTCGCCTCGAAGACGCCGATGGCGCCGTTGTCGAAGCGAGCGGTGAACGCCGCAGCGTCATCCACGGTGACGGGGCCCTTTGCGCCGTCGGCCGATCCCTTGCCGCCGAGGCCGACGAGGTCGCCGCCGACCGGCCTCTCGGTGACGAACGTGTTCATGATCGCGGAGAGCCCGACGATGTCCGACCCGGTCACCCACTGCGCCATATCGATCACGTGCGCTCCGATGTCGCCGAGAGCGCCGCTGCCTGCCTTGGACTTGTCCATGCGCCAGGTGAGCGGGGCGTCCGCGTTGCTCAGCCAGTCCTGCAGGTACTGGGCACGAACGTGACGGATCTCGCCGAGACGACCCTCGTCGACGAAGCGCTTGGCGAGCGTGATGGCCGGCGTGCGACGGTAGGTGAACCCGCACATCGCGAAGACACCGTTCGCAGCCGCCGCTCGGGCGGCATCCGCCATCTCGACGGCCTCGTCGACCGAGTTGGCCAGCGGCTTCTCGCACAGCACGTGCTTTCCGGCCTGCAGAGCGGCGACGGCGATCTCGCGGTGCGTGTCGCCGGGGGTGCAGATGTCGATCAGGTCGATGTCGTCGCGCTCGATCAGCCGACGCCAGTCCGTCTCGACACTCAGCCAGCCCTGCCGCTCCGCCGCGGCGGTGACCCCTGCGAGGTTGCGCCCGGCGACAGCTGTCAACTCGGGCGTGATCGGCAGATCGAAGAATCGGTGTGCGGTCCGCCACGCGTGTGAGTGCACTGCGCCCATGAACGCATAACCCACCATGCCGACCCGCAGCTGCGGCGTCGTTTCGGCCATCGCGACCTCCTTGTTGCGCAAATTGAAGAGACCGCAGGCGCGGCTTCTTCGATCCTCGCACCAAAGGCCACGGCAATCAAGGCGATCACGCCGCTCGTAAGTTGCGCAACTTGTCAGTATGATGCCGTCATGAGCGATCCGGCAGGAATCGCACCCTCAGATGTGCGCGGCAGCAGCGCCGAGCGAGGCGGCCGCGTCACGATGGCTCAGCTCGCACGCCTCGCGGGAACGACCGTGCCGACGGTGTCGAAGGTGCTCAACGGCCGTTCAGACGTGTCTGCCGCGACGCGCGAGCGCGTCATGAGTCTCGTGGAACAGACCGGGTATCACCGACGTCCCCGCGCCGGCCGCCCGAGGGAACGCGAGACAGGCGGGCTCGTCGACCTCGTCATCAGCACGGTGCGCGGCTCGTGGGCCAACCTCGTCATGAGCGGCGCCGAGAGTGCAGCGGCGGCGGCCGGACTCGATCTCGTCGTCACGGTCTCGCGCCCTGGGCAGGATGCCGGGTCGGACTGGGTCGCGCGTCTGCTCGCCCGCCGTTCGAGGGGTGCGACCCTCGCACTCCTGACCCCGACGAGCGCCCAGCTGCAGACGCTCGACGCGGCAGGCATCCCACTCGTGCTTCTCGACCCGTCTGCGGACTCCGCCGCGGGGGTTCCGAGCATCGGCACGACCGACTGGGCGGGCGGCTACGCGGCGGCGACGCACCTCGCGGCACTCGGCCATCGACGGATCGGCCTGATCGCGGGCGAGGGCGACTACCGCTACGGCCGGGCGCGGGTGGATGGCTTCAGGGCCGGCCTCGAGCAGTCCGGCATCGAACTGCCGGAGAGCCGGGTGGCGCACTCGGCGTGGAGTCGCGACGGCGCGGCATCCATCGCGGAACGGATGCTCGCGACGAGCACACCTCCGACGGCGCTCTTCACGTGCTCAGACGAGATGGCCCTCGGCGTCTACCGGGCGGCCCGTTCGCTGGGGGTCTCGATACCGGGCGATCTCAGTGTGATCGGGTTCGACGACCTGCCTGAGTCGTCCTGGATCACACCCGCCATGACCACCGTCCGACAGCCGATCGAGGAGATGGCGGCGGCCGCGATGCGCATGCTTCTGCGGGTGAGAGCCGGCACTCCCGCGGGGTCCGCCCGCGAGGAGCTATCTACCGAGCTGGTCGTGAGGGGCTCAACGGCAACGGCTCGGTAACGGGTTTGGTTACGCGAGTTTTTGTCGTATAGCGTGTGCGTGAGAGCGCTCCCACACTTTCATCACATCTTGATCTCAGTTCGTGGTGACACGCGTGGACAGGGCCTCGAAAATGTTGACACGCCCAACAAAAGACTGAAAGATAACAGCACGGCCGTGGAAGGCGTGGCCACGATCGAAGCACCAACACCTGACATTCGACGAAGAATCTCCGGTCGGCACACCCGTGCGGACCGGGCGAAAGGATCTGATAATGGCATCGGAATCCACAGGCGCAGCCTTCACCCGACGAGGCTTTCTCGGCCTCGCGGGCGGTGTAGCTGCGACGACTCTCTTGGCGGCCTGCTCCGGCGGCTCCGGCGGAGGCGGCGGCAGCAGCTCACCGCTGAAGTTCTGGAACATGCCGTGGGGCGGCACAGCCTTCAACCCGCTCGACAAGCAGATCACGCTGGCCTACAAGCCCGCGAGCGGCCTGCCCAAGGCGACGTACCAGGAGATCCAGTGGGCGAACTTCACCCAGACGTTCTCCTCCGCGGTCGCCTCCAACACGGGACCCGCAGTCAGCTCGGGCGGTGGAACGCAGGCGTTCCAGTTCGCGCACCAGGACAAGATCGCGTACGCGGATGACCTGCTCAACTCTTGGAAGAGCGGCAGCCTGTACGACGACTTCCTTCCTGGCCTGCTCGACGCCATGAAGACGGACCAGGGTTACGCGGCCGTGCCGTACAACCTCGACGTCCGCTGCTCCTGGTACAACAAGGCCCTGATGCAGCAGGCCGGCGTTGAGTCGCCGACCACGTGGGACGAGTACAAGAACGTCTGCGCCGCTCTCAAGAAGATCGGTGTCTACGGCTTCGGACTCGGCGCGGGTGCCGGTAACTTCACCGGCAGCCACATCCTCACTGCGTTCATGATCAACAACGGCGGAGGCCTGTTCAACGCGAACAAGGAGCCGGAGTGCGTCACGGACAAGAACGTCGAGGCGATGGAGTACGTGCTCGAGCTCGTCAAGAACGGGTACTCCGACCCGGCGGCGGCAACCTACACGAGTGCGAACGTTCAGTCGCAGTGGAAGGCGAAGAAGTTCGGCTTCGGCTGGGACGGCGCGGGCCTGGTGGCCAGCGTCGGTGACGTCGCCTCCGACATGGTGGTCGGCGACCCGCTCACGGGCCCGCACGGCACGAAGGGTGGTCTGTACTTCCCGAACAACATCATGATGTACAAGAACACCCCGACCCAGAAGGGCTCTGAGGCGTTCCTCACCTATTACTACAAGAACATGGCTCCGCTGTGGACCAAGCAGACCGGCATCGGCCTGCCGCCGCTCAAGTCCATCGCGGACACCTCGCAGCTCAAGGCTGACCCGGTGACGGTGAAGATCATCGCCGACTGGATCCCGGTCTACGGCACGTGGGCTGCCCCCGGTGGAAAGGGCCTGTTCTACAACATTGCGAACACCGTTGACGGCACTCAGCCGATGACGACCTTCTCGCAGTCGATCCTTGGTGGTAAGACGGATGCAAAGACTGCGTTGACGCAGTTGCAGAACCAGATCGAGCCGTTGATGAAGTAAGGCTGGTGGGCGGGTGGGTCCGGTTCATGTGGTGTCGGGCTCACCCGCCTTTCTGGTTTTCGCAGTGTTGTTCTTTTAGCTGTCGAGGGAGTTGTGGAATGTCCACGGAGTCCGTGTCTGGTTTGAAGCGGGCGCGTCAGGGTGTGGGTGTCGCGGGGTCGGGTCGTTCGCCTGGTAGGGGCAAGCGTCGTCGTGCGATGTCGTATAC
>NZ_BAAGYX010000003.1:0-182271 GCF_054779035.1 Humibacter soli | reverse complement strand
GGGACGGGTGGGGGCGGGTCGGGTGGCGAAGGGACGGGTGGGGGGCTGGGCGGGTGGCGAAAGGACGGGTGGTGGGGAGAGGCGGGGCGGGGTTGCTGCAGTGACCAGTACATTCGGAGGGATGCCCCGCCGTGCCGTCGACCGCGAGATCATGCGGCTCGCGATCCCCGCGTTCGGTGCGCTGGTCGCCGAGCCGCTCTTCCTGCTCGCGGACTCCGCGCTGGTCGGGCACCTCGGTGTCACCCCGCTGGCGGCCCTAGGCATCGCCGGGTCGCTGCTGCAGACCATCGTCGGCCTCATGGTGTTCCTCGCCTACGGAACGACACCCGCCGTCGCGCGGCGGTTGGGCGCCGGGCAATCGCGTGAGGCGGTCGAGGCTGGCATCGACGGCCTGTGGCTGGCGCTCGGCCTCGGCGCGATCCTCGCTGTCGCGGGGGTTTTCGCCACTCCGTGGCTCGTCTCGCTGTTCGGTGCGCCGCTGGATGTCGCAACACAGGCATCCGCGTACCTCGCAGTGTCCATGGCCGGCCTGCCCGCCATGCTCATCGTCTTCGCCGCGGCCGGCCTCCTCAGGGGACTGCAGGACACGCGCACGCCGCTGGTCGTCGCGACGGCCGGATTCGCCGCCAACATCGTTCTCAACGCACTCTTCATCTACGGCGCCGGACTCGGCGTGGTGGGCTCTGCCACCGGAACGGTGATCGCACAGTGGGGCATGGCGATCGCGTACATCGTGGTCTCGGCGCGTCACGCCAGGCGGGTCGGCGCGCGGCTGGGAGTGCGGTTGGTGGGCATCCGCGGTCTGTCCGGCGCCGGGTGGTGGCTGTTCCTGCGCACTGCGAGCCTGCGCGTCGGGATCATGCTCGCCGTCGTGCTCGCAACCGGCATCTCCTCGGAGGCCCTCGCCGGCTGGCAGGTGACGATGGCGATCTACAACGCCGTCGCGCTCGCGCTGGATGCCCTTGCCATCGCGGCACAGGCGCTCGTCGGCAGAGGCCTCGGCAGCGGCGATCTGGATGCCGTGCGTGCCGTCCTGCGCCGCTGCCTGTGGTGGGGCGTAGGCGGCGGGGCGGTGCTCGGAGTCGTGCTGATCGCGCTGAGCCCCGTGCTCGGCTGGGTGTTCACGAGCGACCCCGCCGTGCTGGCGATGCTGCCTGCCCCGCTGGCGATCATCGGCGCGACCACGCCCCTTGGCGGGTATGTCTTCGTGCTCGACGGCGTGCTGATCGGAGCGGGGGATGCCCGGTATCTCGCCGTAACGGGCCTGGTCAACCTCGTCGTGTTCATCCCGCTCGCGTGGGCTGCCGCCGAGTTCGGTGGGGACGCAGCATCGTCGCTCGCCTGGCTGACCGTCGCGTTCGGCGTCGGCTACCTCGGCGCCCGCGCGGTCACACTCGGCCTGCGCGCACACGGCGACCGCTGGATGGTGGCCGGCGCGGTGCGCGCCTAGGGCGAACCCCCACCGCCAGCCGCGCAATTGCGCCACTTGCGCGCTATTGCGCCAACGAGAGTGGCGCAATAAAGCGCACGTGGTGCGGTCGTCGATCAGCGGGACGACGGGCGCAGGCGGGGGCTAGACGGTCTGCGGCGCGGCCGTGGTGTTGCCCACCCGCAGCACGCTGGTGAAGGCGACGGCCTCGGTCTCGCGGCCCTCGAGCATCCGCACGATCGCCCTGCCCGCCGCCCGGCCCTTCTCGTACGCGGGCTGCTCCAGAGTGGTGAGCTCGTAGGGCCAGAGGCCGTCGACGCGCACGCCGTCGAAGCCGATCACGCTGAGCTCGTCGGGCACCGCGATGCCGAGCTCTTCGGCGGCACGGATGACACCGGCGGCGAGAAGGTCGCTCTGGGCGATGATCGCGGTCGGTCGCTCGCCCACAGGGGCTGAGAGCAGCTCGCGTGCTGCGCGCATCCCCTCGTCGACGTAGCTCCCCGCCGCGGCGTAGGCGACGGCATCCGGGAACACGGTGCGGGCCCCTTCGAGGCGCTGCAGCGCCGTGGCGGACGAGCTGATCGCGAGCAACTCATCGGTGACGAGCCCTCGGTGATGGGCGGCGTCCAGTGGGAGCGTCACGATCGCAACCCGTTCGTGGCCGAGCTGACGCAGGTGCTGGGCTCCGCGCTCGGTCGCCTCGCGGTTGTCCTGCTCGATCACGAGCATGCCCTCAGCCGGGAACCCCTCGATCGCCACCACGGGCAGCCCCCGATTGCGCAACACCGAGATGCTGTCGGCAAGCCTCGGTGTGCATCCCATCAGCACGGCGGCATCGATCGGAGCGTCTTCGACGGTGACCGGATGCGGGGGCTGCATCGGCATGGCCTTCACCCCGGCGAGCTGCTGCGCGGGACCCGCTGCGGCGAGGATGAGCAGCGCAGCGTCGATCCGCCCGATCTCCTCGGCGATGCCGTCGAACTGGGCGATCTGGATCGGGTCGCGGAACGCCTCCCGAACGCGCTCCTCGATGACGACGCCGATGATGCCCGAGCGGCCTCGTCGCAGGGATCTCGCCCTGGGATCCGGACCGGCGTAGTGCAACTCTCGTGCTGCGGCCAGCACCCGGTCTCTCGTGGCCTCCGCGACAGGGCCCGAGCCGCTGAACGCGAGAGACGCGGTCGAGGCCGAGACGCCGGCGCGAGCCGCGACGTCAGCGAGCGTTGGGCGACCGGAATCGTGATCGGGCATCCGACTCCCTTTCTGAGGTGGGCATCGAGCGCCCCTCCTTGACGGTCGGCATTCGATTCGCTAGCTTAGGCGAAGGACGGAATCGAATCGATTCGATTGTAGTCCATCTCCCCACCGATCAGAGCGAACCGATGGCACGAACAGACACCACCCCCGCACGCCCACGTGTCGCCCCTGAGCTGAAGGCCTGGCGCAACGCGGTCTTCGTCATCTTCGTCGTGAGCGGGCTTTTCCTCTCCAGCTGGGTGGCCCGAGTCCCCGGCGTGCGCGACTCCCTGCACCTCGACACGCAGGTGGTCGGTGTCATTCTGCTCGGCGTCTCGATCGGCGCGATCATCGGCCTCATGGTGGCTCCGCCACTGCAGGCGCGCTTCGGCACCCGCACCGGCATCACCATTGCGGTGATCGCGGCCGGACTCGGCCTCGCGGTCGTCGGAGTCGGCAGCACGGTGCTCGTCTCGTTCCCTGTGGTGGTCGTCGGGCTCGCGCTGCTCGGCCTCGGCAACGGCGCGCTCGACGTGATGATGAACGTCTCGGCCGCCGCGGTGGAACGACGCATCGGACGCACGATCATGCCGCTGATGCACGCGTGCTTCAGCGTCGGCACGGTGGCCGGCGCGGGCATCGGAGCGGCCTGCGCCGCGCTCGGCATCTCGATCTTCTGGCACTTCACCGGCATGGCCGTCATCACCATCGTGACGGGCATCATCGCGGTGCGCTTCGTGCCCAACACGCTCGACGTCGTCGCCGAGGATGCCAAGGGTCCGTCATCCCTCGACGCCTTCGACGACCCGTCGATCGCGGCCGGGCCAAGGCGCCATTCGTTCTTCGACACGGTGAAGTCTCAGGTGATGGTGTGGGCGGACTGGCGGCTCGTGCTGATCGGCGTTGTCATGCTCGGCATGGCATTCGCCGAGGGGTCGGCCAACGACTGGATCGCGCTTGCTTCGGTCGACGGCCACGGCCTCGACAATGCGGGCGGCGCGCTGATGCTCGACGTCTTCGTCGCCGCGATGACGGTCGGTCGTGTCGTCGGCGGACCGATGGTCGACCGCATCGGCCGTGTCTGGTCCATCAGACTCACTGCAGGCCTCGGCGTGATCGGCCTGCTGATGTTCATCGTCCTGCCGTCGCCTGCGGCGTACATCGTCGGCATCGTGCTCTGGGGCCTCGGCGCGTCACTCGGCTTCCCGCTGGGCATGTCGGCGGCGGCGGATGACGAGAAGAACGCCACGGCACGCGTGTCGGCCGTCGCCATGATCGGCTACCTCGCGTTCCTCGCCGGCCCGCCGATCATCGGATTCCTCGGCCAGCAGTTCGGCATCCTGAACGCGCTCTACGTCGTGCTCCTGCTGCTCGTCGCGGCGTTCATCTGCGCGCCGGCGTTGCGCCATCGCGAGCCGCACTCCGTGGAGCGGATGCCGCAGCCGAGGCCGCAACACGACCCGGCCTGAGTCGGTCATCCGTCGTCATCCGTGTCGTAATCGCGCCATGTGCGCTCTATTGCGCCACTTCTGCTGGCGCTGCAGAGCGCAAGTGGCGCAATAGACGGGATGGGCGTCGGCCGGCGCGGTAGGCGGGATGGGGGTCGGCTGGCACGTTAGGCGGGATGGGCGTCGGCTGGCGCAATAGTCGGGACGGCCATCGGCTAGCCTCGACAGGTGCGGTTGGTTGTTGCCCGATGCTCGGTGGACTATGCGGGACGCCTGAGCGCCCACCTGCCCCTCGCCACGCGCCTGTTGGTGCTGAAGAGCGACGGCAGTGTGCTCGTGCACTCCGACGGCGGCTCGTACAAGCCGTTGAATTGGATGAGCCCCCCGTGCATCCTGACGGTCGCAGAGCCGGACGAGGTGCAAGCGGATGCCGGCGCCACCGAGATCTGGACGGTGACGCACTCCAAGACGTCAGACCGCCTCATCGTGAGTGTGCACGAGGTGCTGCACGACTCCAGCCATGAGCTCGGCGTGGACCCTGGCCTGCAGAAGGACGGCGTCGAGGCGCACTTGCAGAAGCTGCTGGCCGAGCAGATCGAGCTGCTCGGTGACGGCCACACCCTGGTGCGCCGCGAATACATGACGGCGATCGGACCGGTCGACATTCTCGCAAGGGACGGCAACGGACGATCGGTAGCAGTCGAACTCAAGAGGCGCGGCGACATCGACGGAGTCGAACAGCTCACGCGCTATCTCGAGTTGATGAACCGCGATCCCCTTCTCTCACCGGTCACCGGCGTATTCGCCGCCCAGGAGATCAAACCGCAGGCGCGCACACTCGCCGAGGATCGAGGCATTCGCTGCCTCGTTCTCGACTACGACGCCATGAAGGGCGTCGACAGCGGAGTGCCGACGCTCTTCTAGGCTCGTCAGCTGTTCGCGCGGTATTCCTCGAGCAACGGCGCGGGAATGCGACCGCGGTCGGAGACCTTGTGGCCATGAGCCCGAAGCCATTCACGAGCGGCTCCGAGATCTTCCCGTGACGCACGCGACCCGCGGCTCGACGAGAGTGCGGGACGGGTGCTCCGAGCCGCACGACGACCCGACTCGACATAAGGCTGCACAGCGGCGCGAAGTGCGCTCGCATTCTCGTCGGTCAGGTCGATCTCATATGAAACGCCGTCGATCGCGAAAAAGACGGTCTCGCCCTTTCCGTTCTCGATTTCAACGCCGTCGATATCGTCGACCAGAACCACGGTTGTCTTTTTTGCCATGCGCACAAGACTACGTAATGCACGTCGGAAATCGAAGCCCATTCGCCGTCAATGGCGCACATTCGCTTTCCGCGACACTGTTCGCGATGGGATCTCGGAACAAAAACGGCCATGCTTGAAGAGTAATTCCAGACCATCGAATTGAATTCGATCGTCTAATTATGAGAGTCCATTACCACCGCCAGCACGGCCTTTTCCATCGACGCGCGCGATGCTACGACATCCCATCAGCGCGTCACGCGGCGCCCACCCGGCCGGGGCGTCGGGGACGTGGACCCGGCTCTCGGGAAAGGGTCGTAACATGGCCGGGCCATGACTATCCCGACTTCTTTCATGAGCGAGCAGTCCCCCTTGACCACCCGAGCGTGGTCGGCTGTGCTGTTCGACCTCGACGGCACCCTGACCGACTCAGCCCCCGGCATCACCGCCTCCCTCGCCGGTGCGCTCGAGGAGATCGGTCGTCCCGTCGACGATCCCGCTACGCTGACGATGCACGTCGGCCCGCCTCTCCCCGAGACGCTGCGCTCCCTCGGACTCGAGGGCGACGATGCGGAGCGCGCGCTCGTCGCATACCGTGCTCGCGCCGAATTCACCGACCTGCACGACAACGCGGTCTTCCCCGGCGTGCTGGGGCTGCTGCATTCGCTGCACGAGGCCGGCATCCCGATCGCTCTTGCGACCAGCAAGCCCGTCGGTCGCGCGACGCGAATTCTCGAGCACTTCGGCCTGACGCAGTACTTCGACGTGATCGGCGGCGCGGATGACCTGGGAGGGCGCACCGCGAAGGCCGAGGTCATCGCGTGGACGCGCGATCAGCTCGACGCCCGTGGCGTCGACACCTCCAACCTCGTGATGGTGGGCGACCGCGGCTACGACGTGCTGGGCGCAGAGGCGAACGGCATTCCGGTGATCATCGTCGAGTGGGGCTACGGCTCGCCCGTCGAGGCCGTCGGCGCCTCCGCCGTCGTGCACTCCGCCGACCAGCTGCGTTCGCTGCTGCTTCCTTGACGCGGTGCCTTCTTGCGCGCCCGCCCCTATCGGGCGCGTCGCCGTCGGCTAAGTGCACGGTCGCGTTTGATTCGCCGGCATAGCCGCCGAATCGTGGAGCGTGTTGCGTTCCACGGGTAGGCGTCGCCGTGCCGCTTGGCAACACTCGCAGATTCGCCCCGGTCTTCAGCGGGCGAGGCGCTCCACGATCGTGCCGTAGAGGCGCGGGAGACGGGTTGCCGCCGGGACGATCGCGGGACGCAGCGGTGACCGGGCAGCGGTGACCAGGCCGCCGGTCAGCATGCGGAAGTCGCGCGTGATGCGCTTCCACTCCCGTTCGTACCGCTGTGGGTCATCCGCGGCGATCGCCGCCACGGCGGCCTCAGCTTGGGCGACTCCCAGGCGCAGACCTTCGCCGGTGAGCGCGTCCACGTAGCCGGACGCGTCGCCGACCAGCAGAACCCGTCCAGCGGTGCGCGCCCGCGTTCGCTGCAGCAGCGGACCGGCGCCCCGAAGCCGGCCGACCTGCTCAGGAGAGTGGCCGCTCGCGTCCAGCCGCAGTAGCGCCGACAGCTCCGGCTCCTCGGCGAGGGCCGCCTCGAAGCTCACCCCCCGGCGTCCGAGCAGGGCGAGCCCGACCAGGTCAGGCCCGAGGGGTGTCACGTAGAACTCGGCACGCGGCGTCCACCTCACCTCGATGAGGTCGCTCCACGGCGCCAGCGCGTAGTGCCTGCGCAGCCCGAAGCGGCGACGGGATGCCCGTTGCGGCCTCGCCCCCAGTCCCGCGAGCTCGCGCACCCGCGAGTGCAGCCCGTCGGCACCGATCACGTGCGCGGCCGTGATCGGCTCGACGCCAGGCCCGCTGACCGTCACGTACGTGTCGTGCCGGTCGAGGGCATCCACTTTTCCGGGAACGACGCGGATGCCCCGCTCGGCCACCCGCGCCGCGATCGTCTCGTGCAGGGCGGTGCGTCTCACTCCTCTGCCGACGCCGTGCGCGAAGCGGTGCTCTGCACGCCTCGCACCCTGCACGTATGCGACGCCGAGCAGGTCCGCACCCGGCGGCTCGAGGTCGAGGTCACGCAGCAGCCGCCACGCGCCGGGCATGAGTCCCTCGCCGCACGCCTTGTCGATCGGCATCTCACGCGGTTCGACGACCACGACGTCGAGCCCGGCGTCGTCGGCGAGCAGCGCGGTGACCAGGCCGATCGGACCGCCACCGACGACGGCGAGTCGCACGTCAGGCGTCACGCTGCCGAGTCCGTCAGCGCGGCGAGGGCACGCTCCTCCGCAGGAATGCGGAACCGGAGCAGGAACACGGCGTTCAACACGGTGAAGGCGATGGCGGTGATCCAGCCGGTGTACACCAGCGGCAGCGCGGCCCCGTCCACCGCGACCGCGACGTAGTTCGGATGCCGCATCCACCGGTACGGCCCGCGGTGTACGGCACTCAAGCCGGGCACGACGATCACGCGAGTGTTCCACTGCGGGCCGAGCGCATGGATGCACCACCAGCGCAGCGCATTCGCGAGCAGCACCAGCGCAAGCATCGGCCAGCCGAGCCACGGCAGGAAGACTCCCCCGAGCCACGCCTCAACGAGGCATCCGACCAGCAGCCCGACGTGCAGCAGGATCATCGGCGCCACCTGTCCGCGGGCGTACTCCTTGCCGCCGTGCGCGAACGACCACCTGGCGTTGCGCGCGGCGACGACGAGCTCCGCGACGCGCTCGATCCCAACGAGCAGCACGAACGCCGTGTACCAGATCACGCGGCGATGCTCTCCGGCCAGCGCAACAGCACGAGCTCGGCGGTGACACCCGGGCCGAGCGCGAACAGCAGGCCGACATCCCCTGGCACCGGCGTTCTCATCGCGTCGGCGAGGATGCCCAGCACGGCCGCCGACGACTGGTTGCCGGTCGCCGCGAGGGCACGCCAGCTGGGTTCGAGCGCAGCATCCGTGAGGCCCAGCGCCTCCGCGAACGCCTGCAGCACCTTCGGTCCGCCGGGATGCGCGAGCCAGGTGGAGACGTCGCGCACGGTCATCCCGTGCTCGTCGAGCAGTGCGTGAACGTCACCGGCGAAGTGCTTCGCGATCACGTCTGGGACGCCGGCGCTGAGCACGATGCGGAAACCGCTGCCGCCGATGTCCCACCCGATCACGTCTTCGGTCTGCGGATACAGGCTGCTGCGGGTGTCGACCACCTCGGGGCCGTCGAGCCCGCGCTCGGCGGCGAACTGGTCGCCAACGACGACCACGGCGGCCGCGCCGTCGCCGAACAGGCCGCTCGCCACGATGTTCGCCATCGAGTCGTCGCCCCGCTGAACGGTCAGCGAGCAGAGTTCGACCGAGACGAGCACGGCGACGTCACGTGGATGCCCGACGAGATAGTCGTGCACGCGTGCGAGCCCGGCTGCCCCTGCGACGCATCCGAGCCCGAACGACGGGAGCCGCTTCACGTCGGTGCGCATGCCGACGCGAGCGGCGAGCTGAGCGTCGATGGACGGCGCTGCGACCCCCGTCACCGAGGTGAAGAGCACGAAGTCGACCTCGTCTGCCCTGATCCCGGCCGCGGCGAGCGCGTCCCTCGTCGCCTGCTCGGCGAGGTCGGTTCCGGCCGCGATGAAGAGGTCGTTCGCCTCGTGGAACGAGTCGAGGGTCGAGTACCGGTCGAGCTCCATGACGAGGTTGCGGCTCTCGACGCCGCTTGAGGCGTGGATGCGCCGCAGAATGGCCGCGCGCGCGGGGTCGTGAGTCAGCAGAGGCTCGAGCACTCCCGTGATCTCCGCCTGCGAATAGCGGTGTGCTGGGACGGCCGGCGCGGCCGCCACGATACGGGACACAGGGGGACGGTATCACGGGGCGCCCCGGCCGTCGGCCGCTCCCGGCGGATGTGCAGCGGTGGGCCTCAGCGGCCGCGCACGCTAGTCGCGCTGCGGGAGCTGCTGCAGCGTCCAGCGGTTGCCGTCCGGGTCCTCGAATGAGACGAACCTGCCCCAGGCGAGGTCTTGCACCTCGGTCGCGTCGACACCGTTCGCGACGAGGTGCTCTCGTGCGGCATCCGCATCGTCGACCACCATCTGCACGCCGCGCTGGCTGCCGATCGCCATCTCGGTCAGGCCCTTGCCGAAAGCGATCGAGCACGCCGACCCAGGAGGGGTGATCTGGATGAACCGGATCTCGTCACTCACGGTGTGGTCGTAGTCGACCGGGAAGCCGAGCTGGTCGGCGTAGAAGTGCTTCGCCCTGTCGACGTCGCTGACGGGAACGAAGACGAGTTCGATCTTGAAGTCCATGACGGGTTCCTCTCGCGCGGCCCCGCGATTCGGGGCGGTTCGGATGATGTGCTCTCACGCTATTGTCCGTTCAGGTCAGTTTCTGTCCTGAATTCAGGAAGAATGGATGTCATGGCCGCCACAGCATCACGCGTGCTCGAACTGCTCTCGTTGCTGCAGACGCACCGGCAGTGGGCCGGCCCCGAGCTGGCCGACCGCCTCGGCGTCACCGAGCGCACGCTGCGCCGCGACATCGACCGGCTGCGTGAGCTCGGCTACCGCATCGACGCGGCGCGCGGCACGGCGGGAGGCTATCGGCTCGAGGCAGGCTCGCGGCTCCCGCCGCTGCTGCTCACCGAGGAGGAGGCGGTCACGGTAGCAGTCGGCCTTCGCTCCGCCGTCGCGCAGGGCCTGGTCGACGGTGAGAACACCACGCTCAGCGCCCTCGCGAAGTTCGAGCAGCTTCTGCCGCCCGCGTTGAGGGCGCGAACGGATGCACTGGCATCCACCCTGCACACGTCGCCCACCGGAGGTGCCCCTGTGGCGCCCGAGCTGATCGGAACCCTCGCGCTGGCGTGCCGCGATCAGGAGCGCATCCGCTTCCGCTACCGTGCGGCGGACGGCACGGAATCCCAGCGCAGCGTCGAGCCGCACGCCGTCGTGACCCAGGGCCGCAGTTGGTTCCTGGTCGCGTGGGACCGCGAACGGGAGGACTGGCGCACCTTCCGCGTCGATCGCATCGCCGAGGTCTTCGGCACGAGGGTGCGCTTCGAGCCGCGACCGATTCCCGGAGGGGATGCCGCAGGATACGTTCGGACCGGCATCCGCAGCGTCAGGCAACCGCTGCGCCTCGACGTCGTGCTGCACGCCTCGATCGAGACGATGCGCGAACGCCTCGGCGGATGGGGAGCCGGGCTGGTCGACGAAGGGCCCGACCGCTGCGTGTGGCCGATCTCGGGCGAGACGGTGCCGCAGCTTCTCAGCGCTGTGGTCTGGGTTCCTGCCGACATCGAGTACGAGCTGCGCGGCGACGAGAGTCTGCTCGCGCGGCTACGGGAAGCGGCCCGACGGGTCTCGGTATAGTGCCAACCATGAGCGACGCAGCAGGTTCGCAGGTCGGCGACGGTGCGACATCCGCCCGTCCTTTGATCGTCGGTGTCGTCACCGACGTGCCCGAGGTCGTCATCACCGAATCCGCCGCGCTTGCACGAGATCTTCGAGCGCCGCTGGTGTTCGTCAGCGTCGAGCCGCTGCGCTATTCGATCAGCACGCTGCCCGACGGATCGGTGCTCTCCATGCCGCTCGACCCCGACGTCGCCGACACGCAGGAGGAGACGTTCGACCCGGACCTCGCCGGACGGTTGCGCCGACTGGTCTCCGATCCGTTCGAGATCCTCGCGCGCGCCGGCGACCCCGCGATCGAGCTCGGTCGCGTCGCCGACGAGCGGAACGCGCGGGCCATCGCGGTCGGCACCCGCAAGCCGGGGTTCCGCGCCAGCCTCGAGGAGTTCCTCGCCGGATCGATCGGGGTGAGCCTGGCGCACAACCAGGCTCGGCCGGTGATCGTCATCCCGGTCGGCCACACCGTCGACGGCCACGACCCGGCGCGTCGGGGTGACGCCGCCGGGGCTTGATGAGCTCGCCTTCCGAGCGGGTGCCCGACCCGAGTCCTCGACGCCGCCCGCCCCTTCACCTGCGGCCGGGCGCCATCGCGCTCGTCTTCGTGGGGGGCGCGGTGGGAACCCTTGCTCGGTACGTCCTGGCCCTCGCGTTCCCGCCCATCGGCGGCCTGCCGGTCGCCACCCTGCTTGTCAACGTCGTCGGCGCCTTTCTGCTCGGCCTGCTGCTCGGCGGCATCGCCAAGCGCGGCGCTGAGTCCCGGCGCGGTCGAACGCTCCGCCTTCTGATCGGAACGGGTGTGATGGGGGGCTTCACGACCTACAGCACGTTCGCCGTCGAGACGGCCCAGCTGATCGGTGGAGGGGGATGGCTGGGCGCGGGCTACGCGCTCGGCACCCTGATCATCGGCCTCGGCGCCTCGCTGCTGGGCATCGCGGCCGGCGCTGCCCTGGTCAGACCCCGCGCGGTTCCCGGTGAGGACGTCGGATGACCGCGATCGTGATCGCCGCGCTCGTCGCGGTGAGCGGCGGGGTAGGTGCCGTCGCCCGCTTCGTGCTCGACGGCACGGTGCGCACCCGGCTGCGTTGGGTCGTTCCGGCAGGCACCATGATCATCAACGTCAGCGGGTCGCTGCTGCTCGGCGTGCTGACCGGCATCGTGCTGTTCCACGCCGCGCCGACGGACTGGCGCATCGTGCTCGGCACCGGCTTCCTCGGCGGTTACACCACGTTCTCCACCGCCAGCTTCGAGACGGCACGGCTCGTGATGGAACGCAAGGGAGTGGCATCCGTGCTGAACAGCCTCGGGATGCTCGTGCTCACCGTGCTCGCCGCGGCCGCCGGGCTCGCGCTCGCATCGCTCTGACAAATCCGAGTGTGCATATCCATACTGCCCTGCAAGAACATTAGACTTGGGTCATGGACTGCGATCGAGTCGCGGGATGGGCGCAACGAAGCGTCTGGCACGCAGACTATCCCTGCTGAGGCGAAATTGAGTCCAGGGTTTAGAGACGATCCCGCCGATCGGAGCACTCATGTCCACCAACCACACCACTCGGCTGCACGACGGACAGGTGCGCCTGCTCACGAAGGTGGCGCGGATGTACCACGAGCGGGGCATCCGGCAGGCTGACATCGCCGACGCGCTCAACATCTCGCAGGCGAAGGTGTCGCGCCTTCTCAAGCGCGCGGCCAACCTCGGGATCGTGCGCACGATCGTCACCGTCGCCCCCGGCGTCTACGCAGAACTCGAAGAGGCGCTCGAGGAACGCTACGGCCTCGCCGAGGCTGTCGTCGTCGATTGCGACCCCGATGCCGACGACGCCGAGCGCATCGGCGCGATCGGAGCGGGCGCCGCCGCGTACCTCGAGTCGACGCTCAGCGGGGCCGACCGCATCGGTGTCTCGTCGTGGAGCCAGACACTTCTCGCCATGACGGATCGGATGCGTCCGTTCACGGCGCGCGGCGCGACCGAGGTGGTGCAGTTGCTCGGCGGCATCGGCTCGCCCGATGTGCAGAGCCACTCCCATCGCCTGCTCGGCGAGTTGGCGCGCATCCTCGGCGCCGAGGCGGTCTACGTGCAAGCCCCAGGAATCGTGGCCGGCCGCGACATCCGCGACAGCCTGCTCGCCGACCCCTCGATGCAGGAGGTGTCACGCCACTGGCGCGAGCTCACCATGGCGGTGATGGGCATCGGCAGCATCGAGCCGTCCGACATCCTGGCCGTCAGCGGCAACGCATTCGCGACCTCTGACAGGGAGCGCCTCATCGCGGACGGCGCGGTGGGCGACATCTGCCACCGCATCTTCCGTGCCGACGGTTCGGCCGTCGCCGGACCGGTGGATGACCGCATCATCGCCATCCCGGTGGACGACCTTCGCCGGGTTCCCCGCAGGGTCGGCATCGCAGGCGGCATGCGCAAGCACGAGGCGATCCGGGGCGCTCTGGCAGGCAACTGGGTCAACACTCTCGTGACGGACCTGCAGACCGCGGAGGCGCTCGCCCAGGAATGACCGGGCTGGGGCGGCCTCCAGCGCTGGGACGCCCTAGAGCGTGTCGATGGCCTCGCGCAGACGACGGATGCCCGGTACCAGGCTCGTCAGCACGGGGATGTCGACGTGCGCGGCACTCGCGGCAGTGGCCATCGACGCCTGCGCCAGCACGATCACGTCGGCGTCGGCCGCGACGCGCTCGATCGCACCGGCCACCAACCGGTCGTGAGTCTCGCGGTCGCCGTGCGAGACGGCCTCGAACGCTCCCTCGATGACCTCGCTGGTGATCTCGGGGTCGGCTTTGGCGAGCGCCGCGCGCTCCGCGATCAGCCTCAGCGTCGGCGCGCAGGTGGTCGGCAGGGTCGCGAGCACGGCGATGCGGTGCCCCGTCGCGACGGCCTCGTCCGCCATCGCCTCGTCGATGCGCAGCACGGGGATGCCGAGCTCGCGCGACACGGGCGCTGCGAGCTCCGAGATCGACGAGCACGTCAGCATCACGACGTCGGCGCCCGCTGTCTCCGCCGCGGCGACCAGCCCCGCGACCCTGGTGGGAACGGACGAGGCAAGCTCGTCGTCACCCAGGTCGGCAACGATGCGGTCGTCGAGGTAGTTGATCGTCGTCGTGTCGGGAAGGTACTCCTTCGCCAGCTCCATCACGGGCTGGATGACGACGGCTCCGGTGTGCAGGAACGCGACTCTGGTCATGACCTATCCCTTCAGAGACCCGGCCGCGAGACCGGACATGATCCTCTTGTTGAGGAAGATGAACACGATGAGCAGCACGATGATGTTGATGCTGACGGCAGCGAACAGCGGGCCGTACTGCGTGGATCCATACTGGTCGTTCAAGCTGAGAAGGCCGACCTGAATGGTCGCCAGCGACGGGTCGGTCGTGAACGTCAGGGCGATGAGCAGGTCGTTCCAGATGCTGAAGAACTCCACGAGCGCAACGGTCAGGATCGCGTTGCGCATCAGCGGAACGCCGATCGTGAAGAACGAGCGGAGCGGTCCCGATCCGTCGACGGTCGCAGCCTCGAACACCTCACGGGGCACCGACCTGAAGTAGGCAGCCATCAAGAAGGTCGTCAAGGGAAGGCCATCCACGGTGTACGTGATGATCATCGGCCAGAGACTGTCGGTGATGCCGATCTTGAAGTAGAAGGTGAAGAGCGGCACCAGGATCATCTGACCGGGCACCATGATGCCGGCAAGGATGAGCAGTAGCACGGGATTGCGCCCGCGCCACACCATCACCTCGAGGGCGTAGCCGGCGGCGACGCCGAGGATGAGGATGAGACAGACCGACGGAACCGTGACGAGGATGCTGTTGCGGTAGTTCACCGCGACATTGCCGGTCGTGAGCGCCTGCACGTAGTTGTTGAAGTCCCAGTGCTGCGGAAGGCTCCAGGTCGGGTTGGAGAGGAACTCGGTCTGGGTCTTGAAGGAGCCCATGACCATCCAGAACTGCGGATAGAGCACGACGATCAGCAGCACGGCGACGAGGATCCAGACGGGGAACCTGCGGATCGCCCGTGCGACCCTGCGGGACCGCGCCGAGGAGGTGGCGCGCGTCTGCGTGAAGCTGGTCTCGGTGATGGTCTTCGAGGTGGTCATCTCAGCTCTCCACCTTCCTGCTCGATGAACGGAAGATCGCGAGCGTGAAGAGCAGGCACAGGATGGTCAGGACCAGCGCGATCGTGCTGGCGTAGCCGTAGTCGGAGTAGTTGAACGCTGTCTGGTACATGTACAGGGTGAGCGGAGTCGTCGAGGTGCCCGGGCCGCCGTTGTTCAGCGCGAGCAGGCTGTCGAAGACCTTGAGCGTCGAGTTGAAGCTGAAGATGATCGAGGAGATCAAGATCGGCATAGAGAGCGGCACGATGATGTGCCGCACGAGCTTGGCGCCGTTCGCACCGTCGAGCCGCGCGGACTCGATCACCTCCTCTGGGATGTCGAGCAGGCCCGTGTAGAGCAGCACGGCGTAGAACCCCATCGAGCTCCAGTAGGTCATCGCCAGGGCCACGACCATGGTGCCGACGCCGGAGGCGAGGAACTCGACGCTCTTGCCGCCGAAGAAGTTGATGATGTCGTTGACCGGCCCCTGGTTCTGGCCGACCGAGACGAGGTTGCGGAACAGCAGCGCCACAGCGACGGTCGGCAGCACCATCGGGAAGAACACCGCGGTGCGCACGAAGGCCGAGCCGTTCTTCAGCACGAAGACGTACAGAAGCGCGAGCAGGTAGCCGAGGATGATCTGCCCGCCGGTCGCGAGGATGGCGAAGATGATGCTCACCCAGAGCGACTGGATGGCGATCGGGTCGGTGAAGAACTTGCCGAAGTTCGCGAAGCCCACGAACGAGAAGCCGCTCAGCGAGTTGCCCTCGAAGAACGAGAGCCCGAGCGACCACATCACCGGAACGATCTTCAGAAGCACATAGATGATGAGCGTCGGCGCAAGAAGAATGACGATGGTCTTGCGATCGCCGAACACACGTTGCATGAAAGTCCTCCTGACGCCAACCGGCTCGGACCTTGGCC
The DNA here is from genome assembly GCF_054779035.1 of Humibacter soli. Taxonomy (NCBI): domain Bacteria; kingdom Bacillati; phylum Actinomycetota; class Actinomycetes; order Micrococcales; family Microbacteriaceae; genus Humibacter; species Humibacter soli. The sequence continues at coordinate 166,478 of NZ_BAAGYX010000003.1, read as the reverse complement.
GTGCGGCAAGATCCGAGCTGGTAGACGCCTTGCCTTGCGGCTTCTACTTGTTGGCGTCGAGGCTGGCCTGAAGCTGCGACATGTACGTCTGCGGCGTCATTTGGCCGGTGGTCAGCAGCGAGACGTTCGACTGCGCGAGGGCCGTCGACTTCGCGTCCATCAGGGCCTCGAACCAGAGCACGGTCTCCTTGATGTCGGCGACCTTGGTCTGCACCATCTTCGTCGGGGCAGGGATGTCGGCGACATCCTTGTTCAGCTTGAAGCCCGACACGACCCCGCCGTTCTTCATGGCCTCAGAACCGTAGTTCTGCGCGATGCACTTGAGCCACGCGTCGACCTTCGGGCCCGCCTGCTTGGAATTCATCGACATCGCAGCGCCCGCGTTCGCCGGCCACTGGTCGATGCTGCCCGCACCACCGGTGACACCGGGGAACGGCATGAGGCCGACGTTGTCGGCGCCGATGACATCCTGCGACTTGTCGTTGATGTTCGAGAGCAGCCAGGAGCCGTTGTACATCATGGCCGCCTTGCCGGTGAGGAAGTCGTTGGTCGCCGTCGCGGCGTCGGTGGAGACGAAGCCCTGCCCGAGGTAGCCGTCCTGCGCCATCTTCTGGATCTCAGTCGCGGCCTTCACATACTTGGCGTCGGTCAGCTTGGCCTTGCCGTCCTTGATGTCCTTCATCGCGTCGGGACCGACGCTGCGGAAGATGTAGTCGCCGATGAGGCGCGTGATCGGCCAGGCGTCCTTGCCGTCGGTGGCGAACGGGGTGTAGCCGGCTGCCTTGATCTTGGCGGCGTCGGCCATCAGCTCGTCGAAGGTGGTCGGCTGCGACAGCCCAAGCTTGGAGAAGAGGTCCTTGTTGTACCAGATGCCCTCGATGTTGTACTGGTACGGCAGCGAGACCATCTGGCCGTACACCGAGGACACCGTCGAGGCGGCGGAGGGAAGGATGTCATCCCACACGCCCAGTTTCTTGAGCTCGTTCTCGTAGTTCAGCACGAGCTTGTTCTTGCCGAGGTCTCCGGTCGGCGTGACCATCGACGTTCCGGCGATGAAGTGCGTCGGAAGCGCGTTCTGGCTGGCCAGCAGCGTGACCTTCTGAACGACGTCGGCCTGCGCGACCGTCTCGCTCTTCAGAGGGAGTGCCTTGTTCTCCGCTGAGCACGCGCCGGTGGAAAGTGCCTTGATGTCGGCGGCGAGCGCGGGGTTCTCGTTGGCAGTGAGGACCGTGAAGTTCTGCGGGTCCTTGCCGGCGGAGTTGCCGCCGGCTGACGCTCCGCCGCTGGAACAGGCAGCGAGAGAGATGGCCGTCACGGCGGCGAGGGACACCGTCACCAGGGTGCGGCGGCTTCGGCGGGTGATCATTGCGTCCTCCTTGACGAACGTGGATTGCGGGGGCATGCGGAAGGTACGGAGTGAGACTAGGCGTCGATTTGAGGTGTGTCAACAGTCAGGGTTGAAATTCTATGCATTCTTAGCCCGTTGACACGTTCCATACTGCAAGTTCATGCAGGCTTGCGAATTCTTGCACCACCTTTTAGCCTGACTGCACCGGCCACACCCGAGAGGAACACATGTCGACGACGACCCCGCTCCCCACCGAGCCTCTTCGCGCACTTCGTGCAGCGCAGGTGCGGTGGGGAAGAGGCTTCTGGCACGACGTGCAAGAGCGCACGTTCGAGACCACGGTTCCGCAGATGTGGGCATCGCTCAGCGACCCAGCGGTGAGCCCAGGGCTGCAGAACTTCCGCATCGCGGCCGGGATCGAAGACGGAGAGCACCAGGGCCCGCCCTTCATGGACGGCGACCTCTACAAGTGGCTCGAAGCCGCGATCGCCCAGCTCGAAGTGGCGCCGGAGCAGTGGCTGGCTGACGCAGTCGAGGAGGTCGCCGAGCTCATCGCGTCTGTGCAGCGCGACGACGGCTACCTGCACACGCCGACGATCATCGCGGCCGGCAACAACGGCGACGCCGTCGAGCTGGCCGACCGGTTCGCCTTCGAGACCTACAACCTCGGCCACCTCATCACGGCGGGGGTCCGTCACTACGAGGTGACGGGAAGCACCACTCTTCTGAATGTGGCGCGCAAGGCCGCGGACTTCCTGGAGGACCTGGCGACGAACAAGCCGGTCGAGCTGGCCAGGAGCGCGATCTGCCCTTCCCACTACATGGCGGTCGTCGAGCTCTACCGAGTGACGCAGGATGACCAGTACCTCCGTCTCGCCGAGGCATTCGTGCGCGTGCGAGACGACTTCGACGGTGGCGACGACAACCAGGACCGTCTTCCCGTACGCGATCAGAAGGTCGTCGCCGGTCACGCCGTGCGCGCCAACTACCTGTACGCCGGGTTGGCAGACCTCGTCGCGGAGAAGGAGGACGACGAACTCTTCGACGTTCTCGAGGGCCTCTGGCAGGACGTCGTCGACACGAAGCTCTACGTCACGGGGGGATGCGGCGCGCTCTACGACGGCGCCTCTCCCGATGGCGATCCTTGGCAGTCGGAGATCAGCAGGGTGCATCAGGCGTACGGCCGCGCCTATCAGCTGCCGAACACGACGGCGCACAGCGAGTCGTGCGCGAACATCGGGATGATCCTCTGGAGCGAGCGGATGCTTGCCCTCACCGGAGACGCCAGGTACGCCGACGTCATCGAGACGATCGCGTACAACGCGCTGCTCGCCGGCATCAGCCTCGACGGCACCGCCTACTTCTACACGAACCCGCTCAGGCAGGTGCGGGATCTCCCCTACCCGCTGAGACGTCCGGGAGACACGGCGCTCGATCCCGTTCCCGTTCCGCCGCCCTCCGACGAGCGCCTGAGGCAGACCTACCTGAGCTGCTTCTGCTGCCCGCCGAACACCGCGCGCACCCTCGCTCGGTTCCACGAGCGTGCGGCATCCGTCTCGGCAGGCGAGGTCTACGTGCACCTGTACGGCGGCAGCGACATCCGCGTCGCCGACGGGTCACGGGTGCTCGCCCTCCGCGAGGACACCGAGTACCCGTGGGAGGAACGGGTGCGCTTCACCGTCGAGGACGCGACAGACGGCGGCCTGCCCGTTCACCTCCGCATTCCCGGCTGGGCCCGCGGTGCCACCCTCACCGTCAACGGCGAGCGGGTGGACGCGTCGGGTCCCGGAACGTACACACGACTCGAGCGTGACTGGCAGGCGGGCGACACGATCGAGCTGAACCTTCCCCTGAGGACCCGGGTGCTCCGCGCGAACCGTCTCGCCGAGGAGGTGACGAACCAGGTCGCCGTGCAGCGAGGGCCGGTCGTCTACTGCCTGGAGAGCACCGACCTCCCGGCAGGCATGCCGCTCGAGCGCATCGCCTTCCGCCGCGGGACCGAGCTGACCGCGGTCGCGGGCGAGATCGCCGGCCATCCCCTGCAGGTCATCCCTGTCTCGCTGGCCGTGCTGCCGGAAGGCGGCACAGGGTCGCTGTACGAAGACCTCTCCGACGACGACCTCGAGACCGTCGAGACCCGGCTCATCCCGTACTTCGCGTGGGGCAACCGCGGGGCGTCGGAGATGTCCGTGTGGATTCCGGTCGTGTGGTGAGCCAGATGCAGAACCAGTACGTCACCGCGACCTACATCATCGAGACGTCGCTGCCCCTGCGCAAGGCGGCTGAGATCCTGGCCGGCGAACAGTCCACAGGCACCTTCGTGCGCGTCGAGCGCGAGTCGGATGACGTGCGTGCCCGATTCGCGGCGCAGGTCGTCGACCTCGAGGAGCTGCCGCTCACCGGGGCCTCTCCGCTGCCCGGCACCGTCGGAGACCCGTCCGCGCGGCGCAGGGCTCGACTTCGGCTGAGGTTTCCGCTCGATAACTTCGGGCCGTCGATCCCCAATCTGCTCGCTGCGGTCGCCGGAAACCTCTTCGAGGTGAAGGAGCTTGCTGCGGTGAAGCTCGTCGACCTCGACCTCCCTTCCGAGTTCACCGAGAGGTACTCCGGTCCGCAGTTCGGGGTCGAGGGCACCAGGCGCCTCGTCGGCCGGCCCTCCGGCGTGCTGCTCGGCACGATCATCAAGCCGAGCATCGGCCTCGCGCCGCACGAGATCGCCGAGGTCGTCGACGAGCTGGCCGCCGCAGGCATCGACTTCATCAAGGACGACGAGCTGCAGGGCAACGGGCGAGGGGCACCCCTCGCCGAGCGTGTGAAAGCCGTGATGCCCGTGCTGGAGCGCCACGCCGACCGCACGGGCGTGAAGCCGATGTACGCCTTCAACATCACCGACGACATCGGACGGCTCGAGGCCAACCACGACCTGGTCGTGAACGCGGGCGGCACGTGCGTGATGGCATGCGTGAACCTGATCGGCCTTGCGGGACTCGAGTACCTGCGCGGCTTCTCCAGCGTGCCCATCCACGGCCACCGTGCCATGTTCGGTGCGCTCAGCCGATCGGAGCAACTCGGGATAGGGTTCCGTGCGTGGCAGAAGCTCGTGCGCCTCTGCGGCGCAGACCATCTGCACACGAACGGGATCAGCAACAAGTTCTACGAGACGGATGCCGAAGTGCTCGACTCCATCGCGGCGGTGCGTGAACCGCTGCTCGGCCTGACGTCCACCGTGCCGGTGCTCTCCTCCGGGCAGTGGGCGGGACTCGCGCACGCCACCCTGGACGCCGTCGGGACGACCGACCTGCTTGTTCTGGCCGGCGGGGGCATCCACGGGCATCCGGACGGCGCTGCCGCGGGAGTCGCCAGCATGCGGGAGGCATGGGCATCCGCGGCGCGCGGCGAGGACGCGATGACCGCGCTCGAGAACTCCGAGTCGCTGCGACGCGCGACGGAGCTGTTCGGGCCGGTACGCGTCGACTCGGTACGTGTCTGAGCCGAGCGTGCCCGAGCCGAGCGTGTCCGAGCCGAGGGTGTCCGAGCCGAGGGTGGCTACCCCACGCGTCGCGTTCTACGGCGACGACTTCACCGGGAGCGTCGACGCGCTCCTGCAGTTCTCACGACGTGGATGGACCGCACGGCTGTTCGTCGGCCTCCCATCGCCCGAGAGACTGCGGGAGGCTGCGGAGCACAGCGACGCGGTCGGCATTGCCGGTATCGCCAGGTCGCTGCCGACTGACGAGCTCGACGCCGAACTGCTTCCGGTCTTCGATGCGCTGTCGTCGCTGAGCCCGGCCATCCTGCAGTACAAGGCGTGCTCGACGGCCGACTCCTCCGCGTACATCGGCAGCCTCGGTCGCGTGATCGAGCTCGGCCGCAGCGTCGTGCCCACCGAGACGGTGCCCGTGCTGTTCGCTCAACCCGACTTCGGCCGCTACACGGTCTTCGGACACCACTTCGCCGCCGAGAACGGCGTCGTCCATCGACTGGATCGCCAGCCGACGATGTCGACGCACCCGTCGACGCCGATGGACGAGTCCGACCTGGCACTGCACCTCGCGAAGCAGACCTCTCTGCCCATCGAGCATCTCCCGTTCACGAGCTACGGGTCGGCGGAGACGATCGCCGGGCTCCTGCGAGACTCGCCTGCCGCCGCCGTCGTGCTCGACGCGCTGAACGACGAGCAGCTGGAGACCCTCGGCACAGCCATCCTCTCCCTGCCCGCTCCGCTGTTCGCACTCGGCTCAGGCGGCCTCAGCCATGCGCTGGCGGCCGCGGCGCCCGGAGACGCCGCCGCCCTGTCGTCGAGCACCGGAAGCGGCGGTCCGATCCTCGCCGTCTCCGGCAGCCGCTCGGCGCAGACCGGGCGCCAGATCGCGGCGGCCGCCGCTGCAGGATGGCTGGTTCTTCCACTTCCCGTGCCGAGTGGTTCGAACACCGACGTCATCCCCGCCGTTCTGGCGGCCCTCGGGTCGGGCCGCAGCGTCGTGCTCGCCTCGGACGGGCTTGAGCAGACGTCGACCGGTGAGCCCATCACGTTACAGGCGATCGCCGACGGCGCCGCCGAGCTCGTCGCCGCGGCGGCGGACACGGGCGCCTCCGGGCGCGTCGTGGTGTGCGGGGGAGACACCTCAAGCCGCGTCATCCGGCTCCTCGGCGTCGACTCGCTCTCCATCGCCGCCAACCCGTGGGCGAACGTCGTCGTGCTGCGCGCGCACGCCGACGACCCGGCGATCGACGGCCTGGAGCTGGTGCTCAAGGGCGGGCAGGTCGGGGACGACGACTTCCTGGTGCGGCTGCTCGCGATGGGCGAGTGAGTCCTACGCCAGCTGCAGCCTGACGCTCCAGCGCGTGCGCTCCCGAGGGATCCGGTAGCGCTCGGGCAGCGCCGGTCCCACCGACGCAGAGCCGATCCCCTGGTGTGCGTGGTCGACGTTGAGCCAGACCGTGCCGGAATCGACGAGCTCGTACGGCTTGCTCGCGTTCTGCAGATCGACGGAGGTCCAGCGTCGTGCGGTGAAGTCGAAGGTCGGCATCCCGTCGACCCGAAATGCCCGCAGGCCGGCGCCACGCAGCACGAGGTGCCGCGTCTGCACGTGATTGCCGTTCTCCTGCGGAACCGGGTAGTCCACCTGCAGCCCGTCGATGCTCGTCGCGAAGGCGCCGATGCGCGACCCCTCGAACGAGTCGACATAGGTCTCCCCCGGTCCCCGCCCGTACCACTCGACGGTCTGATATCCGCCGGGGAGCGCGAACCGCAGTCCGAGGCGGGGGACCCAGATGTCGCGGTGACGGAACGGGGTGTCGCTCCACGGTCCGACGAAGGACGCGTCGACGGAGAGGACCAGACCCCGGTCATCCGCACGCCACAGCATCGTCCAGTCGACGCCATGCGGATGCGATGCCGGAGCGGTGCGCCCCGCGACACGGATCCAGCCCTCGCCCTGCTCGATGACGTCGGTGCGGTGCAGAAGGCGGTCGAGTCCCGTGGCATGCCAGACCGATGCGATGTCGTTGAGTTCGCCCTGGCCGTGGTCGTTCTCGGTCGGGGCCCGGTGGAGGTCGAGCCAGGGGCCGTCCAGCTCGAGGTCGCCCCACCGTTTCAGCCGCCCGGTTCGCCCGTCGAAGACGGCACGGCCCAGACGCGGGTCGTGGGCGATGGATGTCGCTGGTTCCAGTAACTGGGGCTCCGGGACGCCGCTCGGGTTCGCCCGCGACTCGACGGGGGCGACGACCCGCTGTCCCCACGCGAGGACGTGTCCGGCCTCGGCCCACGGGGTGTCGCGAGCGAGCACAGCCTTGACGGTCACCACCGTCTCGTGGCCCACCCGCGGCCTGACGGTCGGCAAATCGATGCAGGCGGACTCGGATGCCGGAATCGCCGACACCTCGAGCTGCCCGCCCTCGATGAGGAAGCCGTCCTCCTCGATTCGCCATCTGAAGCGCAGGTCGGAGGTGTCTGCCGTGTGGCGCAGATTGACGATCCGCACGGTCTCGTCCACCTCGAGCCGGATCGGCGCGTAGGCCTTGGAGAGCTCGGTGAGACCCGACGTCGGCGTGCGGTCGCTGAACACCAGCCCGTCCAGGCTGAAGCGGCCGCCGTTCGGCTCGTAGTCGACATCCTCTCCGTGCATGACGAAGGGGGTGCCGTCATCCGTCACGGCAGTGAAGCCGTGGTCGATCCACTCCCACACGAACCCACCGCAGATACGGTCGTGCTCCGCCATGATGTGCCAGTAGTCGCTGAGCGAGCCCGGTCCGTTGCCCATCGCGTGCGCGTACTCGACGAGCAGGAACGGCAGGCCGCGACGCCGGTCATCCTGCTCGGCGGTGATGCCGTCAGGTGCCTTCTCCTCGTGCCGGCCGATGCGCTCGAGCTCGTCGAGCGGCGGGTACATCACGGCGTAGAAGTCGGAGTCCTGGTAGCTGGGGTCGCGCTCATAGTGCACGGGCCTCGAGGGGTCGCGCTGCCGCAGCCACGCCGCGAGCTCGCCGAACATCGAGCCCGATCCGCTCTCGTTGGCGAGGGACCAGACCACCACGCTCGCGTGGTTCTTGTCCCGCTCGACCATGCGCTGCAGCCGATCGAGCAGCGCCGAGCGCCATTGCGGATCGGCGGGCGGGTTCGCCTCCGGCGACGTGAAGACGAACCCGTGCGTCTCGATGTCGCACTCCTCGACGACCCACAGGCCGTATTCGTCGCAGAGTCGCAGGAACTCGGGGTGCGGCGGGTAATGGCTGGTGCGCACGGCGTCGACGTTCGCCCGCTTCATCATGACGATGTCGCGGATCATGGTGTCGCGATCCAGCGTTCTGCCGGTGTCGGGATGGTGCTCGTGTCGGTTCACGCCGCGGAATTTCACCGGCCTGCCGTTGACGCGGAAGACCCCGTCGACGATCTCGACGCGACGGAACCCCACGGCGAGCTCGACGGCCTCCCCGGCCGACCGCAGCACGCCGCGATACAGGCGCGGCACCTCGGCGCTCCACGGTTCGACCGCGACCGTTGCGCTCTCCCCGGTGGCCATGCGGATGTCGAGCTCGGGGATCTCCACGACGGCGGGCGTCGACGCCTCGACGCGCAGGGTGCCGAGTCCCGTCTCGGGGTCGTAGTCGGCGTGCACGAAGTGGTCGTCGATCCCGCCGGCCGGACGCTCGAGCAGCTCGACGTCGCGGAAGATGCCGGGGAGCCACCACATGTCCTGGTCTTCGAGGTAAGTGCCCGCCGACCAGCGGTGCACGCGGACGGCGAGCACGTTGCGGCCGGGCCGCACGACCGCGTCGAACTCGAATGGAAGCCTGCTGCCCGTCGACCAGCCGAGTTCTTCGCCGTTGAGCCACACCTTGGCGCATGAGTCGACGCCCTGGAACCGCAGCACTGCGCTGCCCCAGCCCGCGGGGGCGTCGAATTCGAGCCGATAGTCCCCGGTCGGGTTCTCCGTGCTGACGAACGGCGGGTTCAACGGGATCGGATACGAGGTGTTCGTGTAGAGCGGCCCCTCAGAGGTTCCGCGCATCGATCGCGCCGGTCCACCGGCGAGCGGCGTGAAGGGTTCGAGCACCCAGTGTGACGGAACGGGCATCCGGTCCCAGCCGGAGTCGTCGAACCCGTCGGCGAGAAACGCATCGCCGGTTCCCTCCGCCGTCGGCGACAGCCGGAAGCGCCACTCCCCGTTCAGGCTGAGGACACGTGCGTCGCTGAGTGAGTCGGCACGTGGGTCGCGCCGCCCTTCTCCCGGCTCGGTGCTCTCCCAGTACGACGACACGCTCACTCCCCTTCCCATGGCGCCGGCGCGTGACCGATCGCCTCCAGCTCTGCCCACAACGTTTCCGGAACCTCGACCCGACTCAGCGCTTCCAACTCGGCGAGCCGCCGCGGCGAAGAGACTCCGACGACAGTGGAGTCGACCAGCGGCGAGCGCAGCGAGAAGTGCAGGGCAGCGGCCTGAAGCGATACTCCGTGCTCGAAGCAGAGCACCTCGACTCGCTCGACCCACGCGATCAGGTCGTCGGATGCCGGCCGATAGGCATACGTGGCGCCGGGTCGTGCGCCGGTCGCCAGCAGCCCGCCGCCGAACGGTGCGGCGTTGAACACGCCCATGCCGCGTCGCCTGGCCTCCAGCAGCAGCGACTCGGCGCTCCTGTCCACGAGGGTGTAGCGATTGTGCGTGAGGAGCACGTCGAAAACGCCCGTATCGACGTACGAACGCATCAGCGGGATCGGCCCGGCAGCGATCCCGATGGCGGATACCGCTCCGGACTCGCGCAGCTCGAGCATCCCCTCGATCGCGCCGCCCTGCCCGGTCGCCTCACCGAGCGAGATCGTGTACGGATCGTGAAGATGCAGGATGTCGACCCGATCGAGACCGAGTCGCGTCATGCTCTCCTCGTACGACCGCAGAACCCGGTCCCTGTCGAGCGCTCCCGTAGTGGGATCACGGTCGACCTTGGTCACGATGTCGGCTGTCGGCTGGTCTCCGAGCTCGGCGCGAGCCATGCCCAGCAGTTCCTCCGATCGGCCGCCGGAGTACGCGTTGGAGGTGTCGACCGTGTGGAACGGTCCCCGCAGAATCGCCGTCGCGGCGGCAAGCTCCTCGTCGGGGTTGCGCTCTGTGCGCCCGCCGAGGGCTGAGGTGCCGACGGCGATCGCGTCGAGCGTGAGGTCTTCGGGGATGGACGTCGTCGTTCTCTTCCTCGTGTGGTGTATATCCATTCTAGAATGAATTCTTCCTCATCAGGGGTCAGGGTGCATCCTGAGACGGTGGCCCAAACTGCAACGCTCGCGTCCCCGGACCCCCGCCTGATCTCCGCGCTCGATGAAGCGTGCGCCCGTGTGGCCGCTCGCCCATCAGACCGGCTCGCCGGCGCTCACGACGCCTCGCACTACCAACTGACACCGCTCGCAGTCGCAACAGCGAGCGACGCCTCGGAGGTCGCTCGAGTGCTCGCCGCCGCACGCACGCAGGGCGTGCCGGTCACCTTCCGCTCCGGCGGCACCAGCCTCTCCGGCCAGGCGGGAACGAATGGGGTGCTGCTCGACACCCGCACCGGCTTCCGCACGATCACGGTGCTGGATGACGGCGCCCGCGTCCGCGTCGAACCGGGCGCAACGGTGCGGGCCGTGAACGCCCGGCTGGCGAGATTCGGCCGCAAGCTCGGCCCGGACCCGGCGAGCGAGATCGCGTGCACGATCGGCGGGGTCGTCGCGAACAACTCGAGCGGAATGTCGTGCGGAACGCACGCGAACACTTACCAGACCCTGGAGTCAGCCGTTCTCGTGCTTCCGAGCGGCACCGTGATCGACACCGGATCGCCGGATGCCGCACGCACGCTGCTCGAGCGGGAGCCCGACATCCATGCCGGCCTCCGGGCGCTCCGCGACAGGGTGCGCTCCAACCCCGACTCCGTCGCGAGCCTGCGCAGGCTCCACTCGATCAAGAACACGATGGGCTACGGCCTCAACTCGTTCCTCGACCACGACGACCCGTTGAGGATCCTCGAGCACCTCGTGATCGGCTCCGAGGGCACCCTGGCGTTCGTAGCGGAGGCGACGTTCCGCACGGTGCCCGCCCATCCGCACCTCGCCACCGGTCTCCTCATCTTCGAGAACCTCTCAGACGCGACGGCGGCTCTCCCCGCACTGGTCGAAGCGGGCTTCGCGACCATCGAGCTGATGGACGCCGCCTCGCTGCGCGTGGCGCAGCAGGACCCGGAGGCCACGCCGGAGCTCCTCGCGCTCGACGTCGTCGACCACGCCGCCCTGCTCGTCGAGCATCAGACCGACAGCGCGGAGACCCTCCGGTCGCTGACGGATGACGCCGCCGCGCTCTTCGCCACGCTGCCGCTGGTGAACCATGCGGCGCTCACCACGGACGCCGTCACGCGAGGCGGACTGTGGCACATCCGCAAGGGGCTCTTCACCGCGGTCGCCGGCGCCCGCCCCTCGGGGACGACCGCGCTGCTCGAGGACATCGCCGTGCCGGTCGACCGGCTGAACGACACCTGCGCCCGGCTGATCGAGCTGTTCGACAAGCACGGCTACGAGGGAAGCGTCATCTTCGGGCATGCCAAAGACGGCAACATCCACTTCCTCGTCAACGAGCGGTTCGACGTGCCGGAGAACCTCACCCGCTACGAGGCGTTCACCGAAGACATGGTCGACCTGATCCTGTCGCAGGGCGGCACCCTCAAGGCCGAGCACGGCACGGGGCGCATCATGGCGCCATATGTTCCTCGGCAGTACGGTGACGAGCTCTACCAGGTGATGTGGGCCGTGAAGCGCCTCCTCGACCCCGGCATGTTCCTCAACCCCGGCGTGCTTCTGACGGATGACCCGCACGCCCACACCAAGAACCTCAAGACCTCCCCGACTGTCGAGAAGGAGGTCGACAGATGCGTCGAGTGCGGATACTGCGAACCGGTCTGCCCGAGCCGTGACCTCACGCTCACGCCGCGAGAGCGCATCGTGCTCCGACGCGAGCTCGAGCGTGCCAGGCAGGCGGGCGACACCGAACTCGTTCATATGCTGGAGAAGGAATACGACTACGACGGAGTGCAGACCTGCGCGGTCGACGGCATGTGCCAGACCGCGTGCCCTGTGCTGATCAACACCGGCGACCTCGTGCGACGGCTCCGCGCCGAGCACCAGAACGGGCTGAGCCAGGCGGGGTGGAAGGCCGCGGCCGGGGCGTGGAAGGCCGCGAGTTCAACGGGCGGGGTCGCGCTGACCGCTGCGCACGCCATGCCTGCAGCTGCGACACTCGCGACGAAGGCGGCGCGCGGCATCCTGGGCGCCGACACCGTGCCGCTCTACTCGTCCGACCTGCCGGCGGGTGGCGAGCGCCGAGCCGTGATCCGATCGCAATCCCCGGTCGCCGTCTACTTCTCGAGCTGCACGACGACGATGTTCGGCGGGGTCGACGGCAGTGTGTCCGAGTCGTTCTTGCGGCTCTGCGAGCGTGCCGGCATCCAGGTGTCCACGCCGGATGACCTGCCGTCGCTCTGCTGCGGCACGCCCTGGAAGTCGAAGGGCCTCACCTCCGGCTACGAGGCCATGAAGCAGAAGGTGGTCGCCTCGCTGCTTCGCGCGACCGACGGCGGGCGCCTGCCCGTGGTGTGCGACGCGTCATCGTGCACCGAGGGGCTGCGCATCCTGGTCGAGGCGGCCGGCGACAGCGGACTGCGCATCGTCGACGCCGTGGAGTTCGTGGACCAGCACGTGCTGCCCGGGCTTCCGCAGGCCGAACGGGTGTCATCCGTGACCATTCATCCGACGTGCTCCTCGACGCATCTCGGCATCAACCCCGCGCTGCAGCGTGTCGCCGAAGCCGCTGCCGAGACGGTCGTCGTGCCGGAGGACTGGGGGTGCTGCGCCTTCGCGGGAGATCGCGGCATGCTGCATCCCGAGCTGACCGCGTCGGCGACGGCCCCGGAGGCGCTGGGTGTGGCTGCGGCGGCATCCGCCGCTCACGCATCGCTCAATCGCACGTGCGAGCTCGGGATGACCAGAGCGACGGGCAAGGAGTACCGGCACATCCTGCAGGTGCTCGACGACGCGCTACAAGGCTCCGCCGGTTGAGGAGCACGCCGCGGGCGCGCGTCCCTTCCGCCGGTTGAGGAGCACGGCGCAGGCGCGCGTCCCTTCCGTGGGTTGAGGAGCACGCCGCAGGCGCGCGTCTCGAAACCCGCACCCCCCGGATGATGGGTTTCGAGACGCGCCCGCTCTGCGGGCGCTCCTCAACCCACGGGGCGACGCGCTCGCTCCGCGAGTGCTCCTCAACCCACGGGAGCCGTCAGCTCCGTGCCGTCCGCACGCTCCAGCGGCCCTCGATGCGGGAGATCGCGAGCGGGTAGTCGAGCGCCTCGCTCACGCGCGGCCCCGTGAGCACCTCGTCCGCTGGGCCCTGCGCGAGAACCTGGCCGTCGCGCAGCAGCATGGCGTGCGTCGTCGACGCCGGCAACTCCTCCAAGTGGTGGGTGACGAGCACGCTCGCGAGGTCGGGATGCCGCTTCCGCAGCTCGTCCACCCGGTCGAGCAGGTGCTCGCGCGCTGCGATGTCGAGCCCCGTGGTCGGCTCGTCGAGCAGCAGCAGGTGCGGGTCGGAGGTCAGCGCGCGGGCGATCAGTGCGCGGCCGCGCTCCCCCTGCGAGAGGTTCGGCCAGCGGGCGTCTCTGCGTGCCGTCATCCCCATCAGCTCGACCAGCGCATCCACCCGGTCGAGCTCCTCGGCGGTCGGCTCCCACCGCATCATGAGCTCCTGCGTTCCGGTAATCCCTGTCGACACGACCTCGCGCACCGTGAGCGGCGAGCGCACATCGTGCCGCGGGTTCACGTGCCCGATGATCGACCGCAGTTCGCGCAGATCGACCCGACCGAGGCGGCGGCCGAGCACGTCGACGCTGCCGCCGGTGGGGTGCTGAACCGCCCCGAGCAGGCTCAGCAGCGTGGACTTGCCCGCGCCGTTCGCACCGATCAGCGCCCAATGCTGGCCCCGGTCGACCTCGAGCGAGATTCCGGAGAGGATGGCCCTCCCCTGTCGCACGAAGTCGACGTCGGTCACCGTAAGAATTCGTTCGGACACAACACTATTCTGGCGGACGCTGCGACCGCCGCCGGTTTCGAGACGCGCGCCTTACGGCGAGTTCCTCAACCCACGGGGGACGCGCGCCTTACGGCGAGCACCTCAACCCACGAAAGGCGAACGCGCCCTATCTCCGCGCAGCGTGCTCCCCTGCGTGACGAGGCAACAGCATGGCCTCGACGAGCGGGAACACCAGCAGCAGCGCGACCACCGCGAGCGCCCAGCGGTACCCGAGCCAGGCATCCGTCGGTGCCACAGCGCCGGCCGCGGCCGTTGTGAGGCGCACGATGAGGGCCGCCACCGCGATGCCGATGCCGACAGCCACCTGCTGCATCGTGGAGGCGAGCGTGTTCGCCGGCGCCATCAGCTCGCTCGGCACGTCGGCGAACTGCAGCGAGTTGTATCCGCTGAACCCGATCGAGCGGAAGACGCCGGTGAGGAACAGCAGGAACGCGATCAACCACAACGGTGTCATCGGGTCGATGAAGACGCAGGCGACGTACACGATGGCACCGAGCAGGTTCGCCCCGACGATCACGTGCTTGAACCCGAAGCGGCGGATGAGCGGGCTGGTCACCGGCTTGATCGCGATGTTGCCGACGAAGACGGCGCCGACCAGCAGACCCGCCTGGGCTGCGCTCCATCCGAAGCCCACCTGGAACAGCAGGGTGAACAGGAACGGCGCAGCGCTGATGATGAGCCGGTACACGCCGCCGCCTACATTCCCCACCCGGAATGTATCGATGCGCAGGGCCGAGAAGTCGAGGAGCGGATGCCTGGCGCGACGCATCCAGAGCACCCCGCTCACCCCCGCGACGACCGCGACGACCAGGTAGCCCACCGCCCATGCCCAGTCTGTGGAGCCGGAGCCCACCTCCTCCATGCCGAGCACGAGGCAGGCGAGGGCCACGCCCGTGAGTCCGAAGCCGGTCCAGTCGAGCCTTCGCACGGCATCCCTCGGCGCCTGCGGAACGATCTTCAGCGCGGCGATGAACGCGGCGATGCCGAACGGGATGTTGATGAGGAAGATCCACGGCCACCCGACGGTGTCGGTGAGCACGCCACCGAGGGCTGGAGCCACAACAGGGGCGACCAGGGCGGGCCAGGTGAGGTAAGCCATCGCATCCAGCAGGTCGCGGCGGTCGAGGCCCCGCAGCACGGCGAGTCGGCCGACGGGAACCATCATCGCGCCGCCGACGCCCTGCAGCACGCGTGCCGCGGTGAGCTCGGGCAGCGTGCCCGAGATCGCACAGAGAGCGGATGCGATCGTGAAAATGGCCAGCGCTGTGGCGAACACCCTGCGATCGCCGAAGCGGTCCGCAAGCCATCCGCTCACCGGAACGCACACCGCCACCGTGAGCAGATATGCCGTCATCGCGATGTTGAGGTCGACGGCGCGCACCCCGAAGTCGTGCGCCATCGCGGGCGCCGCGGTCTGGATGATCGTGCCGTCGAGGTTCTCCATCGACAGCCCGACCGCGGCGAGCAGGGCCAGCGGCCGGTTCAGGGTCGCTGAGCGGGGCATCCGTTCAGTCTGCCGGATGCGCGCCGCTAGGTTGTTCACCCGAAGCGGTTCCGCCGTGCATGTAGTACTCGACGAGGGGCATGAAGATGCCGTCGACCGTGGTGTCGATGAACTCCCGCGAGACCGACGTGTGGGTCATGAGGAGCTCGTGTCGCATGAGGTCGAACGGCAGATTCTGCACGCGCTCCGGAACGACCGCGAGGTCGATCTCGCCCCTCTGCTGCGCTCTGGTGAGGATCACGCTGCTCCACACGGTGGTGCCGCCGATCAGGCGAGTGCGCACGTCGGCGAGGGACATGCCCGTCTCGGCGAAGAGTCCGGCGAGCTGGGCGCTCAGCATCACCGCCATCTCGGTGCGACGGTCGCTGGCGAGACGCAGCAGCTCGCGCAGGTCGCCTCTCAGAGAGCCGGTGTCGGGAACCTCGATCGGCTCGCCGTCATAGTGATGCCTGATCGCGGCCAGCGCGAGAGCCTCGCGATCCGGCCACCTGCGGTAGATGACCGGCCGGCTGGTGCGCGCACGCTCCGCGACGGCATCGATGGTCATCCCGCTGTATCCCTTCGCGGACAGCTCGTCCCACGCCGCGTCCAGCAGAGCCGACTCGAGCTCTGACCCGCGTCGACGAGTGGCTGGAGCATCCGAATCAAGATCCACTTGTGTATCTTATCGCGTCGACGTATTCTGCCTTTAGATACATCCATGTATCTAATCAAGGAGCGTCATGAGCAAGACCACCACGACGGCCGAACCCGGCCACGACAAGAACGTCACGCGCACCGCGAGCGTGCTCATCGTGGGCATCCTCGCGGTCGTCTTCGACACCACGATCATGAGCGTCGCGCTGCACACCCTCTCGGTGCAGCTCAAGGCGCCCGTCTCCCAGATCCAATGGGTCACCACCGGCTACGTGCTCGCCCTCGCCGCGACCGTTCCGCTGAGCGGATGGCTGCAGAATCGCATCGGCGGCAAGCGCGCCTGGATGCTCGCGCTCGCACTGTTCCTGCTCGGTTCGGTGCTGTGCAGCGCCTCCTGGAACATCGAGAGCCTTATCGCGTTCCGGGTCGTGCAAGGCGTCGGCGGCGGGCTGATGCTCCCGCTCATGCAGACGCTGATCATGCAGGCCGCTGGCGGTAAGAATCTCGGTCGCATCGCCGCGACGGTGGGGCTGCCCGCCATGCTCGGCCCCATTCTCGGGCCGGCGGTCGGCGGCATCATCCTCAACTGGCTCGACTGGCGCTGGATCTTCTGGGTCAACGTGCCCTTCTGCGTGGTCGGCCTCATCCTGGCGTGGCGCATGCTGCCGCACGACGTGCTCTCGAAAGCGCACGCACGGCTGGATGTCGTCGGCATGGTGCTGCTGTTGCCCGCACTCGTCGCCCTCCTGCTCGGCCTCTCCAACTCGGCAGGTACCGAGGGGTTCGCCGCGACGGACGCCTGGCTTCCGCTCACGATCGGCGCAATGCTGCTGGTCGCTTTCGTCATCCACGCCTTGAGGGCGAGGGACCGCGCGCTGGTGGATGTCCGCCTGCTGCGTCATCGCTCTGTGTGGTCGGCGTCGAGCCTGCTCTTCCTCTCCGGTCTCGCCGCGTACGGCATCATGCTGCTGCTCCCGCTTTACCTGCAGGACCTGCGCGGGGCCGACGTGCTCGCCGCGGGACTCTTCCTCGTTCCGCAGGGCATCGGCACCCTGGCGAGCCGGACGCTCGCCGGTGGCCTCACCGACCGCATCGGTCCACGCTGGGTCGGCGTCGCAGGATTCGCGATCGTCGGGCTTGCCACGATCCCCTTCGCGTTCAGCACGGCGACGACCAACGAGTGGCTGCTGATGGCTGTCTTGTTCGTGCGCGGCTTCGGGCTCGGCGCCGTCGTGCTGCCGCTCATGGTCGCGTCGTACCAAGGGCTCGATCGTGCCGACATCCAGCACTCGAGCATCATCACGCGCACGGCTCAGCAGCTCGGCGGATCGTTCGGCACCGCCATCCTCGCGGTCGTGCTGCAGTCCGCCCTCACGGCCAACGCCTCAGAAGGCACCGCGGGAGTCGCCGACGCCTTCGACCAGGCGTTCTGGTGGTCGATCGGCTTCAGCGGCCTCGCGATGCTGCTGGCGCTGGCGCTGCCGAGCCGCCAGAAGACGGTCGAAGACGTCGCGCCGAGCCAGTCGGGCACGCCGCCGCTGATCGAGACGCCTCGCGCTGTCGAGACCCCTCCCGCGGGTTGAGGAGCCCCGCGAAGCGGCGCGACCCTCCCGCGGGTTGAGGAGCACCGCGAAGCGGCGCGTCTCGAAACCCCGTCACACCGTCAGCTCGCGAGCTGCTCCACCTCGGCGAGCAGGATGGCGGTGCACAGGCCTTCGAGTGCGTCGACGAGCTCAGCGAGCGGCGGCATGGTCGGTGCGATACGGATGTTCGCGTCGCGCGGGTCTTTGCCGTGCGGATACGTCGCTCCCGCCGGCGTGACCTTGATGCCCGCCTGGGCGGCGAGCGCGACGGCTCGTGCCGCGCATCCGTCGTGCACGTCGAGGCTCACGAAGTATCCGCCGGTCGGGTTGGTCCACGATCCTGCCGCGTAGGGAGCCAGGCGACGCTCGAAGATCGTCTGCACCGCGTCGAACTTCGGAAGCAGGATCTCGCGGTGCTTCACCATGTGGTCGGCGAGGCCCTCGGCATCCCTCAGCAGTCGCACGTGGCGCAGCTGGTTGATCTTGTCCGGCCCGATCGACTGCACAGCCGCGTGGCTGAGGTACCACGAGACGTTCGCGGGCGACGACCCGAAGAACGCGACGCCGGAGCCTGCGTAGGTGACCTTGGATGTCGAGCCGAACACGAACACCCGGTCGGCGTTCCCCGCCTCCGCCGCGAGCCTCAGGATGTCGATCGCAGGCGGCACGTCGTCGGTGAGGTGGTGCACCGCATAGGCGTTGTCCCAGAAGATGCGGAAGTCCGCAGCGGCCGGCAGCGACACCAGGGCGCGGGCGACCTCCTCGGAGTAGATCGCGCCCGTGGGGTTGGAGTGCATCGGCACGCACCAGATGCCCTTGATCGTCGGGTCCTCTGCGAGCAGGCGTTCGACCTCGGCGATGTCCGGTCCGTCATCCTTCATCGCGACCGGGACCATGCGGATGCCCAGGTGCTCGTTGATCGAGAAGTGGCGGTCGTATCCGGGAACGGGACACAGGAAGGTGACCGTCTCCTCCTTCGACCATGGCCGCTCGCTCTCCGGCAGGCCGTGCAGCATCGCATGCACGACCACGTCGTGCATGACCGTGAGGCTGCCGTTGCCCAGCGCGAGGAGCTGCGGAACCGGCACGTGGAAGGCATCGGAGAAGATCGACCTCAGCTCGGCGAGACCCTGTGCGCCGCCGTAGTTGCGCAGGTCGGTTCCGGCGGCATCCCGGTAGTCCCCTTCGCCGGGCAGCGTCAGCAGCTGGTCGGCGAGATCGAGCTGGGCAGGGGACGGCTTGCCGCGCGTGATGTCGAGCGAGAGCCCGCGCGCGACGAGCTCGTCGTATTGGGCGGTGAGCTGCGAGTGCAGCTCCTTGAGCTCGGCGGAGGACAGATCGGTGAGGGCGGAGGTCACCCCTCGATCGTAGCTATCGCGGGCCGCGCCGGTCGAGGCGTCGGCTGCGGGAGGGGGGCCTGGATGCCTCAGCTGTGGAAGCCCACGTAGCCGTACTGCTCGCCGACGCTCACCGAGACCTCCACGTCGCTCTGCGACTGGAGCGAGAAGGCGACGTGGTACATGTGCGTCGCTCCGGCCGCTAGCGGCAGGTCCTTCAGGGTGTCCAGGCTGTCGTCGAGGATCTGGTCGCCGCGCACCCCACCGGCGAGGGCCTCTCCGACGAGGTTCACGGTCATGTCCTTGCCGGAGCCGTTGTGCACCGTCACGTCGAAGCCCAGGTCGACCTTCTGCGTCGTCCACTCCGGGTCGGCAGGGGTGAAGGGCGTTCCGGCCGGGATGGACACCGTGACGTCGTTCTCGTACGAGGCCGTCGAGCCGAAGGGCGAGAGGCCGGTCTGCGTCGTGTAGTGGTACTCGCCGCTGCCGTTTCCACCGCCGGCGTTCGGTGACGGGGCCGCCGACGCCTGCGGGTGGGGCGCCGGTGCGGCATCCGACGAGAAGATCACGCCGAACCACACGGTCGTGAGCAGGATGCTCAGAAGCACGCCCAACGCGCCGGTGACGACTCCGCCGATCGACAGACCCTTGCCCGCGAAAGCCCTGCCGAGGGCGATGGCACCGAGCACGACAGCCGCCGTCGCCGCGAACCCAGCGACGATGCCGACGAACGGCACCCAGAAGAAGACGAGCGAACCTGCGCCGAGCACCAGGGACGTGATCGCCATGCCCATGCCGCGGGACGGGCGCGGCGGGTAGGGCGCGTACGGCGCCTGGACGGGAACGTATCCGGCGGGAGGCGGGTAGGCGCCTGCAGCGGGCGGGTAGGCCGTTGGGGCGGGCGGGTAGGCACCCGGATGCGGGTACGCCGTCGGCATCGAGGGCGGGTAGCTCTCCGGTCGGTAGCCGGCCTGCGGAGGCGGAGGATACGAGGGCGCCTGCGGGTAGGTGCCACCGGGAGCCGGTGGGTATGGGCCGGCAACCGGATACACGGGCGGCTGCTGGTAAGCACCGGGAGGCGGTGTGCCGTAGTCCGGCTCCTTCGCCGACTCATCCGCGTTCGGCGTGTTCTGATCGTGCGTGTCGCTCACTGAGTTCCCCTCGGGTAGTCCGAGTCTGCACTACCTGGGCGCATCTGCCCTACTGCGCGACATGGGGGCCGTAGTCGGCCGCCACCACGATGGGCATGTGGTCTGAATCTCCCCGCGGGAGCGTCTCGACGGAGCGCACGTCGAGGCCCGCCGAGGTGACGAAGTCGAAGTGACCCTTGAAGAACTTGTACCTGGTGTAGGTCTTGCGGTCGCTGAGCGACATGTCGTACCCGGATGCCTTCACCTTTTCGCCGAGCGACTGCGTGAAGAACGGATAGTTGTAGTCCCCGATCATCAGGGTCGGCGCTCCGTGTCCGAGGCGCAGCAGCTCCGCGTGTGCTGCGTGGATCTGCGTGCGTCGCAGCGAGTTCAGCGCGGTGAGCGGAGCGGCGTGGAACGACGCGACCACGACCTCGTGGCCCGTTGCGGCATCCTCGAGCAGGGTTCCGACCAGACGCTCGTGCGCAGGTGCGAGCACCCGGTCGTGCAGCGACTTCTTGAGCTCGTAGGTGTCGGTCTCACGCAGATGGAAGCGGTCCTCGCGGTAGTACACGGCGAGCCCGAGGCGGTTGCGCTTCGTCGAGTCGGCGAGCCTCAGGGTTCCAACCTCCGACGGGAGCACGGCGGTGTCGACCTCTTGCAGGCACATCACGTCAGCGGAGCTGGATGCCGCCAGGTCGATCAACTCCCCCGTCGCACGGTTCTTGCGGAGGTTGTAGCTCAGTACTCGTATCAGGGCGATCACTTCTCAGCTGACGGGCGGGTGGTGACGGCGATGATACCTGCCGCGCGTAAGCATCATATGAAGCTGTCATGTCGGCGCGGTGTGAGAGCCATGCGGATGTCCGGGGTGCGGCGTACCGTCGAGTCATGCCGCTTCCCGACGACGCGAAGGCCACTCTCCACCGTTACCTGCGCATCCAGCGCGACGCGCTTCTGGCGAAGCTCGACGGGCTGAGCGAGTACGACATCCGCCGCCCGATGACGCCGACAGGCACCAACCTGCTGGGGCTCGTGAAGCACGTCGGCAGCGTGCAGCTCGGCTACCTCGGCGACGTGTTCGGTCGGCCGTCCGATGACCTCGACCTGCCGTGGCTCGACGATGAGGCGGATGCGGCCGGGGCAGACATGTGGGCGACTTCCGACGAGTCCCGTGAGCTCATCGTCGACTTCTACGCACTGTCGTGCGAGCGCGCTGACGCCACGATCGAAGCCCTCGACCTGGATGCCGTCGGCGAGGTGCCCTGGTGGCCGCCGGAGCGCAGAAACCCCACGCTGCACACCGTGCTCATCCATCTCTGTGTCGAGGTCGCGCGGCACGCCGGGCACGCCGACATCCTGCGCGAGACGATCGACGGCGCGACCGGGAACCGCAACGAGCGCCCCGTGCACGACGACCCGGAGACCTGGTCGACCTTGGTCGGCGCGATCGAGCAGGCCGCCCGCGACGCCGCTGGTGAAGCCCGCGACTAGCCGACCCAGTCGGTGCGGCGCACCGAGGCGGCGGTGATGTCCTCGACCCGGGAGGCACCGAGAGCCGCCATCGCGACCCGGATCTCCTCGTTCAGGGTCGCGAGCATCGACACCACGGCGTCCTGCCCGCCTGCGGCGAGCGCCCACAGCACCGGGCGACCGATGCCCGATGCCGTCGCCCCGAGAGCGAGGGCTCGCACCACGTCGGCGCCCGAGCGGATACCGCCGTCCACGATGAGGGGAACCCGCCCGCCGACCGCGGCGGCGATCTCCGGCAGCACGACCGAGGTCGGGATCACGCCCGCGAGTTGCCGGCGGCCGTGGTTCGACACGATGATCCCGGCGGCACCGGCCTCGACGGCCCGCACCGCGTCGTCGGGGTGGAGGATTCCCTTCGCCCAGACCGGAAGCCCCGAGACCTCGGCCAGGTGGGCGAAGTGCTCCGGGAGCAGAACGGACTCCTTCGGAAGGGTGGAGGGATGCAGATTGCCTCGCACAGCGAGTCGTCCGGTGAATTCGTTCTGGCGGAACGACGCCTCCGCCAGGGTCCCCGGTATGTCCAGCGTCAGCACCAGTGCCGAGGCGCCGGCCGCTGCGGCACGAGCGGCGTAGTCGTCGGTCGCAGCGGCATCCTGCATCACGTAGATCTGCGCCCACCAAGGAGAGGCCGCCGCCGCGCCGAAGGTCTCGATGTCGACGGTGGCGTTGTTCGAATAGGTCATGTGGATGCCCGCAACACCGGCCGCAGCGATGGTGGCCGGCTCGGCATCCTCATGTGCCGCCCCCTGGCCTGCGGTGGCCGCGATGGTCAGCGGAGACGCGAAGCGGTGCCCGCCGAGGTCGATCGAAGTGTCGACCGAGCGGATGCCCGTCAGCATTCGCGGGATCAGCGACCAGCGATCCCACGCCCGCGTGTCCACCTCGGGGTCGGCGCGTCCGTCTGCCGTGCCCTGATAGAACGACCAGGTGGTCGGCTCGACGGCGTCGCGGGCCGCCGCACGAAGAGAGTCGAAGTCCATGCCTCAACTCTCTCAGGCGTCGTCGGCCTTCAGGTCTCGTCGACCCAGTCGAACGTCTTCGTGACCGCCTTCTTCCAGGTGCGGTAGAGGGCGTCCATTCCGTCGCGATCCTGGGTGGGCGTCCACCGAGCACCCTCCTGCCAGTTGGCGCGGAGCTCGTCGAGCCCGCTCCAGAAGCCGACCGCGAGACCCGCAGCATAGGCAGCACCCAGGGCAGTGGTCTCCGCGACGGTCGGGCGTACGACGGGGATGCCCAACAGGTCCGCCTGGAACTGCATGAGCAGGCCGTTGGCGGTCATCCCGCCGTCGACCCGAAGCTCTGCAAGCGGTGTTCCGGTGTCCTGTTCGACCGCCTCGAGCACGTCCCTGGTCTGGTACGCGGTCGACTCGAGCGCCGCCCGTGCGAGATGACCCTTGTTCACGAAACGCGTCAGTCCGACGATCGCGCCGCGAGCATCCGGCCGCCAGTACGGCGCGAACAGGCCGGAGAACGCCGGCACGATGTAGGCGCCGCCGTTGTCGTCGACCGACGACGCGAGCTTCTCCACCTCTTTCGCGTCGCGAAGGATGCCCAGGTTGTCGCGCAACCACTGCACGAGCGACCCGGTGACGGCGATCGAACCCTCGAGCGCGTAGCGCGGCGCGTCATCCCCCAGCCGATAGGCGAGGGTCGTGATCAGCCCGTTGCCGCTGCGCACGATCTCTTCACCTGTGTTCACGATCACGAAGTTGCCGGTGCCGTAGGTGTTCTTCGACTCTCCCGCGTCGAACGCGGCCTGGCCGAACGTCGCCGCCTGCTGGTCGCCCAGGATGCCCGCGATCGGCGCCTCGCGCAGCAGGCTGTGCGTCTCCGCCTGCCCGTACACCTCGCTCGACGACATGATCTTCGGAAGCATCGAGCGGGGCACACGGAAGGCCTCAAGGATGTCGTCGCGCCAGTCCAGCGTCTCGAGATCCATGAAGAGGGTGCGCGACGCGTTCGTCACATCCGTGGCGTGCACTCCGCCGTGCTTTCCGCCGGTCAGGTTCCATAACATCCAGGTGTCCGTCGTGCCGAAGAGCAGGTCACCGCGTTCGGCACGTTCGCGTGCGCCGTCGACATTGTCGAGCATCCACGCGATCTTGGTTCCGGCGAAGTACGTCGCGAGAGGAAGACCGACGGCATCGGCGAACCTGTGGATGCCTCCGTCCGCCGCCAGCCGGTCGACGATGTCCTGCGTGCGGGTGTCCTGCCAGACGATCGCGTTGTAGACGGGTTTGCCGGTGTGCTTGTCCCACACCACCGCCGTCTCACGCTGGTTCGTGATGCCGACCGCCGCCAGGTCGTGCCGCGTCAGGTTGGCCTTGCCGAGGGCGACACCGATCACCTCGCGGGCGTTGCGCCAGATCTCCATCGGGTCGTGCTCGACCCACCCGGCTTTCGGGAAGATCTGCTCGTGCTCACGCTGCCCGACCGAGACGACGGTTCCCGCATGGTCGAACACGATCGCACGGGTGCTGGTGGTGCCCTGGTCGATGGCGAGGATGTGCGACGACATGCACGCAGGCTATGGCACGCCAGGCGCGGGCGCACCCGGTCCGAGCGGGGTCGGGCCTGCTGAAGACCCGTTCAGCAATCGGTCACGGAGCGACATTCTCGGCCCGCCGTACGCTCCCCCCGGGTCAGAAGGCGCAGAGTAACGAGAGTGAGTTCTGTCGGCGAGACGGCTGCCGAATCGGCGCACGGCAGCAAGCGGACACCCGAGCTGGTGCGCGCGGCGAAGAGCTCCGCACTGCTCGCGCTGCCCTTCCAGATCGGCTTCGTCGTCGTGGTGCTCGTGCTCATGCTGGCCGGCGCGAAGGTGGAGCCGGTCATCGCGATCGTTCTCGTGCCGACCCTGTGGCTCGTGCCCGTCGTCGAGTTGCTCTGGCACACGGTCATCCCGAGGGCACTGCAGTGGCAGTACCTCGTCTTCATCACCATCGGGCCCTATGCCGGCAGCGCGCTCGGCGTCTACGGATACATCGACCACTGGGACAAGGTGGCGCACTTCGACTCGGGCATCATGCTCGCGTGGGCCGGTCTGTTCGCGGTGCGGAGCGTCGAGGATGCCGCGCGCGTCGCCCTCCCGCGCTGGTTCGGGCTCGCCGTCTTGGTGGCGACCCCGATGGCGTTCGCGGCGGCGTGGGAGATCTGCGAGTTCACCAGCGATCACCTGTTCGGCACGCACGCGCAGAACGGCAACACCGACACGATGACCGACATCATCGCCGCCACCATCGGTGCCCTCGTGACGCTGGGCTTCACGCTTCTCTGGCGCTGGCCGGGCAGCGTGATGCCGATGGCGCTGCGCCGGTCTGCGGCCGCGGACGTCCGCGACGAGCAGGCCGCATAGCTATCGCCAATCACGACGTGACTTGTACCACCGACGAGATGCGGCGTAACGTGACACGCACGTTTTTCCGGTCGGCGTAGCACTAGGCCGGATCAAGACGCCGGCGTCCGGCGGATGGTGTGGAACCCCGCCGGCGCCGTGCGCTCGCTGGAGCTAAAAGTGGCACTTCTTCCGGCCCCCTCCGATAGTCGGCTCGTCGGCAGCCACCGATAGAGTCCCCGAATGCCGCATCCCCGCCTCGCCCGCCTGGCCGCCACGACGTTCACGCTCACCGCGGCGGCTCTCCTCTTCACCGGCTGCTCCGCGGACGACTCCTTCGCGGCGGGCCCCGCATCGGACTCCAGCGACTCGACCCTGACCCCCTCCGCCTCTACACCTGCCATCTCCCCGACCACCCCGCCGGCCGCAGCAACCCCCGGCACCGCCGCCGCTCTTCTCGCGACGATCCCGGTCAAGGGCCGCGCGCCGCACACCGGATACGACCGCGTCGGCGACTTCGGCCCGGCGTGGAAGGACATCGACGGCAACCACTGCGACACGCGCGACGATGTGCTCGCGCGAGACCTCACCACCGTGGTGAAGAAGGGGTCGTGCACCGTCGAGTCCGGCGTGCTGAGCGACCCCTACACCGGAAAGACCATCCACTTCGTGCGCGGGGTGCAGACTTCGGTCGCCGTGCAGATCGATCACCTCGTTCCGCTGTCCGACGCCTGGGAGACCGGTGCCCAGCAGCTCACCCAGCAACAGCGCGAGACGATGGCGAACGATCCGCTCGAGCTGCTCGCCGTCGACGGGCCGACGAACGAGAGCAAGGGCGACGGGGATGCCGCAACGTGGCTCCCGCCGAACCACGCGTTCCGCTGCACGTACGCCGCCCGCCAGGTGTCGGTGAAGGCGGCCTACCACCTGTGGGTGACGGCCGCGGAGCACGATGCACTCGCGCGCCTCCTGAGCGGATGCCCCGGCCAACCCTCATCGATGTCGACGCTCGCGCCCGCGGTGGGTCTCGGCTAGCTGCCGAGATCCGCCGAAAGCTGGGCCACGTAGCGTTCCCGCGTCTCCGCGCGCTTGGCGAGCGCGAGCCTCGTGAGGGCTGCGCGGCGCACGCCCGGCGTCTGCGCGTCCCACGCCTCGCGAGCGCCGGCTGCGGCGAGCGCCCGCGCGAGATCCGTCGGCACGAGGAGCGCCTCGGCGTCGTCGAGGATGGTCCACATGCCGTCCGCCTTTGCGGCCTCGACGAGGCGGCGGCCGGCATCCGTCATCCGACCTTCGGCCTCCAGCCTGGCGACCCGCTCCTTGTTGGTGCGCGACCATGGAGAGCCGGTGCGCCTCGGAACGAACCAGAGCGCCGAGCGCTCCGCGTCGAGCGTCTTCGACTGACTGTCGACCCAGCCGAAGGCGACCGCCTCTGTGATCGCCTCGTCGTACGTCATCGACGGGCGACCCGTCACGCGTCGCCACGACACCAGCCACACCCCTGTCGACGTGGCGTGGTTCAGTTCGAGCCAGCCCCTCCAGTCGACGACGGTCTCGATCGGCACGTGCTCCGCGTCATCCCTCGACATCGTGGTGGCCCTCGCCGAAGTAGGCGGCGATCGCCTCGGTCGCCGTGGTGTCGGTGAAGCGGAAACCGTCGTCGAGCAGTGCGGTGGGGAGCATCCGCTGGCTGCTGAGCAGCAGCTCGTCGGCCGCGCTCTGCAGCGCCAGCCGCAGGGCGAACGCCGGGGCCGGGAATCCGTACGGCCGGTGCAGCGCTGTCGCGAGGGCGCGTACCAGCTCCCCCGCGGTCGCTGGTGTCGGGCCCGCAAGGTTCACCGGCCCGCTGAGACCGGCGCCGGGCCGGCCGGAGGTGTCGAGTCCCGACCCGATGATGTGGTCGATCGCCGCGACCTCGTCGCGCAGGCTGATCCACGGCCACCACTGGCGGCCGGTGCCGATCGGTCCCGCGAGTCCGGCGCGCGCCAGCAGTCGCAGCGGAGTCATCGCCCCGCCAGGGCCCACCACGAGACCGGTGCGCAGGAACGCCAGGCGCGTCACCTCGGATGCCGGCGCCGCAGCCTGCTCCCAGGCCGCGACGACCGCGGAGAGAAAACCCGTTCCGCGCTCCGATCGCTCCGTCAGATCCTCTTGACCGCGATCGCCGTAGTAGCCGACCGCCGACGCGCTGACGAACACGCCTGGGGCCTTCGAGGCGGAACGGATGGCGCCGACGATGGTCTGCGTGACATCCAACCTCGACTCGAGGATGACCTTCTTATACGCGGGCGTCCACGGCAGCCGAGCGGTGGGCGCCCCAGAAAGGCTCACCACGGCATCCGCGCCGCTCACGACCGCGGGATCGAGGATGCCGGCTGCCGGGTCCCAGCGCACCTCGCCCTCTGCCCGCTCGGGCCTCCTCACCAGCCTGACGACCTCGTCGCCCGACGCCTCCAGCCGCTCCGCGAGCGCCGTGCCGACCAGCCCCGAAGCGCCGGCGATCACAATGCGCCGTCTCGTCCGCTCTGCCATGCCATCCGTCCCTGATGTGCCCGATCCCACCTCGGATCGGAGCCGATCGGAGGCACATCCCTCACTCAGTAAACTAGGTGGGTCCGACGATTCTCGGGTGGAATGCGGTTGCACCACCTGCTTCCCTCCACCCGATCCCCCGAAAGGGATGCCATGCCAGACCAGAACGCACTCGATGCCGTGATCGCCCTCGCCCGTCACCGCGGGTTCGTCTTCCAGTCGGGTGAGATCTACGGCGGGTCGCGTTCCACCTGGGACTACGGCCCCCTCGGTGTCGAGCTCAAGGAGAACATCCGCCGCCAGTGGTGGCAGACGTTCGTGCGGGGCCGCGGCGACATGGTCGGTCTCGACTCCGCCGTCATCCTTCCGACGCGGGTCTGGGCGGCGTCCGGTCACGTCGCCACGTTCACGGACCCGTTGGTGGAGTGTCTGCACTGTCACCACCGATTCCGCGAAGACCACTTGGTCGAGGCGTTCGAGGCGAAGAAGGGCATGGCGCCGGAGGGCGGCCTCGCCGACATCGTCTGTCCGAACTGCGGCACACGCGGCCAGTGGACGGAACCGCGGTCATTCTCCGGCCTGATGAAGACCTACGTCGGCGTCGTCGACGACGAGTCGGGTCTGCACTACCTGCGCCCCGAGACCGCGCAGGGCATCTTCGTCAACTTCGCCAATGTGGTGCAGGCCGCGCGCATGAAGCCGCCCTTCGGCGTCGGCCAGGTCGGCAAGGCGTTCCGCAACGAGATCACGCCGGGTAATTTCATCTTCCGCACCCGCGAGTTCGAGCAGATGGAGATCGAGTACTTCGTTCCCGAGGCGGATGCCGCCGAGTCGTTCGAGCACTGGGTGGACGCCTGCTGGAACTGGTTCGTCGACTTGGGAATCGACCCGGCGAACATGCGCAAGCTCGACGTTCCCGACGGCGAGCGCGCCCACTACTCCGACCGCACCATCGACGTCGAGTACGAGTTCGGCTTCGCCGGCAAGGGCTGGGGCGAGCTGATGGGCGTCGCGAACCGCACCGACTTCGACCTCAAGAACCACATCGCGGCATCCGGCAAAGACCTGTCGTTCTTCGACCAGGCCTCCGGCGAGCGCTACGTGCCCTATGTGATCGAACCGTCGTTCGGCCTGACCCGTTCGATGATGGCGTTCCTGGTCGACGCGTACCACCAGGAGGAGGTGCCGAACGCGAAGGGCGGCACCGACACCCGCACCGTGCTGAAGCTCGACCCTCGCTTGTCGCCCGTCAAGGTCGCGGTGCTGCCGCTGTCGCGCAACGAGCGTCTGTCACCGCTGGCGCGTTCCCTCGCGGATGACCTGCGCAAGCACCGCAACGTGGAGTTCGACGATTCAGGGGCGATCGGCCGCCGGTACCGCCGTCAGGACGAGATCGGCACGCCGTTCTGCGTCACCGTCGACTTCGACTCGCTCGACGACAACGCCGTGACGGTGCGCGACCGCGACACGATGGGTCAGGAGCGCATCCCGATCGACGCCCTTGACGCCTACCTGGCGGAGCGCCTCAGGGAACGCTGAGCCTCTCGCTGGTCGGGCCGTCAGACCCGTGGGTCCACATGGATCTTCGGCCCCGGCCCCGCGCCGGCGGGCCGCTCTCCGGCGAGCACCGCAGCGACCCCGTCGAGACCGACGGTTGCGGCGACGAGCGGGCGGGCATCCACCGCGCCCGATGCGAAGCCGTCGATCGCCGCGCCCAGCCCTGGGGACGCGCTCAGGATGCCCGTCGCAGTGACATCCTTCAGCAGCACCTCGCGGGTGTCGATCAGGCTCGGCCCCGCGGAGATGCCGATCAGCACGACGTGCCCGCCGGGCTGAACCAGCTCGACCGCCCGTGCCGGGGTGGTGTCGGCGGACGCCGCGTCGATCACGGCGTCGAACGGAAGGTCGGGCAGGGCGTCCCATCCCAGCCACGCGTCGAAGCCGAGCGACCTGGCGAAGTCGACGGATGACTGCGACACCCCGAGCAGGTGCACATCGCTTCCCGCCGCACGGGCGAACATCGCCGAGAGCAGCCCGATCGCGCCGGGCCCGACGACGAGCACGTGCTCTGCCGGCCGCCCGTTCGGCAGAGCGGATGTCGCCGCCCGCGCCGCCCGCAGCCCGTTGCCGGCCGGCTCGACGAGGGCTCCCGCGACGTCATCCATCGTGTCAGGAAGGGCGTGCAGCGAGCTCGCCGGTACCGCGAGGCGTTCGGCGATGGCGCCCGCGCGACCCCGGCGGATCCCCACCTCCTCGCGGTCCGCGCACACATGCTGGCGTCCGCTGAGGCACAGCCGGCAGTGGCCGCATCCGAGCATGGTGTCGCCCGTGACGCGGCGACCCAGCCACCGGGCATCCACGCTGTCGCCCACCTCGGTGACGACGCCCATCCATTCGTGTCCGATGCGCACCGGATACCGCGCGTTGCCGTCGTGCAGATACGTCATGTGTCCGGTGTAGAACTCGACGTCTGTGCCGCACACGCCCGCGCGCTGCACATCGACGACGACCTCACCGGGTGCTGCCACCGGGTCCGCGACGTCGTCCACTTCCGCGCGCCCCGGCGCCGTGATCACGAATGCCCGCACGTCGCTCCCCTCTGCCGGTCATCCTCCCGTCGAGCCTAGGTGCGATGTCTCCGGTCGCGACCCTCGCTGGTCGATACGCGTGCCGGCTACGCCGCCGCGCTACTCGACCAGCCTCGGCCGAACCAGCCGCCGCCATCCTCGTCCAGCGACGGACACTCACCGGGGAGAATGGGCGGATGGCAGACACGATGCGGGCGATCCGGTACGACCACGTCGGCGAGCGTCCACGCGTCGTCGACGCCCCCGTCCCGGAGTGCCCCGTCGACGGCGCCGTCGTTCGCGTCGAGGCCACCGGTGTCTGCCGCTCCGATTGGCACGCCTGGAAGGGTCACGATCCCGTTCCGCTGCCCATCGTCCCCGGCCACGAGTTCGCCGGAACGATCGCCCGGGTCGGCGCCGACGTGACGCGATTCTTCCCGGGCGACCGCGTCACAGCCCCCTTCGTGAACGGATGCGGCCGCTGCGAATGGTGCCTCCGTGGCGACGCCCAGGTGTGCCCCGACCAGACCCAGCCGGGCTTCACCCGCGACGGCTCGTTCGCCGAGTACGTCGTCGTCACCGCGGCCGACCTCAACCTCGTCGCCCTTCCCGATGCCGTCGGCGTGGATGCTGCAGCAGCACTCGGCTGCCGCTTCGCCACGGCGTTCCGGGCACTCACCGCTCACGGCCGTGTGCGCGAAGGCGACGAGGTCGCCGTCTTCGGCTGCGGAGGCGTCGGACTCTCGACGGTCATGATCGCGGCAGCACTCGGCGCACGCGTGACCGCTGTGGACGTGTCGGATGCCGCACTCGACCGAGCCCGCGCGTTGGGCGCCACGAACGTCATCCAGGCGAACGGCACCCCCACCGATGACGCCGTCGTGCGCGCCGTCACCGAGGCAACCGGCGGCGGAGCCCACCTGACCGTCGACGCTCTCGGATCACCCACCACGGCGGCTTCCGCCGTCCGCAGCCTGCGCCGCCGAGGAATCCACGTGCAGGTCGGACTGATGCTCGGCGACGCCGCGCTCGCACCCCTGCCATGGGACCGCGTCATCGCATGGGAGCTCACCGTCGCCGGCTCCCACGGCATGAGCGCGCGCGACTATCCGACGATGCTCGCCATGATCGCCGACGGGCGGCTCGACCCCGCGAAGCTGATCGGCAAGATCACCGACCTCGACGGGGCGATCGACGCCCTCATCGCGATGGATGCCCCGCAACCGTCATCCGCCGGCATCGTCATCGCCCACCCCTGACGGCCCCATCCGGCCGGACGTAACGCTCCGGACTCACCCCGCGTACGCAGCGAACTCGGGGCTCTCGACGAACTCCCGGTGCATGGCCGTCTGCGACAGTGCCGAGTACAGGAAGAAGTCGTGCAGACCGTCCCAGCCGGCTGTCCAGGTGAGCCGCGATGCGATCTCCCACGTCGATGGCTCGCCGCCGTCGGCGAGCACCGCGGCGACCTCTCTGCTGCGCCGAAGCTGGTGCTCACGGCACGTCGCGACGCGCGAGGCGAGGCCGCGGAACCGATATCCGTGCCCGGGCAGCACCTCGTAGTCGTCGTACTTCTCGATGGCGCCGAGGGATGCCACGTAGTCGGCCACCGGATTCGTCGGGGTCGACCCACCGAGCCCTAGCCCCGAGAACACGGTCGGCAGCACGTGGTCTCCCGTGAACACGACGCCACGGCCGGCATCGACGACGCAGATGTGCCCGTTGGTGTGCCCGGGCGTCCATACGACCCGAAGATCGAAGCCCGCGACATCAAGCCGATCGCCGTCGTCCACCTTCCGGTCGACCGAAGGCGCCGGCGCCGCCGGCCGCTCCGTCACGACGGGCTCAAGCTCGTCGCGCCGGTCCTCCGGCACGCCCCACTCGTCCCATCGCGCTCGAGCCTCGATCGCCCCACGGCCTGCGCGAGCCGGCACGGATGACCGCTCCGCTCGGTGCGCCACGATCTGGGCGCCGCTCGCGGCGCGCATCCGCTCGGCCAGGCCGACGTGATCCTGGTGGAAGTGCGTCACCGTGATCGACGCGATCCCCTCCGGCGAGAGACCTCGGACGGCGAGCGTCTCGACCAGCCGCTGCCAGTTGTCGTCGGTGTCCCAGCCCGGATCGATCACGTGCACACGCGACTCGGAGTCGATCAGCAGGTAGCTCAATGAATAGGGCAGGTAGCTGTGCGGCATCGCCTGGGGAACGACGATGAGATCGTCGCGAACGTTCTCGACCCTCGGAAGCCCGCCCGCCTTGGACGCGCGGAACTGCTCATCGCTGGTGGGGATCACGGGGGCACCCTACCCGGGTGTCGCGACGAGTGAAGGAACAGACGTCCGAGGACATGAGAAAGGCCCCCGGGTCAATCCCAGGGGCCTTCATCTGTGCGCGAGGGGGGAGTTGAACCCCCACGCCCTCACGGGCACACGGACCTGAACCGTGCGCGTCTGCCTATTCCGCCACTCGCGCTGATACCGGCACGTCGCCGTGCCAACCCAGCGAGATTAGCATGAGCCGGCTGGGTACGCCATTTGGGGCAGCGAGGGATGCCCGAACATCGGAGATCTGCACCGACACGCCGCGCGCGTGCTTCGGCACCCCGGCAGGGATCGCAGATCTCCGAAATCCAGCACGGGGAGAGCGCTCCGGGCTCTCTCTCACGGTGTGCGGCTAACATTCTCGTAGTCGTCGGGCAGATCGGGAGACCTGTGGGCATTCTGGACAACTTCGAGAAAGGCCTCGAGCGTGCTGTCAACGGTGCCTTCGCGAAGACGTTCCGGTCAGGGCTGCAGCCGGTCGAACTGACCAGCGCACTCCGCCGCGAACTCGACACGAAGGCCGCCGTGGTGACACGCGACCGCATCCTCGCGCCCAATGACTTCACGCTCATGCTCGCGCCGAGCGACTACAAGCGCATGCACGCCATGGGTCCCGCACTCAACGACGAGCTGACGGACTTCGTGCAGCATCACGCGACAGCGCAGCACTACCAGTTCGCCGGTGGCATCTCGATCACGATGCAACCCGACGACTCGCTCAGCACGGGCATCCTGCGCGTCGAGTCCCAGAACGTGAAGGGCGACGTGGCGTGGGTGCCGGTGCTCGACATCAACGGCAAGCGCTACCCGTTGAAGCACTCGCGCACGGTCGTCGGCAGGGGAAGCGAAGCGGACATCACCGTGGACGACACGGGAACCTCTCGCAAGCACATCGAGATCGCGTGGGACGGCTCACGCGCCCAGGTTCGCGATCTCGGCTCCACGAACGGGTCTCAGCTGAATGGCCAGCCGGTGAAGAAAGCGGTACTCGAGCCCGACTCGGTCATCACCATAGGTCGCACCCGTATCGTGTTCCGTGTGATGCCACAGGCATCCGCCGCCGCGCCGAAGCGCCGCGAGCCCGATGACGTCACCAGACGACACGACGTCGACGGGTTCTGGGACAGGTCATGACGGTCAGCACCCTCACCCTTCTTGTTCTGCGCATCGGCTTTCTCCTCCTGATGTGGCTCTTCGTGTTCGCCATCGTCTACGCGCTGCGCAGCGACCTCTTCGGTCAGCGCGTTCGCAAGCTGCAGGATGCCCCGCCTGCACCCTTCACCGGCGTGCCGACCGCGGCACCCGCGGCCCGAGCCCCTTCGAGGCCCGCACAGACCGCGCCGACCGAGGCCGTCTCGACCAGCGACTCGCCCCTTGCTGGACTCGCGCGCCCGATGACCGGTCCCGTGACCGCACAACCACCCGGGGTCGCCACGTCAGGGGTGCGCGCCCAGCCGGGCGTTCCGACCGGGTCGTTCCCCAACCGTCCGATGGCCACCGTGCTCACGGCAAGCAGGCTGGTGATCACCTCTGGGCCGCGCCGCGGCACAGAGGCTCCGCTCGGCAACGAGCCGATCACGATCGGCCGGTCCGGCGAGTCCGGCTTGGTCATCCGCGACGACTACACCTCAACCCATCACGCGCGGCTCATGCTCTGGAACAACGAGTGGATGATCCAAGATCTCGACTCCACCAACGGCACGTTCCTCGACGGCCAGCGCGTGACCGTCCCCACCCAGGTTCCGCTCGACGCTCCCATCAAGATCGGCACGACGACCTTCGAGCTGCGGCGGTAGTCCATGGCGACCTCGATCAAGGCCGCTGCGGTCTCCCATGTGGGAAAAGTGCGCTCCAACAACCAGGATTCCGGGTATGCGGGAGCGTCTCTCTTTCTCGTCGCAGACGGCATGGGGGGTCACGCAGGCGGTGACGTGGCGTCCGCCATCGCTACGAACCGCATCAAGGAGATCGATCACGACTACCCGACGGCTGAAGACGCCCAGATAGCGCTTCAGTCCGCGCTGCTCGCGGCCAACGGTCTCTTGGCCGAAACGGTGTTCGAGCACCCAGAGCTGACCGGCATGGGTACGACCGTCAGCGCGATCATCCGGGTGGATGACCGCCTCGCCCTCGCGCACATCGGAGACTCGCGCATCTACCTGCTGCGCGGTGGCGAGCTCAAGCAGGTCACCGTCGACCACACCTTCGTGCAGCGACTCGTCGACACCGGCCGCATCACGGAGGAAGAGGCGCTCACCCACCCCCGCCGCTCGGTGCTGATGCGCGTGCTCGGCGACGTCGACTCCTCGCCGGAGATCGACACCTGGACGGTCGACACCATGCCGGGCGACCGCTGGCTGCTGTGCTCCGACGGCCTGAGCGGCGTCGTGAAGCAGGATGTCATCGCGGCCATCCTCAGCAATGTCGAGTCGCCGAGGGTCGCCGCAGAGAGACTCGTTCGAGCGAGTCTCGACGCCGGAGCCCCGGACAACGTCACCGCCGTGGTCGTCGACATCACGCCGAGCGTTGCCGAGGCCAGGGATCCGGTCACGGTCGGCTCGGCATCCGCACCCGTGCACTTCGAGCAGGAGCCGACGACGCACACGAGGGCGCTGCGACTTCCGGCGCTGCGCCTGCATGCGCCGCGACCGGCGACCGGGCCGACGCACTTCGAGGCGCAGACCGACGACTACCTCGACGAGCTGATCGAGGAGGATCAGCGGCGAGCGCGGCGACGCAAGCTGACCTGGCTGCTCAGCGGCGTGCTCCTCGTGATCGCCATCGCCCTTGCGGTCTTGCTCGGGTACCAGTGGACGCAGTCGCGCTACTTCATCGGCGAGTCGGACGGCAAGGTCGCGATCTTCCAGGGTGTTCAGCAGAACCTGGGCCCCATCGCCCTCTCGCACGTGTACAAAGAGACCTCCGTCGCGGTCGACGGGCTGAGCCCGTACGAGCAGCAGCAGGTCGAAGACACCATCAACGCGTCGTCGCTCGACGACGCCAAGCGCATCGTGGAGCAGCTCTCGAATGACAGCTCCGACTAGCGCGACCTCGGCGATCACGCCACGTCCGGGCCCTCCGACGGCGCCCGTGCGTCGCATCCGCCTGCCGAAGAAGCTGCGCAACCTCGAACTGGGGTTGCTCATCTTCGCCTGCGCCATCAACGCGATCGCGATCATCCTGGTAGAGCTCGGCGCGATCGGGCATCTGGAGTTCACGCTCGTGTTCCTGGGCATCGGCCTTTCGGCCCTCGTCTTCGCGATGCACATCGTGATGCGGTTCCTCGCTCCGGATGCCGACCCCTTCATCCTCCCGATCGCCACGGTGCTGAACGGCATCGGCATCGCGGAGATCTACCGCATCGACATCGCACGCCACGACTCGGGGTGGGACTCGGCCGCTGTGCGCCAGATTGTGTGGACATCCATCGCGGTCATCTGCGCCATCGCCGTGCTCGTCATCATCCGCAATCACCGAGTTCTTCAGCGGTACACCTACGTCTTCGGGTTCAGCGCCCTCGTGCTTCTGCTCCTGCCGATGCTGCCCGTGATCGGCCGCAACATCAACGGCGCCCGAGTGTGGATCGGCATCGGCCCTTTCAGCTTCCAGCCCGGCGAGATAGCGAAGATCGCGTTGGCGATCTTCTTCGCCGGCTACCTGGTGCAAGCGCGCGACTCGTTGTCGATGGTGGGCAAGAAGTTCCTCGGGGTGCGATTCCCCCGGCTGCGAGACCTCGGTCCGATCCTTGTGCTGTGGGCGGTCTCGATGGCGGTGATCGTCTTCCAGCACGACCTCGGAACCGGCCTGCTCTACTTCGGCCTGTTCCTCGTGATGATCTACGTGGCGACGGCCCGCATCGGCTGGGTGCTCATCGGACTCGTGCTCTTCGTCGGCGGCGCCTTCATCGCCAGTCGCATTCTCGACTACGTGCAGGGTCGGTTCCAGAACTGGCTGAACCCGTTCAGCGACCACGTCTACAACGCGACGGGCGGCAGCTATCAGCTGGTGCAGGGCCTGTTCGGCCTCGCGCACGGCGGGCTGCTCGGCACCGGGCTCGGTCAGGGCTACCCGACAGTGACACCGCTGGCGGAGAGCGACTACATCATCGCCAGCCTCGGCGAGGAGCTCGGCCTCATCGGCCTCTTCGCCATCCTCTGCCTCTATCTGCTGTTCGTCTCCCGCGGCCTGCGCGTGGGCTTCGCCGGTCAGGACGACTTCGGCAAACTCCTCGCCGTCGGCCTCGCGTTCGCCGTCGCCCTGCAGGTCTTCATCGTCATCGGCGGCATCACTCGTGTCATCCCGCTGACCGGACTCACCACGCCGTTCCTGGCTGCCGGCGGGTCATCCCTCGTCGCCAACTGGATCATCGCCGCCCTTCTCTTGCGCCTGTCAGACACGGTCCGCAACCAACCGAGGCTGGTGGTGTAGGTGAACAGGGAGATCAAACGCGTCAGCATCGTGGTGCTCGCCATGTTCCTCGCGCTGTTCGTGTCGGTGTCGATCATCCAGGTCGGCGCCGCCGACACCCTGAACGCGGATGCCCGCAACTCACGCACTCTCTATGGCAGCTACATGGTGCAGCGCGGCTCCATTCTGGTGGCCGGCCAGCCCGTCGCGGAGTCCGTGCCGAGCAAGGACTCCTACAAGTACCAGCGCGAGTACCCGCAAGGTCCGCTCTACTCGGCCGTCACCGGCTTCTTCCCGATCAGCGGTGCTCCGACCGGCATCGAGGGCGCGATGAACAGCGAGCTCAGCGGCACGTCGAACGACGACTTCCTCGACCAGCTGCAGAACCTGGTGACGGGGCACCACCCGGAGGGCAACTCCGTCGAGCTCACGATCGACCCGGTCGCCCAGCAGGCGGCATACGACGCGCTCGGATCTCAGCAAGGCGCCGTCGTCGTGCTGCAGCCGAAGACCGGGCGCATCCTCGCCATGGTGTCGAAGCCCGATTTCGATCCCAACACCCTCGCCATCCACGACGTGACGAAGGTGGATGCCACCTACGACCAGCTGCTGAAGGCGCCGGGCGACCCGCTGATCAACAAGGCGATCAACGAGCTCAACCCGCCAGGATCCACCTTCAAGCCGGTCGTGCTGTCGGCCGCGCTGGAGAGCGGGGACTACACGCTCAACTCGCAGCTGCCGAACCCCTCGAGCTTCACGCTCCCCGGCACCAGCACCGTCATCCACAACGACACCTTCACGACCTGCGGGCCGGGCAACACGGTGTCGCTCGAGACCGCACTGATGCTTTCGTGCAATATTCCGTACGCGGAGCTGGCGCTCAAGCTCGGCTCGAACGCCATCAAGACGCAGGCCGAGGCATACGGCTTCAACCATGCCTTCTCGGTGCCGATGCACGCCTCGGCGAGCCAGTACCCGGGATACACCGACCCTGCCAAGCTCGCGATGAGCGGCTTCGGACAAGCGGATGACACAGCAACCGCCCTGCAGATGGCGATGAACTCCGCGGCGATCAGCAACGGCGGTACCGTGATGCAGCCCAACCTCGTCGAGTCGGTCATCACTCCCGACCTGCAGGTCCGCCAGACCTTCAGCCCCACCGAGTTCGGTCATGCGACCAGCAAGTCGACGGCTGACGACGTGGCCCAGACCATGGTCAAGGACGTCTCTGAGGGCATCGCGACCAATGCAAGAATAGACGGGGTCCAGGTCGGCGGTAAGACGGGGACCGCGCAGAACGGCCCGCAAGATCCGTACACACTGTGGTTCACGGGGTTCGCTCCGGCGAATGATCCTCAGTTCGCCATTGCGGTAGTGGTCGACAACGGTGGCGGATTAGGACAAGAGGGCGACGGGAACTCCGTTGCTGCTCCTATCGCGAAAAAGGTACTAGAGGCGGTGCTTGGTAAATGAGACCCACGGCAGGGCTCACGTTCGGCGGACGTTATGAACTCCAGTCGCGGATCGCGGTCGGCGGAATGGGCGAGGTCTGGCAAGCCACCGACCTCGTCATCGGTCGCCAGGTCGCCATCAAGATCCTGAAGGACGAGTACCTCGGCGACCCGACCTTCCTGGAGCGCTTCCGCTCAGAGGCCAGGCACGCCGCCCTGGTGAACCACGAGGGCATCGCCAACGTCTTCGACTACGGCGAGGAAGAGGGCAGCGCCTACCTCGTCATGGAGCTCGTGCCCGGTGAGGCGCTCTCCACCATCCTGGAGCGCGAGCACACACTCTCCACCGACAAGGTGCTCGACATCGTCGCGCAGACCGCCGCCGCACTGCACGCCGCCCATGCGGCCGGGCTGGTTCACCGCGACATCAAGCCGGGTAACCTGCTGATCACGCCCGACGGTCGCGTCAAGATCACCGACTTCGGCATCGCACGCATCGCCGACCAGGTGCCGCTCACCGCGACCGGCCAGGTCATGGGAACGGTGCAGTACCTGTCGCCGGAGCAGGCGTCGGGCCACCCGGCATCGCCCACCACCGACATCTACTCGCTGGGCATCGTCGCGTACGAGTGCCTCGCGGGCCGCCGCCCGTTCACGGGCGAGTCGCAGGTCGCCATCGCGATGGCGCAGATCAACGAGCAACCGCCGCCGCTCCCGGTCACGGTGAGCGAGCCGGTGCGCAATCTCGTCTACGCGTGCATCGCCAAGAACCCGGCCGAGCGCCCGTCGTCCGCCGCGCACCTCGCGCGCGCCGCGACAGCGCTCCGCCGCGGTGACCTGCAGGCTGCGGCCGCCGCAGTGCCCGCCGTGCTCGGCGAGGGTGCGAACACCACGGGCTTCAACACCCTTCTCATGCCAGCGGGCGCCGCAGCAGGAGCGACGCAGGCCACGACCGTGCTGTCCGCACAGGACTCCGAGACGGTCGAGGGCGAGGAGCCCGAGGAAGAAGAGAAGAAGAAGAAACGCAGCCCCTGGACGTGGCCGCTCATCGCGCTGATCGCACTCCTCGCGATCATCCTCATCGCGACGCTCATCGCCCTGCTGACGCAGAACCACGACGCTGCTCCTCCCGCCACGACGACGACCACGCACACCACTCACAGCAAGACGCCGACTCCGACGCCTACCCAGACCACGACTACACCGCCGCCGGCGCCCACGAGCGCAACTGTCGACCCGAACGCGTATATCGGCAAGAGCTATGACGACGCTGTTGCTGCGCTCAGGCAGCTGGGCTTCAGCCAGTTCCAGAAGAACGTCACCGGCCCGGCCACCAACAGCAACCAGGTCGACACGGTCAACGGCGTGAACCCGCAGGGAACTGTGGACTTCACGCAGACGATCTCGCTCAGCGTCTACGGAAGCGTGACGCCGCCGTCGAAGCCCACCGACACCGTGACGCAGGTGACGAACCCGGCCATCCAGAACCAGCCGGCGACGTTCAACTTCGGCAGCGCACAGTGCCCCGCAGGCCAGGACCTGACGGGACGCCAGTTCTACATCGACGGAAAAGCGGCTCCGAGCGGCCCCGTGCAGGGCACTCAGGGCACGATCACTTTCACCGACACCAACCCGCACCAGGTCTCGTACACGATCTTCTGCGGGCAGTCTGTTGAGTCCCCGCAGTCGCCCGCGATCTCGGTGACGGCCCAGCCTGCGCCTTGACCCACGAGGTGTACCGAACACTCAACCTCGCCCCAGTACACTGTTCGCAGTGTTGCCAGACGTCGAGTTCCCCTCCACCGATGAACCCCGCATGCTTGCGGGGCGATACCGCGTAGGCGAACTCATCGGGCGCGGCGGCATGGCCGACGTGCACAAGGGTGTCGACACCCGTCTTGGGCGCACCGTTGCCATCAAGTTGCTGAAGCCTTCACTGGCGACCGACCCGGCGTTCCGCACCCGTTTCCGTCAGGAAGCGCAGGCTGCGGCGCGCATGGCCCACCCCACGATCGTGCGCGTGTTCGACGCGGGCGAAGAGACAGTCCGCGACGCGATGGGCA
Organism: Humibacter soli; assembly: GCF_054779035.1. Taxonomy (NCBI): domain Bacteria; kingdom Bacillati; phylum Actinomycetota; class Actinomycetes; order Micrococcales; family Microbacteriaceae; genus Humibacter; species Humibacter soli. The sequence continues at coordinate 126,139 of NZ_BAAGYX010000003.1, read as the reverse complement.
ACGAGGTGCAGGCCCCGTTCATCGTGATGGAGTACGTCGACGGGGTGCTGCTGCGCGACATCCTTCGCAACGGCCCGCTCGAGCCCGCCGAGGCCGCCCGTATCGCCTCAGGCCTGCTGACCGCTCTCGAGTACTCGCACCGCGCGGGCGTCGTGCACCGCGACATCAAGCCCGGCAACATCATGGTCACCCGTGCCGGTCAGGTGAAGGTGATGGACTTCGGCATCGCCCGCGCCATCAGCGACTCCTCCGCGACGGTCGCGCAGACCACCGCCATCCTCGGCACCGCCAGCTACTTCTCGCCCGAGCAGGCGAAGGGCGAGACGGTGGATGCCCGCACCGACCTCTACTCGACGGGTGTCGTGCTCTTCGAGATGCTCGCCGGCCGGCCGCCCTTCCGAGGCGACACCGCCGTGGCCGTCGCGTACCAGCACGTCAGCGAGCAGCCCGTCAAGCCCAGCAGCATCAACCCCAAGGTGTCGCCCGCGTTCGACATGGTCGTCTTGCGGGCACTGGCGAAAGACCGGTTCCAGCGCTACCAGTCGGCTGCGGAGTTCCGAGAGGACCTCGAGCTCGCAGCCTCTGGCAAGGTGCCCGTCCACAAGAAGCGCGACGCCTTCGCAGAGACCCTGTTCGGCGACACCGACACCACCTCGACGCCCGCGGTCGCCGCACTGCGTCAGCTCGCCGATGACGACGAGGTGGTCCGCACCCAGAACCGGCCTCCGGTGCTGTGGATCTGGGCGGGCGTGCTCAGCGTCGCGGTCATCATCGCAGCGCTTCTGCTGTGGGTCTTCAACCAGACTCCGACGCAGCACCTCGCAGACAACGCTGCACGAGTACCCGTCGTCGCGGGCCTCACCGTGAAGCAGGCGAACGTCAAGATCAAGGACGCCCACCTCGACCCCACCTACACGGACGAGGCCAGCACCACGGTCGACAAGGGGCTGGTCATCCGCACCAATCCCGGTGCCGGCGTGATCGCCAGCAAGGGCGACGGCATCACCGTCTACGTCTCCACCGGCCCCAAGGCGGTGTCGATGCCCGATGTGACGAACAAGTCGTTGGATGACGCCAAGAAGACCCTCCAAAGCCTGGGCTTCCAGATCGGTCAGGTCACCGAGCAGGACTCGCCGACGGTCGGGGCCAACGTGGTGATCTCGACCGACCCGGCGTCGGGCACCGGCGCACATGAGGGCGACACGGTCACCTTCGTGGTGTCGAACGGCAAGGTCACCCTGCCCGACCTCACCAACATGAGCGTGCAGCAGGCGACCAGCACCCTCCAGGACCCGAAGCTGGGGCTCGTGCCCAACGCGGTCGCCGACCCCAGTTGCGCCACCCAGACGGGCGCGCCCGTGAACCATCAGACGCAGGCGCCCGGCCCCGTCCCGCAGCACTCCACGATCACGTTCAGTTACTGCACCGGCTAGTCCTCCCGCCGGGGCTGCTGGTCTTGCCCGCCGGTCCCGCCCCTCCGCCCCGCCCGGTCCGGTGCATAACTCCTGCAGATCGTCCGCGCGGGGAGGCCCCCGCCGCGGAATTCCGGCGGACTCGAGCCGGCTCACCCGCAAACTGCAGGAGTTATGAACGGGGGAGTCAGCAACGGAACACAGTCCTGACGGACCCTGGTCACGACCTCACCGCGGGTTGAGGAGCACGCCCCAGGCGCGCGTGTCGAAACCCGTCCAGCGGAGAGCCGCCTCAGCCGACCGCGAGGAGGGGATCCAGCTGCCTTGCGCGCTCCTGGGCTCCCTCGAGCCCCGCGACGGCGAGCCAGTTGCCCAGCATGCGGTAGCCGTCTTGCGTCAGCACAGACTCCGGGTGGAACTGCACCCCGTAGATCGGCGCCTCGCGGTGCCTTGCGCCCATGATCACGCCACCCGGCGTGCGTGCGGTGACGATCAACTCGTCGGGAACCGTTCCGTCGACCACCGCGAGCGAGTGGTACCTCGTCGCGGTGAACCCCTGGCGAACGCCCTCGTAGAACGGCGAACCGTCGTGCTCGACGATCGACGTCTTGCCGTGCATCAGCTCCTCGGCGTTCGTCACCGTCGCCCCGAGGGCTTCCGCGATCGCCTGGTGTCCGAGGCACACCCCGAGCAGCGGCGTCTTCGTCTCCAGCACGACCCGCACCATCGCGACCGAGACACCCGCGTCCGCCGGAGTTCCCGGTCCAGGGGAGAGCAGCACCGCGTCGTAGCCTGCGACCACCTCGGGGAGGTCTTCGACCGCGATCGCGTCATTGCGCACGACATCCGTCTCGGCCCCGAGCTCGCGCAGGTAACCGTTCAGCGTGTACACGAAGCTGTCGTAGTTGTCGATCACGAGCACGCGCGTCATACGGCCACGGTTCCTTCCTCGTTGCTCTGCAGAAGACTATCGACCCACGGGAAGACCCACGTCACCAGGCAGTAGAGCACCAGTGCTGCAAGCACGATCAGAATCAGGATGCGCAGCCAGACCGGGCCGGGAAGCACACGCCACAGCGCGCCGTACATCAGTTGCTCCCCACTTCTGCCGCGATCTCCTTGGGCGGGCCTGCGGACAGCGGCTGCCACGACTCGAACGTGCCGAACGCCGCGATGCGCTCCTGCGCGTGATAGGGCGGGTTGCACGTGGTCAGCGTGATGTAGCGGTCGGTCGCCTTGGCATCCTTCACCTGCGGCACGTCGTAGAGCACCTGCACAGTGCTCGGCGAGATGTACTCCATGTTGCGGAAGCGGTAGGTGTAGTAGCCGTCCTTGGTCTGGATGTAGATGGCATCGCCGACCTGCAGCTTCGAGACGTCGATGAACGTGTTGCCGTACCCGGTGTCGTGCGCTGCGATGGCGAAGTTGCCGACCGCGCCCGGCATCTGAGTGCCGGTGTAGTGACCGACGCCGGCGTCATAGCTGTTCAGAACGGCCTCGACGTCGACAGACTCGCGGATGGTGCGCTTCCAGTCCGCACCGAACCGCGGAACGTAGATGACCGCGAACGACTCGGCGAACCCCGGGGCCTTCATCACAGGAGGCGGGCCGTAGTCGACGGTCTTCGTGCCGTCCGGTGCGACTGTCGGCGTGGGCGTCGGCGTCGGCGACCCGGAGGCCTGGTCGAGGAAGTCCTGGCTCTGCTGGCCGGCGGCACTGTTCTGCTGGGCGCCGAGTACTGCGGACTGCCACCACGTCTGCCAGCCGAGGAAGAGGAGCACGAGCACTCCGGCGGTGACGAGCAGCTCGCCGATCACACAGACGACAGACACCTTGCGACGACGCTTGCCGGAGCCGCCCGCCGCGCGTCTCCTGGCGTGCATCCGCTGCCCGGGCTGCGTGTGCGGCTCCCCCGAGGAATCCACGGGAGCCGGAAGGGTCTCCGCGAGATGCGGCTCCTCTTCGGGTGCGGAGTCGTGGGGATCGGTCACGAGTCGGAAGTCTAATCTGCGACCCTCTGGACCCGCCGAGAGAGGGTTGCATTCGCCGTCATCCGGGCATCGAACCGCACGGTGAGCGCGGACCCTGCAACGGTTAGAATGTTGGCACTATGGCTTCCAAGACCCGTACCAAGCGCTCCTCCCGACCGGCCGACGCCGCCCGGTCAAACGACGACGCTCCCAACCCGGTATGGTTCCTGCCGGTCATGCTCGGCTTCATGATCATCGGCCTGCTGTGGATCGTCGTGTTCTACGTGAGCGGCAGCCAGTACCCGATTCCGCAGCTCGGCGCGTGGAACATCCTGATCGGCTTCGCGATCGCCTTCGTCGGGTTCCTCATGACGACGCGGTGGCGCTGAGCGCTCTGATCCGCGCCGACTGTCGAGCAATTACACCCATGTAATTATCCCCACTTGTGGGGAAACCTGTGGATAACTCGGTGGCGTCGCGGCCGGTCACCCGACGGTGATCATCCCGCGAAGACGTGCCAGCTTCCGAGCAGGATCAGCAGCACGGTGAACACCACCAGCAGCACGATCTGCAACGGTCGTCTGGACCGCGCCCGCGTCTGCATATAGATGAGCCCGACGATCGCGCCGCCGACGAGTCCACCGACGTGAGCCTGCCAGGCGATCTGGAATCCCGGTAGGAAGCTGATGACGAGGTTGATGCCGACGAGCACCAGCAGCTGTGTGATCGGTCCGCCGAGGTGCCGTTGGATGATCAGCAAGGCCGCCATCATGCCGAAGATGGCACCCGACGCTCCGACCACCGGCTGCACCGGTGAGTCGAGCAGATAGACGCCGACCGAGCCTGCGATGGCGCTCAGCACGAAGAGCACCGCATATCGGGCACGCCCGAGCATGGGCTCCAGCACGATGCCGAAGATCCAGAGCGTGTACATGTTCAGCGCGATGTGCAGGATGTTCGCGTGCACGAACGCCGTGGTGATCATGCGCCACGGCTCGTACGACGCGCCCTGAAAGGTTCCGGTCGGGTAGCCGTAGGCACCTGCGTACCAGAGCGAGGTGGTCACGGGCCCGTTGGAGAGCCCGGTGATCCACTGCAGAAGGAAGACGACCACACAGATCGCGATGATCGTGTACGTCACGACCGGCTGGCGCGGGCCGGTCAGCCTGGTCAGGAACGCCGGCTTGGTACGCGGCGCGGTGGCGCGCTGCTGCCGCATGCACTCTGGGCAGATGAAGCCGACGGGCGCCGGGGTCTGGCACTGACCGCAGATCGGCCGACCGCAGCGCTGGCAGCGCACATAGGTCGGCCGATCGGGATGCCGGTAGCAGGTCGTCGGAGACGGCTCACCCGGCGAAGAGGGTTGCGTCACTTCGGGGGCTCGGACTCCTGCGGCTACGCCTGCTCGATCGTGACCGACTCGATCACGACGTCGTCGAGCGGGCGGTCGCGTCCATCGGTCGGAACACCGGCCAGCTTGTCGACGATGCGACGCGAATCGTCGCCCGCGACCTCGCCGAAGATGGTGTGCTTGCCCTGCAGCCAGGTGGTCGGCGCGACGGTGATGAAGAACTGCGAGCCGTTGGTGCCGCGGCCGCCCTGGATTCCGGCGTTCGCCATGGCGAGCATGTAGGGCTGCGTGAAATCGAGGTCCGGGCTGATCTCGTCGTCGAAGCGGTAGCCGGGGCCGCCGGTGCCGGTGCCGAGCGGGTCGCCGCCCTGGATCATGAATCCCGGGATGATGCGGTGGAACACGACGCCGTCGTAGAGGTTGTCCGTGCGCGCCTCGCCCGTCTGCGGGTCGGTCCATTGCTGCTCGCCCGTGGCGAGGCCCACGAAGTTCTTCACGGTCTTCGGGGCGTGGTTGCCGTAGAGATTAACGGCGATGTCGCCATAGTTGGTGTGCAGCGTGGCCACTGCGGTGTGCTTGGACATGGGCTCAATTCTTACATAGCGGTTTCGTGGTTCCCCTGGCCGTCCAAGCTTTCGGTGGCAAGATGGAGAAACCCGCACATTCGACTGGGTGGAGGAAACGTGAGTCTGTCACGCAAGCGCCAGAAGGAACTCAACCGGCTTCGCGCAGAGGTCCAGGAGCTGTGGGATACCCAGCAGCAGGTTCTCGGCCGCGCAAACGTCGCGGCACAGGAGGCCGGCCGTCAGGCCGTTCACCTGACGAGAGAAGAGGTGGCCCCTCGGGTGAAGGAGGGCTACCACCAGTATGTGAAGCCCGTCACCCGTGCCGCAGGCGATGTCGTCACCGGCACCGTCGTACCGGTCATCGGCACCGCTCTCGGCACTGCCCTGAGCGTGGCGGATGTCGCACACGACGCCCGTGTTCAGGCGGCCATCAAGCGGCTCCAATCCGCCAAGGGCGAGCTCACCAAGAAGTCGGAGAAGTCGGGTCCCGGTTTCGGCACCTACTTCGCACTGGCCCTCGGTGCCGTCGCGCTGATTGGAATCGCCTACGCTGTGTGGCAGACGTTCCGGGCCGACGACGAGCTTTGGGTCGCAGAAGAAGAGACGACCGAGCCTCCCCTTCAGGACTGACCCGCCAGGCGGTGAAGAGCGGATGCCCCGGCATCCGGCTCTTCCGTGTACCTGGAGCTCAGGCGATGAGGCCGGCGAACCGCAAACCGGTGTCGACCAGGGAGACCTTGCGCAGCGACGCGACCTCACTCAGGTCGAACCAGCGCGCCTCGTCGGTGGAGCCGTCGGCTTCGTTCTCCAGGTCGCCGCTCACAACGTGGGCGCGGTAGACGATCCGTAACGCCTGCAGGGCGCCGTCGCCGGAGATGCGCTGGTCCTCGGGGATGACGTGCGAGTGCACGCCGAGCAGTTCGTCGAGCACCGCGTGGTAGCCGGTCTCCTCCTGCACCTCGCGCACCGCGGCATCTGCCGGATCCTCACCTGCTTCGATTCCGCCGCCAGGCAGCGTCCACCCGCTTCGTCCGTGCTGGTTCCAGTGGGCCAACAGCACCTTGGGGCCGTCGACGATGACGGCATAGGCGGCGACGCGGATGTCCATGGAGACACCCTACGTCCCCCCTGTCGGGCAAGAGCTGAGTGCCCCTCAGTGGCGACAAGACCGCGCGAGCCCTCAGCGACCGATCGTGAAGTTGAAGATCGACGTGTCGAAGTGGTTGTAACCCTCGTAGTCGATCAGCTCGTAGAGCTCCGACCTGTGCTGCATCTCATCGAGCTTGCCGGCGAGTGTGCCCTTCTCGTTCAACTCGTCGAGGCCGCGCATGGCAGCGCCCATCGCGAGCCGCAGCAGCGACACCGGCCAGATCATGATATTCATGCCGACGTCCGCGAGCTGCTGCACGGTGAAGAGATCGCTCTTGCCGAACTCCGTCATGTTGGCCAGAAGCGGCACGTCCACGGCGGCACGCACCGCCTCGAACTCCTCGAGGGTCGCCATCGCCTCGGGGAAGATCGCGTCCGCTCCGGCATCCGCGAGCGCCTTTGCCCTGTCGATCGCAGCAGCCAGTCCGTCGACGGCACGGATGTCGGTGCGGGCCATGATCAAGAAGTTGGGGTCGCGCCGGGCATCCACCGCCGCGCGAATGCGCTGCAGAGCGGTGTACTCGTCCACCACCTGCTTGCCGTCGAGGTGTCCGCAGCGCTTGGGGTTCACCTGGTCCTCGATGTGCAGGCCGGCGACGCCCGCGTCCTCGAATTCCTGAACAGTGCGCGCCACGTTCATGGGCTCGCCGAAGCCGGTGTCGGCATCGACGATGGACGGAAGCTCGGTCATCCTCGCGATCTGCTTGGAGCGACCGGCGACCTCGGTGAGGGTGGTGAGGCCGATGTCGGGCAGGCCCAGGTCGACTGAGAGCACGGCGCCTGAGACGTAGACGCCGTCGAAGCCCTTGCTCTCGATGAGCCGGGCGCTGAGAGGGTTGAACGCACCAGGAAAGCGGAGCAGCTCGCCGGTCGCAAGCCTCCGCCGAAAGTCGGCCCGTTTGTCGGCCGCCGACGTCGAGGAATACAGCATGCCATCACGCTAGCAAGCGGTTCTCGACCCTGATGCGGGGGCGCCCCCTCCGGCAAGGGGGGTCGAAGGGGGCGCTTCGGGGAGTCATCCCCACCACGTCGATGATCAGCTCGACGTGGGGTCTTCATCGGCCCGGAGACGCGATGCGACAATCACGCCAAGAGTGGCAGCGGGATGATGCGCTCGGCCAGGATCTCGGCCGAAACTCACCCCGTAATTCACCCGGTTCTCATACCGACTAGCGCAGGCTCACCCTGCCGGCGTGCCGCTCGACTACTGCCGCGATCCCTCGACAAGGATCGCGGTCTGCTCGGTGGTGATCTCGACGGCACGTTCGAGGTGCCGCGCGAGAAAGCGCAGCTCGTCGACGGTGTACTCGGCGTAGAGGCCTTGAAAGGCGCGGCCGATGCCGGCGTAGACGTTCTCGCGGCCAGTGAGGCCTTCCGGGACCGCAGTGACCACGATGCGTCGGCGATCGGCGGGATCGGACTCCCGAGTCGCGACCCCCAACGCGCACAGGCGGTCGACGATCCCGGTGACGGCGCCGGAGGTGACGTGAAGGCGCGACATGAGCGCGCCCGCCGATTGCGGGCCCTCTCTGAGCAGGATGCTCAACGCCTTCATGTCCGTCACGCCGAACCCGTACCGCGATGCCGCGATCTGTTGGAAGAGCGCCGTCTGAGTGGCGTCCTGCTCGCTCAGCAGCTGCAGCCGGTCGGTCAGTTCGTCTCGCTCGGTCATCCCTTTATCTTGGCATGTCATTATCTTAGTCGCTAAGATGACTACATGATCACGTCCACCCTTGCTCCCAGCACCATTCGCGCAGCCGACGGCACCGAGCTCGCTGTGCACTCCGTAGGCACGGGACCGGATCTCGTCATCGTGCACGGCGCCATGCAATCCGGGGTGAGCCAGCGCGACCTCGCACTTCTTCTCGCCGACCGCTTTCGGGTGCACTTGCTGGACCGACGCGGGCGAGGCGACAGTGGTCCACTCCCGACCCGGCCGACTCAGGCGACGGCTGTCTCGGACCTTCTGACCGTGCTCGAGGTGACGGGAGCGCAGCGAGTCATGGGTGTCAGCAGCGGCGCGCTGATCTCCGCAAGGGCCTCGCTCGAAAGCGATCGAATCGCACGGCTTGCGCTCTTCGAGCCGCCGTTGTCGATCGACGGCTCCATGAATCTCCGGGGGGCGGACGAGGTCATCGCAGCAGTCGCGTGCGGTGACATCCCGCGCGCCGCTGCGATCGGCATGAAGGTCGCCGAGATGGGTCCGGCGTGGATGTTCAGGATGCCCGTTCCCGTGCTCGCCCTCGCGTCGCGTGGCATGCTGCGCTCTCCCGATCGCCGACGAATGGCCGAGGCAATGCCGGACGACTTCGCGATCGTCATGGCCAACGCTGACCGCGTTGCCGACTTCGCTGCGATCCGTGCTGAGACGCTCCTGCTCGACGGCACCGCCACCAGACCCTATCTCCGACGCGCGGTAGCCGCTCTCGCCGCGACGATCCCTGGGTCCCGGCACGTCGAGCTCGCCGGCCAATGGCACAGCGCAACGCAGAACAGCGACGAGTACGGGCACCCGGAGCTCGTCGCCCCCGTGCTTTCGGACTTCTTCGCCTAGCAGATACCAGGCCGATTCAGGCCGTGGATAGCCGTTCCCAGTGTTCGACCGGACCGGGAACGATGCGGAACAGTGGATGCTGCTCCGGGGCGGCTTCGCGCACCCACTCGGCACGCGCCGGGTCACGTTCCTGCAGCTTCGCCAGGAGATGTTCCCACTCGTAGGAGACTTGCCCGTCTGTGACCGCGACCAGGGCTTCCTTCATACCCGGTCGGTCGATGCGGGTCCGGTCGAAGTGGTATCCCCGCGCGTCGGCCTCGTCGGCCAGTCCGGTCAGATATGCGCCGATGGCGCCGATCGGGTCATCCTGCGCTCGAAAGCGCACCAGCTGCGGATGCCGTGTGTAACCACGTGTACGCCCGGCAAGAACGGCCTGAGCGAGCAACGACTCTCGCCAGCAGGCCACAAGACCTTTGGCATCCAGGAAGCGCGGATGAACCGACCAGATCCGCATAGAAGCGTCCCTTCGGCACGCCGATCCACACTGTGGAGCCTAGGAGAATCGAACTCCTGACATCCTGCTTGCAAAGCAGGCGCGTAGCGCCCATCAACACGCCGGTCCCCGCCCGGCGTGCGTCGCTTCGCGATCGCGCCGTACACGCCGCCGCGATCGCTATGGTACGGAACACAGGAAGCAACTGTGGAGCCTAGGAGAATCGAACTCCTGACATCCTGCTTGCAAAGCAGGCGCTCTACCAACTGAGCTAAGGCCCCGTGCGAGGAATTGGTGGGGATACGAGGACTTGAACCTCGGACCTCTTCGTTATCAGCGAAGCGCTCTAACCGCCTGAGCTATATCCCCTGGTACGACCACTCGAAAATGGCCGAATGAAAGACTACCTGAGCGCTGTCGATCTCGCGAATCGAGGCGGCAGCTGGACCGTCGATCAGCTGTTGGTGAAGCCGACGAGCAGGCCTCCGGTGATCTTCACGCTGAGGTTGTAGAGCAGCGCGCAGACGGCACCGAGCGCCGTCGTCACCACGAGGTTCAGGATCGCGACCACGATCGAGAAGCCCATCACCGTGCCGAGACCGAGGATCGACTTCAAGTCGGTTCCGCTCGTACCGGAGATGTCCTTGAACAGGCTGTTCAGGTTGTCGAAGATTCCCGTCTGGTCGAGGACGGTCCAGATCAGGAACGATCCGACGATCGAGATGATCGCGAAGCACAGTCCGATCAGGAACGACAGCTTCACCGCCGACCAGAAGTCGACGTAGACCAGGCGGAGCCTGACCTGCTTGCTCGAGGGCTTGCGAGAGGACTTCCGTGCCAACTGTTCCGCGACGCTACTACTCATCTACCGTGTCATCCTTTCCGGGCTGCTCGGCCTCCGCGTCGGATTCAGTCTCTTCCGACTCGGCGTCGTGAGCGTCCAGATTCCGCTCGCTGTTGCGCGCGATTGCGATGATCTTGTCATCGTCGGCGAAGCGAGCGAAGACGACACCCATGGTGTCCCGACCCTTGGCGGGCACCTCGGCCACGGCAGAGCGTACCACCTTGCCACTGGCAAGAACCACGAGAACCTCGTCGTCGTCCTCCACGATGAGAGCACCTGCAAGGTCCCCTCGGTCATCACTCAGCTTCGCGACCTTGATGCCCAATCCACCGCGTCCTTGGAGCCGGTATTGGTCGACCGCTGTGCGCTTCGCGTACCCGCCTTCGGTCACCACGAACACGTAACCATCATCGGCGGAAGCCGTCGTGTCATCGCGTTCGAGACCCGGCGCGGCGATCACTGCGGCGTCCAGCAGCGAGTCGTCGTCGCGGAAGTGCATGCCGATCACGCCCGACGTCGAGCGTCCCATCGGCCTCAGCGCGTCATCCGTCGCGGTGAATCGCAGCGACATGCCCTTGCGCGAGACCAGCAGGATGTCGGAGTCGTCCTCCGTCAGCAGTGCCGAGATCAACTCGTCTTCCTCACGCAGCTTGATCGCGATGATGCCGCCTGTGCGGTTGGTGTCGTACTCAGCGAGCGGGGTCTTCTTGACCAGGCCGTCGCGGGTCGCGAGCACCAGGTATTTCGCGACCGAGTAGTCGCGGATGTCGAGGATCTCCGCGATCTCCTCGTCGGGCTGCATCGCGAGCAGGTTGGCGACGTGCTGACCCTTGGCATCCCGACCCGCTTCAGGCACCTCGTACGCCTTCGCACGGTAGACGCGACCCTTGGTGGTGAAGAAGAGCAGCCAGTGGTGCGTGGTCGTCACGAAGAAGTGGTCGACGACATCCTCACCGCGCAGTTGGGCACCCTTGACACCCTTGCCGCCACGATGCTGCGACCGGTAGTTGTCGCTGCGGGTGCGCTTGATGTATCCGCCACGCGTGACGGTGATGACCATCTCTTCTTCGGGAATGAGATCTTCGACGCTCATGTCGCCGTCGAAGCCGTACAGGATGTTCGTGCGGCGCTCGTCGCCGTATTTGTCGGCGATCTCGGTGAGCTCCTCGCTCACGATCGAGCGCTGGCGGGCTCCATCGGCGAGGATCGCCTTGTAGTCCGCGATCTCGGCCTCGAGTCGGGCGAGGGCGTCGATGATCTTCTGACGTTCGAGAGCGGCGAGGCGACGCAGCTGCATCGACAGGATGGCGTCGGCCTGCACCTGGTCGACCTCGAGCAGGTCCATCAGGCCGGCCCTGGCCTCCTCGGAGTTCGGAGAACGACGGATGAGCGCGATGACCTCGTCCAGTGCGTCGAGCGCCTTCACGAGTCCACGCTGGATGTGCGCGTCTTCCTCTGCCTTGCGCAGACGGAACTGCGTGCGGCGCACGATGACGTCGATCTGGTGATCGACCCACGCGGTGATGAACCCGTCGAGCGGCAGCGTTCGAGGCACGCCGTCGACGATCGCCAGCATGTTCGCGCCGAAGTTCTCCTGAAGCTGCGTGTGCTTGTACAGGTTGTTCAGAACGACCTTCGCGACGGCGTCGCGCTTCAGAACGATCACGAGTCGCTGACCGGTGCGACCACTGGACTCGTCGCGGATGTCGGCGATGCCGGCGATGCGGCCGTCCTTGACGAATTCCGCGATCTTGATCGCGAGGTTGTCGGGGTTCACCTGGTAGGGAAGCTCGGTGACGACCAGGCTCGTGCGGCCCTGGATCTCCTCGACGTTCACGACGGCACGCATCGTGATCGAGCCGCGGCCCGTGCGGTAGGCATCGTGGATGCCCTTGACGCCGAGGATCTGCGCTCCGGTCGGGAAGTCAGGACCCTTGATGCGCTCCATCAGTGCTTCGAGGAGCTCCTCGCGCAAGGCATCCGGGTGCTCGAGCGCCCACAACGCACCGGCGGCGACCTCGCGCATGTTGTGCGGAGGGATGTTCGTCGCCATGCCGACCGCGATGCCGACAGAGCCGTTGACCAGAAGGTTTGGAAAGCGGCTGGGCAGGATCGACGGCTCCTGCGTGCGGCCGTCGTAGTTGGGCTCGAAGTCGACGGTGTCCTCGTCGATGTCGCGCACCATCTCGAGTGCGAGTGGAGCCATCTTGGTCTCGGTGTACCGCATTGCAGCGGCGCCGTCGTTGCCCGGGGAGCCGAAGTTGCCCTGGCCGAGCGCGAGCGGGTACCGCAGGCTCCACGGCTGAACCAGTCGCACGAGCGTGTCGTAGATGGCGGTGTCGCCGTGCGGGTGGAACTGTCCCATCACGTCGCCGACAACACGCGAGCACTTCGAGAAGGCGCGGTCAGGACGGTAGCCGCCGTCGTACATCGCATAGATCACACGGCGGTGCACGGGCTTCAGGCCGTCACGCACCTCGGGGAGCGCGCGGCCGACGATGACCGCCATCGCGTAGTCGAGGTAGCTGCGCTGCATCTCGATCTGCAGCTCGACGGGCTCGATCTTGCCGTGCATGATGCCGGAACTGCCATCGCCCGACACTGTCTGCTCGTTGCCGTCGGTCTCGTCTGCCATCTACTTCTCTTCTTCTCTGACGTCTGATGCGGTTCGTTTCACGCTGGTCTCTAGACGGCGTTCGCCTCCTCAACCGGCGGTGAGCGGTTCGACCTCAAATATCCAAGAAGCGCACATCCTTCGCGTTCTTCTGGATGAAGTGCCTGCGCGACTCCACGTCTTCGCCCATCAGGGTCGCGAACGTCTCGTCGGCGGCTGCCGCGTCATCCATGGTGACCTGCAGCAGCGTGCGGGTCTCCGGGTCCATCGTGGTCTCCCACAGCTCCTGGTAGCTCATCTCGCCGAGACCCTTGTAGCGCTGGATGCCGTTGTCCTTCGGGATCCGCTTACCGGATGCCAAGCCATCCGCCATCAGCGCGTCGCGCTCTCGGTCGGAGTACACGAACTGGTGCTCGGCGTTCGACCACTTGATGCGGTACAGCGGCGGCTGCGCGAGGTAGACGTAGCCCATCTCGATGAGTGGACGCATGTACCGGAACAGAAGGGTGAGCAGCAGCGTCGTGATGTGCTGTCCGTCGACGTCGGCATCCGCCATCAGAACGATCTTGTGGTACCTGGCCTTCTCGCCATTGAACTCTTCGCCGATACCCGTTCCGAAGGCGGTGATCATCGCCTGGATCTCGGTGTTGGCGAGTGCACGGTCGAGTCTGGCCTTCTCGACATTCAGGATCTTTCCGCGCAGCGGAAGGATGGCCTGGGTCGCAGGATTGCGGCCCTGCTTGGCCGAGCCTCCGGCCGAGTCACCCTCGACGAGGAAGATCTCGCTCTCCTCGGGATTGCGGCTCGAGCAGTCCGACAGCTTGCCGGGCATGCCGCCACCCTCGAGCAGGCCTTTGCGCCGGGCGGTATCGCGCGCCTTGCGTGCTGCGAAGCGCGCCGTCGCCGCCTGGATGGCCTTGCGGATGATGTCTTTCGCCTGGTTCGGATTGCGATCGAACCAGTCGCCGAGCTGATCGCCGACCACCTTCTGCACGAAGGCCTTCGCCTCGGTGTTGCCGAGCTTGGTCTTGGTCTGACCCTCGAACTGCGGCTCGGCGAGCTTCACCGAGATGACCGCGGTGAGGCCCTCACGCACGTCTTCGCCGGAGAGGTTGTCATCCCTTTCTTTCAGGATGCCCTTCTCACGGGCGTACTTGTTGACGAGCGTCGTCAGCGCGGCCCTGAAACCCTCTTCGTGGGTTCCACCCTCGTGAGTGTTGATCGTGTTCGCGTAGGTGTGCACGCTCTCGGTGTAAGCGGTCGTCCACTGCATGGCGACCTCGAGGGCGATCTTGCGCTCGGTGTCCTCGGACTCGAACGAGATGATGCCGTCGTTCACGACCTCCGCGCGCTTCGCCGAGTTGAGGTACTCGACATAGTCCTCGAGCCCACGCTGGTAGAGGAAGGTGTCGTTGCGACCCTGAACCGGTTCGCCGTCTTCATCCAGCGTCTCTTGCGGACGCTCATCCCGAAGGCTGATCGTCAGACCCTTGTTGAGGAAGGCGTATTGCTGAAAACGAGTGCGCAGCGTGTCGTAGTCGAACTCGATGCTGTCGAAGATGTCGGCGCTCGGCCAGAAGGTGATGGTCGTACCGGTGTCGGTCGTCTCCTCGCCCTGCTCGAGCGGGCCGTCGGGCACGCCGACGTGGTAGGTCTGCCTCCAGGCGTGACCCTGCTGCTTGACCTCGACCTCGAGCCGGGAGGACAGCGCGTTCACCACCGATGAGCCCACGCCGTGCAGGCCGCCGGAGACCGCGTAGGCACCACCGCCGAACTTGCCGCCGGCGTGCAGAACGGTGAGCACGAGCTCGACGGTCGAGATGCCCTCTGGCTGGTGGATGCCAACCGGAATGCCGCGTGCATTGTCGACGACCCGTACCCCGCCATCCGCTGTCAAGGTGACGTTGATGTGATCACCCTGGCCGGCGAGGTATTCGTCGACGGCGTTGTCCACGATCTCGGTGACCAGATGATGCAGTCCTCGCGGTCCGGTCGAGCCGATGTACATGCCGGGCCGCTTGCGTACCGCCTCGAGACCTTCGAGAACCTGAATCTGGCTCGCGCCGTACTCGTTGTCGGATCCAGCCGTATTCGGTTCCATCGTCATCGGGAATTGAGCTCCTGACCGCACTTTTTTCGTGACTTCTCATCTTATCAAGCGGTACCTGGTCATAGGGCGAGAAACGGCCGTCTGACGCGATGAAAATGTCGGGTTGAACAGATTTGCCTGCTCAACCGTAAGTGTCGCGTGGACCGCGCCCTGGAATCGACCTGGGGCCGCGTTTCCATGAGGGGACGTCAGGTCCCATGAAGCGCATACTTTCCACACCCGCATCGGGGTATCTCAGCTGGATGTGCAGAAGGAGCTCACCGCGCATCAGCCGCAGCTGCGTCGCCCAGCTCGTCGAGTCGCACCGCACCGTGAGGACGCCACCCTCGATCCCCGCTGGATCGGAATGCTTCGCCGTCTCGTCGCCGACCACGTCGGCCCACGCCGCCAGCAGCTCGGACTTCGCCAGCGGCGAGTTCCAGCCGAGCTCGTCGGCGAGCGACGCGATCGCTCCGGAGAGGCCCAACGGCTCCCGGCCGGGGTCGAACGGCTGACTCGTCTTCGTGCCCTGGCGCGCACTGTCCCGCTTCGTTCCGCGGCGCGCATAACCAGGATCGGCGCCGAACAGCTCCTTCAGGTGACGGTAGTACTCGGCCGACTCACTCATGGGGCGACTCATTCATGGGTGGCCTGCCCGCCCGACTCATCGCTCGACTCGTCGCCCTGCGAGATGACCTGGCCCGCACTGATCCGTACCGTGTGCGCACGGAGCGCTTCGGGAACGTCCTCGAACACCGCCGCCGTGACCAGCACCTGCTCGTACCCTTGAACAGATGCCGCCAACCGCGCGCGCCTCGCCTGATCGAGCTCGGCGAAGACATCGTCGAGAATCAGCACGGGGTCGCCGGTTGTCGAGCGATCTCGCAGCAGCTGCGCGGATGCCAAGCGGAGCGCCAACGCGAACGACCACGACTCACCGTGGCTCGCGTACCCCTTGGCGGGCAGTCCGTTGAGCTCGAACCGCACGTCGTCGCGGTGCGGACCGACGAGCGTCACCCCTCGTTCCAACTCCTTGCCGCGCAAGCTCGCAACCGCCGAAGCGAAGCGGTCCGCCGTCGAACCGCCCATGTCGTCGGGATGCCCCTCGGTGGCGTCACCCTCGTCATCCGGTTGCGCTCCGTCCACCGTCAGCAGCGGGACGAGCCGTGGATCGTGGTCGCCACCCGCCACAGATCGGTAGGAGTCGCGCACCGGATCGACGAGATCCGCGATCAGGGCAGAACGCTCGTCGATGATCTCGGAACCGAGTGCGACGAGTCGCTCGTCCCAGACATCCAACGTCGACAACGCCGAACCACGAACTCCGGACGCCCGCGCCGACTTGAGCAGCGTGTTGCGTTGGCGCAGCACCCGGTCGTAGTCGGCGAGCACCCCCGCGAGTCGCGGCGACCTCTGAACGAGCACCGTGTCGAGGAAGCGCCTTCGCACCGCCGGTTCGCCTCGGATGAGGGCCAGATCCTCCGGCGCGAACAACACGGTAGAGAGGTAGCGCACGAGTTCGCGCGGTTTGCGCGGCGACCTGTTGAGCATCGCCTTGTTCGCCGAGGTCCTGTTGAGTTGCAGTTCGAGGAGCACGGCGCGTCCGTCGTGCTCGACCCGGCATCGGACGACTGCGGCTCCGGCGTCCTGACGAATCATCGCCGTGTCGACCGGTGTTCGGTGCGATCCCGAGGTGGAGAGGAACACCAGCGACTCGACCAGGTTCGTCTTGCCCTGTCCGTTGCTGCCCACGAACAGATTCGGGCCGGCCGCCAGCTCGACCTCGGCCTGCTCGTAGTTGCGGAAGTCGGTCAGCGAGAGGTGTGTCACTCTCATGGCCGAACACCCGTCATCCGAATTGCAGACATGCGGTTCGCTCCGAACCGCCGTAGCGCGACGGTCAGTCGACAGCCTTCACGGCATGGCCGCCAAACTGGTTGCGCAACGCGGCAACAGCCTTCATCGCGGGCGAGTCCTCTTGACGTGAGACGAAGCGAGCGAAGATCGATGCGCTGATCGTCGGCATCGGCACCGCGTTGTTCAGCGCTTCCTCGACCGTCCAGCGGCCCTCTCCCGAGTCGTTCACGAAGCCCTCGATGTGCTCGAACTCCGGGTCCTGTTCGAGAGCGCGCACCAGTAGGTCGAGCAGCCACGACCGAACGACGGTGCCACGCTGCCACGCCTTGAACGTTCCGGTGACGTCTTTCACGATGTCTTTGCGCGTGTCGAGCAGCTCGTAACCCTCTGCATACGCCTGCATGAGCGCGTACTCGATGCCGTTGTGCACCATCTTCGCGTAGTGACCGGCGCCGACCTCGCCGACGTGCACGAATCCCTCGTCGCGCGGTCCCTCAGGGCGAAGCGCATCGAACACCGGCATCACGCGCTCGACCTGCGCGGCACTGCCACCGACCATCAGGCCATAGCCGTTGTCGAGACCCCACACACCGCCGGAGACACCGGCGTCCATGAAGTCGACACCGGTCTTCGCCAGCAGTTCGGCGTGCTTGAAGTCCTCAGTGAACTTCGAGTTGCCGCCGTCGATGACGAGGTCGCCCTTCTCGAGGATGCCTGCAAGGTCGTTCACCACGGAGTCGGTGATCGCACCGGCCGGCACCATCACCCAGACCGTGCGCGGCGAGGGGAGTGCGGCCGCGAGCTCCGCCAGCGACGCGACATCCGAGACATCGGGGTTCGTGTCGTACCCCGTGACCTGGATGCCGTTGCGCTCGAGCCTCGAACGCATGTTGTTGCCCATTTTTCCGAGACCGATGAGACCGATGTGCATGATGAATCCTTTGTCGTCGAAACGGAATGTCGTCGAAAACGGGAGCGGGGAGGCCTGCCGATCAGCGCAGAAGCAGGTTCGGCTGAAGCAGGTATCGGTAGCTGTCGCTTCCGGCCTGCTCCTTGCTGGTCTGGCTCGTGATCAACACGGGCCCTGGCTTGTTGGGGTTGTCGGTCTTCGTGAACGAGATGCGCACGTACTCCGAGTGCACGGCGCTGAGTCCGTCGAGCAGGAACTGCGGCTTCAGCGAGACGACCGTGTCATCGCCGGTCAGCAGAGCGTCCACACTCTCGGATGCCTGTGCCTGTTCCGATCCGATCGCCTCGAGTGTCAGGCCGTCGACGTTGAACGTGAACCGCAGCGCTGCTTCACGCTCGAGCACGAGGGAGACGCGCCTTGTCGCCTCGATCAGATCAGCGGTGTTGATGACCGCGTAGTTCTCGACCGTCTCGGGGAACAGTCGCTTCACGGGAGGGAAGTTGCCCTTGATGAGCAACGACGTCACGGTCTTCTTCTCGGCGGTGAAGGCGATCAGCTCTCGGTCGTCCTTCGCGACGAGCGTCACCTGGATGTTGCCGTTGTGACCGAAGGTCTTGCCGATCTCCTGCAGCGTGCGCGCCGGCACCAAGGCGGTCGACGGCTCGGACCGACCGATCGATCCGTCCCAGTCGATCTCACGAACGGCGACGCGATATCGGTCGGTCGCGACCAGGCTCAGCCGGTTCTCGGTGATCTCGAGCTGCACGCCGGTGATCACCGGGGTCACATCGTCACGCGAGGCTGCGACCGCGACCTGCGCGACCGCCCCTGAGAACTCGTCGGCGGGCACGAGACCCGATTCGCCGGCTATCTGCGGAAGGGTCGGATATTCCTCGACCGGCATCGACAGAAGAGTGAAGCTCGCGCTGCCGCAACTCACCACGATGCGGTTGTCGTCGGTGGCGAAGGTGACGGGAGCGTTCGGGAGCTTCGATGCGATCTCTGCGAGCAGACGGCCGGACACCAGAACGGTTCCCGGCTCCTCGACCGCTGCGGAGATCTCGGTCTGCGCCGAGACCTCGTAGTCGAAGGCCGAGAGGGAGATGCCGTCATCGGTGGTGGTGATCAGCACACCGCTGAGGATCGGCAACGTCGTGCGCTGAGGCAGCAGCTTGACTGTGAAAGAGACCGCTTCGCTCAGCACATCGCGGTTGGCCTGAAACCTCACGAAGTTCTCCCCTGTCGGTACGCAGATGGGTGCATCCGCTCCATGCTATCCCCCGCCGACGGCGGGCCGACGAGCGGGTCGGGTCGGTCGATCGAGCACCTGAGGTTGTCGCATCGGCTGCTTAAAGAATCTTGTTCTCTTAATCGGCTTAACCGTTGTGGAAACTGTGGATAACTCGGTGGAGAGCAGTCGCCGCATGGGAACTACACGACTGTGACTTGTCGAAGCCCTGTTGATGGATCACCGTCGTCGGCGGGCGGCGGGATGCGCAGCGGAGGGTTGATTTCACAAGAGCGTCGCGGCTCCCCACACGCCGAAGCCTGTTATTCGTTAAGTTTCAACAGGGTTATCCACAGTGTGAATTGCGCGTGTCCCCCGTGGGTTGAGGAGCACGGCGAAGCGGTGCGTCCCCCCGGTGGTTGAGGAGCACTGCGAAGCGGTGCGTCTCGAAACCTGACGCGGGGACAGCGGGTTTCGAGACGCGCGCGTTCCGCCGGGTCCTCAGCCACCGGTGCTGACGCCTGCGCGTTCCGCGGGTCCTCAGCCCGCGGGAGGGTGGGTGCGCGAAACCCTCAGCGGTGGGTCTGCTTGATGCGGGCGGTGAGCTCGGTGACCTGGTTGTAGATGGAGCGACGCTCTTTCATGAGCTCGCTGATCTTCTTGTTCGCGTACATCACCGTGGTGTGGTCGCGGTTGCCGAAGAGCTGGCCGATCTTGGGCAGGGAGAGATTGGTGAGTTCGCGGCAGAGGTACATCGCGATCTGCCTCGCGGTGGCGATGGCTTGCGACCGCGACGATCCGTAGAGGTCGTCGACGCTCAGCTTGAAGTAGTCGGCAGTCGCCGTGATGATGTCGGCCGGCGAGACGACGTTGTCGTCGTCGAGCGTGATGAGGTCCTTGAGCACCGTCTGAACGAGACTCATGTCGACCGGGGTCTTGTTCAGGCTGGCGAACGCCGTCACACGGATGAGCGTTCCCTCGAGCTCCCGGATGTTGCTCGAGACCTTCGACGCCATGAACTCGAGGATGTCGTCGGGCACGAGGATGCGCTCACTCTGCGCCTTCTTGCGCAGGATGGCGATGCGCGTCTCGAGGTCGGGAGCCTGGACATCCGTGATCAGGCCCCACTCGAAGCGGGTGAGCATGCGGTCCTCGAAGCCGGTCAGGTGCTTCGGCGGCAGGTCGCTGGTGATGACCACCTGCTTGTTGTGGTCGTGCAGCGTGTTGAAGGTGTGGAAGAACGCCTCTTGCGTCTCGACCGCTCGCTGCAGGAACTGGATGTCGTCGATGAGCAGGATGTCGATGTTTCGGTACCGAGCCTGGAACGACGATCCCCGGTTGTTCGCGATCGAGTTGATGAAGTCGTTCGTGAACTCCTCGGAGCTGACGTACCGGACCCGGATGCCCGGGTAGAGGCTCATCGCGTAGTGGCCGATCGCGTGCAGGAGGTGCGTCTTGCCGAGGCCGGAGTCGCCGTAGATGAAGAGCGGGTTGTATGCCTTGGCCGGTGCCTCGGCTACCGCGACGGCTGCCGCGTGCGCGAAGCGGTTCGACTGGCCGATGACGAAGTTGTCGAAGCTGTACTTCGGGTTCAGCCGGGAGTCGGCGTTCCTCGGTGCCGCGGTGATGTCGGTGACGGGAGCGGATGGCTGGGTCACCGTCTCCGGCGTGTCGATGTAGCTGGACTCCATGCGCTCCGGCTCGAGCTGAGGAGTGTCGTGCGTGATGTTGGGGTTGACGACGATGGCGAAGTTCGAGACCGACAGCGTGTCGTCGAGGCGGCCGATGGAGTTCAGCAGAGGCACACGGCAGCGTTGCTCGATCATGCCGCGGGTGAACTCGTTGGGAACCTCCAGATAGAAGGTGCCGGCCATGATGCCCTTGGGCTCGACGAGACTGAGGAACCCGTACAGCTGCGGGGTGACCCGGTCATCCGTCTCGAGGGTCGACAGAACCGATCTCCACGCGTTCGTCAACGACGCATAGCCGTCAGCCATAGTTCCCCTAGATCACTCTCACGGACCCTGCACGACAAGCCCGCCCCACCCCGTTGTGAACGTGCGGGGCCGGATGCAGCAGACCCGACCCGCTCTTATCCACATGGTTATCCCCATGTGCCGCAACGGCATTCTCAACGCCAACGCGGTGCTTCGAACAGGTCGATTCACAACCTGGGGATAACTTCGCATGTCACGCTAACGAATCGAGCCCGCCCGCTCAAATCATCGGGTGAGCGAGATCTTCGTGTCGTCGGCGTGCCTCTTCAGGCTTAGTCCTGTCTGTGTGGATAATCAACGGTTTCGCGGAGCTCGGTTTGACCTCCCGCGAACCACCCCGTACCGTTAATGGGTTGACCGCAGGCCGCACCAGCGGCACATCTTCCTTCTCCAGGCGCCTAGGGCGAACGTGTCCCATCGGGGTTGCCTCACGAAGAGAACCGAAATCGATCGAGAGACCCTGATGAGCAAGAGAACCTTCCAGCCGAACAACCGTCGTCGCGCCAAGGTGCACGGCTTCCGTCTGCGCATGCGTACCCGCGCCGGTCGCGCCATCCTGGCCAACCGTCGTCGCAAGGGTCGCACCGAGCTCTCGGCGTAGCAGTAGCTCAGTGCGGTGCTCGCCAGAGCGAACCGGATCAGGACAGGCGCTGAGTATCGGCTGACCATCCGTCGTGGTGTGCGCGTGCACGCCCCGAACACGATCACGTATGTGCGTCGTGTTCGGGAGAGTGCGGACGTGCGGTTCGGCTTCGTGGTGAGCAAGGCCGTCGGGGTCGCCGTCGTACGGAACACGGTGCGACGTCGGCTGAAAGCGGCTTCCCGCGAGCTTCTGCCGCAGGTGGCGCCCGGCCACGACATCGTGGTGCGTGCTCTGCCAGCGTCCGCGCAGGCATCCTGGACTACCCTGCAAGGTGAGATCCGCCGAGCTGTCGACGAAGTAGGCGCCCGATGCAAGCCCTGATCACCACCGTCATCCTCATTCCGAGGAACGTGGCTGTGTTGATCCTGCGCGCCTATCGTGCCGTCATCTCTCCGTTGTACGGCGACGTGTGCCGCTACTACCCTTCGTGTTCCGCCTACGCGCTCGGCGCGATCCAGGAACACGGCTTGATCGTCGGTGTCGCGCTGGGAACGGCACGCATCATCCGCTGCCACCCGTGGGCGGCCGGCGGAGTCGACGACGTTCCCCGCAAGAAGACCCCCCGCTATTCCGTCACCCCCTTCGGGTTCGTGGTGGCACGCGGCCACGCAAAAGGATGACCGAGTAAGCGATGGACTTCATCTATACGATCCTCTGGCCGATCGAGTGGCTGGTGCAGCTGCTCCTGATCGGCTGGCACTGGCTCTGGACCAGCATGGGGCTCGACCCCAATTCAGGCGTGACCTGGGTGCTGTCGATCGTGGGCCTCACCGTGGTCATCCGTGCCGCGCTGATCCCGATCTTCGTACGCCAGATCAAGAACCAGCGCCGAATGCTCGAGGTCGCTCCGCAGCTCAAGAAGATTCAGGACAAGTACAAGGGCAAGAAGGACCAGCTCTCTCGCGAGGCGATGTCGCGCGAGACCATGGAGCTCTACAAGCGCACCGGGACCAACCCGTTGAGCTCGTGTCTTCCGTTGCTGCTCCAGATGCCTGTGTTCTTCAGCCTTTTCCATGTGCTGAACGATGCCCAGCAGGGTAAGGACAGCGTCGGTCTGCTGTCGAACGCCGGTCTTCTCCAGTCCTTCCAGACGGCGAAATTCCTCGGCGCGCCCCTGAACGCATCGTTCGGATCGCAGTGGTCGCTGATGGTGGCGGGCAAGCCCTTCAGCTGGGAGGTCATGATCATCGCGGCGATCATGGTCATCCTGATGACCGGGTCGCAGTTCCTGACTCAGCTTCAGATCGTCTCCAAGAACATGTCGCCGGAGACGAAGGCCAGCCCGCAGTTCCGTCAGCAGCGCATCCTGCTGTACTTGCTCCCCTTCGTCTTCCTGTTCTCGGGTGTCGCCTTCCCGCTCGGCGTCATGTTCTACTGGCTCACCTCGAACCTGTGGACGATGGGTCAGCAGTTCCTGGTCATCCGCAATATGCCTACCCCCGGTAGTGAGGCGGAGAAGGCTCGGGAGGCGCGACTGGCTCGCAGAGGCAAGCTGAAGACGGCTGTCGACGGCGCGCCCGTGCTCGTCGTCGACGAGGTTCCCGCGAAGCCGATCACGACGCAGCGGCAGCAGCCCATGAGCAAGGCCCGATCGAAGAAGTCGACCGGCGGAAAGAAATAGTGAGCATGACAGACGAGTCCACCGTGTCGGCGCAGGTGTCGGCACCCAAGGACATTGACGACTCCTTCAGCCCGGAGAGCCTCGAGGCGCAGGGCGACGCGGCTGCCGACTACATCGAGGTGCTTCTCGACATCTGCGATCTCGATGGCGACATCGACATCGACGTGCAGAACGGCCGGCCCTATGTCTCCGTCTCGGCCGATGACCCGCAGGCCCTTCGCCTGCTGAATCGTGCCGACACGGTGAACGCGTTGCAGGAGCTTGCGCGGCTGGCTGTGCAGTCGAAGACCGGGTCGTTCTCGCGGCTGATCCTCGATATCGGCGGTTCGCGGGATGCCCGCAAGAACGAACTCGCCCTGCTGGTCGACCGAGCCGTCGCCCGCATCGAGGAGGGCGCCGCGCAGGCCGCTCTTCCCCCGATGTCGTCGTACGAGCGCAAGATCGTGCACGACATCGTCGCGGACCGCGGATTCTCGTCCCACTCGGTGGGCGAGGCGGCGGACCGTCACACCGTCGTCACGCGCGCCTAGCTCGACCCGGTTTCACGTGAAACATGACGACGATCGTCGAGCCTGAGCCCGCGGCGGCTACGGAGGTCTTCGGCTCGCGCATCGAGTTGGCACGCGCCTTCACCGATGCGTTGGTGCGTGAGGGCGAAGAACGCGGGCTGATCGGCCCCCTCGAGCCGCCTCGGTTGTGGACTCGCCACATCATCAACTGCGGTCTGGTCGCTCCGGTGCTCGCACCCGGAATTGTCGGGGACATCGGCAGTGGCGCCGGACTCCCCGGCATCGTGCTCGCGATCGCGCGACCGGATGTGCGATTCGTGCTGATCGAGCCGATGGAGCGCCGCGTGCTGTGGCTTCAGGAGCAGGTGGATGCACTCGGGTTGGAGAACGTCGAAGTCATCCGATCGCGCGCAGAGGACGTGAAGCTCCCCCAGAGGCTGGACCAGGTCACGGCGCGTGCCGTGAGTGCGTTCCGCAAGCTCGCTCCGATCGCTGCGCCACTCGTTCGAGACGGTGGAGAGCTGGTGCTGATGAAGGGCGCGAACGCACAGGCTGAGATCGATGCGGCAGTCAAGGAGATCCGCCGGTTTCGGCTCTCGGATGTTCGTGTGGAAGTGCTCGGTGAGGGCGTCGTCGACGAGGTCACCAGGATCATCCGGGCTACAGTGAGATAGCCCGCTCGGAAGCCCGGCACGGTCCGCCAGCAGAGCAGAAAGTCAGCAAGTTTCACGTGAAACATCCCGAAAACGAGGACACGGAGGTGCGCGCGCCGTTGGACATGTCGACCCCCCTTGCTAGCGAGATCATCGACCTCAACCGTCGCCGCCAGGCCCTCGAAGAGACCACCCTGCCACTGCCGGCACGCACTCGGGTTTTCACGGTCTCGAACCAGAAGGGTGGCGTCGGCAAGACCACCACCGTGGTGAATCTCGCGGCCGCTCTCGCGCGTTCGGGTGCGCGCGTTCTCGTGATCGACCTCGATCCGCAGGGCAACGCCTCGACTGCGCTGGGCGTCGAGCACCGCGAGGGCACGCCGAGCGTCTACGACGTGATCGTCAACGACACCGAGATGGCCGAGGTGGTGCAGAGCTCGCCGGATCAGACGGATCTCTTCTGTGTTCCGGCCACGATCGACCTTGCCGGTGCCGAGATCGAGCTTGTCTCCATGGTGGCGAGGGAGCAGAGGTTGGCTCGCGCGCTCCGCACGTTCCTCGATGAGATTCCCGAGGGCATCGACTATGTGCTCATCGATTGCCCGCCTTCGCTCGGACTGCTCACGATCAACGCTTTCGTGGCGGCGACCGAGGTGCTCATCCCCATCCAGTGCGAGTACTACGCGCTCGAGGGACTGAGCCAGCTGCTCAAGAACATCTCCCTGATCGAGAAACACCTCAACCCGAAGTTGAAGGTGTCGACGATCCTGCTGACGATGTTCGACTCGCGCACGAACCTGGCGCACCAGGTCGCCGAGGAGGTTCGGCAGCACTTCCCGAAGGAGGTGCTCGAGACGATCATCCCTCGATCCGTACGCATCTCGGAGGCACCGAGCTACGGGCAGAGCGTGATCAGCTACGACACGTCGTCTCCCGGTGCGCTCTCTTATCTCGAGGCAGCGGCCGAGATCGCCAGGCGCGGCGTTCCGCGCTGATGATCGGTCTGCTGAACCGAACACGACGTTGACAGCGCCGCGCTCGCGCGGCAGACGAGAAAGGCCACCATGGCAGCGAAGCGCACCGGTCTGGGACGCGGGATCGGCGCCCTGATCCCCACGACCGACACCGAGGGACAGCGCCCCGTCGACGTGTTCTTCTCCGAAGACAGGGCGAAGCCGACCGAAGCGGACGTGCTGGTCGCCGTTCCGGGAGCTCGGCTGGCGAGCCTCTCCCCCGACGACATCGTTCCGAACGCGCAGCAACCTCGCACCGAGTTCGACTCTGAGGCGATGGAGGAGCTCGTCGCGAGCATTCGCGAGGTCGGCGTTCTCCAGCCCGTCGTGGTGCGACCGCTCACCGGGCAGCCCGGCAAGTTCGAGCTGATCATGGGTGAGCGGCGGCTTCGCGCCACGAAGACCCTGGGGCTGGACGCCATTCCGGCCGTCGTGAAGGACACCGCTGACGAGGACATGCTGCGGGATGCCCTGCTCGAGAACCTGCACCGGTCGCAGCTGAACCCGCTCGAAGAGGCGTCGGCGTACCAGCAGCTCCTCGCCGACTTCGGCATCACGCAGGAGGAGCTCGCGACACGCATCGGACGTTCGCGTCCGCAGATCACGAACACGATCCGGCTTCTGAGACTGCCGGCGCCGGTTCAGCAGCGAGTCGCCGCCGGTGTGTTGAGTGCCGGCCACGCTCGGGCGATTCTGGCGGCCGGGGATGCCGATGCGATGCAGAAGATCGCGGACAAGATCGTCAACGAAGACCTCTCGGTGCGTTCGGCTGAAGCGCTGGTGAGCGCGAAGCCCAAAGAGGTCAAGCCGCGCCCAGCAGCCGGCAAGCGTCAAGGTCACCTCGACGAGATCGCCGGGCGACTCGGCGACCGACTCAACACCCGAGTGAAGGTCGCGCTCGGTGCTCGCAAGGGCCAGATCACGATCGAGTTCGCCTCGGTGCAGGATCTCAATCGCATTCTGCAGGAACTCGGCGAAGATCCGTTCGCGGGGTGAGTTGCGTCAGCGCGGCTCGATTCTGACGATCGCCGCGGTCGTGCCAGTCTGGGAAGGTGTCCACACTTCGCGACAACTTGAGAGCCCTCCCGTCCGTCGTCGGCGCGGCGCCGCCTTTTGTTCTCGAGGACGCGCCGGGGAACCCTCGAGCGCTCGTGATCGAGTGGCTGTTCGCCGCGATCGAAGCTGGAGTGCCGGAGCCTCACGCTGCGACGCTGTCGACGGTTGACGAGGACGGGAAGCCGGATGCTCGTGTCCTTATCGTGAAGGACATCACGGACGATGGCGCATTCGAGATCGCCACGTCCGTCTCCTCCCCCAAGGTGCTGCAGTTAAGAGCGAATCCCCGGTGTGCCCTTTCGTTCTATTGGACGCCGCTTGCCCGAGCCATTCGGATCAGGGGAACTGCTGTGCGCGCGGGCGCTGCGGCCGCCGTGGCTGATTTCACCGCACGGCACCCGGATGCCCGAGCCATGGTGCTTGCGGGCGAGCAGGGTCGTGTCATCGACGACGTGTCGGAGCACGAGCGAGTGCTGTCCGATGCGAAGAACATGATCGCCGGGGATCCCGAGTCGGGCGCCTCTGAGTGGAGCGTCTGGCGCATCGAGCCCGAGAGCATCGAGTTCTGGCAGGGCGACCCTAGCCGCGACCACCTCCGGCTGCGCTACGACCTAGGTCCGACGGGCTGGGAGCACCACCGCATCGCCGCGTAGTGAGCGAGGAGTGTTTCACGTGAAATATGCGGTCGCCCTTATCCCTGCTGGTTGAGGAGTACGCGTCACGCGCGCGTCTCGAGAACCGGCATGTTTCACGTGAAACACCTCGTCCCGGGCGTGCTCAGCGTGCGGGTTTCGAGACGCATCGCTGCGCGGTGCTCCTCAACCGGCGAGAGTGCTATTCCTCGGGCGCACCCCGCGGGTTGAGGAGCACGCCACGGGCGCGCGTCTCGAAACCCCCGAACTCCGGGACGTTCCGAAGAGACCTCCTGCGGTGACCGCCCTAGCGCGATGTTTCACGTGAAACACCTCGTATCAGCGTGGGCTTCGAGACGCGCCGCTTCGCGGTGCTCCTCAACCGGCGGGCGGTGGCTGCGAGAGAGAGGCGTTTCAGGTGAAACATGCTGCCGGCCTATCCCCACGGGTTGAGGAGCACGCCGCAGGCGTGCGTCTCGAAACCCCGAACTCCGGGGACGTTCCGAAGACAGCCCCGGCGGTGACGGCCCTAGCGCGATGTTTCACGTGAAACACCTCGTTCCGAGTGTGCCCAGCGTGCGGGTTTCGAGACGCATCGCTGCGCGGTGCTCCTCAACGGGAGAGAGTGCTGTGCGTCAGACGGCGAAGACGGAGCCATCTCCTTCGCGGGTTGAGGAGCACGCCCAGGGGCGCGTGTCTCGAAACCCCCAAACTCCCGGACGTTCCGAAAACGGCTCCTGCGATGACGGCCCTGGCGCAATGTTTCACGTGAAACACCTCGTCCCGGGCGTGCTCAGCGTGTGGGTTTCGAGACGCGCCGCTTCGCGGTGCTCCTCAACCCGCGGTACCGGGAGCGGGGCGTAGTGAAGGACCTCTCTCAGCCAGCGAGGCTGAGGGTGTCGCGGATCGCCTGCTCGGCGAGACCGGCGTACACCGCACCGAGGTCGAAGCCGGCGGCCTCGATGGCCAGGGGGACGAGCGACGTCTCCGTGAGTCCGGGAAGCACGTTCGCCTCGAGGAACCACGGCGTGCCCTGCGGATCGACGATCATGTCGACGCGCGACAGGTGACGAAGACCAAGGGCCTGGTGTGCTCGGACCGCGGCATCCGCGGCTGCTTGCGCGGCGTCATCCGTCAGCCTGGCGGGCGTGAAGAAGCTGGTCTCCCCCGCGTTGTACCTGGCTTCGAAGCTGTAGATGCCGCGGCGAGGCACGATCTCGACGGCGGGAAGGGCGACGGGACCCGCCCCGGTGTCGAGAACGGCGACTGCGATCTCGATGCCGACGACCCGGCGCTCGATGAGAGCGACGTCGTTGTAGGTATAGGCGTTCACCATCGCGCGCGGGAGGTCGGCGACGTCATCCACATAGGTGACACCCTGGGCCGAGCCGCCTTCTGCCGGCTTGACCACAAGGGGCGCCGTCAGTGCATCGCCGAGCGCCTCGAGAACGCTCACCGCTCCGAGTTCGCGAAAGGTCTCGGTCGGCAGGGTCACGGATGCCGGGGTGTCGATCCCCGCCCTGGCGACGATGGTCTTGGCGACCGGCTTGAGCCATGCCAGGCGTGCCGACTCGGCGTCCGCACCCACGAAGGGAACGCCCGCCGCGGTGAGCAGGGCACGAAGCGCACCGTTCTCACCGCTGGCGCCGTGCAGGGCCGGCCACACCACATCGGGACCGAGGTCGTGGATCGCGGTCAAGAGCGAGGCATCCGGCTCCCGCACGGTCACGCGATGGCCGTGGGCTGAAAGCCCGTCGGCGACCCGCCTCCCAGAACGGAGCGAGACGTCGCGCTCGTGCGAGATGCCGCCCGCGAGGACGAGCACGTTGAGGCGTTCGAAATCGGTCATGAGCTCTGCGCTTCTCTCGGACGTATCACCGGATGACGGTGGACGGGTGCTATCGGAGGTCGGAGGGAGGGAACGTGTTGGCCGTGCTGCGCTCTTGCCGCAGTGCACCGGTGCCGGCGAAGGTGTCGAGCAGGTCGAGCTCACCGTTCACCACGTTGGCCAGTCGGCGGATGCCGACGCGAATCGACTCCGGGGTCGGGTAGCAGAACGAGAGCCGGATGTTCTGCGCGCCATCGCCGTCGGCGTAGAAGGCGGTTCCAGGTGTGTAGGCCACGAGTTCGGTCACGGCACGGGGAAGCATCGCCTTCGAATCGAGCGATTCGGGCAGCGTCACCCACACGTAGAAGCCGCCGTTCGGGTTGGTCCAGCTGAGCTCGGGCAGGTGCTCCTCCAGAGCGGAGATCATCGCCTGCTTGCGTTCACGGTACACACCTCGGAACGAGTCGATCTGCCCGCGCCAGTCCGCCTCGGACAGATATTGCGAGACGATCAGCTGCGTGAACGAGCTCGGGCTGAGCACGGCGGCCTCGTTGGCGAGAATGAGCTTCTCGCGGATGGCGTGCGGAGCAAGCGCCCAACCGACGCGGAATCCGGGGGCAAGCGTCTTCGAGAACGTGCCGAGGTAGACCACACCTTCGTCATCCACCGACCGCATTGCCGCTGGGGGCTTCTGATCGAAGTACAGAAGACCGTAGGGGTTGTCCTCGAGCACCAGGATGTCGTTCTCACGACAGATCTCGAGGATTTCCAGCCGTCGCTCCCACGTGAGGGTGACTCCCGCGGGGTTGTGGAACGTCGGCACGGTGTAGAGGAACTTCACCCGCCTGCCGATCGCCTTCGCGTTCGCGATGTGCTCGCGCAGAGCCTCGGGGATCAGGCCGTGCTCGTCCATCGGAACGTGGTCGACCTCGGCCTGATACGACTTGAAGATCACCAGCGCGGTGACATAGCTGGGACCCTCCGCGAGCACGAGGTCGCCCGGGTCGATGAACAGCTTCGCGAACAGCTCGAGGGCGTGCTGCGAACCGGTTGTCACGATCACGTCATCCGCGCTGGCGCTGATTCCCTCGAGAGCCATCACCTCGGTGATCTGCTCGCGGAGCAGCGGGACTCCCTGGCCCGAGCCGTACTGCAGAGCGACCGGTCCCTGCTCGCGCATGACCCGGTCCATGGCACCGACGACGAGATCTTCCGGCAGAGCGGAAACGTAGGGCATCCCGCCGGCCAGCGAGACCACCTCTGGCCGCGAGGCGACGGCGAACAGAGCTCGAACCTCACTGGCGGCCAGGCCGGCCGTGCGCTGCGCGTAGTGCGAGTACCAGGGGTCGAGATTGTTGCCAGTGCCGTGCTGGCGGCCGTTTTCGATCACGTGTCATTCCGTTCTGGGCGTGGTTTCCATGCTATGGGATGCCTGCTGGATGGCCGGCATGGGCGGCGGCAGGGCTCCCCCGTGTTCATAACTCCTGCAATTCGCGGAGCCGGTGTCTCAAGTTCCGCGGAATTCCGGGGCGGTCGTGTCATCTCGGCGACAATTTGCAGGAGTTATGCACCGCGGGGGGTGGCGGGGGCGGTTGGCGGGGCCGGTTGGGCGGGGGTGGCGGGGTGGGTATGCAAAACGCCCGCCCGGCGTGAGCCGGACGGGCGTGAGAGCCTTGACCGACCTACTTGATGTAGGCGGCCAGGTCTGCCTCGAGGGCGGGCTTCGGCTTGGCGCCGATGACGGTCTTCACGACCTCGCCGCCCTGGTAGACCTTCATCGCCGGGATCGACGTGATCTGGTACTTGGCCGCGGTCTGCGGGTTGTCGTCGACGTTCAGCTTGACGATGTCGATCTTGTCGGCGTGCTCGGCCGCGATCTGGTCGAGGATGGGCGAGACCGCGCGACACGGACCGCACCACTCGGCCCAGAAGTCCACGAGGATGGTCTTCTCGGACTTGAGCACCTCGTTCTCGAACGTGGCGTCGGTGACGGACTTGGCGGTGGACATGTGTTTCTCCTTCTCTGGGTCGTGAAATCGTGGGCTCAGCCGGCGACGGTGAGCGCCTCGTGCTCTTCCTGCTCGAGCGCCGCGAGGTAGTGCTCGGCGTCGAGGGCAGCAACGGTTCCGCTCGCGGCGGCGGTGACCGCCTGGCGGTAAGTCGGGTCGATCACGTCGCCCGCGGCGAAGACGCCTGCGAGGTTGGTACGTGAGGTGCGCCCCTCGACGGCGATGGTGCCGGCTGGGGTGAGGTCGAGCTGACCGTGCACGAGGTGGGTGCGCGGGTCGTTGCCGATCGCGACGAACAACCCCTCGAGTGCCAGCTCGCGTGTCTCGCCTGTGACGGTGTCGCGCAGGGTGACGCCGTTCACGGCGCCCTCACCGTTGATCGACGCGACCTCGCTGTTCCAGACGAACTCGATCTTGTCGTTCTCGAACGCACGGTTCTGCATGATCTTGGATGCCCGCAACGAGTCGCGACGGTGGATGACGTACACCTTGCTGGCGAAGCGCGTCAGGAAGGTCGCCTCCTCGATGGCGGAGTCCCCGCCACCGACCACGGCGATCGTCTTCTGACGGAAGAAGAACCCGTCGCAAGTCGCGCACCACGACAGCCCGTGTCCGGAGAGGTGCTCCTCCTCGGGAAGGCCGAGTTTGCGATAGGCCGAGCCCGTCGCGAAGATGACCGAACGCGCCTCGAGCGTCTCGCCGCTGCCGATGCGGACGGTCTTGATCTGGCCGCTCAGGTCGACCGAGACGACGTCGTCGTACAGAACCTCTGCGCCGAACTTCTCGGCCTGAACCTGGAGCTTCGCCATCAGGTCGGGGCCCAGAATGCCGTCGGGGAAGCCCGGGAAGTTCTCGACCTCTGTGGTGTTCATGAGCTCGCCACCCGCCTCGACGGAGCTGGCGATCACGAGAGGTTCGAGGTTGGCTCGCGCAGCATAGATGGCCGCCGTGTACCCGGCGGGACCCGACCCGATGATGATGATCTGCCGCACGTGCTCTCCTTCACTACAGATGCACTTGTGAAACACAGTGTAGGCGGATGCTATTCCGAGGCGCCTGGCCCGACGGGGCTGGGTGAGATCGTGCCCGCGGACTATTGCGCCACTTGCGCATAGCAGCGCCAGCTGAGGTGGCGCAATAGAGCGCAAGTAGCGCAATAGTCGGCGGCGGCCGGGTCGCGTGAGAGTGAGAGCGAGGTCAGCGGCGCGAGATGCGACCGCGCAGAGTGGCGATGGCGACATCCAACTCTTCGGTGCGGAGGAGCTTGAGCATTCCGACGTAGACGGCCAGCATGACGACGCCGATCGCGGCGACCGAGAGGATGGCGGCGATCTTGCCGGAGACCGCGAAGCCGTCGCTGACACCGCCGAGCAGCGCGAGGACGGCGAAGCCGAACGCTCCGGCGACGACGGCCGAGAGCACGTAGCGCCACACCCCGCGAAGGATGCGGCGTCCGTCGATACGGTGCATCCTTCGGCGGAGCAGCACCGCGGCGAGCAGGGCCTGCACGATGCCGCCGAGCGACACAGCGAGGGCGATGCCGATCGCGCGATGCTCCGGTGAGACGAACAGGCAGGTGAGCACGCCGATGATCACGATCACCGTCTGCACCACCGTGTAGATGAACGGGGTGCGGGTGTCACCGAGCGAGTAGAACGCCCGCTGCACGACGAACAGCATGCAGAACGGAACCATGCCGATCGCGTAGGCGATGAGCACATTGCCCATCTGGGAGTACGACGAGGTCGTGAGAACGACCGAGATCGGATAGGCAGCAACGATGACGGCGACACAAAAGAAGCTGATCAGAAGCGAAATCGTGCGGATGGCGGTGGAGAAGTCGAATCGGAACGAGGTCATGTCCTCCGCCCGCGCGTGCTCCGCCATGCGGGTGTAATACGCGGTCACGATGGAGACCGCGACGATCGAGAACGGCAGCATGAAGATGAGCCACGCATTGGACATCGCGGCGACGGAGGCGACCGGTGAGTTTCCGACCGTGTTCGCCACGTTGGTCTCGATGACACCGGCGATCTGGGTGCCGACCAGCATCGCGAAGGTCCAGCCGGCGGCTTTGCCCGCGGTGCCGAGGTCCACACCGCGCCACTTGAAGTCGAAGCGGAACTTCAGCCCCACGCGGCGCCAGAACAGGAACAGTACGAGCGCCTGCAGGGCGACGCCGAGTGTGGCGCCGCCGCCGAGAAGCGCCACCATGCCGGGCGTCCACGCGTGGAGCGAGCGCGAGCCGGACGGATCGCTGCCGAACACCACGATGAACACGATGAACACCGTGATGCTGATGATGTTGTTGACGACCGGCGCCCAGGTGAACGGTCCGAACGAATTGCGACCGTTCAGCACCTCGCCGAGCAGGGTGTAGAGGGCCAGGAAGAAGATCTGCGGCAGCGACCAGTACGCGAACGCGGTGACCAGCTGGCCGTATTCACCGGTGGCGCCGAACAGCGCCGACAACCATGGCGCCATCAGGGTGGCGACCAGCGCGACGGCGGCGAAGATCACGATTCCGACCGTGACCAGCTTGTTGATGTATGCCCTGCCACCGTCGGCGTGCACGGACGCCCGCACGATCTGCGGCACCAGGATTGCGCTCAGGATGCCCTGCGCGATGATGCCGTAGATGCTGTTCGGCACGATGGTTGCCGTGCTGTAGGCGTTCGCGCCTGCGTGCACGACGCCGATCGCCTGGATGAGCACAGCGATGCGCACGAACCCGAGCACGCGGGAAACCAAGGTGCCGGACGCCAGCATCGCGCTGGCGCGGCCGATGCTGCTAGCCACGCGGGGCTCCGTTCGGCGGTAGGTCGGTGTCGACCTTGTCGACGTCGGACGGCGATTCGGTCACGGGAGCCGCATCCGCGTCGTCGGGCTCGGGCTCGTCATCAGGCTCGATGTCGTCGCGCTCGTCATCCGACTCATCCTCATCCGCATCGGGTTCCCCCGCGTCCCCGCGTCGTCGGGCCGCGCGGCGCCGCACGATGCTGCGTGTGAGGCCGAAGCCGAAGAACAGCACGACCGCGATGCCGAGCACGAGGGCGCCGAGCCCCTCCCAGTCAGCGTGCACGTCGACGGATGCCGTCGTTCCGAGTCCGATCGGGATGCCGGTGGGGCTGTACAGCTGAAGGCCGAGCGTGACGCTGCCGTTGCCCAGTTTCGCCTTGACCGGTACGAGCACCTTTGCGCTCGCGCTTGCCGGGATCGTCTTGGCCGTGTCGGAGTCGATCTCGAGCCGGCCGTTCGACGGAGTCGCCCTGAGCACGATGTTCACGGGCAGGGTGTAGCTGTTCGTCACCGTGACGGGGATGAGGCTCTGCGTGCTCGCCACCGTGACCTTGCCGGTCGACTCGATCTTCACCGAGCCAAGAGTGGCCGACGCCTGTTTGGCGAAGACTGCGACGGCGGACGGCCAATCCTGATCGGGGCGGGTCCATCCGACGGCGAGGAGCGACAGCAACTGGTTGCGCGTCTGACCCGTGAGAAGGGACGGATCGGAGAGCACGGTGGAGAAGGCGTCGAGCTGCGAGGAGATGCCGCCGGGACCGATGAGGGAATTCACCGTCGTCGCTCGAGCCGGCCCCTGTGTGGCATCCGCCAGCTTGAGGCCACCGGTGACCGGCGCCTTGAGAGCGTCGCGCAGCGAGGACGAGCTGACCCAGGGCAACGAGTCGAGGCTGTCGAGGGCGCGGGATGCCTCGTTCTCGTTCGTCGGCCAGCCCCTACCCAGCCCTGCGAGCACGACGGTGCCCGCCGTTCCCTGTTCGCTCACCTCGGCGAGCTGCGCCGAGACGGATGACAGTGCCGCGTTCTGCTCGTCGACCGTCGCCGCCGACACCACCTGGTCAAGAGCCGCGCTGATGCCCTCATCGGTGACGAGCGCCGTGCCGCCCTTGACGGGCATGGGAGCGTTCGGCGTGGTCGTCAGCGACGCCGCGTTGGTGTTGGAACCCGAGACGATGGCGGAGGGGTACTTCTGGTCGGACAGGGCCTCGAGGTCGGCTGAGCGCAGGCTCTTGCTCGCCGGCCACGCGATACCGCTATACGTATACGGCCAGGAGAGCAGCTGCTCCATGGTCGGCACGTTCGTCGGCTGGGGGGTCTGCGTGGGCGTCGGCGTGACGAACGGGTTGGTGGTCGGCGTGGGCGTCGGCTCGGGGGTTTCACCGACCGTGATCGGCGCCGGGAAGTTCCTGGGGTCCAACGCGTAGTCGAAGGAGGTCGGAGTCATGAGCGGAGTGACGCCGGCTTGGAGCTCGCTGGCGACATCCGCATCGCCGTACTGCAGCGGGAAGGAGTCGTTGCCGAGCAGAGAAAGGTTCTCGAGCCACGTGCGTGCGCTCTGGGGGGCCGAGGTGCCGAGAACACGGATCGACGCGATGATCATCGGATCGATCGCGATGGCGATGGAAGGATGATCGCGCGCGAGCTGCAGCTGCCTCGTGAGCAGTCCGTCGGAGGCCGTGTAGGTCGCGAGGTCCGTCGACGAGATGAGTCCGGTGAGAATCGGCGGCACCGTGATCGGCATCGCCACGGCGAGCCCGACCTGCTGCCCGTCGGTGGGGGCGGAGTAGGCAAGTGTCGAGTATCCCGTTCCGACGTCTCCTGCGGCATCCTTCACCGAGGTCTTCAGCCCGTAGACCGCCGCTCCGCCGCTGAGTCCGACCGCCGAGGCTGGGACGGTGAAGGTGGCGACGCGGCTCGACGTGCCGATCAGAACGGCGGATGTGGCCTCCGTTGCGATGACGCGGGTCGTCACGTCGTCGTCGCCAGGCTTCATCCACGCGTCGAGGGCCGCACGGCCTGTCAGGGGCTTGTCGGTGATCGACACCGTCGCGCTTCCGGGAGAGATGGTCTTGCCCGACGTGTTGTCGATGGCGACCGTGATGGTGACGGACTCCCCCGGCGTCTCGGTTCCGGCGTTTCCGGCGTACATCGAGACCGTTGCAGAGGGGGTGTCGGAGGCAGCAGGCGTCGCCGCCGTCGCCGGCGCAGCGGTGAGCCCGCCGAGCAGCACGGCCACGGCCGCTGCCAGCGCCGCCCCCTGCCCCAGCCGTGCGCGACCTCTTACGCGCATGCGGCTGCACAGGGGTCGACGGGGAGCATGACCGCAATTGTACGGGTCGCATGGTGTCCATCCGCCGGGTGGACAGGCGGATGACGCCCACCTCACAGGCATCCAATGTGCACTGTGCAGCGGAAGGCGGGGAGATCTTCCCGCGGATGGCCGTCGGTAGACTGTGCAGCACTATGCAGAGCGTCGCCGAGTCACTCGCGCGCCTGCGCGAAACCGCGGAGTCCCCCGTCGTGTCGCGCCTCGCGACGGCGTTCGCGGAGGCCGGGCACGAGCTCGCCCTCGTAGGCGGCCCGGTGCGCGACACCCTGCTCGGGCGCCCGGTGCACGACCTCGATTTCACGACGGATGCCCGACCGGAGGCGACGATTGCGATCGTGAAGCCGATGGCGGACGCGTGGTGGGACATCGGCAAGCAGTTCGGCACCATCGGCGCCCGGTTCGGCGACGACACCGTCGAGATCACGACGTATCGGGCCGACAGCTACGACGGCGAGACCCGCAAGCCCGAGGTGGCGTTCGGCGACACGCTCGAAGGCGACCTCGTTCGCCGCGACTTCACGGTGAACGCGCTCGCGCTGCGCGTGCCCCAGATCGTGCTGGTAGACCCGTCCAGCGGCGTCGACGACCTGATGGCACGGGTGCTGCGCACTCCGATCTCTCCCGAGGTGTCGTTCGGCGACGATCCGCTGCGCATGCTGCGTGCCGCGCGGTTCGCGTCGCAGCTCGGGTTCGCGGTGAGTGATGACACTGTGGCGGCGATCGGCGCGATGGCCGACCGCATCGAGATCGTCAGCGCCGAGCGGGTGCGGGATGAGCTGGTGAAGCTGCTCTCCAGCGACGACCCTCGCGCCGGGCTGGAGCTGCTGGTCGAGACCGGACTGGCGGAGCGCATCCTGCCCGAGCTCCCGGCGCTGCGCCTGGAGATCGACGAGCACCACCATCACAAGGATGTGTACCGGCACACCCTCACCGTGCTCGAGCAGGCGATCGGGTATGAGAAGGAGCGGCATCCAGGCGACGCGCCCGACGTTGTGTTGCGCCTCGCCGCGCTTCTGCACGACATCGGCAAGCCGGCGACCCGTCGACTGGAGCCCGGCGGGGTCGTGAGCTTTCACCACCACGACGTGGTCGGCGCCAAGCTCGCTCGCAAACGGCTGAAGGCGCTTCGGTTCGACAACGACACGGTGGATGCCGTAGCCAGGCTCATCGAGCTGCACCTGCGCTTCTTCGGATACGCGGACGGGGCGTGGACGGACTCGGCCGTGCGGCGCTACGTGCGCGACGCCGGCGACCAGCTGGAGCGCCTGCACGAGCTGACCCGCGCCGACGTGACGACACGCAACCGGCGCAAGGCCGACAGGCTCGGCTTCGCCTATGACGACCTCGAGGACCGCATCGAGCAGCTCAAGGCCCAGGAAGAACTGGATGCCGTGCGTCCCGACCTCGATGGAACGGACGTGATGCGCATCCTCGACCTGCGCCCAGGGCCTGAGGTGGGACGGGCGATGAAGTTCCTGCTCGACCTGCGACTGGACGAGGGGCCGCTCCCACCCGAGGACGCCGAGACGCGCCTGCGGGAGTGGTGGAAGGCGCAGGGCTAGGCCAGCGGCACCAGGCGCACGCCGTAGACCGTGCGGATCGGCTCGCGCTGGCCGCCGGAGTGCACGACGTCCGTGCCGTCGACGGTGAGCTGGGTGGCGTGCGCGCGCAGAGCCTGCTGGACCTCGGGGAGCCGGCTGGTGGCATCCACTCGCCATGCGCCCTCGGAGTCGCCGTCCACCAGCTCGGCGAACGGCACGCCAGCCGAACGGGCGGCCGCGAGGGCTGCCTCGCGGACTCGTCGGTGGTCGGGATGCCCGTAGCCGCCTTGATCGTCGTAGCTGATCACGAGGTCGGGGGCGACGTATGCGATGGTGGCCGTGATGTCGGCGATCACATCGGTGAGCGGCGCGGCGGTGAGGGCCTCGGGCGGCACGTCGTCCGATGGCCCTGCGAGCGTCGGCGTGATCCAGCGCATGCCCGAGTCGAGGTAGCGGCGCGGCGGCAGTCCGCCCACCCGCGCAGGCGGGTCGCCGAGCAGGAGCACGTCGTGGATGCCCAGCACGCGTGTTGCGTTCGACAGCTCATCCATGCGCCGCGCAGTGAGCGCCTCAGCGTCGATCTCGGAGGTGGCCTCGAACTCGTGCCTCAGCTCCGACACGACCTCGCCGCGCTCGCCGCGGGTGGCGGTGAGCAGATCGACGCGGATGCCCTGACTCACGAGCTCGCGGATCAGGCCACCCGACGAGAGCGTTTCGTCGTCGGGGTGGGCGTGGGCGAGAAGCACGGTGCGCACGGTGGCGAACGGGTCGACGCGCATAGGGTTCACGCGCTCGGCGTTCGTGGGGCCGGTGCTCGTGCGCTCGGTGCTCATGCGCACTGACGCAGCTCGTTGCCGGTGCCCGAGTGGCCGAGCAGCAGTCGGTAGACATCGACCGTCTCGGCTGCGGACCTCGCCCAGGTTCGCTCGGCCGCGAAGCGGTGAGCGTCGGCGGATCGCGCCAGCCACATGCGCTCGTCGCCGAGCAGTGCCGAAAGGCGGTCCGCCCATTCCCGAGGATCGCGCGAAGGAAGAAGGGCAGCGCTGCGCCCGTTCACGGCCTCGCGCAGCCCACCGGAAGGTGCAGCGAGCACGGGAACCCCGCTCGCAGCGGCCTCGAGAGCGACGAGCCCGTAGGTTTCGGAATGCGACGGGATGAGCACAGCTGACGCGTGCGCGAACAGGTCGGCGAGCTCGGCGCGAGTGAGAGGACCCGCGAATCGCACTCGGTCCGTCACGCCCAGTTCTGCGGCAAGGTCGAGGAGTTCCGCGAGGTGCCACTCGTATCCGTCGGTCGGCCCGCCCGCGATGACGAGATCGGGGCGGTGCTCTGCCGGGATGCCCGCGATGGTCTTGATGGCAAGGTCGAGTCCCTTGAGCGGTTCGATGCGCGCGGCGGCGACCACGTAAGGACGTGGAGACGTGAGGCGCTCGCCCTGGTGGAACAGCGACGCGTCCACGCCGGGCAGCACGACGTGCACGCGCTCCAGGTCGGCGTGGAGCCGTTCGATGATGGTGCGTTGCTCGGCGTGGCTCACCGCGACGATCGCGTCGGAGGACTGGGCGAGCCAGGCTTCGCCATCCAGTCGTCCCGACGACTCCGGGCGCTCTCCCTCGCTGAGATCAGTGGTCGGCTCGGCTGCGATGCTGTGGAAGCTCTGCACGTGCGGCACGTTGCGGCTGCGCGCGAACGGCAGGCCGGCCATCCCGGCGAGCCAGTGGTGCGAGTGCACGACGTCGACGTCCCCCACGTCGTCAAGCCCGGCACGGAAGGCGTCGATGAAGTCCTCCTGCTCCCCCTTGGGGCGCAGCTCCGCGGGGCCGGCGTCGACGAAGCGCAGCACGACACCGGAGGGAAGAGTCGCGACCGCAGGAAGCTCTGTGGAGAACCGCCGGGTGACCACTTCGACGTGATGACCCGCCGACGCCATCCACTCCGCCGTCGCACGGACGAGCACATTCATGCCGCCGACGTCGCCGGAGCCGGGCGCGGCGAAAGGCGACGTGTGCAACGCCACGACCGCGATCCTCAGACATCCTGCAGGCATGCACCTAGCCTAAGGAGTTGCGCGACAGCGGACCGTGTCACAGAAAAGGAGCGCCGGACTCGGCATTGCCGTCAATCAAAGATTGCAAGAACGTAACGTTTCGCTCCGATGTGGAGTCGTCGACAGCGACCACCCCCGGACAGGGGATCTCGTGGATCAGTGGAACGCCGCGCCACCGTTCAGCGCGACCACTGCCCCAGAGGCGAAGCTCCCGGGCGCCGATGCGAGATATAAGGCTGCTTCGGCGACATCGGCCGGAACGCCAGGCCGGCCGATCGGGATGCCGGCGATCGTGGCCTGCTGGTCGGCGAGGGGTGTGAAACGCTCGTGGAACGGCGTCTCGAGAATCAGACCGGGAGCGATGGCGGTGACGGCGATGCCGCGTGGGCCGAGCTCTTTGGCAAGTGCGCGGGTGAGGCCTTCCACTCCTGCCTTCGCGGCCGCGTAGGCGGTTGCGCCAGAGCCGCCACCGTTGTGGGCGGCGAGCGAGGAGATGCTGATGATGCGACCGCCCTCCGTCATGTGCGGGAGGGCCGCCCGTACGCACGAGAAGACACTGGTCAGGTTGAGGTCGATGACGCGATGCCAGTGGTCGTCGCTCATCTCCGCCACGGCGACTCGGTCGACGAGACCACCTGCGTTGTTGACGAGTACATCGATCCGCCCGCCGAGCGACTGCGCCAGCTGATCGATGACTCGCGTCACCTCGTCCGGGGTGGTGGCATCCATGCGGGA
Source organism: Humibacter soli (assembly GCF_054779035.1). Taxonomy (NCBI): domain Bacteria; kingdom Bacillati; phylum Actinomycetota; class Actinomycetes; order Micrococcales; family Microbacteriaceae; genus Humibacter; species Humibacter soli. The sequence goes on along the minus strand of NZ_BAAGYX010000003.1, from coordinate 85,750 downwards.
GGAGACGACACCCTCGCGTTCGCTCAATGCGGTCGGGACGGGGCGCTCGTGGGTGGTGATCGCAACATGAGCGCCTTCGTCGGCGAAGGCTTCTGCAATGCCGAGTCCGATGCCCGTGGCTCCACCGGTGACGAGGACGGTCCGGTCTGTGAATCTCATGACGATGAAACTTTCTGATCGTGGATGGTTGATGTGTTTCGGGTCATGGGCGCGCCGGCGCCATGACCACCTCGGAGACAACGGCGCGAGGCGGTAGAGACAAGATCGTCATGCAGACGGCCGCGACGTCGCCGGGCTGGAGCGCCCAGTCGAGTTCGCCCGGAGCGGGCGGCTGAGGGCGGTGTCGCACGAAGTCGGTCGCGATGAGGCCAGGGTAGACGGTGCTCACTCGCACTCCATCGCCCGACGACTCGAGCATGGTCGCTCGCGCCAACGCGCCGAGACCGGCCTTGCTCGCCTGGTAGGCCGCGCCAGAGAGATCCGCGGTACGGGCGGCGGTCGAGGCGATGTGCACGATATGACCGTCCTGCTGCCGCTGGAATATCGGCAGCACGGCTTGCGTGAGCACGAAGGCGGCGGTCAGGTTCACATCGATCACCGTGCGCCACGCTTGCTCGTCGAGCTGATCGAGCCGCCGCGTACGGATGTTGATTCCGACCGTGTTCACGAGAGCATCGACACCGGCTGCCGCCTCGCACAGCTCGGCGATCGAGCTCTGGACCTGGGCTGCTTCGAGGGCATCGGCCACAGCGATGGTCGCTCGACCGCCGCGAGCCTCGATTCGAGAAGCCAACGATTCCAACTCGACACGTCGTCGACCGAGAAGGAGGACATGCCCTCCTGCCTCGGCAGCAGCCGATGCAACACTCGCGCCAACACCACCTGTGGCCCCTGCGATCAGGACACGGCGTCCATTCCACTCGATCATCGGTCTCCTCCTGCCACATGGCTGCCAGGCCACCGGGCAAGCGATGGCCGTCCTTGACTGTAGCGAATCGTTTCGCTACTCTCCCATTATTCCCGCCCCAAAACGTGTTGACACGTGCCGCATGGGCGCCAACAAGACCGAAGGAGTTCGTTGATGTCGTTTCGCGCCAGCTGGACCGTCTTCACCAAACCGTGGCGTACTGCGACGCTTGAGGAGCTCGGGGAGCTGGTCGGCCGAATGGGATTCGATGCGGTCGAACTGCCCGTGCGCCCCGGCTACCAGGTGCAGCCCGAGAACATTCAAGCGGGGCTTCCGGATGCCGTTCGGCGTCTTGGCGCGTTGGGTGTTGCGGTCACCAGCATCGCCTCCGGGACTGATGAGACGGTGTTCGCGGCCTGTGCGGACGCCGGGGTGAATGTCATCCGCATCATGGTGCCGGTCTCATCCGATGGCTATGTCGCGACTGATGACCAGATCCGACGAGAGCTTGATATCTTGACCGCCCGGGCCGAGCGGTTCGGCGTCCGGGTGGGCATCCAACCTCACCACGACGACTTCGTCGCCGACTCGTCGGAGCTGCACGCTCTGCTGAAGGACTACGATCCACGGTTCATCGGAGCCATCTGGGACGCAGCGCACGACGCCCTCGCGCGCAAGCGACCGGAGAACGGCCTCGAGCGGGTATGGCCGTGGCTCATCATGGCCAATCTCAAGAGCGCGCGGTACTCACGTTCTGAATCCGCATCCGCATGGGGAGATGCGATCTGGGAGCCCGAGTTCGTCGAGTCGCAGTTCGGGATGGCCGAGTGGGGTCGAGCGCTGGCGTATCTGGCCGAGCGTGAGTGGACGGGGCCGATCTGCCTGACGGCGGAGTACACCGACGAGTCGAACCTCGTCGCCAAGACATCCGCCGATCTGCAACGCGCACGCGCGTTGGCGACCGAGGCGATCACGATCGGAGCACGCCGATGACCGAGCGCACGGTGAGGGTGGCCGTCGTCGGCGCCGGCCAGATGGCGAATCTGGTGCACTACCCGTCGCTGGCATCCATCGACGACGTCGAGATCGTCGGTGTGTGCGATCTGGACGAAGCGCGGCGCAACGAGACCGCAGACCGCTGGGGCGTTTCGGGCCGCTATGCCGACTGGGTTGCAATGGTGGAGGAGACCCGTCCTGACGCGGTCTACGTCATCGGGCCACCCGAGATGATGTATGGCATCTGGTGCGCCTGCCTTGAGCGCGGGCTCGATCTCTTCGTCGAGAAGCCGCTCGGCCTGACGGCGCACCAGGCGCGCACTCTCGCGCGGCTGGCGCGCGAGAACGACTGCATCACGCAGGTCGGCTTTCAGCGCCGCAACTCGCCCCTGCTCGGGTGGATGCTCGACGGCGCTCACGCGCACGGCGACGTCGTTCACGCGGTCTGCCGGTTCTACAAGAACGACATCCGCCCGATGTCGATCGCCAGGGATCACATGATGGATGACGGCGTTCATGCGATCGACACGTTGCGGCACCTCTGCGGCGGTGAGGTCGTCGCCGTCACCGATGTGACCCGCCGTGTCGTCGTTGATGACATCAACTTCATCACCGCAACGCTTCAATTCGACACGGGAGCGGTCGGCATCCTCGTGAACAGCTGGACCAGCGGGCGGCGCACCTTCGGGGTCGAGGTGCACGCGCCCGGGTTCATGGCGGAAGGCGACCTCGAGACCGAGGCCACGATCTGGACGGCGGAAGGGCCGTCCACGCTCGAAGCGGCGGAGGCGGCGGGATCGAGCGAGCTCTATCGCCTCGGCGGATTCCGCTCGAAGAGCGCCGAGTTCATCGATGCGGTACGCACTCGCCGACCGGCATCGTCCGACTTCGCGGATGCTCTCAAAACGATGCTCATCGCCGAAACGATTCTGGCCCACGCGCTCACTGGCGAGAGAGAAGCGCTCGCCAGCTAGTCCCGCGGGCGTCCGCCGGGCGCCGAGGGATGCAATCACACGCGTCGCAACGTTGCGACGCACCACTCAAGGAGGAGCACAGATGAACAAGACAAGGATGGGGCGATCCGCAATGGCGATCGTCACAGCGGGAGCCCTCGCTCTGGGTCTCGCTGCATGTTCGAGCGGTGGCAACTCATCGTCCGGTCTCGACGGCGACACTCTGAAGATGTACACGTGGATCGGTGGAAAGCCGGACAAGCAGCAGTGGACCGATTACATCGCGGGCGGCAAACATGCCAACCCGGATGTCAAGGTGAGCTTCTCCGGCCCGCCCATCACGGACTACTACACGAAGCTCCCCACCGTGATGAAGGGAAGCGACGCGCCGTGCCTCGTGACGTTCCAGAACGGTCGAGTCAACCCCTATGTCGCCGGCTTGGAGCCATTGGATGACTGGGTCAAGAAGAACAATGTCGATCTGAGCGCCTACAGCTCGGCGATGCTCGATCAGTTCAAGGTCGACGGCAAGCTCTACGCGCTGCCCTTCAATGCCGGCCCCAACGTGGTCTTCTACAACAAGAAGCTCTTCAAGGACGCCGGTGTTCCGGAGCCGACGGGCGACTGGACGAGGGCTGATTTCGTGAAGACCGCCCAGGCTCTGACGAAGAACGGCGTCGAGGGCTTCGCTATCGGGCAGGGTTCGACGCCCCTCAACGTCTTGATGGCGGCGGACGGTCGTCCGTACGCCGACGCGAAGGGCGCGAAGCTCGACGACAAGAACTACGCCGACGCTCTGCAGTTCCTGGTCGACCTCGCCAACAAATACAAGGTTGCGAAGCCGCTCGAGGCTGGCGGCAGCTTCCCCGACATCGATGCCTTCAGCACTGGCCAGGCAGCTATGGACATGGAAGGCCTGTGGGACCTGCAGCACGAACAGCAGGTGCTGGGCAAGGACAACGTCGGCATCGCCGTCATCCCCACCAGCAAGGAGGGAAAGTCCAAGGGCTTCATCACCGGTTCGGGTTTCGGCATGACGAAGACCTGCGGCAACAAGCAGAAGGCATTTGATGCGATCGAGGCGATGACGAGCAAGTCCGGCCTCGAGTACGTGACGAAGTCGCAGGCATCGGTGCCGGCGCGGGTCGACGCCATCGACGCATGGGCGCAGAACGCCGGCTCGCCCCAGTTCGCCGACGTCGTGAAGCAGATGACAGCGGACGCGACGCCTTCGCCGGTTCCGAACAACCAGGGCCAGCTCGACACGCTCCTCACTCAGTACGAGGTGAACGCGTTCTCCGGTAAGAACACGCCCGCCCAGGTGCTGCAGCAGGTGAAGTCCGGCCTAGGCCAATGACCTCGTCTCGTCTCGACCGCCCGGGGGGTCGGCTTCGCCGCCGGCCCCTCGGGGGTCCCCCCTGGGTGGGATGGACGTTCGTCATGCCGGGTCTTGTCGGCCTGGCGCTGTTCATCATCATTCCGCAGATAGCGTCGCTCGTACTCGGCTTCACGACGACCACGCTGCTGGGCGGCGTCGAGTTCACCGGTGCCGCCAACTTCGTGCGGCTGTTCCACGACTCCCGCTTCCTGACGAGCCTCGGCGTCACGGCGATCTTCGTCGTGACCTACGTGCCGTTGAACATCGCGCTCTCGCTGGCGATGGCGCTGTGGCTCAAGACCAGGATCGTCGGTCGCAACTGGCTTCGCGTCATCTTCCTCATCCCTGCCCTGTCGCCGATGGTGGCGAACGCGGCAGTGTTCCGCCTTCTCTTCCAGAAGGACGGCGCGGTCAACCAGATACTCGGCATGGTCGGGATACCCCCGATTCCGTGGCTCAGCGATGGTGGCTGGGCGCTCACGCTCGTCATCGGTGTCTCGCTCTGGCAGTCGTTCGGCTACAACATGATCGTGCTCGGCGCGGGTATCGACTCCATCAATCCGGATGTCGTCTCCGCGTCGCGTATCGACGGAGCCGGACGCTTCCGCCGGCTGTTCTCGATCACGGTGCCGCTCATCAGCCCCGCGCTGTTCTTCGCCACGGTTCTGACGGTGATCGGGGCATGGCAGACCTTCGCACAGGCCTACGTGATCACCGGTGGCGGTCCCGGCGACAGCACGCTGACGATCATGCTGTACCTGTACGAGACCGCATTCACCAACAACGAGTTGGGCTACGCATCGGCGATCGCGACCGTTTTGTTCCTGATCATCGCGGTCTTCACGCTCCTCCAGATCTGGGGGCAGAGAAGGTGGGTTCACTATGACTGATCGGACTCTTCAGGCTCCCGCGACTCGCACTCTCCGTGCCGCTCCCACGATGAGCCGCAGGCGGCGGCTGCGCCCGCTGGGGATCACGCTCAATTCTCTGGTCGCGTGGGCAGTTGCGCTGGTCTTCCTCTTCCCGCTCATCTGGACCTTCTTCACGGCCCTCAAGCCCGCGGACGAGGTGTTCGGTTCGAGCATCTCCTTCATCGGTTCGAAGGTGCTGTGGTCGAACTTCGTGGACGCCTGGGTGCAGGTCGACTTCGGCCAGCTCATGCTGAACAGCTTGATCGTCGCGGCGATCTCGACCACGCTCACCCTGGTGGTTGCCACCCTCACCGCATTCGCGTTCTCGCGACTGCAGTTCCGTGGCAGGGACGGGATCTTCGTGCTGTTCGTCATCACGCTGACCCTGCCGAGCGAGGTAGCTGTGGTGCCGCTGTACATGGGATTCGATCAGGTCAATCTCGTCGACACATGGGTGGCCCTGATCCTGCCAGGACTGTTCGGCGCCTTCGGCGCGTTCTTGCTGCGACAGTTCATGTTGCAGATCCCGGCCGAGCTGGAGGAGGCGGCGCGCATCGACGGGGCCTCGACGTGGCGCATCCTGACCAGGATCATCATCCCGTTGGTGCGGCCTGCGCTCTCTGTGCTTGCGATCTTCGCCTTCCTCGGCAGCTGGAACAGCTTCCTGTGGCCGTTGATCATCCTGAACAGCTCGAACAAGTGGACGATCCCGATCGGTATCGCGGGGTTCACCACGCAGACAGGAACCCAGTGGCAGCTGCTGATGGCAGCGTGCATCATGACCATTGCGCCGGTCGTGATCGTCGTGGCCATCGCGCAGCGCCAGCTGGTGGCTGCGATCGGCGCGGGCGCATTCGGAGGTCGATGATGGAACAGCTCGAACCGTTGGATCCCAGCACATTGCCGGATCCGGTCGATATCTCGGACAACACCGATGCGTTGGCAGCCGTGGATACCGTGATCGCGGCAGGCCCCTACGACGCCACGTGGGAGTCGCTGTCGGGATATCGGCCGCCGCGCTGGTTCGGCGAGGCGCGTTTCGGGATCTTCTTGCACTGGGGCGCATACTCCGTTCCCGCGTTCGACAACGAGTGGTACCCGCGAACGATGTACCGCGAGGGCAGCCCCGCGTTCACGCACCACCGTGAGACCTACGGCACGCAGGACGAGTTCGGCTACAAAGACCTGATACCGCACTTCCGCATGGAGAAGTTCGATCCGGCTAAGTGGGCCGCTCTGTTTCGACGAGCCGGGGCGCAATACGTCGTCCCCGTCGCGGAGCATCACGACGGCTACGCCATGTACGACACCGCGCGCTCGCGATGGAAGGCGCCGACAGTCGGCCCGCATCGCGACGTGCTCGGTGACTTGTTGCGTGCAGTCGATGAGGCGTGGATGATCCGCGGGGCATCCACCCACCGCGCCGAGCACTGGTTCTTCATGAACGGCGGGATGACGTTCGACTCCGATGTGCAGGACCCGGCGTTCACCGACCTCTATGGTCCGGCCTCGCGCAAGGAGATCAGCCCGACCGAGCGGTTCCTCGAGGACTGGCTGTTGCGCACGGTCGAGATCATCGATGGCTATCGGCCCCAGATCCTGTATTTCGACACTGGGATCGAGGAGCCCTCGTTCGAGCCGTACTTGCGTCGTCTCGCGGCCTATTACTACAACCGTGCCGCCGAGTGGGGCCGCGAGGTCGTCATCAACTACAAGTGGGACGCGTTGCGGCCGGGAACCGGGGTTCTCGACATCGAGCGCGGAACCATGGGCGGCATCCAGTCGACGGTCTGGCAGAACGACACGTCGGTGTCACGCAGTTCATGGAGCTGGGTTGAGCACCACGACTACAAGAGTGCCGACGAGCTGCTCGCGGAGCTCGCTGATGTCGTATCGAAGAACGGCAACCTGCTGCTGAACGTCGGTCCGAGACCGGATGGCACCATCGCTGAGGCCGAGATCGCGCTGCTGGAGCAGATCGGCGACTGGCTCGCGGTGAACGGTGAAGCGATCTACGGAACCACACCGTGGGTCGTCTTCGGCGAGGGACCGACCGAGCCGGCCGCGGGCTCGTTCGCCGATGGCGCTGCCGCGAGCTACACGGGCCAGGATGTCCGTTTCACGACGATGACGGAGGTCGGGCACGACTACGTTTACGCCATCGCGATGACGGCACCCGTCGACGGGCGGATGCGCATCCGCAGTTTCGGTGCAGGTTCGCGGCTCCTCGACCGAAGCATCATCGACATACGGGTACTGGGCCAGACCGCCCAGATCGAGTGGTCTCGTGGGGAGGCGTACCTCGAGGTCGTGATTCCTCCGGAGGCGATCCTGGCCGCGGGAGGACCCGTGGTGCGGATCGAGCTGGAACCGCCCGCCCTACCAGAGCGGATCGACTTCTTCCACGGAAAGTGGATCTAGGCGAGACCCGTCGCGAATCGTTACCGAGGCGCCACTTTCGGCCTCGTCGACCGTCTTCCCTAGCGTGAGACGAAACGTTTCAGTCCATAAAAGGAGATTCTTAGCGTGTTAAGCACTGACCCCTCGACGGTGCCGGCTCGGCGCCTGCGTTCCGGGGCATCCATACCGGCCATCGGCATGGGAACATTCGGCTCCGACCGGTATGACGCCGAGGAGGTCTCCGGTGCCGTCGCCGGCGCGTTGCGGAGCGGCTATCGTCTGGTCGACTGCGCGAGTGTCTACGGCAACGAAGTCGAGATCGGCGAGATTTTGCGCAAGGCCTTCCAGGAAGTCGCACCGAGGCGGGACTTCTTCGTCATGTCGAAGGTCTGGAATGACGCACATGCGCCGGAGGACGCGATCGCCTCGGTGCGGCGCTCGGTGGAGGAGCTTCAGGTCGGGTATCTCGATGCGGTGTTCATCCACTGGCCGTTCCCGAACAGCCATGCGCCGTTCGCGGACGTTGCTGACCGGGACCCGATGGCGCGGCCGTACATCCATTCCGAGTACATGGCGATGTGGCACGCGCTTGAGACGCTCGTGGATGAGGGACTGGTGCGGCACCTCGGCACGTCGAATGTGACCGTTCCGAAGCTGCGGGGGGTTCTCGAAGACGCTCGCATCAAGCCTGCCCTGAACGAGATGGAGCTGCACCCCTGTTTCCAGCAGCCCGAGCTGTTCCAGTTCTGTCTTGACCATGAGATCCAGCCGGTCGGATACTCGCCGTTGGGCTCTCCATCGCGACCGGAGCGAGACCGGACCGGCGACGACCTCGCCGACATCGAGCAGCCGGTCGTGCAGGCGATCGCACGAGCGCACGGTGTGCATCCTGCCCTGATCTGCCTGAAGTGGGCGGTTGCGCGTGGGCAGATTCCCATTCCGTTCTCGGTGAAGGAAGGGCAGTACACGGCGAACCTCTCGACCGTCACGCAAGACCCCCTGACCCCGGAGGAGATCGAGGCTCTGCGCTCGGTCGACCGCAACAGCAGGCTCATCAAGGGGCAGGTTTTCCTGTGGCCAGGGGCCGAATCGTGGTTGGACCTGTGGGACGTCGATGGCACGATCCCCGGCTGGGACGGCTACGTGGCCGCACAGACGGTCGGCTCGACGATGACCCGCGACGCGATCGCCTGAGGGACACGACATGCTCAGATACGACCTCATCCATCCGCAGCTGATCGAGGGACTGGCTGCGGCTGGTCACGGATCACGGGTGCTGCTCGCCGACGGCAACTATCCGTACTCGACGACGGCGAGTCCTCAGACTCGGATCGTGTACCTCAACCTGGCGCCCGGAGTGCTTACCGTCGCCGACATCCTGCCCGTGCTCACGACGGCCGTGAACTTCGAGAGCGCGGCAGTGATGAAGGCCCCGGAAGGCGTTGAGACGCCGGCGCAGGACGACTACCGGAAGCTCCTCGGCCCGGCCATGCCGTTCGAGAGGGTGGAGCGGTTCGAGTTCTATGACCTCGTGCGATCTCCCGAGGTGGGGTTGATCGTGGCGACGGGAGAAGAGCGGCTCTACGCGAACCTTCTGCTGACGATCGGCCTGCGCTAAGCGGCAGGGTTCTCCAGGCGAGCGACCGATCCGCCGGCTACGAGCCGAGGCCTCAGGGTCTCGATGGTGCTCTGGCTCGGCGGATCGCTCTGGGTCAACCGCCCCTGGATGAGCTGAGCTGCTCGCGTGCCGATCTCCTCGACGGGCTGCGCGATCACGGTGAGGCGCGGGACCGTGGCTTGCGCGAGCTCAAGGCCGTCGAAGCCGACCATGGAGATGTCACGGCCCAGCCGAAGACCGGACTCGTTGAGTGCGATGAGTGCGCCGAGCGTCAGCTCGTAGTTCGTGCAGAACACCGCTGTGGGGCGATCCCGCGTGGACAGCAGGCTCCCCATCGCCTCGTAGCCGGTGTGCATGACCAGCGGCCCGCTTCTGTCCAGGTCCTCCTCGAGGGTGTGCCCGGACAGCGTGAGCTCCTCGCGGAACCCGCTGGCGCGCAAGCGCATCGTCGACACAGCGGGGTCGCCGCCGATCAGGGCTACTCGAGTGTGGCCGTGATCGAGGATGTGCCGCGCGGCCATCACCCCGGCGCCGACGTTGTCGAGGAATACCGCATCGGTGTCGAGTTCCTCGGCATCCCAGTCGATGATCACGACCGGCATGCGCCCCGTCGCGTATTGGAGTGCCGGCAGGTCGTGCGGCGAGGGGACGGCGATGATTCCGTCCACCATCTTGCCGAGCAGAAGCTCGACTGCCTTCTCCTGCGGCGTGGGACTCGAGGCGACGATGACGCTGATGCCTGCATCCCTCAGGGCCGTCTCGACGCTCGCGATGATCGTGAGGTGGAAATCGTTGTTCAGTACGGGAAGAACGACGCCGACCGTGCCCGATCGCTGAAGGCGGAGGCCGCGACCGAAGCCGTTCGGTCGATAGTCGAGCAGCGCGACAGCCGAGCCGATGGCCTTGCGATTGTCCTCGAGAAGATTGCCGCCGTTGAAGTACTTGGAGATGGTGGAGAGAGACAGGCCGGTCTCGCGCTGAATGTCTTTGTAGCTGACCAACCGCGGCCCTTCTCTTTTGAATCAATCGAGCGCTTCAGCACCGAAGTTGCGCAAACTCTAGACTAGTCGGCCACCGACATCCCGTTCTCGACTGACACCCTGTTGCGATGGAGGCGAATTGCCTGATGGGAAGCCAGTCGGCTATCATTACCAGGTTGTCTGCCGACCGGACGCCCGTCCGACGAGGCGGATGACGATGCACATACCCTCCTGCTGCAGAAATACTGCAGCCGTTCTAGTCCAGAGGAGGTGGGTTAGTCATGCATCAGTACGAGTTGATGGTCATCCTCGATCCCGAGATCGATGAGCGCACCGTTGCTCCCAGCCTTGACAAGTTCCTCAACGTGATCCGCACGGATGGTGGAACCGTCGACAAGGTCGACATCTGGGGCAAGCGCCGCCTGGCTTACGAGATCAACAAGAAGGCCGAGGGCATCTACGCCGTCGTCGACTTCACGGCGAACTCGGATGCCACGCAGGAGCTCGACCGCCAGCTGAACCTCTCCGAAGCCGTCATGCGCACCAAGGTGCTGCGTGCCGAGGAGGCCATCGCCCAGGTCGCCGCCGCTGCAAAGCGTGCCGACGAGAAGGCGGCCCGCAAGGCCGACAAGGCGAGCGCCTAGTCCCATGGCAGGCGAGACCATCATCACCGTGGTGGGCAACCTCACGGCCGACCCGGAGCTGCGGTACACGCAGAACGGGCTGGCGGTTGCCAACTTCACCATCGCATCCACTCCCCGCACCTTCGACCGCGCGGCGAACGAGTGGAAGGATGGCGAGGCTCTGTTCCTGCGCGCGAGCGTCTGGCGTGATTTCGCCGAGCACGTCGCCGGTTCATTGACCAAGGGCTCGCGGGTCATCGCTACCGGGCGGCTCAAGCAGCGCTCGTACGAGACGAAGGAAGGCGAGCGACGCACCTCGATCGAGCTCGAGATCGATGAGATCGGGCCGTCGCTGCGTTACGCCACCGCGTCTGTCACGCGTGCTCAGTCGTCGGGAGGCGGCCGCATCGGCGGTGGCCCCAGCGACGACCAGTGGGCTCCCTCAACCCCTTCGTCCGAGTCGAGCGCCGACGTGTGGAACTCGCCGGGCAGCTTCAACGAAGAGACCCCCTTCTAATAAGTCCCTGGTGGTCACGAGCCGGGCCGACGCCCTGCTCAACCACCGGTAATCACTAAGGAAAAGAAACCATGGCTGGAAAGTCGAGCGGCGACCGCCGCAAGCCGATCCGCAAGGGTAAGGACGGAAAGAACGCCGCTCCGGCGAAGACCGTCCACGTCGGCGTCATCGACTACAAGGACGTCGCGACCCTGCGCAAGTTCATCTCCGAGCGCGGCAAGATCCGCGCCCGCCGCATCACCGGTGTCTCCGTGCAGGAGCAGCGCCTCATCGCCAAGGCCGTCAAGAACGCCCGCGAGATGGCTCTTCTGCCCTACGCAGGCTCTGGCCGTTAGGAGTCACCCATGTCGAAACTCATTCTGACGCACGAGGTCTCCGGCCTCGGCTCTGCTGGCGACGTCGTCGATGTCAAGAACGGCTATGCCCGCAACTACCTCATTCCGCAGGGCTACGCGATCGCGTGGACCCGCGGTGGTGAGAAGCAGGTCGAGCAGATCAAGTCGGCGCGTGCCGCTCGCGAGCACGCGACGATCGAAGAGGCTCAGGACCTCAAGCTGAAGCTCGAGGCCACCAAGGTCAAGCTTGCCGTCAAGGCCGGCGCCGAGGGTCGCCTGTTCGGTTCGGTGAAGCCGGCCGACATCGCCGACGCTGTGCAGGCCGCCGGTCTCGGCTCGGTCGACAAGCGCAAGATCGAGCTCTCCGCTCCGATCAAGAACGTCGGCGTGCACGAGGCGACCATTCGCCTGCGCGACGACATCAACGCCACGATCACCCTTCAGGTGGTCGCAGCCAAGTAGTTCCGGGGGCGTCTGACGACGTACTCCTGGAGTCGCATGTAGCGGCGGGTTGTATGCCCGCCGCTACATGTGTTTAACGACCGCTTCGCGCTCATCTGAGCGTTGCCCTCAGGGTGCTCCGGCTACCATCCGGAGGCGTATTCCGCAACCTTTGTCCACACCTCGGGAGTGTCACTACGGGGCATTGCCACAGATATCCCACGAGTTTCTACACACAGGTGCGGGATAACTATTTTCCTGATCAAGCGAGATTTCGGGACAAAAGAATTTCGGTTATCCCCAGATTTACTCACACCTTCTGCACACGGCCCTCGGCGTTTCGCCCAGATTGTGCACAGAGTTATCCACAGGCCGAGTTGTGGCGGTGTGCAAGCACTCCCTAGTGTGAATCAGCGTCGTGAAGCGAGGGGTTCAAAGCCGCGGAAAGGGTCTTTGTCGGGGGTGACTGAGACCGTAGTAATGCACGGCCGGAAGCCATGGCGTCCTCGCCGGGCCGTGGGCACAACCGGCCCGCGACAGGGGCCACGAAAGAACACAACTCATGAGCGTCGGTGCGGCGCTGGGGGAACTGGAGGTCTGGGTGTCGATCGCTCACCTTGGTCTGGCAGACAGCCGGACGGCGCCCGAGGGTCGATCGCCGGAGCGTGTGCCTCCGCACGACCTGCTCGCCGAGCAGAGCGCGCTCGGCGGCATGCTGCTCAGCAAGGATGCCGTTGCCGACGTCGTCGAGACCGTGCGCGGTGGCGACTTCTACATCCCCAAGCACGAGGTCATCTTCGAGTCGATCCTGTCGCTGTACTCGCGCGGCGAGCCCACTGACGTCATCGCAGTCACCGACGAGCTGAGCAAGGTCGGCGATCTCAGCCGTGCCGGCGGACCGGAGTATCTGCACACCCTCACGAGCCTGGTGCCGACTGCTGCGAACGCGGGCTACTACGGCGAGATCGTCGCCGAGCGAGCGCTGCTCCGTCGTCTTGTCGAGGCCGGCACGCGTATCACGCAGATGGGCTACACGGGCGAGGGCGAAGTTCTCGACCTCGTGAACCAGGCGCAGGCCGAGATCTACTCGGTGACCGGGTCGACCGAGAGCGAGGACTACATCCCGCTCACGGACGCGGTCACCGTCGCGATAGACGAGATCGAGGCCGCCAAGCACAAGGACGGCACCATGACCGGCGTGCCGACAGGCTTCGCCGACCTGGATGACCTGACCAATGGTCTTCACCCAGGACAGATGGTCATCGTGGCCGCCCGTCCCGCACTGGGCAAGTCGACCCTTGCCCTCGACTTCGCAAGGGCCGCAGCGATCAAGCACGACCTGCCGACCATCTTCTTCTCCCTCGAGATGGGGCGCAGCGAGATCGCGATGCGTCTGCTCTCCGCCGAGGCATCCGTTCCGCTGCAGAACATGCGCAAGGGCACCGTCGACCAGCGAGACTGGACGACCATCGCCGCGACCAGGGGCCGCATCAACGACGCTCCCCTTTACATCGACGACAGCCCGAACATGACCCTGGTGGAGATCCGGGCGAAGTGCCGACGTCTCAAGCAGCGGGTTGGCCTCAAGATGGTCGTCATCGACTATCTGCAGCTCATGACGAGCGGCAAGCGAGTCGAGAGCCGCCAGCAGGAGGTCAGCGAGTTCTCACGTGCGCTCAAGCTGCTCGCGAAGGAGCTGCAGGTTCCGGTCGTCGCGCTCTCCCAGCTGAACCGAGGCCCCGAGCAGCGCTCAGACAAGCTGCCAGCCCTCTCCGACCTGCGTGAGTCGGGATCGATCGAGCAGGACGCCGACGTGGTCATCCTGCTGCACCGCGAGAGCGCCTACGAGAAGGACAACCCCCGCGCCGGCGAGGCCGACCTCATCGTCGCCAAGCACCGCAACGGACCGACTCGCACGGTGACCGTGGCGTTCCAGGGGCACTTCTCCCGGTTCGCAGACATGGCGGCGGGGTAGGCGGGCGCGGGTAGGTTCTGAGATGCGAGCCCCGGAAGCGGAGGTCTCGCCGGGATCAGCGGCGTTCTCGACCTTGAGATCGTTGCGGGCGAGCACCGGTATACGTTGACGTACTCGCTGGATTGACTGCTTCGAGCTCGCGTAGCCTTCCGAGATGACTAGTCGCATCGCTGCCATCTCCATGGTCGCCATCGACCCGCACATGGTCGCGGAGTTCTGGCGCGCCGCGCTCGGGTGGCGTCTCCTCCAATCAGACGCCACCGGTGCGGACATTGGGCCGGGGGACGGATCCGGATTCCGTATCGAGATCGGCCGGGTCGATGATCCGAAGATCGTGAAGAACCGGATACATCTCGACCTCCGATCCGACGGCACAAGCCAGGAAGAGGAGCTACAGCGCCTCGTGCGCCTGGGAGCCACGCGAATCGACGTAGGGCAGCCGGCGGATGCGACCTGGATCGTGCTCGCTGATCCCGAAGGCAATGAGTTCTGCCTGCTCCTGCGAAGTGTCCAAGAAGCAGTAGAAAGCGCGTAGACGTCGGCGGGACATGCGCTCGGCGCCGGTGAAGCGTCTACTTGTCGGCGAGCGGGTCCGATGGCCAGTGCTCGGGCGCCCAGTCACCGCTGGTGTCGGTGGTCTGTCCCACCTCGATCAGGTGGCCGTCGGGGTCACGGATGTAGCACCGGATCTCGTATTCGTGCTGTTTCGGCGGCGTCAGGAATTCGGCGCCGCGCGCACTCCATTCTGCGTACACGGACGCGATGTCCTTGACGCGGATATTGAGGAAGCTGCTGACCAGGTCGGGGTCGCTCGGGGTGGCAAGGGTGACGGTCGGCTTGTCGTCAGTCGGGCCTCCGCCGACATTGATGATGATCCAGGTGTTCGCCAGCGCGACGTATGTGAGTCCGCCCGGGCCGGAGTAGGCCACCCGGCCGCCGAGCACCTCGGTGTAGAAGCGTCGAGAGCGTTCGACATCGTTGGAGACGATGAAGTGGGCCAGCACGATCCCTTCGGGGGCCGGTGGGAGTTCAGACATGTCTACCTCCGTGAGTCAATTCAGTGGCGAATAGTCCGTGGGGCTCAGAAAGACAGACTCGAGGTGGTCGACGACCGGCCCGTTCTCTTCTGAGCGGGCCTTGACGGCGATCCATTCCGGGTCGCTCGTGAACGAATCCCACGAGGCCGTCGCAGTCTCTCGGCTCGGATGCGCGAGGAGATATACGAGGGTGTTCCCGGCCGCCTCGCCTTCGGTCGGGATGAAGTATCCGATGTTCTGGATGCCGTGCTTCTCGAACAGCGCCGTCGTGTGATTCCGGAACCTGGCCTCGAGATCGGGCAGCTTGCCCGGGTGCGTGTAGTAGGTGCGGAGTTCGAAGATGCGGGGGTCGGTCATTCGCCCATTCTGGTCCCAGTACACGCAGGCCGCAGACCTACATGAGGGATCGTCCGAACGCCCCGAGAGGTACACCGCTCTGTAGAGTCGGCGCACGAGGTACTCGCCCCGTACACACTCGGCCCTTCTCGAAGGAACAGACACATGACAGTGCTCGACAAGTTCTCGCTCAAGGGGCGCCGCGCTCTCGTCACGGGCGGTAATCGGGGTCTCGGATTCGAGCAGGTGCGCGCTCTCCATGAGGCCGGCGCGAGCGTCGTGTTCGTGTCCCGAGATGGCGCCGTCAACCGAGAGGCCTACGAGGCTCTTGGCTCCCCGGAAGACGTGCACCACCTGCAGGGAGACATCACCGCCGACGGGGCAGCGACCGAGATCGTCGGTCGAGCAGTTGAGGCTCTCGGCGGGCTCGACATCCTCGTCAACAACGCCGGTGCGTGCTTCCACATGCCTGCAACCGAGGTCCCGGACGAAGAATGGGACATCGTGATGAACCTCAACGTCAAGGCGCTGTTCAGGATGAGCGTCGCCGCTCATCCGCATCTCGCCGAAAGCGAGCATGCGGCCATCGTCAATATCGGATCGATGTCCGGCCTGATTGTGAACCGCCCCCAGATGCAGCCCGCGTACAACGCCTCGAAGGCAGCCGTGCACCATCTGACGAAGTCGCTCGCTGCGGAGTGGGCACCTCAGGGCATCCGCGTCAATGCCGTCGCGCCGGGTTACATCGCGACGGAGATGACCCCGCTGCACCGTCCGGAATTCCAGCGGTACTGGATCGAGGATGCGCCCATGGAACGAGCCGGCTCGGCCGACGAGGTCTCCCCCTCAGTGGTCTTCCTGGCGAGCGACGCTGCCTCGTTCATCACGGGGTCTGTTCTTGTCGCCGACGGCGGGTACTCCGTCTACTAGGGGTAGAAGCGGATGCTGCCGAATCAACGTTGAAGGCGCGGACGTTACATATGGCACACCGTCGCCGCGCCTACGTATGCCACCCGGCTCGCGATAGCACACACGACGATGACGGCCCCTAATCCCATGGCTGCCGCTGGTGAGGCGAGGAGGTGGTGATGGCGGCGATAGGCCACGGTGACAGTCGCGCACGCAACCAGGACAAGTGAAGCGGCGAGGGCAGCAGCGACGACCGCCTGCTCGAACGTGCACATCGTTGGGACACCTGGCCCGCTGCTGGCAGTGAGCTGGCCGGCCACAACCCAGATCACCTCAGCGCCTGCGAGCCCAAGAACGACGGCGACACCAAGAAGAAGAACCGACGCAATCAAGTCAGCGGCACCGGGCGCGGGACGGACGTCGCCAACACGCCCGGGGTCCGATTCATCCATAGGCCGACTGTATCGACGGCGCGCATTTCACCGGTCTGTCCATGCACAGGGTCGGACCGATCGGGCGTTGAGCGCTGACGCTGTGGACAGGAACGTGCCGGCGCGGCTGAATGGGAGTCATGCAGTTCTTTTCCGCACTGAGCGAGCCCGACGAGACGGAAGACCCGATCTGGTCCGCGCCGCCGTGGCTGCAGCCGCCGAGCGGGGAGATCCCGGCTCCGTTGGCCGTGTCGCGGATCCTTTCCCGTCGACCCGCCACTGCTGTGTCGCTCCGCCGGGTGGATGTCTACTCGAACGGCTGCTCGTTCCGCATCCAGGTCGACGCGCGCCGAGAGCGCGATATGGACCGGGACCGCTGGGAGGACATCATCGAAGCGTTCGAACCGCACCGGCGTTGGAACCGCGAGCGAAACAGCGGCCTCCGGCTCGGAGTCACTCTCTCCGACGGGCGAACCGCCACCGCCGATCGAGTGTGGCAGATGGAACTCGGTGCGGACGAAAACCCGGAAGGACCGATCCTCAGGCTCAATGATCGAGGCGGTGGAGGGTCGAGCCACGAGTACAGGACGGGCTTTCAGGCGTGGCTCTGGCCTCTGCCGCCGTCCGGGCCCGTGAAGCTCCACTATCAATGGAACGCGCTGGGCATCGACGAATCGGAGGTCGAGTTCGACGCGGCTGCGATAGTTGCCGCGGCGGCCGAGGTTATCCCGATCTGGGAGTGACGTCCCGCGCTCAAGTGGGTCCCAGCCACAGTCTCGGACCCGGAGTTCATGCAGGCGCAGCCGTCGCCTGAAGCCCATCGATGGCGAGTTGCGCGAAGCGCCGCGCGAACGACTCCTGCCGCCCGTTGCCTGCGGATGCCAGTCCGCGTCCGGCGAGGAGTAGCAGCAGTAGGTCATCCATGACGAAATCGGCACGCAGTCGGCCGGTTGCTTTCGCGCGATCAACCAGTCCGGCAAGCCTGGCGTAGAGGTCTTGCCGATGCTCTGCGAAGTCACTTGTCACCGAGTTGACCGAGGTGAACGCGGCCACGAACCCACGATTTTGCGAATTGAGCGCGGTGAGGCGACGAATGACGTCGGTGAGGCCGCGCCAGGGGTCGGGATCCGCGCATCCTTCGAGCACGATGGCGCGACAGGTGTGCAGCTCGAGCGCGAACGCGGCATCGATCAATGACTGCTTGGTCGGAAAGCGCCGATAGAGCGTCGCTGGACCGACGTGTGCCGCGCGGGCGATCTCTCGCATCCCCACGTCGAGCCCCATCGTCGCGAACAATGAGCGGGCGGCGGCGAGGATGCGGTCCCGATTGTCTTGCGCGTCAACGCGCAACTGAGTCACTTCTGCGGTCATGTGCTTCACATCCTCGAAGTGGACGGGGGCGTCCATTACCGTTCCGACGGTACATCAACGGACGTGAAGGAGATTACGGATGCGCGCTGTCACCATTCAGGAGTTCGGTTCGCCGACAGGACTCGTTGTGGATGACGTGCCTGAACCCGTCCCGACATCCGGGCAACTGCTCATCGAGGTCGAGGCGATCGGGGTCGGCGGTGTCGACGCCGTCATCCGTCGGGGCACCTTGGGATCGGGCTTTCCACAAGGCATGATTCCCGGGAGTGAGGTTGCCGGCATCGTCGTATCTGCCGGTCCGGGCGCCGATTCGTCATGGGTGGGGCGCAGGGTGTGGGCCTTCACCGGAACCTCCGGTGCCTACGCCGAGCGGGTGGTTGCAAACGTGGGTGATGTCATCCCGCTCCCCGACGCGTTGACCTCGACCGATGCCGTGACCCTTGGCAGCGCCGGCACGGTTGCGCACTTCGCACTCCGGCACGCTCACTTCTCGTCGGGAGAGTCGGTGCTCATCTGCGGCGCTGCAGGCAGCATCGGCATCGCGGCGGTGGAACTCGCGGCCCGGGGCGGAGCGCCGGTCATCGCCGTGACGACGTCATCCGCCGAGCGTGGTCGCCGGCTTCGCGCGCTCGGAGCCACCCACGTACTCGACCGGGCTGGCGATGGCGATGGCGAGACGGGGCATCCCACGGAGTTCGACGTGATCCTCGACATCGTCGGCGGTAAGGACGTGCCCGCGTTCCTCGATCGCTTGGCCCCGAACGGACGGCTGGTGATGGTCGGGGCGGTGGCGGGGTTCCCTCCCGCCGACTTCGGAACGTCGCTACTCCGGGCGTTCCAGAAGTCGCGGTCGTTCGCCACGTTCAGCCTCGACACGGTCGCACCGACCGAGCGCAACGAGGTGCGCCTGCGGCAGTTCGAGGAGGCCGCCCGCGGAGAGCTCACGCCCGTCGTGCACGATGTGCTCCCGCTCGCGCTCGCCGCAGATGCACACCGACAGATGGATTCGGGCACTGTATTCGGTCGAATCGTGCTTGTTCCAGACACGAATCGATCCAACAGTCAGTCGAAGTAGTGTCCTTGCTCGATGTCGTCGAGAAGGCCGGGGTGCGTGGGCGTCCAACCGAGCAGTTGCTGCGTGACGGTGCTCGAGGCCGGCATATCGGTGCCGAGCAGGGGCGCGAGCGGCATGCCGAACTCCTCGGCGGGACGGGACTCGGCGGGAACGCCGAGGCGGCGACCGATTGCCTCGGCGATGTCACGAACCGGCACGCCTTCGTCTCCAACGGCATGGAGGACGGATCCCGATGGGGCCTTCTCGATCGCGAGTCGATAGAGCACGGCGGCGTCCGCGACGTGTACCGCGGGCCAGCGGTTCATCCCGTCGCCGACATAGCCGGACACACCCTTGTCGCGCGCTTGGGCGATCAGCCGGGGGATGAAACCGTGGCGCTCTCCTAGGCCATGCACGGAACGTGGCATCATGACCAGACTCACCCGCACACCGCGATGGACGGCGGCGAGAGCGGTCTGCAGGTTGAGAATGCGGGAGGCGATCGGGCCGGTGGCATGAAGCTCGTCCCTCTCGGTCGTCACGTGCCCTGGGCGGAAGAGCGTTGCGCCGGTGACGAGGAGCGGCTTGCCGGTGTCGGCGAGAGCGGCAGTGAATGCATCAATGGCAGCCGCGTCCGTCGCGGCACCGCCAGCTTGCCCCAGCGAGTGCTCGTAGGCGAGGTGGATCACCCCGTCGGCGCGTGCAGCGGCCGCACGGAGGGCGCCCACATCTGACAGATTCCCGCGAAAGACCTCTGCGCCCGCGCGTTCGACCGCAGAGGCGGAGGAGTCGGAGCGGGCGAGCCCGATGACGTGATGACCGGCGGACTTCAGCTCGGGGATGACCGATGAACCGATCCAGCCCGAGGCGCCTGTGACGAAGATGCGCATGAAAGACCCTTCTTGCTGTGTTGCTCGCCTCGACGCGGTTGCGATCGAGAGTGATGCGATTGTGTCGCATCACTCTACCTTGATGCGACTCAGTCTTGTCAATGATGCGATGATGTCGCGTCACCTAAAATGTGGGTGTGAGCAGATGGGCCCCGAACGGACGCGAGCGTTTGCAGGATGCCGCGCTGGCGCTGTTCGCCGAGAACGGCTACGAGGACACGACCGTCTCCCAGATCGCGGAACGGGCGGGCCTCAACCGCGCCACGTTCTTCCGTCACTTCGCCGACAAGCGTGAAGTGCTCTTCGGTGGGGAGGAGGTACTGAGCACAGTGTTCAGGGAAGCGATTAGCGGTGCATCCGCGGATGCCGACCTGTTCGAGTGCATTGAGGCTGCGCTGACGGCCGCCGACACCGTGATGACGCCGGCAGAACGTCCCCGTGCGGCGGAGCGCCGTCGGATCGCGGCGGCAAACGTCGACGTGAGGGAGCGCGGACTGCTGAAGAGCGCTCGTGTGGCTGCGTCGATCACGTCAGCACTGAGTGAAAGAGGTATGGACGATCTGACCGCCCGCCTCGGCGCTGAGATGCTGATCCTCGCCTTCGCCAATGCCCTGCGAGAGTGGAGCGACGCCCAACATCCCCAGGCCTTCTCGACCTACGCCGGCTCGGCGAGCGACGACCTCCGGGCTCGCGTACGCGCGCTCACTGCAGCACCCGCCTCGGAGTAGGGGCACTCGGCGATACTGAAGCGGATGAACAAGTACGGGTTGATCGCCCAGCAGCACTGGCAGAGACACTGCCCGAGCCGCTACGCGACCCTGGACGACCCGGAGGAATTCTTCGACGAACTGGGCGAGACCGCTGCTACACAGATCGAACAGCTGCAGTCGCGTTTGGAGGCGCAGCTTCCGGCGGACCTGCCGTACGTAGAACACGTCGGGCAGTTGCGATCGGCGCAGCTGCGCGCAGAGGAGATCGTGCTCGCCGACCTCGTGTACTCGTCCGACCCGGAGTGCTCCAGCCTGATGGAGGAGCTCGAGCAGCTGTTGAGTGGCCTGCCGAGCGCCCAACTGATCCAGGACGCGCTCGCTCAGGCGCAGCAGGATGCCGAGGACGAGGCGGAACGGGACGGTCGGTCGAGCGCCGTGCTGACCGACGAGCAGCAGGAGCGCTGCGACCGCCTGTCGGCGCTGCTGCCGCTGGTGACCTGCGAGCCGTCGCAACTCAACGAGGCGGAGTTGATGCATCGGATCCAGGCGTTGCGGGAATTTGGGGCTCAAGGGACAGGGGTTCTGAAATAGCCGACGTGAGACTCGAGACCGACGCAGTCCCCGCCACCGCTCCGGAAACACTGTGGGACGGCACGATCGTCGTCATGGCGGACGGCACCTTCCAGATCGCCAAGGCTGGTAGCCTCCACGAGCTTCCCGTTCCCCAGGGGCAGCGCGCCGAACTGCGCGCCCTCGTCGGCCTGCGCGACGGTGCCAGTGCACTTCTCGATGCCGAGGCCGCGCCGGATTCCACGAGCCCGAACCAAGTGGATCTCCTCGACGCTCAGCGCGCCGAGCTCAAAGCCGACTACGAGTCGTACGTCAGCGAGTTCGGACCCATCAACCGCTTCACGTTGCGGATCTCGGGCCGCCAGGAGACGATCGTCGACGACGAGACCGGTGAGGTGACTTCCGGCCAGCAGCGGTCGACCCGGATCACTCCGCGCGTTCTTGTCACCTTCAAGCAGGATCCCCACAGTGCGATGGTGCGCGCGCTCGAGCACTTCGACGAGGAAGAGCACACCAGCTCGCCGTCCGCTCTGCTCCTGCGGCGCGTCGTCGAGCCGCGTGGTGCCGACGACCATGCGACATCCCCCGGAGAGGCCATCGACAGATCTCTCGACCGCAGCGGCGGCATCGACCTCCAGTTCATCGCTCACGAGCTCGGAGTCGATGAGACGGATGCCCGAGCCCGACTCGGCACGCTCGTATACGACGAACCCGGAACCGGTCGTCTCGTTCACGCACCCGAATACCTCTCCGGCGATGTCCGCGGCAAGCTCGAAGCCGCGACCGAGGCGTCCGTCTTGGACGAGCGCTACCTCGTGAACGTCGAGGCGTTGCGCGCCGTGCTACCCGACCCGATCGGCATCGAAGACATCGAAGCGCGCCTGGGCGCGGTGTGGATCAGCCCGGACATCCATCGCCAGTTCCTTGCGGAGTTGCTCAGCGACCAGAGCGTGCGCGTGGAAAACCCGCTTCCCGGTATGTGGGATGTGCACGGCAACCGCGCGAGTCTTCGTGCCACGCACGAGTGGGGCACCGGCCGCCGTCCAGCGATCGACATCGCCGCCGCACTCATGGAGCAGCGCCGTATTGAGGTCAGGGACGAGGTCGAGGAGGGCGAAGGCCGCGCCCGGGTCGTGCTCAACGCGATCGAGACCAGCGCCGCGCAGGAGAAGGCGGATGCCATGCAGGAGCGCTTCGCCGACTGGGTATGGGAGGACCCGGCGCGCGCGGCCGAACTCGCCCAGGTCTACAACCGTCGGTTCAACGCGATCCGACTGCGCGACTACACTCACGCGGGCGGCTACCTGACGTTGCCCGGCCTGACCACGACGTACACGCTGCGGCCGCACCAGCGTGCAGCGATCGCGCGGATGATCGCCGAGCCGGCGGTCGGCCTCTTTCACGAGGTCGGAGCGGGCAAGACCCTCGTGATGGCGGCGGGAGCGATGGAGCTGCGGCGCATGCACCTCATCACGAAGCCCGCCGTAGTCGTGCCGAACCACATGCTCGAGCAGTTCACCAGGGAATGGCTGCAGGCATACCCGCAGGCGCAGATCCTCACGGCCGCTACCGATGACGTCGCGGGCGAGAAGCTTCACGAGTTTGTCGCGCGCGCCGCTGCCGAGGACTGGGACGCGATCATCATGACGCAGACCGCGTTCAAGAAGATCAGCGTCTCGCCCGACTTCCAGTCCCGCTCCCTGGAGCGCGAGTTCACCCGGCTTCGCGCCGCCTTCGACGCGGCGAAAGCCGCAGGCGCGCTCGGCGTCGGGCGCATCGAGAAACGGGTGCGGGCGGCGAAGTCGCGTTACGAGAAGTCCTTGACGGTGCCGCGGAAATCCGGCATCTCCTTCGAGGATCTGGGCGTCGACTACCTGATCGTCGACGAGGTGCACACGTATAAGAACCTCGCGACCGTCTCGAACATCCAGGATGCCGTGATCGACGGCTCGCAGCAGGCATCCGATCTCCTGCTGAAACTCGAATACCTGCGCGAGGAACACGGCGACCGGGTGACGACGGTGGCGACCGCGACGCCCATCGCGAACTCGATCACCGAGGCGCACGTGATGCAGCGTTATCTGCGACCCGACCTGCTCGAGGCCGCCGGCATCACGAGCTTCGACGGATGGGCGGCGACGTTCGGCTCGCATGTGACCGAGCTGGAGATGGGGCCAGCGGGCGGTTTCCGGCTGAAGACCCGCTTCGTGCGCTTTCAGAACGTGCCGGAGATGCTGCGCATGTGGCGCGTCTTCGGCGACGTGAAGACGGGCCACGATCTGCAGCTGCCCGTCCCGCAGATCGCGCCGCGGGCGTCGGATGGCGAACGGGATGTCGAGACCATCGTCATCGAGCCGACGCCGCCGCTCGAGCGATACATCAGAAGCATCGCCGCGCGGGCCAAGGCTGTGGCCAGCCAGCTCGTTCCGGCGAGCGAGGACAACATGCTCCTCATCTCGACGGATGGCCGCAAAGCCGCCCTCGACCTGCGTCTGGTCAATCAGTCGCAGGAGCCGGGAGGGGTAGTGAAGCTCGACGCCGTGGCCGAGCAGATCCTGCAGCAGTGGTCGGCGACGAGCCAGAACGACTACCTCGACGACGCGACCGGTCTGGAGTCCCCGATCCGCGGCGGACTGCAGCTCGTGTTCTCCGACCTCGGCACCCCGAACGAGGAACGGTGGGATGCCTACAACGAGCTCAAGAAGAAGCTCGTCGCGGGCGGCATGGCGGCCGATCAGGTGCGGTTCATCCACGAGGCGAACAACGACGGCGACAAAGCCCGTATCTTCGCGGCGGCTCGGGCCGGTCACATCGCGGTGCTCATCGGCTCGACGCCCAAGATGGGCATCGGCACGAACGTGCAGAACCGGCTCACTGCGATGCACCACGTCGACTGTCCGTGGCGGCCCGCGGATCTTGAGCAGCGCGACGGACGGGGTATCCGTCAGGGCAACCAGAACGACGAGGTCGCCATCTACCGATACGTCGTCGAGCGGTCGTTCGACGCGTACTCGTGGCAGACCGTCGGGCGCAAGGCGACCTTCATCAACCAGATCATGCATGGCCGTCTGGATGCCCGCGAGGTCGACGACATCGGTGACACCGCACTCTCCGCCGCAGAGGCCACGGCACTGGCATCCGGCAATCCTCTGATCCTCGAGCGAGCGACCGCTGACGCCGCCTGGCAGAAGCTGCAGCGTCAGGAGACTGCATACGGACGGGCGCAGGCGGCCTTGGTTCACACCCGCGACGCCGCTCAGGCGACCGTGGACCGGGACGAGCAGTCGATTGCACAATTGCATGCGGCCGAAGCCGCAACGGGCGACGTGTCGGGCGACAACTTCCACATGACGGTTGGCATCCACGAGTTCGACAACCGCGCCGATGCCGCCACCGCGATCGGGGTGTGGGCACGGGAGCACGAGTTCGCCTGGATCAACGCGACACGCGCCCGCCCCATCGTCTTCGGCTCGATCGCCGGCCATCAGCTCATCGCAGCATTGGAGCGGGTGACAAGGCCCGACAACCGCACGATAGCCGTCGTGAACATCGCACTCGAGAACGTGCCGCTGTCGGGCAGTCGCGTCGGGGTGCCCGACTTCCGCGCGCCCGGCATCGGGCTTGTGCGCGCGCTCGAGAACAAGACCACAGCCATCCCGCGGAACATCACGGCTCTCACGCGCGAGATCGCCGAGGCGCGGACCACCATCGACGAGACCGGTGCTCGCATCGGTGCGCCGTTTCCTCATGCGGCCGAAGTGGTCGCCGCCGGCGAGAGAGTGCGGGCGATCGACCGCGAGCTCGCGCGCGTGACGCGTTAGTCGCGCTCAGCAGGAGTCGCTGAGGACGCGTGTCGGTGCGTCCGGGTCGGTCACGTCCAGCACGGCTGCTGCTGTGAGGAAGGGTGTCGCGCGGGCGAGGTACGCGTCGTCCGCGGTGGCCTGCGCAGCGTCGACGTACAGAACGTAGTGCCAGATGCCCTTGAGTGAATCGAGCAGATAGGCGCCGTCGACCACGAGGACCGCGTCGGCCGGGGCAGTGGCCTCCGACGCCTGCGGCTTCCGCCACGGGTCGATGAGTCTGCGGCGGAAGGCGGCCTGGTCATATGCCTGGTCACCTGGGCCCCGCTCTGCTTCGGGTTTGAAGAAGTCGCGCATGGATGCCCGGACAACGGTGACCCCGGCCTCCTCCAAGGATGCCGCGAGCTCGTCGGCGACGGTGTCGGCGCCAGCTCCCGGGAATCCCTCGACGCCGATCATCCGTCTGCCGCGCGGGTAGTTGGCGAGGAACTCGTCACGTACCTCCTGGAGCAACGTGATGCGGGTCGTGGTCGCGGTCGCGGCCTGTTCGTTGGTGTTCATGTCGACACCTCTCTCCCCTCTGATTATGAATCGCGCACGGACTCGACGAGGCCGGTCGTGACGTCGTAGAGCAGCCCCGTGACGGTCGCACCCGAAAGTCGTTCGTCGGAACGAAGCAGGGCAACATCCCGTCGGATCGCGGCGCGCGGATCCGGGACCGCCAACGACGAGAGGTGCTGGGGGTCATCCTCGAAGTACCCGCTGAGCAGATCGGCACGGTCCTTCACGCGGGTGATGCCGCAGTCGGTGTGCTGAAGCACGATGACATCCCAGCCCGGCCCGAGGTCGGATCCGACGCTCCGGCCGATCTGTTGCAGGATGATCAGTTCGCGAACGGTGTGGGGCGTGACGCGTCCACCGACATTGCGCAGCACTCCGACATCCCCCGGTTCAGCGCCGAGGATGAGCGCCGGGTCCACGCGCGGATCGAAGCAACTGATGACGATGGTCTTCAGCCGCGGTCCCATCGTGAGTCGAGCGTCGTAGGAGTGCGTCGCGAAGTCGCGGTTGCGCTCGAGCAGTGACGTGACGGTGCTCACGACGAGCGTCCCGCGAGCTGGGGGTAGAGCGCGGTCACGGGAGCGCTGAGTGCCGAGTGCACCTTGAGGGCGAGCTCGCCGATGATCAGCTCGTCTTCGTTCCGATCGACCGCGTCGTAGATCGCGGCGGCGACCTGCGCGGGATCGAGCATTCCGCTGCGGTCTGCCGCCGGTTGCATGGGGGTGTCCATCGCGGCCGGGTACACGCCGAGCACGTGCACGTCGTCGGCAGCGAATTCCAGGCGGAGTGCGTTGGTCGCCATCCAGAGCGCTGCCTTGGAGACGCTGTGCGCATGGCCGACGGCGTACCAGCTGAGCACCGAGTTGACGTTGACGAGCGATCCGTGAGCGGCGCGAAGGGCTCCGGCGAGACCGCGGGTCAGATGGACGGGGCCCGTGAGGTTGGTGCGGATGACCGTCGTGAGCTCATCCCAATCGCTGCTCAGGATGTCGCCGCGGGGGAAGATCGCCGCGTTGTTCACCAGGATCGTGGTGTCGCCGGCGTTGGCGACCGCGCGGTCGATCGACGCCGGGTCACTGAGGTCGAGGTGGATCGGGATGACGCGTTCGTCTGGCCAGGGCTTCTCGGCGCGCGCGGCAGCGTAGACCTTCGCGGCGCCGCGCACGAGTGCGGCCTCCACGAGGTTGCCTCCGAGCCCGCCGTTGGCTCCTGTGATGAGGACTGTGGCGTCCTTGAGTGCTGTCATGTTCTTCTCCTTTGCGCGGGGACTCGGTTGAGCGGGTGTCGCGGCTTTCGGGTCACGCGGCCAGTGGCTTGCGCGCACGAGCTGCATGCGTGGCGGTGACGATCACGGCGAGCAGTGCGATCACCGCGAGGATGACCCCGAACCACGTGGCCATCGCAGTGGCGCCGACGGCCGAGATGAACACGCCGGCGACGATCGCGGGGATGCCCAACGCGAGGTACGCGACGAGGTAGATCGCCGAGAACAGGGCAGCCCGCTCGTGGGGCTTCACCTCGGGCACGAGCCCGCGAGTGGTTCCGGAGAACTGGGCGCCGATTCCTGCGCCGCCGAATACGGCAGTCGCCCAGACGAGAGGAAGGCTGTGAGCCGCGACCGCCGCGATGAACAGCAGAGCGCCGATCGTGACCAGAGTCGCTCCGGCGAGGCGCAGCCGGTGCGGCCTCACCCGGGTGGTCAACGCCGACGCGAGGGCGCCGACGGCGAAGGTGACGAATGCGGCGAGGGCACCGACGATCGGGCTCGCCACGCCGAACACGTCGGCCAGCAGAATCGGCACCAAGCCGAGGAAGAGCGACATCATCATGAACGCGCCGACGATGCCTGGCACGGTCGTTGCGAAGAGACCGCGAACCTGGGGCGGCAGTGAGATCCGAGGGTTCAGCGACTTCCACGCGCCCGCCTTGCGGGAGGAGGTCTCCGGCGTGAATAGGGTGAACACGGTGCCGAGCGCCATGATGATCACGAGGACCAGCCAGACCGTGAAGGCCGCATCGCTTTCGGACTGAGCAAGGATGCCGGCGAAGAGCGCACCGATCGCGAGGCCGGCGAGAGGGGCCAGTCCGGTCATCATCGCGCCGAGCTTCTTGTACTTCTCGGGGGCCAGCTCGACGACCGCGGCGCTCAGCGAGCTGGATGCCGCTCCTGTTGCCACTCCCTGCACGATTCGAGCCGCGACCAGCCATCCGATCGAGGGCGAGAACAGGAACATCAGCATCGCAACGAGTTCCAGGCCGAGTGAGCCGATCATCAGCGGACGACGACCGACGTAATCGGAGAGCGACCCGATCACGAGGATCGTGAGCAAGAGTGCGACCGCGTAGACGCCGAAGGCGAGCGTCAGCATCCAGGCGGGAAAGCCCCATTCCTTCTCGTACAGGGGAAGAAGCGGGGTGGGTGAACCGGCGGCGACCAGGACCATGATCATGGCGGTCGTGATGCCGACGAAGGCGGTCGCCCGCGGAAGGAACGGCCATCGCGAGACTTTCCGCAGGCCGGTTGCATCGGTCATAGAAGTGTTCGTCACATCGGTGACAGTAGCACAATGTGGTTCTATGACAGAACCATGCGGTAAGCTAGACGCATGGCACTTGGGACGAGCTACGAGATGGAGGACTGCGCCATCGCGCAGACCCTCGACGTCGTCGGCGAGCGGTGGACCCTTCTGATCGTCAGTTATCTCTTCTTAGGGCTTCGCCGCTACAGCGACATCCGCAAGCGCCTCGGCATCTCTCCGGCGGTGCTCACCCAGCGGCTCAACCGTCTCGTCGACGAAGGGATCGTCGCCCGGGTGTCCGGCGCCGGTGCCCACGACGAGTACGCGATCACTCCCAAGGGCGAGAGGCTCTGGCCGATCGTCTCGTGCCTCGCCAACTTCGGCAACGAGAACTACGTCGACCCCCAGTACCGGCAGGAATTCACCCACTTCCAGTGCGGCGACGTTCTCGATGAGGCAGGCTACTGCGCCAGGTGCCGGGTCGTGCCACCTGCGCACGATGTGGTGAAGCAGCCCAAGCCGGCAGAGCTGGTTCCCGCGCCCGCTGCCCCTGCGCGCGGCCCGCGACGCCTGCTCCATTAGTGACGGAAACTCAGCTCTCATCGGGCAATTTGCCGCACAAGCCACCCCCGGGAGGGGGACTCGGGGTGAGCTTCGGGGTGGTTTCCCTTCGTCGAGCTTCCGCCCGGGCGTCCCGGGCCGCTTTGCTTTTCGTGAAACTGTGGGGGATCGCGCTCGTCTCGATGCAAGAGTCCGCAGGAGTCATGAATCGGGGGACTCGTGTTTCGGGGTATCACACGGACTGTTGTGTCGGGACGATCCGGGGGCAGGCGGCGAGGAGCGAGAGCGCTCCTCGCCGCACTGGTGAGCGTCGCGCTCGTCACCCTCGGGGTGTCCATCCCCATGGGGGCGGCCTCGGCAGCGGGAACCGCCAGTGTCAGCATCAGCTCGGACGGCACGCCGGTGGCGGCCGGAGCGGCGACGACCCTGACACTGTCGCTGTCGTGCAGCGTCACCGGCGGGTGCGCGGGCACGACACTCACCGTCCCCGTGACGTCGTACACGGACCTGAAGGGCGCGACAGTCAACAACGCGACAGCGTTCGGAGCGTTGTCGTGTCCCGGCTGGACCAAGACGACCTCGGCCAGCACAGTGACCTATACCTATACCGGCGGCACGCCGGCTGGAACGGTGCCGACGGGGACCCAGCAGTGCACGTTCAACTACACGACCACGAACTACACGACGCCTGACAACCAGACGTTCCCGATCACGCCGACCATCAACGGATCGAACTTCACGTCAGCGGCGGGGAACACGACGACCGTCACGGTGACCGCGGCCGAGGACGTGACGTTCAAGAAGACCGCGCCGGCCCAGGTTGGTCAGGGCGGTCAGTACGTCTACGACATTCACTTCGACTGCACCCCGCCCCACACCACATTCGGAGCGATCGGAACGTCGTCGTTCACCGTGGTCGATCACCTGCCCCCGAACTTCACGTACCAGAGCTACCAGACCATCTACAACGCCAACAACGGCAACTACAGCGTCGGCACGTTCCCCGGCACCGTCACCTATGACGCGGCGAACAATACTCTGACGTACTCAGACCCGGACGGAAACATCTGCAACGGCGTCAGCTCTGGCGCACCGGGTCGGGACATCGACATCACCGGAACGGCGTCGACGGCCGGAGCACTCGACAACATCGGCGACACGATCTCGAACACCGCGACCGCGTCGTTCACCTACTTCGACGGTACGTCTCAGAACCTCCAGGGAACGGCGAACACGAACGTCGTGGCCGTGGTCCCGACGACGTTCGACTCCAAGAGCAGCTCCAGCAACTCCTTCGGGAACTCGGGCCAGTACACGTATCCGCCCAACGGGGGGCGTTACCCCTACGTCTATCCGGGCGACTGGGATGGCAGCGGTGTCGACGCCCAGTACTCGATCAACCTCTTCACCAACGGCACCCAGGCCGGAGCGGACTTCGCGGTACAGGACCCCCTGCCGTGCACGACCAACAACGCAACCCCGGGAACAGCAACGAATCCGAACTACTCGTCCAACGCTCCCGGCACATTGTGCGCCACCCCGGCGTTCATACCGACGGTCATCACGGCGGCCGGATTCGCACCGACCACCGCGGACTCGATCACGGTCATCCACACCGACGGCACCACCGCCTCGGTCTCGTACGCCACAGGCACCGGCTGGATTGTGCCGACGTCACCTGCCGTGTCGGAGATCGACTTCCCACAGTTTCCTGAAGAGGGACAGAACACCGCGACGATGCAACAGTTCATCGTGAAGGGCTACGCGGCGTCAGGTCTGACGACGTCTTCGCTGATCACCAACACGGCGACCGCGACACCTTACCTCGTCATCGGGTCGGACACGCCGCTGGCGGCCGCGAAGCCGACCTCCGCATCTCTGCTGGTGGTTGCAGCGAATTCGCCGTCGGGCACTGTCGTCGCGCCGGGCATCTGGCCGCGCTACAACGGTGGCTCCACCTGCACGGAAGCCGTGGGTATCGGCGGCTTCGGCGGCAATGGGCCGCAGTCGAACTACATCGAGGTGGCGCAGGCTCCTTCGCAGGCGATC
Organism: Humibacter soli; assembly: GCF_054779035.1. NCBI lineage: Bacteria > Bacillati > Actinomycetota > Actinomycetes > Micrococcales > Microbacteriaceae > Humibacter > Humibacter soli. The sequence continues at coordinate 54,918 of NZ_BAAGYX010000003.1, read as the reverse complement.
TATCTCTCATACCTGGCTCCTCAAGACACGACGGTGACCGCCGGTACTGCTCAGACGTTCACGTTCACACCCCAAGAGTTCAGCGCATTCCCCAGCACGGCTGGCGGAGCTGTCGCCACCACTGCGACCATCAGCGCGACGGTGACTGCCAACTACAACGGCACGGGCCGTCAGCTCCTACAGTGGGTGATCCCCGCCGGCACCATCACCGCTGCCGGCGACTACGTCTTCAGCGGCAGCACCCTGACGGTGAATCTCGGGGCCGGCTGCGCCGGGACCTACCAGAACGACGTCACTGTGGGCTACGGTGCACCGATCACCTCGTGCTACGGCCCGAGCGGTCTGACGGTGCCGTCCAACGGGACGAACGCCGCCCTGGAGACCACCAACGCGCCGACCAGCACCAACTACTGCGGTGAGTCGCAGAACATCGTCGTCAGCCCGATCAACCCGGCGTTCTCAGTCGACAAGTCAGTGCAGGGCAATCTCGACTCCACGCCTGTGACAGCCGGAGGCATAGGCAACGTCAGTCCGAACGGCGGAACGGCCACCTACAACGTGACGTTCACCAACACCGGCTCGACCAATCTGGTGAACCCCGTCATGTATGACCTGTTGCCCGCGGTCGGTGACACGGACACCACGAAGACGGATGCCCGCGGGTCGCAGTTCGGCGTGGCCCTGACCGGTGTGGGCCCAGTGCCCGCCGGGGTCACGGTGTCCTATTCCCAGGCGGCCAACCCCTGCCGGCCCGAGGTGTTGGCGAATGCCGGCAACCCGGGATGCGTCGACGACTGGAGCACGACTGCTCCGGCGTCTCTGTCCTCGGTGACCGCGCTGGAGTTCTCCTACAACGGCACGGTCTTCGTGCCGGATAGTGCCGGGATCAACACCTTCTCGGTCCCCTACACGGTGTCGACCCCGGCGAACATCGCAGGCAAGACGGCGTGGAACACGGTGGGCACCACGGCCACTCCGGGTGTAGGACAGCCCCTGATGACGGCGGCGGAGTCATCCGTCACCGGGCTGCACGCCCAGGCCGGTCTCACGGTCGTCAAGGCGGCGTCGCCGACCACCGTGGATCACGTCGGCCAGACGGTGACCTTCACCTTCACGGTCGACAACGACACGGCGGTCGCACTGAACGCTGTCTCCATCAACGACGTGCAGAACTCCCCAGCAGGCGCTCTCACCAGCGGGCCCACCTGCCCGTCACCGAGCCTCGCGCCCGGCGCGACCGAGGACTGCACCGCGACCTATACCGTGACCCAGGCCGACCTCGACAACGGGAGCATCTCCGACAGCGCGACGGCGTCGGGGACCCCGGTCTCGGGAAGCCCGCTGGTCTCCGCGCCTTCGACCGCGACGGTGACGGCGACTCAGACGCCCGCACTGACGCTGCTCAAGTCGGCAACCCCGACGACCGTGAGCAACGCGGGCGACAAGGTGACCTACTCGTTCCTGGTGACCAACACCGGAAACGTGACGGCCACGGGGCTTGCGATTGCGGATGACGGCTTCTCGGGCTCCGGCAGCCTGTCCGCCATCACGTGCCCGACGACCACCCTGGCGCCTAATGCCGACACGACCTGCACCGCCACGTACTCGTTGACCCAGGCGGATGCGGATGCTGGATCGATCACCAACACCGCGCACGCGACCGCCACCGATGCCGGGGGTGCTGCGGTTGCCTCCGCGCCGTCGACGGCCACAGTGACAGTGACGCAGGCACCGGCGCTCTCCCTCGTGAAGTCGGCCGATCCTTCCGGCGCGGCCGCCTTCCTCGCTGGCCAGGTGCTCACCTATCACTACCTGGTGACCAACACCGGTGATGTCACCGTGACGAACGTGGGCATCACCGAGGGGATCTTCACGGGCTCGGGCTCGCTCTCGGACATCTCGTGCCCCTCGACGACGCTCGCACCGAACGCTCAGGTCGATTGCACCGCCACCTACACGCTGAGCCAGGCGGACATCGATGGTGGATCGGTGTCGAACACCGCCACCGCGACGGGAACGGGACCTGGCGCGACGCCGGTCTCCTCGCAGCCGTCCACGGTGTCGACGCCCGCCATCGCGGCCCCGGCATTGACACTGACCAAGTCAGCTTCACCGACGACCGTGAGCGCGCCGGGAGACCAGGTGACCTATTCGTTCCTGGTGTCCAACGCCGGCAATGTGACGGTCACCGGTGTCGGGATCGTGGAAGGCAGTTTCTCGGGCACGGGAACGCTGTCTGACATCTCCTGCCCTGACTCGGCCCTGGTGCCCGGCCAGGACACGACCTGCACGGCGACCTATGGGGCGACGCAGGCCGACATCGATGCGGGATCCGTGACCAACACCGCGTCCGCCACGGCCCTCGCACCGGGTGGTGCTCCGGTGACCTCGCCGTCGTCGAGCGCAACCGTGACGGCGACGCAGGCCCCGGGTCTCGAGATCGCGAAGACCGTCGATCCGACCGCGGTCGACGCAGCCGGACAGACGGTGACCTACACGTTCGCGGTGACCAACACCGGCAACGCCACCCTGAACCAGCTCGCGGTCTCCGACACGGACTTCTCGGGATCGGGAACCCTGTCGGCGATCTCCTGCCCGACGACCACTCTTGCCCCCGGCGACAATGTGTCGTGCTCCGCGACCTACGTCGTGACCCAAGAGGACATGGATTCGGGATCGGTGACCAACACCGCGACCGCCACCGGCGTCGACACCGCAGGCGCCACGGTGACCTCCGACCCGTCTGAGGCGACCTTCACCGTCACGGCGCAGCCGGCGCTCACCCTGGTCAAGACGGCTCAGGCCACCACGACCGACAGCGAGGCAGGTCAGCAGGTCGAGTACGACTTCTTGATCACCAACACCGGAAACGTGACGGTTGCGGATGTCACTTCCGAGGAGGACACCTTCACGGGTACGGGCACGCTCGACTCGCCGACCTGCCCGACCGGTGCGGCTTCGCTGGCGCCGGGCGCACAGGTGACCTGCACCATCGTGTACACGGTGACGCAGGCGGATGTCGACGCGGGGTCGATCACGAACACCGCCACCGCGGTGGGCACGCCTGCCGGCTCGCAGACACCGGTCACGTCCGACCCGTCGACGGCGACCGTGACCGAGCCTGCAGCGGCGGCGGTGACCCTGGTGAAGACGGCGAACGTCACCTCGCTGAGCAAGGCCGGCCAGGTCGTCACGTTCTCCTTCACCGTGACGAACACCGGCAACATCACGCTGGAGAACCCTGCGGTCGAGGAGGGCACGTTCAACGGGCACGGAAAGCTCTCAGCGCCGACATGCCCGACGGGCGTGACCGAGCTGACTCCGGGTCAGGTGGAGGTGTGCACCGCGGACTACACGGTGGTCGCATCCGACCTCACCGGCGACCCGCTGACCAACACCGCAACGGTCGACGCTGCGGCGCCTGATGGAGACCCGATCGTCTCCGACCCGTCGACGGTGAACATCGCCGAGGTGCTGCCGGCAGGTACGTCACCGAGCTCGACGCCTTCACCGACGGCGACGGCGTCGGGACTGGCCGACACGGGATCGACGATCGCCTGGGGCTACGGTGTGCTGGCTCTCGCGCTGGTTGCGGCCGGCGCGGTCATCCTCATCATCCGCCGACGCCGGAGGAGCGCCTGACATGCAGACTCGTCTCGCCTCTCGAACCACGGCCATCGCCGCCGCGCTGATGGTCGCCGGGATCGCCCTCGCGGGCTGCACGGCTGCCGTGCCGACCACTGCCAAGACACACACGGCAGCGGCGGCGACGGTCCCCGGGCTGCCTGCCGGAGTGACCCAGGCGACCGCGCTGCCCACGAACATCCCCAATGATGTGAAGACGCGTGCCAACGTGAAGCTCGCTGGTTGCGCCTCGACCAAAGACGGCTGGAAGGCCTCGGGGACCGTCAGCAACGCGGGCAAGTCCCCGGCCACGACGGTCATCACGGTGTTCTTCACGACGGACAAGGCGACCGTCATCGGCACCGCTCAGACCCGCGTCACCGTCAAGGCTGGCGACAAGCAGAGCTGGAGCGCGCAGAACAAGTTCACCGCACGGTCGAAGACGTTGTGCGTGCTACGGGGAGCCGGCCAGGCCGGCTGATCACGTGACGCCGTGGGGTCCGACCACCCCGCGGCGTCACAGCATCCGTCGTCCGATCCAGGCCGCCTCCTCACGGCCGTGCGCACCGAGCTTTCGGTAGAGCACCCTGAGGTGCGTCTTGATCGTGTTCGGCGACACGTGGAATCTGTGCGCGAGATCGGCGATCGACTCGTCGGCGACGAGACCCTCGAGGATCTCCCGTTCACGTCGAGTCAGGCGGGGTCGTCGTTGTGCGCCGAATCGGATCGGGATGTCGCCTATCGGGTCATCCAGCAGCGGACCGAGCTGGTCCCTGAGCTCCGGGGATGCCAGGGTCAGCGTGCTGAGCGCTTTGGACGCGTTGACCGCCCAAGCAGTGGATTCGATCGTGCGGTCGCTGACCGTGCCTGAGATCGCGAGCTCGGCCTCGGCGTAGAGCACGGCGCGGCCAGCCTGCAGCGAGATGGGGATGCCGGTGGCCGACTCCTCTTCGTGCAGCATGGCGACGGCGTTCTCGGCGTGCCCCCGCAGCCACTCCTGTCGAGCGCGCGCCAAGGGGATTCCGGGCCACGCAGTACTCAGCCCGGGACGGTTCAGCGTGCGGTGGGCAGGCTGGAGGTCGCCGAGCGACTGGTGAAGGGTGGCCAGATCCGCCCTCAGCACCGCTCCGGGCAGTGATTCGGGGTCGGATCGCGTGCGCTCCGAGATGAGTAGCTGGCCGATCTCATTGATCGCGGACCGCTGTGTTCCGTTCACGAGCGCCGCGATCGCCCGCGCATGCACGGGAACCCACCACCAGTGATGCCCAGGCACGACCACGGGGGACTCGTCCGGCACGGCATCGGCCGTCACGCTGCCAGTCGCCGCGTCGATCAGAGCGCGCGCGAGAATGCCCGGCTGCTGAAAGTGGAAGGTGGCGTGGCCCGGATGATCGAGCCCGTGCACCGTCATCGTGAGTAGGCGCTCCGCCTGGCGATACCGCTCGGCCAGCGTGTATGCCAGCGCCAGATGTTCGCGCGCGTACCTCCCCGCAGGGTGCTCGGTCTGCACCGTCGCCCATCGGACGCCCTCCGTGAAGGCGGAGATGGCGCCCAGCACGTCTGCGGCGAGGAGCTTCGCCGTTCCGCACAGCAGGAACACGACGGGCAGCACGTCGGAGAAACGTCTCATGTCCACAGCGGTGTGGATGACATCCAATGCGTCGTCCGCGGCGGCGGATGCATCCCGGTAACGCCCAGCGGCGAGCAGCTCCCTGATGCGGGCCTGCCGAAGCACCAGCAGGTCCCGGGCCTCGGGGGCGCGCTGGGAGCTCACCCACGACGAGAACCGCTCGATCGCGTCATCGTCGATCAACATGACCGGTCGCCTGGCAGCGGAGGTGATCGCACGCCGCATCACGTTCCGCGGATTGCGTTCGTACCACTCCTCTGGAGCCGCCTGGAACAGCCGGTCGAGAAGGTCGTCATCCGTGAACAGATAGAAAAAGAAATGCTTGTCGAGAAGCCGATCGACGGCCTCCCAGTTTTGCGAGGCGAACGCCTCGGTCAGTGCAGACATATGCACCCGAACTCCCCAAATCCCACACAACGTCTCAAACTTCGTCGGCGGCCGAGCATCGACTCGACCCGGTCCCGCCGCGACGCTGCCGCAAACGCTTTCCCGGCACGACCCGGGATGTCCGGGGTTTGGCCTGCGCTGGCGACGAGCCGCGCGGCGGTGGTCATCGCTGCTTCCCGGCGCGCGTTCTCGCATCACGAGAGACGGCAAGGCGCCGGAAGCCGAGGGATGACGCACTCCCGCAGCGCGGTCCGGATCAGTCGGGACTGGAGTCGGTTTCGAAGGTCGGAGTCGGAAGAGGCCGGTCGTCGGCGCAGGGTGAGCCGGAGGCCCTCGATGCGAGGCCGGACAGGGTGATCTCGGAGACGTCGCTGAACGCGCCGCCGCTCGCTGATGAGCCACCGCCGGCCCCGCCGAAGCCTGCGGCCGATCGTGCCGGAGGGCTGTCGGGGTCGGCTTGTCTGTGCACCGCGGGCACGACCCGGGTGTGGTGGCCGAATCCAGTGGATGTCGGGTGTGCGGCGTTCCACGACCCGGAGAGCTGCCACGCGAGGGGTGTGTTGCCCTCGTTGATCGCCAGGAACGCCGACGCGACACTCGGCGCGGCGTGCGGCCCGAGCTTCGTGGGCGCCGACGAGCCGCCGACCGTCGCGGATGTCGCGCCACTGCCGGAGCCGATAGTGCCGGTCGTGCCCTGTCCTGACCCCGGTGCGCCGTCCCCGGAACCCGTGCTGGCCCCGCCAGGGGCTGTACCGCCGCCGGGACCGGATGCCGGTGGTCCGAGCACCGTGCCGGTGGTGGAGCCCACATCTCCGACCACCCCGTCCACGAGATCTGTGACAGGAGCGGTGGCGCTCGACAGAGAGCCGAGCGTTGAACTCACCGTCGGCCCGACCACGGGAAGTGATCCGACAACCTCGTCGACACCGCTCTCCACCGGGGCGAGAGACTGCGTGAGCGAGATGGAGGAGGTCGCAGAGGCGACCGCGCTCGTCACCGGCTGCACGACCTGCTTCACGGGAGCAGGAAGCGCCTGCACGACGGGTGCGGCGACGTGCGAGACCGTGGACGCGACGCCGCTGACGGTGCCGCCGACCGGCGTGGTGGCCGCACCCAGCACGGATCCCACTGAGCCGAGCAACGTGGAGTGCGAGCCGCTCGAACCGGTGCTCGAGGTCGGTGGCGTTCCGGGTTCATCGGCCGAAGCCGACAGCGCTCCGAGCGCGAGCCCGAGCACGACAAGTCCCCCGCTGATTCCCAGCCCCCACAGCATCGGGCGTAGGAATCGCCCAGGCCCCTCAGCCTCGGCGTGTTCCATGGTCAGCCCCCTGTCCAGATCCCTGGACGAATCTATCGGTTGTGCTGACATGGGCGTAGCGGTCGACACGAAATTGAATCGTGTCAGGTTACCGGTCACGACGGGTCGACCGACGCGTTCGGCTAGCGTTGGCGCACGGCGTAGGTGAGGTGCGTCGCCCGCGGGGATGCCTCCGAGCTGAGCTGATCCAGCTTGACCTTGGACGCGTCGATGCCCTCGAAGAGGCGCACTCCTGCACCGAACAGCACCGGCGAGAGCGCGATCGAGAATTCGTCGACCAGGCCGGCGTTCACATACTCCACGATGGTGGTGCCACCGCCCGCGATCCGTACGTCTCGGTCATCCGCAGCATCGCGCGCTTGGGCGAGCGCGGACTCGATACCGTCGTTCACGAAGAAGAAGGTCGTGCCGCCGGCGCGTTCCCAGGGGTCGCGCTTCTCGTGCGTGACGACGAACACCGGCGTGTGGAAGGGTGCGTCCTCCGGCCAGGCGTGCTCGCCGGCGTCGAACATGTGCTTGCCCATCACGCTGGCGCCGGTGCGCTCGAAGGTCTGGCGCGCGACGTCGTTGTCGAGCCCCTCGTCGCCGCCGGCGCCGAGCTTGAGACTCTCCCGCATGAAGCGCGTCGGGAAGACCCAGTGCTGCAGCTCCATCCACTGCTGCCCCATCAGCTCCTCGGGCGATGCGGGCGCCATGAACCCGTCCAGCGACATCGACACGCTGAAGAACACTTTGCCGGTCATCAGTTCTCGGCTCCCTTCCTCAGGATTTCAGGGCCGCCGGACTCGGCGACAAGGGTTTCGGTGACGTAGGCGGCCAGCTTGCCCAGGGTCTGGTTGCCGGCCTCGATCGCGTGGTACTTCTCGGCCGCCTCGTCGCGCAGCTCTTTGGTCGAGAACACGGTGCGCATCTGAACCCGCGTCCCGGCATCGTCGGGCGTGAAGGTGAGGACCGATTCGAAGGCGTTCGGATCGCCCCGATACTCGCCGTGCAGCATCGAGATCTTCTCGGTCGGGATGATCTCGGTCCACGAGATCCATTCGGGATAGTCCGTGCCGTCGGGCCCGCGCATCTCGAAGGCCCAGTCCTCGCCGACGCCGAACCCGAACGACCGCGTCGTCGTGGTGAACCCCTCAGGCCCCCACCACTGCGACAGGTGCCGCACGTCGGTGAACGCCTCGAAGACGAGCTCCCTCGGCGCGTGGATGACGCGGGTGATCACGATCTCGCGGTCATCCGTCGCCCGTGCCGGGGCGTTCTGGGCCGTCTCGCTCATGCGCTATCCCTTCTGCTTCGTCTGCTGGAGGTCTTGCACGTACGCGTCGAGCCGGTCGAAGCTCTCGTTCCAGAACCGCTCGAACCCGCCGGTCCACTCGTGAACCGGTCGCAGTCCGCGGGCGTCAAGGCCATAAAGGCGTTGCTTGCCCGCCTTGCGGTCCTGCACCAGCCCGACTTCCCGCAGGACTTTCAGATGCTTGGATGCCCCAGGCTGCGACAGTCCCAGTGCGTTGGCCACCTCGGTGACGGGCCGCTCGCCGGCGCGAAGCAGCATCAGGATCTCCCGGCGCTGCGGCTCCGCGATGGCGTTGAAGACGTCGGTGGTCGTCGCTGCGCGTGCCATGCCGGCCATCGTATACCCATATGGTTATGCGTTGCGGACGGAGCCAAGCCTCGTCACTTCGGGGTGATCGCGTCGACGAACTCGTAGGCCTCCGCGACGATGGCCGGCCACGTCTCCGGACGGTCGGCGCGGGCGGTGACCCACTCGCGCATCGGGCGGTCCCGCATCACGGCCGGCTCGGCATCACCGGCAGCGATCAGCTCGCCGACGCGCTCCTCGGGGAGCTTCGCGAACAGGCTCCCGGAGAAGCCCACGAAGGCGAAGACCTTGCCGCGCACGCTCAGGCCCTCCGAGCCGAACATGCGGCCGAGCGCCACGTCGTCGAGCGTCGTGTACTCGGCGACGATCGGGTCGAAGACCGCGTACGACTCTGGAGACTTCTCGCGACGTGAGTCACTTGCGGAGGCCATGGCATCACGTTACGTCTGCAGGGAAGAACCGTCATCCCTCATGGGTTCAGACACGTGTGGGTGAGGGAGAGCGCAGGGCGACCGTCGTGGTCATCGGTGCCGGCCAGGCCGGACTGTCGGCGGCGTACCACCTGCTGCGACACGGGTACACGAGCGCGCTCGACGACCCGAACGGCGAACGGACCTTTGTCGTGCTCGACGCCAATCCGGCGCCCGGTGGCGCGTGGCAGCATCGCTGGCCGTCGTTGCGCGTGGCCACTCTCAACGGCATTTTCGGTCTGCCCGGTCATCCACAACCGGAGCTGGACGACACCGAGAAGAGCAGCGTCGCCGTGCCCCGGTACTTCGCCGGGTTCGAGCACGAGCATCAGCTGCCGGTCTTGCGGCCGGCAACAGTCGAGGCGGTGCGGCGTGCCGACGACGACCCGGACGGCGATCTCGTGATCGAGACGGATGGCGGACCCTGGCGTGCCCGCGCGATCATCAACGCCACCGGCACGTGGAACAACCCGGTGCAACCGCACTATCCGGGCCGGGAGACCTTCCTCGGCCGCCAGCTGCACACCAGGGACTATCGGTCGCCCGACGAGTTCGCCGGGCAGCGGGTCGCGGTCGTCGGCGGTGGAATCTCGGCCATCCAGCAGCTCGAGGAGATCTCCCGCGTCGCCACCGTGTTCTGGTACACGCGGCGCGAGCCGGTGTTCATCGAGGGCACGTTCGAGCCGGAGACCACGGGAAGGGCGACGATCGCGAAGGTCGTCGCGGATGTCGAAGCCGGGCGCCCGACCGGGTCCGTCGTGTCCTACACCGGTCTCGGCTGGACGCCGTATGCCATCGCGGCACGCGACCGCGGCGCTCTCGTTCGCCGGCCGATGTTCACGGCGATCGAGCCGCACGGGGTGCGCGAAGCCGACGGGACCTTCACTCCGGTGGACAGCATCCTCTGGGCGACCGGATTCAAGGCCGACCTTAGGCACCTGGATCCGCTGCTCCTGCGCAAGGAGTCGGGTGGCATCGTGATGCAGCGCACCCAAGTCGCTGCCGAGCCGCGAGTGCACCTGATCGGGTACGGGCCGTCCCAGTCCACGGTCGGGGCGAATCGGGCCGGGCGCGAGGCCGTCGTGGCGCTGACGAAGCACCTGGATGCCACCCCTGGGCACGCGGCATCGGTCTCTACGCCAGACGCGCCGGTCCTGGCGCCCGCCGTCCGGGCCTGACCCCTGGTCAGTTCACCGCGGCGTCCGCGGTCACGCCGAACAGGATGCCGAGCTCGGCGATCCTGTTCGCTCGATGTTCACCACGCATGCGGCCTGCGCGTTCGAGCTCGCTGATGCCGTGCAGGCTTCCCCAGAAGACCTCGGTGCGCGTGCCGCCGTGCTCGTCGCCGATCGCGCTCGCCAGGGCCTCGAAACCGGCGCGGAGTTCCGGCTCGTTACCCTCCTCCGCGAACCGAGCGTCGATCGGCTGCCGGAACATCGCCTCGTAGACAGCGGGATGCGCTGACGCGAAGTCGAGGTAGGCGTCGGCGACCGCCTCGATCGCCTGCCGGCCCCTCGTGCCGCCGGTGGCGGAGCGGCACAACTCGGTGAGCTCGGTGAATCCCTCGAACGCGACGGCCCGGATGATCTCCGCCTTGCCTCCAGGGAAGTGGCCGTAGAGCACCGGCTGGGTGTAGCCGATGGCGTCGGCGAGGCGTCGAGTGGTGACGGCTGCCCAGCCATCCTCATCGGCACAGGCTCGCGCTTCGTCGAGGATGCGCCGTCTCCGTTCTTCGCTGCGTTGGCGGCGCGCGTTCGACTCGGTCATCGCCACTCCTCGTACCTCTGGCGCGCTGTGTCTGACGCGGCCCTTGTGCTTCCGGGATTCGAGTTCTACATTAGCACTGCTAGAAATACTAGCAACGCTAGATCCGAGGTCATCATGGAAGCGCTTCTCGCCGTCGTCGCGGCAACCGTCGTCGGAGTCATGGTCGGCGTGGAGTTCGCCGTCGCGTTCGTGCTCAACCCGATCCTGGGCAGCTTGGCCTTCGGTCCATCCCTCGAGGCACGTGCCTACGGCGGCCGCATGATGGGCAGGGTGATGCCGTTCTGGTACTTCGGCTCGCTCATCCTGGTCGTGGCGCTCGCGGTCGTGGCGTGGGGAACGCCGACCGCTTCAGCAGCGCTCGTCGCGGCCATCCTGCTGGCGCTCAGCGTCGTCCTGTCCATCGCGGTTCTCGTGCCGATCAACAACCGCTCGAAGACGTGGTCGGCCGACGAGCACCCGGATGACTGGCGCGAACAGCAGCAGCGCTGGGATCGCCTCCACTACCTGCGCGTGGCGATCATCATCGCGGCCTTCGTGCTCGTGGTCGTCGCGGTGACGATGCTCTGACAACCCCTGCCCATGTCGCAGGCAAACGGTTAGCGTGGAAACGCGGGATGCGCGACGGCCCAGCACCACGCCGTGCGCGGTTCGAGCGACGAAGCGGGAGGGGACGCCATGCTGAGCCACGTCGCGGAGGGTGTGCTCGTGCACCAGAGCGAGTTCATGCAGAGCAACGCGGTGGTCGTTGAAGGGACGGACGGCGTGCTGGTGATCGACGCCGGCCTTCGGGATGACGAGCTCGCGTGTCTCGCCGAAGACCTGGCCGAGTCGGGGCGGCGGGTCGTGATGGGCTTCTCGACGCATCCGCACTGGGATCACCTGCTCTGGCATCCCGAGCTCGGCTCGGCGCGGCGATACGGCACCGCCGCGGGCGCGGCGATGATCCAGGCACGGATATCGACGCCGGGCTGGGAGGCCGCGGTCACCGGGATGATGCCGCAGGACCTGGTCGAGCACGTGCCTCTCGACGGGTTCGGTCTCATCGACGGTCTTCCCGACGGGGCCGAAGAGATCCCCTGGGACGGGCCGCACATCCGCATCATCGAGCATCGGGCCCACGCGCCGGGTCACGCCGCACTGCTGGTCGAGCAGAGCCGGGTGCTCGTCGCCGGTGACATGCTCTCGGACATCCTGATCCCCATGCTCAACCCGAACTCCCCTGACCCGATCGACGACTACCTGGCGGCTCTGCGGCTCTTCGAGGGTGTGGCGGATGACCTCGACGTGGTCATCCCAGGCCATGGGTCCGTCGGTGACGCCGACCAGCTGCGCGCACGGATCGAGAAGGACCGCGCCTACGTGGGCACTCTGAGCGATGGTGGCGCAACAGACGACTCGAGACTTGGTCCGTCCGCCCCGTACGGCCAGGAGATGACCGGCGTGCACGGCTGGCAGGTCGAGCGTCTCGGCGGCGCGAGCTAGCAAGGCGGGATGCCCGCATGGAGGTTCCCGCGATGCGACCCTGGATCAAACGGCTGCTCGGCGCGCCCAACGTGCTCTACACGTCCGGGCTCGGCCGGATCTTCGGTCACAGGTTCTTGCGACTCACCCACACCGGCCGCACGAGCGGGCGGCGCTTCCACGTCGTCGTCGAGGTGGTGCACTACGACGGAACGACGGGTGAGGCGATCGTCATGTCGGGGTTCGGGCGACGGAGCGGCTGGTTCCGCAACGTCACCGCGGGAACTCCGACCTGGGTCGACTTCGGTCGCGGACCCGTTCGGGCGGATCATCGCGTGCTGGGTGCCGACGAAGCCGCGGAGGTGCTGAACGCGTACGAGCAGCGGATGCCACTGGCCCGTCCGCTCGTACGGTTGGTGCTCGGCCGCCTAGCCGGATTTCGGTACGAGGGCACGCAGGCCGACCGGCTTCGCGTGGTCGAAGCCCTGCCGCTCGTCGCGTTCACTCCGCACCGCCGACGGAGGTCTCCGCGAGACTGATGTGTCGTTGTGCACATGTTCGCGCTCCGAAGTGGACGCACGTCTAGGGAGACCGCGAGACGTGGCTAAGATTCCGCTGTGCGAAGTAGCAGAGAGGTCCATGCCAGGGCGGAGGCGCGGACCAGGCGGGCGAAGCGGCGCGGTCTTGTTCTGATCGGGGCGGCCGCCGCGGTCACACTGGCGCTCGCCGGATGCAGCCCGGCCGCGGAGAGCGCCTCGGCGCATGCGACGCACAGTCATGCGGCTCGCACGAAGACCCCCACATCGACACCGACCGAGACACCGAACCCGGCGATCTCGCACCTCGCCACAGCGGAGCCGGCAGCTACGCCGATGCCGAGCCCGACGATCACGCCTGTTCCGGCGGGAACGGTCGTGGCGGAGGGTGACGTCGCCTCCCCGAAGGGGAGCATCCACTACCACTACCGAGTGGTCGCGAACGGTGACAACACCTATTCGGCGCAGTACTCGGGCTTCACGTCTACGGTGCCGATCCCGGTGTCTGTCACGCTGATCGACATCCCTCCGCAGGTCGGCGACGGGCTCACCTGGCACGGGGTCGGCGACCACCAGCTCGGCGGTCCGACGACTTCGGCAGCGCCTGCATCGTCCGTGTCACTCGGCTCGGAAGATCAGCCGTCGTACCTCACCACCCTCGTGACCTATTCCTCGGCGCCGACCGACGACGGCATCCCGGTCGAGCTCGGCCCGAACAAGGTGCTGGCCGTCGACACGGTGAACTGGAGCATCCCTGTGCGGCAGTCCAACGTGCATCCGGTGGATGGCGGCGCCCGAACGTATGCCGCAGGCACGGTCACCGCCACTACCGGCAGCGGCGCTCCGAAGAGCTACGTCGTCGCGCCCGGCGACATCACCTCGGTCGTCGCGGACCGCTTCGGCATCTCGGTCGAAGACCTGATCTGGCTCAACTCGAACCTGCAGGTGTTCGGCGACCAGCAGTACCTCTACGAGGGCACGACGCTGAACCTCGACCCCGACAGCATCTGAGGGGCTGAGCACTCAGGGTGCCGGAGTCATCCGGCGGCGCTCGTCACGGGAGCCTCGTCGACGACATCCGTTCTGACATAGCGACGCGTCAGCACGGCTGCGATCGCGGCGAGCAGGAAGAAGATCAGCATCACGGTGGCCATGACCGCGACGGACACCGTGCCGAGGAGCCCTGTGAGAGGAGTGGTAAGTGCGCCGACCAGGAACGGCACACCGCCTCCGAGTGCGGACGCGGTTCCCGCGTACCGTCGACCGGTCGCCTGCATGATCGCCGAGTTGGACGGCAGATAGGTGCCCAGCCCCACCGTCATGCCGCACAGGCAGATCCAGATCGCGAGGAGCGGCGGCTGCCCGGGGAGAGAGGTGATCGCGACGACGAAGAGCCCCAGAACTGCGGCGGTTTGGAGACCGATCGCGCATCGGCGCAGCACGAAGGGGCCGAAGCGCATGACAAGAACTCGGAAGAGCACGCTCGAGAGCATCATCGCTGTGGCGTTCACGGCGAACACGACCGTATACATGCCCGCGCTGATGCCGAGGCCCTTCTGGAGCACGAATGACGAGCCGCCGATGTAGATGAAGAATCCCCCGATGGTCAAGCACTGCACCACGACAGGACTGGCGAACGCCGGATCGGCGATGAGTCGCCCTGTGCGTTCGACGAGGCGTCGCAGCCCGCCCGGTTGCCGTCGTTCCGATGGCAGGGTCTCGGGGATCCCCTTGGTCGCGGCCACGATCATGCCGACACCGACGATCGCGAGAAACCAGAAAATCGTCCGCCAGTCTCCGAAGATGAGCAGTACGCCGCCGATCGCCGGACCGATCACGGGGGCGATCAGCCCGATCGCAGAGAGACTGCCGAACTTCGCCGCGGCGGCCCTGCCCTTCCAGGTGTCGGTGACCACCGCGCGGCCCAGAGCAGCCGCCGCACCGCACGCGAAGCCTTGCACCGCCCGCAGCGCGATCAGCTCCCAGCCGGTCGCCGCGATCGCGCACAGCAGAGAGGTCAGCGCGAACGCGATCGTGGAGATCAGAATCAGCATGCGCCTCCCTCGCGCGTCGCTGACGGGGCCGGTCGCCAACTGTCCGACCGCGATGCCCGCAATGCAGGCCGTCATAGTCAGCTGAGCCACCGAGGCCGTCGTGGCCAGGCTCGTCTGCACCTGCGGAAGCGCGGCGATGTACGTGTCCGTCGAAAGCGACATCGTCCCGGTGATCACCATCAGGGCGACGAACGACGGCGTGGTGAGGCGAGTGCGAAAAATTGCTGAAATCATTAGTAAAGACTTCGAATCGGATGCGGAGAATGGCAACTGTTCGAGTCTATTCGCCAAACAGGGCAATTTCTATAAAGTACTAGAGGCATAAATGGCTGATATCATTAGTTATGCCTTTCGCTCATCGCATTGACGATCGCATTGTCGACTTCGTGCGGTACTCAACGGGCGCCGATCGCGCCGAGCTCTCCCGGGAGCTCGGGCTCCCGCGGCCCACCGTCGCCAGTGCGGTGCAACGGCTGATCTCCGCGGGTGTCCTCGTCGATGTCGATGCTCGGGATGGCCGGCCTCTTGTCGGCCGTGGCAGGCACCTCCTCGAGACCGTCGGCCCTTCGGCGGCCGTGGGTCTCGTCAGATGGAGAGGCGGCAGGCTCCTCCTCGGGCTCTACGGCGCGAACGGTGATGCCCTCGATGAGCCGACCAGCCTCGAGCAGCCGGCGCCGGACGTGGGTCCCGCCGGCCTCGAACCCGCTGTGGAGGCTCTCGTCGAACGTGCCTCGCGCCTCGATGCCTACGAGTTGCGGCTGGTGGTGATCAGCGTTCCGGCGCCGTTCCTCCGAGGGCGGGGGGCACCCCTCGAGAGCTCCGTCGATACGGGGGTCGCCGAACGGTTCGCCATCACCCAGCCGGACGACATCGACGAGTATCTCGGGCGCAGGCATCCGCTCGCGTTCATCAGTGAGAATGACGCGAACCTCGCTGCCCTCGGCGAGAGGTACGTCGGCGGCCACGGCGAGGCCAACCTGGTCTACGTCAAGCTCGACGGCGAGGGTCTAGGGTCGGCCCTCATCGTGAACGGCCGGCTGGTGCGAGGGTCGCAGGGGTTCGCCGGGGAGCTGGCGCACATTCAGCTCGACCCGGATGGTCCGCTCTGCCTGTGCGGTGGCCGCGGCTGCCTCTGGAACCAGGTGCGCGACCTCGCCCTGAGTGTTCCCGGGTACGGCGTCGACCGACCGATCGGGTTCGCCGACCTGCCGCGGCTGGCCGCCGCAGGGGATCCTGGTGCGGCGCGCATCCTCACCGACACCGGCCGCGCGCTCGGGCGCCCGCTCGGCCACCTCTGCACCATGCTCGATCCGGACACCATCGTTCTCGACGGCTCACTCGGGCCGCTCGCCGCCGACCTCGTCCTCACCGGCCTCCGCGAGAGCCTCGCCATCCACACTCCTCCGGCGATCGCCCACCACGTACGGGTTCAGGTGAGCGAACTCGGATCGGATGCCGAGGTGCGCGGTGCGCTCGAAATACCGAGGGAGGCTGCGCGTAGCGTACGCGGGTGACCGGATCCGTTGCGCGCGGCGAGCAGCTCCCGCACGCGCGGCGCGACCTGCTCGCCGAACAGCCGGATGCTGTGCTCGCGCACCTGGCGTGGCATATGGAGCAGGTCGTACTTCAGGTCGAAGCGCGAGAGATGGTTGGCGCGCGCGATCTCCGTGATCTTCTGGGCGACGGTCTCCGGTGACCCGACGTAGAGCGCGCCGGTGTCCACCTCTTCCGCGTATCTGGCCGACGTCGGTGGGTAGAACCCGCGCTCCTGGCTCATCTGCCTGACGACGGGCTCCCAGTACTTCCAGTACGTGGCCTTGGCCTCGTCATCCGTGTCGGCGATCAGACCGAGGGAGTGCTGCGCGATCGGCAGCTCGGGCTGCCCGAACTGGGTCAGCGCCCGCAGGTACAGCTCGGCGTGCCCGGCGAAGCGCTCGGGACGACCTCCGATGATCGCCATCATCAGCGGAAGCCCGTTCCGCGCGGCACGGATGACCGAGTCGGGGCTTCCGCCGATGCCGATCCACGCGGGGATGCCGCCGTCGGGCATCCGCGGGTGCAGCCGCACATCGGTGAGCGAGCTGCGGTATCTGCCCGACCAGGTCACGCTGTCCTCGCGCATGAGGCGCAGGAAGAGGTCAAGCTTCTCCTCGAAGAGCTGCTCGTACTCGGCCAGGTCGTACCCGAACAGCGGGAACGACTCGATCGACGAGGCTCGGCCGAGCACGAGCTGAGTGCGGCCGCCCGAGATGCCGTCGACGGTCGCGAACTCCTGGTACAGCCGCACCGGGTCCTGGGTCGACAGCACCGTCACCGATGTGCCGAGACGGATGACCGAGGTGGCCTGCGCTGCCGCGGCGAGCAGCACCGGCGTCGCCGAGTCCACCATTCCCTCTCGGTAGTGCTCGCCGACGCTGAACACGTCGAGGCCGACGGACTCGGCAAGCTGCGCCTCCTCCACGAGCAGGCGCAGCTGCTCCGCGTCGGACAGCACGCGTCCGTCATCCGTCGCGACCTCTCCGAACGAGTTCAGCCCGAACTCGAAGTCCTCGATCTGCACGGCCATGGTCGTCACGACCCCTTTCCCTTCCGGATGTCTTCCCCGGATCGCTCCAGATTGACGTGTCAATGCTGCAACACTGGGATTGACGCATCAATTCCGGAGGTGCTCATGCCGTACGAGACCGTGGCGCACGAGTCGCATCGGGCCACGCCGACGCGGGATCAGCTGCGCGTCTGGCGCGACTACATCGAGACCGCCGAGGCCTTGCGCACCAGGCTCGCGGCGCGGCTGCAGGGTGAGTCATCCCTCTCTTCCGGCGACTACCAGGTGCTGCTCGCGCTGAGCGAGGCAGACCACAAGACTCTGCGCTCCTCTGAGCTCGCCACCCGGATCGAGTGGGAGCGCAGCCGCCTCTCGCACCATCTGGGCCGCATGGAGAAGCGCGGCCTCATCAGACGGGTCGCGTGCGTCGACGATGTGCACGGCGTCGACGTGCAGATCACGGATGTCGGACAGTCGGCCTTCAGAGCCGGGTCGGTTCCCCACCTGCGTGCCGTGCGCGAACTCTTCATCGACGCGCTTTCCGCCCAGCAGCTCGATCACGTCGAGGACCTCACGGCCACGCTTCGCAAGCACCTCGGGCTCGACGCGGAGCGCTGAGGGGTCCGCGACGGCTCGTCGCTGACGCGGTCAGTGCGTCGCTTCCGCCACTTCGGCGGCGTCCTCGGTGGCCGCCCACGACGCCAGCAGCCTCAGCGCCTCGTCGGTGGGGCTTCCCGGCACGGCGGGATACACGGTGAGCGTGAGGCCGGTGTCCTCGTCGAGCTCGGTCTGCACGAACAGGAGCTCGAGCGGTCCGACGATCGGATGGTTGAAGTGCTTCGTGCCCGTGTAGTGCCGGTGCACGTTGTGCGCTGCCCACCTGGTGCGGAACTCGTCGCTGCGCATCGACAGCTCGCCGATCAGCTCCGCGAGGCCTTTGTCGTGCGGAAAGCGGCCCGCCTGCCGTCGGAGCATCGCCACGTTCGTGCTGGCGGAGCGCTCCCAGTCCGCGTAGAAGTTGCGCGCGTGCGGATCGAGGAAGATGAACCGCGCGTAGTTGGCCGGGCCGAAGCTGCTACGGAACATGTCGATGTACATGGCATGCCCGAGAGCGTTGTACGCGACGATGTCTTCGCGATTGTTCACGACGAAGGCCGGAGCCCCCGTGATGGAGTCGAGCACGTACTGCAGCGGCGGCTGCACCGTGCTGATGCGCGGCTTCGGTGGCGTGCGCGACGTCGTCGCGGCTGCTCGTGCGAGGTCGTAGAGGTGGTCGTGCTCGGCGCGATCCAGCTGAAGGGCGCGGGCGATGGCATCCAGCACGCTGTCAGAGACGCCGGAGAGGTTCCCTCGCTCGAGACGCGTGTAATAGTCGACGCTCACCCCGGCCAGGCGGGCGACCTCGTCGCGACGCAGACCCGCCACACGGCGCCGCGTTCCGACGGGGTCGATGCCCGCCTGCTCGGGCGTGATGCGCGCCCGGCGGGAGATGAGGAACTCCCGCACCTCGGTTCGGTTGTCCATGCTCTCCACGTTAAGCCTCTCCTTCGCTTTCAGGTCCAACGCGCAGCGCGCTATTCGATCCGCGTGAGACAGCCGCGCTCAGGAGAAGGTGGCGGCGTCGATGACGAAGCGGTACCGCACGTCGGAGGCGAGCACGCGATCCCATGCCTCGTTGATATACGAGGCGGCGATCAGTTCGGTGTCGGGCAGGATGCCGTGCTCGGCGCAGAAGTCGAGCATCTCCTGGGTCTCGCGGATGCCGCCGATGCTCGATCCAGCGAACGAGCGGCGGTTGCGGAACAGGGTGAAGACCCTGATCGGAAGCGGCTCTGCCGGCGCCCCGACGTTGACCATGGTGCCGTCCAGCCGCAGCAGCGACAGGTAGGCGCCCAGGTCGAGCGGAGCCGAGACGGTGTTGACGATGAGGTCGAAGGCGCCCTTCAGGTCGGTGAACGTCTGGGCGTCATCCGTGGCGTAGTAGTGGTCGGCGCCGAGCCGAAGTCCGTCATCCTTCTTCGACAGCGAGCGGGAGAGCACCGTGACCTCTGCGCCCATCGCGTGGGCGAGCTTCACGGCCATGTGTCCGAGGCCGCCCATGCCGACGACAGCGACCCTCTTGCCAGGGCCGGCCTGCCAGTGTCGCAGCGGCGAATAGGTCGTGATGCCGGCGCACAGCAGCGGGGCCGCCGCTGCGAGGTCGAGCGACTCGGGAACCCGCAGCACGAAATCCTGGTCGACGACGACGTGGGTGGAGTATCCGCCCTGCGTGATGGTGCCGTCGGCGTCGACGCTGCCGTAGGTACCGGTGTTGCCGTTCAGGCAGTACTGCTCCTCGCCGGCGAGGCAGTTCTCGCACTCGCGGCAGGAGTTGACCATGCAGCCGACGCCGACCCGGTCGCCGACGGCGTGCTTGGTCACCTCGGATCCCACTTCGGCGACAATCCCGACGATCTCGTGGCCGACGACGAGCGGGTGCGCGATGGGTCCCCACTCCTCGCGAACGGTGTGGATGTCGGAGTGGCAGATTCCCGCGTACTTGATGTCGATCAGCACGTCCTTCGGCCCGACGTCACGACGGGTGATCGTCACCGGCTCGAGGGGTGCATCGGCGGAAGGGGCTGCGTAGGCGTTGACGGTGAGCAAGGGGTTCTCCTTGTGTCGTGTGGAGGGGGTCTTGTCGAGGGGTCTCGGGTCAGGCATCCGCGCACGCGAGCGCGACGGGATCGACGCGACGCTTGGTGCGCTCACGACCGACGAGCATGACCCGCGCGGCCGTGGCGAGGGCGATGGAGATCACCGTGACGATGCCGAGCGGAAGCACGGTGTGCGCGCCGCCGAGTCCCACCAGCGGCGCTGCGATCCCGCCGAAAGCGTACCTGGTGAGCCCCAGAACGGATGACGCTGTGCCCGCCAGCTCCGGGTAGTCGGAGAGCGCCAGCGCGGTGGTCGGGGCCGATGTGGCTCCCGCTCCGCCGGCCGCGAGCAGGAAGAGGGACACGATGACGACCGGGAGCGGCAGAGCGAACAGGCCGGTGGCGAGAAGGCCCAGCGATCCGATTACGCACATCGCAAGGCCGATGGTGAGCGTTCCGCGGCGCGACCAGCGTTCCGCTGCGCGGGCGCCCAGGTACCCGAAGAGCATCACGCCTGCCGAGTTGAGCCCGAACGCCAGCGAGTAGCCCTGCGGGGAGAGGCCGTAGATGCCCTGCAGAATGTACGTCGCGCCCGCGAGGTAGGCGAAGATCGCGGCGAAGACGAAGCCCGTGATCAGCACCGCGCCGACGAAGAGTCGGTCGGAGAGCAGCCGCCGGAAGTCGCGCGCGGTGTGGCGCATGCCGCCGGTGGTACGTCGCTCGGCCGGAAGGGTCTCCCGGAAGATCACGAGGCAGAGCACGAGCAGCACGACGCCGACGCCCGCGAGAAAGAGGAAGAGGCCCCGCCAGTCGGTGAACCGCACCAGCTGTCCGCCGATGACCGGTCCGACGATCGCAGCGAGCCCAGCCATCAGGGTCAGCCGCCCGTAGTAGCGAATGAGCGCTCCGCCGTCGTATACGTCGCGGCCCGCCGCTTGGGAGATGACGATGCCGACGGCGCCGGCGAGACCCTGCACGAAGCGGGCGAGGATGAGTGTGCCGATGGTCGGGCTGACGGCGCAGAGCACCGACGCGGCGGCGAACGCCGCGACACCGATCAGAAGCGGAGTGCGCCGCCCGAACCGGTCGGAGAGCGGACCGGCGACGATCTGCCCGAGCGCGAGCCCGATGAGGCACGCGGTGACAGTGAACTGCGCGACGGAGGTCGACGTGCCGAGCTCGTTGGTCAGGTCCGGAAGTGCGGGCAGGTACAGATCCATCGAGATCGGTCCGAACACGGTCAGCAGCATCAGCAGTGTTGCGAGCGCTGCGCCGACCCGGCGGCGTGACGGTGCGGTCGCGACCGACTCGGTGCCGGTGCCGGTGCCGGTGATGGAGCCGGTGGTGGAACGGTTGCTGGACATGCATCGATTCCAACCCAGGCTCCGACATCCAGCCAGATCGCGGCTAAACGCGTACTGCCAGTACCCCTTTACGCGGCATCACGCGGCCCGACGGGGTGGCATCCTCGGCATGATGGATCGGTAGGCATCCAAGAGCGGAGGACATCGTGCGCATCGTCGTCATCGGAGGAAGCGGTCACATCGGAACCTTCCTCGTGCCCCGGCTCGTGCGGGCCGGTCACGAGGTCATCAGCATCAGCCGCGGCACCAGGAAGGCGTACACCGAGGCCGCCGAGTGGGAGCAGGTGACCCAGGTCGCCGCCGACAGGCAACAGGAGGATGCCGACGGCACGTTCGTCACCCGCGTCGCCGAGCTGCGCCCCGACGTCGTCATCGACCTGGTCTGCTTCACCCTCGAGTCAGCGACGGCGCTCGTCGAGCGGTTGCGGGGAGAAATCGGACACCTGGTGCACTGCGGCTCGATCTGGCGCAGCGGCCCGAGCACCATCGTGCCGATGACGGAATCGACCATGACCCCGCCGTTCGGCGAGTACGGCGTTCAGAAGGATCTCATCGCGAGGATGCTCAAGGAGGAGACTGCCGGCGGCGGACTCGTGACCACCTCGGTGCACCCCGGCCACATCGTCGGCCCCGGATGGTCGCCCATCGGGCCGCTGGGCAACCTCGACCCGACCACCTGGGCGACGCTGTCCGCAGGTCGTCCGTTTCGTGTGCCCGGTCTCGGCGCCGAGATGATGCACCATGTGCACGCGGATGACGTTGCGCAGGCGTTCGAGCTCGCAGTCGCGCACCGCGATGCGGCGGCAGGCGAGGACTTCAGCGCAGTCTCCCCCGCTGCGCTCACCGTGCGCGGGTACGCGGAGCAGGCCGCCGAGTGGTTCGCGCAGCCGCTGGTCATGGAGTCCGTGACGTGGGACGAGTTCCGTGCCGGCACCACCCCTCAGCACGCCGAGGCGAGCTGGGAGCACCTGCTGCGCAGCCACTGCTTCAGCATCGACAAGGCGAAGGACCTGCTCGGCTACGCGCCCCGGTACGGGTCGCTCGACGCGATCCTCGAGTCGGTGCGCTGGCTCGTCGACCACGATGAGCTGCATGTCGAGAGGCCCCTCGCGATCGACTAGCGCCATAATTCAGGCAGGATCGCGCTCGCCGGGCCGGTTCTCCCCGGTTCTGCTCCGTCCCGTCTGAATCCATGCATCGTTCTCGCTGGTTGCTCCTCGAGGTCATCGTCATTGCAGCGTTGACGCTCGCTGGATACCTCGCGCTCTGGAACACCCAGCACGCCCTGTGGACCAACGGGCTGGAGCCCCTTCCGGTCTATCCCCGGCCGAATGCGGATGTCACGACCGGCGGCATCCAATCGATCAGGGTGATCCTGCTGGGTGTCGCACTGACGGTGGTGTTCGCCTGGCTGGTGCTGCGAGCGCAGGCGTTCGCCCGTGCCGGACTCGGATGGCCGGCGATGGCGATTCCCGTCGTCGTGGCCGTCGCGCTGTTCTTCACCACGCCGACGCTGTCCATCGACGCGTACTCCTACCTCTCGCACGGATACCTGGCGGCCACCGGATCGAACCCCTACGTCGACCCGTCGTCGTCCGTCGCCGGCACCCCCTACGGCATCCAGATGCTGGCCCAGGGATGGCAGGCCGTGCATCCGCAGACGCCGTACGGTCCGGTGTGGACGGCCTTCGAATGGCTCGCGTACGTGCTCTCCGGCGGGAACCTCTACGTCGGCATCCTGCTCGTGAAGCTCCCCGTGTTTCTGGCGGTGCTCGGCACGACCTGGCTGATCTGGTCGTTCCTCGCGCGCACGAACCGGGACCGCGCGCTCCGCGGCGCGTTGCTCTATCTCGCGAACCCGCTCATCCTGATCGAGCTGGTCGGTGAGGGCCACAACGACGGCGTCATGGCGTTCTTCGTCGTGCTCGCCGTCTTCGCCGTCGCGCGGCGCTGGGCGTTCCTCGCCGTGGCGGCTGTGATCTTCGCGGCCCTCGTGAAGCTCAATGCTCTGCCGTTCGTGCTGCCGGTCGCCGTCGCGCTGATCGCCATGCGGCGCTCCGCGCTGCGCCTGATCGGCGAGGCGATTGCCGGGGTCGTCGTGGCCGTCGGCGCCGGGGTGCTGCTCATCGCCCCGTACTGGGTGGGCGCAGGTACCTTCGTGGGGCTCGGTGCGAGCGGCGCTCCGTCGTATGGAGCCGATGTCGCAGGGTGGATGTCCGGCCTCCTCGGCCTAGGCCAGCAGGGGTTCGTCACCGATGCCACCCCCGCGACCACCGTGCAGCTCGTGCTGGCCGGACTGCTCGTGCTCGCGACGGCCGCTGCGAGCTTCATGGCGCGAACGGTCAGGGGGCTGGTGCGGGCGTGCGGGATCGTGTCGTTGGTCATCCTGCTGCTTCTGCCTCTCGAATGGCCGTGGTACGCGACGCTGCCAGCAGCCGTCCTGCCGCTGGAGGCCGGAGTTGTGGACATCGCTGCCGTCGTCGCCCTCACGGTCGGATCGCGTCTCGTTGCTCCGATCGGCGATGCTGCCGCGCTCGGTGTCGTCGGCACCGACACGTTCCGTGGAGTGCAGGCGTTCGTCGGGCAGACGATCCCCGCGGTCATCGGGCTGGTGCTCACGGTGAACCGAAGTGTACGGGATCGGGTGAAGGGGGCATCCTCGAGACGGGTTCTGTCCGGGCCTCACACCGAGTCTTCGCCGCGGGGTTGACTGGGGTAGATCACCTCAGACGTGCGAAGGAGGCACCCGATGAATCTCGAGCCGAAGCAACCGACGGGCAATGGGTCGCCGGACTGGTTCAGCGGCGACGTCTACATCGATCCCATCGCGACCCGAAAACAGGAGCCCTCGCGCATGATGGTGAGCACGGTGCGGTTCACTCCGGGAGCTCACACGGCATGGCACTCGCACGCGCAAGGCCAGACCTTGCACATCACCGAGGGTGTCGCGTTGATCGGTACTCGTGATGGAACGGTCATCCGTGCCCTGCCCGGCGACACCGTGTACACGCCGCCGGGGGAAGAGCACTGGCACGGCGCCTCCAGCGAGCGCTTCATGGCGCACCTCGCCATGTTCGAGGCGGGCGACGATCCGGCAACGTCGACAGTCTGGCTGGAGCACGTGAGCGACGACGACTACCGCGAGGCGGACAGAGGGAGTGGGAGCTGATGCACACTCGAACACTGGGCACCGGCCCGGGCGACATGGGGTACGTGGGCCGCTGAACGGCGACGGCCGGTGACGTCACCCCACCGAAAACCGGTGGCGTCACCCCACCGAAAACCGGAGTGTCCGCGCTCTCAGCACGAAAGCCGCAGATTCTGTTCGGGTTTCGGCGCCTCCTCCGGTCTTCGGTGCACGTGGCGCGACCGCACCGGTCCGAGATTCGCTACCCCAGCTCGCCGCGCCGCCGCGACAGGTACGCCCGCTCTGCGGTGTTGCCGGCGAGACCGATGGCCGCGTCGTAGGCCACTCGCGCTTCCTCGTCGCGGTCGAGCCGGCGCAGCAGGTCGGCGCGGGCCGCGTGGTAGGCGTGGTAGCCGGCCAAGCTCGAGTCGAGGCGATCGATGGCTGCAAGGGCGACCTCGGGTCCGTCGAGTTCCGCGATGGCGATCGCCCGGTTGAGAGCGACGATGGGCGAGGGGTCGAGTCGAGCGAGCTGATCGTAGAGCGCGACGACCTGCGACCAGTCCGTGTCGTGGATGTCACGAGCCGAGGTGTGAACGGCGTTGATCGCCGCTAGCACTTGGTACCGATCGGGAGCATCGCCGCTGACCAGGCGTTCTCGCACCAACCTATGGCCCTCGGCGATGAGTGCGACATCCCAGCATCCGCGATCCTGTCGATCCAGCGGGATGAGCTCGCCTGCGTCCGACACGCGCGCGTCGTGTCTGGCTTCGGTCATGAGCATCAAGGCGAGCAACCCGGCGACCTCACCGTCGTCGGGCAGCAGCGTGTGGATGAGTCGCGCAAGCCGGACAGCCTCCGCGGTCAGCTCGCGCCGGATGGGGTCGGCGTCGGCACCGGTCGCCAGGTAGCCTTCGTTGAACACCAGGTAGAGCACGGTGAGCACACCGGAGACTCGCGCGGGCAGATCCGCTGCCGAGGGCATCCGATACGGGATGCGCGCCGCCTTGATCTTCGCCTTGGCGCGCGTGATGCGCTGGCCCATGGTCGGCTCGGGCACCAGGAAGGCGCGTGCGATCTCCGGCATCGTCAGGCCGCCGACCATGCGCAGGGTCAGCGCAACGCGTGCCGGTGTGGCGAGCGCCGGGTGACAGCACGTGAAGATGAGCCGCAGGCGGTCGTCGTCGATGGCGCCCAGACTCTCCGGCGGGGAATCGTCGTACAAGTGATGCGCCTCCTTCTGCTTGTCGTCCCGCTTGTTCTCGCGGCGAATGCGATCGATGGCCTTGCGGTTCGCGGTGGTGGTGAGCCACGCCCCGGGGTTGGGTGGGACGCCGTCGGCCGGCCACCGCTCGACGGCGGTCGCGAAGGCCTCGGCCGCGGCCTCCTCGGCGATGTCGAGGTCGCCGAAACGCCGGGTGAGGGAGGCCACCACCCGCGCCCACTCCTCGTGGTGAGCACGGGTGATGGCCTCCTCGATCGGGTCGTCGTTCATAGGAACGGACGCACCTCGATCTTGCGGTTGCAGGCCTTCGAGGCGTCGACGGCGAGGGCGAGGGCGGCGTCGAGGTCGGCCGCTTCCAGAATCCAGAAGCCGGCAAGGAATTCCTTCGACTCCACGAAGGGGCCGTCGGTGAGCATCGTCTCGTCGCCGCGGTTGTCGACGACGGTTGCCGAATGGGGCGACCCGAGGCCGCCGGCGAACACCCAGTTGCCATCTGCTTGCAGTCCACTGTTGAACACGTCGATCGCGGCCTGCTCTTCTGCCGTCGCCGTGCCCGTGCGAAGGAGTTCTTCGTCGGTCGTGTCGTCGATCACGGAAACCAGGTACTGCATTTGAAGATCATCTCCTCCGGTTCGGCGGCGCCCCTCGTGGGCGGCCGCTCACCCCTGCTACGAACAACTGTGCCCCGATCCGACACGCGGCGCGGGGCGACGTGAGTCGGTAGAGGTTGATATGTAGGAAAACTCCTACATATACTGGAGGCATGACTTCGACCCCCGACATCCGCATTCAGACCATCACCATCCCCGTCGCCGACCAGGAGCGCTCGCTGCGCTTCTACCGCGATGTGCTCGGCTTCGAGGTGCGCGCCGACAACGCGTTCGGCGACCAGCGTTGGCTGTCTGTCGCGCCAGCAGGCAGCCCCGTCGACTTCACGTTGCACCCGCCGTTCCCTGGTCAGGCGGGTCCTGGATGGCAGCAGGGGCTCGTGCTGCACACGGATGACATCGCCGGCGTCATCGCCGCGCTGGGCGCCGTAGGGGTGGAGGCCACCGAGCCGGAGAGCGTCGGGTGGGGCATCCAGTCGCAGTTCAAGGACCCGGACGGAAACGGGTTCGTGCTGCTGCAGCAGGGCTGACCGTGCCGACCCGCGCCAAGGATTCGGCGACGGACCGGCTGTTCGGTGCGCTGGCGAACCCGACGCGACGTGAGGTGCTCGACCTGCTGCTCGACGGCGAGCGGAGCGCCGGCGAGATCGCCGCTCACTTCGCCATGAGCCGGCCGTCGGTCTCCGAACACCTGCGAGCACTGCGCGAGGCCGGGCTAGTCAGCGAGCGGGCCGCCGGACGACAGGTGTTCTACGCGCTGACCCCCGATCCGTGGGTGCAGCTGAGGGACTGGATGGCACCGCACGAGCGGTTCTGGCGGGAGCGCATGCGGCGGCTGCATGCCACGCTGGATGAGCTGCCCGACGATCTGGAGACGAGATGACCGACCTGGCGACCTTCGAGCTCGATGAGTTCCTGCCGCATCCGCCCGCGAAGGTGTGGCGGGTGCTGAGCGAGCCCGAGCTGATGGCCGGATGGCTCATGCCGAACGAAGGCTTCGCTCCGGTCGTCGGAACGCGATTCGTCTTCCGCACCGAGCCGGTTCCGCAAACGGGATTCTCGGGCCGCGTCGAGTGCGAGGTGCTCGAGGTCGACCCCGAGCGGATTCTCCGCATCTCATGGGCGAGCCCCGGCACGGCTCTCGACAGCGTCGTGACGTGGCGGCTCGAGCCGGAAGGCACCGGGACCCGCTTGCTGCTCACGCAGGCTGGCTTCGACCTCGACGACCCAGAACAGGCCAGGGCGTTCGAGATCATGAACGGCGGATGGCGGTCCCATGTGTTCCGCCGAATGGCGGCAGCGCTCGCCGCATTGTGAGCTCCCGCGCGGAGTCATCGCCGAGCTCGCCGAGGATCGCGTCCAGGGCGCGGTCGAGTTCCGTCAGCGAGACGGCGCCGTACCCGAGCACGAGGCCGTTCAGGGCGGACGCGGGAGTGGTCGCGTAGTTCGCGAGTTCCTCGACGAGGATGCCGTTGCGTGCGAGGCGCTCCCGCACCGCCGCGGCATCCGAGTGGTCCCACTTCAGCACCGCGTGCAGCCCGCCCGCGAGCGCGTGCACCTCGAGACCGGGGATGCCGGCGTCTGCCAGTCGAGCGGCGATGCGGTCGCGACGATGCACGTAGTCCCGCCGCACGCGACCGAGATGGCGCCGAAGCGCACCGGTGCGGACGAGGTGCGCGATCGCCTGCTGGGTGACCTCGGAGACGACGGGGCCGCGGGCGGTCCGTGCGGCTCGCACGGCGGCGGCCGCTCTGGCGCCGACGCCGGAGCCCTCGCGCTCATCGGCGGATGACTGCGCAGGCAGCACCAGATAGGCACACCTGAGTCGCGGGTCGAGCACCTTGGAGAACCCGCCGAGGTGCAGAACGACGCCTTCGACATCCAGCGACGCGAGCGCGGGCATCGGAACCCCGCGGTGGCGGAACTCGGAGTCATAGTCGTCCTCGATCACGACCACGCGGTTGGCCGCGGCCCATTCGAGGAGCCGCCGTCGGTTCGCGACCGGCATCACGGAGCCGAGCGGATACTGATGCGTCGGCGTCACCATCACGGCATCCGGCGCGCCGAACCGGTGAGCCGCCGACTCGAGGGCCGCGAGATCGATGCCGTCGTCGGTGACCGGGATGCCGACCACCGTGCCACCGGAACCCAGGATGGCGCGCCGTCCCGATCGGTAGCCGGGGTCTTCGATCATGAAGAGCGGGTTCCGGCCGTGCAGAGAACGGAACGCGTCCGTGATCAGGGAAAGGGCCTCCGAGGTGCCCGCGGAGACGATCACCCGAGACGGGTCGGGGATGAACCCGCGAGACAGGCCGAGCGTGGCGATCTGCTCTCGCAGGGCAGGGGTGCCGAGCGCGTCGCTGAGCGCGTTCTCGTGCGGGAGTTCGGCCGCCGCGCGCCATGCGGCTCGCCATTCGCGAGCAGGGAAGGCGGTCACGGCCGGGATGCCGGGCCGGAGGTCGATGACAGGTCTGACTGCTGCCCGCCCGCCTTCCGATACTGCCGCTGCGCGAGGCGCGACACCGACCGGCACGTCGGACACCACGCGGGCCGCCGCACCCTGACGTGTGCGGATGTATCCCTCGCCGTCGAGCTGTTCGTACGCGGCGACGACCGTGCCTCTGGCGACGCCGAGCTGTGTCGCGAGGGTGCGGGTCGAGGGAAGGGCATCCCCGGCGTGCAGGGTGCCCGAGTGCACCATGTCGCGGATGCGACCGGCTACCGCTGCGACCTTTCCCGACTGGTCCATCGAACCGGCTCCGATCTGGACCAGTGAATGGTCCAGCGGCACTCTACCGTGATGGCATGAGTTCGACACCCGACACTTCTGCACCCCACGCTTCTGCACCCGACGCTTCCGAAACGAATGGCGCGATATCCGACGTCCCTTCGATGACCGTGCGTCGCAAGCGTGAGCGCCAGTCGTACGATCCGGAGCAGCTCGCCGAGATCCTCGCGGATGGCCTGGTCGCCCACGTCGGCATGGTTCGCGATGGCCTGCCCGTCGTGCTCCCCTACCTCTACGCCGTCGGTGACCTCGGGGCCGGCCCGCGGCTGCTCCTGCACGGGTCCACCGGCGGTGGCGCGTTCATCCAGGCCGGCACGCAGGGGATGCCCGTTGCCGTGACCATCACGCACCTAGACGGGCTCGTGTACGCGCGCTCGACGAACGACAGCTCGGCGAACTACCGGAGCGCGATGGTGTTCGGCACCGCGACCGTCGTGCCCGCCGAGCAGCGTGCGGAAGCGCTGTGGTGCATCGCGGATCACCTCATGCCGGGGCGCCGAGCCGAAGTGCGCGAGATGACCGCGAAGGAGATCGCGGCGACCCAGGTACTGCAACTGCCGCTCGACACCGTGAGTGTCAAGGTGCGGTTCGCCGGTGCCGGCGAGGCGGCCGACGACGGCGAAGATCACGGGGTCTGGGCCGGGGTGCTTCCGCTCTCGGTGCGCGCCGGCGTGCCGCAGACCTCCGCGCTGAGCGAGGCAGCGGATGTCTCGCCGTCGGTGCTCGCGGTCGCGACGAGTCTCGACGCGAGGGCTCGCCTCCGAGAGGAGCGCCTCACCGAGTTGCTCGCCCCACTGGCCTCAACGCCGCTCTGACGTCCTCCGCGTCTCCGCGCCTTTCGCCTGCCCCACCGAGAGTCTCGGTTTCGAGAGGTGGCGTCCCGCCTACCGCACGACGGCGACCGCTTCGATCTCGACGAGCTGGTCGTCGTAGCCGAGCACGGTGACGCCCATCAGTGTGCTCGGCACGTCGTGCTCGCCGAAAGCGTCGTGCACGACAGCCCACGCCGCGCCGAGGTCCTCCTGGCGCGTGGACGCGACGAGCACCCGAGTATTGATCACATCCGTCACTGATGCACCGGCGTCCCGAAGAGCGACGATCAGGTTCGCGAGGCACTGTCGCGTCTGGCCGGCGTAATCGCCGATGGCGACCGTCTTGCCGTCCCGATCGAGGGGGCACGAGCCGGCGAGGAAGATCAGCCGCGCATCCGCCGGCGCCGTCGCCGCATACGCGTACGGAGCATCGGAGTACAGCTCGGCGGACCGGATCAGACTGACGACGCTGCTCACGG
Source organism: Humibacter soli (assembly GCF_054779035.1). NCBI lineage: Bacteria > Bacillati > Actinomycetota > Actinomycetes > Micrococcales > Microbacteriaceae > Humibacter > Humibacter soli. The sequence goes on along the minus strand of NZ_BAAGYX010000003.1, from coordinate 24,487 downwards.
GCGGTTTCCTTTCGAGATGGATGGTTCGACGTCCCAGTCTCGTGCTACCGTCGTCGAGTTCGTGACGCGATGTCAGGAGGTGAGACCCATGAACGCTCGACCCCGTATGGGTGCTCCCCTTCTGTTCACGGTCGCGCGGCCGTAGTTGTCGTCGGGAGCGCCTCCTCAGTGGCATCCCGAAAGGCAACAACCATGAATCACTTACACTTCACAGCGCAGACGATGTCGGACGACATCGTCGAGCGCGACTTCCTCATCGAAGATGTTCCCGGCGTTCTCTGGACGCCGACATCCTTCTCGTCGGGCACCTCGGTTCTTCTCATGGGTCACGGCGGCGGTCTTCACAAGAAGGCGCCGGGCCTCGTTTCGCGTGCCCGCGCCGCAGTTCTCGACGACGGGTTCGTCGTCGCGGCGATCGACGCGCCTGGACATGGCGATCGACCCCGGTCCGCAGAGGACCAGCAATGGGTTGACGCGATGCTTCAGGCACGGTCGGCGCGGCAGCCCATCGATTCGATCATCGCGGAGTTCAACACCTTTCTGGCAGAGCGCGCGGTCCCCGAGTGGCAGGCGTTGATCGACGGCCTCCAGGCGCTTCCCGAGATCGGGCCGGACGCGCCGATGGGTTACTCGGGCATGACGCTCGCGAGCACGACGGGCATTCCCTTGGCTGCCGTCGAGCCGCGTATCCGGGCGGCGATCTTCGGCGGCGTCCCGGCCTACGACGCGATCCTGGATGCCGCACGCAAGGTCATGATTCCGATCGAGTTCCTTCTGCCGTTGGATGACCCCGAACTCAGTCGCGAGGCGGGACTCGAGGTCTTCGATGCCTTCGGCTCGACGGAGAAGATCGTGCACGCATTCCCCGGAAGTCACTTCCGGGTGCCGGCCGAGCGCATCGACACGCGGTTCTTCCCTCGGCAGCTCGTGCGCTAGCGGCACCGGCGAAGGTCGGCCCCGGACCCGGTGATGCACCGTGCGATGAGTGTTACACTCCGACCATGCCCACCACCCGCCCGCGTCACATGATCACCGAGACCGACGAGATCCGCGACGCCATCGACGAGGCGGCGAGGGAGTGGCCCGAGAGCGCCGACAACCGCGCGGAGCTTCTGCGGCGGCTTGTGCTGCAGGGGAGGCCGAGTGCGCTGGAGAGGGAGGCCCGCCGTCTCGTCGGATTCCTGACCGCAGTCGACGAGGCGGCGGGCAGCCTGCCCGGGGTCTACCCGCTGGATGCTGCCCGTCGCCTCGCCGACGAATGGCCCAAGTGACAGGCTCCGTCGTCGTCGATGCCGGCGTCCTGATCGGATTGCTCGACCCCGCCGACGCGCATCACGCGTGGTCGGTGCAGCTGCTCCGGTCGCTGGGGCCTGGGCGCATGATCGTCAACGCGATCACCCTCGCCGACGCGCTCGTGCATCCCGCGATAGCAGGTGTCGCACCGGTCGCACTGACCTCGATCACACGACTCGGGCCGCGAATCGTCGGTGTGACGGAGTCGGATGTCCTCGACCTCGCCCAGCTGAGGGCAGCGTCACGACTTCGCATGCCGGATGCACTCGTGGTGCACACTGCGGCCCGGGAGGGCGCCGCCGTGGCGACGACGGATCGTCGGCTCGCGCGAGAGGCGTCCGCCGCGGGACTCGTCGCGCATCAACCGTGAGGTCACGCGCCAATCAGCGCACGGCGTGCGGTCGCATCGGTGAGCAGCGCCACGTTGTCGGTACGCTGCTCCACGCTGCCCAGCCCTACCGGGAGTTCACAGATCGCGGGATCCGCGATGCCGTCGAGAAGCTGCTCGACGATGCGCGGATCGGGATGCACGAAGGGACGATCCCAGAACGGGATGGTCGCCTCGTGAACATCAGTCAGGCCGAGGTCGTTCTGCACCACGAGCAGACGCTGAAGTGCTCGCGACAGCTCGCCCTGTCGCTGACGCCAGTCCGTCGCCAGCATCGCGGAGTCCAGTGTGTCGCCGACTCCGTTCGCGCAGGAAAGACCCGAGAAGAGCGTGCCGAACCACTTGGCATACGGCGGCCACCTCTGTTCGAGCAGGAACGCGAGATGCATGGCGATGCTCACGAGCCGACTCAGGATGACCCGCGAGCCGAGATCGTCCCCGGCCGCCGCGGCCCGACTCATCAGCGGAAGCTCCTGCTCCAGCCGCGACCAGTCGCACGCGAGCACGAGGCGCGACACATCGTCGGGGTACCACTGCAGCAGCCGCCGCACGGTGGCGAGTTCCCCCGTGACATCCGCGAAGACAGGTCCGGCCGTGACCTCGAGCACCGCCTGACCGGTCAGCGACAGCCAGTCCGCCGGGGTCATCCCTGCTCGGGGGTCGAAGCCGAGGCGATCGTGCAGAAAGTCCTCGAGCGTTCCGACGTCGACGTGGTGCCGCTGCTCGGTCTGCCCGGTGAAGGCGAAGCGGGTCGGCAGCCCGCTGAACGAGTCGGGGAGCGCGCGTTCGAGTCGGGCATCCACGGCCTCGACCGACTCGGCCGGAACGAACAGCGTCAGACGCAGGCCCCAGTCGTGGTCGCGGGAGGTCGCGTCGTCGAGCCCGAGCACGTCGCTGCCGGTGCCGAAGCGGCCGGCCGTATGCGGCAGACCCGGAAAAGTGGATGTCAGCAGCGGCCCGACAACGTCGCGATAGTAGTCGCGGGAGAGTTCGATCCCCGTCGGTTCGTGCGGCACGGTGCCATCCTTCCGCACGGCTCAGCCTCAGCGCACGTCTCGGGCCGCCGGCACCTGTAGCGCGGCTGCCTTCGCCAGCAGGACATCGCGCTCCGCTGAGTTGGCGCAGAGCTCGGCCGCCCGCAGATAATGCTCACGGGCCTCGGCGGCGCGCCCCATGCGTGCGAGCAGCTCGCCGCGCACCGAGGGGACGAGATGAGAGCCCTGCAGCCCGCCCTCGGCGTCGATCTCGTCGACGATGACGAGTCCGGCGGCCGGTCCCTGCGCCATGGCCACGGCGACGGCGCGGTTGAGGTCGACAATGGGAGACGGCGCCAGCCTGCCCAGCGCCTCGTACAGCAGGACGATCCGCTCCCAGTCGGTCTCGGCAACGGACGGCGCCACCGCGTGGCACTCGGCGATGGATGCCTGCAACCCATACGTCCCGAGCCCTCTGCCAGACGCCGCCCGCGCGAGCGCCGCACGGCCGCGAACGATCGCGGTGCGATCCCACCGCCCGCGGTTCTGCTGCTCTAGCAGCACGGGATTTCCCTGGGCATCCAGCCGCGCAGGGAAGCGCGCGGCCGTCAGCTCCATGAGGGCGAGCAGTCCGTACACCTCGGGCTCCGGCGCCAGCCTGCAGAGCACTCGAGCCAACCTCAGGGCCTCGTGCGCGAGGTCGAAGCGCATCCAGTCGTCCCCACCGGTGGCCGAGGAGCCCTCGGTGAAGATCAGGTACAGCACGCTCAGCACGGAGCTCATCCGCTCCCGTCGCTCATCAGCCGCCGGCACCTCGAAGGGGATGCGCGCCGCGCCGAGGGTCTTCTTCGCCCGGGTGATCCGTGCCTGCACCGTCGGCACCGGGATGAAGAACGCCGCGGCGATCTCGTCCGTCGTGAGACCACCGACGACACGCAGGGTGAGGGCGATGCGGGCCTCTCGTGAAAGCACCGGATGACACGCGGTGAAGATCAGCGCGAGGGTGTCGTCGTCGATGGCATCCGGATCGAACAGCACGTCTGCGCCGGGCGTCGACTCGTCGAGCTCGCGGGCGAGCAGCGCGTACCGCTGGTCGCCTGCCGACCTGCGACGGAACGCGTCGATCGCCCTCCTCCGACCGACAGCGAGCAGCCACGCGACCGGATCCCGCGGCACCCCGCCTGTTTCCCAGCTCACCAGAGCCTCGGCGAGGGCCTCTTGCGCGACATCCTCCGCCAGAGCGAAATCCCCGGTGTACCGGGCGAGCGCGCCGACCATGCGTGCGGCATCCATGCGCCACACAGCATCAACGACGCGTCGCGCCTCGGTGCTCCGGGGATTGCCGGCACGGCTCACAGCTGGCCGTGCTCCTCACGCCACGCGCGCTCCTTCTGGATCCACTCGTTGTCCTGCGGAAAGTCGTCCACCGTCGTGACCCTGCGGATCTCGATCTTCGTGCCGTCGGTGAACGGCATGCGCTTGGCCCACTCTGCGGCCTCCTGCGCCGACGCTACATCGAGGATGTAGTAGCCGTTGAACAGCTCCTTGGTCTCGCCGTACGGACCATCGGTCACCACGGGGGCCTCGCCGGTGAAGTCGACGACGATCGTGTTCGACGCGTCGTCGAGTCCCTCGGCGGCGAGAAGAACTCCCGCGCGGATGAGCTCGTCGTTGAAACGCCCGACGCCGTCGAGGATCTCTCCAAAGTCGGCGTTCGCGAAGCCCGCCAGCGCTTCGTCGGTGGTGCGCATGATCAGCATGTACTTGCCCATTGTTCTCTCCTCATCTACGGGTCGCTCTTCGACCCTTTCATCACCGAGGTCGAACGGCATAGTGCTCGATCGACACGACTCCGGAATTCTTTTGTGGCGGATGTCCGGGCGGCTGTCCGCCTCGCCGAGCGTCGGCCGCGTCGAGGTCCGACGACGGCGGATACTGGCTGCGTGACGGAGTCCTCGAACGCAGCGCCCCATGCGCGCCATCCGCGCCGCAGACAGGGCAAGGGACGCATGGAGGCGTTCAGCGACGGCGTCTTCGCCGTTGCCATCACGATCCTCGTGCTCGACCTCGCCATTCCGCTCAGCGCGTCGAAGGATCTCGTCGGCGCGATCCTCGGCGAGTGGCCCGGCTACCTGGGCTACCTGGTGAGCTTCGCGACCATCGGCACCATCTGGCTCGGGCACAGCTCCATGACGGACTACCTCGAACGCGTCGATCCCGTCTTCCAGCGCCTCAACCTGCTGCTGCTCCTCTTCGTCTGCCTGCTGCCCTTCGCCACCGGGCTGCTCGCGGAGTTCATCGATCGAGAGGGCGCCGAACGTGTGGCATCCGTCACTTACGGCGTCACGCTGCTGCTCTGCGCGGTACTGCTCTATGTCCTGTGGCGATACGCGGTACGGGCCAAGTTGGTGAACGCAGACCTCGACGACGAGGAGATCACACTGCTCACGTCGCGACTCACGCCCGGACTCGGCGGGTACGTGCTGCTCATACTGTTCGGCCTGTTCTTCCCGAAGATCTCGGTCTTCGGGTACCTGGCGGTGGCGGTGTTCCTGATCCTTCCGTTCCGGCTTCCGCATCGCCGGCGGCGTCTGCAGCAGTAGCCGCCCACCGTGATGGATGCCCGTGCTAACGTCCTACTGATCGTGATCCGTCGACAGGAGGTGAGACCCATGAACGCAGTATCCGTATGGGTGCTCCCCTCGCAGTCCACGATCGCGCGACTGAGGTAGTCGCGACAGGGAGCGCCCGCCAGGCACTTCGCGAAAGGCGACTCCCATGAACACAACACCTTCTACTTCTGACTCTTCTTCGGGCACGTCGAACGAGCGTGCCGAGCCTGGGCGCAGAGCCCTTGTACTCGCAGGCGGCGGCGCGGCAGGCAACGCATGGGAGCTCGGCGTCATCGCCGGCCTGTGCGAGGCCGGTGTCGATCTCACCGAGGCCGATCTCATCGTCGGAACCTCGGCAGGATCGACCGCGGCGGCACAGCTCACCGGTGGCATGCGGCCGGCCGAGTTGTACGCGGCCACCACGGCAGCAGCACCCCGGCCACAGACCGCGGGCGCTGGACCCGATGCGGGGCGGAGCGCAGGACGCGCCGCCGTCGCCTCCAGCGTGAACTACCTGGAATGGTCGAACGCGATCATCGCCTCCGCGAGCGACGCATCCGACATGCGGCGCAGGATGGGCGCGGCCGCGCTGGAAAAGGATGCCTCCGACGGGGCCGCCACGACCCGCTGGCACGACATCGTCGCCTCCCGGCTGACGAACCACGACTGGCCGGAGCAGCCCGTGCTCATCACCGCAGTCGATGCCCGCACCGGGCAACCGGTCACGTTCGACCGCGCCAGCGGGGTCGGTCTTGTGGACGCGGTCGCCGCAAGCACCTCGTCCCTGACCCCGTACCGCATCGGCGAGAACCGATACCTCGACGGCGGCTACCGGCGCAACGAGAACGCCGACCTCGCGACGGGACACGCGCGGGTGATCGTGCTGTCGCCCTTCGGCGGCAGGTCGCGCATGCCGCACGAGTGGGGAATGGATCTCGCCACCCAGGTCGCCGAGCTGCGTGCGGCGGGCAGCGAGGTGGAGACGCTGTTTCCTGACGAGCGTGCCGGCGACGTGTTCAACGCAAGCGCTGTCGATCCGTCGACGCGCGGGCTGGCCGCGCAGGGCGGACACGCTCAAGGCCTCGCGCTCGCCGAAATGCTAGGCGAGTTCTGGCGGTGATGGATGCTAGTACCTCGCGTACTAGCGTTGTCGAGGTGGCGATCGCGGATCGGAGCAGGGCCGAGCTCGGCGGGTTCCTCCGTGCTCGGCGAGAGAGCCTGTCGCGGTCGGATGCCGGGCTGCCGATGCTCGGCAGGGCACGGACATCCGGCCTCCGACGCGAAGAGGTCTCGTACCTGAGCGGTGTGAGCGTGACCTGGTACACGTGGCTCGAGCAGGGGCGCGACATCCATCCGTCGAGGCAGGTTCTCGATGCCCTCGCGCGCACCCTGCGGCTCACGGTCACCGAGCACGCGTACCTGCTTTCGCTCGCCGGCTACTCGCCCACCGTCGCACCGGGCGCGGCGCCGGTCGCCATCGCACCTCCCCAGGTGCAGCGACTCATGGATGCCCTGGCGGGGTCGCCCGCGTACACCGTCACCGCCGACTGGCGCATCGCCGGGTGGAACGCCGCATACGCGGCGCTCTATCCCGGCGTCGCCACGGCGCGTGGCGAGGATCGCAACCTGCTCTGGCTCGTCTTCACCGACCCCTACGTGCGGCAGCTCCTTCCGGACTGGGAGGCGACGAGCAGGCGCTTCGTCGCCGAATTCAGGGCGGATGCCGGTCCTCGCCTGGGAGATCCCGCCTACCTCGACCTCGTCACGCGTCTCGAGCAGGCCAGTCCGGAGTTCCGGTCGGCGTGGGCCGCGCACGACATCGAGGGGTTCGCGTCGCGGGAACGTGTCTTCCGTCATCCGACCGCCGGGCTGCTGACGCTCGAGCACCACCAGCTCGCGCCATCCGACCACCCCGACCTGCACATCGTCATCTACACGCCGGCCCCCGGAACGGATGCTGCCGAGCGACTCGCGCAGCTGCTCGCCTCATGACCGCGCCGTCACCCGAGTTCGACCTCGACGCCGTGGTCGCCCGCCTTCGAGCCGCCGGCTGCGTCTTCGCCGAGGATGAAGCGGCGATCCTGCTCGCGGATGCCGAGACACCGGCCGACCTCGAGGCCCGAGTCGCGCGTCGCGTGGCCGGCGAGCCCCTGGAGTACATCGTCGGATGGGCGGAGTTCTGCGGCCTTCGGGTGAGCGTGACGCCGGGGGTGTTCGTGCCGCGGCAGCGCACGACGCTGATCGTGCGGGAAGCGCTACAGGTCGCACCGTCGACACCGGTCGTGCTCGACCTGTGCTGCGGCGCCGGCGCGATCGGCGCCGCGATCCTCGATGCCCGCCCGGATGCCGCCGTCTACGCGGCCGACATCGACCCGGCGGCGACGGAGTGCGCGCGCCGCACGCTCGCCCGTCTGCTGGTTGAAGAGCACAGCGAAGCGGCGCGTGCACCGTGGGTTGAGGAGCACAGCGAAGCGGCGCGTGCACCGTGGGTTGAGGAGCACCGCGAAGCGGCGCGTCTCGAAACCCGCCCCCAAGTCTTCACCGGCGACCTCTACCAGCCGTTGCCGACATCCCTCACGCGCACGGTCGACGTGCTCGCCGTCAACGCGCCCTATGTGCCGACGGATGAGATCGCGTTCATGCCGTCGGAGGCCCGCGACCACGAAGCGCGTGCCGCCCTGGACGGCGGAACGGATGGCCTAGCACTGCACCGACGCATCGCGGAGGGAGCCGGCGAGTGGCTCGCCCCGGGTGGACACCTGATCATCGAGACGAGTGAGAGGCAGGCATCCGTGACGGCGGGCATCCTCGAATCCGTCGGACTGTCGGTATCGATCGTTCACGACGACGAGGTCGACGGCACGGTCGTGGTCGGTCGGGCCGCAGGCTGAGCCTTCTGGGGCCTTCCGACCCTCCGATCGTTCCCTCATGCGCCGTGGGTAGAATCATCGCGGCCGTGGCATCCGGTCTCCCGACGATGCCAGCCCTCTGACATTCGCACGAAAGAAGCCACGTGAGCACAGCCGCGTCTCCGCGCGTCAGCCCGGACCGCTATTGGATCCTCGCCCTCGTGCGCGCCGTCGTCGCACTCCTTGCCGGCGGGTTCATCACGTTCGACCCCGAGCACTCCGCGCGCGTCGGCCTGATCGTCTTCGGCGCCTACGCGCTGGTCGAAGGCGTCGTCGTCGGCGTCGGCGGTCTGCTGCTCAAGGATGCCGTCACCAAGTGGCTGTTCGTCACGCAAGGCATCCTCGGCGTGGTCGTGGGCATCGCGGCCCTCGTGCTGAACGGCGCGGGACTCGGAGTGCTGCTGTACGGCGTCAGCGTGTGGGCGCTGCTCACCGGATTCGCCGAGCTGTACTGCGGCATCCGCAACCGCGGTCGATCGGAATCGTCCCGTGACTGGATGGTCATCGGCGTGCTCACCGTGGTGCTCGCTCTCGTCTACCTCTTCATCCCGCCCGACGCGCTGCTCGCCGTCGGACTGTTCGGCGCCTACGCGGTGATCGTCGGCGTCTACGTGGGAATCGGAGCCTTCACCCTCAAATTCGGCCTGGCACATGCCCACGCCGACGACGAGAACGCATCGGAGAAACACGCGTGACCGACGACAACAAGGCGCCAGAGGGGCGCAAACCGACCCTGCGCGACAGGATGCGCCCCGTGGAGTTCCTCGGCATCGCCGGAGTGCTCTCCGTGTTCGTCGGGCTCATCGTGCTGATGTCGACCCGCGAGCCGATCCTCGCCTTGATCTTCTTCGGCGTCGCGTTCATCGTGACGCTCGTCGTGCTGGCGATCTTCGCACTCGGATTCAAGCCGGATGACGAGGAACGACGCGATCTCGCGGAGCAGAACCACGAGCGCCCGGAGCTCCCCGGCGGCGACGCTCCGCGAAATCCCCACGACTGAGTTGTTGTGCACGCCGGCCCCCGCCCGGCGTGCCGCGGTCGGGCGAGTGCGCGGTCGCGTTTGATTCGCCGGCAGAGCCGCCGAATCGTGTAGCGTGTCGCCTTCGCGCTTATTGCTGCGGCAGGCGGTCGACCAGGGATGAGGCGAGGCCGACGTAGCCGGCCGGGGTGAGGGCGAGAAGGCGTGCCTTCGCGTCCGCGCCGATGTCCAGCGTCTCGACGAACGCCGCGAGGCCCTCGCGGTCGACGCGCTTGCCGCGGGTCAGCTCCTTCAGCATCGCGTAGGGGTCGCTGATGGATGACCGTCCCGCAACGACCTCCGCACGGATGACCGTCTGGATGGCCTCCCCGAGCACCTCCCAGTTCGCGTCGAGGTCGGCGGCGAGGGCATCCTCATCGATCGCGATCTCGTCGAGCCCGCGCCGGATGTTGTCGAGTGCGAGCAGCGAGTGCCCGAGGCCGACACCGATATTGCGTTGGGTCGTCGAGTCTGTGAGGTCGCGCTGCAGCCTGCTCGTCACCAGCGTCGAGGCGAGCGAATCGAGCACGGCGCTGGAGAGCTCGAGGTTCGCTTCGGCGTTCTCGAAGCGGATCGGGTTGATCTTGTGCGGCATCGTGGACGATCCCGTTGCGCCGGCCTGCGGGATCTGCCGGAAATACCCGAGCGAGATGTACGTCCAGATGTCGGTCGCGAGGTTGTGCAGAATGCGGTTCGCGTGCGAGATGCGGCCGTACAGCTCCGCCTGCCAGTCGTGCGACTCGATCTGCGTCGTCAGGGGGTTCCACGTGAGGCCGAGCGTGGTGACGAACTCCTCGGAGATGGCCGGCCACCCGGCATCCGGGTCCGCAGCCAGATGCGCCGAGAACGTGCCCGTCGCGCCGCTGAACTTGCCGAGGTATTCGCTCGCGGCGACCTGCGACGCCACGCGCTCAACCCGATAGACGAAGACCGCGAGCTCCTTGCCCATGGTCGTCGGCGTCGCGGGCTGGCCGTGCGTGTGGGCGAGCATCGGCACGTCCCGCAGCGCGATCGCGAGGTCGCGCAGCGCGTCGACGACCGTGCGGAGCTTCGGAATCCACACCTCTTCGACGGCCGACTTCACGGTCAGCGCGTACGACAGGTTGTTGATGTCCTCGCTGGTGCACGCGAAGTGCGTCAGCTCTGCGATGGAGGTGAGGCCGAGGTCATCCAGCTTCTCCCTCACCAGGTACTCGACGGCCTTCACGTCGTGACGAGTCGTCGCCTCGAGCGTGGCGAGACGGTCGATCTCGGGCTGACCGAAGTCGGTGACGAGCGCGCGCAGAGCGGACGCCTGTTCCGGCGTGAGCGGCTTGCTCCCGAACATCCGATGCGACGTCAGATAGAGCAGCCACTCCACCTCCACCTGCACGCGGGCGCGATTGAGCCCCGCCTCGGAGAGGAAGTCGCCGAGCTCCGAGACGGCGGCCTTGTAGCGGCCGTCGAGTGGGCTGATCGGCTGGGGAGGAAGGGAGGTCATGAGTGTCCTTGTCCTTGTGGTGGCACGCGGAGTGCTGGTGCCAGCTGCGAGAGCAGAGCGCGATCCGCACGCTCGATCATGCCGAGCACGGCCGCGAACATCGTGTGGTCCGAGTAGTAGGGGTCGGGCACATCCAGTGAATCGGATCGCGGCGACTCGAAGCTGCGCAGAAGCTGCACCTTGCTGCGATCGATGTCATCGGTGGCCCACGCCCTCAGGATGCGCTCGTGGCTGCGATCCAGCGCGACCACAAGGTCGAGCTGGTCGAACCATGCGGCGTCGAACTGCTTCGCGCGGTGCGTCGAGCAGTTGTATCCGTGTGCGTGCATGACCTCGACAGCTCGCGGGTCCGCCTGTTCGCCGACGTGCCAGTCGCCGGTTCCCGCCGAGGACACGCGCACGCGATCGCCCAGGCCGGCATCCTCCGCCAGCTGACGGAACACCACCTCGGCCATGGGCGAGCGGCAGATGTTTCCGCTGCAGACGAAGCAGATTCGAAAACGCGGCTGACGCGCCGGATCCTGCGCCTCCAGCGAGTCGGGCGCGAAGGTCATGACTCCATTCTGACAGCGCTGCGTTGCGCCTCTTCCTCCCCAGCCGGTGCATCCGGTGAATTGTGCCCGCCTTGCCGCTTTGGATGCCCGTGCCGAGCGTGCTCCAGCGAGGCTGGGCTCCTCGAAGGAGGTGATCGTCTGTACCAGACGACGTTGCAGGCGGCGCGGGAGGCCGTCCGATATGTGAGGAGCGAGCTGGCGACTGCGACCGCTCAGGTTCCGGACGCCTCCCAGCTGGGCTGGCGGTCCGCCGCTGAAGGGATGTTCGAGTCGAGGCTCGATGAACCGAGCGGTCTGCTGAGGGAGGCCATCACGGCGCTGCAGCTCGCGGACGACGACCTGAGCGAGCAGCTCGTGCGGCTGGAGAGCCAGTCGGACGCCCGTGCCGACGCCCTAGGTGCGATGGGTGGGGAAGGGGTGAGGCTCGGTGTCCGATGACATCGTCATCTCGGGTGGCGGAAGCACGCAAGTCGCCCCCGATCTGCTGCTGGGCGCCGAGCGGGGACTTGTGGGGTTGGCCGCCGTTCTCAGTGAGCTCATTGGGGAGCTCGCGCCGGCACAGGGCCTCATGGAGGTGCCGGACACCGCGCGGCTCGTGGGGGCGGCCGTCTCGCGCATCGACGCGGCCTACGCTCAGTCCCAGCGGCTGTCGGGCGGGCTGCGCGACGCCGCCGAGCGGTACGGAAGCGCCGAGCGGGCCTCGAACTCGTTCCTCACCAGGCTCAGCGAGGTGGCGGGATGGGCTCTGGGCGGCCTCGCTCCGATCGCACTTCTCGTCGGGCTCTCGGCGCTCCCTGGCATCCTGAGCGCCGCAGTCACCATGCTCGGCGTCAGCACGATCGCGACCGGGTCGCCTCAGGCGTTCTTGCGCGACGTCGGCGGACTGATGAAAGGCAGGTCGGGCATCCTTCGGGACCCTCGCATGGTGGCTCTGATCAGGCTGGCGGTCTCGGCCGCGGACAACGCCCTGCTCGGTGCGGCGGGCGTGCCGCTTCCCGTGGCTCGACTCCTCGACGATCGGCTCACGGGCCTGTTCGGGCTTCACGGCGCGGCGACCACGGTCGTGGCGGGAGCCTCCGTGCTCGGCTCCTTCAGGGAATCACCGGTGCACGTCGAGCGATCGGATGCACTGCGAACCGCCCCGCCTGCCAGTTACGAGGACCTCGCAAGGCGCATCCCGCCGACGCGTGTTGACGCACCACAGGTGCGTGTCGAGCGGTACCTCGCTGCTGACGACTCAGGCGGAGGCAAGCCGGTCTTCCTGGTCTACGTGGGCGGCACCGTCGACACGAGCACGATCGCGGATGACGAACCGTTCGACCTCACGAGCGACCTGACCGGCATCGCGGGACTCGGCTCGGGCTCGCTCACGGCCACCGAGTCGGCGATGGAGCAGGCGGGTGTGCAGCGCGGCGACACGGTGATCCCCGTCGGGTATTCGCAGGGCGGCATCGTGGCGACGAGCATCGCCACCTCCGGCCGGTACGACGTGCCGACACTCGTCACGTTCGGTTCGCCGACGGGTGGCGTCGACGTACCATCGTCGACCGCCGACGTCGCCGTAGAGCACACGGACGACCTCGTGCCTGCGCTCGGCGGGGAGCCCAGAGAGTTCGGCAACGGAGGAGGCGACCGCGTCGTCGTCACGAGGCAGACGTACGACGGGGAGATCCCGGCGGGATCATCGCCCTCGGATGCTCATCGCCTGAGCGAGTACGCCACCACCGCCCGACGCATGGATGCCTCGACCGACCCCCGCCTCGCGTCGGCGCTCGCCGCCTTACCCATCGGTGCCGACGGCGACGTCGGCCTCTACCGGGGCATCCGTGACTGAGCGGGCGTTCTCAGCGCCGGGTAATGGGCCGGAAGATCAGGCCGAGGAGCCAGCCGATGATCGCGAGGATCAGAGCGGCCCAGACGCCGTCCCAGAAGCCATCGATGTGCAGGCCGAAGCCCATCAGGTCGCTGATCCACACGACGAGGAAGAGCAGCAGAGCGTTCACGATCAGCGAGATCAGCCCGAGCGTCAGCACGTAGAGCGGGAATGCGACGATGCGGACCACGGTGCCGACGATGCCGTTGACCAGGCCGAAGATCAGTGCGATCAGCAGATAGGTGAGGATGAGCGGCCACTCGCCGCCGTTCGGGTCGTACGACGTCACGGTCACGCCGCTGACGATCAGCGTGGTCAGCCAGAGGGCGAACGCGTTGATGATCAGCTTCAGCAGGAACCGCATTGCCACATTCTGACAGCCGGAATGCCCCCTGCATAGAGTCCGTCGCGACCTGGAGCAGCCGTGTCTCGGAGTAGGAGACTTCGCCGTCAAGTGTTGCGTGATGTGGATCCGTCGCAGCGGCTCGACATCGGCGCTCTGCGCGAAGCGATGGTGCGGGTGCTTGAGTTCCGCGCGGCGCGACGGTTGGTCGAGGTTGGCATGTGTGTCGAATTCCTGCCGATCGTCAACGCGCCCGGCGTGAAGAATCTCGCCGCCAGATCGACGGGCGGGCTCGCCGCCGCCCCCTTCTCCCCCGTCTCCCTCCCGTCGCCCCCCGTCCCTCTCCCCGGGGCCCCGCCCCCCAGAAACGTTTCGAAGTCAAATAACGCGAACGATCCCTCGGGCGTTCGCGTTATTTGACTTTCAAACGGGATCTCGGGGACGGAGGGTGCGGAGGGAGATCTGTGGGAGAGGCATTCGACCTTCGTTTCGCTATCGATGCGACCTCGACGCCCCCGCCGCGAACCAGAGAACTGTGGTGGTGCCGAGCACGAGCAGGGTGTATGCCGCGAGCGACTGCGCGAGATCACCGGACACGAGGGTCTCGGAATGGGTGTCATCCGCCCACGTGCATCGGCGACCGATCGGCCACCACGAGAACGTCTGCACGACGCTCTCCGAATCTTCTGAGGGCGCGATCGTCGTCGGATTGGGCCCTTCCGCGGAGCAGGATGCCTTCGCCGCATTCCCGAGCTGACCCACGACGTAGAGCCCGCCGAACGCGACGAAGAGTAGGGCGACCCCGATGACGACCAAGCGACCGGCCCGCGATCGCGACGAAGACATCTCCCCATGGTCGGCCGACAGCCGGTGCGACCACATGTGTCGAAGGTTCCGGGCCCCCTCGTCCAGCCCTCGCGGCTGAGTGAACGCGTAAGTTAGCGGTGTGGATCTGCAGAACGTCGACAAGGTGCGTCTGCGCCCGGAGATCGCCGCCCTGAACGCCTACGCGCAGGGTCGGGTTCCGGGTGACAGCGGCTTCAAGCTGTCGAGCAACGAGAACCCCTTCAGCCCGCTTCCCGGGGTGCTGGATGCCGTCGCGGCGTCCGACGCGCTGAATCGGTATCCGGATGGCGCCGCCCTCGCCCTCCGCGATCGCCTCGCCGAACGGTTCGGAGTCGGCACGGCGGAGGTCCACCTCGGCGCCGGATCCGTCGCCCTGATCTCCCAGTTCATCAACGCCGCGGCCGGGCCCGGAGACGAGGTGCTGTACGCCTGGCGGTCGTTCGAGGCGTATCCCGGTCTCGTCGTCGTGTCTGGGGCATCCAGCGTGACCGTGCCGTTGCTGCCCGATGCTCGCCACGACCTCGACGCGATGGCCGCCGCGATCACCGACCGTACCCGCGTCGTGATCGTCTGCACGCCGAACAACCCGACAGGGCCGATCGTGACCGCGGCGGAGTTCGAGCAGTTCATGGGATCGGTTCCCGCAGACCGCCTGGTGCTGCTCGACGAGGCATACGGCGAGTTCGTCACCGACCCCGCCCGGGTCGACGGATGCACGCTCGTCGGCCGTTACCCCAACCTCGTCGTGCTCCGTACGTTCTCGAAGGCGTACGGCCTCGCCGGCCTCCGCATCGGCTATGCGATCGGCCCCGAGCGCCTCCTGAATGCGGCCAGGGCGGCGGCCATCCCGATGAGCGTGACCGACACCGCGCAGGCCGCTGCGCTGGCGTCGCTCGATCGCGAGGACGAGCTGCTGACCCGAGTGGCAGAGATCGTCGCCCGCCGCGAGGCACTCCGCGACGAGCTGATCGACCAGGGCTGGGACGTTCCGGAGTCGCAGGCCAACTTCCTCTGGCTGCCCACGGGAGAGGCCACCGCCGAGGCAGCAGACGCGTTCTTCGACGCCGGTCTGGCCGTGCGCGCGTTCCATCCGGACGGCATCCGAATCAGCGTCGGAGAGGCCGAATCTGTCGAGTCGGTTCTAAAGATCACGAAAGAGCTTGTCGGCACCCTACGGAAGAGCGCCCAAACCGAGCAGCTAGGTTAGTGGGGATGTCTGCCACGAACGACCGCACCACCTCGTCGCCTGGACTCTCAGCGGCGACGGTGCAAGTGCTCACCGAAGAAGGACGCTTCGAGCCGACGAATGCCGCGGAAGAGTACCTGCCGTACCTCGAGTCGCTGACCGACGACGACTTCCTCCGCTTCTACCGCGACATGCTCGTGGTACGCCGGTTCGACACCGAGGCGACCAACCTGCAGCGCCAGGGCCAACTCGCCCTGTGGCCGCCGAGCAGCGGTCAGGAGGCCGCGCAGGTCGGATCCGCCCGTGCCGCCAAGCCGCAAGACACGATCTTCCCGTCGTACCGAGAGCACGCCGTCGCGATGATCCGCGGTGTCGACCCCGTCGACATCGTGCGCGTCATGCGAGGAGTGACCAACAGCGGATGGGACCCGACCGATCCGAAGAACGGCAACGTTCGCGTCTACACCCTGGTGCTCGGCACGCAGGCGCTTCACGCGACGGGCTACGCCATGGGCGTGCGGTTCGACGGCAAGATCGGCACGGATGACCCGCAGTCCGACGAGGCCGTGATCGTCTACTTCGGCGACGGCGCAAGCTCGGAGGGCGACGTCAGCGAAGCCTTCGTCTTCGCGAGCAGCTACCAGACCCCGCAAGTGTTCTTCCTGCAGAACAACCAGTGGGCCATCTCGGTCCCCGTCAAGACACAGTCCCGCACTCCACTTTACCTGCGGTCGAGCGGGTTCGGCATCCCCGGTGTCCAGATCGACGGCAACGACGTTCTGGCGAGCTTCGCCGTCACAGCGAAGCAGCTCGACGAGGCCCGCGGAGGCCATGGTCCGAGCCTCATCGAGGCGGTGACCTACCGCATGGGCGCTCACACCACGAGCGATGACCCCTCGCGCTATCGCACATCCGACGAAGACGAGCACTGGCGCGGCCGCGACCCGCTCGCCCGCATGCGCACGTTCCTTGTCGACCGGGGCGTGGGCGGCGAGTGGTTCGACGCCGTTGACGAAGAAGCCGCGGACTATGCGGCCGATGTGCGCCGCCGCACGCTCGAGCTCGTCTCGCCGGCCACCGAAGTGATCTTCGACCACGTGTACTCGGAGCCGCACGCCGGAATGGCCGAGCAGCGCGCCTGGCTCGAGCGCTACGAGCGCTCGTTCGAAGCGGATATCTCCGTCGGCGGGCAGACTCCGAACCAGGGAGGAGCGGCATGACCGACGTGACGACCGCGCAGGCCGTGGCACCGACATCCGACGCCACGGCGCAGCGCACGCCGTTCCGCACGGGCACCGAGAGCCTCCCGATGGCGAAGGCACTGAACGCCGGGCTGCGTCAAGCGCTCGCCGACGATGACCACGTGCTCCTCATGGGCGAGGACATCGGACCGCTCGGCGGCGTGTTCCGCATCACGGAGGGGCTGCAGGCCGAGTTCGGCGAGAACCGCGTGATGGACACACCGCTCGCGGAGTCCGGCATCGTGGGTTCGGCGATCGGGCTCGCGATGCGCGGCTACCGACCCGTCTGCGAGATCCAGTTCGACGGGTTCGTCTTCCCCGCGTTCGACCAGATCACGACTCAGCTGGCGAAGATCACCGCCAGACATGAGGGCGTGTTGCGCATGCCCGTGGTCATCCGCATTCCCTACGGCGGCCACATCGGCGCGGTCGAACACCACCAGGAGAGCCCGGAGGCGTACTTCGCGCACACCCCCGGCCTGCGCGTGGTGAGCCCTTCGACGCCGAACGATGCGTACTGGATGATCCAGGAGGCCATCGGCTCGGACGATCCCGTCGTGTTCCTGGAGCCGAAGAGCCGCTACTGGCCCAAGGGCGAGGTGGACTTCGACGCGAGCGCGGTGCCGCTGCACGCCAGCCGTGTCGTGCGCACAGGGACCGACGTGACCGTCGTCGGCCACGGCGCCATGGTGAGCGTGCTGCTCCGTGCAGCCGAGATCGCTCAGGACGAAGGCACCAGCGTCGAGGTCGTCGATCTGCGGTCGCTCTCGCCGATCGACTTCGGTCCGCTGCTCGCCTCCGTGCGCAAGACCGGCCGGCTCGTCGTCGCGCAGGAGGCGCAGGGCTTCGCCAGCCTCGGCAGCGAGGTCGCAGCGACCGTTGCAGAGAAGGCTTTCTACTCGCTCCAGGCCCCCGTGCTGCGGGTCTCCGGGTTCGACACGCCGTTCCCGCCCGCCAAGCTCGAAGACCTCTACCTTCCAGACGCCGACCGGGTGCTCGAGGCCGTGGACCGCGCGCTGGCGTACTGACGGACATCCACAGTCCCGATCAACAACTCGTCACCTTTTCCGTAAGCCCGCAAGGAGTGTCATGAGTGAGTCCGAGTTCCTGCTGCCGGATGTCGGCGAGGGCTTGACGGAGGCCGAGATCGTCTCGTGGAAGGTCGCGCCGGGCGACACGGTGCACCTCAACGATGTGCTGTGCGAGATCGAGACAGCGAAATCGCTGGTCGAGCTGCCGTCTCCGTTCGAGGGAGTCGTCGATCGGATCCTGGTGAACGAGGGCGACACCGTCGAGGTGGGCAGCCCGATCATCGTCGTCGGCGCGAGCGCCTCCGGAGGGGTGGCCACGGGCGGCGAGGGCTTCGACAACGTCATCGAGGTCGACGAGTCCCCCGTGCACGGCGGCGCGACGGATGACAGCAGCAGCGCCGGCTCCCCTGAGGGCCAGGCACGGGATGACGCTGCCGAGCAGTTTGCAGACGCCGAGGCATCCGCTCTGGTCGAGCGCGAGGGTGACGAGCCCAAGCCGGGCGCCGTGCTCGTCGGCTACGGCTCGGCGGGCCACGGTGCAAGCCGCAGGCAGGGCCGCAACCGTGCGGCTCAGGCGGGCAGGCACGTGCCCTCCGGTGTCGATCTGCTGCCTGCCGCGAAGGCAGTGCCGGTGATCGCGAAACCGCCCATCCGCAAGCTCGCCAAAGACCTCGGAGTCGATCTCGACCAGGTGACGGGCACCGGTCTGGCGGGCGAGATCACCCGCGACGACGTCGTGCGACAGGCCAGCCAGGCGAGCGTGTTCCGCAACATCGAGACGCCTGCATGGGCGGATGAACGCGAAGAGCGTATCCCCGTCAAGGGCGTGCGCAAGGCGATCGCCACCGCGATGAGCACCAGTGCGTTCACCGCGCCGCACGTCGGCCTGTTCGTCGACGTCGACGCCACACGCACGATGGAGTACGTCAAGCGACTCAAGACGTCGACGGACTTCGCGGGCGTCAAGGTCTCCCCGCTGCTCATCATGGCGAAGGCGATCACCTGGGCCGTGCGCCGCAACCCCACGGTGAACTCGACCTGGACGGACGAAGAGATCATCGTGCGCCACTACGTGAACCTCGGCGTCGCCGCGGCCACACCGCGCGGGCTCATCGTGCCCAACGTGAAAGAGGCGCAGTCGATGAGCATGCTCGAGCTTGCAACCGCCCTCGAACAGCTCACGATCACGGCGCGCGACGGAAAGACCCAGCCGGCCGACATGGCGGGCGGCACCATCACGGTCACCAACATCGGTGTGTTCGGCATGGACACCGGAACGCCCATCCTCAACCCGGGCGAAGTCGCCATCGTCGCCCTCGGCACGATCAAGCAGAAGCCCTGGGTGGTCGACGGCGAAGTGCGACCGCGATTCGTCACGACGCTCGGGGCATCCTTCGACCACCGCGTCGTCGACGGGGATGTCGCCAGTCGCTTCCTCGCCGACGTCGCAGCCATCATCGAGGAGCCCGCGCTGCTGCTTGATTAGCGCCGCGGCGCGCTTGCACGCCGGTCCCCGCCCGGCGTGCCGCGGTTGGCAGAGCGCGTGGTTGCGATCGATTCGGCGTACACGCCGCCGAATCGGCGAGCGTGTCGCGAACCCGACACGGCCGGCTCGCCCCGCGGCATGACCACTACCGCGGGTTGAGGAGCGCGCTGCACTTACCGCGGGTTGAGCCGCAGGCTGCGCTCACCGCGGGTTGAGGAGCACGCCGACGGCGCGCGTCTCGAAACCCTGGGTTCACCAGTCGCCGGCTTCCTTAGCCGGCCGTTTCGACGTCAAAAGATGTCGACGCCGGCGCTCCAATTCGCGTTTTGTGACTTTCAAACGGGATTCGCGGGTGGGCCAGCTGTCGGCCCGCCTGCATCGGTGCGAAGTCGCGCGATGACCGCCTCGTAGTGAGCGTCGAAGAGGCCCACCAAGTCGAGTTCGGGATCGGCGATCCATTGGAGTTCCAGTCCGTCCATGACGGCGTAGATGCAACGGGCCTCGAACTCGCGCTCAGCCGGGGACAGGTCCCTGATGTGACCTTCATCGGCTGCCGTCGACAACTGCTCGTCCGCACGGGCCATCAGTGTGTCGTACCGGCTCGAGACCCAACACCTCGCGGGATGCGCTGGATCGCTCGCTTCGGTGCAGATGGTCAGGAACAGTTCGATGAATCCAGGGCTTTCCACGTGTCGTGCCATAGCGATGGGGAGCGACTCCCATGCCTCGACTGCGGAGCCGCGCCCCGACGACGGGATGGCCTCGTTGGCGTCATCCCATCGATCGAGCACGGCCAGAAGCAAGCCTTCCTTGCTGCCGAAGTGACGGAGGATGGCCGCACTCGTGACGCCGACGTTCTCGGCGATCTCCCGCAACGACGCGCCGACGTAGCCATGCTTGGCGAATGCTGTCGTCGCCTCGTCCAGAATCTGCCGCCGGCGCTCGATGCCCGCCCGGTAGGGCCCTCGTTTCGGCTCTGCATCGACATCGGAGGGAACCGTGGCCACGGGCAGCGGACGCGAGGCGGCCGGCGGAGGCTGGATGGCGATGTCGACGCCCCAGCTGCGCAGAACGACAGTGAGCGCGGCGGAGAAGAGTCCGACCAGGTCGAGGTCGGGCCGCACGATCCACTGCAGCTCGAGACCGTCCATCAGCGCGAAGAGTCGTCGTGCTTCCGCTTCACGCCGACGTCTGGGCATCGGGTCGGCCTCACCGCGCTCGGCGGCCAGTCGCAAGTGCTCGCTCGCCTGGGCGACGATCAGCTCATAGCGTTGGCGCGCCCAGTCGTGGGCCGGATGCTCCGAGGTGCTCGCCTCCGCGCAGATGGTCAGAAACAGCTCGATCAGGCCGGGATGGCCCACGTGATACCGCATCAACGGGACCAACCCGAGGAAGAACCCGAGCCCATCACCGACTCCCGCGTCGTCGACCGCCACGCGCGTGGATTCCTGCCACTGATCGAGCACGGCGATGAGCAGCTGTTCTTTGTCATTGAAGTGACGATTCAGAGCCCCAGGCGTCACGCCCACCTCGCGGGCGATCTCGCGCAACGACGCACCGGCGTAGCCGCGACGGGCGAACAACGTGCTCGAGGCCTCGAGTATCTGCTGCCGTGTCTGCACGCCGTTGCGATACGGGCCCCTCGGTGTGGGAGCCCGTTTCGGCGTACGTGTTGCTGAAGTCATCGACCCGATCTTGGCACGCGAAGCACCCGAGCACTTGCGCAACTGTCTCCACGTGTTTACTATTGGCCAATTGTAAACCGATGAAGACAATTCATCGACACTCGACGGTGAGGAGCTTGCGTGGCAGACCGAAACAGGATCGGAGTGGGCATCCTCGGCGCAGGCCCGGTCACCCAGGCCATCCATCTCCCTACGCTCGTCCGCCTCAACGACACCTTCCGCGTTGTTCGGATCATGGATGTCGACGCCTCGGTCGCCGAGGCCGTCGCCGCACGGGTCCACGCCGACTGGACGACCAGTCAGGCCGAGCTTCTCGACGACCCGGCGGTCGAGGTGGTCGCGATCTGTTCGCCCCACCCTTTCCACGCCGACCAGGTCATCGCTGCGTGTCGCGCAGGCAAGAAGGCTGTGCTGTGCGAGAAGCCGTTCGCCGTCTCCGCCGAGGAGGCAGCTCGCATCGCGGAGGTCTCCGAGCAAACGGGGGTACCCGTCGTGGTCGGCGCCATGCACGCGTACGACGCGGGATGGATCGCCGCGATGAAGAACAGCGGGGACCTCGCGCCTCACACGGTGCGCTCATCGATCGTGCTGCCGCCGAACTCTCGCTTCGAGGACTTCGCCACCGAGGTGGTCACCCGACCAGCGCCGTTCACTCTCGACCTTGACGATCCTGATGCTGTCGCGGGCGTCATCTCCGGTGGCATCCTCGGGCTGGCCATCCACGATCTACCTCTGATCAGGCAGCTGGTCGGGAGGGTGGGATCTGCGCTACCGGCCGACGTGACCGTGCTCAGGTCCGAGACGGTGTACCCATTCGGATACCTCGTCGTCCTCGAGGTCGGAGGAGTGCTTGTCGAGCTCCACGCGGCGATGAGCGAGAACTGGGCACCGAGTTGGCATCTCACCGCGTTCGACGATGTCTCGGCACTCGACGTCGAGTTCACCCCGTCGTATGTGCAGGCGGGGTCCTCAACCGCGACCTTCGCTCGGGAGGGGCGCACGACGATCTCCACACCGACCGATGACAACGGTTATGAGCGGGAGTGGATCGAGATCGGTCGAGTCGCGCGCGGTGCTACGCCGGTCATCCCAGCGAGCGTTCTGATCGACGACCTCGCGTTCGCCCTTGATGTCGCCGACAAGGCGTCGAGCGTGGCTCGCGCCGCGGTGGCCGAAAGGACGGCAGCATGAACGGCCCACTTACCGTCGGTCTGGCAGAACTCACGGATGGCGCGCATCGCACCGATGTGACGCTCGCGTCGCTGCCCATCTCCTTCGAGAGTGTCGACCTCGCTGACACGGTCGATGTCGTCATCGTCGATGGCAACGACGGGTGGGCTGTGCGGGTGGAGGACGCCTTCGCGCGAGGTGCGCGTGTCGTCGTCCTCATCGAACCGACATCCGGCGAATCGATCGGTCATAATCCCGGACCGGTCATCGTCGATCGCGTCTACGCGGGCAACCCGGCGGTTGCCGGCCTGCCGGGCGTGCTCGCCGATCTCTCCCCATCGGCACTTCTCGAGATCCGAGCGACAGTGAAGGTCGGTGCGCATCTCGGTGCGAGCCTGCACGGGTTACTCGCCCTTGCGCGGACCTCGACGAACGCCGAGCTCATCGACGCGCAGGTCGTCGCGCGCAGCCGAGGAGGGCTTGTCGTCAGGGGCCGCCAAGCGAACGGCCGACCGGTGCTTCTCACCGTCACGGTCACCGATGCCGTGCCAGAGGGGGTCTCGTTGCGGGTGATCGACGCTCACGCGGCCGTGGAGGCCGAAATCCCCTCCGCTAGTACGGCGAGACCCGCCATCGTGACCGTCGCCGACGAATTCGGCAGGCGTCAACTGCCGACGCTGTACGAGACCTCGCATCGCGCGGCGTTGCGCCGGGCACGAGACGTCATCCACCGCATCGGGAACGGCGACGACCTGAGCGCCGTCTGCGCGGACGCCACCCTGGCAGACCGGCTCATCAACAGCACCACCGACGCATAACCGAACAGAGCAGCAAGACCACAGCATTCCCAATCCGGCGCTCCCCAACGGTCGCCGCACATCAAGGAGTAACTGCAATGACGCATGACACCTTCTCCGGAGCATCCTTCTCCCGGCGAGGCTTTCTCGGCCTCGCCGGGGGAGCCGCAGCGGTAGCGGCGCTGGCCGCCTGCTCATCCGGCGGGAGCGGTGGTTCTGGTTCCGGGGGCCATGTCACGTTCTGGGACATGCCGTGGGGCACGGCGGCCTACAACGTGGCAGCGAAGAACCTCACCGAGGCGTACAAGCCGACCGGCAAGAACCTTCCCATGCACTACCAGACGATCCAGTGGAACGGGTTCACGCAGACCTTCTCCTCGGCGATCGCCTCGAACACGGGCCCGGCCGTCTCCACAGGCGGAGGCTTCCAAGCCTTCCAGTTCGCAGCGCAGGGTGCGATCGCCTACGCCGATGACCTGCTCGAGACCTTCAAGAAGAACGGAACGTACGACGACTTCCTGCCCGGCGTGATCGAGCCGTTCAAGACGAAGGACGGATACGCCGCTGTGCCCACCCAACTCGATATGCGTGCGTGGTGGTACCGCAAGTCGCTCTTCGACGAAGTCGGCGTGTCTCTGCCGACGACCTGGGACGACTACCTGACCGCGAGCAAGGCCTTGGCCGCGAAGGGCTACTACTCGTTCGGCACGGGTGCCGGCAACGGGAACAACCTCGGCGCGCACGCCATGGTCTCGATGATGATCAACAATGGCGGCGGCCTCTTCAACGCCGACGGCGAACTCGACTGCGTCACTCCACGGAACATCGAGGCCATGGATGTCGTGAAGGAGCTCGTTGCCATGAAAGCCGTCGATCCCGGCGCAGTGTCGTACACCACGGATAACCTGAACGCCCAGTGGAAGGCGAAGAAGGTCGCGATGGGCATCTACGCTGCGGAACTCGACCTCACGGTCGGCGACACCAGCGGAGACCTTCTGGTCGCCGATCCCATGACCGCATTGCACGGTGACAAGGGCACGCTGGAATTCCTGAACAACATCATGATGTACAAGCACACCCCGTCGCAGGCATCCTCGGAAGCGTTCCTCACCTACTGGTTCAAGAACTACAGCATTCTCTGGAAGAAGAAAGTGCTGCCGTCCCTCCCGGTTCTGAAATCCATCGCCGCACTGCCTGAGTTCAAGCAGAACGCGCAGAACGTGAAGATCATCGAGCAATGGCAGCCGATCGCGAAGACCTACGCGTCGCGAGGCACTGAGCTGACCCCCTTGCTCGCGTCCGTTGACGGTGGCCAGCCGCTCAACACCTTCACACAGACGATGCTGACCGGTCAGTCGGAGTCGAAGGCCGCGTTGGCGACGCTCGAGTCGGCCATCAAGGCGCTGCAGAAGTAGCCATCAGGGCACGGGGTAGGCGTAGTCATCGGCCACGCCAACCCCGTGACCCGTTCGAGGTCGAGGGAGTTGTGGAATGTCCACGGAGTCCGTGTCTGGTTTGAAGCGGGCGCGTCAGGGTGTGGGTGTCGCGGGGTCGGGTCGTTCGCCTGGTAGGGGCAAGCGTCGTCGTGCGATGTCGTATAC
>NZ_BAAGYX010000002.1:0-819974 GCF_054779035.1 Humibacter soli | reverse complement strand
CTGGGGACTCGTCATGGCCGTCGCCGTCATCATGATGCTCCCACCCATCATCATCTTCTCCGTCCTCAACCGCTTCTTCTCCGTCGGCGGCATCGGAGGATCCCTTGCCGGACGCTAAACCCACCACAACTGCAACACACTCGAAGGGCGACCACACCAACGCGGTCGCCCTTCGGGCTCTCCGGGCCGCGGTCGATCGCATCATCCCGTCTGACGACTGGCCGGGCGGCTGGGAGGGCGGGGTCGGCGACTATCTGACCACCGACAAGGTCGCGGCAGACCGCGACCTGCTGTGGGCGTGGCCGTCGCTGAACTCGCTCGCAGCCCGATTGGATGACGAAGGCAAGCGCTCAGGAGCCGCCGACTTCGCCGGTCTCGACCCATCGACGCAAGACGCCGTGCTCGCCAGGATCGCCGCGGGATCGAGTGCAGCAGCGTTCGACGTGCTGCGCCGCGTCACCTGGGAGGGGTACTACGCGTCGTCGGACGGCAGGCATCCCGCCGGGCTCGAGATGGTGGGCTTCCGCGGCCTGCCAGAGGGTGTCACCCCGATCGAGCCGGAGCCGCCCGCGGCGATCGACCCCGGCGAGGTGCACGCGCACTACGACGCGATCATCGTCGGCTCTGGCCCGGGCGGCGGCGTTGCCGCCCAGGTGCTGACGGCCGCAGGCAAGCACGTGCTGCTCGTCGAGCGCGCACCCAACCTGCGCAACGACCAGATCCGCAACGATCACCTGCACGGCAAGCGCAATGCGGTGTACTGGCCGACGGTGGGACCCGGCCCCGGTCATCCGCGGGTCGCTCAGCTCCCGGACGGCGACCGGGTGCTCGACGGCACCGACGACGCCTCGATCTACGGTCTGAACGCCGACGCGGTGGGCGGTGGCACCCGCATCTGGCAGGGCATGGCATGGCGGTTCATGCCCGAGGACTTCAGGATGCACAGCCTGTACGGCAACCCCGATGGCGCAAGTCTCGCCGACTGGCCGGTGTCGTACGACGACCTGGAGCCGTACTACGCGCGGGCGGAGTGGGAGCTCGGAGTCGCCGGCGAAGAGGGCGGACTGACGCGTCGCACGCCGCGCTCGGGTGGTTATCCGATGCCCGCGATGGGCACAGAGCCGTCTCGCGAGTTGCTCGGCGCTGCTGCGGATCGACTCGGCTGGGGTTGGGGTCCGATCCCGCTGGCGATCAACTCCGTTCCGTGGGACGGACGCGCCGCCTGCGTGCGCTGCGCCCAGTGCATCGGCAACACGTGCCCGGTGAACGCGAAGAACGGATCGCAATCCACGTTCATCCCTCGCGCGCTGGCGACGGGTCTGTGCGACCTGCTGGCGGATGCCGAGGTGATCGAGGTGCGCGACGGCGTCGGTGCGGCCGGCGTGACGATCATGGCGGACGCCTCGACGCGGCCGGTCGAACTCACGGTGAGCGCTGACGTCGTCGTGATGTCGGCTGGGGCCGTCGAGACGGCCCGTCTGCTGCTGGCGAGCGGCCTCGGCAACGACCACGTCGGGCGCTATCTGCACGACCACCGTGTCGCCACAGTGCTCGGCCACTCCGAGCGACCGGTCAAGCCGTACATCGGCCCCGGGCACTCCGTCGCGACGCTCGATCACGTGCACGGCGAGACCATCCCGTGGGGCGGCGGCGTGATCGTCGACCTGATGAGCCTGCTGCCGCTGACATCCGCTGGCCAGCCCGCGCCGGGGGTTCCCGGATGGGGCGCGGGCCACAAGGCGTGGATGCGCGGAGACCGCGCCAACCTGTTCGGTGTCTTCGCCATGGGTCAGGAGATCCCGTTGCCCACCTCGCGCGTCACGCTCGCGGGCGTGAAGGATCGCTGGGGTCGGCCAGGCGCTGCACTGCGCAAGGACGTGCACTGGACGAGCCAGCAGGTCGAGGACGGCATGGCCGTCCAGGGTGCCAAGTGGTTGGAGGCTGCAGGGGTCACGGACATCAGGCGGCAGGGCGGCCCGGCGACGGCATCCGCTGCAGGTGAGCACTCGTGCGGCACCGCCCGCATGGGCACCTCGACCGAGAACTCGGCGACCGACCCCTACGGTCGCGTGTGGGGCACCAGCCGCATCGTCTGCTGCGACTCGTCGCTGCACCCGACGAACGGCTCGGTGAACCCGACCCTGACCATCGTGGCGAACGCGTTCCGCGTCGCCGACAACCTTGTCGCGGAGTGGCCGCGCTAGGAGCGGCCGACCAGACCAGCACAGTGGCCCACTGACCCGCCCCCTGTCCATAACTCCTGCAATTCGGTAGTGGTGACATCCCGAAGTGCCGGAAATTCGGGGAGGTAGGTGGCTGTCACCGCCGATCAGCAGGAGTTATGAACGGGCGCCGGTGGCAACCTGGGATAGCAGCCACCGAGATGAGCAAGTACCGGGATGAGCAGGTACCGGGATGAGCAAGTACCGGGATGAGCAGACACCGGGCTCGCAACCCGGAACGGAGAGGAAGACGATGAACGACGTGCGCAACTCAACGCCTCGATGGCACGACAGCTCCCTGTCCGACGCCGAGCGCGTCGATGCACTGATCGCCGAGATGACGCTGCGCGAGAAGGTCGCGCAGCTGTACGGCGTGTGGGTGGCATCCTCACCGGTCGGGGACGACGTGGCGCCTTTCCAGCACGACATGAGTGAGGACGCCGTCGAGCTCGACGAGCTTCTCCCCCATGGACTCGGCCAGCTCACCCGGTCGTTCGGGTCGGCTCCCGTCGACGCCGCGGTCGGGCTCGTCTCGCTCGCGCGCAGCCAGAAGCGCATCATGGCCGCTAACAGGTTCGGCATCCCCGCCATCGCGCACGAGGAGTGCCTCGCCGGGTTCACCGCGTGGGGAGCGACCGCCTACCCCGTCCCGCTGTCGTGGGGCGCAACATTCGACCCGGCGCTCATCGAGCGCGTCTCCACCAGGATCGGCGCCGGCATGCGCGCGGTCGGCGTGCACCAGGGCCTCGCCCCCGTGCTCGACGTCACTCGCGATCCGCGATGGGGCCGCACAGAGGAGACCATCGGCGAGGACCCCTACCTCGTCGGCACCATCGCGACGGCGTACGTGCGCGGGCTCGAGTCCACGGGCATCGTCGCCACGCTGAAGCACTTCATCGGCTACTCGGCGTCGAAGGCCGGGCGCAACCTCGCCCCGGTGTCGATGGGGCGTCGCGAGTTCAACGACGTGATGGTCCCCCCGTTCGAGCTCGCGGTGCGCGACGGCGGTGTGCGGAGCGTGATGCATGCCTACACGGATGTC
This sequence comes from Humibacter soli, assembly GCF_054779035.1. Classification (NCBI taxonomy): domain Bacteria; kingdom Bacillati; phylum Actinomycetota; class Actinomycetes; order Micrococcales; family Microbacteriaceae; genus Humibacter; species Humibacter soli. The sequence continues at coordinate 816,710 of NZ_BAAGYX010000002.1, read as the reverse complement.
GACGGCGTGCCCTCCGCAGGCGACGAGACCCTGCTCACCGGACTGCTCAGGGAGACCTGGGGCTTCACAGGCACCGTGGTCGCCGACTACTTCGGCGTCGCGTTCCTCAAGACTCTGCACGGCGTCGCCGGCACCTGGGGTGAGGCCGCTGCCGCCGCCCTCAAGGCCGGAGTCGACGTCGAGCTTCCGACGGTGAAGGCGTACGGCGACCCGCTGGTCGCCGAGGTCGCCGATGGACGCTTCGACGAGGCGTACATCGACCGCGCGCTCCGCAGGGTGCTGCTGCAGAAGGCAGAGTTCGGCATGCTGAACGCGGATTGGTCGCCGATCCCAGCAGGCTGGAGCGACTCCGACCTGGACGACATCGAGGCGGTGCGAGGACGCATCAGACTCGACGCCGACGAGGATCGCGCGCTGGCGCGGGAGGTCGCCGAGCGGGCTGTTGTGCTCGTGCGCAACGACGGCGTGCTGCCGATCGATGCGGGAACGGGCATCCGCATCGCCGTCGTCGGGCCGCTGGCCGACGACATGTTCGCGATGCTGGGGTGCTACTCGTTCCCGAGCCACGTCGGCACGCTGCACCCCGAGGTGCCGATCGGCATCGAGCTGCCGACCGTGCTGCAAAGCCTGCGCGCCGAGTTCGCCGACGCGACGTTCGTCGTGGAGCCCGCCGTCAGCGTCGACGGCAAGGGCGACGGCGTCACCCCGGCCGAGGCCGCGCAATCGGATGCCGAGGGCATCGCCCGCGCGGTGGCCGCCGCCGAATCCGCCGACCTCGTGATCGCGGTGCTCGGCGATCACGCCGGGCTTTTCGGGCGCGGAACCTCAGGCGAGGGATGCGACGCCGCGAGCATGCGCCTTCCCGGCCGCCAACAGGACCTGCTCGATGCGCTCGTCGACAGCGGAACCCCGGTCGTCGCGACGCTCGTCGAGGGACGGCCGTACGCACTAGGGTCCGCCGCCGACAAGGCCGGCGCGATCGTCGCCGCGTTCTTCCCTGGCGAGGAGGGCGGCCCGGCGATCGCAGGCGTGCTCAGCGGCAGGGTCAACCCGAGCGGTCGGCTTCCCGTGAGCATCCCGGCAACGGAGGGCGGCCAGCCGGCCACCTATCTGGCCGCGCCGCTCGGCGGTCCGACCGGTGTCTCGAACCTCGACCCGACGGCCAGATTCCCGTTCGGGCACGGCCTCTCCTACACGTCGTTCGAGTGGTCGGATGCCCGAGTAGACGCCGACTCCGTCACGACGTCCGGCACGGTGAACGTCTCCGTGAGGGTGACCAACACCGGTGATCGGGCCGGCATCGAGAACGTGCAGCTCTATCTGCACGACCCGGTGGCATCCGTCGTGCGTCCGGTGAACCGGCTGATCGGGTACGCGTCCGTTCCGGTGGAGGCCGGCGCATCCGCCACGGTGTCGTTCGAGGTGAGCGCGGACCTCTCCGCGTTCACCGGGCGCGACTACGCGCGCGTCGTCGAACCCGGGGAGCTCGAGCTGCGGCTGGGTGCGTCGAGTGGCGACATCCGCTTCGCCCTGCCCGTGACGTTGACCGGACCGGCTCGGGTGGTCGACCACACGCGAGAGCTGCGCAGCGCGGTCACCGTCAGCCGGGCCTAGAGCGCCGAGGCGGGCCAGGGCACTCGACGGCGACGGAACGCCACGACGACTCCGACGATCGCGATCGGCAGCAGGATGGCGAACGCCCAGCTCACCGCCGTGCCGGGTGCGGCTCCCGAGGAGTGCAGCGCGGAGTAGAGACCGCCGCAGACCATGGCCGCCCACGCGGCGGTCGCCGTCTCGGCGAAGGACACCAGGGGTCCGACACGGTGCGCTGGCGCGGGTCCCTCGAACGACTCGGACATGACCAGCGGGTAGGCGACGCCCATGCCGAGGCCCGCGACGAGCCCGGCGACGACGACGATCGCGATGCCCGTCGGCCCTGACGCGACGACGCACGTGAGCGCCAAAGCGGCGACGGCCACCGTGACGAGCACCAGGCCGGTGGTCACTCGGTCTGGCCGTGCCGATGGCCGCGGGCGCAGCCCGGCGAGGGTCCACATCACGAGAGCTCCCGTGATGGCGATGGATGCCCAGAGCAGCCCGCCCCCGAGCGCCTCGATCACGGTGACCGAGAGCAGCACGTCGACACCGAAGAACGCTGCGCACAGCGCACCGAAGGTGCTGAGGGTTCGCATCAGCCGGGCATCCTGCGATCCGCGGGCGAGGAAGGCGACGATGCCGACGGCAGCGCCGAGGCCGGCGATGGCGAACAGGCCGAAGGCGAAGGGTCCGGTCCAGGCCGAGGCGAGGGCTCCGACTCCCAGCAGCGCAGCGACGACGACGCCCGCCGTCGCGCGCACCGGCTCCTTGCGTCGCTCCCACGGGATGGCGGACGAGTACGCACCCATCAGCACGCGAGCTCCCACCACCAGGATGAGCGGCCAGGCGAACGCCCACCGCCATCCGACCCACTGCGCGATCGCCGCGTTCAGCGCGGGCCCGACGATGGACGGGATGATCCACACGAACGCATAGAGCCCGAGAACCCGCGGACGCTCGCGGTCGTCGAACAGGCCGCCGATGGCGGCGGCGCCGAATCCGGTGATCAGCCCGAGGCCGATGCCGCGAACGACCATGCCGGCGAGCACCCACGCCATTGTCGGCGCGAACGAGCTGAGCACCACGCCGACCGCGTACACGATGGTCGCCGCAGCGATGACCACAGTCGGACGGATGCGCGCGAGCAACGGCGCGCTGAACGCCAGCATGAGCACCGCAGCGATGTTCCCCGCCGCCAGCGTTGCGCCGAACAGTGCGAAGCCGTGCAGTTCGGATGCCACGACGGGCAGCACTGTCGAGACGGCAAGACCCTGCATGCCGCCGCCGAACTCCGCCAGCAGCATGCCGAGCAGGAACACGCCGCGCCCGCCGTGGAAGACCTGGCGGAGGGGCACCTGCTGCATCAGTCCACCGTATTACCCGGCCGGCCCTGCGCCAGGCAACCCCGGGCACCGCACCCGCTGGTCGAGTTAGGCGAGCTCGACAGGGACGTGGCGACCGCCGGCCTGGGCGGTGTAGGTGCCGTCCGTGCGGCTCAGCTCGATGGCGACCGGGGTGCCGTCGACGCCCAGCACGTGCACCGTTCCCGGCTCCGCGCCGGGATACACCCGCAGCGAGAGCCCGTCGACGAAGTCGTAGTCCGGCCGGTCGTCGCGCGCCCCGATCGGCAGCACGGCCCCGTCGCGCACGTACAGCGGAAGGGAGTCGAGTGCGTGCGTCTCGGTTCGCCATGCTCCGCCATCCACGTGCTCGCCCGTGAGCAGGCTGGTCCACCCGCCCGCAGGCAGGTAGAACTGCACGGACCCGTCGGCCGAGAACACCGGAGCGACGAGGATGTCGGAGCCGAGCATGTACTGCCTGTCGAGGTACGCCACAGCGGGGTCATCCGGGAACTCCAGCTGCATCGGCCGCATCACGGGGATGCCGCGCTGGGATGCCTCGTCGCCTGCCGCGAACAGGTACGGCATGAGCCGGTTCTTGAGCTTGGCGAAGCGCCGGGTCACCGCGACCGCGCTGGTCGCACTCTCGTCGTACTCCCCCGTGACGGGGTCCCGGTCGAACGTCCACGGCACGCGATACGAGTCGCTGCCGTGCAGACGGGAGTGGCTCGAGAGCAGACCGAAGGCGACCCAGCGTTTGAAGACATCCGGGTTCGGCGTTCCCTCGAAGCCACCGATGTCGTGGCTCCAGAAGGAGAACCCGCTGAGCGCGAACGAGAGCCCGCCGCGCAACGTCTCGGCCATCGACGGGAACGTCGACGTGCTGTCTCCGCCCCAGTGCACCGGCATGGTCTGACCCCCGACGGTCGCCGAGCGGGCGAACAGCACGGCGTCGCCCTCCCCGCGTTGCTCGACGAGCACGTCGTACACCGCCTTGTTGTAGAGCTGGGCGTAGAGGTTGTGCACGCTCTCGGGCGACGAGCCGTCGGCGAAAGTCGCATCGAGCGGAATCCGCTCACCGAAGTCGGTCTTGAACGCGTCGACGCCGATCGCGGTGAGCGCACGCAGCTTGTCCTGGAACCAGGCGGTCGCCTCGGGGTTCGTGAAGTCGACGACGGCCATGCCCGGCTGCCACATGTCCCACTGCCAGACGTCGCCGTTCGGACGCTTGACCAGGTAGCCCCGTTCGGCGCCCTCCGCGAAGAGCGGCGAGCGCTGCGCGATGTAGGGGTTGATCCACACGCAGACGCGCACGCCCTTGTCGTGCAGCCTCCCGAGCATCCCTTCAGGATCCGGGAACGTGCGCCGATCCCATTCGAGATCGCACCAGTTAAACTCGCGCATCCAGAACGGGTCGAAGTGGAACACCGACAGCGGCAGATCGCGCTCGGCCATCGCGTCGATGAAGGAGCTGACCGTCTGCTCGTCGTACGACGTCGTGAAGCTGGTGGACAGCCAGAGCCCGTACGACCATGCTGGCACCTTGGCGGGGCGCCCGGTCAATCGCGTGTAGCGCTCGAGCACATCCTTGGGTGTCGGGCCGTCGATCACGTAGAAGCTGAGCCGCTCCCCCGGCACGGCGAACTGCACCCGCTCTACCGCCTCGGAGGCGACCTCGAACGAGACGAGTCCGGGATGATCCACGAGCACGCCATAGCCGCGGTTGGTCAGATAGAACGGCACGTTCTTGTACGCCTGCTCGCTCGACGTGCCGCCGTCGGCGTTCCACACGTCGACGGTCTGGCCGTTCTTCACCAGCGGACCGAACCGTTCGCCCAACCCGTAGACGAGCTCGCCGACGGCCAGGTCGAGCTGGCCGAGCACATACGAGGACGAGGTGACCGGGATGCCCTCGTCTGCCACCCACGCATCGCTCGCGACCAAGGCGTCGGCATCCAGACGCAGATGCGCCAGCGACTTGGCCCCGCTGGAGGTCAGCACTCGACCGCGCGCCGAGAACTCCAGGTTCCACGGGGCGCCCCGCTCGACGGTGGCGGTGAGGTCGCCGCTCGTCAGGCTGCCGCTCTCGTCGTCGACCTCGATGCTCGCGACGGCGTCTTCACGCCCCACCAGCTCGAAGCCGCGCTCGGCGCGCGCACCGGCGTAGTGCTCGACGTGCACGCCGATCACGCCCTCCATCGGCGAGTCGAGCCTGACCGTGAGCGCGCCGTGGTTGAGCACGTCGCCGCGGGAGCGCACGACCTTGCTCGGCGCCGTCACGACGAGGGAGTCGCCCTGCGGTTCGACGTCGTACGCCTCTTGCGCGTACAGCGCGTGCACCCCCGGCCGGAGCTGCCAGAACCCGTCGGTGAATCTCATCGGAACCTTTCGAAGCTGGTGGGATGTGAACGACCGGAAGCGTCAGGCGACGGATGCCCGCTCGTCCGTCGAGAGGCCGTGTGCTGCGGACCCCCACGACTCGAGCACGGCCTTCACGTCATCCCGTCGCTCGTTCGCGATGGCTGCGGCGTACGCCTGCTCCAACACAGTGTCGAGTACGACGGTCCGCTCGCTCTCTGCGGAGAGCACGGCCGCCTCGACCATCGCGAGGCTGTACACGTTGGAGTGCACGTCGCCCGCCGGCCTGCGACCGGTGCGCAGCGCGTCGACGAAGTCGTCGAGGGCGCCCGCGATCTCGGAACGGGTCGTCACCTCGCGGGACTGCTGGGGTGCCTCGGCACCGACGAGCTCGACCTCCGGGTGGCCCTCGCCGTCCCAGGTGGCCGTGCCGAGCGCACCGCTGACCCGCCAGCTGCCGTTCCACGAGGTCTCGAGGCCTGGGCTGCACCAGCTGCCCGTGAAGGTGTACCTCGTGCCGCCTTCGAACTCGAACATCGCTGTGGCCGCGGCGTCTCCGCGGTACCAGCTCCACCTCGGGTTGAAGGTGCGGCAGTCGACCGACACCGGGTCGGCGTCGAGCAGGTAGCGCGAGACGTCGAAGGCATGGATGGCCATGTCGACGAGCAGCGGATGTGCCATCTCGTCTCGGAAGCCTCCGAAGTGCGGAGCCTTGAAGAACTCCGTCGTGACGAAGCCGATGTCGCCGAGGTTGCCGATGGCATCCTTCAGCTCGGCGAGCACGGGGTAGTACCGCCGTGACTGGCTCGTCATCAGCAGCTGTCCGGAGAGCTCCTCGGCGGCGATCAGCGAGAGGGTCTCGGCGACCGTCGGCGCGATCGGCTTCTCGCACAGCACCGGAAGGCCGGCGAGCAGCGCCTCGGTGTTCACGGAGTGGTGCGCCGGCGGAACCGTGACATCGATCACGGCCTGAGCACCGGACTCGGCGGCGACCGCGGTCAGCGAGTCACCCACGACGATCGTGAGGCCGCGATCGGCGACCACTCCCCTCGCGAGCTCGAGGTCGAGGTCGACGAGGCCGACCAGTTCCACCTCAGGCGTCTCGGTGATGACCTGCAGCCAGTGCCTTCCCATGGCGCCTGCACCGACGAGCACGACCCGCAGCGGGGCATCCCCGCCGACGGTGGCGAACCCTGCGGTCTCTGACGAGCTCATTCGGCGTCATCCTTGTTGTGCATGGCGCCCTGGTAGCCGCGACCGTTGAAGAAGTCGCCGGTCTCGTAGCGCAGCAGAACGGGGATCTCGCGCTTCGGACGATCGGATGCCACCCAGTCGACACCGTTCGCGATCACCCTGCGAACGTCCTTGTGGTGGTACACCGGGAAGTCCTGGTCGCCGGGGCTGAAGTAGAAGATCTTGCCGTTGCCGCGTCGGTAGGTGATGCCGCTTCGGAAGACCTCGCCGCCGGAGAACGAGCTGATGAAGACGATCTCGTCGGGCTTCGGCACGTCGAACTGCTCGCCGTACATCTCCTGCTGCGGAATCTCGATCGGGTGCGGCACACCCTGGGCGATCGGGTGCGTCGGGTCGACGGTCCAGACCAGCTCGCGGTCGTGCTCGCTGCGCCACCGAAGGGTGCACGTCGTGCCCATCAGCTTCTGGAAGATCTTCGACCAGTGCCCGGAGTGGAGCACGACGAGTCCCATGCCCTCCAGCACGTGGCGGTGCACCCGCTCGACGATCTCGTCGGAGACCTCGCCGTGCGCAGCGTGACCCCACCAGGTGAGAACGTCCGTCTCGGCGAGGCGTTCCTCGGTGAGTCCGTGCTCGGGGTCGTCGAGCAGCGCCGTCGTGACCGTGGCCTTCGCGCCGAGGTTCTCTTCGATTCCCGCCTTGATGGCGTTGTGCATGCCCTCCGGGTAGAGCTCGGCAACGTGCGGTTCGACCTGCTCGTGCCGGTTCTCCCCCCAGACGACGACGCGCAGCGGACGGTCGGCAGAGATGCTCATGGATGCTCCTTTTAGTAGTTCTGTACAACGAGAGGTCTGACCAGGGAGGTCCCGATTCGTGGGACCTCCGGCGGCTGTCGCCGCTCAGGTCACTTGATAGCGCCGCCGAGCGCGCCAGCGGCAATGTACCGCTGAGCGATGATCAGCAGGATTCCGGCAGGGATCGACGCCATCACCGCGGTTGCCATCACCGGCCCCCACTGGGAGACGTTGGCGCCCAGGTAGTTGTAGATACCGAGCGTGATCGGTCGCACGGCGGGCGTGCTCGTCAGGGTCAACGCGAACAGGAAGTCACCCCACGCTCCGAGGAACGTGAAGAGTGCGGCCGTGATGATCGCGTTCTTGCTGATCGGCACGATGATCGAGATGAAGGCCCTGAAGTTGTTCGCGCCGTCCACCAGCGCGGCCTCGACGAGGGTGTGCGGTACCGACACCATGAACGCGCGCATCAGGATGATCGCAAACGGGATCTGCGCAGCACTGTCGGCCAGGATCAGGCCGAGGTACGAGTTGAGCAGCCCCCAGTTGTTGAACAGCGCGTACAGGGCGTTCGCGATCACGATGACCGGGATCATCTGTGTGATCAGCAGCACGAACACGAACACCGTCATCCCGCGCATCTTGAACCGGGCGAGTCCGTACGCCGCAGGGGTCGCGACGATCAGGGTCAGCACGACCGAGCTCAGCGAGACGATCAGGCTCGTTGCGAGGTTGGGCAGCTGCTGCGCGAGCGCGGTCTGGTAGCCCGCGAACGTCGGGTGGAACGGGAACCATTCGGTGTTCGCCGCACCCGAGTTGCCTTGCAGGCTGCTGTTGATCATCCAGTAGATCGGGAACACCATGATGGCGAGGAAGATGATGCCGAGCACCGTCATCGGCCACTTGCGGGCGTGCTTGCGCCGCTGTTCCTTCGTGCTCTTCGTGCCTGGCAGCACCATCGCCTGTGTCGCGGTCATTCGTCGACCCCCTTGCGGTTCATGTAGAGATAAACGAGGGCGAACACCAGCGAGATCACGATCAGCACGTTGCTGATCGCGGCACCCTGCCCGAACAGGAACTGCACGAAGGAGTTCTGGTAGGCCCAGGTGGCGAGCGTCTGCGTCGAGTTCGCCGGCCCGCCGCCGGTGAGACCCAGGATGATGTCGACGACCTTGAGCGTATAGACGACCCCGAGCACGATGACCACGCTCACCACCGAGCGGATGCTCGGCCACGTGATGTGCCAGAACGCCTTCCACCCGGTCGCACCGTCGAGGGATGCCGCTTCGTACAGCTCATCGGGCACGGCCTGAAGACCGCTGTAGAGAATGGTCGTGTTGAACGGGATGCCCAGCCAGATGTTCACCCCGATGACCGAGATCAGCGCGAGGCTCGGGCTGACCAGCCACGGAACCGGCTGCACCCCGAAGATCGCGAGGAACTGGTTCAGCGCTCCGCTGCCCTGGTCGAGGATCCACTTCCAGACCGCCGCGGAGGCGATGAGCGGAAGCAGCCACGGGAGCAGCAGCAGCGAGCGCAGGAACCCGCTGAGCGGGAAGTGCCGCTTGAAGAACAGTGCAAGGCCCAGCCCGATCACGAACTGGAACACGATCGACCCGATCGTGAAGAGGGCCGTGTTGATGACCGTCGTCGCGAAGATCGGGTTGCTGAACACCTCGGCGTAGTTCTGGAACCCGACCCAGGGGGCGACGCCGGTGTAGAACGTGGTCGTCGTGTAGTCCTGCAGCGACATGATCACGTTCTCGACGATCGGGTAGCCGAAGAAGATCAGGACGAACAGGATGGCCGGGGCTACGAAAAGCCACCGGGTGAAATAGCGGGCCACGTGCCGTTTGCGCCGTGGCGTGCCGCTACCGCGCGTCGTTCGCGCGGTAGCGCGATCGAGGCCGGCATCGACTGAAGTCATGTCACGCTCCTTTGCGGTCGAAAATGCCGGGCGGGCATGAAGCGCTCATGCCCGCCCGGCTACCGGTCTACTTGTTCTGCGTCTGCGCCTGCTGCAGGGCAGCGGACGGGGATGCCTTGCCGGTCAGCGCGTTCTGCACCGCCGTGTAGATCGCCGTCGCGGCCGTCGGCCACTTCGGTCCGAGCTCCGCGGTGCGGGCACGAGCGGTCTTCACCGTCTCGACGAACGACTGCACCTGCGGGTGCGACTTCGCCCACGTCGCAGCCGATGCCTGGTCGGCGGGGACGTTGCCCGAGAACGCAGCGATCTTCAGCTGGTTGGCCGGCTTGTTCAGGCACTCGACCAGCTTCGCGGCGGCGGTCATCTTGGCCTTGTCACCCGTGTTCGTCACGTTGAAGGTCTCACCACCGAGCGGGGAGACGACCTGCTGCGAGCTGTCGCGCACCGGAATCGGAACGCTGTCGAAGTGGAGGCCCTTGGTCGAGTTGAGCACGGGCAGCTGCCACGGCCCGTTGATCATCATGGCCGCCTTGCCTGCGACGAACTGGTTGTTGACATCCTGCTGGCTCCAGTTCACGGAGCTCTTCGACATCGAGCCGTCGTTCTGCAGGTCGACGTCGAACTGCAGCGCCTGAGCAGCCTTAGCGGTGTCGATGTTCTTCTCGTTGCCGCCGTTCGTCCAGAAGAACGGAAGGAACTGCCAGGTGCCCTCGTAGGTGTTGATGTTGCTCATCGCGAAGCCGTACTGACCCTTGCTGGGATCGGTGAGCTTCTTCGCTGCGGCCTGCAGCTCGTCCCAGGTCTTCGGGGGTGTGACACCGGCGGCCTTCAGCAGATCGGTGTTGTAGTACAGAGCGATCGAGTTGATCACGGGGGCGAGACCGTAGAGCTCGCCCTTGTAGGTGCCGGCTTTGACCACGGAGGGCACGTCACCCGACGGTGCCGAGACGCCGAAGTTCTTCAGCGGCGCGAGAGCGCCGGTCGCCGCGATCTGCTGCACGTCGGGGTTGTCGAGCATGAGCACGTCGGGCAGCGTCTTCGACGACGCCTGCTGCAGCACCTTCGAGATCAGCGATGCTCCCGCGATGTGCACCGACTTCACAGTGGCGTTGGCCTCGGCGCCGCACTGCTTGTACATGTTGTCGAATCCGGACATGCCCGGATCGGAGGTGTAGTAGTCCTCGATGGTCAGCGCCTGCTTCCCGCCAGAGGTGTTCGAGCCGTTCGAACCCGAGGAACAGGCAGCCAGCGACAGCGAGATCGCTGCGGCTCCCGCCAGCACCGCGATGATGCGTGACTTCTTCACGAAAGAGCTCCTTTGCTTCGTCACCAGAATGTGATCGCCGTCGGAAGACAGCAAGGTCAAGCGCTTGACCGGAAGGCGAAAAAAGAAGACCGCGAGATCTTCGGTGAGCTCCGGCAAGTGCTTGACAGGCATTCTGTGCGCGCTTCGAACAAAAAGTCAAGCGCTTTACCGATTTCCGTTACGGGAATGCGATACTGGCCCGAAGCACAAGTGCCCGAGGCACCCATGGGGAGCGTGCAGGGCATCAGGGCAGAGAAGAGGCGTCCCGTGGTCACGATGCAGCAGGTGGCGGACCGCGCCAACGTGTCCATCTCCACCGTGTCGTTCGTGGTCAACGACACCAAGCCCGTCACCCGCGCCACCCGCGAGCGCGTGCTACGCGCCATCGACGAACTCGGCTACCGGCGCAACACGATGGCAAGGGCACTCGCGAGCCGCAAGTCTCACGTTCTCGCCCTCATCTACCCGCTGCTCGGGCACCGCAACCAGTACACGTTCGTGGATGCCGCAGTGACGGCAGCCAAGGAGCACGGCTACAGCCTCGTGCTGTGGCCGTTGCACAGCGACGACGTCACGAACGAGATCACGTCGCTGATCCAGGCGGGGTTCGCAGACGGAGTGCTCCTCATGGAGGTACAGTTCGAGGATGAGCGCGTCAGGCATCTGAAGGAGGCGAACGCACCGTTCGCCCTGATCGGCCGCACCAGGGACCTGACCGGCATCGACTACGCCGACATCGACTTCGAGGTCTCCACCCGGCTCGCCATCGACCATCTCGCCGGACTCGGCCACCGCGACTTCAGCCTCGTGATCGAAGACCTCAGAGGAACCCCGCTTGCCGGCTATGCTCCCCCTCTGCGTACCGAGGAGACGTTCCACTCCGAACTCGCCGCGCGAGGATTGAAGGGCACCGTCTTCCGCGTTCCGCACGAGCCAGGGCCGATCTCGGCGATCGCCGATCGTGTGCTCGCCGAGGCGCCGGACACCACCGCCGTCATCTCGATGCACGACGAGGCCACGTTCGCGCTGTTCAACGGGGTCAAGCGCAAGGGCATGGAGATTCCACGGGACATCTCGATCACGACGATCGCCTCCCCCATGACGCTGGGTGAGCTGTTGGATCCACCGCTCAGCATCTACGACGCCCCGGGGAACGAGCTCGGTCGGCGCGCGGCCGAAGCACTCATCGCGCGCCTAGAGGGACGGGACGGCCCGCCGACGCAGGTTCGCATCGCGTGCAGGCTGCGCGAGGACGGCGGATCGATCGGGCCGGCGCCGGTGCGACATCCGATCCTCGACACCGCGACGGCATGACCTCGACGACATTTCTGGCGCTGTACGCGACATCCGATGTCTGATATGTTTGGCCGCACAACAAATACTCACCAACGACGCTGAAGGATGCTTCCATGGCAGTCATGCCCACTCGAGAAGACAAGTTCTCGTTCGGTCTCTGGACCATCGGCTACAACGGCACCGACCCGTTCGGTGGCCCCACCCGCCCGCAGCTCGACGTCGTCGAGGCGGTCGAGAAGCTCAGTGAGCTGGGTGCATACGGCCTCACGTTCCACGACGACGACCTGTTCGCCTTCGGCTCCACCGACGCCGAGCGTCAGAAGCAGATCGACCGCCTCAAGCAGGCACTGGCCGACACCGGCCTGATCATCCCGATGGTCACCACGAATCTGTTCTCGGCTCCGGTGTTCAAGGACGGCGGCTTCACCTCCAACGACCGCGGCGTTCGTCGCTTCGCGATCCGCAAGGCGCTGCGCCAGCTCGAGCTGGGCGCGGAGCTCGGCGCGAAGACCTTCGTGATGTGGGGTGGCCGTGAGGGTGCCGAGTACGACCCTGCCAAGGACATCCGGTCGGCACTCGAGCGCTACCGCGAGGCCGTCAACCTGATGTCGGAGTACGTGATCGACAAGGGCTACGACATCCGCTTCGCCATCGAGCCGAAGCCGAACGAGCCGCGTGGTGACATCCTGCTGCCGACGCTCGGTCACGCCCTGGCGTTCATCGACTCACTCGAGCACCCCGAGATGGTCGGCCTCAACCCCGAGGTGGGCCACGAGACCATGGCCGGCCTCAACTTCGCCGCCGGCATCGCCCAGGCGCTGTACCACGGCAAGCTGTTCCACATCGACCTGAACGGCCAGCGCTCGATCAAGTACGACCAGGACCTCGCGTTCGGCCACGGCGACCTGCACAACGCGTTCGCACTCGTCGACCTGCTCGAGAACGGCGGCCCGAACGGCGGTCAGGCGTACGACGGCCCCCGTCACTTCGACTACAAGCCGTCGCGCACCGAGGACATCAACGGCGTCTGGGACTCCGCTGCTGCCAACATGCGCACGTACCTGCTGCTCAAGGAGCGCGCGGCAGCGTTCCGCGCCGACCCCGAGGTGCAGGAAGCCCTCGAGGCGTCCCGCGTCGCCGAGCTCGCTCAGCCCACGCTGAACGACGGCGAGAGCTACGACGCCCTGCTCGCCGACCGCTCGGCGTTCGAGGACTTCAACACCGACGAGTACTTCGGCGGCAAGGGCTACGGCTTCGTTCGCCTGCAGCAGCTCGCCACCGAGCACCTGCTCGGCGCTCGCTGATCCACCGGGGTGGGAGGCGATCTTCGCCTCCCACCCCGTGCTCCTCACCCGCTTACCCACTCCCTACCCACTCCGCTTACCCCATTGCACTGCGCATAACTCCTGCAGATCGTCGGTCCTCACCGACATGCGCCGCAGAATCTCGCACATCTGAGACCACCGGCCACACGAACTGCAGGAGTTATGCGCATGATTGTGTAGCCCAGGCCCCCGGAAGGAACCTCGTATGACACTCATCGCGGGCGTCGACTCGTCGACGCAGAGCTGCAAGGTCGTCATCCGCGACCTCGAGTCCGGTCGGCTCGTTCGCTCCGGCAGAGCAGGCCACCCGGATGGCACCTCTGTCGACCCCGCCGCGTGGTGGACCGCACTCGGCGTGGCCATCGCCGAAGCGGGCGGTCTCGACGACGTCGCGGCGATCTCGATCGGCGGACAGCAGCACGGCATGGTCGCGCTGAATGCCGAGGGGCGGGTCATCCGCGACGCCCTGCTGTGGAACGACACGCGGAGCGCCGACGCGGCAACAGCGCTCACCGACGAAGTCGGCGCCGCTGAGTATGCACGGAGGTCCGGCTCAGTTCCGGTCGCGTCCTTCACCGCGACGAAGGCGCGCTGGCTGCGGGATGCCGAGCCGCAGAACGCGAACAGGGTCGCCGCCGTCGCGCTTCCGCACGATTGGCTCACCTGGCGCCTGCTCGGCTATGGGCCCGCAGACGAGTCGCCGCTCGGGCCGCAGCTCGACGCGCTCGTGACCGACCGCTCGGATGCGTCTGGCACCGCCTATTGGTCGCCGTCCGACAACGGCTACGACTTGGGGCTCTTCGAGCTCGCGCTCGGCCGCCCGGGCCGCGAGGCGCGCGGAGTCGACAGCGCGTCGGAAGATGCAGGTGACGCGGTCGTGCTGCCGCGGGTCCTCGGCCCCGCCGATTCGGCCGGCCCGACCGTCGAGCAGAGCGGAACGGTCCGCGTTCCGGCCGGCGTCATCGTCGGACCTGGCGCAGGCGACAACGCGGGGGCCGCGCTCGGACTGGGCGCGGCATCCGGCGACGTGGTCATCTCGCTCGGCACCAGCGGCACGGTCTTCGCAGTCACGGATGCACCGTCGAACGACACGACCGGCGCTGTCGCCGGATTCGCGGATGCCTCTGGTCGGTTCCTCCCCCTCGTCGCGACTCTCAACGCCGCCCGCGTGCTCGGCTCGATCGCCGACCTGCTCGACGTCGACTTCGACGACCTCGCCACGCTCGCGCTCCGGGCGCAGGCCGGCTCGGACGGCGTCGTGCTGGTTCCCTACTTCGAAGGCGAGCGCACCCCGAATCTGCCCAACGCGAGGGCGAGCCTGCACGGCATGTCCATCGCCTCTGCACGCAGGGAGAACGTGGCACGTGCCGCTGTCGAGGGCATGCTCAGCGGCCTCGCCGCCGGACTGGATGCCGTGCGTGCAGTCGGCGTGCGCGAGCAGCGCTTGCTCCTGGTCGGAGGCGCCGCGCTCAACCCCGCTGTCCAGGCGGTTGCAGCGCAGGTCTTCGACGCCCCCGTCGTGGTTCCGGCCCCTGGCGAGTACGTCGCGAACGGCGCGGCCGTGCAGGCGGCATGGGTGCTCACCGGATCGCGACCCGAGTGGCCGCTCGATGTGGTGGCCGCGCCCGGGCAGGACCACCGGCCCGTCATCCGCGAGCAATACGCGCGCTACGCAGCGCTGGCCGCAGCAGGGAGCTGACGCCGGGGGCGGTGCGCACTCGCCGCCGAGACGCCGGCGTCGAATCCGCTGGTCGCGTAGCGCGTCGCGCAGCGGAACGCGTATCGAGACTTTTGTTGCCGTCCTGTGCCCCGGTCTCGATATGCGTCGCCTGCGGCGGCGCTAGTCGACCAGCGGAGGGTCAGAGAGCTGCCGCGACCTCCCCGACCCGGGAGAAGTATGCCGCGAGGTCGGGCTCGTCGCGTGGCGGGAGCAGGATGACCCTGTCCACGCCCGCGTCGGCGAAGCGTCGAACCCCCGCCGCCACCTCGGCCACCGTGCCCGTGACGACACGCTGCTCGACATCGGTCGGCACCGTCCCGCCCCAGTCTGCCGCGAGACGTTCGACGCCGCCGTCGCCGAACGCCGCCATCACGTAGGCGACGATGTCGTGGCGTCCTCCTTCGCCGGGGCCCAGGTCGGCTTCCCCTCGCCCGGCCTCTGCGCGGCCCGCGCGCACCTCCGACGCGGAGTGCGCGATCTGGTCCACGGTGTACCGGCTGTCGAGCACCGTGCCGTCGGCGACCGCACCGCTGAGACGGAGCGTCTTCGGGCCCTCAGCGGCCGCATACACCCTGGGCACCGCAGCCGGCGGCCAGTCCAGGCGCACCGCGTCGAGCGTCACGTAGCGGCCGTCCATGGTGACCTCGTCGCCGGCCAACAGGCCGCGCAGCGCCGGGACGTACTCGCGCATCAAGGTGAGGGGTGAGGCGACGCGGGCGCCGACCTTCGACATCCATGACTGCACTCCGTGCCCGACACCGGGCAGCAGCCTGCCGGGGAAGATGCGCGCGATCGTGGCGATCTCCATCGCGGTGACGGCGACGTTGCGGAGTGGCATCGGGGAGATTCCGATTCCGATCTTCAGGGTCGACGTGACGGCGAGCGCAGCGGATGCCGCAGCGAACGCCGACTCGCGGAAGCAGTCCTCCCACAGCCACAGGTCGTTGAGGCCGGCACGTTCCGCGGCGAGCGCCGCTTCTGGCAGGGCCTCCGGTGGGTACGGATACGGGCTGAAGATGGCGCCGACGCTGGTCATGGTCCGACTCTGCCACGACCCGCCGACACCTCCCACCGCACTCCCACCACCCGTTCCGGGCAGGTGCCGGAAATCGGGGATTTGCGGCGACACACCGAACGCAGACCTCCTGCCGCGGCGTGTCGGGGTGAATCTCCGATTCTCAGCACATGGTGGGAGAGCAGAACTCAGTAGCGGGCGGCGAGGGTGCGGCCGGCCCCACGAAGCCAGTTCAGGGGGTCCGCGATGGCGGCGGAGACGTCGCCCGCGAGCTCGGTGAGCGAGGCGGAGGCCGCGAAGCCGCGCGGCTCGACCGCCAGGGATCCCGCGACGACGGCGGCCGCGACCCCGAGGCGCTGCGCACGACCCGCGACGATCGCCGGGGCCTTGCCGGAGTCGGTCTGCGCGTCGTAGCGTCCCTCTCCGGTGATCACCAGATCCGCAGAGGCGATGGCGGCATCGAGGCCGACCGCATCCGCGATGGTGGATGCACCGGACGCCAGCTGCGCACCCCAGGCGAGCAAGCCGAACCCGGTGCCCCCTGCTGCGCCGGCTCCAGGGGTCGCAGGGTCGACGGGCGAGGTCCCGTCGACGGTGGCGGCGGCCACCACGTCTGCCCAGTTGGCGAGGGCGGCGTCGAGGGTGTCGCGTTGTGGGGCATCCGCTCCCTTCTGCTCACCGAAGACGTGCGCCGCACCGGATGCCCCGAGCAGCGGGTTCGTCACATCACTGAGCACGAGCGCCCCGGCGGCCGGCAACGCGCGGAGCTTGAAGAGATCGACGGATGCCACCTCGGGCAGCGCGCCACCGCCCAGCAGAACCGACATGCCGTCGGCATCGAGGAGCCGAGCGCCGAGGGCAGTGAGAACGCCTCCCCCGCCATCCGTCGAGGCGCTTCCACCGATGCCGAGCAAGAGCCGCGAGACGCCCTGGTCGAGCGCAGCGGCGATGGCCTGCCCGAAGCCGAGCGTGTGCGAATACATCGGGTCGAGTCGATGCATGAGGGGCAGGCCGCTGGTCTCGGCGAGTTCGACGACACCTGTGCCGCCTGGTAGTTCGGGGGTGGCGGGCAGGAGCATCCAGGTTGCCTGCACCCGACGTCCATCCGGACCGGTGACCGTGACGGGCATGCGACGCGCACCGGGGACGGCGATCTCGAAGGCGTCGAGTGTGCCTTCTCCCCCGTCGGCCATCGGCAGCTCGACGAGATCGTCGTCGGGTCGCACCTCGCGCCATCCTTCGGCGATCGCGTTGGCGACCTCGACGGCGGAGGCCGAGCCTTTGAAGGAGTCAGGGGCGATCACGACGCGCATGGTTCTACTCTGGTCCATTCGTGGAGCGTCTCATGTCATGCCACCGGACCCAGGCCAGCAGCCTGGGCCTAGTGGTCGCCACTTCATGGGGATTGCACCCCACGGAACCCGCATGAAGTGGCGACGACTTGGAGGCGCAGTTCTATGCCGATGCATTCGTGGGCGCCTCGGTTGTGTTGCGCGCCGGTCGCGGCCGACGGCTCCGCGACGCAAGTAGTCGCCACCTGCTGCGGAATGCATCTCAGCGAACCCGCACCAAGTGGCGACGACTTGGTGGCTACAGCCAGGGAGCCACCACTCGAGTGAAGGCGTCTGCGGTGGCGGCTGCGACCTCGGGGTAGGGGCGGGCCCAGACATCCGCGTTGAAGATCTCGGCCTCGATATCGCCGGTGTAGCCCGCCGCGACGACGGCGCGCGTCATCGGACCGAAGTCGATGTGCCCATCGCCCGGGATGCCCCGCCCGAGCAGGTTGTCGGCCGGCAGCGGGGTGAGCCAGTCGCACACCTGGTAGCTCGCGATACGGCCGAGCTCACCGGCGCGGGCGATCTGCGCCAGAACGTCCGGGTCCCACCAGATGTGGTACGTGTCGACCACGACGCCGACGGTCGGTCCGGCCTCGACCGCGAGGTCGATGGCCTGCCCGAGCGTCGACACCACGCACCGGTCGGCCGCGAACATCGGATGCAGCGCTTCGACCGCGAGCGTCACCCCGGCGGATGCCGCATAGGGCTCCAGCTCACCGAGCGCGTCGCGCACCCTTTCACGCGCCCCGACGAGATCGCGGTCTCCCGTGGGCAGTGCCCCCGCGACGAGCACGAGCACAGCAGCCGAACCGGGGGCTCCGGCCCCGGCGAGCGCTGCCGTCTCGTCGATCGCGCGACGGTTGTCATCCAGCGAGGCGACCCGGTCGGGGCCATCATGCGCGGTGAAGAACCCCGCACGGCAGTGGCTCGAGACACGCAGACCCGAATCGGCGATGAGGCGCGCGGCGACATCCAGTCCTATGTCTGCGACGGGCTCTCGCCACGTTCCGATCGCGGGGATGCCCGCCCCCTGGGCAGTCTGGATCGCCTCGGCGAGCGACGCGTACTTCACCGTCGCCTGGTTCAGCGAGAACCGCGGATGCGACGTCATGCGCCGGCCTCCACGATGCCGTTCAGTGCGAGCAGTCCGTTCCAGCGCGCGGCCGCGAGCTCGGGACGCTCCAGTGCGCCGGAGCCGTTCGCGAGTCGCACGATCTCCGAAAGATGCGGCAGGCTGCGCGCCGAGTGGAGGCCACCGACCATGGTGAACGACTGCTGGTGTCCGTTGAGCCAGCTCAGGAAGGCGACTCCGGTCTTGTAGTAGAAGGTCGGCGCCGCGAACACCTGGCGACTGAGCGCTTCGGTGGGGCGAAGGATGCGCTCGTAGGCGTCCGCGTCGCCGTCGTCGAGCGCCCGGATGGCGCGTGACGCGACGGGTGTGATCGCGGCGAACGCGCCGAGCAGGGCGTGGGAGAAGTGGCCGGGCTCCTCCGAGCCGAGCGGGTCCGTGCCACGGATCAGGTCGACATAGTTGAAGTCATCGCCGGTGAACATGGCCGCCGTGTGCGGAAGCCGAGCGCGTACGGCGATCTCGGCGTCGGCATCAAGAAGGCTCATCTTGACCCCGGAGACCGTGCTCGCGTTGTTCTCGATGATGCGCAGCATGGTGTCCGTCGCCGCGGTGAGATCGCCGCCCGGGCCCCCGAAGTAGCCCTTCAGCGCCGGGTCGAACGCCTCGCCGAGCCAGTGCAGGATGACCGGCCCATTCGCCTTCGCGAGCACGGCGTCGTACACGCGCTCGTAGTCCGCCGAGGACTCCGCAGCCCTGGCCAGGTGGCGGGAGGCCATCAGCACGACCCCGGCCCCCGTGTTCTCGGTGAACTCGAGCTGGGACACGTACGCGTCGATCACGGCGTCGAGCGAGATGACCTCGTCGTCGACGTGATCGGTGTTGACGCCCACCACGAGCGCACCGCCGACGGATGCCGCCTCGTGCGCGCTGCGTGCGATCAGCTCGCGGGTCGCTGCGGCGTCGAGCCCCATGTTGCGCTGGGCCGTGTCCATGGCATCCGCGACCCCGAGTCCCTGAGACCACACGTGATGCCGGAACGCGAGAGTGGCATCCCAGTCGAGGTCTGCCGGCTCTCCAGGCACGTTCTCGGCATACGGCTTCGGGATGACGTGAGCTGCCGCATACGCGACGCGTGAGCGCAGCGGCGACGACGGCACGAGGGTGGCCTCGTGCTCGACGACCGGCTCGGTGGTCACGCCTCCCGAGGCATCCAGCAGCAGGAAATCGGTCATCGCACCGCTCCGGCGAGCTCGCGGAGGTTCTCCGGCGTCACGACCGGCACGTCGACGCGGGCGCCGGTGCGGTTGGACTCGAGACCCTTCTCGGCCATCAGCACGCCGCGGGCGCCGGAGAGGAAGTCGTACGGGAACGGCGCGTCCTCTGCGACGTGGCGGATGAACTCCTCCCACTGCACCTTGAAGCCGTTCTCGAACACCTCGGTGTCGGGCACCTGGTGCCAGTCGGCTGCGTAGTCGTGAGTGTCGGGGATGTCGGGGTTCCACGTCGGCCGCGGGGTCGCGTTGCGCGGCTGGATCTTGCAGCCGAAAAGGCCGACGACAGCGCTGCCGAGCGTGCCATCCACCTGGAACTCGACGAGCTCGTCGCGGTTCACCCGCGTGGTCCAGCCCGAGTTGAGCTGCGCGGTGATGCCGCCCGCCAGGTCGAAGACGGCGTATGCGGCATCGTCTGCGGTGGCCTTGTAGAGGTCGCCCTGCTCATCCACGCGCTCGGGGATCTCGGTGACGGCGCGCGCATAGACGGACTCGACGCGGCCGAAGAGGTACTCCAGCACGTAGTTCCAGTGCGGGAACATGTCGACGATGATGCCGCCGCCGTCTTCGGTGCGGTAGTTCCAGCTGGGGCGCTGGGCGGGCATCCAGTCGCCCTCGAACACCCAGTAGCCGAACTCGCCGCGCACCGAGAGGATTCGACCGAAGAAGCCCGAGTCGATCAGTCGGCGCAGCTTGCGCAGGCCGGGCAGGTAGAGCTTGTCGTGCACGACACCGTTCTTGATGCCTGCCTCGTCGGCGAGGCGGGCGAGCTCGAGGGCCTCGGCGAACGACTCGGCGGTCGGCTTCTCGGTGTAGATGGCCTTGCCTGCGGCGATCGCCTTCTTGATGGCGGATGCCCGGGCCTTCGTCACCAGGAAGTCGGCGTAGACCTGCCAGCGGTCGTCCGCCAGCGCCGCGTCGAGATCGGTCGTGTAGTGCTCGAGGCCGTGTCGTGCGGCGAGCTCGGCGAGCTTGGCCTCGTTGCGGCCGACCAGCAGCGGCTCGACCTGCACACGGGTGCCGTCGGAGAGTTCGACACCGCCCTGCTCTCGGATGGCGAGAATGGACCGCACGAGGTGCTGACGGTAGCCCATGCGTCCGGAGACGCCGTTCATGATGATGCCGATGGTCGACTCTGACACGGTGGTTCTCTTTCGATCGGTAGTGGTCTTCGCGATGTGACCTGTCGCAGCGACGTGCACGCAGGAAAGCGCTTACCCGCTAAAATAGCAGGCACGATGGAGCGTGTACAGCAAAGGAGCATCGTGCCCGCCAGAATCACCGTCATCTCGGGGTCGGGACGCTACGCCGACCCGTGGCATCCGTTCGCGGAGACGTCGGAGCGCATCGCCGGAATCCTCGAGGATGCCGGGCACGACGTGACCATCAGCGGCGATGTGGATGCCCGCCTCGCCGAGCTCGTGCAGTTCGCCCCGGCCGCGCAGCCGGAGCCCGAGCCGGCCCGGTCCACAGCCGGCGACAGAGAACCCCGACCCGACGCGGACGATGGAGACGGCGCCGACGGCGTCGACCTCCTCGTCGTCAATGTCGGTGCGCCGGTCATCCGCGACGACTCCGGCGAGATCACCGGTCCATGGGAGGATCCCGAGGCGGACGCCGCCTCCCGCCGGGGCCTCCTCGCCTACCTGGCGTCCGGCCGGCCGCTGCTCGCCTTCCACGTGTCGTCCACCAGTTTCGGATATATGCCGGAATGGGAGTCCATCCTCGGCGGCCTCTGGGTACGCGGCACGACGATGCACCCGCCGTACTCGCGCGCCGAGGTGGAAGTCGCGACCGATGCGCATGACGTCGTGGCTGGCATCCACGATTTCGAGGTGGATGACGAGCGCTACACCTCCATGCGCGTCTCCCCCGGGGCGACGCAGCTCGCGTGGCACGCGCACGAGGGACTGCGCCACCCCCTGCTCTGGACCCACGAGTACGGCGCCTCCCGCGTGGTGTACGACGCGCTCGGCCACGACGCCGCCTCGTACGACGCGCCAGAGCACCGCGCCATCGTGGCGAACGCCGCCGCCTGGCTCCTGCGGTAGCCCGCCCCCAACCACCACCTGCCCGCCGAACCACCACCTGCCCGCCGAACCACCACCCGGGCCGCGCGGACAATGTGGTGGCTCGGCGCTTCGGTGGTGGGTCGCGGAAGTCACGACGTCAGGTGGGTCGCGGAAGTGCCGCGCTCGGTGGAGGCGAGGGATGACGCACTGTGCTTCATCCACAGGCCATTCCGTATTCCACAGATCGACGAAGACCGGCGGGCGCGCACCCGGCGTTCACACACGATCACTGTGTGAGCAAGAAGGCCATCACTATCGCCGATGCAGCTGCACTGATGATGACGCGCGACGACCTGCTGCTGCGTGGGATGACCGAGCGCGCGATCGAAATCGCGGTTAGGTCTGGCACGTTGCGTCGCATCCGACGCGGATGGTTCGTGCGGGAGTCCGCCTGGGCCGAGCTGTGGCCGGAAGGTCGGCATCTGTTGCACGTGCTCGCCGTTGCCCAGGATGCCCGAGGATCGGACCCCGTGTTCGCCGGACCGTCCGCCGCGGTTCTTCAGGGGTTGCCTCTGTACCGATACAAGCCGAAGCGAGTCGAAGTGCTGGTCGCGAGCCCGCGCCACATTCGCAGCACACCTGATGTTCTTCGGCACGAAGGTCGGCTCGCGAGCGGCGACATAGCTCGGGTCGGCGGGATCGGCGTGACGGCGGTCGAACGAACTGTCGTCGATCTCGCCCGCACGCTCGGTCTGGAGGCAGCAGTTTCGGTCGCGGACGCGTCGCTGCGCGCGGCGGCGGTCGACCGCTACACGCAAGACGACGAGCGAGCCGGAGTCTGGCGCGACTCGATGGCGAAGCGGGTTGCGAATGCGGGCGGACAGAGAGGTATCCGTCAAGCGCGATGGGTGATCGCCTTCGCGGACGGCCGTGCCCAACTGCCCGGTGAGAGCGCCAGCAGGACGAACCTGCACCGAATCGGCGTACGCAACGTCAGGACTCAGGTGAGAGTGCCCGCACCGGACGGCGGAGACTACTGGACCGATTTCGCACTCGACGACTTCGACTCCTTCGGGGAATTCGACGGCGTGGGCAAGTACCTCGACGAAGCGATGCGGTCGGGACGCACCCTGGAGCAGGTAGTGCTGGACGAGAAGCGTCGCGAGGACTGGATACGCGGAACGACCGGTCGTCGCGTGGTGCGCTGGGGCGACGAGGACGCTGCGAGTCCGGGCGCCCTGGCACGTCGGCTGCGTGCATTCGGCTTCGTGATCCCCGGCCGATGAGGTCTTGCCAGCTCGTATCGGGTGGGTCGCCACGCTGTCGCACCACGGCTTCGGCGCCGAACCACCACCTTTTCGCCGAACCACCCACTTGTCGACGCAGTTTGGGTGGTGGGTCGGCGAGAAGGTGGTGGGTCGGCGAGAAAGCGGTGGCTCGACGACATGGTGGTGGGTCGACGCGGCAGTGCGGCGGCAGCCGACGCACGCGGCAGTGGGCGCTAGCGGCGCGGCGGGGTGCTGTCGCGCAGGCGCACCTCGCCGGCGAAAGGTTCGCCGACAGCGTCGGCGTCCGCATCCTCGGCGAGGGCGAGCTCCAGGGCGCGCTCGCCCAGCTCGCGCAGGGGCAGGGCGACGGTGGTGAGCGACGGCACGACATCCTGCAGCATCTCGATGTCGTCGAAGCCCGCAACACCGATGTCGACTCCGGGGGTGAGCCCGCGCTCCCGCATCGCTGTCATGGCGCCGACGGCCATCACGTCGGTCACCGCGAACACGCACTCGGGACGGATGCCGGCATCCAGCAACGCGAGCATGTCGTCGTACCCCGCCTGCCGCGAGAAGCCGCGTGTGATGACGGCCCCGGGGGCCGGGTGGATGTCGTGCTTGGCCAGCGCCTCGAGGAAGCCGCGCGTCCTGTCGGCAGGGGTGATGAGGCCCTTGGGCCCGCCGATCACCGCGAAGTCCCGATAGCCGAGCTCGACCAGGGCATCCGCGAGCCGTCCGGCACCCTCCGCGTTGAGTACGGGGACTGCGCGGAAGAAAGGACCCGCCTGGCCACCGATCACGGCGACACGACCGCCGTGTTGCTCAACCGCGCGCAGCTCCGCTGCGACCGGGGCTTCGTCCACCTTGTCGACGTAGCGGCTGCCGACGAGGATGACCGCCGTCGGCCGCTGTCCCCTGAGCGCACCGATGGTCTCGACAGCGCTCTCGGGCCGCGTCCCCGTCGCCGACATCGTCACCACGAGTCGGTGGCTGTGGGCGGCTTCGACGACGCCCGCCGCCACTGCGGAGAAGTAGGGGTCGGCGATGTCGCCGACCACGAGCGCGACGACGCGGCTCGTACCTCGCGCGACGGCCTGCGCCTGCACGTTCGCGGTGTAGCCCAGCTCACGAGCCGACTCCTCGACGCGCATCCTGAGCTCTGGATTGACCTTGCGCGTGCTGCCATTCAGCGCCCTCGACGCCGTCGCCAGCGAAACGCCCGCGTGCCGTGCGACGTCGGCCAGCGTCGACATCGACCCGCTCGATTCGCGCCGCGCAGAAGAACCCGTCTCGACAGCCATACGCTCTCCTCGATGCGACCGCGCAGTCATCGGGGCCGCCGCTCACGATTGTTCCTCATCGCGGCGAGCCGCGCCGTGAATGGCGCGACCCGCCGACGAGCTATTTGATGCCGGTGGTGGCGATTCCTCTGATGAGGAAGCGTTGGCCGATGAGGAAGGCGAGGAACACGGGTATCAGCGAGAGCACCGACATGGCGAAGAGCTGGCCCCAGTTTCCGCCGGTCTGGTTGTCGATGAACTGTCCGAGTGCCACCTGAACCGTCCAGGTGTGCGGCTGGGTCAGGTAGACGATCGGGCCGAAGAACTCGTTCCACATCCAGATGAACGTGAAGATCGTCGTCGTCGCCAGCGCCGGCGTCATCAGCGGCAGGATCACGCGGAAGAAGATGCGCGGATGACCACATCCGTCGATGCGCGCAGCCTCATCCAGCTCCCTCGGGATGCCTCGGATGAACTGCACCATCAGGAAGATGAAGAACGAGTCCGTGCCCAGGATCTTCGGCAGGATCAGCGGCCAGAACGTGTTCAGCATGTGCAGCCACGAGAACAGGATGTACTGCGGAACGAGCGTCACCTGGAACGGCAGCATGATCGTCAGCAGCATGATCGTGAACGCGACCCGCTTGAACCGGAACTCGAGCCGGGCGAACGCGTACGCGGCCAGGGAGCACGCGAACAGGTTTCCGATCACGGCGCCGAGCACGATGATGAGCGAGTTGCCCAGGTACAGGCCGAACGGCGACGACAACGCGTTCCAGCCCGCCGTGTAGTTCTGCCACTCGAAGCTGTCCGGGATGATCGACGGGTTCGTGAAGATCTCGCTGTTGGGACGCAACGATGACACGACCATCCACAACAGCGGATAGATCATGATGACGGCCGCAGCGATCATGATGATGTGCTTGCACACACGCCAGATCGAGTGCCGAACGCTCCGCGACTTCTCGCGTCCTTGACGGCCCGCCGGAACGAGCAGTGCTCTGGTTGCAGTCTCAGTTGTCATAGAACACCCAATACTTCGAGGTGACGAACGTCACGGCCGTGATGATCGCGATGATGATGAACAGCAGCCAGGCCATCGCGGAGGCGTATCCCATATCGAACTGGTTGAAGCCTTGTTGATACAGGTACAGCGAATAGAACATGGTCGAATCCGACGGTCCGCCCGTTCCTCCCGAGACGACGAACGCCTGGGTGAACGACTGGAAGGCGCCGATCAGCTGAAGAATGATGTTGAAGAAGATGATCGGGCTGAGCATCGGCAGCGTGATGTGGAAGAACCTGTGCCACCGCGAAGCACCGTCGATCTGCGCTGCCTCGTAGTACATGTCGGGGATCTGCCGCAGACCCGCCAGGAAGATGATCATCGGCGCACCGAACGTCCACACGTTCAGCAGGATGATCGTGCCCAACGCGTACTGCGGATCAGAGATCCACCCCGGCAGGTTGTGGAACCCGATCAGCCCCAGCAGCTGGTTGACCAGGCCGTCCTGCCCGAAGATCTGCCGCCACAGGATCGCAACAGCGACCGACGCACCCAGCAGCGACGGCAGATAGAACACCGAGCGGTAGAACGGCAGCGCCCGCATACCCCTGTCGAGCAGCAACGCCAACGCGAGAGCCAGGATCAGCTGGATCGGCACCGACACGAACACGTACTCGAACGTGACCCGCAACGAGTTCAGCAGACGAGGATCGTTGAACATGCGGATGTAGTTCTGCACACCGATGAATTGCGGTGACTGGATCAGGTTGTAGTTCGTCAACGAGATCCAGATCGAAGCGATCATCGGACCAGCCGTGATCACGATCAGACCGAGAAGCCACGGCAACAAGAAGAAGAATGCCGCCTTGTTGTCTCGCTTGCTCGTCGATCTCGACGATCTGACAGATCGCAGTTCTTCGAAGACGCTCACGCGAGCCCCCTAGTAATCGACATTGAATACATGGTGCGGATCATCCCGTGATCCGCGGTGTTCGACCCCGTTTCGGCATGGATCGGACAGATGCGGAAAGCGCTTCCCGAAAACCGCTGTGGCCACGTTACCTGGCACCTCTGAGCTGAGTCAAGCGCAAACAGAAAACGCTTTCTAACGATGTCGGGCATCATGAGTCGACTCCCCACGTCGTGAGCATGCCGCACATGCCGAACTGCTCCTCGGGTCGTGGGGTCGTGCTCCGGATGCCCGAGTCGGCCATCAGCCCCGCATCCGCTGCGCCCAGTCGCTCAAGCTGCATGAGGGTGGCGGCGAGCTGAGCCCGCGGGCCAGCCTCGACGATCGGCCTCCACGACCTGGCCCGGTCGGACACGAGAGAAGCCGCCGACGCATACAGGTCGTCGAGGGTGCCATCCAGATCCGTCGCAGCCCGCTCGCAGAGTTCGGCGAAGCCCTCCAGCGCGAGGTCGCGACGACGACGTGCGGCTTTC
Organism: Humibacter soli; assembly: GCF_054779035.1. Lineage (NCBI taxonomy): Bacteria > Bacillati > Actinomycetota > Actinomycetes > Micrococcales > Microbacteriaceae > Humibacter > Humibacter soli. The sequence goes on along the minus strand of NZ_BAAGYX010000002.1, from coordinate 790,150 downwards.
GCTCTCTCCTCCGAGGAGACGGATGCCGGAAGCGCGGCACGCCGCGCGTACTCCTCCTGATCTGCGAGCACGTCGGCCGGAAACGTCATCACGGCGTCGCCCGCCTCGGGGAGCCCGGCGTTCGACATCAGGGTGAGGATGTCGAGGCCGTCGTCGTTGATGAGCCGGTGCACGGTACCGGGCGTGAACCACGCAACGGTTCCTGGCACGAGTTCGGTCACGGCGAGCCCCTGGGAGCTCAGCGTCTGCACCCGGCCCGTGCCGGCGATCACGACGTAGCCCTCTGTCGACGCGGTGTGCAGGTGGGGGGACCCGCCGTGCTCGCCGTCGGCGGTCGGCCAGTCGTAGACCCGCAGCCGCGACACCGCGACGCCGCCGGGAAGACCCCTCGCGAGGGCCTCGTCGGCCACGCTCACGAGGCTTTCTCCGCCATGACCACCTCTCCGGCCCACGGCGCGCCGCTTCCTTCCATGCTGCGGTAGAAGGGCGACTCGGCGTCGATGTCGCCGGCCGAGACCGAGGTTCCGGTGAACGCCGAGGCGTAGATGCCGGCGATGAGCTCGAGGGTGCCTCGCGCCTGGTCGAGGGTCACCGGGATGGGATCGCCCTTCTCCAGCGCGTCGACGATGGCGGCGAACTGCGCGGCATGGCTGCTCGCGATGCCGTGCGGCCCGAGCGCCCATGCCTCCGCCACCTGCTCCTCGTACCCGGGTGCCGCCGTGATCCTCCAGGATTCGTCCGAGTATCCGTAGAGGTGCTCGAGCTCCACCGTCGCGTACTCGAAGTCGAACCGCAGATAGCTGGTCTCGCGCGGCGACAGCAGGCTGTTCACGACGCTGACGACGGCGCCGTTCTGCAACGTGACGATCGCCTGGGTCAGGTCCTCGGTGACCACCGGCCGAGCCTGGCGGGCCGCAACGGCGATGACCTGCGACCACGGGCCGAGGATGGACAGCGTGGTGTCCATCTGATGGATGCCGTGGCCCATGGTCGGCCCGCCGCCTTCGACGTCCCAGTTGCCGCGCCACGGCACGTCGAAGTACGAGTCCGGCCGGTACCAGAGGGTGTTGCACACCGCGGTCAGCGGACGGCCGAGCGCACCGTCGGCGACCCGGTCGCGCAGCCAGACCGCCCGCGATCCGAAGCGGTGCTGGGAGATGGTCGCGAACTGTGCACCGCCGACACGCTCCGCCTCCGCGATCTCGTCGAGCTCGGCAAGGGACAGCGCAGGCGGCTTCTCGCTGAGCACGTGGATGCCCCGCCGAAGCGCGACGACGGCCTGCTGCTTGTGCAGCCCGGGAGGCGAGCACAGGTGCACGATGTCGAGCTCGACGGCATCCAGCAGCTCCTCGAGCGCGGTGGTGCCGACGGGCACGTCCCATTCGGCTTGGAATGCCTCGACCCGCTCCGCATCGATGTCGCACGCTCCGACGATGCGGGCGCGGCCGTCGAGCTCGGCAAGGCTCGACGCGTGCTTGCGAGCGATGCCGCCCGTGCCGATGATCCCGACGCGCAGCGGCGCCTCCGAAGTGAAGGCCCTCGCCTGTCGCTGGTTCGCATTCTGTTCGGTCATGTCAACGCGCTCCCTCTGCGTCGGTGTGAATCTGGGTCTCGATCTGGGTCCGGGTCTCGATCTGGGTCCCGGAGTGGATGCCCGCGACGAGGTCATCCCCGCTTTCGGCGACACCGCGTGCCGCCCGCGCGAGCACGGTCATCCTGTCGGCGTCCGATGCACCGTCCGCGAAGGTCACGGCATGCCGCAGCTCGATGGTCTCGTCGGCCTCGAACACGCGCACCCGATCGAAGAACGGCGCGGGGTTGAGGCAGGCGAAGGGCTCGGAGCGTGCGAACCACTTGGTGTCGAAGCCCTGCGATGGCGAGCGGTCGACGAAGACCACTGTCGATGAGCCGTCCTCGCCGTCGTGCCGTCCGTTGAATCCGGCCCACTCGCCGCGGGTGCCGCGCACGTCCTCGCCGGTCGTGCCGTCGGAGCCGACGATGTCCCCGCCGGTGAAAGCCCGCGGGCCACGCCAGAAGAGCCCGCCGTATCCGGCGTTCTCCCTCCCCTCGGTGGTCGGAGAGCCCATCTCGATGGATGCCCCCGACACGTTGGTGAGTTCGGTGCGCCATCCGAGCACCCAGGCCTGGTGCTCCGGCAGCAGGGTCGCCGTGATGGTCCTGCGCTCCGTGAAGACGGCGACGCCCACGCGCTCGCCCTCTGCGGGCTGGCGGTGCCACGTGAGCTCGTGCGCGAACACCGCCGTGCCATCGCGCTCGGTCAATTCCGTGACGCGCTCGTGGTCCTGCGAGCCGTTGTTGGGCAGCTTGACGTATCCGGCGGCCGCACGGGTGTAGGTGGGACCACCCCAGAAGTTGTCGCCGCCCACGACGGGAAGCGCGAGGGTGACGCCCTTGTGCCAGACGTGATCCCAGGGCCGGAACACCGTCACGAGGCGGCCGCCCGGGGTGCGGATCGGGTGCACGTAGGGGCGCGGGGACTCGTACTGCACCTCGTCGGGGCGGTAGACGTACCGCATCAGCTGCACATCAGGCTCTCCGTCGGCGCCCGCGGTCACCGTGAGACCGCGATCGACGTCGTGGAGCAGGGAGAGCCTCCGCTGCGCATTCGGGTTCATGGTGCTTGCGTCCTTTCTTGCGGCCGTCGGGCGTCGCCGCCCGGCCGTCTCGTCGTGTCGTCTGCGTCGTCGTGTCGCGTCTCGTCGTGTCGTGTCTCGTCGTGCCGTATCTGGCCGGCCCGGCTGAGCCACCGCGACCGCAGCGCGTGGGCGACGCCCTTCGGGCTGCGGTCCCTGGTGAAGATGCCCTTGCGGTTGCCGCCGACCCGCATCGGGCCCGCGGTGGTGGCGAAGTCGCTGAACACCCAGACCTGCTCGCCGATGACCGCGTCGATGCGGTCGAAGACCCGGTGGTACATGGCGTAGAACTCCTGCTGGAACTCCTCGGTCCACGGCGTAGGCACGACGGAGTGCAACCCCGGATACGCCTCGGCGCCGTACTCGGTGATGATCATCGGCTTGCCATCCGTCGCCCATGCCGCCAGCTCGGTCTCGAGCTGCAGTTCGGCGAGCTCCAGGTCGCCCGGCTCGACGTACCAGCCGTAGTAGCGGTTGATCATGAGGACGTCGCTGTACTTCGCAAGCCGGCATTCCCCGTGCGGAGCGAGCACGACGTTCACGATGCCCACGGGCCGCGTCGGGTCGGATGCACGCGCGACGTCGAACAACGGCTGGAAGTACTCCTCGGCCTCTGGGGTCTGCGACTCCGGCTCGTTCGCGATGCTCCACAGCACGACGCTCGGGTGGTTCTTGTCCCTGGCGATCAGCTCACGAATGGCTGCGGCATGGGCATCCTGAGTGACGGCGTTGATGGTGTCGTCCGAGAAGGTGACGTAGCCCGGCGCGCCGAACACGCCGCCGCCGATGCCCATGTTGAGCCCGACGGCCGGCGTCTCGTCGATGACGACGATGCCGCGCCGGTCCGCGTAGTCGATGACGTCTTCGGAGTGCGGGTAGTGCGAGGTGCGGATCGAGTTGGCGCCCATCCACTCGATCAGCTCGAAGTCGTGCAGCAGGAAGGCGTCGTTGTGGCCCTTGCCGACGATCGGGATGTCCTCATGCTTCGCGAAGCCCTGGAAGTAGAAGGGGTCGCCGTTGATGAGGAAGCGGGTCCCGTCGACACGCACGGTGCGGATGCCCAGGCTCTGCCGGTACTCGTCGACGAGGTCGTCCCCGTCGCTCGCCCGCAGTCGCAGCTCATAGAGGTAGCCACCGCCCGGCGCCCAGAGGTGGGCGTCCGGCACCGCGATCTCGCCCGTGGCACCGTCATCCGTGCCGACGACCGCGCCTTCGGCATCCACGAGGGTCGCGGAGACGGTGAGCCCCTCGCCGCCGACCAGGTCGCACGAGTATCTGACCACGCCGGTGGTCCCATCGATGTCGGTGTCGACCGTGACGTCGTCGAGGTGCGACCGTGCCGTCGTCGCGAGCCACACCGACCGGTGGATGCCGGCGTAGTTGAAGAAGTCGTGCCAGTACTTCTGGCGCGTGCCACGCTCGGTATCGAGTACGACGCCCGGCGGGATGGTCTGGAACGTGAGTGTGTTGTCGACCTCCACCGTGATGCGAACTGATGACCCGGCCGCCGCCTGCGCGGTGAGGTCGATCTCGAACGGTGTGTATCCCCCTTCGTGGCCGCCGACCTTCACTCCGTCTGCCCAGACGGTGGCGCGATGGGTCACGGATTCGAAGTAGAGGATGATCCGCCTCTCGCCCCACCCGCGCGGTATCCACACCACGGTCTCGTACCAGACCGAGCCGACGTGCAGCCTCGTCCGGGCGTCGACGATGACGTCGTTGTAGCTCGCTGGGACGGCCATCTGCCGGGCATGCCTCAGCGGCTCATCCGCCCAGCGTTCCTGGCGTCCGACGGAATTCCGGTCGACGCGGAAGGACCAGAGCCCGTTCAGGAGCTTGCGCTCCCTGACGTCGTTGTCTTGCGGCCGCAACATCGGGGCCTCCCTTCTCTTAGTGCGCGTTCTCGTCCGACGAGCGCGGAACGTGCCGCAGAACGACCTCGCACCGGAAGTGCTGGGAGGCGGTCATGTCGCCGCGGAACCAGAGCAGGGCCACCAGGTCGGGGTCGCCGGGCGCCACGATCGGACGCAGGTTGTCGACCTCCGAGTTCTCGGTCACGGCGGTCCACGACCAGCTCGCTCCACCATCGGCGGTTCGTCCCACGTAGATCTCGTGGTGCGGCGTCTTCTCATCCGTGCGCGGGTCGAAGGACGTCGAGATATAGACCGAGTCCACGTCGTAGGGGTCGATCGTGGCGAGTCCTGTGTAGTCCTGCTCGTGAGGCAGCAGACCGGCGCCGGCCTTGCCCAGCGGGTGCAGCGCCCAGTCACGCCCCTGCTCTTTGCGCGCGTAGACGAAGCGGTGGTCGAGCACCGGGCGAAGGCGTGCGAACTCCTCCTCGGGCGTCTCGGGGAAGTCGTCGCCGCGCGCAGTCAGGGTCGCGACGATCGTGCCGTCGCTGCCCCGCCGGATATCGGACGTCCACGCGTGCGTGAGCGTGGCACCGCCGAGCGACGCCCCCGCGGGAAGCACGGTCGTCAGTTCGACCTGGGAGGGGGCATCCACCGTCGGGTCGAAGGCGTGCGAGTGCACGATCGAGTCGTCCGATCGGTGGAGGGCGGTCCCGGCAAGGTAGCCGTGATAGATCGAGTTGTCGTAGTCGCGGGGATGGTGGTCCGTCGTGACGAAGTCGATCCGTCCTGGCGACGACTCGTAACGGGTGTAGCCGTTGACGTAGCCGACCTTCGGCCGGGTGAAGAGCTTACCCGCGTACGTCCACGAGTCGCCGTCGTCGTCGGAGACGAGGATGCACGGGTCGTCGTTGACCGCCCGTGTGAAGCAGTACAGCCGGCCGTCCAGCTCGTGAAGGTTGCAGTACGTCGCGCCCCGTCCCTCGGTGAACGGACTCCAGTCGAACGTGAGCTCCGGTCCCCAGGTCGTCGGGTCTCCCGGCTCACTGATGCGCCAGCGCATGAGGTCGTCGGTCTTGTGCTTCGAGTACGCGGCCAGCCAGCGGCCGTCCTTGCGACGCCAGAGCGCCGGCACGTCGTGGTCGTCGACCTCGAGCGCCTCGTGCAGCACGACGACCTTGGAGGTGCCGGCCGCGAGGTCGACGACGGTGAGTTCGACGTTGCCGGATCGGCCCTCGCCCCCTGCGCCCTCTGCCGCGGCCATAGACCCGACCACGAGGGTCTGGGTCGTCGGGTCGACGAGTGCCCGCTCATCCTGGAACCAGCACCAGGCTCCGTTGTCGTTGATGACGTACTCGGTCATGAGTCCTTTTCTCTCGTGCACGAACACGAGGCCGCCCGCCTGACCTTCACCAGGCGGACGGCCTCGAGGCGTTCCTAGGAGTTGCTGGCGGCGCTCAGAAGGCCCTGCACCTCGGTCTTGAACGCGGCGGCTGCGGCCGACGGAGTGGCACGCCCGAAGATCACGTCTTCGGTGTGGCGCTGTGCGGTGGAGCCCACCTGGCTGGTGCCACGCGGCGGCACCGGCGGCACCCACTTGATCTCGCTCTTGATCTTCGCGAGGTAGTCGACGGCGTTCTGGTCGTACTGCGACAACAGCGGCTTGATCGCGGAGACCACAGCGGCACCCACCGGCACACCACGCTCGGTGAGCTGGATCTTGTTGGCGGGAATATTGTTGAGGAAGTAGTTGATCAGACCACCTGCCTGAGCAGGCGACTTCGTCTGCGATCCGATCGACCAGTACATCGACGGCTTGTAGTACAGGCCGTTCTTGTCAGCCGAGCCGGAGACGCTCGGCGGACGCAGCAGCACGCAGTCCCCGCCGTTGGCCTGCTGGAACGCTGTGATCTGGGTGTTCCAGAGCCAGCCGAGCGCCGTCTTGTTCGTGCCGAACATCGTCTGCTGCACCGGCGCGACGATGTCGTTGGTGTACTGATCCGTGGTCGGTCCGCCGCCGGACTTGAACAGCTTCTGCACCATCGTGAACCAGCTCGCCACAGCGTCGGTCGTGAAGCCGAGCTTGCCCTTGTCTGTGTAGAGCTGCTGGTTGTGCTGGTGCAGCCAGATCTGCAAGTCCTGGTCGGCGCCGAACCACGAGGTGCCTGTGAAGGCGCCCTTGGATGCATCGGCAAGCTGCTTGCTGACAGCAAGGTAGTCGTTCCACGTCCAGGTCTTGTCGTCAGGAACGTCGACACCCGCCTTCTCGAACAGGGTCTTGTTCGCACAGATGCTGTATGCGGTCTCACCGATCGGAATGCCGTAGAGCTTGCCATCCAGCGTTCCGTCCGCGAGGGAGGACTTGACCTGGGAGGTGTCGATGGAGCCGATGGTCGCGAGGTCGAGCAGCGCACCGCGGCCGCCGTACTCGGCGATGTACGCCTGGTCCATCTGGATGACGTCGGGCTCGGTCTGACCGGCGACCTGCGTGGACAGCTTGGTCCAGTACGTCGCCCACTGGCCGGGCTGCTGGTTCACGGTGATCGCGGAGTGCGCCCCGGTGTAGTCGCTCACCATCTTGGCGGTGTTGGTCGACCGCACGGGGTTGGTCCACCAGGAGAAGTTGAGTGTGGCCTTCTTGAAGGCATCGCCTGCCGCCGCCGTCGAGCTGGTGCCACCGGACGGAGTTGCGGAGGTCCCGCACCCTGCGAGCAGGAATGTGGTCCCGATGCCTGTCAAGGCGAGAGCGCCGAATTGGCGCCGGGAGAGCTGCTGTGACATGTGGCCTCCTTGCCATGGTGTGGGGTCCGCGGGAAAGCGCTTCCCGCTTCGTCGTGTCACGGTAACACAGAAAGTGATCGTTCACTAGTCGGGGTGACTTTTCAGGTCGGAATGGTCCGCAAGGGTGCGCCGGCACTCGCGTGGAGCCCGAGGCCCGTCGCGTCCTCCCTGCGCCCGCCCGCCAGCGCGCGAGACTGCACGCCCACGCCACGGGCGCGGTGTTTACCCGCTGTATGGGGTGGGCGTGCAGTCTCGCGGGAGGGGGACGCGGCTCCGCGCTCCCGCGGCCCTACAGGCGCGCGGGCACGGGCCGGTGGGCCGGCGGTGCTGGGGATGTCAGCCGAGGAGTTCCCACGGGCCGTTGGGGGTGGTGGGCACCTGGTTCCGGGTCCACCACTTGGCGGAGTAGAGCTTGCCCTGGTAGCTGACGACATCACCGGCGTGGAAGATCCTCGACGCCGTCCACAGCGCCGTGCCGTCGCTGGTGGTCGCCAGTTGCTCCCAGGGTCCGTTCGGGTCGCCGGGCGTCTGGTTCCGCGTCCAGTAATCCGCCTTGTAGAGCTGCCCCTGATAGACCACGACGTCACCCTTGTCGAAGATGCGCGACGCGGTCCAGATGGTCGTGCCATCCGGTGCCGTGCGCAACTGCTGCCACGGACCGGTCGGGTCGCCGGGCTTCTGATTCTGGCTCCACCAGGATGCCGACCAGAGGGTGTCCTGATAGACGACCGTGCTGTTCGCCGCATAGGCCGTCGTCGCCGACCACGCGGGAGCGAACACGAACGTCGCCGTGGCCGTCACCGGCGCTGAACCGGTGGCCGCAAGACCGGGACGCAGCGTGAACGTCACAGGAACCGAACCTGCCTTCGACGAGTTCCATCCCGTCGCCGTGACGTCGGCGTCCGTCAACGTCACCGTCGAACCATCCGCCCGAGTGCCGTGCAACACCGGGCTGCCCGCCTCGGCCGTACCGGTCGCGAACGCCTCCTTCGCCGGCATCACCGACAGCGTCTGCACCGCAGACACCAGACCGGCCTTCGCCGCCGTGATCGCCGCGGTCGCGGCATCCGCATCGGCCTGCGAAGCCCCCGTGTCCTCCGCCACCTTCGCGCCGGCGTCCCGGGCGGCTGCCAACGGAGCCCAACTGTCAGCGCTGTACTGCGTCACATCCAGGGCGTCCACCCCGGCGATCGCCGCTGTCAGAGCCGTGAGGTCAACGGCGTTCCGTGTAAGGGTGACGACGTAGGTGCCGGAGTCCCCCGGGTACGAGTCCACGCCGATCGTGATCGTGTTGTCGCCGGGCCTAACCGGCACTGTCGCGTCTGTGGTGCCCGCTGGGAGAACGTTGCCGTTGATCTGCACCTGCTGGTCATCCCATCCGAGCGCCCAGGTGAGGTGAACGGATGTCACGCTCGAGTCGAGCTTCTGGGTGACCGCGTACGGGCTGTCCGTGCCCACCCGACCCGGCGAGAACGCCGGATCCAGCGAAAGGCCGTCGAGGGAGAGGCTGCGCAGCTGGGCCAGCTGGTTGGGGTTCGTGCGCGAGATCGAGACGGTGTAGGCCTTCTGGGACCCGTCCTCCGCTGTCACGACCACCGGGATGTCGGTCGTCACGAGCGCGTCGCCGTCGTTGCCGGCGGCGAGCGGCACGTCGACAGACGCTCCGGATGCCACCGTCTTGCCGTTCACGGTCATCGTTGCGAACGGGCTGTCGGTGGCGGCGGCGATCGTCGCCGTGGTGTCGTAGGGGTCGGTCGTTCCCGTGTACGAGAGTCCGTCCTGCGACGGGGTCAGGGCCACATCGCCGCTCGGCGCTTTGGCTGTGACCGTTCCGAGTGAGGCGTCGTTGTAGTCGACAGGCGTCCCCGTGTTCACTCTGAAGTAGTCGATGAGCATGTCGCCGACATTGGACGCGTTCACGTAGAAGTCGAAGTAGTCGAGCGAGCTCACCTTGGTGCGCAGGGGCTGGTCCGTGAGCACGGGCGTGCTCATGTCATCCACATAGAGGTCGAACGTGCCGGTGTCGAGGTCGACGACGTTGCGCACCGTGTACCACTGGCCGACGTTGTAGTTCTCCACGTTCTTCACGGTGCTCGACCCTGTGACGTTGTGCGTGATGATCTTGCCGCCGGAGAACCCGAACGTCGCCGCCGGATTGGTGGAGGATGCCGGGCTCGACGCATTCCAGCCGGATGCCGCGTACGAGTACATCGCCACCTGGTTCGCCGAGGTGTTCGTGCTGGTGCGCTGGATGCGCGCCTCGATGGTGACCGTGCCCGTGAGGTTCAGCGGGCTGGTGTTGTGCACGGCGAGAACCCCGGAGCTCGAGCTGGTCTTGTCGATGCTCAGGTACTTGTTGCCGGGGTGAGACGGATCGTCGACGACGCTGACCGTGCCGACGGCCGGGTTGGTGTTCGCCACAAGGGCGCCGTCGCCCGTCTGGGTGAAGTCGCCTGTCGCGTCGTTGTCGAACGTCTCGTTGATCGCGTAATGCGTCGGCTGCGCCTGGGCGGGCACCACGAGATTGACGGTGACGGTTCGAGCAGGCTTGACCTCTACCCCGGACTGCGAGCCGGTCTGGTAGCCGGGCTTGGTCGCCGACACGGTGTAGCCGGTGCCCATCGTGACGTTCGCAATCGAGTAGGCGCCCTGTGCGTCGGTGGTCGCCGTGCCGAGGGCGTTCGTGCCCTGGGCGACGGTGACGGTGGCCCCTGCGAGGGGCTTGCCGCTGGAGGTCACCGTTCCAGCGACGGTTCCGACGGTCGCCGTGGTCTGACCGAGCGTCAGGTCCTGCGAAAGGGTCTGACCGGCCGTGACGGTGACGGCGAACGGCTGGCCATCCGCGTAGCCGTCGGCCGACGTGGCGAGCGAGTAGTCGCCTGCCGGCACCTCTATGGCGTACCTGCCGTCGGCTCCAGTGGTCAGTGACGTCGTGCCGTACTGCACCTGCGCGCTCGGCACGGCGACGCCGTCCTGGTCGCGCACGATTCCGACGATGACGGCCTTGCCGGTCGCCGGGGTGTGGGAGGCGGGCCCGATCGTCGGTGGCGTCGTCAGAGGGTTGCCGAAGAAGTCGGTGCTCACCGGCAACTGGCTCGTCGAGGTGTCGCCCGTCGCGTCGAAGCCGGGCGCGATCTGCGAGAGGTCGACTGGGGTGCCCGCTGCGATCAGTGAGGATGACGCCGACGTCGGCGCGATGTCGGTGATGGCGTCACCGGGGTCGCCGAGCATCGGGTCGGCCGTCGTCGGGTCGGCATCCTGCGCGGGTGCGGAGACATCCGGGCCGTAGTACGAGTTGTTGCCGAAGAACACGCCGGGGAAGTTCGCCTGCAGGGCTGCACCGCTCACCGAGGCGAGCGTGTTGACGAAGACGTTGTCGTACAGGTAGTGACGGTTCTTGTCGGTCAGCACGCTGCTGTTCGTTCCCGACGAGTTGAAGAACCCGACGGTGTTGTTCGACGACGGAGCCCTCGTGTTGTACATCAGGTTGTCGTAGATGACGTTCACACCGGAGTCGCCGTGCGGGTTGACATAGTTGCGCGCGACATCCTGGATGACGTTGTAGCGCTCCACCGAGGTGCCGAAGGCGAAACCGCAGAGCAGCACACCCTCGCCGGAGTCGTGGATGTAGTTGCCCTGGATCAGGATGTTCGAGGTTCCGCGATCGCCGTCGATGCCGTTGGAGTCGGCCGCATTCGCACGGTTGGTGATCGCCGCGACCTCGTTGTTCTGAACGACGATGTTGTCGGAGTAGTACATCTCGATGCCCGACACGCCTGCGCCGTCGATGAGGTTGTCATCCACCGTCGCGCCCTGAACGCTCGTCAGGTAGAGCGAGTCCCATCCGTACTGGGTGTCGCGGTTGGTGAGGTAGTTGCCGGAGATGTCGATGTGCGTGTTCGGCCGCCAGTTCGGGTCTTCGGTGACCACGCCGGTGTTGCTCGCCTTGGCGACGGCGCGGTCGCCCCAGCCGGGTGCGCGGTCGAGGTAGCGGTCGGTGCCCATGCCGGAGAACTGCTTGAAGATGACGTTCGCGAACGAGGTGTTCGCGACGTAGTCGTCGCTGACCACCACGTCGTCGAAGCGCGAGACGGTCTGACCGTCGCCCTTCAGGCCCTCGAAGAGGATGCCGCCCGTGCGCTTCGAGCGATCGAGGCCGGCGCTGCCGATCGACCAGGTGACGCCGCTGACGTCGTGCACGAACACGTTGTGGATGTCGAAGCCGCTCAGCGTTCCCGCATTCTCGCCCTGCACGTGGATGCCCCGAAGGTCGCCCGTCTTCGGGTTCTCCTCGCCCGGAAGGAGGCCTTGGTTGGCTCCCGGCTGCCACTGCGACGGGTCGAATCCATCGGTGACGTTGCTGATGTCGAGGTTGGAGATGTCCCAGTGCTGCTGGTTGGTCAGCTGGAGCACGTCGTTGACGACTCCGCGGCCCTCGAGCTTGGGAGCGTCGCCCGTTCCGTAGCTGGAGATGACGATCGGGTCGGCCGCGCTGCCGGAGCCCCCTGGCGCCACAAGCGCTGTCGGTGCCGCCTCGGTGACATCCGTCGGAACGCCGTTGTTCCAGGTCGTGTAGTCGAACGCCTCCTTCGCGACCTGGTCGCCCTGCGCCTGCCAGACGCTCCCCGCCTTGAGCAGGATGCGGTCGCCGGGGCCGAAGGCCTTGCCGTTGACGTTCGCGAACGACTTCCAGGCGGTCGACGGCGTCGTGCCGTTCGCCGAGTCGTCACCGCCCTGGGAGTCGACGTAGTAGGTGGTGCCGGTGCCCGCGGGCGCCGAGGAGTCGGCGACAGGCAGCGCGTCGTTCTGCACGATGCCTCGCCCGGTTGCTTGGAGCTGCCCCTTGCCGGTGTAACCGGTGAAAGAGGTCGCCGACGAGGGCGCGGCCGACGCCGCAGGAGCAGCGGCGACAACCGAGAGGGTGGCGGCGAAGACCGCGCCGAGGGTGATCGCCGCAAGGCCGCGCGACCGTCGAGTCGATGAGAAGAGGGACATCGATGTTCCTTTCGCTTCCGCCAGACCCCTCGACCGCGAACCGATGGTTCTGCTGGTGCGGGTCCGGCGGTGTGACTCTAGTGATCGTTCACTATTACTGTCAACGACTTGGTCGAAGTCGGATGCCCGGCGTGCGGCGCGACCCGGAACGACGTGCGCGACCTCAGCTGGGCGCAGGGCCGCTCGATCCCCGCGGGATCAGCCGGCCGACGATCTCGTTCGGGAACTCCGGCGGGTTCTCGCCCCTGATGCGGGCGATCAGCTGCTGCATGCTCTGGCGACCGATGAGCTCGAGGTTGTCCTCGACTGTGCTCAGCGTCGGCACGGAGAACCGCGCGAACTCGTCGTTGTCCCACCCGACGACGCTGATGTCGTGCGGAACCCTGATCCCCCGGTCCTGCAGACCCCTGATCACGCCGAACGCGATGGTGTCCTTCGAGGCGAAGATGGCTGTCACGCCCGAGTTCGCAGGCAGGTCGCGCGCAGCGTCGTAGCCCGACTGCGCGGTCCATTCACCTCCGACGACCCCGTACGACTCGAGCCCGAGTCGCTCGATCGTCTCGTTGTACACGTTGATGCGGTTGCGGGCGGATGCCCAGCGCTGGTCGCCCGCGACATGCAGGAACCTGCGATGGCCGAGATCTGCGAGGTGACCGATGACGACCGCGACGAAGGCGCCGTCGGCGAACGCTCCGGTCGAGCGCATCTTGTCGTCGTACTGGCCGACCGTGAGCACCGGTGCCGACGACTCCTCCTGGAGGGAGGCCACGTCTCCGATGGGGGTGAGCGAGAGGATGCCCTCCATGCGCTCGCTCTCCATCAGGGCCAGTACCCGTTGGCGCCGCCTCGCCTCGTCGCCTTCGAGGCTGACGACGTCCACCTCGTATCCCGCCTCGTGAGCCACGGCGGCCGCACCGCGGAAGGGTGTCGGCAGGTAATACGTCAGTTCGGGGAGCACGATGGCGATGCGGTTCGTGCGCCGGGTGCGCATGGACCGTGCGATCAGATCGGGCTTGTAGTCGAGCTCGCGGATCGCCGCCTCGACCTTCTCGATCGTCGCCGGCTTGAGGCCTCCGTTGAACTGCAGGTAGCGCGAGACGGTCTGGTGCGACACTCCGGCATGACTGGCCACCTGCATGATCGTCACGCGTTTGCGCCGCGGCGCGGGCACCCTCGTCGCGTTGTCCTGCATGTCCCCTCACTCACCCCTCTGCGAAGTGCGTCCTGCCCGTTCCCGGCGTCACCATCGACGCGAAACGGAACACGACGCACTGCCGAGGCTCCTCACGTCCGATGTGGTTCGGGTCGACTTCGGGATCGACGCCGCACAGAGCGGACCTGTCTACGCAATGGCAAAACGTTGCCATCAGTTTATCCAACGGATCGTGCAGTCGTTCACTCTTCGGCATGAACGATCACTTTTCATGAGGGAGTCCTGAGTCGTAGATAACATTCACGGCACAACGTCTTGGGCTGCCCCGGAAGCATGCATACACTTGCCCTCCAGAAAGCGATTTCTGAAAGTGTCGGGCAACCCTTGACACGATTCGGGTGAAGTCACAATAATTTTGCGAGCGGTCGGGAAAGCGTTTACCCGTCGTGATCGCAGTATGGCAAGGAGGCCACACACATGTCACAGCAGATGTCCCGGCGTCAGTTCGGCGCTCTCGCGCTCACCGGTATCGGCACCACGTTCCTGCTCGCCGGATGCGGTACCTCCGCCACTCCGAGCGGCGCGGGCGGCGGAGCCACCGCGGCAGCGGGCGATGCCTTCAAGAAGGCGACGCTGAACTTCGAATGGTGGACCAACCCGGTGCGCTCCGCGTACACGAGCAAGATCATCCAGGACTACACGACGGCGCACCCCGCCATCACGGTGAGCCAGGCTCCTGGTGAGTGGCCGACCTACTGGACGAAGCTGTCGACCCAGGTCGCCGGTCAGACCGAGCCCGACATCATCCAGATGGACCAGGCCTACATCGCCGAGTACGGCGGCCGCGGCGCGCTGCTCGACATGTCGAAGATCGCCACGATCGACACCAAGCCTCTGCAGTCGACACTCGACGAGGGCATGCTGAACGGCAAGCTGTATGGCATCCCGACCGGCAACAACGCCTACGCGTACGGCGCGAACAAGACGCTGTTCGAGAAGGCAGGGGTCGACGTTCCCGACGACACCACCTGGACGTGGAACGACTTCATCGACATCTCGAAGAAGCTCGCCCAGGCATCCAACGGCGCCTACGCGGGCGGCAGCTGGGGTTCCGGCGACACCGACCTGCAGATCTGGCTGCACCAGCACGGCGAGCAGCTCTACACCGACAAGGGCAAGCTCGGCTACAGCCTGCCGACGGTGACGTCGTGGTTCACCCTCGCTCAGAAGTTCTTCAACTCCGGCGGTGGCCTGAGCCCCGACGCCTTCATCAACGACTCGACCGCGTCGGTGCAGCAGACGACGTTCGGCACCAACAAGCTCGCGATGGCCGTGATGTGGAGCAACCAGATCAGTGCCTACCAGCAGGCCAACGGCGGCGACTGCGTTCTGCTGCGCCCGCCGAGCGTCGCGGGCTCCGCCAAGAAGAACGGCGTCTACTACAAGCCGTCGATGTACTGGTCGATCGGATCGCAGACCAAGTACCCGGCCCAGGCCGGCGCGCTCATCAACGAGTTCCTGAACAGCACCGACGCGGCCAAGCTGCAGCTCGCCGAGCGCGGAGTTCCTGCGAACGAGAAGGTGCTCGCCGTTGTGAAGCCGCTGCTCTCCAAGTACGACCAGAACGCCATCAACTACATGAACGACATCAAGAGCGAGATCAAGTGGGTCCCGCCGGTGCCGCCGAAGGGCACGAGCACGATGGCTGCGGTCATCCTGCGCCACATCGAAGACGTCATGTACAAGCGCGCCACGCCGCAGCAGGCCGCTCAGGCATTCGACACCGAGGCCAAGGGCTTGCTGTCCGCGGCGTCGTCGGGCAGCTGATCCACACGATGAACGAAGGGCACGGTGCGCCGATCGCGGCGCCCGTGCCCTCGCCTGTGCGCGGGTACGACGACTGGCCGGCGCACGCCCTTGCCGCGTCACCCTTCGTGGCGCGGAACGACGACGTGCAACGTCTCGCGGATGTGCTCGGGCTGAGGGCTCGGCCAGAGACGCCAGAGGTTGTGCGCGACGAACCGATCGCGCACGGGGGTGTCGTCATCACACCGCTGCGGTGGCGCATGCCGTACGGGCCGGAGACCCAGGCGTGGGAGGTGCGTGCGGCCGACTCGGCGGCGGGCGACTCGGACGCCGGGGGTGGGAACGCGCCCGGCATCCTCGCGCTCCATTCGCACGGCGGCCGTCGCTCGGTCGGAGCGAACAAGCTCATCGACTTCGGCGGCGAGAACCCGGGCGCCATCGCCAACCGGCTCGCACGCGAGGGCTTCGTGGTGCTCGCGCACGACGCCTTCTCATGGTCGAGCAGACGGTTCGACCTCTCGGTGCTGACACCGAAGCTCGCCGTCACCCGCGACGCGCTGCTCGCACTCTGGGCATCCGAGGGCCGCACCTGGACCGACGACGAGCTCTTCGACGCGGTGTCGAACGCCCACGAGGAGCTGCTCGCCAAGATCGCCGGCTCCCTCGGCCAGACGTTCGCCGGCATGGTGGTCGCGGACGACCTCGTCGCACTCGACGTGCTCGCCGGGCTGCCAGGGGTCGACGCCTCTCGCCTCGCGACGATCGGCTTCTCGGGCGGCGGTGGGCGGGCGCACCTGCTCGGCGCGCTGGATCACCGGCTCGGTGCCGTCGTGGTCGGCGGCATGATGGCCACGTTCGCCTCGATGATGCCGGGCTACATCGAAGCGCACTCCTGGCTGCTGCACAGCCCTGGCCTCTGGCAGCTGACCGACTGGCCCGACGTCGCCCGCGTCGGAGGCGACCGCGAACTGCTCGCGCTCTACGGCGAGCGCGACCCGCTCTTCCCACTCGACGGAATGCGCGAGGCCGACGCCTCGCTCTCCGAGCTGCCCGGCTACGTCGGTAGGTTCTTCGATGCCGGGCACGAGTTCACGCCCGACATGAAGGATGTCGCGGCATCCTTCCTCTCCGCGTGGGCCGCTCGCGCGCAGAGCCAGGTCACGGATGATGCGGCGCACGAGGAGCCCGACCTGCCATGAGCGAAGCCCGCCCGAGCCTGAGCACGTTCGCGAACCCGCCGGAAGACTGCCGGCCGAGGATGCGCTGGTGGTGGTTCGGGCCGGATGTCGAGCGGGGCGAACTCGCACGCGAGCTGACCGCCATGCGCGACGCGGGCATCGGCGGCGTCGAGGTCGCGTTCGTGTATCCGCTGTCGCGGGTGCAGCATCCGTTCCTCTCCCCCGCCTTGCTCGGCGACCTGCGCTTCGCTGCGGACACCGCGCGCGAGCTCGGGATGACCTTCGATCTCACCATCGGCAGCGGGTGGTCGTTCGGCGGGCCTCACATCACCGACGACACGGCGGCCCGCCGGGTGCGATGGGATGTCCGCGACATCGGCCCACTCGAAACCGAGGTGCTGGCGGCGCCGACTCAGCGAGGCGACGCGTTTCTCGGCGCCTACGTCGGCGACGGGTCGCTTCAGGAGCCGCCGCAGAGGTTGGACCGAGTCCAACCAGACCACGAGTCGCCCGAGAGGTTGACCGTGCCGGGCGGCCGCGGTCCGCGCGTGCTCGCACTCGCGTGGTCGGTGACCACCGGGCAGCAGGTGAAGCGTGCAGCTGCCGGAGCCGAGGGGCCGGTTCTCGACCACTATTCGGCCGCGGCAACGCGTGACCACCTGCGTGCCGTCGCCGATCCGATGCTGGACGCAGTTCCCGCGCATCTGCTCGGCTCGGTGTTCTGCGACAGCCTCGAGGCGTACGGCGCGGACTGGACGACGGACCTCCCCGCCGAGTTCGAGCGAAGGAACGGGCATCCGCTGCTCTCCGAGCTCTGGCGCCTGCGCTTCGACTCCCCCGGCTCCGGGGCGTTCAGAGCCGAGTACTACGAGACGCTCGGCGAGCTCTACGAGCGCAACTTCCTCGACGTGGTGAGCGAGTGGGCGGCCGGCCGCGGGGTTCCGTTCCGGGTGCAGAGCTACGGTGCGCCGCCCGCCCGGCTCCGGAGCTATCGTCACGCCGACCTCGCTGAGGGCGAAGGGTGGGGATGGCTGGGGATTCCGCAGACCAGATGGGCGTCATCCGCAGCGCACCACGACGGCACGGCCATCGTGTCGTCGGAGACTTGGACCTGGGTGCATTCCCCGTCCTTCCGCGCGACCCCGCTCGATCTCAAGGGTGAGGCGCACGAGCACTTCCTGCTCGGCATCAACCAGCTGGTCGGCCACGGCTGGCCATACACCGCTCCCGATGCGCAAGGGCTCGGTTGGTTCTTCTACGCGTCGGGTGCGCTCGACGATCGCAATGCGTGGTGGCCGGCCATGCCACAGCTCACCACTTACCTCACACGACTGAGCTGGCTGCTTCGCCAGGGCGAACCCGTGCGAGACGTGCTGCTCTACCTGCCCGTCGGCGATGTGTATCCGACCCTCGGCATGGAGCAGGGCGGAACGCTCGACCTGTGGCGGCAGTCGCGCGACCGCATCGGCGCCCCGATCCCCGCCGCCATCAGGCAGGCTGGATTCGACTTCGATCTCGTGGATGACGACACGCTGGCCGAGCTCACGCCATCGGCATCCACCACTGTCGTGCTGCCCTTCGTGTCGAGCCTTCCCGACGGCAGCGCCGGGGTGCTCCGCGCCGTTCGAGAGGCGGGCGGAACCGTGATCGCCGTCGTCGAGGACGGAACGGATGCCCGCGAGCATGTTCCCGGCGATGCGGTGACCGCCGCGTCTCTCGCGAACGAACTGCTCGCCCGCACGGCCGCGGACCTCACCATCGAACCCGCAGCACCGACGATCGGTTTCGTGCATCGCCGACTCCTCGACGGCGATACCTACCTCATCGTCAACACCGGCGCCACGACGGAGTCATTCGTCGCACGGCCGAGAAGCCTCGAAGTCGGCTGGCAGCTCTGGAGCCCGGATGAAGCACGCGTCGTCGCGTCGGGCGACGCGTCCGCTCGCATCGACGTGACCCTCGCGCCGTACCAGGCAGTCGTGCTCGTGACGGGGGAGGCATTCGAAGCCTCCCAGGATGGTACGGAGACGACGCCGGCGACCGATTCGGCGAACGGCATCGTCACCGAGGGCCTCACCGGAGAGGCGACGATCACCTCAGGGTGGACCGCCCGATTCCTCGACAGCGCCGAGGATGACCACGCCTCCCGAGCTGTCGAGCTTCCGCACGTGTGGGAGAACGAACGCACCGGCTACGCCGGTCGGGTGGAGTACACGGTCGAGCTCGACACTGAGGAGCTGTGGCCGTCGGGCATCCCTGAGCGCGTTGTGCTGGACTTCGGCGCGGGTGAACCCGAGCACGGCGGCGATGCAGGCGAGCAGGGGATCCGCGGTTCGTCGTACCGCGCGGTGCTGCGCCCGTCGGTCGGCGAGATCGTCGAGATCGAGGTGAACGGCGACGGCCTCGGCGTGCTGTTCGCTCCGCCGTTCCGAGTCGAGATCACCTCTGCGCTCGTGATCGGCACGAACACCCTGCGGCTCGTCGTGGCGAACAGCACGGCGTCCGCGTTCGGGGATCCCGAGGTTCGTTCGGCCGTCGACGAGCTGGTACGCACCTCGCGCGCGCACTACGGCCAGCGGTTCACGATGCAGGACCTCGAGACGGCGACCGTCGGTCTCCGGTCGGGGCTGCTGGAGGTGCCGCGCCTGCGCTGGTCGTAGCGCGGACTCCGGTGGTCGAGTAGCGCGTCGACCTCTGGTCGGCGCTACTCGACCGGCGAAGCGCGCTAGAGCAGCAGCATCGCCGCGAGGCAGGCGGCGGTGAGCACGCCGGTGGCGACCGACCAGCGGCGGTGTCCGCTCTGGCGGATCGTGAGCACGACTCGAGCGGCGGCCCACCCGGCGGCGATCAGCCAGGCGAGCTGCAGGCCGCCGACCCCGCTCATCGGCATGGCCATTCCGGTGTGGCCGACGGGAGCGACGAAGGCGGCAACGGTGACGATGCCCATCGCGAGCAGATCCACAACGTGGATGCGCACGCGGCTCGAGCTGCGGCAGAAAGGCGCGAGGATCATCGCGAGCGCGACGAGGAGCAGGCCGGACGCGACCGCCGCCGAGATCTGACCCGCCACCATCGGAACGAGCGCCGCGAGCATCGCAGCGTGCAGGCATCCGTCGGCCAGGTGGGCCGTCAGCTCACGCCGACGACCCGCCCGACCGGACTGTTCCCCCCTGGCAACCGGGAACCGGGCCGTTGCGACCCCCGGCCAACGCCGGCCGAGCGGCCGGATCGCGGTGCGATGCGCCTCTAGTACGGATACTGCGGTGTTCCGTGCTGCGTGCTGATCCACTTGCGCTCCGTGAACTCCTCGAGGTTGGCCTCGCCGCCGGCGCGTCCACCGAGGCCGGATGCGCCGAGCCCACCGAAGGGCGCGGACGCCTCGTCGGTCGGGGTGGCGTCGTTCACGTGCACCATACCGCTGCGCACGCCCTGTGCGAAGCGTTCGCCGCGTGCCTCGTCACCGGTGACCACGGCGTTGACGAGCCCGTACGGGGTGTCGTTGACGAGCTCGAGCGCCTCCTCGTCGGTGGAGAACGACATCACGGGGATGATCGGTGCGAACACTTCGTCGGTCCACAGCGGCATGTCGCGCGTGAGGCCGGTGACGACCGTCGGGCGGAAGAACAAACCGTCGAGGGTGCCGCCCTCCACGATCGTCGCGCCCCGCTCGACGGCGTCGCGAAGCAGCAGCTCGCCGCGTCGCGCCTGCCGCTCGTTGATCATCGGGCCAATGCCGATCGAAGGATCCGTCGGGTCGCCGACCGTGATACGACGTGCCCTGGCGGCGAGGTTCTCGACGTAGGCGTCGACCAGGCTCTCGTGCACGATGTGACGCCCGGCCGAGATGCAGGTCTGGCCCTGGTAGTGGAACGACGACCACGCGCCGAGCATGGCTGCGCGCTCGACATCCGCGTCATCCAGCACGACGAGAGCGTTGTTGCCGCCGAGTTCGAGAGAGACCTTCTTGAGCAGTCGTCCTGCGGCGCCCGCGATCGTTGAGCCCACCGCGGTCGAGCCGGTGAAGTGCACCATGTCGACGGCGGGGTGGGTCGTGAGCGCCTCGCTGAACTCGAGATCGCCGCACACCGCCTGGAACAGGCCTGCCGGTGCGCCCGCCTCGTCGAACAGCGACGCGATCGCCAGTCCGCCAGAGATCGGGGTCTCGGGAGAGGCCTTCAGGATGACCGCGTTGCCCAGCGCGATGGCGGGGGCGATGACGCGCATGGCGAGGATGAGCGGGAAGTTCCACGGAGTGATCACGGCGACAACCCCGACCGGAATGCGCTCGACGATGCTGGTGCGGCCGGGATCGTGCGAGACGATCACCTCACCGCGAGGCCGTGCCGCGAGACCGGCCGCGGTGAGCAGCTCGTCCACGGCTCCGCCGACCTCGTACGCCGCCTTGCCTGCGATCGAGCCGGTCTCGCGCACGATGAGGTCGGTGAACTCGTCGGCGCGTGCCGTGAGCCGCTCGGCCGCCCTGCGCAGCAGGTCGGCGCGCACGTTGTACGGCTGGGCGGCCCAGTCGGCCTGCGCACGTCGCGCGGCAGCGGCGGCGCGGTCGAGGTCGGTCTTCGAGCCGAGACCGGCCTCGCCGAGCGGCCGCCCGGTCGCCTTCTCGAGAACGGTGAGCGATTCGCCGGCCGTCGCGAACGCGCCGTCCACGTAGATCGCCGACGGTGCCAGGTGGCCCGTTGCGGGCGCGGCGGAGAGTGTGTCCGTCATTGGTTTCTCCTTCTTTGTGCAGTAGGTGTCGCTGTGCTGCCGATGTCGCTGTGCTGTCGATGGGCCTGGGTGCCCGGCTGGGCCGGATCGGTGGGTGGGGTATCAGCCGGCGATACGCCTGGCGAGCGTGATGCCGCCCGCGACCGGGTCGTCGTCGAGCAGCACCGTCTCGTAGCCCGGATGCCCGTTCAGCACCCGCGCGCGCAGCCCGTCGTACAGCCGGGGTTGCGCCACGACCACGCTGCCGGCTGCGACGACCGTGCTGCCGACGGCACCGCGCGCCACCACCCGGTCGACGAGCAGGGCGAGTGCCGCCGCCGCGTCGTCGATCACCGAGGCGGCGAGCGCCGACCCGCCATCCGCCGCACGGAAGACCGCGGGTGCTTTCGGCGCCCAGTTCGGGATGCTGGGATCGTCGTTCACGGCGCGAGCCAGGCGTTCGGCATCCGCGACCTCGAAGGCTTGGAGCAGTGCGTCGAGCAACCCGTCGTCTGCTTCGCCGGCGTCGTGCGCCGACAGCGCAGCCTTCGTCGCCTCGCGCACCAGCGCGGCTCCGCCGCCTTCGTCGCCGATCACCCAGCCCCAACCACCTGCAGCGACGGGCTCGCCGTCGGAGGTCGTGCCGACCGCGATCGAGCCCGTGCCTGCGATGACGCCGACGCCGTCATCCAAACCCGCCGCAGGAACCAGAAGGGCCGCGTCGTTGACGACCACGGCCGGTGAGCCGAGTGCGCTGAGCTCACGGCTGAGGTCGGCAGCGAGCTCCGCGCTGTCGCAGCCCTGTGCGCCGACGCCGATCGCGACGATGTGGTGGTCGGCCGCTGCCCGGTCGGCTCGTTCCCGCAGCCATCGTGCCGCGACCGAAGGCGGTTCGGCTGCCCAGTCGTCCGCGTCGAAGACGACGCCGGCGATACGCACTCCGTCGATGGTCTCGACGCGCACGGCGCATTTCGTTCCGCCCGCGTCGATTCCGACCAGCACGTCGGTCATCCTTCACCTCCCGCAGAGACCTTGGTGTCCGCGTTGTGGAAGACGAACTCCTCGATGTCGAGCCCGCGCACCTCGGCGACGGACTGCACGAGCGACTGCAGAACGGATGCCTCCAGCACGGCCCGCTGTGCGGCAGGCCTGCGGGGGATCGCGATCGGATGCAGCGTCGCGGTCTCGCGCACGGGCTCCGCCGTCACCAGGATGACATGGTGGCCCGCGCTCGACAGGGTCAACGCGAGGTCGAGCTCGCGGCTGTCGCCGAGAACGACGTGCACTCCGTCGCCTGCCGACTCCATGGACCCGTGCAGGTACTGCCTCGTGCTCATGCCGGTGGCGGGAATGCGCGCGACCTCGCGGAACAGCAGTGCTCCGGCCTCTGCCGAGCCCACCGCGGGGCCGGCTCCGACGAAGTCTGCCGATGTGGCGTCGGCGAAGAGCGGTGCGAGAGCCTCTGCTCGCGCGCAGGCCACCTCGTCGAGCTCGGCGAAGGCGTCACCGAGTCGAGCCCAGCCCTGGTCGATCGCGCCACCGTTCCAGGCATCGGCGAGGATGCCCAGCGCGGCGACCGTCGCGGTGTAGCCGATGGTCGATGCGTAGCTGTCTTCGAGGTTGCCGAGCGCGACGGTGGATGCCCCGAGCGCCGTCATCGGCGACGGGTCGGTGTTCACCACGACGAGTCGCTGCGCAGCCGGGATGGACTCGAGCACGGCCAGCGTCTCCGCGCTCCTTCCGCTCTGGGACACCCCGACGATGGGGTGCTCGCTCTGCGGGTACGGAACCGGAAGATCCCCCGCACTGAGTCGCCAGGAATGGATGCCGCGCGACCGCAGCGCCCACACCGGCGCTCCGGCAGCGGCGAAGCTCGCACCGATGCCCACGAACACCGGGCCCGGCCCGGAGAGCCGTCCGGCAGCGGCGAGCGCCCGCACCTGCCCCGTGATGTG
Organism: Humibacter soli; assembly: GCF_054779035.1. NCBI lineage: Bacteria > Bacillati > Actinomycetota > Actinomycetes > Micrococcales > Microbacteriaceae > Humibacter > Humibacter soli. The sequence continues at coordinate 767,074 of NZ_BAAGYX010000002.1, read as the reverse complement.
CGGAACCGCGTCTGTCAGCAGAGCGCTCTGCTCGCGGCGGGCGTGCGCAAACGGCACGTGACCCTGTGTCATTCTCGAACCCCCGTCTGGTCTGCGGTGTCGTGTGGTGTTTGATCTGGATCCCATGCCGCTGTCGGATCCCAGTCCGGCGGAACGGGTGCGACCGGCGCTGCCGTGCTTCGAATGTCTACGGGGGCACCGCTCGCTGCAGACTCCTCGATCGCGAGCATGACGTCGAGCACGTGATGCGCCAGCTGGGCGCTCGCCCTCGGTGACCCGTGCGATCGAACGGCTCGTGCGAGGTCGACAGCGCCGACACCGCGTTCCCGGTGCGATCCGACCGCAGGTGCGCTGACCCACTCGGTGTTCCTGTCATCACCGTCGAGCACGTCCGTGTCGCCGTCGAAGCCGCTCACCGGAACCCTGAGCACTCCCGTGCTGCCCGTGATCTCGAAGAGCTGGCGGCGTTGCGGCGAGTCGAACGAGTAGACCGAGGTACCGACCACCCCGCTGGCGAAGCGGCTGAGCACGCTCAGATGGGTGTCGACCTCGACGGGGAAGCGGGTGCCGGCGTCGGGGCCCGACCCGATGATCCGCTCGCTCTGCGCCCGGTGGCCGGCCGCTGACACCGACTCGATCGGACCGAGCAGCTGCACGAGCGTCGTGACGTAGTACGGGCCGATGTCGAAGAGAGGGCCTGCGCCGCGCGCGAAGAGGAATTGCGGGCGTGGATGCCACGCGTCGGGTCCCGGCCCCTGCATGAGCGTGAGCACGGTCTGCGGTGCACCGACGCGACCGGACGCCAGCAGCGCGGCGGCGGTCTGGATGCCCTCGCCCAGGATGGTGTCCGGAGCGTTGCCGACCAGCACGCCTGCCGCTGCCGCCGCATCGAGCACCCGCCGAGCGTCCGCGCGGTCGAGCGCAATGGGCTTCTCGGCCCACACGTGCTTGCCCTTCTGGATCGCGCGCAGAGTGACCTCGGCGTGCACGGCAGGGATGGTCAGGTTGACGATCAGCTCGACGCCGCGCAGGTCGAGCAACTCGTCGGCGGTGCCGCTGAACGGGATGCCGTATTTCTCGGCCTGTTCGGCGGCACGGGCTATGTCGAGGTCGGCGATGCCGAGCAGCTCGACATCCGGAGCCGCGCGTAGCGTGCTGAGGTACTCGTCGGAGATGTTGCCGGCGCCGATGACCCCGACGCCGACAGGTGCGATCGCGGTCATGCCGCCACCCGTTCTGCGAAGAACCGTGCGTTCCTGGCGAGCACCGGGAAGACATCGCCGTCGACGACCACCTCGACGACCGGCAGTTCGAGCGTCGGTCGCGCGAGGGCGAGCACCTCGTCGAGGCGCTCGGAGACGTCGACACCGGTGATGGGATGCCGGTCGTCGTACGGCTCGCTCTTCAGGTGCAGCAACCGGACGCGCTCGCCCAGCCTCGGCAGCAGCTCGAAGACGTCGGCTCCGCCGACGCTCGCCCAGAACGTGTCGAGTTCGAGCACGACGCGCTGGTCGAGTCGCTCGACGAGCAGCTCGTAGGCCGGGCGCCCGTCGACGATGGTCGCGAACTCGAAGTCGTGGTTGTGATAGCCGACACGGATGCCGCGCGATTGGGCGTCATCCGCAGCCTGGGCGATCGCATCGGCGAAACGCGCGATGCCGTCGGGGGTGGAGAACGTTGCGGGAGCCACCCACGGGATGACGACGGTGCCCGCGCCCAGTTCGCCTGCCGCGTCGAGCACCCGCTCGGTGTCGAGCTCGGTGACCTTTGCGTGCACCGATGCGATCCGCAGGCCGGCACCGTCGGCGGCTGCTTTGAGGCCCGTCGTGTCGGAGAGGATGTCGTACGGCTCGACATGGCTGAACCCGAACTCAGCCAGCCGCTGCAGGGTGGCGGAGGTTTGGTCGCCGAGGTGGTCCTTGACGCTGTAGAGCTGCACTCCGAGCCCGGACTCCGGCCCCGTCATGAGTGTGCTCCGTGCTCGCGTGCGCTGTGGTCGTGTGCGCTGTGGTCGTGCTCGTCGTCGCTGTGCTCGCCCGGCGCGCAATGATCCGCCGGCGGGATGTCGAGGGTGGGGTTGCGCCCGAAGAAGCCGTACGGCTTGAGTGCGAAGCCCGCGCTGTCGACGGGCATCACGGGCCAGTCCTCGATGCGGGGGAAGTGGGTGAGACCGAAGGTGTGCCAGATGACGATGTCGGTGTCGTCAACCTCGCGATCCGCGGCGGTCCACGCCGGCAGCCCGGCCCCGCCGGGGTGCATGTTGACGAAATCGCCCGCCGGGTACAGCTCGTCCGGCGCGTACGGAGTGACCCAGAGGTGCTTGGTGGTGAACGTCGCACGCTTGTGGATGTCCGACTCGGCGTCTGCGAGCAGCACCGGCCTGCCCTCGGGGTGCAGTACGTACCCCACAGGTCCTCCGAGCCGGTTGCGCACTGACGGGTTGGTCACGAGCCACGCGCGGTTCTTCGCGTTGTCTGCGAGGCGCTGCGCCTGCTTCTCGGTGCGGAGTCTGGTCACCGACTGGGTGAATCCGGTGCCCGTCGGGTTCTCAGGGCCGCGCGGCACGAAGACCGCCTCGAGCTCGTCGACGGCGTTGTCGGTGCCGTCGATCATGGTGTCGAGGCGGGCGCTGAAGAGGTGCTGGTGGTACGGAGCGCCGAGTCCGGGCGCGAGCTCCGACGCGTACGGATATCCCTCCCCCGGGTATCCCGAGGTGAACACGACACCGGTGGCCTTGACCTCGAGCTCGACGGAACCGTCGAGGGAGAAGTACCAGTAGAAGCCATAGTCGTAGTTGCCGACCGTGACGAAGAACGAGACGACGAGCCTGCGACCACGCCGCGAGTCGCTCGACCCGTTCCAATTGTCGAAGTGCTTCCAGAGGATGCCCGTGTCTTCCTCGTGGATGCAGATGGCCTGCGGGATGACCCGCACCTCGCCTGCGTTGTCGACGAGGGTGGCATCCAAATAGGTGATCTCGCCGACGCAGTCGCAGCCGAGCTCGAGCGAGTTGGCGAAACCGCCGAGCAGGTACTCGCCGCAGTCGAAGAAGTTCTGGAACCAGCGTTGCGCCGACGGGTCGCCGTAGGGCACCACCATCTCGGCGATCGACGCGCGGTACAGAACAGGACGCTGTGCGCCGCCGTCGGCGATCGACACGTTGTGCAGCACGAGACCCTCGCGCTGATCGAAGCTCACCTGCAGCCGCCAGCCGGCCCAGTCGATCACGCCGTCATCGTCGATCTCGAAGCTCGGGCCCTGCGGTTGGCTGATCTCGATGGGCTTGAGACCCGAACGCTCGGGCTGATCGACCCACTGCTGCAGGTGGAAGTTGCCGTCTTCCTCGGGCACGGCCAGGTCGACATAGTCGATGACGTCGAGCACCTCGCGGGTGACGACGTCGACCATCACGGTGACTCCGTCGACGGGGTGCGCCCAGCCGAGGTCATCCGGGGTCTTCTGCGCGAAGGTGAAGCAACGCTGGATCCTGCGACCCTGCTCATCCACGCTCGCGACGCCCGCCGAGAGCGGGTTCACGCGCAACCGGCTGACATCGGTGAGTCCACGCTTGCGCATGGCGGCGAGCCAGCGCTCGTCTTCGTGCACGACCTCCTCGACCAGGGAGAACTCCTCGAGCACGACCGGCACCTGACCGTCGACCGCGACGTCGAGCTGCTTGGCCGAGACGACTCTGTCTTCGTCGGGAGAGACCACGACGTCGTGCTGCACGCCGGTCGACATGTCGATGAGCATCGCCCTGAAGCGACGGGGCTGTGGCGAGCCTGCGAGCAGCGTTCGCTTGTCCTGCTCCAGAAGACCGAAGTACGAGACCTGGGTCGTCGGGGTCATGAGACCGTCCCGACGCAGGACGCCGATGCTCGCCTCGATCTCCTCGCCGCGAAGGGACGCCAGAGCATGCGCCACATCGGGCGAAGTGTGAGGGGCAGTGTTCACAGATGTCTCCTTTTCAAGGAACCACTACAAACCAAAGGTTATCCACTATGGGACAGGTAGTGCAAGCGCGTCACTCGACGCCGAACGTGTTGTGCGCACCGCCTCGCGCGAAGAAAGTGCGAAGCCGATAGCGGTCGCCTGCGTAGCGAATGGTCGAGGCGAGGATCGGCCGGTCTGAGCGCGTCCTGACCAGCTGGTGCATGACGAGCGTCGGCTGCCCGATGCTCACCCCGAGGTACTGGGCGACGTCGTCCGTCGCGGGTCGAGCCTCGATCGTCGTCTCCGCGTGCGCGAGGTCGAGACCGGCTTCGACCAGCGTCTCGTAGAGCGATTCCGTGCGGAAATCGACGGTCTCGGCGTCGGGAATGAGCGCGAGCGGGATCAACGATCGGTCGACGGCGATGGGTACTTCGCTCAGCAGGCGAACCCGTTCGAGCCGGAACACCGCGGTCCCTGGCGCAATCGCGAGCCGCTCCGCGTCGTCGATTCCGGCGGGGAACGACGTCGCCTCGAGAACCTGCGAGCTCGGCACGAGGCCCATGCGGGCAGCAGTCTCACTGAACGACTCGAGGCTGTTGGGCCACTCGTGACCGTCGTCTCCCGCGATGTACCAGCCACGGCCGTGCGAGGAGCGCACCACGCCTTCTTCCACGAGCCGAGCGAGCGCCTTGCGCAGCGTCACCCTGCTGATGCCGAGTCGTTGGCACAGTTCGCGCTCCGGCGGCAGCCTCATGCCGGCTTGCAGAGCCCCGGATGCCACCTGTTCGCGAAGCGAGTCGACGGCCTGCATCCACAGCGGGTCCGGGTAGTCGACGCGGAACCCGGATGTCGCCTGTTCGGTCACGACGAGACCTGCGCCTTCACCCAGCCGCCCGACCGCATGGACTCGTAGCAGGCGTCGAGGATCGTGTTGACGATCAGACCGTCCTCGAACGTCTCGATCGGCGCGATGCCGGCGGCGAAGCAGTCTACGAAATGCCGCATCTCCTGGCTGAAGCCGTACGCCCGCGCCTCCTCGGGAACGGGGTAGACCCAACCGGTGTCGGCATCCGCCTTCTCGACCAGGTAGCCGGCCGGCTTCTCGATGAAGCCCCAGACCGGGGTGTTCGAGGTGTCGGTCACGATTCGTCCCGCGGTGCCGACGAACTCGTGCCTGAGCGCCATACCGCCCTTCTCGATCCACGAAGACTCGATGGTCGCGAGCTGTCCGCCTGCGAACTTGAGCAGAGCAACGGCCGTGTCCTCGCCCGTCGTCTTGTCGCCGTGCACCATGGTCGCGCCCCATGCGAAGACCTCGGTCACGGGGTTGTCCTTGCCGAAGAAGTGCCGCGCCGACTCGACGGTGTGGCATCCCATGTCGAGCAGAGCTCCGCCGCCTGCCGTCTCGGCGTCCCAGAAGTGCGCGGCGTGCGGGCCGGAGTGCGCCTCGCGAGCGCGCATGGTGAGCACCTCGCCGATGGCGCCTGCCGCGACCATCTCGTGCGCCTTGGCGATGTTCGGCGAGAACACCGAGCTCTCCGCGTACCCGTGCCACACGCCGTGCTCCTGCACGATGCGGAGGATCTCTGCCGCCTCTGCGCCGGTGCGGGCGAGCGGCTTGGTGCACACGATCGCTTTGCCTGCCTCGGCCGCGATGCGCACCGCGTCGACGTGCGCCTCGTTCGGCAGCGCGACAACGACCATGTCTATGTCGTCGCGCGCGCACAGCTGCGCGAGGTCGTCGTACTGATCGGGGATCGACCAGCGACGGCCGAATTCCTGCGCACGGAGCGGGTCACGAGAGTAGTTCGCCACGAGCTCGGCGTCACGAACGTCGCGGAGTGCGTCCGCGTAGGTGTCGCCGATGAAGCCGGAGCCGAGCAGGCCGATTCGAATCACACAGTCCTCCTGATGCTGGTGCGAGCTACCCCATGATAGCGATGTGGTTAACTATTGGTCTACTATTTGACTTGTTCAATGGTTTGATATAGACACCTCTTGATACCTCTGCAGAGCCAAACTGCTGCAGACCTGCAATGCGGACGCACCGTCGCACCGCCTCTCCGAGCTCTTGCCCGGCACGAGCACGCGACGACGCGGCCCGCCACATCAACCGATCCATCGGCAGCAAGGAGAAAGAAGTGCACCTGCGTAGGAAAGGCGGGCGTCTTCTGGCGGCCGCAGCCGGCGTGGCGATCGCCGCGCTCGCACTGGCCGGATGCTCGTCATCGGGCTCATCCGGATCGTCCGACCGGTACATGAACATCTACACCGGCAATCCGGGCGCGATCACCCAGAACTTCAACCCGTTCTCGTCCAGCGTCTACTGGAGCCCGACGGGCACCGTGCTCGGCACGGTGTACGAGCCGCTGTTCTACTACAACACCGCGAAGAACGAGGCGCCGCAGCCGTGGCTCGCCAAGAGCTTCACGGTCTCCCCTGACGGCAAGACGTACGACGTCACACTGCGCAGCGGAGTGAAGTGGCAGGATGGCAAGCCCTTCAGCGCTTCAGACGTCGCGTTCACCTACAACCTCATCAAGTCCAACCCCGCGCTGAACACCTACGGCCTCAAACTGGCCGACGCGAAGGCGACGGACGACACGCACGTGCAGATCACGCTCACTCAGCCTGACTTCACGAACGAGTTCCCGCTGCTCGGCGAGACCTTCATCGTGCCTGAGCACCTCTGGAAGTCGGTCAAGGACCCGTCCAAGTACCTCAACACCAAGCCGATCGGCACGGGGGCCTTCAAGTTCGGCACCTACACGAACCAGTCGTGGACCGTGGTCAAGAACCCCGACTACTACGTCAAGGGACAGCCGGCCGTGCCCGGTCTGCGCTTCGTCGCCGAGAACGGCAACACCGGCGGCCTCAACGCGCTGAACTCAGGAGAGGTCGACTGGGCGGGCATCGCGCTGACCGACCTGCAGCAGTCGTTCCTCGACAAGAGCCCGTACAACAAGGCGACGGTCATCCCAGCCGACGTGAAGGTTCTGATGATGAACCTCACGAAGGCGCCGTTCAACGACCTGCAGTTCCGCAAGGGGCTCAGCCTCGCGATCGACCGCAACGCGATCATCAAGCAGGCCTTCGGTGGAACGGACACCCCCGCCAACCCGACCAGCCTGCTGCAGCCACGTGACAAGGCGTACGTGCCGCCGGCGTATGAGGGCAAGACGATGACCGACGACCTGAGCCAGGCCAAGAAGGTCCTCGCCGACGCCGGCTACAAGACCGACTCCTCCGGCCACCTGCTCGGCAAGGATGGCAAGCCGATCGCCTTCAACATCGCGACGGTCACCGGCTACACCGACACCATCACCGCCGACCAGCTTCTCGTCGAGGACTTCGCGAAGCTCGGAATCCAGGTCACCCCGCAGCAGATGTCGCTCGGTGCCTACTCGACGGCTCAGGCGAATGGCCAGTTCGACATGCTCGACGACAGGATCGCGACCGGACCAACCCCGTTCCAGCAGTTCAACTCCGCGTTGAACTACGACCTGAGCGCCCCGATCGGCAAGCCGGCTTCGGCGGACTTCGTGCGGTTCCACGACCCGGCGGTCCAGAAGATGCTGAGCGACGCGTCGTCGACCAACGACCCGGCCAAGCTCACGACGGCCTACCAGCAGCTCGGCACCTACTTCGCCGAGAACCAGCCGTACATCCTGCTGTCGCAGAACGGCGCCATCACGACGTACCGCAACCAGTACTTCACCGGCATGCCCACCGACAGCGACCTGTGGGCCAACCCGTCGAACTGGATCGCGCAGAACGTCGGCTGGATCGCCAAGCAGCTGAAGCCCCGCTCCTGACGAGTGCTCACGGTGGGCGACGTGCTGAGCGCGCCGCCCACCGTGGGTGTCCGTGCGACCTGAGGACCACGAGATGCGCTACTACCTGAGAAAGATCGTCTTCTACCTGCTCGCCCTGTGGATCGCGATCACCCTCAACTTCTTCCTTCCCCGCATGGTGAAGGGCAACCCGGTTCAGGTGATCATCGCCAAGACCCAGAGGCTCGCCCCGCTGCCGCCGTCCGCGCGGCACGCGCTCGAGCTGCAGTTCGGCCAGACGCACGATCCGATGATCGTGCAGTACCTGCATTACCTGCAGGAGATCTTCACCGGCAACTTCGGCCTCTCGATCACGTACTACCCGACCCCGGTCGTCGACGTGATCGGCCAGGCACTTCCGTGGACGCTGGGGCTCGTCGGACTGGCGACCATCATCAGCTACGTGATCGGCCTGTTCGTGGGGTCGTACATCGGCTGGCGCCGCGGCAGCTGGCTGGACTCCCTCGTGCCCACCTCGACGTTCCTCTCGGCGATCCCCTACTTCTGGCTCGCACTGATCCTGGTCTACATCTTCGGCGTCAACCTGCAGTGGTTCCCGGTCACCGGGGGCTACAGCAACACGATCACCCCGGGGTTCACTCCCGAGTTCATCGGCTCCGTCATCTACTACGGCGCCCTTCCGGCGTTCACGATCGTGCTGGCATCCGTCACGTCCCAGGTGCTCGCGACCCGCAACATGATGGTGTCGACGATGGCAGACGACTACGTCGTCACCGCGAGAGCGAAGGGACTGCGCCCGAGCCGCGTCTTCGGCTCCTACGCGATGCGCAACGCGCTTCTCCCCAGCGTGACCGGGTTCGCGATCTCGCTCGGCTTCATCGTGAACGGGTCGGTCGTCACCGAGAGCGTGTTCTCCTATCCGGGAGTCGGATTCACGCTCATCCAGGCCGTCGAGAACGACGACTATCCGCTGATGCAGGCGCTCTTCCTCATCATCACCGTCGCTGTGCTGGGGGCCAACTTCATCGCCGACGTGATCTACGGCGTGATCGATCCCCGCACCAGAATCGCCAGCTAGGAGACCACGATGAGCTTCTCGCAACAGGAACTCTCTACGCCAGAGGTGGCGCGCAACGAGGCGGACGACGAGGAACGGCGGCCTCGCTGGGACGTGCTCAGGAACGCGTCGTGGATGCTGTGGACGGGACTCGGCATCTGCGCCTTCTTCGTCATCCTCGCGTTCATCGCGCCGGTGATCGCGCCGAACCCCAACCAGACGAGCCCGATCGGGCTGCAGCCGCCGTCGCTCGCGCATCCGCTCGGCACCACCAACATCGGCCAGGACGTGCTCAGCCAGGTCATCGCCGGCACCACGGGATCGGTCGCGATCGGCTTCATCGCGGGTGCCATCACCGTGATCCTTTCCCTGCTCTTCGGCGTCGGCGGCGGGTTCCTCGGCGGCAAGTGGGACGAGGGTTCATCGCTGCTCAGCAACGTGTTCCTGGTCATCCCCGGTCTTCCGCTGCTCATCATCGTGACCGACTACGTGCAGTCCCGCAGCATCATCGTGATCGCCTTCGTGATCGCGATCGTCAGCTGGCCGGGCGCCGCGCGAGTGCTGAGAGCCCAGACGCTCTCGGTACGCTCCCGCGACTACGTCGACGCCGCGCGCGTCGCGAGCGAGTCGACCTGGCGCATCATGCTGCGCGAGATTCTGCCGAACCTGATGCCGATCATCGCCTCGCAGTTCGTGTTCGGTGCCCTCGGCGCCATCCTGGCCGAGGCTGGACTGTCGTTCCTCGGGCTCGGTGCCCCGGGCGGCAAGTCGTGGGGCAGCATCCTGTTCTTCGCCCAGAACGCCCAGGCGATCACCCTCGGCGCGTGGTGGTGGTTCGTGCCGCCCGGCCTCTGCATCGCGATACTCGGCGCCGCGCTCGGCCTGATCAACTTCAGCATCGACGAGCGCATCAACCCCCACCTCCGCACCCTCGCCGTTGCGAAGCGTGCGAAACGGGATGCCCGACGAAAGGCCGAACGATGACCGAGCCTCTGCTGAGCATCCGCGACCTGAGCGTCGAGTACCAGGCGAAGACGACGGTTCGCGCGGTGAAATCCGTCTCGCTGCACATCGACCCTGGCGAGATCTTCGGCCTCGCGGGAGAGAGCGGATGCGGCAAGTCGACGCTCGCGTACGCGATCACCCGGCTGTTGCAGCCGTCTGCGACGATCGCAGGCGGCTCGATCCTCTGGCGCAACGCCGACGGATCGGAGACCGACGTGCTCGGCCTCGACGGCGAGTCGCTTCGCGCCTTCAGGTGGAGCGAGATCTCGATGGTGTTCCAGGGCGCCATGAACGCCCTCAATCCGGTGCACACCGTGCGCTCGCAGATCGCCGACATCTTCGTCGACCACGGCGTGCGCCTGAGTCGCCGGGAGCGTACCGCCCGCGCCGCCGAGCTCTTGCGCACCGTCGGCATCGACGAACGACGCCTGAACAGCTACCCGCACGAGCTCTCCGGCGGCATGCGGCAGCGCGTCATGATCGCGATGGCGCTCGCACTGCGCCCGAGGCTCATCGTGATGGACGAGCCGACCACTGCCCTCGATGTCGTGGTGCAGCGCAACATCATCGAGGAGATCAACCGACTGCGTCGCGAGTTCGGATTCGCCGTGCTGTTCATCACACACGACCTCGGGCTGCTCCTCGAGATCAGCGACCGGGTCGGCGTCATGCTGGCAGGCGAGCTGGTCGAAGAGGGCGTGCCCGATCGGCTTCTCGCCGATCCGCAGCACGACTACACGCAGCACCTGCTCCGATCCTTCCCGAGTCTGCGCGGCGCCGCGCCCGTGACAGGAACCCGCTACGTCGCCCAGAAGGGAGCCGCGTCAGCATGACGACGCTCGAGGCCGTGAGGCTCAGCAAGGAATACACCGTCAGGGGCACGGGATTGCGATCCTCGCAGTTGCGCGCGGTCGACAACGTCTCGATCATCGTGAAGCCGGGCGAGACCGTCGCGCTCGTCGGTGAGAGCGGAAGCGGCAAGTCGACCATGGCGAAGATGCTGATCCGGCTGGTCGAACCCACCTCCGGCGGCATACTGCTCGACGGCGCGGCACCCGCCAAGGGAAAGGCCGCCACCAAGGCCTATCGGTCTCGCGTGCAGATGGTGTTCCAGGACCCGTTCTCGTCGCTCAACCCCGCCCTGCCGATCAGGCACCAGCTCTCGCGTCCCCTTCAGATCCACGGCGTCGTTCACACGAGTCGCGAACGCGAGCGCGAGCTCGTTCGGCTGATGGACACCGTGAACCTCGCGAGGGGCTTCCTCGACAAGTACCCGCACGAGCTCTCCGGCGGACAGCGTCAGCGTGTGGCCATCGCTCGAGCGCTCGCACCACGGCCGGAGGTGCTCATCGCCGACGAGCCGGTCTCGATGCTCGACGTCTCGATCCGTCTGGAGATCCTGCAGCTGCTCGACGACCTCAAACGGGATCGCAACCTGGCCGTGCTCTACATCACGCACGACCTGGCGACCGCCAGACACTTCTCCTCGCAGATCGTGGTGATGCGCACCGGACGGGTCGTCGAACGCGGCCTCAGCGACGACGTCATCATGAACCCGATCCACCCCTACACGCAGCTGCTGGTGCGGGCGGCGCCCGACCCCAAGTCGGCGCCGTTCGTCGTCGACCCCGACCGCTACCTGGCGCACGACGAGGTGACGGTCGACTCGACAGACCCCGACATCACGACCTGGCCGGCCGAACGGCACTGGGCGCGGTCGTGGCAGGACGACGAGTCTGTGTCGAGGCTGCTCGACGCCGTCGGGGTGTGACCCCTCGGCAGGGCGCGACCAGCCTGATCGGGCGTGACCGCTCGATGGAGAGTGGATGCCGTCAGTGCGTGGAGCGCGCGAAGTAGGTGCGCAGGCGGTACCTGTCGCCCGCATAGGTGATGGTGGAGACGAAGATGGGCCTGTCGATGGTGTTGACCACCATCTGGCGCATCACCAGAACGGGTGCGCCGAGGTCGATGTCGAGCTCGGCGGCCAGGGTGGCATCCGCACCCTTCGCCTCGATCGTCGCGTCGGCGCGCAACGGCTCGACGCCGGCTGCACCGAGCTGCTCGTAGAGGGAGTCGACGGCGAAGTCGGCATCGGCGACACCTGGCGCGACGCTCAGCGGAAGCCGCGTCACGTCGAGGGCGATCGGCACATCGTTCAGCCGGCGGATGCGCTCGAGGTGGAAGAGCGGCGTTCCCGGCGCGATCGAGAGCTCCTCCGCCTCGTCGAGGCTTGCGGGCTTGCTCTCTGCACGCAGCACCGTCGACGAGGGAACGAGGCCCATGCGGGTCGCCGTCTCGCTGAAGGATTCCAGGCTGTTCGGCCACTCCTTGTTCACCGGTGCCTGGGCGACGTACCAGCCCCGCCCGTGAGAAGCGCTCAGCACACCGTCATCCACGAGCTTGCCGAGCGCCTTGCGCAACGTGACCCGAGAGATGTTCAGCTGCCCGCAGAGCTCGCGTTCCGGTGGAAGCCGCATTCCCGGCTTGAGCACCCCGCTGTTGATCTCGTCGAGGATGAGGTTGACCGCCTGGATCCACAGCGGCTCCGGGTAGTCCGGCCTGATCGCGGGCGCCCTCTCGCCGGTGTCCGTCACAGCGAGAACCCCGTGTCTACCGATGACATGCCTCTTTCTTACCACCTGGACCATGGTTCACAGGGACATTCGCGCGCCGAGCCCAGCGATCCGGCGACGAGCCCTTCAGCCCGGCTCTGCCCCTTTTCTAGACGTCCGCGATCATTGCGTCGAATGCGGCATCCAACTCGGTGTCGACCCGGTGCGGGCCGGTCGCGTCGTAGTGCCGAAGGATCTGCCGAGCCCCCTCCGAGAACGACACTCGCGGCGCGAAGCCGGGCACCAGTTGCCGCAGCTTGGCCGTGTCGAACAGCATGGAGTGCCTGAAGTCGTGCTCGAGCACCTCGGCGAGTCCGGGCACGTGCCGCGCGATCGACTCGCTCGAGCGGTGGACGAGCGTCGGCCGGTGCACCCCGGCCGCGGCGGCGAGCGTGAGGTGGATCTGGTCCCAGGTGAGGATGTCGCCGCTCACGAGGTTGACGGTCTCGCCCACCGCGTGCTGGTTGCCGAGCAGCGGCAGGATGGCGCGGGCGAGGTCTGAGGAATGCATCAGCGTCCACAGCGAGGTGCCGTCACCGTGCACGACGACCGGACGGCCTGCGCGCATCCGCTCGATCGCTGTCGAGCCGGTGAGGATCGGCAGCGTGGTCTCGTCATAGGTGTGGAAGGGCCGCGCGATCGTGACCGGGAGCCCGCTGCGGTACGCGAGCTCCATCTCGTCCTCGCAGGCGATCTTGCCGCGCGGGTAGCCGAAGTCGTTCTGCCTGCGCGGCGACGACTCGGTGATCGGCAGCTGGGGAACCGGCCTTGCGTAGACGGAGCAGGTGCTGATGAGCACGTACTGGCCGACGCTGTCGATGAAGAGGTCGCGGTGGCCTGCCAGGTCGTGCGGCTCGAAGGCCACCCAGTTCACCACCGAGTCGTAGCTCTCGCCGCCGGTGGCGTCGCGTAGAGCGTCGACATCCCTCACATCGGCCCGGATGCGACGCACCCCCTCGGGCAGAGCGCGCTGTGGCTCGTTCCTGGTCACGATCGTGACGTCGTCGCCCTGTGCGACGGCCTCGCGCACGACGGCAGAGCCGATCATGCCTGCGCCGCCGAGGAACAGCAGTCGTGCGGTCATCGGGATGCCTCCACATTTCGTGAACCGGTCGACAGTCCATTGCCGACGAGGTGGTCATAGCTGCGCTCGAGCGCCTCGAACGTGTCGACGTTCAGGCGCTCCAACTCGACGATGTGCCATTCGAGTCCTGACGGCACGGTGAGGGCGTCGGTCCAGTCGACCGCGCCGTCGCCGATCGGCACCATCACGTCGTCGTCGTAGCTGATGGCCGGGCCGTCCTTGATGTGCACGAGACGAGCCCGCTCGCCGAGGTCGGTGAGGAGCGCGGCGACATCGGCGCCGCCCATGCGCGCCCAGTACACATCGATCTCGAGCACCACCCTCGGGTCGAGGGCGTCGAGCAGAACGTCATAGGCCGAGCGATCGCCGAACCGGTTCGCGAACTCGGCGAAGTGGTTGTGGTACGCGATGCGCATGCCGCGGGTCGCTGCGGCCTCGGCCGCTTCGTTGACCCGCTGAAGGCCCCGCAGGATGCCGTCGACGGAGTCGAACTCCTCGCGCTCCATGCTCCAGACCAGCGTCGTCGCACCGAGCTCGGCGTTCTGGTCGAGGATGGCTTCCGCCTGGGCTCCGGCCGGGAACGGGGTGTGCGCGCTGGTCAGCCGCAGTCCGGCCGCGTCGAGCGCGCGGCGCACCCGCGTCGGACCGTAGTGTTCGACGACGCCGTAGGTCTCGATGCCGAGATAGCCGAGGTCGGCGACCCTGGCGAGCGTGCCCTCGAGGTCATCCAACGCCTGGGCGAGCACGGTGTACGCCATCACCGCGATCGGGGCGCTCATGCGTCGGCCTTCGCGGTCCACCGCAGCGCCTGACGCACGAGGGTGCGGAACGACGGCTCGCCCCACGCGCGCATGTCGTGTCCGAGCGCGATGTATACGACTCGTCCTTCGCCGTGCTCCCGTGCGTAGACGACGGGGATGACCTCGCCATCCGCACGATGGCGCTGGGCGAGCACGGTGACGTCGTCATCGGCGAGCTCGAACTCGTAGTACTCGTCGAAGAGCTCGAAGTCGCTCAGACCTGCGGTCACCGCATGGTCGGCGACGATCTCGATGGTGTGTCTGCCCTCGTGGTGACCCGGCCCGTGCGAGAGATAGCGGTTGCCGAGCAGCTCGAACATCGCGCGATCGGCAGGGTCGAGGCCGTCGCCCTGCCAGCCGAGGATGTTGGCGCCGTGCACACCGACGAGTCCCTTGCCGTCACGCACCGCCGCGGCGAGCGCCTCCTGTTGCGAGGTGGCGAAGCCGCCGCCCGCCGTATAGAAGAGGTAGGTGTCCGCGCCGGACGTCTCGGGGCGGGGGTCGACGAACCTTGCCGTGCCCATTCCCTTGCGCGTGACCAGGCCGGCCTCGATGCCGAGCTGCTGGAACACTCCTGCAGCAGAGAGCAGGTCGTGGTGGATGTCATCGCCGTTCACGATGACGAGTGCGTGTCTGTTGTCGGTCATCTTCGTTCGTTGGGTTATGTGGCGCGGATCAGTGCGGACAACACCGTGGTGGGCGAGCACAGCGCCCGCCCACCACGGTGTCCGTCACTTCGAGGTGGGTGTGAGCTTCAGCGCGACAACCGGGTTGGGGTACGGCGCGAAGTAGGGGTTGGACGGCGTCGGGAAGCCGGTCACCTTTGCCGTGCTCCAGTCACCGTAGTTGCCCCAGTAGAACATCACGATCATCGGGAGCTGGTCGATCCAGATGCCCTCGAGCTGCGCCATGATCTTGGATCGTTCTGCGTCGGTCGTGGCCAGCGGATACTCGTTGAACAGCTTCTTCGCGGTCGGGTCGTTGAAACGCTCGATGTTCTCGAACGTCGGGGTCGACTGACCGATCGGGTAGTACTGGTTCGGGTCCATCATCGCCTGGTAGATGTTGAACGCACGAGGCGCAGGGCCGACCGGGTAGCCGATCGTCGACTGGAACGAGCCGTCAGCGGTGATCTTGTTGATGTCGTTGACGCTCGTGGTGTCGATGTCGAGCTTGATGCCGATGTCTTTGAGCTGCGACACCAGCACCTGGGCGCGGGCCGCGATGTCGGTGTACGAGGCGGGGAAGCTCACCGAGAACTCGACGCGCTTGCCATCCTTCTGGTAGTAGCCGTCACTGCCCTTGGAGTACCCGGCGTCGGTGAGCTGCTTCTCGGCAGCCGACTTGTCGTACTTGAAGTTCAGGTCCTTGTACTGCGGAGCGACCTCCGGCATGAACGCGGGCATCGGCAGGCCGGTCTGGTTCGTCGCGGGCGGCGAGTCCGTCGCTGCTCCGACCTGGCTGCGGTCGACGCCGAGGCTGATCGCGCGCCTGACGGCGATGTCGCTCAGCGGCCACTTCTCGAGGTTGGGGATGAGACCGTCCTGGCCGACCACTGGCGCCCAGTAGTGGTTGTCGGAGCTCTTCGACGTGTAGGTCTTCGTGGCGTCGGCGATGTACGTTCCACCCCAGTCCGCCTGACCCTGCACGAGGGCGTTGGTCTGACCCTGGTTGTCCTTGTAGGGGATGAACCGCAGTCCGCCGATCTTCGGCGGGGTCTGCCAGTAGTTCTTGTTGGCCTTCAGCACGAAGCTCTGCGGCGAGAAGGTGCTGAGCTCGAACGGGCCGGTGCCTACCGGGTTCTTGTCCGCATACTTGGTCGGGTCCTTGACCTTGCTCCAGATGTGCTGCGAGACGATGGCGGCCGAGACGATCGACGTGAAGTTGATCTCCGACGGCTGCTTGAAGGTCATGACGACCGTGTTCGCGTCGGGCGCCGTCACGGTGTCGAAGTCGATGCCGCCGACGTTCAGCGCCGGGAACTTCTTCAGCATGTTGTAGGTGAAGACCACGTCATCCGCGCTGAACGGCTTGCCGTCGGTCCACTTCACGCCCTTCTGAAGGTCGAGCGTGAGCTTCTTGTTCTCGTCGGACCACGTCCACGACTTGGCGAGCCACGGGATGTCGTCGCCGATCTTGACGTTGTTGATCTGCACGAGCGGCTCGTAGATGAAGCCGCCAGAGCCCTGTCCGGCGAACGTCGCGCCCTGCGCAGTGTTCGGAAGGTAGGGGTTGAAGGTCTGAGTCAGCGAGTCGGACTGACTCGCGACGTTGAGGATCAGGCCGTCACCTGAGTTGTTGCCGCCACTGGAACAGGCGGCGAGGCCCGCGATCATCGCGCCGGCTACGGCGACGCTGATCAGCTTCCGCGAACGCGGAATCCTCGTCTTGCGCATCTGTGTGCTCCTTTGTCATGTGTTGCGGAGAAGGTCGTTCGTCGACCGGTATTCGGTGGTGCGGATGGTGCTCAGGTGCTCAGAGTTCGTCGTCGGGCACGGGTCGTCCCGCCAGACGGATCTCTCCCCTGCCGTACAGGTCTGCGTTCTGCGCCCGACCTGCAGCGGCTTCGTCGTCGTCCGCATAGAGCCAGCACCTGGCCCATTGCCCGTCCTCAACGGCGAACCGCGGGGGCGCCGCGTCTGCGCAGCGCGCCATGGCGAACGGACAGCGCGGGTGGAACCGGCATCCGCTCGGCGGGTTGATGAGGCTCGGCGGCTGGCCGATGTCACGCACCCGGTTCTCGACGTCGCGGGACGGGTCGGGAGCCGAAGCGATCAACAGCTGCGTGTACGGATGAGCGGCGTTCTGCGTGACCTGCTCCGACGAGCCGTGCTCGACGAGCTGCCCCGCGTACATCACCGCAGTGTCCTCGGCGAAGTAGCGGGCCGAGGCGATGTCATGCGTCACGTAGAGCAGCGCGACCCCGCGCTCCTCCACCAGCTTGCGAAGGAGGTTGAGCACGCCGAGACGGATCGAGACGTCGAGGCTCGAGACCGGTTCGTCGGCGAGGAACACGTCGGGGTCTGCGGCGAGCGCCCTCGCGATCGAGATGCGCTGCAGCTGCCCGCCGGAGAGCTCGTGCGGATACTTCTGCGTGAACTGCGCGGCCGGGCGGAGGCTCACCTGTGCGAGCAGGTCTTCGATGATGGCCTTGCGTCGAGACGGCGATGCGCTCTTGTGATGGAGGCGCACGGCGCGCAGCAACGTGCTGGCGATCGTGGCGACGGGGTTGAAGGAGCCGAACGGGTCCTGCAGGATCAGCTGCACACGGCTCACGTGGTCCCTGAAGCGCTTGCCGCCCTTCGCGTTGACCACCTCGCCCCTGAAGACGATCTCGCCCTTGGTGAGCGGATGCAGCGCAGCGAGCAAGCGCGCGAAGGTGGACTTGCCCGAGCCGGACTCCCCCACCAGAGCGGTGATCCTTCCGGCGTACAGCACCAGCGAGACATCGTCGACCGCGTGCACGACGCTGCCGCTTCCCCGCCCGAACGGGTTCGCCCTGGTGACGAACTCCTTCGTGACGTGCCTGGCCTCCAGCACCGCGCTGCCTGCCTCGGCCCTGTCGCGTGTTGCGGTCGTCTCAGCCGTGGTCATCGTGCCTCCTCGGCAAGCCGGTCGTCTTCTTCTGCGAGCAGGTCGTCGTAGGGCATCCCGCCCTCTGCGCTTCGGTTCTGTACGGTCAGGTCGAGGATCGGGCGGCCTGTTGATCCGTCGATCGGGCGGTCCGGCGCTGTGCCGTCGCCCTCGTAGAGCAGGCACGCGGCCTCCGCCTGGCGCCACTCGGCCTGGCCGGCCAGAGCGAACAGGGGTGGCACGACGGCCGTGCATCGATCGAACGCGAGTGGACAGCGCGGGTTGAACGCGCATCCGCTCGGCGGGTTCCGCAGGTCGGGAGGCGAGCCGGGAATGCCGGCCAGCTCGCGCTTCGGCCCGGAGAGCGTCGGAAACGACCCGAGCAGCCCCCTGCTGTACGGATGCCGCGGGTTGCGGTAGAACTCGTCGGCATCGGCCAGCTCGACGATGCGGCCCGCGTACATCACGGCGATGGTGTCCGACATCTCGATGAGCAGCGACAGGTCGTGCGTGATGAAGATGACGGAGAAGCCGAGGCGGTCCTTGAGCTCGATGATCTTCTCGATGATCTGGCGTTGGATGACCACGTCGAGTGCGGTCGTCGGCTCATCCATCACGATGATCTCGGGATCGAGCGCCAGGCCGATGGCGATCATGGCGCGCTGGCGCATGCCTCCGGAGAGCTCGTGCGGATAGGCGTTGACCCTGTCCTTCTGGATGCCGACGAGGTCGAGCAGCTCGAGCACTCGCGCCGCCCGCTCGCTCGACGACATCGACGGACGGTGGGCCCTGATCACGTCGTCGATCTGCTTGCCGATGCGAAGGATAGGGTTCAGCGCGTGCATCGCCGACTGGAAGACGATGGCGAGCTCTTCCCAGCGGAAGCGTCGCAACTCATCGTCGCCCATCTTCAGGATGTCGACCGTCGAGCCGTCGCCGCGCTGGTAGATCATCTCGCCTGCGCTGATCTGCGCGGGCGGCTTGTGAAGTCGCGTGATGGCGTGAGCGAGGGTCGACTTGCCCGAACCGGACTCGCCCGCGATGCCGAGCACCTCCCCGCGGCGCAGGGTGAGCGAGACGTCGTTGACCGCCTTGGTGGTCGATCCGTCGCCGAGGTAGTCGACCTCGAGGCCGTTGATCTGCAGAATGACGTCGCTGGTGCGTCCGCCAGGGAAGGATGCCCGCTCGGCACGCCTGCTGCGGCGCGGCGCCTTCACCCTCGAGGCCTTGATCTGAGCACGCTGGGCCTTCTTGGTGCCGATGTTCACCTGCCGAAGCCGCGGGTTGATGAACTCGTCGATTCCGAAGTTCACGAGCGACAGGCCGGTGCCGAGCAGAGCGATCGCCGCGCCGGCCGGCACGAACCACCACCACGCTCCGGTGAGCATCGCGCTGGAGACCTGCGCCCAGTAGAGGATCGTGCCCCACGACCATTCGGTCACGTTCGTCAGACCGAGGAACGCCAGGCTGGCCTGAGTCAGGATCGCGCCCGTCACGGTGCCGAGGAACGCGGCGGCGATGACGGCGATCTGGTTCGGGAAGATGTCGCGGAAGATGATGCTCGTCGTGCCCTCGCCCGTCGCGCGGGCGGCCTCGACGAAGTCGCGTTTGCGCAACGACAGAGTCTGAGCTCTCAGCACTCTGGCGCCCCATGCCCACCCGGTGATCGAGATCACCAGGATGATGCCGAACGACCCGGTCTTCGGAAGGTATGCGGCCAGGATCACCGTGAGCGGCAGCGCCGGGATGACCAGGAAGACGTTCGCGATCAGGGAGAGGATCTCGTCCGAGAGTCCGCCCAGGTAACCGGCAGCGAGGCCGACGATGACGGAGAGCACTGTTGCGAAGACGGCCGCCAGCACGCCGACGAGCATCGACACCTGGGTGCCGTAGAGCATCTGGGAGAAGATGTCCTGCCCGGTCTGCGTCGTACCCAGCCAATGCTCCGCGCTCGGCGGCTGAAGCGTCGCCTTGCTCACGGCGGACGGGTCGTACGGCGCGATCCACGGGCCGATGATCGCCAGGATGCAGAAGATCGCGACGATGACGACCCCGGCCAGCGTCCACGGCCTGCGGAACGCCCGCACCCATGCGAACCTCGACGAGCCGGCGGTGTCCGTTGTGTCGACGACTTCTTGTGCGACTTCTGCGGAGATGTCCGTCACGGTCATCCCTCCCTGGTTCGTGGGTCGAGGAACACGTACGCGACATCGGCGAGCATGTTCGCCACGAGCACGGTCAAGGTGATGACGAGGAAGACGCCCTGCATGAGCGGGTAGTCCTGCGCTTGGGCGGCTTTGAACAGCACGGTGCCCATGCCCGGGTAGTTGAAGACCACCTCGGTGACGATGGAGCCGCCGACGACGAATCCGAGCGACATCGCGAAGCTCGAGAACGACGGCAGCATGGCGTTGCGGGCGGCGTAGGTGAACATCACCCTGCGCTTCGACAGGCCCTTCGCCTCGGCGAGCTTCACGTAGTCCTCGCTGAGGGTCGTGACCATCATGTTGCGCATGCCGATCAGCCATCCGCCGATCGATGCGACCACGATCGTCAGCGCGGGCAATATCGCGTAGTACACCGACGACGAGATGAATCCCCAGTTGAGGCCTATCGTCTCGGTCACGCTGTAGCCGCCCGACAGCGGGAACCAGTGCAGCACGATCGCGAACAGCAGCACGACGCAGATCGCGAACCAGAAGTACGGGATCGACGACAGCAGGGTGGTCGCCGGGATGAGCGAGTCGAGCCAGCTGCCTCGCCGCCAGCCGACGATCATGCCGAGGCCGGTGCCGATCACGAAGCCGAGCACGGTGCAGACGGTGATCAGCGACAGCGTCCAGCCGATGCTCTCGCTGAGCACGTCGGAGACCGGGGTCGGATAGTAGGCGTACGAGATGCCGAAGTTGCCGGTGAACAGGTTGTGCCAGTAGTTCAGGTACTGCTGCCACAGGCTCGCGTCGCTCTGGCCGAACAGCACCTTCAGCGCCTGAACGGCGGTCGGTGAGAGCTTGCCGTGGAACTTGGCGATCAGGGCGTCGGCCGGGTCGCCAGGCATGATGCGCGGCAGCAGGAAGTTGAGGCTGATCGCCGCCCAGGCGGTGACCAGATAGAAGAAGCCTCTTCGGAGCAGAACCCTCATGTGTCGCTCAGTCCTCGTTCCCTGTGCCGTGCGGCAGGTCTGCCGCCCCGTCCGCGGCCGCCCAGTCGGTCGCCACCCAGTGCGGAGCGGCCCAATCCGGAGCGACCCAGCCGACGGCCGCGCCGACCATCGAGCGCACCGCCGGCTCGCCCCACGCCGCCATGTCGTGGCCGAACTGCACCCAGCAGACGCGGCCACGGCCGACGCGGTTCGTGGTCAGCAGCGGCTCGGGCCCGTATGGGGCATCCCGCCAGACGGCGACCCGAACACCGGGCAGCAGCTCGGTGCGGTAGTGCTCGTGCGCGACGACCGCCCCGTCGACCCCGGCGAGGTCAGGTGCGAGCGGATTCCCGTGCTCGACGCGCAGCACGATGTCGCCTTCGTGCGGGAGGGGGCCGTGCGACCGGAAGACCACACCGGCGAGCCGGTCGTAGTCGTCTCCCTGCGCCAGCACGGAGGAGTGGATCGAGACGAGCCCTCCGCCAGACTCGACGGCCGAGCGCAGAGCGTCGAGCTGCGCGCCGGTGACCGGAGCGCCGGCCGTGTACAGCACGACGAGCTCGCCGGGGCGCACCTCCTGAAGGGCGGCCGTTCCGATACGCACGCGAGCGACGAAGCCGAGCGAGGCGAGCAGGTCTTGCAGCTCGCAGCTCGCGGTGAACAGATCCTCGTAGACGTCGTCGCCCGCGATCACCACGAGCGCGCGGCGTCCCGCGCGGGCGACGTCGGCTCTGGCGACCTCGTCATGGACGACGGTCGATGGGGTTGGGGGCATTGGTGTGAGTTCCGGTGGTGGGCGAACGGGGTCAGTAGGTGGAGGCGGTCTCGCCGACGGGGTGCCAGTAGCCGTTCTCGATGCCCTCGGGAATCGTGACGGCGGCACGATTCAGCGGCAGGATGACCCGCGCTCGCGCCGCGCTGCTCTGGTAGGTGGCGAAGATGAGCTCTGCGCCCGCAGCGCCGAAGCGTGCTGCGCAGGCGGGCTCGTGGGCGGAGTCGAGAGAGTCGATCAGGTCCTCGATCGCGTCGGAGGTCGCCGCGAAGATCGCGGGGTCGATGCCGTGATCCCAGGTGCTGGTGTTGCGATCGGTCGGTGAGTCGAAGCGCTCGGCCGGCGCGTCGAAGCGCCGCACGTCGCATCCGTCACCGGTCACGATGATGCGCCCGAGCGAGCCTTCGACGATGATGCCGAGCGACACCTCCGGGTGCAGCACGGGCGATCCGGCATCGCGGCCGGTCGTGACGGTGGCGTGCACGCCGTCTGCCCAGGACACGGAGGTGAGGGATGCCGATTCCATCAGTGCCCCGTACACATAGCGGTTCACGCTGACGTCCACCTGGCCGAGCACGTCTACCGGAGCGACGTCGTCCCGATAGAACAACAGCAGGTCGACGATGTGACTGCCCCAGTCGAGCAGGTTGGGGCAGTGCGCCTCGAAGGAAAGGATCTCGCCGATCGCGCCTGAGCGGATCGCGTCACGCGCGTAGACCTGCACGGGGTCGAAGCGTCGCTGCAGGTTGAAGGTGAGCTGCACGCCTGAGCGGTGGGCCGCCTCGACGAGCTCGAGCACGTCGGCGTAGGAGAGCGCGATGGGCTTCTCGCAGTGCACGGCCTTTGCACCGGAGGCGATGGCAGCGAGCACGGCCGGCTTGTGCAGGGCAGGAGGGGTGCAGACCGAGACGATCTCCGGGCGCTCCTCCTCGAGCATCCGCTCGAAGTCCGAATAGGTGCGCGGGATGCCGAGCTCGGCCGCAAGCACCTCGCGAGACGACTCGACAGGGTCCGCGACGGCGACGAGGTCGGCGAAGCGGGAGTACGCCGTAGCGTGCACGCGAGCCTGACCGCCCGCTGCGATGACCGCTGCGGTGTGTCTCCCCATCGGTTTCTCCTTCGAAAGTGCCTATCCCAAAGCTATACCACTTTGAGCCAGCGTAAGACGAAAGAGCCAACCAGGCAAGCGCGGTCGTACGATTTGTCACGCGCCAACCCAGGTCACAGGGGATGCATACCCTCGTCGAGGCGACAATCGCCGCACCCGGCAGAACATTCCACATATGACCACTGCCGACCACTCGGTACACTGACAGCCGTCGTATGCCGCCGTGAAAGGACCGCACCATGAAGATCAGCAGGCTCGTCGCCCCCCGTACCTCGCAGATCGTCGAGCTCGCGACCCCGCAGCCGGCCCCCGGCGAGGTGCTTCTCGAGGTGGTCGCGAGCGGCGTGTGCACGTCCGACCTCGACGTCTGGCGTCGCGGACCTGGCGACGGCAGGCCGACGGAGCTCGGGCACGAGGTCGCGGGCCGGGTCGCCGCCGTCGGCTCGTCGGGTTCGCGCTGGCGCGTCGGTGATCTCGTGACCGGGCTCGGCGGACCCGGTTTCGCCACCCACCTGATCACAGACGAGCGCGTGTTGCTCCCTGTGCCGGACGGCGTCCCCGCCGAGCACGCCATCGGTGAGCCGATCGCGACGCTCGAAGAGGCGATCGCCCGTTGCAATCCCGTGCCCGGCATGCGCATCGCTGTCGTGGGGCTCGGCTTCATGGGCCTGGGGCTGGTGCAGCTCGCACTCACGCGTGCGCCACTCGAGGTCATCGGGGTCGACCCGAGCCCGGCGGCACGGGAGCGCGCGCTCGCGCTCGGATGTGCCGTGACGCTTCATCCCGACGAGGTCGCCGGCTACCTGGACGCCGGCGACGACCGACGCGCCGACCTCGTGATCGAGGCGACCGGAGTCACGCCCGGCCTCGAGACCGCCTCGCCGCTGGTGAAGCCGTTCGGCACGCTCTGCATCGTCGGCTATCACTACGCAGGCACGGCCAAGCTCGACATGGAGCTCTGGTACAAGGGCGCGACGGTCGTCAACGGCTTCTGCCCTGACCGCGGTCGCGTCATGCGGGCGATGGGCGACGCACTCGACCTCGTCGCGCAGCGGCGGTTCAGCTACGCGCCCCTCGTCACTCACCGCTTCGGGCTCGACGAGGTCGACGCGGCGTACGAGCTGATGGATGCCCGAGACGCGTCCTTCGTGAAGGGCGTCCTCCTCCCGTAGCCCTCCAGGGGAGCACGCCGAAGGCGCACCCCTCCGCTGGTTGAGGAGCACGCCGAAGGCGCGCGTCTCGAAACCCGATCGCCGCTGCAGGGTTTCGAGACGCGTCGCTTCGCGATGCTCCTCAACCCACGGGGAGACGCGTCGCTTCGCGATGCTCCTCAACCCACGGGCGAGACGCGTCGCTTCGCGATGCTCCTCAACCCACGGTTGCCGGCAACGCCTTCGCCGCCTCCCAGACCCACATGTCCAAATTGGTGCTTAACCATTTAAGACCAAAGGTGTACATTCGCGGGTAAGCGTTTTCCGGGCATCCGTTCGCCCGCACGCATCGGAGTCAGTGTCATCGCGATCGAAGGAGATTGTCGTGTCCACACCATCGGCACCACCCGCACCGGCGCAGCTCAAACGCGCGCTCGGCACCCCGTCGCTGCTCCTCTTCGGACTGGCGTACATGCTGCCGCTCGCGGTGTTCACCACGTACGGCCTGGTCACGCAGGTCACCGGCGGACACCTCGCGGGAGCGTACTTCGTCACGACCATCGCGATGCTGTTCACGGCGTACAGCTACGCGAACATGGTGCGTGCCTACCCGGCGGCGGGCTCCGCGTACACCTACACGCAGAAGGCGTTCGGATCGCATCTCGGGTTCCTCACCGGATGGGCCCTGCTGCTCGACTACCTGGTGCTGCCGCTGCTGAACTACCTGATCATCGGGCTCTACCTGAACCAGGCGTTCCCCGCCGTGCCCGCGTGGGTGTTCATCGTGCTGTCGGTGGTGCTCGTGACGCTGCTCAATGTGATCGGCATCACCCTGGTCTCCAGCGCGAACATCGCCCTCGTCGGCGTGCAGCTGGTGTTCATCGCGGTCTTCGTCGTGACCGGCATCGCATATGCGAGCGGTCAGTCATCCCCGCCGAACCTGCTCGAGCCGTTCTTCGGCGCCAACTCGACGGTCGGCAACATCATGGCCGGGTCGGCCTACCTCGCGCTCGCCTTCCTGGGCTTCGACGCCATCTCCACCCTCTCGGAGGAGGCGAAGAACGCGAGGCGCTCGATCCCGCGGGCGATCGTGTTGTGCACGCTGATCGGTGGATTCATCTTCATCCTGGTCTCGTACATCGCCGGGATCGTCTACCCGGACTACGCGCACTTCCACAATGCAGACACCGCCTCGCTCGAGGTGATGACCCGCATCGGAGGCGCCGCGCTCTACGCGTTCTTCACGGCCGCCTACATCGCGGGCAGCTTCGCCTCTGTGCTCACGTCGCAGGCGAGCGTTTCGCGCATCCTGTACGCGATGGGTCGCGACGGCCAGCTTCCGCGGCGGGTGTTCGCCGCTGTGCATCCGCGGTTCAAGACGCCGTGGCTGGGCATCATCATCGTCGGGATCGTCGGGTTGCTCGGCGCGCTGTTCCTCAGCCTCGACTTCGTGGCATCCATCATCAACTTCGGTGCGCTCGTGGCCTTCAGCTTCGTGAACCTCTCGGTGATCAAGCACTTCATGATCGACCGGCGGGAGCGCGGGACGGCGGCGGTGCTGAAGTACGTGGTGGCGCCCGCCATCGGGTTCGCCATGACGGCCTGGCTGTGGACGAGTCTCTCCACGACCGCGCTGATCACCGGCATCGTCTGGGTGGTGATCGGCGTGGTCATCCTGCTCATGATCACACGGGGATTCCGCCGCAAGCCGCCCGTCATGGACTTCAGCGAGGACGACCCGGCGCCCCTCCACGAGGCGCGGACACCGGAGCCCACCGCGTAGGGTTCACCCCCGGAACCGGTGCCGGATTTCGGAGATCTGCCCCGACACGCGGGCATCCGGCCCCAACACGTCGGGCGGTGCGGCGAATCTCCGAAATCCAGCACCACCTGGGACTCCCCGGGCGAGTTCTAGGGGGAGACGCAGACCGCGAGGAGGAACCAGGCGCTGTGCGGGATCCACTGCTCCGCCCAGCGCCACTCCTCGCCGTCATCCGCCTCCTCGGGCAGGAACGCGATGCCGCTCTCGTCGAACGGATGCGACGTGATGCCGTTCACGATCGCCCCTGGGCTGTTCTGGTACTCGCCCAGGTACTCCACGTTGCCGCGCCCCCGGCCCTGCAGCATGCAGGAGTCGAACGGGTTGAGGCCGCCGACCCAGGCGAGGCAGTCCGCCGCGAGCATCCCGAGCCTGACGCGCAGGTCGTCGCCGCACTCCGGCAGCTCAGCGACGAGGGATGACGCAACGGCCACCGACCCGAGATTGGCGTTCTCCCCCTGCCACCAGTACCCGGTCTCGTTGTCATGCGGAAAGAAGAACGCCTCTCGCGGCGCCTCGGCGTGCTCATCCTGCACGAGCTGGCGCGGATAGCCGAACGGATTTGGCACCGCATCGGTGCGCGCGACGTACGCCGCCATGATGTCGACGGCGAGCGCGCGGGCCTCAGTCGCGAAGGGGTCGTCGGGCAGCACCGCCGCGAAGCGCGCGAGGGCGATCGCGGGCAGACCGGACTCCGCAGCGTGGAAGTAGGGCCGGCCGAGACGATCGCCGATGAGGTGGCCATGGCCGTCATCCGTCGTCCATCGGTTCCGCAGGTTCTGCACCCGGCGTCGGGCTGCCTCGACGAAGCGCTCGTCGCTGTCGGCGGCAGCCAGCTCGGCGGCCGCGAGAAGGGCGCAGTAGTCGTCGATGACCGACTCCGCACCGTCGAACAGGTATTCCTCGTTGTGCTGCTCGAGGTGGTCGAAGGCGCGGCGGGCGGCATCCAGATAGGCCTCCGCAGGATGCTCACCTCGGTCATCCAGGGTCGACGCCCTCGCCAACGCAGCGATCGCCAGGCCACCGCCGTGCCGGTACGCCGCCTGCCACCGCTGCGTTCGCACGCTGTCCTGCAGGGGTGCCGTGATCACGCGCTCGTCGAGATCCTTGGTGAGCGCATCGAAGATCGCGGTGTAGAAATAGCCGTCCGGTGACCGGAACCGCATCAGGAAGTCCGCTCCGAACAGGCCCTCGTCTCGCAGCCGAGCACGCTGGGACGTGACGAACCCTGGATGCTTCCGGGCGAGCTCGTCGTGCGCCGCCATCATCGCCCACGCGCAGAGCGGGATCTGCTGCGGACTCATCATGCGGGTGTACGTCAGGTGGCTGAGGAACTTGCTGTAGTCGCCCGACGCATCGAGCCAGCCGCCCCTGGCATCCACTTCGGCTCCACTGTCGTCGCCGTAGAAGCGGGCGTGCGCGTCCTTGCGGTCGATCTCACCGGATGACCGTGCAGCACGGAACGCGGCCGTGATGTCGGAGACGGCGAGTCGCGGCAGCCGGTCATCGCCCACCACGACCTCGGCGGCCAGAGTCGACGCACCGAGCTCGACCTCGAGCAGATGGATGCCCGACTCGGCGACCAGCGACAGGTCGATCCGCCGGTATTCGACCGGCCCCCAGCCGTGCACCGTCTCTGCCGGCTCCACCGCGACGGCCACCGTCCTGCCGTCGACTCGCACATGCGCGCCGGTCACCACAGTGCCGGGCGGTGCGGCCAGGATCGCGGACTTCGGAGCCGCTGCGCCGTACCCGAGGTGGTTGACCAGGAGCGTCGGCTCGCTGCCGACCGACTTCACGAAGGACTCAGTCCACTATAAGACCACATGGAACCGAACCTACCAGAGCCGGGGATGTCGACGCCCGGCCCCCGCACTCAGAACGAGTCACCGCCGAGCGTCGCTCATCCCTTGGAGCGCCGAGCGATCCCGTTCACGAATTCGGCCTGGCCCAGGTGCTTGACGTTGTCGTCGATGATGCTGATCAGGCGCACTCCGAGGGTGACCGGCGGGTTCCAGTGGGAATCGACGACGCGATCGAGGTCGGCGTCGCTCGTCGCCGCGAGCTGTGCGATCGTGACCCGCTGCGTCGCGTCGTAGTACCCGCGGAGCAGCTCCGCAGAGACGTCGACCGCGGCCACCTCGTCCCGCGAGTGGCCGTAACCCGTCGCGCTGCGCGAGAACGGAAGGGCGAAGCGGTCCGCCCAGCCCTCCGACTCCCATACCTGCTCGAGTCCGTATGCCGAGGCGATCTGGGCGTCTTGGCCGCGAGCGAGGTGCCACACCAGCCACGCGATCGTGTTGGCATCGTGGTCGACGCGGAACGTCAGCGTCGCGTGGTCGGTGTCCGCAAGAAGGCGGTGCACGCCCTGTCCGATGCGATCGACCGCGTCGGTCAGAAGGTCCCTGGTGTCCATATGGTTGCTCCGCTCATGGTGTCGACGTGGGCATCCGTCACGTTACGCCTGGTGCGTCCTCCGCTGGCAGCCTCCCACCGTGGGATCGCGCACCCGGCCCCGCTGCGCTGATCCCACTCGACCAGCCGGAGTGCCTCAGGTCGTGAGGTCGTAGAGCGTCACGCCACCGACGGTCTTCGCCGTGAAGTTCTTCGCAACCCACGACGCGATCGAGCTCGAGTCACTGCTCCCGCCGTTCGAGGCCCCGACGGACCCGCCGATGAAGTAGTGGATGCGCCCCTCGGCGACCAGCTTGGTGAACTCCGCGAGCGTCGGCGACGGGTCGCTGCCGTTGAAGCCGCCGATCGGCATCACCGCGTCGCCGGTCGCCAACTGGTACCCGGCGGCGCTGTTGGAACCGATCGCAGCGGCTACCCAGGTGTAGCGGCCGGCGTTCTTCTGCAGCATCGCCTTGAGCGAGGAGCTCACGGCGGACGATCCGAGCAGGTTGCCCATGCCGCCGCCGGCGGCCGCCTGAGCTCCGCCCTGCGTCGTACCGCCCTGGGTCTGCCCCGGCGGGTTCTCGCCGAAGCCACCGCCAGGACCTCCCTGGCCGAATCCACCCTGGCCGGTCGTTCCCTGGCCCGTCCCGCCTTGCGCCGCCCCGCCTTGGCCGGCCGCGCCTTGGCCTGGGCCACCCCTGCCGCCGACGCCACCGCCGGGCCCGCCCATGCCACTCGCCACCGCGGGACCCGCCGTCACGATCGAGCCGTTGTGCGGAGTCGTGACCGTTTCGATCGTGTAGGCGAGCGGTGCTAGCAACACGGCGACGAGCGCGACGGCGGCAGCGACGGCGGACATCCGTGCGGTCTTCCATCCGATGCACAGCAGCACGGCTCCGGCGAGCGCGATCACGACGACGAGCCACTTCAGCCAGGGCAGCCAAGCGGATGCCTCCTCGAGAAGCACGAACGCCCACATGGCGCTGCCGAGCACGAGGGCCGCGGCCACGATGCGTGCCCAGAGCGACGCCCGCTTGCTCCAGAGCAGCGAGGCGCCGATCGCCACGACCGCCGCCAGCGAGGGAGCGAGAGCCACCGTGTAGTAGGCGTGGAAGATCCCGGCCATGAAGCTGAACGCGAGAGCGGTGACCAGCAGCGAGCCGCCGAAGAGCAGAAGGGTCGCGCGGCGGACATCAGTGCGCGGGGCCCGGCCGATGATCACGATGCCGACGACGAGCAGCACGAGAGCGGCGGGGAGCAGCCACGAGATCTGTCCGCCGATCTCGTTCTCGAACAGGCGCAGGATGCCCGTCGCACCCCACATCCCTGCCCCGCCACCCGCGGCGTTGCCTCCACCACCGGTCACGCTGCCGGTCTCTGCGCCGGTGATGCGCCCGAAGCCGTTGTAGCCGAATGTCAGCTGAAGGAAGCTGTTGTTCTGCGATCCGCCGATGTAGGGACGGGCTGAGGCAGGCACGAGTTCTACGATCGCGACCCACCAACCGGCAGACACGACGATCGCGCCGAGCGCCGCGACCACGTGCAGGAATCGCCTGCCGACCGTCGCCCTCGCCATGGTCAGATATGCGAGCCCGAGCACGGGCACCACGAGGAATGCCTGCAGTTGCTTCGTGAGGAAGGCGAAGCCGATCATGACCGCTGCCCAGATCACCCAGCGGATGCGCCCCGACTCGATGCCGCGCAGCGTGAAGTAGGTCGCGAGCACCGTGAGCAGAACGAGCAGGGCGTCCGGATTGTTGAAGCGGAACATCAGGGCCGCGACGGGCGTCAGCGCGAGCACGCCGCCGGCCAGCAGCGCCGTTCCCGCTGAGAAGTGCCTGCGCACCGTGAGATAGAGGATGCCCACCGTCGCGACGCCCATGATCGCCTCGGGCAGCAGGATGCTCAACGGGCTCAGCCCGAACACACGCGCAGAGAGCTCCATGAGCCACAGGCTGGCCGGCGGCTTGTCGACGGTGATGGAGTTGCCCGCGTCGGAGGAGCCGTAGAAGAAGGCCTCCCAATTCGTGGTTCCGGCCTGCACCGCAGCGGAGTAGAAGGAGTTCGCCCATCCGCTGGCGGCGAGGTCCCACACGTAGAGCACGGCGGTGACGACGAGCAGACCGAGCAAGGCGGGACGCTCCCAACGTGCGGCATCCGCACGACCGCGGACGAGGCGACCGCCGATCTCCTTCAGGCGCGAGCCCGGCGGGGCGTCAGCTCGGCTCCGTCGGCCCTGCGATGCGCCGTTCACCCCTGGAGAGGCACCGTGCGGCTCGGTCGGGATCGCTGTGGTCGAAGTGGTCGTGGTCATGAGCTGCTCGCTTTCTGTGTGGTCGGTGTCGGCATCGGCGAAGGAACGGCGGCGGATCGTCCGCGTCGGAATACCCATGCCCTCAGGAGCACGAAGCGCAGCGCGGTGGCGACGAGGTTCGCGGCGGTCAGCGCGACGAGCTCCACGGAGGGTCGGGCATCCGGGTCGACGAGGTGCAGCACCCCGAGGGAGCCCGACGTGATCCCCCACGCGATGCCGAAGACGACGAGGCCCTGCGCCTGGTGCGTTGCGGCCCGCTCCGTGCCGCGCACCCCGAACGTGAAGCGCCGGTTGGCCCAGGTGTTCGCGATGGCGGTGATGAGCAGGGCGATGAAGTTCGCGACCTGTGCCGACATCGCGTGCTGCAGCAGCAGATAGAGCAGCGCGTAGGCGACGGTGCTGAGCACGCCGACGACGCCGAACCGCAGCACCTGGCCGAAGAACCCCGGCCGCGTAGGCGGCTCGTACGGACGCCTGCCGAACTCCGCGTAGATCGCTGCGAGCGGCACGCGCCCGCGAGCGAGGCTCCACCACACCCGGCCGAGCCCGCGCACGTCGGCGAGGGCCGTCGCCCAGACGTCGACAGAACTCTGCGGGTCGTCCACCCAGTCGACGGGGACCTCATGGATGCGCAGCCCTGCTCGTTCCGCCAGCAGGAGCAGCTCGGTGTCGAAGAACCAGCCGTTGTCCTCCACCAGCGGCAGCAGTCGGTGTGCGACATCGGTGCGCATGGCCTTGAATCCGCACTGCGCATCGCTGAACCGGGCGCCGGTCATCCGCAGCATGGTGTTGTACCCGCGGGAGATGAACTCGCGCTTGCCACCGCGGGTGACGCGGGATGCCCTGTCGAGCCTGGTGCCGATGGCGACATCCGAGTGCCCGGAGAGCAGCGGAGCGACCAGCGGCGGCATGGCGGCCAGGTCGGTCGAGAGATCGACGTCGAGGTAAGCCACCACCGTGGCCGACGACGCGAGCCACACCTGTTTGAGCGCTCGTCCCCGCCCCTTCTCGACGAGGTGGACGGAGACCACGCCCGCGAGCTCCGTCGCCAGAGCGTCGGCGATGCCGGGGGTGGCATCCGTGCTCGCGTTGTCGGCGATGGTGATGCGCCATGACGCGTTGACCTGAGTGGCCAGGTAGTCGTGCAGGGAGCGCACGCTCTCAGCGAGGGAGCGCTCTTCGTTGTACACCGGCACGACCACGTCGAGGTCGAGTCGGTTCTTCGGGGGGCTACCGTTCTCGAACATGCCGGCCATGCTGCCGGGCAGGCTTCGGCGGTGCCTTTGCCCTGATTGTCACGAATTCATGTGACTACCGTAAGAATTCGGGGAGCGTCCAGTGGGCCTCCTGTGAGCGCGGGCATCGCCGCGGCACCGACCCCCGCTGGTCGAGTAGCGGGGAGGGACGCCCTAGTGCGCCAGCGCCTGCTCGACGTCGGCGATGAGGTCGCGAACGTCTTCGATGCCCACGGAGAGACGCACGATGTTCGCGGGCACCTCGAGCTCGGTCCCCCGCACAGATGCATGCGTCATCTCGCTCGGGTACCCGATCAGCGACTCAACTCCGCCCAGAGACTCGGCGAGCTGGAAGACCCGGGTGGACTCTGCGAAGCGATGTGCGGCATCCGCTCCCCCGCGCAGCGCGACGGAGAGCATGCCTCCGAACCGCGACATCTGCCGAGCGGCCAGCTCGTGTCCTGGGTGGTCGGGCAGGCCCGGGTAATAGACGTGCTCGATCGCCGGATGCTCCGCAAGACGCTCAGCGATCGCCTGAGCGTTCTCGGAGTGACGCTGCAGCCGCACGTCGAGGGTCTTGATGCCGCGCACGGTCAGCCACGCCTCCATGGGCGCCGCGATGGCGCCGGCGGCGAACTGCTGGAACGCGACCTTCTCGGCCAGACTGTGCTGTTCGGGCGTGGCATCGCGGAGCACGAGGGCGCCACCGATCACATCGGAGTGCCCGCCGAGGTACTTGGTCGTCGAGTGCACGATGACGTCGGCGCCCAGCGACAGCGGGCGCTGCAGGGCGGGCGACGCGAACGTGTTGTCGACCACGACCACCGCGCCGACCGCGTGACCCAGCTCGGCGAGCGCCGCGATGTCACTGATCTTCATGAGCGGGTTGCTCGGGGTCTCGATCCAGAGCATCTTCGTGCCGTCGGTGGCAAGCGCGTCGCGCACCGCGTCGAGGTCGGTGAGGTCGACGGCCGTGTGCCTGATGCCCCACTCGCCGTGGATGCGGTTGATCAGCCGGTGCGTGCCGCCGTAGACGTCGTTGCCCATCACCACGTGGTCGCCCGGTCGCAGCGCACTGCGCAGCAGGGCGTCCTCCGCGGCCAGCCCTGACGCGAACGCCAGCCCACGGTCGCCGCCCTCGAGTGCTGCGAGCAGTGTCTCCAGCGAGGTGCGGGTCGGGTTGCCCGAGCGGCCGTACTCGTAGCCGCCGCGGAGCCCGCCGATGCCATCCTGAACGAAGGTCGACGACTGGTAGATCGGCGGGATGATCGCGCCCGTGATGGGGTCGAACTCTTGCCCAGCATGGATGGCGAGGGTCGCGAACCCGTCGCTCGCCGTGTTCTCAGCGTCGTGGTGTGCGTCGGTCATGGTCGTCTCCGGTTCGGATGGATGGTCGGTCTAGTCGGTGGTGGGCTGCGGTGGCCAGCCGAGGGCTGCGGTGGGCTGCAGAGGCTGATGTGGCCAGCTGCCCCTGCGCATAACTCCTGCAATCTGCGGGTGCTCGGGATCGGGATCCGCGTCGCCACGCGGCGCCGCCTGAGCTGGTCGGCAGATCTGCAGGAGTTATGAACGGACATCGGACCGCACCAGGGGCAGGGTCAGCGGCTCAGGAAGGCCAGCAGGTCGGCCCGGGTGATCACCGAGACGGGCTTGCCGCCGTCGGTCACCAGCAGTGCGCCGGTCTCGCCGAGTGCTGCGCGAGCGGCGCCGACGGGCTCGTTCACGCCGATCAGCGGCAACGGGTCGCCCGTCACCGAGGCGACGCTGTCTGCCATGGCGACGCGTCCGGCGAAGATCGCATCAAGCAGCGCGCTCTCGTCCAGCGACCCGACGACCTCGCCGATCACGACGGGCGGCTCGGCGCTCAGCACGGGGAGCTGGCTGACGCCGAACTCGTTCATGATGGCGATCGCATCGTGCACCGTGTCGGTCGGATGCGCGTGGACCAGGTCGGGAAGCTGGCCCGACTTGCTCGCGATCACCTCGCGCACCGTTGCCTCACCGGACACGTCGCTGAAGCCGTAGGAGCGCATCCACGAGTCGTTGAAGATCTTGCCGAGATACCCTCGGCCACCGTCCGGCAGTAGCACCACGACGATGTCATCCGGCCCGAGGTCCTTCGCTGCGCGCAGCGCCGCGACGACGGCCATGCCGCTCGAACCTCCGACCAGCAGACCCTCCTCGCGGGCGAGCCTGCGGGTCATGGCGAACGAGTCCGCGTCGGACACCGCGATGATCTCGTCGGGGATGGACGGGTCGTACGCGCTCGGCCAGAAGTCCTCGCCGACGCCCTCGACCAGGTAGGGCCGACCCGTTCCGCCCGAGTACACCGATCCCTCGGGATCCGCGCCGATCACGCGAACTCGGCCCTCGGAGACCTCCTTGAGGTAGCGACCCGTGCCCGAGATGGTGCCGCCAGTGCCGACGCCGGCGACGAAATGCGTCACGCGTCCGTCGGTGTCGCGCCAGATCTCCGGCCCGGTCGTCTCGTAGTGGCTGAGCGGGCCGTTCGGGTTGGCGTACTGGTTCGGCTTGAAGGCTCCGGGGATCTCGCGCGCGAGTCGGTCGGAGACGCTGTAGTACGAGTCGGGGTCGTCGGGCGCGACGGATGTCGGCGTCACGTGGATCTCGGCGCCATACGCGGTGAGCACGTTGCGCTTGTCCTCACCGACCTTGTCCGGCAGAACGAAGACGCAGCGATACCCCCGCTGCTGCGCGACGAGCGCGAGCCCCACGCCGGTGTTGCCGCTCGTGGGCTCCACGATCGTGCCGCCCGGCTTGAGCAGGCCGTCGCGCTCGGCGGCGTCGATGATCCGCTCGGCGATGCGGTCCTTGCTCGAGCCGCCGGGGTTCAGGTACTCGACCTTCACGAAGACCGTCGCGGCGATGCCGTCAGTCACGTGGTTCAACCTGACGAGCGGAGTGTTGCCGATGAGGTCGGTGATGGAGGCGGCGAACTTCATGGTCATCCTGACGTGTGTGTTTGGGCTGGTCGACGAGGTGCTGCCAACGTGCCCACACGGGCGACGAGGCTCAGCGGCAGTAGCGACAACAGCTCAGGAACACGGCACAACCCTATGTCATCCTCGCCTGCTCGCGCGCACCGGCCCGACCCTAGACTTGCCGCATGTCCGTCTCGTCGCTCACGAACGCGGCCCAGGACTACCTCAAGGTGATCTGGGCCGCGACCGAATGGGGCGAGGGCGCCGCAACGGTGACGGCGCTCGCAGCGCGAATCGGTGTGCGGGCGGCCACGGTGTCCGACGGGATCCGCCGCCTCACCGAGCAGGGACTCGTCGTGCACGAACCCTACGGAGCCGTCGAGCTCACGCCGGCCGGACGCGCCCACGCCCTCGCGATGGTGCGAAGGCACCGGCTGATCGAGACCTTCCTCGTCGAGACGCTCGGCTACCCGTGGGACGAGGTTCATGACGAGGCGGAGGTGCTCGAGCACGCCGTGTCGGACACACTCGTCGACCGCATCGACGCCACGCTCGGGCATCCTGTTCGCGACCCCCACGGCGATCCCATCCCGACTGCCGACGGCGACCCGCGAACCCCGAAGGCCGAGCAGCTCACCACCGCGGAGGAAGGCACGACCAGCAACGTCGTTCGCATCTCGGATGCCGACCCCGCCGTGCTGCGCTATCTCGCCGAGCGGGGCGTGCGATTGGATGTCGGAGTCACAGTGATCGAGGCGCGTCAGTTCGCCGGGGACGTCGTGGTCTCGATCGACGGCGCTCCACCGGTAACACTGGGCACCGTCGCTGCCTCTGCGATCTGGGTGGACGCCGTCTGATCCTCGCCGGCGTCCCGGGGATCGCGCGGCACCAGCGGCACCGCTGCGACCGGCGCGAGGGCAACGAGCGCGAAGGCGAACGGGAACCCGACAACGGTGATCAGCCCGCCGACGGCCGGTCCGACGATCGACGCAGCCAAGAATTGACCGGTGTTCTGCGCACCGAGCGCCCTGCCCGACCAGAACGGCCCGGCCAGCTCGGCCACTGCTGTGTAGGCGAGCCCGTTGTCCGCGACGGTCACTGTTGCGGCCACGATCAGCAGGGCTGCGGCCGTCCATGCGGGGACCAGGTCGCCGAAGGCGAGCGCGAGCATCACTGCGGCCGCCAGCCACGCAACCCAGCGCAGCGGCCGCAGCCTGCTGCCCACGCGGTCGGAGAGCACACCGACCGCGACCCGCCCGAGAGCGCCGACGAACTGCGAGACGCCGATCACGATGCCGGCAGCCGTCTCGTTCATCCCCCGATCCGCTGTCAGCCACACCAAGCCGAAGATCGACACGGTGAACTGCGGAACCACCAGCAAGGCGGACGCGGCGTGGATGCGCACCAGGGTGGCGCTGCCCCGGTACGGGTTCGCGGGACGGGATGCCCCGGCGCTGTCATCCGATCGCTTCGGTCGTGGCGGGTCGACGATCACGATCGCGCTCACCACGGCCAGCACTCCGGTCAGCACCATGGGCAGCGCCATCGCAGCCGGGATGCCCCCGTATCGTGCGAGTGGCGGGATAGCGATCGCCGCGACCGCAACGCCTAGCGGCTGGCACATCTGACGGATGCCCATGGCGAGTCCGCGGCGCTCCTTGCGGAACCACCCGACGACCACGCGACCGCTGGCGACGTTGGTGCTCGCGGATGCCGCGCCGCCCAGCAGCAGGAAGGCACCGAGGCCGACGTATCCCGATCCCGCGCTCACCACGGCGATTGCGCCCGCCGCGGCCAGGGCGGTCAGCGCCATGCCCGCCGCGATGACCCATCGCTCGCCGACCCGATCGGTCAGCGCTCCCCATGCCACGAGCGTCAGCACCAGCCCGAGGGTCGGGGCCGATGCCAGCAATCCCGCCTGGGCCAACGGGATGCCCTGCTGTGTGTGCAGCAGGGGGATGAGGAACGCCGGTGCCGACTGGAACACCGTCCCCGCCGCCTGTGCGAGCACCGCGGTCGCGAGCATGAGCCAGGGCCGTATCGATCCGACGCGGGGCTCGGCGGAGGGGCGTGATGTGCGTTCCATACGGGATACCGTAGTGGTATACCAATCGTCGATGCAAACCAGCCCTGACCCTCGCGCGACGACCGATCGAGGTCGAGTACCAGAGCCGTCAGATCTCAACCCACAAGGAGCCGGCGGACCTCGGCCAACCGTTCCACCGGCCGGCTAGCGCGCGACGATCCCCATCCGCGGCAGGCACAGCGTGCGGAAGGCGTCGATCACGGAGACCGTGACATCCAGAGAGTCGGCGAGGAAGGATGCGTCGTCGCTGATGCGCTCCAGGGATGCGTACTCGTCGCAATCGATGAGAAGTCGCGCCGCGAAGGCATCGGCCTGACGCTCCCACACCTCAGGGTCGCCTCCCGCTGCCTCAGCATGTCCGTAGTGGACATGACCGAGTTCGTGGGCGAGTACCGACCGAACCTCCATCGGCGTGAGCTTCCGGTCGAGATAGACGCAGGCGCGGTCCGGCAGATAGCAGCCCAGAAGGCCGGCGGGCATCGAAGTCGAGATGATCGCGACACCGTAGTTCCGAGCCAGCGCCTGCAGCGTCTCCAGTGACGCGCTATTCCGCATGGCCGACATCCGTCTTGCGACCTCCCTTCTTCGCCGCCCGAGGAATATCCACATCATCGGGGAAGGCACCGACATCCGGCCTGCTCCCCGCACCCCTGCCCGCGGCACCCCCGTCGACCACCCGGCCGCCCGCGTTGTCCGCTGGGCCGTACTCGACGACGACACGGGAGTAGGCGAGGTCGACGATGACCTGCGGCTCCACGCCGATCACCTCGCACGCCTCGCAGAGCACGGCGAGGGGCAGCTCGACGCGTCCGTTGAGCCAGCGATTGAACGCGGCGGGGGAACGTTGCGCCTCCAGGGCGACCGCCTTCGCTGTGTACCCGCGGGCGGTGATCTTGCCCTTCAGTTCGAGGCCCACGTAACGGGAGAAGAGCATCGCCCTTTGGCGCTTATCCATGAAACGACACTCTAGAGGTCATTTTGAGCATCTGCAATATCTGTTGTGATATCCGCTCACTCTTGACTATTGTCCGTTCTGACACCAGAATTGTCTATGTGAGCACTTCGGAGACGAGGCGCACGGCCGAGGCGGTGAACAACGCAATCGACGCCTCGGGACACGCGCGACGAACCATCGCACAGCAAACAGGCATCCCCTACCCCACGCTGACGCGCAAGCTGGCAGGCAAGACCGCATTCAACTTCAGCGAGCTGTTCCTCATCGCGGAGGCGACCGGCGTGACCCCCTCGCGCTTCGTGCCCTGCGCATCCCCCGCCCTGCCCTGATCGGTGGCGCGCCCCGTTCCCCTGGGCCCCGCGCCTCCCAGCCCTCGCTCCATCCGCACCCCGTCCCCCACCTCTGCTCCTCCCCTCTTCCCCCCTCCCCCTCAAGTCGTCGCCACATTCAGCGGGTTCACCGACCCGGATGCGACATCAACTGGCGACGACTTGAGGTGGGCGCCGAGAGGCATCCACCCGTTCCGCGGCGCTGCACTCGGCGCGCCCATCGCGGCGCCCAACCCACCCGACCCACCCCACTGCGGCACGCGAGCCGCCTCCGCCGCGCTCAACCTGCCCCGCCGCCACGCTCGACCCCGCCTCAGGTGTGTGGCCGTATCCTCCCGGACCAAGTCGTCGCCACTTTCTGCGGATACACCGCGCGCCGTGCCACAACAAGTGGCGACGACTTGGGCGTGGGCGTATTCGAGCTGGGACATCCGAGATTGGCGCCGCATGGGCTCGCCCTAGGGCCGCCCTCTCGGGGCCGCCCGCTCGGGGCCGCCCTCTCGAGTGCCCGCACGCACTCACGCGAGGCTGCATCCCCACGCCACTTGCTCGGGTGTTACCCGCAGTCTCGGCGTCGGCGTGCAGTCTCGCGAGTGGGGTGATTGGGCGGCGCCGCCGCCTGGGGTGGGGCGCAGTCGCCGCCTTGGGTGGGCGGCGCAGCCGCTGCGGGTAGCGGCGCAGCGCAGCTGCGTGTGGGCGGCGCAGCCGCATCCGGGGTGGGCGCCGCGACGCCGCACCGGCATACTGGACCGAACGGAGTTAGCGGGGGAACGGGCATCCATGGCGGAGCGATCACAGACCGAACTGGTGTACGAGCAGGTGCGCCAGGCGATCCTGTCGCTCGACATCGTTCCAGGGGCACGGCTCAGTGAACGCGGACTCGAGGGCGACTTCGGGGCGTCACGGACTCCGGTGCGCGCCGCCCTGATGCGGCTGCAATCCGAGGGCCTCGTCGACCGCGACGGGCGCAACTGGCACGCGACGCCGATCGACCTCGACGACGTCGCCGCCCTCGCCGAGTACCGCGAGGCCGTGGAGGCCGCGGCTGCGCGCCTGGCGTGCGCGCGGGCATCCGACGACGACATCGCCGCGTTCGCAGAGGCGACGGCACGGCATCCGGATGACTCCCCCGGCGACGAGACCGAGGGGATGCGCCGTGGGTCGGACTTCCACAGCGGACTTGCGGCGCTCAGCGGCAACCGGTTCGTCGAGCAGGCCGTGCACGACGCCATGACCAGGATGGCCCGCGCACGCTGGCTCGAGATGCGCACGGAAGAGGGTCGCATGGAGGCGTGGCGCGAGCACACCGCGATCGTCGACGCGATCGTGCGCCGCGATCAGGATGCCGCGTCGAAGGCCATCGCGCACCACTCGCAGGCCAACCTCGAGCGTCTGCTCGCGTCGATCCGTTCGGACCGCAGGGCGTTCGGCGCCCGCGGCCTCCGCATCGTCGGGGAGTGACCTGCCGACCAACGGCAACGGCAACGGCAACGGCAACGGCAACGGCCGCAGGATGACCGGCGCGACCAGATAACCGGCGCAGTGAATCCCGGCGCGGCCAAACCCCTCCGGGGATCCGACGGTAGCGTCGACACGTGGAACTGCGCCAACTCGAACACTTCATCGCCGTCGCCGAGGCGCGGCACTTCACCAAGGCCGCGAGCGCGCTGAACATCTCGCAGTCCGGACTGTCGGCATCCATCCGGGCGTTGGAGAGCGAGCTCGGCACCGAGCTGTTCCTGCGCAGCACCCGCCGTGTCGAGCTGACCCAGGCCGGGCACGCCCTGTTCACCGAGTCGGTGCGCACCGTCGCCAGCGCGGCAGCCGCACGGGATGCCGTGACAGCGGTCAAGGGCGTGCTGTCCGGCACGCTCAGCGTCGGCTCTGAGCAGTGCCTTGGCGTGTGCGACCTGCCTGCCGAGCTCGCGACGTTCCGCACTCGACACCCCGGCGTCGGGGTGCGGCTCAGTTTCGCCGGCTCGACGCGACTCCTCGACGAGGTCGCCGCCGGACGCATCGACATCGCGTTGATCGCCGAGTGCGGTCTGACCCCGCTCGGCGTCGCCGTGCGCCGCGTCTCGAGCGAGCCGTTCACCGTGCTCTGCAGCCCGTCGCATCCGTTCGCGACCGCCAGGTCACTGACCCTCGGGGATGTAGCGGATGAAACCCTGATCGGATTTCAGGGCGAGTGGGGAGCCCAAGTTCTCGTCGCCAGAGCGCTGGCGGCCATCGGGGTGCCGCAACGGGTGGAGCTGGAGACCAACGACGTGTCATCCCTGCTCGACCTGGTGCAGCACGGCCTCGGCATCGCCGTTGTGCCCGAGCACTTCTCCGCCAAGCGGCCGAAGGCGCTCGTCTCCGTGCCGCTCAACGCGCCGGGTCTTGAGTGGTCGGTCGGCCTCGCGACGGCGGGCGTCGTGAGCCCAGCGGCGAGGTCGTTCCTCGGTCAACTAAACGCCTCCGCCCTGGCCGCCTGAGCCACTCGGGCCGGCGACCAGGGCGGAAGCATCCGAACGATCGCCTACCAGGCGTAGTCCTCCGGAGCGGTCTTGTAGCCGGGGAACAGCTCGTCGAGGCGGGCGAGAACCTGAGCGTCGAGCTTCACGTCGAGCGAGCCGAGGATGCCGTCGAGCTGGTCCGCAGTGCGCGGTCCCGTGATCGGTCCGGTCACGGCCGGCTGGTGCAGCAGCCACGCGAGGGCGAGCTGAGCAGGGGTCGCGCCGAGCTCATCCGCAAGCGCCTCGTACGCCTCGAGCTGCGAACGGTGCGACTCGATCGACTCGGCCGAGCGTCCCTCGTTGCGTCGCGCGGTGTCGGACTGCGCCTTGATCACGCCGCCGAGCAGACCGCCCTGCAAGGGCGACCACGGGATGATGCCGAGACCGTAGTGCTGAGCGGCGGGGATGACCTCACGCTCGATATCTCGCACGATCAGGTTGTAGAGCGACTGCTCGCTCACCAGGCCGACGAAATGACGCGACTTCGCCGCCTCCTGAGCCTGGGCGATGTGCCAGCCGGCGAAGTTGCTGCTTCCGGCGTAGATGACCTTGCCCTGCTGAACGGCGACCTCGATGGCCTGCCAGATCTCGTCCCACGGCGTGTCCCTGTCGACATGGTGGAACTGGATGAGCTCGACGTGGTCTGTCTGCAGACGACGCAGGCTGGCGTCGATCGACTTGCGGATGTTGAACGCGGAGAGCTTGCCGCTGTTCGGCCACGTCTCGCCCATGTCGCCGTAGAGCTTGGTGGCGAGCACGGTCTTGTCGCGGCGAGCGCCGCCCTTCGCGAACCAGTTGCCGATGATCTCCTCGGTGTGGCCGTGATGGTCGGGGCCGCCGTATCCGTTGGCCGTGTCGAAGAAGTTGATGCCGTTGGCCTGCGCGGCGTCCATGATGGCGTGCGCGTCGGGCTCGGAAGTGCGGGGGCCGAAGTTCATCGTTCCGAGAACGATTCGGGAGACGACGAGGCCGGTCCGACCAAGGTGTGTGTAGTCCATGCTTCAAGACTGCCGCCCGATCGCTTCATCGGTCCAACGGGAAGATTCGATCGGTTCGTGCGCCCGATCTTCTGAATTCGTCCCCTTTAATGGGGGTTGTGCGAATCTGAGAAAGCTCTCAGACATTCGTTAGCAAGCGTGTACCGCAAACGCTTGCAGAGTGAGCGTGCACGGCCTAATTTCGCAAATGCGCCGGGAGCCAGATCCTGGTGCGCACCGTTCAACGGGGCGGGCCCGATGAACCTCTCACGCTGCTGCGCCAGCACTTTTCGACGTGTCGCGCGCGACCTTTCATCCGTCGATCCCCGCAGTCCGGTGCGGAACTGAGCCATGTGTTCGGTGAGCTCCGACACCTCAGCGATGCCGCTGCCGCCGTCATTCGTGGCGCCTCGGACGAACAGCGAATACGAGGACAACATGTCGAAGAACATCACACAGGCACTGAACATCAGGGGAGCGCTGAGGCGTAGGCGCTCCGTCATGAAAGTGGCGGCCATCGCCACGGCGGTCGCAACGGTCGCCGTGCTCAGCGC
The DNA here is from genome assembly GCF_054779035.1 of Humibacter soli. Lineage (NCBI taxonomy): Bacteria > Bacillati > Actinomycetota > Actinomycetes > Micrococcales > Microbacteriaceae > Humibacter > Humibacter soli. The sequence goes on along the minus strand of NZ_BAAGYX010000002.1, from coordinate 724,937 downwards.
GTGCAGCTCGGGCAGCAGCGGATCGGGATCGACCAGCGCCGCCGCGGGCAACGCGACCAAGGGATCCATCACCTGGTGGGCGAGCCCCATCACGACGAGCGGCGCCGACCCGCGCACGGTTCTGATCAGCGACTTCGAGAAGAAATACCCGAACATCCACGTCAAGCTCATCAGCGCGCCGAACGACACCGACACGAACCGCGCGACCCTGACGACGCAGATCTCAGGCGGTGGCGGCCCCGACGTGTTCATGGGCGATGTCATCTGGCCTGCACAGTTCGGTGCACACCAGCTCGCCGTGCCTCTGTCGAAGTACCTGCCGAAGAGCTACTGGGACACCTTCGCGAACGGCCTGGTGGCCGGCGCGACCTACAACGGTGAGGTCTACGGTGCCCCGTTCTTCGAGGACCAGGGCTTCCTCTACTACCGCAAGGACCTGCTCGCCGCGAACAACATGAAGGTTCCGACGACGTGGGAGGAGCTCGTCTCAGACGCGAAGACCATCCAGGCCAAGGGCCAAGTGAAGTACGGCTACGTGTTCCAGGGTGCGAACTACGAGGGCGCGACGTGCAACTTCATGGAGTTCCTCGGTGACGCGGGCGGCACGGTGCTCAACAGCAAGGCGGACGCCTCGACGTTGAACAGCGCGGCAGCGACGAAGGCGCTCACCTTCGAGCAGTCGCTCGTCAAGAGCGGTGTGAGCCCGCAGGCTTCGTCGACGTTCCAGGAGACGCAATCGATGAACGCGTTCTCCGCGGGCGACGCGCTGTTCCTGCGCAACTGGGACTACGCGTACTCCACGTCGCAGGCATCCGGATCGGCCGTCGTCGGCAAGGTCGGCGTCTCCCCGATGCCGAACTTCCAGGGTCAGCCGACCCCCGGCTACTCGAACATCGGTGGTTGGAACCTCTACGTCAACCCGCACAGCAAGAACGTCGCGGCAGACCTGACCTTCATCAAGTGGATGACCGGCAATGACGCGCAGACGACGCTGGCTACGAAGTTCAGCGAGATCCCGACGAACGCGGCCGTGCGCTCGTCGTCGGCCGTGAAGAACGCCAACCCGGTGCTGGCCATCGTCTCGCAGACGAAGCTGATCGCCCGTCCGGCACAGACCCCCAACTACCCGGAGGTCAGCCAGGCGATCTACTCCAACGTCAACGGCGTGCTCGCAGGCTCGTTGAGTCCGCAGGAGGCCATCCAGAAGGCGAACAGCCAGATCAACACCGCCGTCAAGAACGGCGGCCTGTAAGACCGGCACGTGGTCGGGCCGAGGCGGGATGACCGACCTCGGCCCGGCCGCGGTGACCGTTCTCGGCCGAGGAGAGCGCAATGACAAGCACACACGTCGCGGCACCAGCGCGCAGCGGAGGACCACACCTGGGCGAACGCCGCAAGAAAGACGTCTACCGCCGCACCATGGCGAGGCTGGGTTGGGGCTTCTCCGCCCCCGCGCTTCTCGTCATCGCCGCCGTGACGATCTTCCCCATCATGTTCTCCGTCGTGATGAGCTTCAGCAACGTCAACGTGCTGGGCTCCGGCTTTCAGATCGACGGGTTCACGCTCGACAACTACAACGTCGTGCTGACCAACTCCACCTGGCAGTACGCGCTCGTCTTCACCATCGGATACACGGTGATCACCGTGATCGTCGAGATCATCCTCGGCACGCTCATCGCGCTCGTACTCGAACGGCTGGTCGGCGCGCGCGGCTGGATGATGGCGATGCTGCTCATCCCCTGGTCTCTGATCACCGTGATCTCGGCCACCCTGTGGGATTACATCTACGACCCCATCGCCGGAGTCGCGACCCAGATCCTGTCGGTGCTCGGGTTCGGGCATCCTGTGATCCTCGGATCGCCAGCCTCGGCCATCATCGCGATGATGATCGCCGACATCTGGAAGACGACGCCGTTCGTGGCGATCATCGTGCTCGCCGGTCTCGTCATGCTGCCTCGGGATGTGTACGAAGCCGCGGAGATCGACGGCGCGAACGGGTGGAAGACGTTCTGGCGGGTCACCGTGCCCCTGCTCAGGCCGACCATCGCCCTCGCCGTGCTGTTCCGGGTGCTGCAGGCGTTCGGAGTGTTCGACCTGCCGTTCGTGCTGACCCAGGGCGGTCCACAGAATGCGACGACCTCGCTCGCCATCCTCGGGTATAGAGCCATGTTCACCGACTTGAAATTCGGTCCAGGAGCCGCGGTGGCGACGACGACCGCGTTACTGGTGGTGCTCGGTTGTCTGTTGTTCCTGCGGGTGTTCCGTTCGCAGGTGTCTGAGACGGAGATCTGATCATGAGCAGCAGACGCACAACAGGCGGCCGCATCGGCCTGATCATCTCGTCGATCCTCGTCGTGATCTTCGTGATGGCACCGATCTACTGGATGCTCGCCACGAGCCTCAAGACCACGGCGGGCGTCGCGGCGGCGCCACCGCAGTGGTTCCCGAACCCGATCTCGGTCGAGAACTACGTCACGGCGTTCACGCAGTACAACTTCGGCCAGTACATCCTGAACTCGCTGATCGTCGCGATCGCCTCCACCGTGCTGGTGCTGGCGTTCGGAACGTTCGCGGGCTACGCGCTGGGACGTCTGCCGATGCGGGGGCGCTTCACGATCATGGTGCTGCTCCTGATCATCTCGGTGTTCCCGGCGATCGCGCTCATCGCGCCGCTCTACCTGCTGATGCGCAACCTCGGCTGGCTGAACAGCTACCAGGCGCTGATCGTGCCGTACACGGCACTGAACCTGCCCTTCGCGATCTGGATCCTCCGCAACTACTTCATCGGGGTTCCGAAGGAGATGGAGGAGACGGCGCGCATCGACGGGGCCGGCCCGTTCCGCACGGTCTGGCAGGTCGTGCTGCCGATGACGCTTCCTGGGCTGTTCACCGCGGGGATCTTCGCGTTCACCGCCTGCTGGACCGAGTTCCTGATGGCGCTCTCGTTCAACAGCGCCGACGCGTTCCGCACCATCCCGGTCGGCATCGCGCTCTTCGGCAACGCGCACATCACGCCGTACGGCACGATCTTCGCGGCGAGCGCGGTCGCCGTCGTTCCCATCGCCATACTCGTGCTCATCTTCCGAAGGTCGGTCGTGTCCGGGCTGACCTCTGGAGCCGTCAAGGGCTAGGTCCGTGGCTTCCACCGGCCGCACGCTGACCGGAGCTCGCGAGAGCGGTCGAACGAGCAGCATCACCGACATCGCGGGCGCCGCAGGCGTGTCGACCGCGACGGTCTCGCGTGCCCTCAGAGGCCTGCCGAACGTGTCGGAGACCACCCGCGACCGGGTGCGAAGGGCGGCGGATGACCTGGGATACGTCCCATCGTCGAGTGCGTCAGGACTGGCATCCGGCCGCACGATGGCGATGGGGGCCATCGTGCCGGGCCTCGCCCTGCCGTTCTGCGCCGAGGTGATCGAGGGCGTGGACGCCGTTCTGCGATCGGAGAGCTACGACCTCATCCTCTTCAGCCTCGGACAGCACGGCGGCGAGCGGGAGCGGGTGTTCCGTCGCACGATCCTGCGTCGGCGAACCGACGCGCTGATCGCGCTGTGCATCGACTTCGACGCGGAGGAGCGACGCCAGCTCGTCGCGACCGGCAACCCGGTGATGCTCGTCGGCGGCTCGGTGCGGGGGCTGCCCCATGTCGCCATCGATCAGGCGGACGCGGCCCGCATGGCGACACGTCACCTCATCGAGTCGGGCCACACGTGCATCGCGCACCTCGGCGGCGCAGGCTTGCCGGGGCGCACCAAGGCGACGGCGTCGCAGCGCCGCGAGGGGTACGAGAGCGCGTTGCGCGATGCCGGGATTCCGGTGCGGCCGGAGTTGGCGATCCGAGCCGACCCCGATCCGGCCATGACGCGAAGGAGGCTCGCGGCGCTGCTCACCGCGCGAGAGCCGAGGCCGACCGCGTTCTTCGCCGACTCGGACTCACTCGGAGTCATGGCCATCCTCGTCGCGGAGGGTGTCGGCCTGCGCGTGCCGTCCGAGCTCTCGGTAGCGGGCATCGACGACCACGGCCTTGCGGAGGTGTTCGGCCTCACCGCCGTGGCACAGGATCCGTTCGATCAAGGCGCGACGGCGGCCAGGATGCTGCTCGACCAGCTTGCCGGACGTCGCACCCGGCTGCGCTCGGCGCGGCATCCCGTGCGGCTCATCGAGAGGGGAAGCACGGCGCCCGCCCCCGCTGGCTGATGCCGCGCACACCGCAGGTTGAGGAGCACCGCGCAGCGGCGCGTCTCCCCCACACCGCAGGTTGAGGAGCACCGCGCAGCGGCGCGTCTCGAAACCCCCGGCCCGAGCGGGTTTCGAGACGCCCGCCTACGGCGAGCTCCTCAACCAACGGAGGACGCGCGCCTACGGCGTGCTCCTCAACCAACGGGGAACGCGCGCCTACGGCGAGCCCTCAACCAAGGGGGGACGCGCGCCTACGGCGAGCTCCTCAACAGCGGGATCACCCAGCGGCGGCGTGCTACCTCAGTCCGCGTCGCCGATGGCGATCGCCTCTGCCTGCTGCTCTGCGTCTTCGATCGCTCCGTCGGCGCGGCCGAGGGCGCGGCGGCCGAACACGATGATGAGCGTCGAGATCACCAGCACGATCGCACCGAAGAAGAACGGAACTGCCGCGCCGAACGCGGCTCCGAGGGCTGCGGCGACAGGCGGGGCGATCGCACCACCGATGAAACGCACGCCGGAGTACGCGGACGACGCAACGGGTCGAGGTAGATCGGTCGCCTCCATCGAGCACTCGGTGAGCACCGTGTTCAGGATGCCAAGGAAGAAGCCTCCGACGATCACGAGCACGATGATGGCGACGATGTACTTCACCAGCAGAGCGACCAGCAGAAGGTCGACGGCGAGCAGCGGGATCACGCAGATCAGAACCGTCGTGCGGCGCATCCTGCTCGTGAGAAGGGGAGCGAACCACACCGATGAGATGGCAAGCGCGATACCCCAGCAGGTGAAGATCAGTCCGAGCGGGATGGCCGCGCTGAGTCCGAGGTCGGCGAGAGCGAACGGGGTGTACGCGAGCAGCACGAAGAAGCCCATGTTGTAGAACAGGGCGGCCGAGGCCATTACGCCCAGCCCGGGCTTGGCGAGTGCGCGGAACGGTGCGGTGAGCCTCGTCGGCACCGGCTTTGCTTCGTCGCGCTTCCGAAGCATGGTCATGATGGCGATGAACCCGATGGCCATCAGGGTCGCCGTACCGAAGAACGGGCCGCGCCATGAGATGTTGCCGAGCAGTCCGCCGACGAGCGGGCCGAGCGCCATACCGAGGCCGAGCGCCGCTTCGTACAGGATGATCGCCTGGGCAGCACCACCGGACGCAGCACCCACGATGGCGGCGAGCGCCGTCGAGATGAACAGCGCGTTGCCGAGACCCCAGCCGGCGCGGAACCCGATGATCTCCCACACCGATCCGCTTGCACCCGCGAGTGCAGCGAACACGACGATCACCGCGAGACCGATCAGCAGCGTGTTCTTCGTGCCGATCCTGGTCGAGAGCCAGCTCGTGAAGAACATGGCGCAGCCGGTGATCAAGAGGTAGGTGGTGAAGAGCAGCTCGGTCTGGGCGCTGGTGGCGTGCAGGCTGTTCGCGATGGCGGGCAGGATCGGGTCGACGAGCCCGATGCCCATGAATGAGACGACACAGGCGAACGCGACGGCCCACACGGCCAGCGGCTGCTTGAGGATCGAGCCGCCGCCGTGTCCGTGGCCGGAGTGTCCGGAAGCGGCGACCGGGGTGGTCTGTGGTCGGGCGTTGGTATCGATGACCGGAGCGGATTGGGTGTCAGAAGAGGAGTCGGTGCGGGTCATCGAGATCAGTCGTTCGTCTTTCGTGTGAGGGATTCCGTCGAGGAGGAGACCTGGGCGATGCGGGGCTGCACGAGCTCGAGCGCCCGCTGCACCGTGCGCACGTCGTCATCGCCGAGGTCTTCGAAGTACGGGAGCAGGGCGTCGGCCAACACGCTGCGCCATTCGGCGAGCTGGAGGATCCCCTTGGCCGAGATGCCGATCTGCCACGCTCTGGCGTCATCCGCATCGGCGATGCGCTTGACCCACTCGCGCTCGACGAGCCCGGCCACGATCTTCGTCATCGTGGGCTGGGCGACCTGGCTCATCGCGGCGAGCTCGCCGAGGCGCATCGGCCCGGACTGCTGCAGCACGGCGAGGGTGCGCCAGGTGGCGGGTCCTTCGGGGCCGCCGGAGAGACGGTGAGCGAGACGGGTCATCTGCCCCGAGAGCTGCACGAGGTCGCTGAGCAGGAATCGCAACTCAGCCGCAGACCCCGTGTCGTCCCGGAGCGGGAGGGAGATCGGTTCGGTAAGCATGCCTCCAGTATATATAGCCTGGCTATATATTTCTACCCACCTCTCCCAGCCATCCACCCCACCAGGATCGCCAACTCGGGTCCCGCTTCCCCGCTGCCGGATTTCGGAGATCCGCACCCACGCGCCGGCATCCACCAGCGACGCGCCGACACGGAGGGCGAATCTCCGAGATTCAGCAGCCGGCGGAGGGTCGGGCCGGGGTGACCCACAGGGACGACGAAGGGCGCCACCCCTGACGGGATGACGCCCTCCGGCTTCCGGCGCCCGCGTGCGCGAGCGTGTGGAAGGTGCCCCTACCGGGGCGGGGACTACTTGAGCGTGACGGTCGCGCCGGCCTCTTCGAGAGCAGCCTTCGCCTTGTCAGCGGCTTCCTTGTTCGCGCCCTCGAGCACGGCCTTCGGAGCACCGTCGACGACGGCCTTCGCCTCGCCGAGGCCGAGCGAGGTCAGCTCGCGCACGACCTTGATGACCTGGATCTTCTTCTCACCAGCGGCCTCGAGGATGACGTCGAAGGAGTCCTTCTCCTCAACCTCAGCAGCGCCGGCACCGGCACCACCGGCAGCCGGAGCTGCGGCAACGGCGACGGGGGCGGCAGCGGTGACCTCGAAGGTCTCCTCGAACGCCTTGACGAACTCCGACAGCTCGATGAGCGTCAGACCCTTGAACTGCTCGAGCAGCTCCTCGGTGGACAGCTTTGCAGCCATGTTTCCTTCTCCTTGGTTTCTCTGTAGTAACTCACCGCGGCGAGCATCCGACCCTGTGCCTTCCGGGGAAACCCCTTCGTGCGCGGGAGCAGATGCCTACGCTGCGGACTCCTGCTTCTGGCGCAGCGCGTCGACCGTGCGAACGGCCTGCGACAGCGGTGCGTTGAACAGATATGCGGCTCCGAACAGCGAGGCCTTGAAGGCACCGGCCAGCTTGGCCAGCAGCACCTCACGGGACTCGAGGTCGGCGAGCTTGCCTACCTCTTCGGCGGAAAGGGCGGCACCGTCGAAGTACCCACCCTTGACCACGAGAAGAGGGTTCGCCTTGGCGAAGTCACGAAGACCCTTGGCGACGTTCACGGGGTCACCGTGCACGAAGGCGATCGCGGACGGTCCGGCGAGCTCGTCGTCGAACGCCGTGATGCCGGCGTTGTTCGCCGCGATCTTGGTCAGCGTGTTCTTCACCACGGCGTAGGTCGCGTCTGCACTGATAGACCTGCGGAGCTCCTTGAGCTTCGCAACAGACAGACCGCGGTACTCGGTCAGCAGAACGGCGGTCGAGCTCTGGAACTTCTCCTCGAGCTCGGCAACCGTGGCTTCCTTGTTCGCCATGGCCACTCCTCTTACGTATGAGACGCGTGGCGGATGCCTCGCGTCGCCATCGACCACCGCAACCGGAGCAAAGAAAAAAGCTCCGGCGCACAGGGCTCGGAGCTCGGGATTCCGCTCGACGATGCGAACGGAAAAGATCTCTTCACCTGCGCGGGCCGTCTCGTTCGGGGCTTTCACCCCTTGCAAGAACCTTCGATCGGATGCTCTGCTTTCGCGAACACACCGATGACCGGCGGTCTTTGGCTTCAACAAGGGTACGCGAAGGTCCCCGGATGCCCAAATCGACGACACCCGTGACGCCCGCGCCGCAGGGGTTTTCGAAGATAGTTGACCAAACGCATTAGTTGACTTATGTGAAACATTGATCCTATAGTTGATCTTCGTCAACGAATTGGGGGCGTGACGTCGAGCCGCGGGAAACTCTGCACCGCGCATCCGCTCGCCGCCCCTTCTCACCCGACTGGAGCTCAGCTATGACGCAAGCAGCAACGACGGCCACGCCGGAGGCCTTCTCACCCGGCGCCCCCAAGATGTCCCACCGCGAGGTGCTCGAGGCGCTCTCCGGACTGCTGCTCGGCATGTTCGTGGCCATCCTGGCCGGCACGGTCGTCTCCACGTCGCTGCCGAGGATCGTCTCCGACCTCAAGGGCGACGAGACCGACTACACCTGGGTGGTCGTCGCGACGCTGCTCGCCACCACGGTGACTACGCCCATCTGGGGCAAGTTCGCGGACCTGTTCAACCGAAAGCTGCTCATCCAGCTCTCGCTCGCGATCTTCGTGATCGGCTCGGCTCTCGCGGGGCTCTCGACCACGCCCGGCATGCTGATCGGCTTCCGCGTCGTGCAGGGCCTCGGCGCCGGCGGCCTCACGGCGCTGAGCCAGGTCATCATGGCCGACATCATCAGCCCGCGTGAACGCGGCAAGTACATGGGCATCTTCGGCGGCATCATGGCCCTCGGCACGGTTGGCGGCCCTCTGCTCGGCGGCGTGCTCACCGACTCTGTCGGATGGCGCTGGAACTTCTACATCGGCATTCCGTTCGCCATCCTGGCCATCATCCTGCTGCAGCTGACGCTGCACCTGCCCACGCGTGCGAAGACCAAGGTCTCCATCGACTACCTCGGAGCGGTGCTCATCGCCGCCGGCATCTCGATCCTGCTGATCTGGGTGTCGCTCGCCGGCCAGCCGGGCGAGTTCGCGTGGAACTCCGCAACGAGCTTCTGGATGGTCGCAGCCTCGGCCGCCGCACTCATCGCTGCTGTGCTGGTCGAGCTCAAGGTCAAAGAGCCGATCATCCCGCTGCGCCTGTTCAAGAACCGCACCTTCACGTTCTCGGTCATCGCCAGCCTCGCGGTCGGCGTCGCCATGTTCGGCACGTCGGTCTTCCTCGGCCAGTACATGCAGCTGGCGCGCGGCGCCACCCCGACGCAGTCCGGCCTGCTGACCCTGCCGATGATCGCCGGCCTGCTCATCTCGTCGGTCGTGGTCGGCCAGATCATCAGCCGTACGGGCAAGTGGAAGGCATTCATGGTGGTCGGCAGCGTGCTGCTGCTGATCGGCCTGCTGCTCATGGGCACCATCGACTACGACACGAACTACGTCGTGCTGTCGATCTACATGCTCGTGCTCGGCGCCGGCGTCGGCATGGTCATGCAGAACCTCGTGCTCGTGGTGCAGAACGTCGTTGCACCCGCCGAGATGGGTGCCGCGAGCGCTTCGGTCACGTTCTTCCGCAGCCTCGGTGGCACCGCCGGCGTCTCGGTGCTCGGCTCCATCCTCGGCACTCAGGTGGCGACCCACCTGGCGAACAGCGCCGGCGCTCTCACCGCGGCACTCGTGAAGCTCGGCCCTGCGGGCATTCCGATCGCCAAGGAGCTGAAGTCCGGCACCATTCCCGACGTCGCGACGCTTCCGCCCATCGTGCGGGTCATCGTCGAGTCGGCGTACGGCCAGTCGGTTGCGCACATCTTCCTGGTCGCCGCGCCCTTGGCCATCCTCACCATCGTCGCGGTCTGCCTGCTGCCCAACAAGCGGCTCGGCGACAAGACGACGATCGAGCGTCAGCACGATGAGGATGCCGCTGCCGCCGCATCCACCGGCGTGCTGGCATCCGTGGCCGCAGAGCTCATGGACAACGCGGACGCGATGATCGCCGCAGAACCCGTCGAGACCGCACTCGCCGAATCAGACTCGGACAGGATGACCACCGTCGGCGCACCGCGGACCGGACGCACGACGGGCCACGACGACGCGGCCAAGGACGCAGGCACCACAGAGACCGACGATCCCGCCTCGCTATGATGCGCACCATGACCGAGAGCGATCGCACCACGGGCTCCCGCGACGAACCGGCCCCGTCGGGCGCGGCTCGCACGGCCCTCGACAGCGCGATCGCCTCGGTCGAGGAAGAGTTCGGGGCGATGTTCGTCAAGCTCCGCACACGCATGCGGTCGCAGGCGCTCGAGCTGCACCCTCAGATGCAGCCGTTCGGCTACCTCATGCTCGGGGTGCTCGCCCGCAAGGGGCCGCTTCACGCCGGGGCACTCGCCGAGGAGCTCTACGCGGACAAGAGCCTGGTGAGCCGTCAGGCGTCAGCCCTCGAGCAGCTCGGAATGCTGCGACGCGAGCAGGACCCGGCCGACCGCCGCGCGACCTACTTCGCGATCACGGACGAAGCTCGTCGCCGGTGGGATGACCTCAACGCACTCACCCGCAAAGAGCTGCGCGACGGCCTCGCCGACTGGAGCGTCGACGACCTGCGCCTCTTCGCCCGCCTGCTGCACCGCCTCAACGAGTTCTAGGTCGTCCTCCCCTCCCGCTGGTTGAGGAGCACGCGGATGGCGCCCCTACCGCTGGTCGAGGAGCACGCCGAAAGCGGGCCTTACCGCTGGTTGAGGAGCACACCGAAAGGCGCGCCCTACCGCTGGTTGAGGAGCACGCCGAAAGGCGCGCTACCGTTGGTTGAGGAGCACGCGGCGCAGCCGCGCGCGTCTAGAAACCCGCCCGCGCGCGGACGCCGTGACGCGGGTTTCGAGACGCGCCCGTTTCGCGGGTGCTCCTCAACCAGCGGAGGGGAACGCTCACGGCTACGTCGCGTGCTCCTCAACCAACGGGAGGAACGCTCACTGCACGCCCCGCACGCTCCTCAACCAGCGGCAGAGATCAGCCGTGCGGGTAGCGCACGAGGTGGTTGCTGTAGCCGCCATCGGCGACGATGGACGCGCCGGTCACGTACCGCGCGGCCCTGCTCGCGAGGAACACGGCGACGGACGCGATCTCGTCGACCTGACCGACCCTGCCGAGCGGGATCCACTCGCGGAACGACTGCTCGCCGACCTCGGCGATCAGGTCGCGGTTCATGTCCGTGAGCACCGCGCCCGGCGCCAGGGTGTTCACCCTGATCCCCTCCGGCCCCAGCTCCACCGACGCGGTGCGGGTGAGTGAGGCGAGCGCCGCCTTCGCTGCCGCGTAACCACCGTTGCCCGCGACAGGCACCGACTCGTGGATCGACGTGACGTTGAGGATGGACGGGTTGGAGCTCTCCCGCAGCCACGGCAGCGACAGCCGCATGAGCGCGGCCGGCGCTGTGAAGTTCACCGTTATGAGCCGCGTCAGCTCATCCGAATCAAGCTCCTCGAGCCGCGCGTGCACCTCGTAGCCCGCGTTGTTGACGAGCACGTCAAGCCCGCCAGTCGCCGTCGCGGCGCCGATCACCGCCTCGCACGCGCCGGCTTCGGCGAGGTCCCCGACGACGGGGATGCCCTCGATCTCCTCGGCTATCCGCCGTGCACGCTCTGCGTTCCTCCCGTGCACGACACAGGAGGCGCCTGCCGCGGAGAACGCCCTCGCGATCGCCTCGCCGATGCCGCCGGTAGCCCCGGTGACCAACGCCCGCATGCCTACCAGCGAGAAGTCATCCGACACGTGCATCCCCATCACTCACTGTTCCGGCTCACCTCGTCAGCGGCTCGACGCTGATCCGTATCCGCGTGCGTCGCGTCTCGCCCGGCTCCAGCCACGGTGCGACTCCTGCGTCGCGATCGGCCGCGCTGCCGTTCACAGTACAGTTCGCGGGCTCGACGGCGGTCACGTATGTGCCCGGTGTGCGACGCTGCCAGGCGAACAGGTTCGGTTGCGCGATCGCGTCCCAGGACACGTTCATGCGCATGCCCAGCCGTGATGACTCGATGGCGCACACCGCCCACCCGGTCTCGTCCGGCTCGACGGCGAGCGCGTGAACTTCGTCTGGCGCATCTAGCGGCCGCCCCATCGGCCAGACACCAGGAGCAGGACCGAACTGATCGGATGACCGCGCCCTCGTCATGGGTACCGAGCGCTCGTCGAGGTACGGCGCCCCGATGTTCACGTGATAAAGCAGTGGCGCCTGAACCCGCGCACCCGTCTCGTTGACGGTCGTGTCGTCGATCTCGACAGTGCCGGACCAGAGCGGAAAGATTACCCGTCTGCGCAGCACGAGACCACGCCCAAGCTCGACCGGCTCGCGGATGGCCCCCTCGACGACGACGCGCCCGCCGCCGTCGTCATCGAGCTCGCGTCGTACGACGACCTCGTCAGCCGGCTGGTCGGAGTACCTGCCGTGCCGTCCGTGCCCCTCGCTCGGAACACCCACGTTGCGCAGCCCACAGGTGGTGACCAGGCCGCCCGCCCAGCCGTCGTGCCAGCCCTCCCCCGCATCGCCGTGCCCCGCCCGGCGTTCGCCCACACCGGATGCCCAGGCGACCGGAAGCCCCGCGAACCACGCTGCCCCAAGGTCGAGTCCGCGGTCGACGAGAACTCGGGTGTGCAGTCCGCCTGCCGGAGCGACCGTCAGCACACGGGTGCCACGCGCCGGTCCATCCTCGACAGACTGCATCGAAAACTGCGCCAGCTGTGCGTCGCTCGCGCACTCCGCCCTCACGTCGAGGTTGCGCATGTCGAGTGGAACGCTCACAGCACCCCGAACGTGCGGAACGCCAACGTCGCGGGCATCCCATCGGCGACGGCCTGCCGGAACTCGAGCTCACTAGCACGCTTCGCCAGAGCGGCCTCGACGACCTCGCCCGCGATGCCGGACGGCACGACGACAACACCATCGGAGTCCCCGACCATCAGGTCGCCTGGCTCGATGCGGACACCGTCGATGACACAGGGCACTCCGTGCCGGTCGACCTCGTGGCGCCCCATGCTGTCATAGGGGATCGTCCCCGCCGAGAACACCGGGAACCCGAGGCGACGCACCTGGCGGGTGTCTCTCACCAGCCCGTCGGTGATCGCACCGGCCGCGCCGCGAGCCTGGCAGGCGGTAGACAACAGCTCGCCCCAGACGGCGATGTCTCGAGCCCGCTGGGTGGGCGTCACGAAGATCTCGTCGCGACCGATGGCGTCGAGCGCCTCGACGAGACCCTCGAAGGGTGTCTCCGGCACGTCATAGACGCGGCGCAGTGTCACGGGGAAGGCGTAGCCGGCCAGCACGGTGTCGGTCTCCAGCGGCGCGATGCCCGAGGCAAGGCACTGGTGACGCAGGCCGCGCGAGTCGAGCGTGTCGGAGAGCACAGCCGAGCCGAGCTCCCCGCGAACCAGGTCGAGATCGATGGTCACCATGCCGGCATCACCGGAACCCAATCGGGGCGGAACCGGTCGGCTCCGAAGCCCGAGTCGCCGTCAACGTAGAGGTTCGCGTAGCGCCCGCTGCCGTGCAGTTCGCGGTAGAGGGCCACCTTCTCGTCATCCAATTCGACGCCCCACCCTGGACCGGCCGGCGGCGCGAGTCGGCCGTCTCCTGCTGGCAGCAGCCGCGGGCCGGCGATGACGTCGTCGACGAGGTGATGATGGTGGGCATCTACCGCGAGCGTCAGCTGCGGAATCGTCACTCCGGTGTGCGCCATCACCGCCATGCCGATACCCAGTTCGATGCCGGAGTGCATGCCCAACCCGAGTCCGTGCATCTGGCACATCGCGCCCAGCGACTTGGTCTCGAGCGGGCCTCCCCAGTACCAGGGGTCGGAGAGAACGATGTCGACGCTGCCCTGCGCGAGAGCGCCTGGCAGGTCCTCGAAGTCGACGACGCACATGTTGGTGGAGAGGGGGATGGCCGTCTTGGAGCGTACCGCGGCCATGCCGGGCTGGCCCGCGACGGGGTCCTCGAAGTACTCCAACCCGATCTCCTCCAGTGCGGGCAGAAGAGCAACTGCCGTCGCTGGCGTCCACGCCGCGTTCGGGTCGATGCGCAGCCGCACCTCGGGGAGTGCTTCACGGATGGCGCGCAGTGCAGCGACCTCTGCAGAGGGCTCCAGCACGCCGGCCTTCAGCTTGACCGTTCCGAACCCGTAGCGGTCGACCAGGTCCTTGGCGTGCACCGCCATCTCGTCGGGTGTCGTCACGGCCGGATGGGTGTCTGAGGCGTAGCGGAAGAAGCAATAGGCGGCGAGGTCGATGTGGTCGCGAAGCCGTCCGCCGAGCACCTCATGGGCGGGCACGCCGAGCGCCTTACCCACGATGTCGATGCAGGCCATCTCGATCGCGGCCGCGACCAGCGGGTTCTTGCTCCAGTAGAAGCGCTCGGTGATCCGCATGCGGATCGCGCCGGTCTCGAGCGCGCTCAGCCCGACAGCGACGGCTGCCATGCGCTCCACTTCCTGGGCCCCGGCCGCCGTCTCGGCGAGACCGGTCAGACCGTCCGCCGTGCGCACCAGCACGATCGTGCGGGTGAAGGCCTCGTGCACGCCGTAGGAGTGCCTGATGGGCGCCTCGATCGGCACGGTGACCTCGAAGGCCTCGATCGAGGCGATGATGAGGGATTTCACTGCAGTCCTTTCGTGACGAGGGGGTCCGCGTCGAATCGGAGGTCCTGGATGCGCCATGGCGCGAGGGTGACGACAAGCGCGCCATCCTGCGGCTCGACCGTTCCTCGCGCCTCTCCCGAGAGATCGGCGAGCACTGCCGGGCCGGCGACGACGACACCGGAGAGGCGCACGTTCGCGGTGGTCGCCGACTGGTTGACCAGCCGTACGACCACCTGGTCGCCGTCGAGGTACATAGCGGAGAGCCGCACCGGATCGCCCTCGTTCGTGAGGGCGTCGATGCGCTCGGCGCTCGCGCCGGCGGCCGGGATGATGCGCGGGGCACGCCACGCACGATCGGCCAGCTCGGCGATCGCCCCCGACGCGGGGTTTTCGGCCGCCGTCGGTTCCAGACGGAACGACCACGTGGTGCGCCCGGCGTTCTCCCACATCATGCGAGGGTCACCGCACGACGGCGCAGTGCGCAGCAGAACGGCTTCCAGATCTTCACCCGCGTGCCGGAACGCGGGGTGCGAGGTCAGTACGGCGAGCCCAGAATCCTCGCTGGCGACATGCACCCAGTGCTGCACCTCGCGGTAATTGCGCAGGTCGTCCATGGCGATCTCATCGGGCATCAGCGTCGTGACGCGCGAGTCGAAGTCCTCCCAGGTCGAGAAGTGGAAGGGCGTACCGAAGGAGACACCTGAGCGGTCGCATGCCGTGAGCGGCATACGCACCTGCCACCGTTCGAAGCCCGGCCAGTCGACCTCGGTGGCGAGGTCGATCCTGGCGTCACGTACCCACACCTGCACGGTGGTCGTGAAGACGACGTCGAGCAGTTCCCAGGTGAGCGCGACCCGGGCGACGAGAGGCCCATCGTCAACGAGCTCGACAGAGAGCAGCCTCGCGTCAGCGCGCTGTGCCTCGTCCGTGGCGAGCGTCACGTCATTGCCGAGCTCCCGCACGGCGTAGGCCGAGCCGAGCGGAATGCGCCAGTTCGTCGACCGCAAACGGTCCTCAACGGTGAGGGTTCCTGTCGCGCGATCGATGGTCGCGTCGACCGCACCGGTCGTAATGCGGATGCCCTCGTCGGACTGCGACGCCGTGAGCTCGTCACCGTTGGTGCCCAGCTCGACCGGCCCGCTGCCGACGCCCTCATCGGGAACGAGGCTGATCGCCACTCTGCGCACGCCATCCGTTCCCGTGAACGCCTGAACGGCCTGCTCGGGCTGCGTCCGAAGCCAATCGGACAACTCGTCAACGAGCTCTGCCTCGAGTACGAGCCGATCGTCTGCAGCCCCAAGGCGGGTGCGCAGGAGCGCGGGCGCCGCAGCCTCGTTCCGCCCGAGCGAGTGATCGAGCACGTCCAGCACGTACCCCTTCGTCCGATCGTGGCGCACCTTCTTCTGGAAGACGGAGAGCACGCCATCCTGCCCACCTCCGTTGTGGTCCTGGGTGAACACCTGCATGCGCCAGAGCCACTCCCACTCGCGCCCGGCCGGTGCAAGGTCGTCATCCGCGAAGAAGGCATCCTCTCCGTACAGACCGCGCCAGCTGAGCGCAGACTGCGGTAGCGGCGGGCGCCCAGCAAAGACACCGACCACGCTGGCCGTCTCGCCGTCGAGCAGCAGCGCCTCGAGCGCTCGCACCCGGTGGAAGAAGCGCATCTCCTCGTCGGGGGCGACGCCCCAGACGCTAGGGATGGACCCGGTCACCTCGGCCAGCGGCGTCGACTCGTCAGAGAGGTACGGCACCAGTTCCCGCGCGGGGATCGAGAAGGCGATCTCGAGTTCCGGATATCGCTCGCGGTATCTACCGACGTATTCGCGCAGGTCGCGGCCGTATCGCGTGGTGAAGTCCGCCGCAGTGGTGAGATCCCCCGCCGAACCGGACATCGCGATGGTCCCGTGCGGGTACCGGCCCTCCAAGTCGTCGTACGACAAGGTGCGCGGACCGACGAAGTTGCCGTTGCCGCCGGCGTCGACTCCCTGTTCATCCAGCGGCACGAACACGTAGTGCACGGGCCACGTGATCATCGTCAGCGCGGTGCCCTCCGGCGAGCGGTGTCGCCAGATTCTGCCCTCCTGGAAGATCTTGCGGCTCGTGGCGTAGTAACGGATACCCGCCTGCGAGTAGATCTGCGAGGTCTGCGCGTTCAGCCCGGGCAGGTCTGGATGCGCAGCAAGGTGCGGCTCGTTGCCGAACCACTCGCGCACCACGGCGCGTCCGATCTGGATGTTCCTGATGAGAGATTCGCCGAGCACGAGGTTCTCCCACCTGTCGATGTAGGCGGATCCAACCTCGAGGCGGCCCTCTCGCACGAGCGTGCGGGCAACCTCGACGTACTCGGGGTTCTCGCGCATGAAGTGTTCGGCGAAGATCGCCGTGTCGATGACGAACGTCTCATCGCCCGACTCGACGGCGCGATCGAGGTACGACCGCATGATCTCTTCGCCCCTGCGCAGGCAGTTTCGATAGTCACCCAACCAGAACAGGTCGAGATGGGATGACGGCATGATGGCGACTCGGCGGGACTCCGGCACGAGTTGTTCCTTTCGTGGTTCGGCGCGATGGCTCGGTGGGTCGACGGATCGTGCGGCGTGCGGGTCTCAGCCCTTGACTGCGCCGACGAGGCCGTTCTGGAAGTACTTCTGCAGGAAGAAGAACAGGATGAGCGGTGGCAGCGCTGCGAGCGTGGCGGCAGCAACCAGCACGCCCTGGTTGGTGGTGTGCTCCCCGATGAGGCCGGAGAGCGCGACCGGCACCGTGGTGGTGGTGCCGTTGAGCAGCACGAGGGCGAACAGCAGTTCGCTCCAGCATCCGATCACGCACCAGATCGCGACGGCGGCGATGCCCGGAGCAGCGATCGGCATGACCACTCGGATCAGGGTGCGGATCGAGCCCGATCCGTCCACCACCGCGGCTTCGAGGATCTCGCGCGGAATGGACCGGAAGTGCCCCGTGATGATCCAGACCGCCACCGGCAGTTGGAACGCCACGTAGACGAGCATCACGCCGGGAAGCTGATTCACCAGCCCGAGCTGAGTCCACAGAATGAAGATCGGGACGAGCACGGCCGCCTGGGGCAGCAACTGGGTGACGAGACTCAAGGAGAGCAACGAGCGACCCGCCCTGAACCTGAGCTGGACGACGGCATACGCGGCGGCCGAGCCCATCACGATCACGACCACGGTCGTCACTGCCGCGATGAGCGCGGACTGGATGCTCGCGGACACCAGTGGCGCCTGCTGCAGTGCGTCCGCGTAGTTCTGCAGGGTGAAAGAGTGCGGCCACAGGGTTGCCGGAATCGCGCTCAGCTCTTCAGGCGCCTTGATCGACGAGGTGATCATCCAATAGATCGGAAGCAGGGAGCCCACCAAGATGACCGCCAGCACGATCGCAGCAACCCATGGAAAGCGACGCAGACGCGTCGAGGCGATGCTCATGACTCCGTCTCCTTCCTGGTGACGCGCAGATAGATGACGATGGCGATTCCCGTCACGAGAATCGACAACAGCGAGTACGCGGCACCGAGGTCGAACCGGTTGAACTTGAGAGCGGTTTCCCAGATCGCGAACGGCAGCGTCGTTGTCGCGTTGCCCGGCCCACCGTTGGTGAGCAGGTAGGCCAGGTCGAAGTAGTTGAAGGTCCAGATGAAGGCGAGCAGAGTCGTCGTCGCGAGGATCGGCCTCAGCCCAGGAAGCAGCACACTCCAGACGATGCGCGGATAGGAGGCACCGTCCACCTTGGCCGCCTCGACCAACTCACTCGGAATGGACTTCAGGCCGGCCGAGAGCATGAGCATCCAGTACGGGGCCGACTTCCACGTGTTGACAAGGATGAGGCAGAGCATGGCCAGGCCGGGAGACGCGAGCCACGACACCGGCGGGACGCCGAAGACGGCGAGACCGCTGTTGGCGAGTCCGGAGATCGGGTTCAGGATCGAGAGCCATACCGCGGCGACCGCGACCCCAGGCATGACCCACGGGGTGAGCAGTAGCGGTCGCATGATCCGAGATCCGCGCGGAAAGAACTCGAGAGCGAGCGCCGCCGCGAACCCGATCACGAACTGCAGGATCAGCGACCCGAACGTGAAGTAGAACGTGCGCGCGAGCGTCCCAGCCAGTTCGCCGTTCTCGAACACGGTCATGTAGTTCTTGAAGCCGACCCAGGCGCCGTCGTTCTCGCTGAGGCGGTCGACGTGCAAGCTGATCCACAGGTTGTACCCGAGCGGATAGATCAGCACGAGGGCCAGGGCGATGAATGCGGGAACCGCGAACGGCCAGGCCCTGGGCCGACGCATTCCCCGACTCTCCCGGGAGGGGTCGCTCGATGTACCCCTCCCGGAGCGCGTCTCCTCAGACGCCGTGAGTTCTGTCATCGTCGCGTCATTCGCCCAGGATCTGCGAGTTGACCTGGTCGTCGAATGACTTCAGCGCCGACTTCGCCGACTGACTCGGGTCGGTGATGGACGGCAGCACGGTCGACTCGAACGTCGCCGACACCTGAGCGATCTGTGCGACGGGCGTCATCGGCAGGCCGGAGTGCGGCAAGACCTCGTTGAACGCGTCGAAGAACGGGGAGTTCCACGGGGCCCCGGTCAGGCCGTTTTTGATCGGCGGGAACGCCTCGAGCGCGTTCAGCTTCTTGAGGTTCGACGGCTCGGCGAGGAACGCGACGAGCTTGCCGGCCGCCTCCTTGTTCTTGGAGTTCTTGAAGATGCCCATCTGCCACCCACCCGCGACACTGGCCGTCGACTGGCCCGCGTGCTGCACCGGCAGCGCGGTCGTCGCATAGTCGACGCCGTACTGGGCCTTCGGGTTGTCCGTCAGCAATGCGGTCTGCTGCCATGGTCCGCCGAGCATGAACGCGAGCTTGTTCTGCGAGAACAGTTGAGCCAGCGTGTCTCCGGTCATCTTGTTCTCGCCAGGAGGCGTCACTCCGGCCTTGACGAGCGACTGCAGTAGTTCGGCGGCCGCGACGGTGCCATTCGACGACGCGGAGACGGCCTTCGTCCCATCCTTGTTCAGGATCTTGCCCTCGGCGACCTTCATCCATGGCCCCAGCGACTCGTAGGTCAGCGAGTAGTCGTTGTCGCTGGCGAACGCGAACCCGTAGACGCCGGTTCCGTTGAACTTCTTGGCATCGGTCACCAGGTCGTCCCAGGTCTTGGGCGGAGAGGAGATGCCGGCCTTCTTGAGGAGCGTCGGGTTGTACCAGAATGCGCGGGCATCTGTCGTGAGCGGCAGCGTGAGCTGCTGTCCCTTGACTTTGCCGATGTCGACGAGGCCGGGGATGTAGTTCGACATCTTGATCTTGTTGCTGCGAATCGCATCGTCGAGGGGCGACAGGAAGCCGGCTGCGGCCCAGGTGCGCACATCGGTGTGGTTGACGCGACCGACATCTGGTCCTGCACCGCTTCGCAATTCGGTGGTCAGTTTCGTGTCGTAGTCCGCGAACGGGATCGACTCGACCTTGACCTTGATGTCCGGGTTCTGTTTCTGGAACGAGTCGATGAGGGCTTGCTCGCCCTTCTTCAACGTGACCCCGGTGTTGCCGGTCACGTAGGTGATCGTGACCGGTCCACTGTCTGCCGAACTGCTGCTGCAGCCGGCGAGCGCGGTGCCGGCAAGGGCGATGATCGCCGCCCCTACCGCGGCGCGACCCATGAGACGCATGGAAGCTCCTTTGCTTTGGTGGTACTGGGAAAGTGTGATGCAGACGTTCACATATAGAAACGATGTTCCTATCCGTATACGCTGGCAGGGTTGATGAGGATTGTCAATGTTCATACCCTGGAAACATGTTCCCCTATGTGAACGGAGCGTAAGATAGACGCATGGCTACGGATGCGGATACGGCGAGCGACGCCGACGAGCGACCACGGGATGCCCCAGCCGATGGACGAGCGCAAGGTGTGAAGTCCGCCGACCGCACGCTCGACGTGCTGGAGCTGCTCTCCTCCACCGACACTCTGCTCACGCTCTCGGACATGTCCCGGCGCTTGAACGCGCCGAAGAGCAGCCTGCACAAGCTGCTCGCCACCATGACGAGGCGCGGATGGGTCGAAGTCCAGGATTCCGGTCATCCGCTCTACCGGATCGGGCTTCGGGCTCTGCTCGCCGGAACTCGATACGTCGATGTCGACCAGGTGGTGCGCTTCGTGAACCCGATACTCACGACGCTCACGGATGAGCTGCAGGAGGCATCACACCTCGGAAGGCTGGACGGAGCCGACGTCGTCTACCTGGCGAAGCGCGAGTCGCCGCAGCCGTTGCGCATGTACAGCGCGGTCGGCCGGCGCATCCCGGCCCACGCCAGTGCGATGGGCAAGGCGCTGCTCGCGCAGCTCGACTGGGAGGTCGTCGACGAGCTGCTCCCCCGGCAGCTGCGGCCCCTCACCGATGCGACCATCACCGACCGGCCCCGCCTGCGCAAGGAACTCGACCTCGTACGAAGTCGTGGCTACGCGACGGATGACGAGGAAAGCGCCGAACTTATGCGGGCCGTCGCCATCGCGCTCCCCATCGCGGGCAACGCCATTTCGGTCTCTGCGCCGACCCTGCGGCTGCCGACCGAGCGCGTTCCCGATGTAGCCAGGCTGCTGCACACCCTCGGTGATGCGCTCCCCGTTACAAAGGGATGACCTATGCCGACTGAGCTGCTGATCGGCGGGTACACCGAGAGTCTCCCGCATGCGGAGGGGCGCGCGCCCGGTGTCATGGCGAGCCGCTTCGACGACGGCGAGATCTCACCCCCGATGCTCGCCGCGCAGATCCGGAATCCGTCCTGGCTCGCGGCGACGGCTGCCGGTGATGCGGTCTACGCCGTCGAGGAGAACGACGGCGGCGAGGAGGGCGGCATCGTTGCGATGCATCGGGACCGCCAGACAGGAAGGCTCGACATCCTGCAACGTGTTCCGTCTGGCGGCACCGCTCCGGCGCACCTGGCGATCGACCCCTCTGAGCGGCTGCTCGCTGTCGCCAATTACGGCTCGGGCACCGTCGCCGTGCACGAGCTGCTTTCCGACCACAGCATCGGAGAACCGATCGAGGTCGTCCTGCACGAGGGCAGCGGACAGGATGCGGAAAGACAGGAAGCGCCGCATCCGCATCAGGTCGTCTTCGACTCGGTCGGCGGCGTGCTTGCGGTTCCCGACCTGGGCATCGACTCTGTGATTTTCTACCGGCTCGAGGCGGGGAGGGCGGTGGAACGCGATTCCCTGGCGCTGCTTCCCGGAACCGGTCCGAGGCACATCGTCTTCCATCCGGGAGGGCGACACCTCTTCGTGATCGGAGAGCTCAGCGGGGCCGTCGACGTGTTCGTTCGGGATGGCCCGGTCGGCCGTTTCCGGCACGCGCAGCGCATCTCGATCTTGCACGACGAGCATGACGTGCCCGCAGGCGCGGAGATCCTGCTGTCGGCGGACGGCACCACGGTCTTCGCCGGCAACCGAAGCGACGACCCTGCGATCGCGGTGCTGCGCTTCGACTCCGAGCGGTCACGCCTCACACTCTCGTCGCGCGTCTCAGCCCCGCGCACTCCTCGTGCGATGACGCTGGTGGAAGACGACCGCTTCCTTCTCGTTGCGGGCCAGGACTCTCACGAGATCGTCGCGTACGCGTTCGAACCGGAGGTGCACACGCTCAAGCGCCACTCCTCCCGGGACTGTCCGTCGCCCACTGCGGTGCTGGCTCTGTAGCCCTCCGCCCGCACCGGCCCGCCCGTCCCGGTGGTTGAGGAGCACGCCGAAAGGCGCGCCCTGCCGCTGGTTGAGGAGCACACGGCGCAGCCGCGGGCGTCTCGAAACCGCTACTTCGCGGGGGCAGCGGTTTCGAGACGCGCCCGGCTTCGCGGGTGCTCCTCAACCACCGGAGGCCTCAACCTGCGGAGGCCTCAACCAGCGGAGGCCTCAACCTGCGGAGGCCTCAACCAGCGGGACGGACGCGCCGAGCCTCAGACGTGGTTGCGCCACGAATGCTGCGGGTCGTAGCCCAGCACGCGACGCGCCTTGTCGATCGACAGCAGCGTCTCGTGCTCGCCGAGCTCTCGGTTGTGCGACACGTTCGGGAACTCCACGGCAGCGAGGTCACCGTTCGGCCGGTTCGACACGGTGTCTGCGGCGGCGATGATGAACACCTCGAACCCGGTGCCGTCCCACTCCAGGGCCTTCTGGATCGCCTGCGCGCCGTCGCGTGCGTCGATGTATCCCCACGCGTTCCAGCGGCGCTTCTTCGGGTCGTCGTCGTAGCCGGGGAAGGCTGCGTAGTCCTCCGGGTCCATCACGTTCGAGAACCGGAAGCCGACGATCTTCAGCGTCGGGTCCCACCTGGTGAACTGCGTCGCCATCTGCTCTTCGAGGTGCTTGACGAGCGAGTAGGTCGACTCCGGGCGAGCCGCGTACTCCTCGTCGATCGGCAGGTAAGGCGGGTCCTGGTCGAACGGAAGCCCGAGCACGGTCTCGCTCGATGCGTAGACGATGTTGCGGATGCCCACCGTGCGCGCAGCCTGGAACACGTGGTACGTGCTGAGGATGTTGTTCTCGAAGGTCGCGACGTCGCTGCGAATGCCCGGCGCAGGGATGGCGCCCAGGTGCACGATCGCGTCGTACCCGACCTGGCGGTTGCCCTCGTGGACGCCGGAGAGGGCATCGACGACCTGTCCGTAATCCGTGAGGTCGACCTGCAAGAAGCCAGGACCACGGATGCCCGCCACGTCGAATGACGTGACGTCGTGCCCTGCCTCTCGCAACACTCGCACCGCAGTGCGTCCGAGCTTTCCTGATCCACCGGTGAGAGCGATGCGCATGGGTGTCAGTCTGGCATGGACGCCCGACGCGCGAGGGCCGGTCCCTCATCCCCGGGGAACGATGCCCGCGGCACCGTACCTGGGGACGCAGAGCCTACGCCCCGTCGGACTCCAGCGCCGCGATCTCCTCGGGCGTCAGGTCGATGACCGACTCCTCATCGTGGGCGACGACGCCGTGCCCGAGCGGAAGGGTCAGGATGAACGTCGTGCTGCCCGGCTCGCTGTCCACGGCGACGTCCCCGTCCTGGGCGCGCACCACCGCGCGCACGATCGCGAGCCCGAGGCCCGTCGATCCGGTGTGCCGCGCACGCGAGGGGTCGCCACGCGCGAATCGCTCGAACAGCACCGGCTGGAGGTCGTCAGGGATGCCCGGGCCGTTGTCCGTCACCGTGACGACGGCCTTCTCCCCTTCCACCCGCAGGGCGGTGTCGACCACCGTGCCCTCCGGCGTGTGCACGCGCGCGTTCGTCAGCAGGTTCGCCAGCACCTGGTGCAGCCGCTTCTCGTCGCCGATCACGGTGACGGGTTCGGACGGCAGGTCGACGTTCCAGGTGTGATCCGTTCCGGCGGCGTGGGCGTCCGACACCACGTCGATCACCAGCCGCGAAAGGTCGACGGGATCGCGATCGAGCTCGCGGCCCTCGTCGAGACGCGCAAGCAGCAGGAGGTCTTCGACCAGATCGGTCATCCGATCGGCTTCGGACTCGATGCGGCCGAGGGAGCGCACCGCGATGTCGGGCAACGGCTCAGGGGCACGGCGGGTGAGTTCGGCGTAACCGCGGATCGACGCGAGAGGCGTGCGCAACTCGTGCGAGGCATCCGCCACGAACTGCCGCACCTTGTTCTCGCTCGCCTGCCTGGCAGACAGCGCGGATGACACGTGGCCGAGCATGTGGTTGAACGCGGCGCCCAGCCTGCCCACCTCGGTGTGCGGGTCGGCGTCCTTCTCGGGAACGCGCACGGCGAGCGCGACCTCACCACGGTCCAGCGGCAGCCGCGACACCTCGGTGGCGGTCGCCGCCATACGCTCCAGCGGTCGCAGCGACAACACGACGATGAGAGTGCCGATGGCCCCCGCCGCGACTATGCCAACCGCTGTGACCGCGAGGATGATGGTGAGCAGTCGCGCCGTCGTCGCCTGCACGTCGGCTAGGGGAAGACCGATCACGAGCTCGTTGGAGTCGGGCAACTGCAGCGCGGCCATGCGGTACTGGCCGAGCGTGCCGCCCAGGTCGACAGTGAACGGTGTGCCGTCCTGCGGCACGGCGGCGAGCTTCGAGCTCACGTCGGGTGCGAAGGTCTGCGCGGTGGCGGCCTGGTCCCGTCCGAGATAGGCGATGGATGCCTGTCCATCAGCCGTCACGAACGCCGCGACCGTCCCCGGCGAGAGGCCAGACGCCCTGACGACCTCGCTGACGATGGCCTGCGCGGTCGCGCCGCCCGGTGCAGTGGCCACGTGCAGTGCCACCACCTCGCCGCGGTTCACGGCGTAGTTGAGCTGCTCGTCGAGCCGCTGCACGAGGTAGCCCTGCAGAAGCAGAGCGCTGAGCAAGCTGATCACGACGCCCAGCACGGCGACGAGGGAGACGACTGCGAGCACCAGACGCGTGCGCAGCGTCATCCGACGCAAGCGCCGACGCGACCGCGGC
This sequence comes from Humibacter soli, assembly GCF_054779035.1. NCBI lineage: Bacteria > Bacillati > Actinomycetota > Actinomycetes > Micrococcales > Microbacteriaceae > Humibacter > Humibacter soli. The sequence goes on along the minus strand of NZ_BAAGYX010000002.1, from coordinate 700,048 downwards.
TTGCCGGGGCGCGCCGCCTTGCCCGGTCGCGGCGTACCCGAGCCCGATGCACCCGGCGCAGAGCCCGATGCGGGCGTGCCCGAGCGCGGCGTGGCCGTGCCGGCACCGGCATCCGGCACAACGGCGTCGGGCGCGGCGCCTGCCGTGCTCACGTTCTGATTCCTTTCGCGGGAGTTGATCGGTGTGATCACTCCGCAGCTTTGACCATGTACCCGGCGCCGCGCACGGTGTGGATCATCGGCGGACGACCGGCGTCGATCTTCTTGCGCAGGTACGAGATGTAGAGCTCGACGACGCTGGAGGTTCCGCCGAAGTCGTAGCTCCACACGCGGTCGAGGATCTGCGCCTTTGAAAGCACGCGACGCGGGTTGCGCATCAGGTAGCGCAACAGCTCGAACTCGGTTGCGGTGAGCGAGATCGGCTCGCCGGCACGGGTCACCTCATAGGAGTCCTCGTCGAGCACGAGGTCACCGACGACGATGCGCGGGTCCTGGGTGTCGGCGATCAGCGCACGCGACCGGCGCAGCAGCGAACGAAGCCGGGCGACCAGCTCCTCCAGGCTGAACGGCTTGGTGACGTAGTCGTCGCCTCCCGCGGTGAGGCCGGCGATGCGGTCGTCGAGCGAGTCCTTCGCCGTGAGGAACAGCACGGGGGTCTCGCCGCCGTTCTCGCGCATCCTGCCCATCACCTGCAGCCCGTCGATGTCGGGAAGCATGATGTCGAGCACGACCGCGTCGGGGTTGAACTCGCGAGCCGCCGTCAGCGCCTGGTGGCCCGTCGCGGCGGTCTTCACCTCCCAGCCCTCGTACCGCAGAGCCATCTGGAGAAGGTCGGTGAGGGTGTGCTCATCGTCGACGACGAGGATGCGGATCGGTGAGCCGTCTGCGTGATGCAACGGCGTCGCCAGGGGACGGCTCTGGGTTCGCTCGGTCGAGGTAGAGGACATGTTTCCCATTATCGAAAATCGAGTCCGAAGCCACTGTGCGGAACTTATGCGAATTCTGAGAGAAACCCATCGAAGCGTTCAGGATTCCGCGAGCGTGCGGCCCCGCAAAACCCCATGGTCGAATCACAACCTCGCCATAGGGACGCCACAACACGAATGCCTACGTTTCGAGCGAACCCACTCAAGGAGGCTCATGTTCGGAACGTACCTGCGCCGCGAGCTGCTCGGCCGCCGCAGACAGACCATCATCATCGCCATCGGTATGGCGCTGGCGATCGCACTCGTCATCATCGTCAACTCCGTCGCAGCCGGGGTCAAGAACGCGCAGGCCCAGGTGCTGCAATCCGTGTACGGAGTCGGAACGGACATCACGATCACCCAGCCGGTGAGCGCGCCGACCGCCGGAGCGAACGGGCAGCAGGGCCCGCGTTTCGACTTCGGCTCCGGCGCGGGAACGCAGTCCGGTGGCAGCCGCAAGATCGACTCGTCGCGTCTCGCGGTCGGCTTCGGAACGAACACGATGGCCGACTCCACCCTCACGAAGGTGAAGGCCACGGATGGCGTCGCAGGGGCATCCGCCGTGCTGGCGCTCAACGACACCAGCTTCAGCGGCACCCTCCCGAACTTCGCCGACCGCGGGCAGGGCGGCCAAGGCGGACAGAACGCTCAGAACGGCGGAGGGGCGCAGTCGCAGACCGGCGGCTCTGACGGCAAGGGCGGCAGCTCCTTCTCGGTGAACTCGTTCAGCGTCATGGGCATCACGCCCGGCGGCCAGGCGGTCGGTCCGATCGCCTCCACCGCGCTCGACAAGGGCCGTACCCTCAAGGCCAGCGACAAGGGCGCCAAGGTCGCCGTGCTCGACGCCAGCTACGCGAAGTCGAAGAGCCTCTCCGTCGGCGACACGATCAGCATCGGCGGCAAGGACTTCACGATCGTCGGCACCGTGAAGCCGACCGGTTCCGACTCCGCGACCGCATCGAACGTCTACATCCCGCTCGATGTCGCGCAGAGCCTCTCCAGCGAGACCGGCAAGGTCACGACGGTCTACGTCTCAGCGAAGTCGGCGAGCGATGTCGACTCGCTCAAGGCGTCCCTGCAGAAGACACTGCCCAAGGCGACCGTCTCGACGCAGGCCGACCTGGCATCGAGCGTCTCCGGCTCCCTCGGCAGCGCCAGCCAGCTCGTGTCGAACCTCGGCACGTGGCTCTCGGTGATCGTGCTCGCCGCTGCGTTCCTCATCGCGATCCTGTTCACCATCTCGGGCGTCACCCGTCGCACCAGGGAGTTCGGAACCCTGAAGGCGATCGGCTGGTCGAACGGCCGCGTCGTCGGACAGGTCGCCGGCGAGTCGGTCGTTCAGGGTCTGATCGGCGGCATCGCGGGCATCGTCATCGGCCTGGTCGGTGTCTTCATCGTCAACGTCGTCTCTCCGACTCTCACCGGCGGAGTCTCACGCGGTGGGGTCGGCGGTGCGCTGGCGGATGGCGCACGACGAGCATTCGGCGGAGCGACCGGCGGCACGGGGGGCACCGGCACGACGGGCGGAGCGGGCGGCTTCGGCGGCGGGAACGGCGGAGGCGCATTCGGAGGAGCAGCCCGCGCGGCGGCGGGGGCATCAACCACGCAGGTCGACCTCAGCGCCCCGATCACCGTCTGGATCATCGTCGCGGCTGTGGGCCTCGCCGTGCTCGGCGGTCTGCTGGCCGGCGCGATCGGCGGATGGCGGGCCTCGCGTCTGCGGCCGGCCGAAGCACTCCGCTCGGTGCAGTAGCACGCGGGGCGCGCCACGCACCGACATCCGTCAGCTCAACGACAAGGACCTCAGATGTACACCCTCAAGAACGTCACGAAGCAGTACCCGGGCAAGGGACGCAAGGTGACTGCGCTCAATGACGTCACGCTCGACATCCCGAACGGCCAGATGGTCGCCATTCAAGGTCCGACGGGCGGTGGAAAGTCGACCCTGCTGCAGATGCTGGGAGCGCTCGACAGGCCGACGTCCGGCACGATCGAGCTCGACTCGTCGAGCCTCGGAACACTCGGCGACCGCAAGCTCGGCGGGCTGCGGGGCAGGGAGATCGGCTTCGTCTTCCAGGGCTTCAACCTCATCCCGACGCTCACCGCGCAGGAGAACGTCGAAACGGCGCTCGTGCCGCTCGGAGTGCCGGCCGCTGAGCGCAAGGAGCGAGCCACGAAGGCGCTCGAGTCGGTCGGTCTCGGCGATCGCGGCGATCACCGGCCCGCCGAGCTGTCCGGCGGCCAGCAGCAGCGCGTCGCGATCGCCCGGGCCATCGTCAAGGAGCCCGACGTGCTGCTGGCCGACGAGCCGACCGGAAACCTCGACGAGGAGACCCGCGACGAGATCATGGACGTGCTCGAGGGTCTCTGGCGCGACCGCGGCCTCACCCTCGTGATCGTCACCCACGACTCGGCGGTGGCCCGGCGAGCGCAGCGGCGCCTCCACATCAAGCAGGGAAAGGTGAAGGAGGTCGCCTGACCTCTCCTAGCTGCGTGGGCGCCTCACGTCGGCCAACTGAAAATCGGAGTTCTGCCACGACACGCCGTGATCCCATCAGGGGTCACGGCGTGTCGTGGCAGAACTCCGATTTCGGCAGTGGCGCCGGGATGGCGGCAGTGCGATGGATGACGCCAGGCGGCGTCATCCATCGGGTCAGCGCGTCAGCGTCGACTCGGCCGGGTCCCAGCCCTCGGGCAGCACGGGCGTCGGGGTGAACGTGCTGACCACGTCGACCCACTCGCCGGTGTCGGCTGCCTCGATGGTGGAGACCATGATGTCGAGAGCGTGGTACGCCTGCTCACCGCTGGCGCGCTCCGGCACCCCGGCCCGGATGGCCCGTGCGAGCTCGACCACGCCGGTGCCGCGCGCTGCGCGCTCGCCCTCGACCACGATGGTCTTGGGGTCGCCGTCGCTGTGCAGCACGAGCTCGCCGACGAACATGTTCGGGTCGTTGACCTCGAGCGCGCCGTCGACACCGGTGACCTCGAAGAGGGTGCGGGGCAGCTTGGAGTCGAAACTGAAGATGCTCTGCGAGGTCTGGCCGTTCTCGAACTCGAAAACGGCGGAGACGTGCGAGGGCACGGTCACGTCGAAGGTCTGGCCGGCGAGCGGGCCCGATCCGATGGTGCGCACGGGCTTCGCCTTCGAGGCGACGGCGGCGACGCGCTTGACCGGACCGAAGAGCTGAATGAGCGCGGTCACGTAGTACGGGCCGACATCGAACAGCGGGCCGGCGCCCTCCTGGAAGAGGAACGCGGGGTTCGGGTGCCACGACTCCGGCCCGGGCTGCTGCATGAGCGTCAGTGCGGTCTGCGGGCGGCCGATCGCGCCGTCCTCGAGCAGCCGACGCGCGGTCTGGATGCCGCCACCCAGGAACGTGTCCGGGGCGCACGCGACACGGAGGCCTGCGGCGTGTGCGGCATCCAGCAGCGCGCGGCCGCTCTCACGGTCGAGAGCGATCGGCTTCTCGGTCCAGACGTTCTTGCCGGCACGCACCGCCTGCAGCGCGACCTCGGCGTGCACCTTCGGGATGGTCAGATTGACGACGATCTCGATCTCGGGGTCCGCGAGCAGCTCCTCGACGGTGCCGTGCGCGGGAACGCCGAACTTCTCGGCCTGCGCCTTCGCCGCTTCAGGAAGGATGTCGGCGATGAAGCGCACCTCGACGTCGGGGAACGACGTGAGGTTGGTCAGGTACTGCGTCGAGATGTTGCCTGCGCCGATGACGCCGACGCCAACGGGACCGGTCTTGGTGTTCTCGGCGAAGTTCGCCGAGACGGTCGTGGACTCGCTCATGCGAGACCCTCCTTCGTGAGGTAAGAGAAGCTGTCGGCAACAGCTGTGAAGCGGTTGTCGCGGGAGTCGTCGAGCTCGATCACGCGCAGCGCGTTCGGCGCGGCCTCGATGATCTCACGGATGGGGAGGCTGCCGGAGCCGACAGCCACCTGGTCCTTGGTCTCCTTCGTGGCGGGACCGTCCTTGATGTGCAGCGCAACGACGCGGTCGCCCAGACGGCCGAGCACATCGACGGGGTTCTCTCCGCCGACGGCCACCCAGTAGGTGTCGAGCTCGATGACGACTGCGGGGTCGAGCTTGGAGGCGAGGTACTCCAGCGCGTTCTGTCCGTCGATCTTGTTCTCGAACTCGTGGGCGTGGTTGTGGTAGCCGACACGTACACCGTGCTCCGCTGCGATGGTCGCCGCGTGATTGAGCTGAGCCGCGATCCCGTCGACCGATTCGGCCGTGGTCCAGCGCTCGTCGGCAACGTGCGGATCGATGACGGTCTCGATGTCGAGCTCGCGGGCAGCATCGAAGATCGAGGCGATCTCCTCGTCACTCTCTCCGACGAAGTGCACGTGCACGGTCGGGGCCGAGAGCTTGGCGGCGACGAGCGCGTCGCCGAGCCCGGGGAAGTTGGTGAACGCGAACGGCTCGACCTGCGTGAAGCCGACCTCCGCCAGCTTGTTCAGAGTGCCCTGCAGATCGTCTTGCAGGGCTTCGCGCACGGTGTAGAGCTGCACGGAAACCGGTGAGGTGGTCACGATTCTCCTTTGAGTGATGTGCGGTTGCCGTTCGGATGCGGGCTCGGTCGATGTGCGGTCTCGATCCCGACGTCGCGCACAGAACGCCTTGCGATCCATCTAAGCAGGCTTTTGACGGCACCTAGCGCAAAAGTCGCCGGAGGCTGCCCTCGCACGCTCGGGCGGGTGGCACGGCAGCCAGGCGCGGTGCCACCCGCCGGTCCCTGGATCCGACGATGCCAGCCCTCGATCCGACGATGCCAGTTATAGAACGCCGGTGAGAAAGGAGTGCGCGCGGCGCATGGCCGCCTCGGGGTCGGGCGACAGGTCGTTCTCGGCGAGGATGGGGCCGCCGAACCCGGCGCGGCGCAGCTCCTCGAAGACCCCGACGAAATCGACGTCGCCTTCACCTGCATCTCGGAACGCGAGATACCGTGCCTGCCTGTCGTGCGCAGCGACGGCGGCATCGGCTGCTGTCTTGTCGACATCCTTCGCGTGCAGGTACTCGATGACGGATGCGTGTCACGCGCGAACGCCACCGGATCCGAACCGCCGGCCAGAATGTGCCCGGTGTCCATGCACATGCCGATCACCGAGGTGTCGGCGGTCTCGAAGAACGCGTCGATGTCGTCACGGCTCTCCAACGGAGTTTCGATGTGCGGATGCACCAGGAGCTTCACGCCCAGGGCGCTCGTGCGCAGACCGGCTTCGGTGAAAAGCGTGCCGAGCTTGCGCGACCAGCGCTGGTCATCCGACCCGCGATGCATGCCGACCGTCACCGGAATGCTCGTGATGCCGAGCGTCGAGACGATGCGTGCCATCACCTCGAAGTGATGGAACTCGACGATCCGCTCCGATTCGTCCCAAAGATCGGCGGCCGCGAAGATCGAGGACAACGGCAGATCGTACTTCGCACTGAGGTCCGAGATCGTGCCGATCCTGTTCAAGAACTGCAGATCGGTGCGCGGGTCGTCGTTGAGCAGTCCTGGCTTGACGTAAGACGTTCCCTCGACATAGGAGTAGCCGAGCTCGCGAGCGAGCCGGAACCCGCGCTCGAGACCGTCGAAGTCGTCGACGGACCAATCGCCGCCCTCGAACGTGAAGATGCAATAGCCGAAACGCCGCGTCATCGCGCATCCTCCTCCGGTCGGCCCGGACTCACGTGTTCGGGTATGTGCTGCTCGACCCAGTTCCAGCTGAACTTCGCACTCTCGAACGGCTCCATGCTTGCGCGGTCGACCTCGATGATCAGCCAGCCGTCGAACCCCTCAGCGAGATCGTCGAGCACGCCGTCGAGATCGATGTCGCCCAGACCAGGCTCGAGGAAGAATCTCTGGTCGGCGACTTCGTAATAGGGGGTCGGGTGCGAACGGCTCGCTGCGGCGATCGAGAGGTCCATGTCCTTGACGTGCAGATCGAGGAGTCGGCTCTTGTGCTTGCGGAGCATGGCTCGGTAGTCGATGCCCGCCCACGCGAGGTGACCGATGTCGAGCGACGCGCCGAGGATGTCCGGGTCGACGTTGTCGAGCACGTAGTCGATCTCGTACTCGGTCTCGATCCACGACCCGATGTGGTTGTGCAGTCCAGCACGAACACCCTCGGCCTTCAGCACGGCGGCCGCCTCGCCGATGTACTCGACGACGCGATCGAGCCGATCCTGCCGGAAGGCCGCACCGACAGCCGTCGCCTCGGCGATCCTCGGGTTGCCGTCGAAGATGAGCTGCCCGGCGAGAAAGACGCTGTTCAGTCCCATGAAGTTGGTCTCCTCGGCCCTGCGCCGCACACGATCGAACCACCTGACCCACTCGGCGCTGCCCTTCACCAGCCCGATGCCGTTGTCTTCGGGCAGACCGATGTCGACGTATCCGGGTGCGGGCGCGAGCTCGACCGAATCGAGCATGCGGCGGTAGGCCTGAAGCGTCTGCGTGTTCAGAACCTCGAGCATCACGTTGTCGAATCCCGCCTTCTTGACCTGGCGGTGAACGGCCGGCTGCTCCGAACGCCACGCAGGGTCGTCGTAGAGCCAGATCGGCTTGTCGGCTGGGCCTCCCGGAGGCTGCTTGAGGTTGATCCACTGCAGCGCGTTCAGCGCGACCTGCGAACGGGTGATCATGACGGTGCTCCCTTTCTGTGGTTGGGGTGCGCGGAGCCGGTCGGATCCGCTGGGTCGAATGCGGGGTGATGCGTCGAGTGGGTCATCCCTTCACCGCTCCACCGAGAACTCCACGCACGAAGTAGCGCTGCAGAGCGATCACGAAGATGAGCGGGATGACGATCGAGAGGAACGTCGCGGCCATGAGCGCCCCCTGCCCCTGCGTCGTCTGCTGGGCGAGCGCAGCTACCTGCACCGTGATCGGCTCCGGCACGCTCGATCCGCCCAGGAAGATCAGCGGCGTGAGCAGATCGTTCCACGACCAGAGGAACTGCATGATGGCCAGTGACGCCATGGCCGGGAAGGCCAGCGGGATGACGACGGATCGGAACGTGCGCAGTGCTGACGCCCCGTCGACGCTGGCGGATTCGAAGAGCTCCTGCGGGATGCCTGCGATGAACCCGCGCAACAGGAATACGCCGAACGGAATCGTGAAGCCGACCTGGTAGATCCAGATCGCCGGAATGGTGCCGGAGAGGCCCAACACATTGAAGATGCGAAGCAACGGCACCAGCGTGATCTGCGGTGGCGTGACCAGCATCGCGACCAATACCAGCGACAGCACCGTGCGGCCGGCGAATCGCATGCGCGTGAGGGCATATGCGCCGATCACGGAAAGCACAGTCGTCATCACTGTCACGGGGATCGCGATCGCCAACGACGTCGCGAGGCTGCCGGCCACACCCACCTGCTGAAGTGCGAGCTGATAGTTGTACCCGGTGAAGAGCGGTTCGACGAACGCCATCCACCATCCGGACGTCGAGGAGTCGTTCTGGGTCCTGATCGACGTGATGAAGAGAGCGAGGATCGGGACGAACCAGCTCACCATGAACACGATGACGATGAGGTGGACGAGCCATCGCCACGACCATCGCGTCGCGTCGCCGCTGTGGCGACTCGATGGTCGGCGGAGGCGGAGATGCTGCTCTTGATGGTGGTGGTCATGATCGTGACTCCGCCCTGAACTGGTGGATGTTGATGAACACGATGGGGAGCGCGGCGACCAGCAGGATCACCGCGATGGCGCTCGCTCGCCCGAGGTTGTTCGCCGAGAAGAGCTCGGTGTACATCTGATTGGCGATCACGTTGGTTCCGTAGTTGCCGTTGGTCATCACGTAGACGATGTCGAAGACCTTCAGCGCGGCGATGATCTCGGTGGTGACCACCACGAGCACGGCGGGCAGGATGGACGGCAATACGATCGCTCGGAAGATGCGCCACTCGCCGGCCCCGTCGAGCCTGGCCGCCTCCATGAGCTCCCCTGCGACGTTCTTCACTCCCGCGGAGAGGATCAGCGTCGCGACGCCGACCGAGAGCCAGATCGCAATGAGGATCAGGGCGAGGTTGTTGATGACCGGTGTCTGAAGCCACGCGACCGGTTGAACGCCGGGGATCAGGGTGATCAGCGCGTTGAACGTTCCGATCTGCGTCGATCCGGGCGGCTGATAGGAGTACATCTGGGTCCAGATCACCGAGCCCGCGGTGAACGAGATCGCCGTGGGAAGGATGATCAGGGTCATCGCGAGACGTTCGTACTTGATCCGGTCGAACAGCACCGCCGCCACGAGGGCGAGCACGAGCGTGCCGATCGGAAAGACGATCAGCCAGACGATGTTGTTTCCGATCACCGAGAGCATCTCGCCCTGAAAAGCCCAGACGAAGTTCTGGAAGCCCACCGCTGCCGTGGTGTTGGCGTTGAAGAACGAGTAGATGATCGTCGCGATGAGCGGGTAGAGCAGGATCAGGATGACGAGCACGAGCGGCCCGAAGAGCCACACCCAGGGACGAAGACTCCGTCCCGGGCGCTTGGGCAGCAGGGTGAGGATCCGCTCGCCCAGTCCCAGCGCCAGGTACACGACGATGGGGATGACGATGGCACCGATGATGATCAGTACCGGCACGTTGTCGATGAGATTCATCTGTCCGACCCCGGGTGCGGCTCTGTCGGGCTCACTGTGAGGCGGTCTGGATGGACTGCAGCACCGAGTCCAGGGTCGATGGATCGTGCAGGTAGGTCACGACCCCCTTGTAGAAGGCGCTCGACGTGGCCGAGTTCATCAGCGAGTTGGGCCCAACCTGCAGTTTGGTGGAACTGGTCCCGAAGTACGTCTTCGCGATCTTCTGCAGCGTCGCGCTCGGATAGGCGCTCACCGGCGCGTTGACGTTCGCAACCGGCCAACGGTTGAGGGAAGCAAGGTACGACTGGGCCGCCGTCGAGGCCATGAACTTCAGGAAGGCCTGCGTCGTCGCGTTGTCGTTGAAGGCGATGCTCGTCGTGGACTGGAAGAGCTCGTCATCCTTGTACTGCTGGTCCATCGGCGGAACGCGGTAGAAGTCGATCGTCTTGCCGGGCACGGCCGTCGAACCGATCAGGCCGGGAACCCACGAGCCCCACAGCACGGCTTGGCAGGTCGCGGGGCTGGCGCTGAGGCCGTTGTATCCGGTCGCGATGGGCGTGGAGAGAATGCCCGCGACGCCACCGGAGACCTTCCTGTTGTCTCCGATGATGGCGCCGAACTGCTGGAACGCGTTCTTGACCTGGGAGCTGGTCCAGGCCAGGGTTCCCTCACCCCACTGGCGATAAAGGTCGGGGCCGTACTCCTTGAGGAAGATGTTCTCGATGTACTGCCCGCCCGGGAATCCGCTCGAGGCTCCCGCATTCTGCGCAGCGCACCACACGGGCGTGCCCTTGGCCGCCTGCTGGTCCGTCCAGTCGGTGATCTGGGACCAGCTCGTGGGATTCTTCGGTCCGGTGTATGCCTCCGGGTTGTACCAGAGCATGAAGTTGCTGAACCCCTGATAGACGCCGTAGACGCTGCCGTTCACGGAGGCGTCGTCGAGCAGCGCCTGGCTGAAGTTCTGCTTCAGCTCGCTGCCCATGACCTTGCTGAGATTCATCACCTTGCCCTGTTCGGCGTAGGCGGCCGCGGTGCCCATCGCGATGTCGGCGATGTCTGGCGGGTTGCCCGCCTGCAGTCGCGACTGCACGATGTCGTTGACGTCGGGTGATCCGGTGTAGTTGACGGCGGTTCCCGTACCCTCCGTGAACGCCTTGTAGACCTGCTGCAGGGTCTGACCCTCCGCGCCGCTGTTGGCGCCGAGCATCGAGATGGACGATTCGAGCTTCTGGCCCTTCGCGAGGCTCTTCGCCTCGGCGACGGCGGCCTTGTAGTAGGACTGCTTGCCGGTGGTGCCCGATCCGCCTTGGGCTTGTTCCTCGGAGGCGCAGCCGCTCAGGACGATGCCGGAGACGGCCACGGCCGCCACCAGACCGAGGATTCGCGCGCGCGTTCGGGTCGCGCTGTGTGTTTTCATCGTGATCTACTCCGATCGATGGGTGTGGTGCAGGGGTTCCGCGCCTAGCGGCGTGGTCATGCCTCACCCGTGCCTGCGGGCGAGTCGCTTTTTCGGGGTTCGGGGCGGTCGACCGTGCTCGTGATCCGGACCACGGTCTCTGTCGCGGTGGACGTCTGGATCGCCTCGAGAACCTCGAGAACGTGTCGGGCCAGCGCGCCGCTCGCACGGTGGGGCTCGCCGCCGATCGCATCGACGAGATCGGCGACGCCGAATCCGCGCAGCAGCTGCACACCGAGGTCGTCCGACGCGCCGGACGGCGGCAGGACGGGTGGGATGATCAGCCAGTCAGCGGCTGCTTCGTGATCGCTCGAGTCGTGCGTGCGCACCGTCACGTCGCCGTCGAAGCCGTTGGGGTCAGGCAGGGTCAGCGTGCCCTTGTCGCCGTAGACCTCGATGAACGGCAGGTGGGTGTCCCAGGCGTCGAAGCTGAGCATCATGGTGACGATCACCCCCGACTCCAGGCGGAGGATGGCGCCGGCGTGGGTCGGCGTCGTGACCTCGATCGTGTCGACGTGGCGGTTCGGCGCTGTGACGGTCCGAAAGGGCGCGCCGATGCGGTTGAAGCCGGCGACTGTCGCGACCGGCCCGAGCATGTTGACCAAGGCAGTCACGTAGTACGGGCCGAGGTCCAGCGAGGGCCCACCGCCCGGCTGGAACAGGAAGGTCGGGTTCGGGTGCCACTGCTCGGCCTTCGAGTGGGTCACGAAGGCGACTGCGCCGATCGGCGCCCCGATGGCTCCGGCATCGATCGCGGCGCGCGCGGTCTGGGCTGCGCTCCCGAGGAACGTGTCGGGTGCGGCGCCCAGGAGAAGTCCGGTTCGCTCCGCGGCGCCGAGCATGGCTTCGCTGTCCGCCAGGGTGGCGGCAATCGGCTTCTCGACGTAGACGTGTTTGCCGGCATCCAGTGCCTGTATCGTGACCGCGGCGTGGGCGACGGGTGGCGTGATGTTCACGACGACGTCAATGGCGGGATCGGCCAGCAGCGCCCCGATCGTCGGATATGCCGTGATGCCGGATTCCTCGGCAAGCCTGGCGGCGAGTTCTGGAACAAGGTCGGCGCAGCCCACCAGCCGCAGCTGCGGGAACCGCCGCATTCCCTCCACGTACCGCCGGGAGATGTTCCCGCAGCCCACGATTCCGACGCCCGCCGGGTGACCGGGATCGAATGCCTGGCCGCTGATGGCGGCCACATCGTCGTTCTTCATTGAGCACTCCATGTGTTCGGAGAGGAATCCGGTGTATCTGCCCAGGGTATTTGTGCCCTGTTTTGCTCGATGCTAATGACGCTTTCGCCGATTGGCAAGCAAAAGTTCTGAGTATGTCGCCGATAAGATGACCGGCAGCCAGCGCAGTATGGTGAGCGCGGAGAGGAAACCGATGTCTGATCAGGAGAGGCGGGCTTCGTCCGCCAACGGCTCCGCTCCCGGCATCGGCGCTGTGCTCCAGATCTTCCGCGACGGGCGAGCACGCACGAAGGCTGAGCTCAGCCACACCACCGGCCTGGCACGATCGACGGTTTCGTCTCGTGTTGACGCGCTTCTCGCTGTCGGACTCCTCTCACCGGCCGGCGAGGCCGCGTCGTCCGGCGGCCGTCCTCCCGCGCGCCTGGCCTTCAACCCCGGAGCCAGGGTCGTCGTCGCCGCCGATCTCGGTGCCGCACACGGACTGGTCACGGTCTGCGACCTGACGGGCGCCGTGCTCGCGAGCGAGCGTCGCGAACTGTCCATCGCCCTCGGACCGGAGAAGGTGCTCGACTGGCTCATCACGGCGGCGAAGAGTGCGCTGGCCGAGAGCGGCCACAAAGTGTCCGAGGTCGCGGGCGTCGGCATCGGGGTTCCCGGCCCCGTTGAGCATTCGACCGGACGACCGAACAAGCCGCCGATCATGCCGGGCTGGGACGGCTTCGACATTCCCGGGTTCGTCGAGGAGCGCTTCGCCGGACCCGTGCTCGTGGACAATGACGTCAACGTCCTGGCGCTCGGTGAGCAGGTCACCGTGTGGCCGGAGGTCGAGGACCTGCTGTTCGTCAAGGTGTCTACCGGCATCGGCGCCGGCATCATCAGCGGCGGCCGCCTCCAGCGTGGAGCGCAGGGAACTGCCGGCGACATCGGTCATGTGCAGGTGCCTCATTCGGACGACCCCGAGCGACAAGCCGACGACGATCGCGATCTCGAGGCAATCGCCGGGGGGATGGCGTTGGCCGCCGAGCTCTCCACGGACTCGCGCAGCGTCGTCACCAGTGCCGACGTGGTCGGGCTGCTCGACAACGGCGATCGGGATGCGATCCGCACTGTGCGTCAGGCGGGCCGCGCGGTCGGTGAGGTCTTGGCGACATCGGTCAATCTCCTCAATCCTTCGGTCATCGTCATCGGGGGAAGCGTCGGCAATTCGGGCGAACACCTGCTGGCGGGCATCCGCGAGGTCGTCTATCGCAGGTCGACGCCGCTGGCCACGCAGCACCTCACGATCGTGCAGTCACGCGCGGGGGCGCTCGGGGGCGCCATCGGAGCAGCGCACCTGGTCATCGATCACGTGCTCTCGCCTGAGCGCATCGACGACGCGCTGCGGGGATGAACACCACGTCGCGGCCACGACGCGCCGTGCGAAGTACGGCTACGAACCCAAGAGACGGTTCGTGATCGCCTGAACGGCGCCGTCGAGCCGATCGATCCGCTTGTTCACCGCGGCCAGCTCGTGCTTCAGCCCGACGAACTCTCCGCGCATCTCTGCACGGAGACCGCCCACCTCGGCGCGGATGACCCGCGAAAGGCGCGCCACCACGAACGTGAATCCGCCCAACGCGGCGGCCGCGAAGACGCCGATCAGCGTCCAGGCCTGGGGTTCGGTCACGATCACTCCTCCATTCTTTCTGATACCCAACACCGTGTCACCGGCTGATGGCCGATGTGATGCCCCAGGGCGCATCTGTGCAGCCGCGGGCATTCGCCGCGGCTGGGGAGGAGAAGTCGAGCGAGATCGACGGAAACGCAGTCACGCCTGGCGGACGCTGCGACCCGAGCGCGGCAGAATGAAACGATGACCGACACGATGCTTTCTCTGTTCGAGGAGGAGCTGTCGGCCGGCATCCAAGGCACGTCGAATCCGGTGAGCGCGCCGGCGCCGCGACCTTTGCTTCCGCACGAGCGGCGCATCCTTGCCCACTCGTCCGATCGGGTCGCGTGGCTTCGTGCTCGATCCCGCGGCATCACGGCGACGGACGTGGCGAAGCTCTCGACTCCGGCATCCATCATGGCCGCGGCACGACAGAAGGTGCACGGCACAGGCTTCACCGGCAACGTGTACACGGAGCACGGCAAGGCTCGAGAGCCGAAGATCGCGGCCTGGATGACGCGCGAATACGGCATCGACCCGAGCGACGCACTCTTCCACGCAGCACGCGACCTTCGTCATCTCGCGACGCCGGACGGCCTGGCCCTCCGACCGGACGGGCGGCTCGAGCTCGCGGAGATCAAGACGACGAACAAGCCATGGCGGAGCATCCCGAGGCACTACCTCAGGCAGGTGTGGTGGCAGCAGTACGTGCTCGGAGCCGAGCGCACGCTGTTCGTCTGGGAGCGCCACGACGGCTTCGTGCCGGTCGGCGACCCGGAGTGCCGGTGGATCGATCGCGACGAGAACGAGATCGCTTCGCTGCTCTCACTGGCGACGCAGCTCATCGGGATCCTGGCGACCGGGCGGGTCTGAGCCGCCGGTTAGAACCTCGACCCGGTCATCCCGTGGGCGCGTCGTCGAGCGCACGCTCGAGCACGTAGTCGTCTTCCCAGACCTCCCCCACGAGGAAGCGCTTCATGCCGACCTTGCTGAAGCCGCTCTTGGCGTAGAACCGCTGGGCGCGCTCGTTCTCCTCGTTCACGCCGAGCCACATGCCGACGGCCCCTCTGGCGCGGGCGAGGTCGACGGACGCCTGCATCAGCCGCAGCGACACCCCCTGCCCGTGGTATCCGGGGAGCACGTAGCACTTGCTGAGCTCGCTGGTCGGTTGGATCGTGACCGCCGCGGCCACATCCGGGTCGGATGGCTGACCGAACACCACCATCGTGTAGCCGATCGGCGTGCCGTCGTCCTCTGCGAGCAACACCGCACGGTCGGGGTCGGAGAGGTAGTCGGCGAAGGAGTCGGGGCCGAGGTGCTCGACGACGAATCCCGCGGCGGCCTCCCGTGTGGTGTGCGGAGGGCACGCGAGCGGAAAGGTGACCGCCGCCACGAAGGCGAGGCTGTCGGCATCCGTCGGCGTCGCCTCGCGAATGGTGAGCGACATGCGTCTACGGTAGCCCGAGCCGGCGCCGCTCCGCCCGCGGCGCCGTGCCACCCCTCCTTCGCCGAGCCACCACCTTGTCGCCGAGCCACCCAGAAATCGGCGCGGCTTCGGTGGTGGTTCGGCGCGAAGGTGGTGGTTCGGCGGGTGCGGGTGGTGGGACGGTCGACTTTCTGCGCCAACGCGTCGAGACGAAGTACCTGACCGCCGCCATCCTGCTGCCCGAGAAGGATGCCGTGCAGTTGCTCACCGAAACGAAGAGCATGCGCCGCATCTCGATGGAAGACCTGCGCGACGCCTTCGCCGTGTCATATGAGACGGCGGCGCATCGCTTCACCAACCTCGCGACGAGGCGTTGCGGGGCGAGAGGTCGGACCCGCCGACTACACCACGAGCAACTCGCGCAGCATCGCCCGCGTCTCCCCGCCGACCCCGAGCCCGTCGAGCACGGCATGCACCCCTGCGGCGGCATCCCGCACGATCGGCACCTTGGCCGCCAGCCACTCGTCCACCTGAGCCGTCGACCACGTCGCTTGCCGGTCGGCCGTCGGCCCGTGGTGGGCGGCTCCGGCCATGATGCGAACGGATGCCGCGTAATCGTCGGCGACGACCTGCGGGTCGACCCCCGCGTTGCCGAGAAGGATCGTCGAGATCATCCCCGTGCGGTCCCGGCCGGCACTGCAGTGCACGAGAACTCCGGGCTCGGATGCCGCGATCGCTTCGAGGGCGCCGCGCACCAGCTCCGGCTGGATCCGCCAATTGTGCTGCCAGTACTCCGGTGAGTCGAGAAGCGGTAAGCACCAGCGCCGGAACTCGGGATCGTCCTGATCCTCGGTGGGCGCATTGGTGATCGTCACCCGACCGAAGGCGTCGTGTGGAACATCCGGATCGTGCTCACGTCGCCCTGCCTCATCCTCGCCGCGCAGGTCGACCACGGACTTCAGACCCCAGGCTCGGGCATCCATCCAGCCCTTCGCGGTCATCCACTCCCGTCGCGGACCTCGGGCGACGCGGCCGTACGCGGTCGCGCCCGTCGCCGACAGCGGGGTGGGCAGCCCGCCGAGGTCGCGCACGTTGAAGTAGCCGTCCCACGCGAGCGTTCTCACCCGCGCAGTCTATGGGCCCCTTTGAGCACGGGCCGCCACAGATTGCGTGCTCGTAGGTGCACCGCCGCACAAACCGTGCCACGCGGGCGGCCTCGTGATGGCGATTCATCCTAGGCTGGCTGCACGCGTGCATCGACGGACGCCACGGCGGCCGCCACGAGACAAGAAGGGGCTCACATGAGCTACTACGCAGTCGTCGACCCGGCCACCGGGGAGACGATCAAGGAATACCCGACGATCACGGATGCCGAACTCGGCGACGCACTCGCACGTGCTGATTCCGCCTATCGCGGCTGGGGTCGCACCACGACGCCGGCCGAGCGTGCTGAGCTCATCCGCAAGGTCGGGGACCTGCACAGCGAGCGCCGCGACGAGCTCGCCGCCATCATCGTGCGCGAGATGGGCAAGCCGCTCGAGCAGGCATACGGCGAGGTCGACTTCGCCGCCGACATCTACCGCTACTACGCCGACACCTCCCCCGACGTGCTCAAGGACGAGCCGATCACCCTGCTCGCAGGAGAGGGCAGCGCGATCATCCGCCGCAACCCGCTCGGCGTGCTTCTGGGCATCATGCCGTGGAACTTCCCCTACTACCAGGTGGCGCGCTTCGCCGGACCGAACCTCATCATCGGCAACGCGATCCTGCTCAAGCACGCACCGCAGTGCCCTGAGTCCGCCGCTGCGATCCAGCAGATCTTCGACGACGCTGGATTCCCCGACGGCGCCTACGTCAACATCTACGCCACGAACGAGCAGATCGAAGACGTCATCGCCGACCCGCGCGTTCAGGGCGTCTCCCTCACCGGCTCAGAGCGTGCAGGTGCGGCCGTCGCCGAGATCGCCGGCCGTAACCTCAAGAAGGTCGTGCTGGAGCTGGGTGGCTCCGACCCGTTCATCCTGCTGTCGACGGATGACCTCGACAAGGTCGTCGAAGACGCTGCCGCTGCTCGCCTCGACAACTCGGGTCAGTCGTGCAACGCCGCCAAGCGGTTCATCGTGGTCGACGACCTCTACGACGCGTTCGTCGACAAGCTCACGGCCAAGCTCGCGGAGTCGCAGCCCAGCGACCCGACCTCGGGCGACAGCGTGCTCGGTCCCCTCTCTAGCACCGCGGCAGCCGAGCGCCTGCAGGCTCAGCTCGACCGCGCGGTCGCGAACGGCGCGACGGCACACGCGACCGGCGAACGCCGCGGCAACTTCTTCGCCCCGATCGTGCTCACCGACATCGCGGCCGACAACCCGTCGCGCCACGAGGAGTTCTTCGGCCCGGTCGCCTCGGTATACCGGGCGGCGGACGAGGCGGATGCCGTTGCCAAGGCCAACGACATCCCGTTCGGCCTCGGCTCCTACGTCTACACGACGGATCCGGAGCAGGCGGAACGTGTCGCCAACCAGATCGAGGCCGGCATGGTGTTCGTGAACCTCACCCTCGCGGACGGCGTCGAACTGCCGTTCGGCGGCGTGAAGCGCTCCGGCACGGGTCGCGAGATGGGGCGCCTCGGCGCCGACGAGTTCGTCAACAAGAAGCTGATCCGGGTCGCCTGAGCGCGCCGCGACTCCGCTGGGCCGCACTGCTACAGCGCCATTTGCGTCTTATTGCGCCACCTCAACGGGCGCAATAGCGCGCAAGTGGCGCTGTAGTGGTGCTACCTGCACCGCTCATCGCGGTCATCCCTCGATCTCGGCGGCGCGCAGCAGGATGACATCGTCGAGCACGTCCGCCGGGATGGGTCGCTCGGTGCTGAACCGGATGGCGCCGCTGGAGAGCGAGAATCCGTCCAGCCGATCTGCGACGGCACTGACGATCCGCCCGCTGAACGGGTAGATCGCGAGATGGGCCTTGGTCTGCATCGTGGAGATCAGACCCTTGCCGCTGAGCAGCAGAGCGGGCATCCCGTAGCTGCGGCCCTCGACGGCGTCTGGCACGAGCTCCAGAGCCCGTTGTCGGATGCCGTCGAACAGCTCCCGCACATCAGGCGGCAGCGTCTCGTAGTACTCGGTGACCTCGCCCATGCCCTCGTGTCTACACGCCCCAAGCCATCGAGCGCGAGAGTATCCACGCGACAGACATGACGAAGGCCCCGTCCGGATGAACCGAACGGGGCCCTCGAAACGCAACACATCAAAACTCGACACGCTCCACAAGGCGGCGACTTGATCGCCGCCGGAACGCAACCACGCGCCTTGCCGACTGCGGTGCGCCGGACGCGGGCCGGCGCACCGAACAACTCAGATGGAGTTGACGTCCAGCGGAATGCCGGGGCCGAACGTGGTCGACACGGCGCCCTTCTGGATGTAGCGACCCTTGGCGGCCGACGGCTTGAGCCGAACGACCTCGTCGAGCGCGGTCTTGATGTTCTCGGAGAGCTGCTCCGGCGTGAAGCCGGCCTTGCCGACGACGAAGTGCACGTTGGCGTGCTTGTCGACGCGGAACTCGATCTTTCCGCCCTTGATGTCGGAGACGGCCTTCGCCACGTCCGGCGTCACGGTGCCGGTCTTCGGGTTGGGCATGAGACCACGGGGGCCCAGC
This sequence comes from Humibacter soli, assembly GCF_054779035.1. Classification (NCBI taxonomy): domain Bacteria; kingdom Bacillati; phylum Actinomycetota; class Actinomycetes; order Micrococcales; family Microbacteriaceae; genus Humibacter; species Humibacter soli. Next base: position 681,142 of record NZ_BAAGYX010000002.1, on the reverse strand, counting down.
ACCTTTCCGAGACGACCGACCTTGCCCATGAGTTCCGGGGTGGAGACGGCGGAGTCGAAATCGGTCCAGCCGCCCGCCACGCGCTCGATGAGCTCGTCGCCACCGACCTCGTCGGCGCCGGCAGCGATCGCGGCCTCGGCGGCGGGGCCAGTCGCGAACACGATGACGCGGGCCGTCTTGCCCGTGCCGTGCGGCAGGATGACGGTGCCACGCACCATCTGGTCGGCCTTACGCGGGTCGACGCCCAGCTTGAGCGCAACCTCGACGGTCGAGTTGAACTTCGTCGATCCGGTCTCGCGCGCAAGCGCGACAGCCTCGTCGGGGGTGTAGAACTTGCCGTCCTCGATCTTCGAGACAGCGGCCCGGTAGGCCTTGGACTTCTGTGCCATGTCTGGTCCTACCTTTCCTACTCGACCGTGATGCCCATGGAGCGGGCGGTGCCCGCGATGATCTTGGATGCCGCGTCGAGGTCGTTCGCGTTGAGGTCGACCATCTTCGCCTCGGCGATCTCACGCACCTGCGCAGCGGTCAGCTTGCCGACCTTGGTGGTGTGCGGAACGCCGGAACCCTTGGCCACGCCAGCGGCCTTCTTGATGAGCTCTGCGGCCGGCGGGGTCTTGAGGATGAACGTGAACGAACGGTCCTCGTAGACGGTGATCTCCACCGGGATGACGTTGCCGCGCTGCGACTCGGTCGCCGCGTTGTACGCCTTGCAGAACTCCATGATGTTGACGCCGTGCTGACCCAGCGCCGGGCCGATCGGCGGGGCGGGGTTGGCGGCGCCGGCCTTGATCTGAAGCTTGATCAGACCTGTGACCTTCTTCTTCGGTGCCATGTGTTTCCTTCGGTTCGAGCGCCCCATCCGGGGCGCGCTTCCACAGCCAGGCGAACCCTGGGAGTGGTGGGGATGTCCGATCCAGAGGCGGACCGGCCGCTCTATGTTACCTGATGCGCACTGACGGTTGCCTGGTGCTCATCAGCAGCGTCACTGCTTGTTGACCTGGTCGAAACTGAGCTCGACCGGGGTCTCGCGCTCGAAGAGGGAGACCAGCACGGTGAGCTTGCCGCTCTCCGGCTTGATCTCGCTGATCGAACCGGGCAGGCCCGCGAACGAACCTTCCTTGATCGTGATGGTCTCGCCGATCTCGAAGTCCACCTCGATGGGCGCGACACGCGTCGCGGCCTTCGCACCCTTGCCTGCTGCGGCCTTGCCCGTGGCGACCGGCTCGACCTGCACGAGCGACTTGAGCATGTTGAACGCTTCGTCGAAGCGCAGCGGCGTCGGGTTGTGCGCGTTGCCGACGAACCCGGTCACGCCAGGGGTGTGGCGCACGACCGACCAGCTGTCTTCGTTGAGATCCATGCGCACCAGCACGTAGCCGGGGATGCGCACGCGGTTGACCATCTTGCGCTGGCCGTTCTTGATCTCGACCACGTCTTCCATCGGCACCTCGACCTGGTAGATGTAATCTTCCATGCCCATGGTGTTGGTGCGGTTGGCGAGGTTCTGCTTCACGCGACGCTCGAAGCCGGCGTAGGAGTGGATGACGTACCACTTGCCCGGCAGGTAACGCAGTTCCCGCTTGAACTCGTCGTACGGGTCGACCTCGACGTCTTCTTCGGTGTCGTCGCCATCGGAGTCGGCGCCGGATGCGTCATCCGCGGCTTCGTCAGCTGCGCCGTCGACCTCTTCTTCGTCTTCGATCGCCTCGAAGGCCGCTTCGGCCTCGTCAGCGTCGTCGATCTCGAGGGCGTCGTCAACGACGGCGTCAGCCTCGGGGTCGGCCGTCTCGGCGATCGCGTCGAGCACGGCATCCAGATCGATGTCGTTCCCGTCGGCGTCGGTCACGTGCAGGGCCTCGCGCTCGGCGGCGTCCGACGATCGCTCCTCGGCGGCGAGCTCGTTGCCCTCCTGTGCCTCGTCATCGCCCGCAGCCTGCTCGGCAGCGGTCGCCCAATCGACGTCGTCGCGCTCTCGTTCAGACACTTGCTGTTACCAATCCATTCCTGTTGTACGCGTCACGGCGTGCCCGCCGGCTCATCCGGGCCACTCGCCCGAAGCCGTTCGGTGTCAGGCCCCCGGTGTACCGAAGACCAGGATGACCAACCAGCTGAACAGCTGATCGAGCCCGTAGACGAGCGCCATCATGATGATCACGAAGACCAGCACCACGCCGGTGTAGCTGAACAGCTCCCTGCGCGTGGGGGTGACGACCTTCCTCAGTTCCCCGAAGACCTGTCGGATGAACAGGGCGATCCGAGAGAAGGGGTTGCGCTTGGCTGCCCGCTCCTTCTTGGCGTTGGCGACGACATCCTCACTGGGCTCGTCGATAACTTTCCGCGCCACCTCATACCTTTCGTGGGTCGGAGCCAGAGCACCGACTTGCAGGGCGGACAGGACTCGAACCTGCAACCTGCGGTTTTGGAGACCGCTGCTCTACCAATTGAGCCACCGCCCTTCGGGAAGAAATCACACGACCCTACCCTGGCAAGTACCGCTTTCGCCGGGAGTTCGCGCCGTGATGCCTCACCCTCCCGACCATTCAAAATGGGCGCAGAAAAGCTTGGCTGACTTCAACAACCTCGGTCAAGTGTAGGCGAGCCGCCCCATCTTCCGCAAAGCGGCGTTCCCCTCGCTCGCTACCGCGCCATTTGCGCTCTATTGCGCCACTCCTGCTGGCGCTATAGAGCGCAAATGGCGCAGTAGCCGGGCGGGCGGGCACGTCACAGCAGTCGACGGGCCAGGGCCCAGGCGGTCAGCTCGTGCCGGGACGACAACTGCAGCTTGCGGAGCACGGCTGAGACGTGCGTCTCCACGGTCTTCACCGAGATGAAGAGCTCGGTCGCGACCTCCTTGTAGGAGTATCCGCGGGCGATCAGCCGCATCACCTCGCGCTCCCTGCCGGTGAGGCGGTCCAGCTCATCGACGCTCTCCGCTTGCTCGCCGGATGCCGCTCCGAACGCATCGAGCACGAACCCGGCGAGCCTCGGTGAGAACACGGCGTCCCCGCCTGCGACGGCGAGCACCGCCTTGGTGACGTCGACGCCCGAGCTGCCCTTGGTGATGTAGCCGCGAGCGCCGGCACGGATGACCGCAACAACGTCCTCCGCGGAGTCCGACACACTCAGCGCGAGGAACCTCGTGTGCGGCACCGCCGCTGCCGCGCGGCGCACGACCTCGGCACCCCCGCCGCCCGCTCCGCCAGGGAGGTGCACATCGAGAAGCACCACGTCGGGTCCGAGAGACGTGACGGTCTCGACGGCGGAGTCGACGGCATCCGCTTCACCGATCACGCGGATGCCCGCGCCAAGGTCTGCCCGCAGCCCCGAGCGGAAGATCGAGTGGTCGTCGACGATGACGACGGTCACCTCCGCCCCGGTCGCGCCGCCCTCGCTCGCGGTCACGCTTGCTCCCCTGCTCGCTCGAGATGCAGTCGCACCTCGGTGCCCTCACCACCGGCGCCCGGCCCGACGGAGGCTGAGCCTCCTGCCCTGCGCATGCGCCCCAGGATCGACTCTCGCACACCCATGCGGTCTCCGGGCACCTCGTCCAACGCGAATCCGGGACCCCTGTCGCGCACGAAGACGTCCACAGAGCCATCCGCACCCTCGACGTACACGCTGACGTCGCCGCCGGCGTGCCGCGCAGCATTGAGCATCGCCTCGCGGGCAGCGGCCGCCATCTCGCCCGTCGACCGCTCGCTCGTCGTGCCGACTCCGACCACGTCGAAGCGCACCGCATAGTCCAGCTCGAGCGCCGCGGCCGTCTCCTTCAGGTCGCTCACCAGGTCGCTGTCGACCCGCTGCTCTCCCGAGTACAGCCACTCGCGCAGCTCGCGTTCCTGAGCCCGAGCCAACCTCGCGACCTCGCTGGATGCGCCGGCACGGGTCTGGATGAGCGCCAGCGTCTGCAGTACCGAATCGTGCAGGTGGGCCGCCAGCTCGGCGCGCTCCTCCTCCCGCACCCGCTTCGTGCGCTCGGCGATCAGCTCCCGCCAGAGCCGCAGAGCCCACGGGCCGGCGAGCACCACGACACCAGCGAGCAGGCTCCCCATGAACAGCAGCCACGACCAGCCGGGCGCGGCACTCCCCCAGGCCAACGGGCCGAGGATGCCCACCGCGACCAACACCGCCCCGCTTGCCGTGCGCAGCCAGCGCGCCGCGGTCTCTCCGCGCGGAGCCGACTCGTCGACGAGCTGATCCCACGCCACGGCACCTGCCCCGCACACGATCACGCCCGTGACGACCGGAAGCAGGGTGGCGGCGGCGACCACGCCGGAACGGAATCCGGCGCCGAGGCCGAACACGAGCATCCCGAGCAGTACAGCGGCGCCGAACAACAGCCACGGCACCGGCAGGCGGCGACGTGTGACGCCCAGCGTGCCGGGTTCGGCGGGCTCGAGTGGCGTCATCGCCCAGAGCCAGGCATAGAGAAGGATGCCCGCCCCGCCGCACAGCGCGAGCGCGACCGCCAACCACCTGACCGTCTCGACCCGCCACCCGAGGTGGCCGGCCATTCCCGCGCACACGCCGCCCAGCACGCACTCGCGCGGACGCAGCAGCGGCGGGCGCTGCGGGCGCAAGGGCGATCGCGTGTCTCCGGGCACCCGCGGGTTCCCAGGAGCGCCGGCAGAGGGGGACGACATACAGGAATCCAATCATCCGACCTGATCCCCTGGCATATCCATGGGAACATCTCAGGGGTCGATCAGGGTGATCCCCCATCGCGGACCGCGCAGTGGGTCGGGCACGATCGAAACATGCCTGAAGACACCACGCAGTCATCCAGCCAGCAGCCTGGCCCGACGGGAGCCGGAACCGGGATGCCCGGCCCGGCGCCCAGCGCCACGACCAGCGGCGCCTCCGCGAGTTCCGCCCGCTTCTTCGGGTGGATCCGCAGCCTCGGCATCATCCGTCAGAACGGCTGGATGGGCGGTGTCTGCGGCGGGGTCGCCGCCCGACTCGGCATCGACCCGATCATCGTGCGCGGCATCGCGATCGTGGTGGCCATCCTCGGCGGCCCTGCGTTCCTGCTCTACGCAGCCGCGTGGCTGCTGCTGCCGGACGCGAGCGGCGACATCCACCTCGAACGCCTGATCAGGGGGCACTTCGAGCCCGCGATGATCGGCATCATCGTGCTGGCGCTGTTCTCGTTCCTGCCGTTCGCGCAGGGATTCTGGTGGGCGGGCGCCCAGTTCTGGGGCGGCCTCTCCTGGTTCGCCTCCGTCGGCCGCGTGCTCTGGGCTCTGCTGATCATCGGACTCATCGTGGCCTTCGTGATCTGGGCGGCGCGCAGCGGGCGCATCCCGCCTGCGCAACCCGCGACGGCCGCCGGACCGACCTATCCGCCGGCCTCGACCACGTCGACAACGACTTCACCGACGGATGCCGGTGGCGGCGCCGCGCATTCGGCTTCCGCGAGCGCCGCCCCGGCATCGACTCTTCCCGATCAAACGACGGATGCCGGCGGGTCCGGCACCCCGGGTTCCGGCTCTGGATCGGGTCAGCCCACCTCTGAGCAGGACGACGTCGCCGACTGGCGCGCGCGACAGGATGCCTGGCGCGCCGAGTACGCCGCCTGGAACGCCCAGCAGGCCGCCGACGCTCGCGCGATCAAGCAGCAGCGTTCGGCCGAGATCAGGGCGCAAGCCCAGACGCTCGCGGTCGAGTCCGAGCTGGCCCGCCGTCGCCGCAAGGCGGCCAACCCTCGCACCAGTGCCGCCTACGTGGGCATCGCCCTGGGCCTCGCGATCGTACTTGGCGGCATCTCGTCGGCCATCGCGCTCGGCTCCCTCGCCGAGCCATACGCGCTCACGATCGGACTCGCCGTCGCAACCGCCGTGGTGGGCGCGTCGATGGTGCTCGCCGGCGCACTCCGCCGCAGGAGCGGATTCCTGGGCTTCGTCTCGATCCTGCTGATCGTCGGCACGCTGTGCGCGGCGCTCCCGCCACGCGACCACGCCGTCGTCTGGCCGTATGTCAGCTACAGCAACTCCCGTACCGTCTCGATCTATCAGCCGGTCGGGCACGTCGAGCTCAGCTACCCGGATGACTCGCAGCACCACACCGCAGACGTGGTACAGAACGCCGGGTCGGTCAGCATCTGGCTCGACACCAACGCCGACGCCAGCATCGACGTCGTCCAGCACGCATCGGGCAGCACCGTCAACGTCGTCAAGCCCGACGGAGAAACGAGCTCCACCTCGCTCTCCGCCGGCGAGTCGAACTCCCACCTCTACTCCTTCGGCAACAGCTCTCCGACCGTGAAGGTCCACATCGACCAGGGCGCAGGAGCCGTGACGATCTACCAGGTCGACGGGTTCCACGAATGAGACGCGCGCAGTCCCATCCTGCGATCGACGACCTGACCAACTTGCTGTGAAAGGACCACTCACGTGAACGAGAACGAGAACGAGAAGCCGACGCCCGCCGACGACGCGACGCCGACGGAGCAGCACGCAGACACGACGCCCACCGAGCGCCTCGACGACGTTGCCGTCACCAGACAACTCGACGACGTGGCCGACACCGAGCGCCTCGACATCACATCGCCGACCGTGCAGCCGGATGACCCGACTCCCACCCTGCACATCGATGACACTCCGCAGGGTGAGCAGAACAGCGGTCCGGCATCCACACCGCCCAACGGCACCGCGTGGTTCAGGAGCACCTCACAGTCGCACCCCGACCCCGGGGCGCCCGTCGACGCCAACCGCTACGCGACCGCTCTCGAGGGCGTGCCGCGGCCCCGCGTGCGATCCGGCGCGATCGCGTGGGGACTCATCGTGCTCGCGTTCTCCGCGCTGATGCTCACCCTGACCACCGTGCCGGGCAACGCCGTGGCGTTCGCGCACTGGGCGTCATCCCTTACGCCGGGCACGATCACGGTCATCGTGGTGGTCGCCGTCGGCGCGTTCATCCTGCTGCTCGCGCTGCTCTCGGCGATCCGTCGAGCCCAGCGCCGGGCCCGCTCCTTCCCCACCGCCGGTTGAGGAGCACGCCCTCACCGTGGGTTGACAAGCACGCCCTCACCGTGGGTTGAGGAGCACGCCCTCACCGTGGGTTGAGGAGCACGCGACGCAGTCGCGCGCGTCTCGAAACCCGCATGCTTCGGGGAGGCCGGGTTTCGAGACGCTCCGCTGCGCGGTGCTCCTCAACCCACGAGGAAGACGCGCGCTTCGCGAGCTCCTCAAACCACGAGAAGACCCGCGCTGCGCGTTGCTCCTCAACCCACCGGGAAGGCACACCTAGAGCTCGAGGCCGACCAGCACGGGCTCGGGGTGCAGCAGAACTCCGAACTCGGCCTGCACCCTTCCCTGCACGTATGACGCGAGCTGTGCCACTTCATAGGCGGATGCCCCGCCTCGGTTCGTGATCGCCAGGGTGTGCTTGCTCGAGATGGCCGCGCCCGATCCCGGCAAGGCGAATCCACGATGGATGCCCGCCTGCTCGATCAGCCACGCCGCGCTCAGCTTCACGCCCGGTCCGGCCGACTCGGCATACGCTCTGCGGCGCTCGCGGTCGACGGCGGCATCCGCCATCAGCCCGACCACCTGGCTCTCCTCTGCGCGCGACGCGTCGAGGGGCGCGACCAGGTCGGGCTCTTCCGCGACGAGCGGCCACCGCGGGGCATCCGCCGGAAGCGTGTGTGCGAAATGCGTCGACACGATCGGATTCGTGAAGAACGAGCCGGCGCTGACCGAGTCGGGGTCGTCCGGATCGAGCACCATCCCCTTCGACTCCCGCAGTGACAGCACAGTGCGCCGGACCTCGCCGAGCGACACCTGCGTGCCGACGTCGACCGCAAGGGCGTTGGCCAGCTGGGCGTACGCGACGGGCTCGCTGAGGGCAGCCCCGACATCCGGACGCTGCTCGAGCTCGATCTCGACAGCGACCACGACTCCCTGCAGCCCGCGCTTCAACACGGAGGTGCGATAGCCGAGCTCGAGGTCCGACGCGGTCATCCGGCGCACGTCTCCGTCGGCCGCGTCGAGAAAGTCGACGGCGACGAGCACCGACGAGAACTCCTGGCCGTAGGCGCCGATGTTCTGCACAGGCGCCGCGCCGACGCTGCCGGGGATGCCCGACAACGCCTCGATCCCGGCCCACCTGTTGCGAACCGCCAGCGCCACCAGCCCGTCCCACGACTCGCCGGCCTGCACGCGAAGCCGCACGGCGTCCTGCCGGCCTGGACCATCGGACTCGATACGCTCCACGCCACGCGTCGCGATCTGGATGACCGTGCCGTCGAACCCGTCGTCGCACACGATCGTGTTCGATCCGCCACCGAGCAGCAGCACGTCGTCGCCGCTCGCATAAGCGTCCCGCGCGATGGCAATGAGGTCGTCCTCGGTCTGCGCCCTCTCGAGATGCTGTGCCGGGCCGCCGACCCGCATGGTCGTCAGTTGCGCGAACGTCGGCGTGACATCCGTTGCTCCCACACCGGTCACGCCAAGGACACCCACGCCTGCGCCTTGCCGAGCACCGTCTGCCCTGCGGCGCTCGCCGTGATGTCGATGCGCACACGACCGGCGTCCGCGTCGATCGACGCGACCTTGGCCGTCACGTCGAGGGTCGCGCCGTCGTTGCGGTCGACGACGACGGGACGGGTGAAGCGCACCTGGTAGTCGACGACGCGCGCCGGGTCGCCCACCCAGTCGACGACGGCCTGCGAGGCGATGCCCATGGTGAGCATCCCGTGCGCGAGCACTCCCGGGAGGCCGACGAACTCGGCGATGTCGTCGCGGTAGTGGATGGCGTTGAAGTCGCCTGATGCCCCCGCGTAGCGCACGAGCGAGTCACGGGTGATGAGGTGCTGAGCGCTCGCCACCTCGTCGCCGACGGTCAGGGAGTCGATGGTCGGAATCGTGGTCATCAGTCCTCTCCCCTCACCACGAGCGTGGACGTTGCGGTGACGACATGTTCGCCCGCCGCATCGTCGATCACCGTGGTCGCGGTGACCATGGAGTTGCCGCCGAGCGACTTCACCGACGTCACGGTGAGGTGGGCAGTCAGTTCGTCTCCCGCCACCACCGGCCGGGAATACTCGAAGCGCTGGTCGCCGTGCACCACGCGCCCGAAGTCGATGCCGGCCTCCGGGTCGCCGAGCAACTGCGCGAGCGTGCCTTCCTGCACCACGACCGGGAACGTCGGTGGCGCGACCACGTCTGCGTGACCCGCCGCACGTGCGGCATCCACCTCGAAGTGGATCGGGTTCGTCGCGAACACGGCGCGCGCGAACTCCCGCACCTTCTCTCGCCCTACGAGATAAGCGTCGACCGGCGGGTACGTCCGGCCCTGGATCGCGGGGTTCACTGCCACGCACTTCATTCTAGGGATGACCACATGGCGACCCCCGAACGAGAAGAGCCCCCCGGCATCCGCCGGAGGGCTCTTCTTCGTCTGTCTGTCAGTGCAGACTGCCTACTGGCAGCTATCGCACTGCAGAAGGTCCATCGGGTCAACGGGTACTGCGTAGCCGCCGACGTTCTCGTTCTCATCCATGATGACCTCCCCAAATAAATCCCTGATCGGAACCTTCGGATGGATCGGATCGGTGCTCCATCCACCCGCCGCAACCAACCCCCTCGTGCTTACGGCTGAGGTGTTCCGCGCGGTGTTCACCCACTATATAACGTGAATCACACGATTGTCATTCCACTAGATGTTGTGGTTCGAGAAAAATCCACCCTCTCGACTCGAGGCTACGCGGAACCCCCGACATCGCGCGGAAGTCGGCCTGGTTCACACACTCGAAAACCTCTCCTGCGACATCCAGCGACCGGCGTGTCGCGACACGATCTTCCCAACGGAATCGATCGGGTTTAGAGTCAGGGCAGGTTCACGTACTAGGGGGGACATGGACCGGCTGGAAGCACGCACGCCATCGGCTGTGCTGCGCCTGCTGCTGTGCGGGCTCGGTGTCGCCGGTGGCCTCGTGCTGCTCGGACTCGCGTTCGGCGCCCTCTCCGCGTCGGCCGACCAGCCCTCCCCGACGTCGCCGTCGAGCTCTGCTCCGGCCGCGTCGAATCCTGCTCCGCCGACCCCAGCGGCTCCTGCCTCGAGCTCCGTGCTCGGCTCTGTCGGGTCGCTCGTCGGCGCGGTCACGGCTCCGGTCGAGAGCACCGTCAGCACCGTGACCCATGCGGTCTCGTCCGCCGTCGCCCCGGTTGCGCAGGCTCTGCCCGCTCCGGTTCAGCACGTCACTCAGCCCGTCGCGAGCACGGTCACCTCGGTCGTGCAGTCGGTCTCGGTCACCAAGACCGTCGCCCCGGTCGCCGGAGCCGTCGATCAGCTCGTCGGCTCCGTTCCCGTCGTCGGCGGTGCGCTGAGCTCGACAGTCGGCCCGGTCTCAGCGGTGACCGCCCCGGTGGCGGGAGCGGTCGACTCCGTGCTCGGCTCGGCGGCACAGACGACCGGAACGGTCCTCGGACCTCCTCCGGTGACATCCCAGCCGACGCCGCCCTCCACGCCGTCCGTCGGCGTGACGCCCACAGCTCCTGGCGGGTCCGGCGAAGTTTCGGTGGTCGCGACCATCGAGTCGACGACGGCTGACACGAACGCGGCATCACTCGTCCTCACTGACTTCTGGTCGTCGTGGCAGGCATCTGTCTCCTCGTCGTTCGGCGGCGCGACGCCAGGCGGGGCTGGGATGCCCGCGACTCCGAATGCGCCCTCCCCCGGTTCTCCGGGTCAAAGTGCGCCTGCGATATCCGGGTCGGGTCCGGGCTCGGGTTCTGGGAGCGGTCCCGGCGGCGCTGGGTCCGTCGCGAATCTGCCTTCGAGCGTCGGCGCTCAGGCGCCGTCCGTCGCCCTGGTGGGCGCGCCGGCTGACGACGACCTTCCGACCATTCCTGCATACGAGACCGACTCGACACCTGACTGAGCGGGGTCCGCTCCGTCCTGCCGCGGCACGGCATCCTTTCGCGATGCGCCGCGCCACCGGACGGAAGAAGTGACCTCAGCCTTCCGCGGTGACCTACGCCCGGAAGCGACCAACCGCTCGATCAGGAGTTGACAATCATGAACAAGATCGTGTCGAGGGGACTGTGGTTCACGGTCATCCTCGGCGGCCTTTCACTGGCGGGAATCGGTGCGGCCAACGCCGCCCAGCCCTCCACGAGCGGCACCGACGGAGCTGGCTCCGGCGATGTGCTCGGCATCAATCTCAGTGCACCCGTCTCCGTCGTCGGCGACGCGGTCAGCGGACTCGGCGATGCGCTCTCGAGCGCGGCGACCTCGTCCACGCCGTCGACGCCGGCTGCTCCGGCCGCACCTGCTGACACCTCGACCACGACTGCACCGGCGGCGACGACCCCGTCGGCACCGGCAGCGACGACGTCGGGAGACAACGGCATCGCCTCTGGTGGTGTCGTCGGAGGGACGGTCTCGGTACCCGTCACGGTGTCCGGCAACGCGGTGAGCGTCGCCGGAAGCTCGACGAGCTCGGATGCCACCACCTCCGCCTCACCACAGCCGTCGACCTCCGGGTCGACGTCGGGGAGCTCTACCGGCGCGACGAGCAGCGGTAGCGACAGCGTGCTCGGCGGCCTGGTGGCCCCGGTAACGGTGAACGCACCCATCACGGTGAGCGGCAATGGGATCAGCGCGGTGGGCGACTCGACATCCGGTACGTCGGACACCTCGTCCGGCGCCGCGAGCCCGACAACCGCCGCCACCCCGACATCCACCACGGGAAGCGACGCGCTGCTCGGCGGTCTGCTGCTGCCGATCGGCGTCAACGCGCCGATCACGGTGAGCGGGAACGCCATCAGTGCCCTCGGTGACTCCGGTTCCACGGATGCCGCCACGACGACGACCTCGGATAGCGGGGGCGCCGGCGGGGCGACGGGCACCAGCTCGAGCGGCGGCTCCGGAGGCACCACGAGTGGTACCGGCGGCGTTCTCAGCGGAGCGCTCGCGGATGTCGGTGCCAGCGCACCTGTGACGGTCGGCGGCGACGCGATCAGCGTGGTCGGCGACTCCACCAGCACGGGCGCGGACACCGGTTCGACGGGCAACACCAGCGGCTCGGCGGGCACGTCGGGCGGCACCACCAGCGGTGACAACAGTGTGCTCGGCGGACTGCTGGCACCGATCGGGGCGAGCGCGCCCGTGACGGTCGGCGGCGATGCGATCAGCGTCGCAGGCGACTCCACCAGCACCGGGGCGAACACCACCGCGGGCGACCCCGCAGCGGGCTCTTCAGCCGGCTCGGGCGACAGCACCACCGGTAACGGGGGCGTGGCGAGCGGACTGCTGGCACCCATCGGCGCCGGCATCCCGGTGACCGTCGGCGGCGACGCGATCAGCGTCGCAGGCGACTCCACCAGCACCGGAGCGAACACCGCCGCCGGTGACCCTGCAACGGGCTCCAGTGACAGCACGACCGGAAACGGCGGACTGGCCAGCGGGCTGCTGGCGCCGATCGGAGTGGCGCTCCCGGTCACGGTCGGAGGAGACGCGATCAGCGTGCTCGGCGACTCGACGACGACGGGTTCGGACACCTCGGTTCCGGGCGACCCGAGCGGCCCGACGGGCCCCACTGGGCCGACCGGGCCTACGGGACCGACCGGCCCCACGGGACCGACCGGACCCACCGGCACCACGGGCACCACTGGCTCCACCGAGCCGGCCAGCACCATTCAGCCCACGGTGGTCACTCACGCCGTGAGCGGGGTCTCGGCATCGGCATCCATCGCGGATCCCCATGCCCTGGCCGACACCGGATCGAACGTTTTCGGCGTCATCGGTGCCGCGGTGCTGGCGCTACTGGGGGGCCTAGGCGCGCTGCTGTTCACGCGTCGTTCCGTGCGGTCGTAACTAAGGCCGCGTAGGTGCGCGCGTCTCGAAGCCCGGCGTCGGATGGCGTACGGGTTTCGAGACGCGCGCCTTCGGCGTGCTCCTCAACCCACGGGGGCGCGCCTTCGGCGTGCTCCTCAACCCACGAGGGCGCGCCTTCGGCGTGCTCCTCAGCCCACGAGGAGGAGTCGGCGCGTCAGGCCTGGATGACCGACAGCACGTTGCCCGCCGGGTCGCGGAACCACGCGATGTCCGGGCCCCACTCGGGGTTGTTCGGACGCGCGATGCCCTTCGCATCGGTCGGGAACTCCGCGTTGTCGTAGATCTTCGTGACGACGCCGGCGGCATTGAGCTCGTCCACGGACGCCTCGATGTCGTCGACGACGAAGTTCAGGATCGTGAACGACGCGGGGCTGTGGTCCGGTTTCGCATAGACGAAGACCTCGCCCCCGCCCGGCAGCGTGAGACGGATGCCCATGTCACCCTCCGACTCGACCGCGAGTCCCAGAGTGTCGCGGTAGAACTCCCGTGCGCGCGCAAGGTCGTCGACGCTGAATCCGCTGAAGGAATCGATCGCACTGAACATGGCTTCACCCTATGTCCGCCATGGCGCGCCTGTCATGGGGTTTGACAACCGACATCCGCCACCTCTCCACGACCCGACCACCAAGTCGTCGCCACTTTGCGCGGCATCCCACGCGGGGATACGACAACAAGTGGCGAGCACGTGATGTGGAGTGAGCGGCGGAGGGTGAGATGAGTGCGTGGTGTGGGTGGCGCATTAACCAAAACACCCGATGGGCCGGTATTCCGGCTCATCGGGAGAAATGGGGTAAGCGGGCGAGTTTTCAAACGGGCCGCCAGCTCGCCGCCCCCACGGAGAGCTATGAGCGACCCAAGAAAAAGGTTCCTCTCACCACGAGAGACTGTCAAGACTTGTCGAAGGTATAGGTGCCGTCCTGCGTACCCCAGTTCGTGGGACGTAACCTGGAATGGTCGTCAAAGGAGATGGTGGCCATGCGTGCACAAACGGGCGAGCGCATCGTCATTCGCGGAGTGACGGTCGAGACGCCGGATCGACACGGCGAGATCGTCGAGGTACGAGGTGCAGACGGATCACCGCCCTACCTTGTGCGGTTCGACGATGGGCACGAGATGCTCGTGTATCCGGGAACGGATGCCACTGTGGAGCATCCCGCCTCGAACACGTCCGCCGGTTGAGTTCGCCGCACCGCCGAGAGGTCTCCCCCTCGACGGCACGGCGATCGAACCTCAGCTGCGCAGGTCGAGCCAGCGCACCTGGTCCTGGGAGAGCTCGATGTCGAGCCCCGCGAGCGAGGTGCGCGTCTCTTCGATGCTGCGCGGTCCGATCAGCGGGAACGTCGGGAACGACTGCGCGAGCACGTAAGCGAGGGCGATCGCGGTCGGGGCGACCCCCAGCTCGGATGCCAGCTCACGCGTTCTGGCCAGACGCTCGAAGTTGTCGTCGCTGTAGTAGCAGCGCACGAGTTCGGCGTCGGAGGTGTCATCCCGATCCGCACGGGCGAAGAACCCGCGGGCCTGCGACGACCAGGGCAGCAGCGTGGTGCCGGTCCGCTCCAGCCACTCGCGGTCCGCGACGTCGGTGACGTGACGGCATCCCGCCCACGGAACGTCCAGCGCGTGCGCCAGACCGAAGTGATCGCTGAGCACCGAGAAGCGCTGCTTGCCGTTCGCGTCCGCGTAGGCCTGCGCCTCCTCGAAGCGCGCGATCGACCAGTTCGAGCCGCCGAAGACGCGAATGCGGCCCGCCCGCGCCTGCTCGTCGAGCACGTCGACGAATTCGCCGACCGGGATGTCCGGGTTGTCGCGATGCATCAGGTAGAGGTCGACATGGTCGGTCTGCAGCCTGTCGAGGGTCTCGTCGAGCTGCCGAACGATCGACTCGGGGTCGCAGTGCGGAGTGTGCGCACCCTTGCCGACGATGACCACGTCATCCCGAACGCCTCGGTTCGCCACCCAGCGTCCGAGCAGGCGCTCCATCAGGCCGCCGCCGTAGATGTAAGCAGTGTCGAACGCGTTGCCGCCGCGCTCGATGAAGTCGTCGAACATCGCGGAGGCGTGACCGAGAGTGGTCTGGTTGTCGACGCCCATGACGAGGCGCGACACGTCCTTGTCGAGGCCGGGGATGCGGCCGTACCGCATCGGGGCATCCGACCGGCGCACCGGCGGCTTGCCGCTGTACGGCGGGATGTTCGCCGTCTCGACCTCGAACGGGTAGCGCAGCCCGATCGCCTCGCGCCACCGGTCGAGCCCGCGTGCGTTGCCGAGGGTGTCGGCCCAGCTCACCTCGGGGCTCTGGCCATCCGCAGCGTGCTCGGCGACGGCATCCGCCTGCAGCGCGTACTGCCATGCGGGCTCGAGGCGGATGACCTCGGGTGCGGCATCCGTCCTGCGAACCTCGACCACGGTCGGCTCCTCCGTGCTGGGCACCCACGGCTCAGGCAGGATGATGCGCCCTCGCGAGCCGGACACGACGATGCGGTTGTCGTCTTGCACCCGCACGCCGCAGGTGAGGTGCGCGGTGATCCCGGAGGCGAAGACGACGGATGCCGTCGTCCACTCGTCGACCCCGGACTCCCCGATCGTGCCGTTCGCGGTCAGGGAGACGGGCTCGGCGAAACGGGTCCCGGTGGCTGCTCCGGCGACGAGACGGGCCGAGGACATCGAGTAACCGCCGACGTCGAGGATGCCTCCCCCTGCGAGCTCCGGGTTGAGCAGCCGGTGCTCGGCGGGGGCATCAGTTCGGAATGCGAACGAGGCATCCACGTGCTGCACCTCGCCGATCGCACCGTCGGCGATGAGCTGGGCGAGCAACGCGATCTGGGGGTGGAAGCGGTACATGAAGCCCTCGGCGAAGTACCGTCCGCTGCGGCGGGCCGCTTCGACGACGACCATCGCGCCGGCGTGATCGATCGAGAGCGGCTTCTCGCAGATGACGTGCTTGCCGGCCTCGAGCGCCTGGATGGTCAGCCGCACGTGCTCCGTGTGCACGGTCGCGATGTAGACGGCGTCGATCGCGGGGTCGGCGAACAGCGCGTCATACGACTCGTGCACGCGGATGGCACCAGGCGTGGACTCGAACTCGGCCGCGAACGCGCGCGCCCGGTCGACGTTCCTGCTGGCGACCGCGACGAGCTCGCCGGTTCGGCTGTGCGGCAGCTGCTCCGCGAAGCGGTGGGCGATGCCGCCCGGTCCCACGATTCCCCATCGCACGTGCTGGAGTGCCTCGGCCATGCGGCCTACCTTTCGTCGTCATCGATCGTCTTGGGCGAACGCCGGTTGGAACCCGGTAGAAGAACGGGCCAGCGGCCCCTCGTGTTCTCGTATCGACCGCGTTTCGGGGCCTGTGGGGCATCCGAGCCGTGAACGTTCACGGTTTGCGACTTTATCAGTACGATTCGTCCCATGGCAATTGCCCAGAAGCTGCCGACGATCAACGACGTCGCGGCGGCCGCCGGGGTGTCGCGGCAGACCGTCACCAGGGCGCTCAACGACATGGCCGATGTCAGTCCTGCCACGCGGCAACGGGTGATGGATGCTGCCGAAGCCCTGCACTATCGACCCAATCGCGCGGCTCAGCGTCTCGTTCGTGGGCGCGACGTCACCATCGGATTCGTCGTCGGCGATCTGCGGAATCCCTATTACCCGGAGCTCGCATCGGAGCTCTCACGCCGGGCGGCCGCCAGGGAGTGGGGCCTCTTCATGGTCGACCTCAGCGGGCACGGCGGTGCCGAGCGCGTAGCATCCGTCGCCGACCGGGTCGACGCTCTGATCGGGCACCTCCCCAACGAGCACCGGTCGGCGATCGACGTGCGCACACCGACGGTGCTGCTCGCGGATGACCCCGTGCACGAGGGAGCGTGGGTTCGGTTCGACTACGAGCGAGGCATGAGGGATGTCGTCGCCCACCTGCTCTCGACCGGACGCCGGCGCATCGCGGTGATCGACGCGGACCAGGGGCCGTCGATGCGCATGTCCGTGCTCGGACGGGTGCTGGCCGAGCACGGGCTCGAGCCGGTCGTCCGAATGCATGCGCCCGTCACTCATCGGGGTGGGGTCGCTGCGGCGGCAGCCCTTGCCGATGGTCCGACCGGTTTCGACGCCGTGTTGTGCTTCAACGACGTCCTCGCGGTCGGCGCGCTGAAGGGGTTCGCCATGGCGGGCATCCACATTCCGCAGGATGTCGCCGTCGTCGGCATCGACGGCCTCGACATCGGCACCCTTGTCACCCCGGAGCTCACGACCCTCGCCGTCGACATGCCGGAGCTCGCCGACCGCGCGCTCGAACTGGCCGAGGCCCTGCTCGCCGGGCGCCGGGATGATCTCCACCGAACCGTCGACCACACCTTGGTCCTGCGCGAGTCGGCGTGAGCCCGGGTCGGCACGTCGTCCCGCCCGGTCACCCGGCCCGGTCATCCGGCCCGGTCACCCAGCCCAGTCATCCCGCCCGGTCACCCGGCACGCAATCCCGCCCGGTCACCCGGCCCCGATCATCCGGTCCCAATCATCCGGCCCCAATCATCCGGCCCCGATCATCCGGCCAGTCATCCGATCTGGCCACCCGCCCGCAACAGCGCCATTTGCGCACTATTGCGCCCTTCTGGCTGGCGCTATTGCGCGCAAATGGCGCAATAGCGTCGGTCGGGCGAGCCGGGTCGGTCGGAGAGGTCGGGCGAACCGGCGCGGGCGACCGGGGTCGACCGTGTGGGGTCGACCGGGGCGGATGACGGGACAGTCGGGGCCGAAGCCCGACTCCCACCGGCTCAGACTGGGGCGACGACCTCGGGCTTGGGCGCCTCGGGGGCGGCGACACCGTGGATCTGGTGCGTACGCTCGAGGGCGGCTCCCTCGACATCCACATCGGGGATGATGCGGTTCAGCCACTTCGGCAGCCACCACGCGGCCTTGCCGAACAGGTGCATGAGCCCGGGCACGAGCAGCATCCGCACGACGAACGCGTCGAACAGCACGCCTGCGGCGAGGCCGAAGCCGAGCGGTCGCACCATGGCGAGCTCGGAGAACACGAAGCCGCCGAAGACCGAGATCATGATGATCGCCGCCGCCGTCACCACGGCTCGACCTGCACGCACGCCCGAGACGACAGCCGCCCGTGCGGGCAGCCCGTGTACGTAGGCCTCACGCATTCCGGAGACGAGGAACAGCTGGTAGTCCATCGCGAGCCCGAAGAGCACGCCCATCACGATGATCGGCGCGAAGCTCAGCACCGGACCGGGATCGTGCACGCCGAAGACCCCGCTCAGCCATCCCCACTGGTACACCGCGGTCATGGCTCCGAACGCCGCGAACAGAGACAGCACGTAGCCGCCGGTGGCGATGAGCGGAACGAGCAGCGACCGGAAGACGACGATCATGATGATCAGCGACAGGCCGATCACGACCGCGAGATACAGCGGCAGCACGTTCGCGAGGATCTCCGAGACGTCGATGTTCGCACTCGCCTGCCCCGCGACTCCGACCTCGACTCCGCCCGAGAGAGTGGATGACCCACGCAGGTCATGCACGAGAGTCTCAGTCGACGCGCTGCTCGGCCCGTCCTTCGGCACGACCTCGAACGCCATGAAGTCGCGGGCATCCGAGGTACCGATCGGTGCGACAGCGACGACGTCGGAGTTCTTCATGAGCTCCCCGGAGATCTTCGCCTGGGTGGTCGTGACGTCGTCGGCGCTCACCGCGTTCGGCAGAGTGGCGGTGACGATGAGCGGGCCGTTGATGCCCGCACCGAACTTGTCGGCGACCGTCATGTAGGCGCGGTACTGGGTCGAGGTCGTCGACTCGGTCGAGCCATCCGGCAGTCCGAGGCGCATCGTCAACGCGGGGAGCGCGACGATGAGCAGACCGACGACGGCCGCGACGACGGTGAGGATGGCCCGCCCGGTGCGCATCGGACGCACGACCTGAGCCTGGTGCTCCTCGTGTCCGATCTTGGCGCGCGCCCTGCGTCCGAGCACGTGCTTGCCCAGCATGGCGAGTAGCGCAGGGGTCAGCGAGACGGCGATCAGCACGGCGATCAGCACGCAGACGGCGCCGACCGTGCCCATGACACCGAGGAACTGGATGCCCGTGATGTTGAGCGCCAGCAGCGCGACGAGCACCGTGGCACCTGCGAACACGACGGCGTTGCCCGCCGTACCGTTCGCCAGTCCGATGGACTCGCGGATGTCCATGCCGGCGAGAACCTGCCGTCGGTGGCGGTTGATGATGAAGAGGGAGTAGTCGATTCCCACCGCCAGCCCGAGCATGACGCCGAGCACCGGCGTGACGGACGACATGTCGACGACGCCGGAGAACGCCATCGAGCCCGCGACTCCGACGCCCACGCCGATCAGCGACGACACCAGCGGCATCAGCGCGGGACGCAGTGCGCGCAGCATCAGCACGAGCACGATCAGCGCGATGACGACACCGGTCACCTCACCCGGTCCGATGATGCCGGAGACCGAGGTGGCGATCTCGGAGGAGTAGTTGACATCTACGCCGTCGATGTGTGCGGCATCCAACTTCGACGCCACCGACGACTTCACGGAGTCGGACAGATTGAAGAGCGTGTCTTTGAACTGCACGAGGCCGATCGCCGTCGTGCCGTCCTTCGAGACCGTGCGGATGGCTGCCGAGTCATCGAGGAGCTGCTGGCCTGCTGTCAACTGCGTCTTCGAGGCGTCGAGCTTGGTCTGCGAGGCATCGAGCTGTGACGTGCCGGCATCCAATTGCTGCTGCTGGGCCTGGAACTGTGCGGCCGCCTGGTCGTAGGCTCCGGCGGCCTTCGCCTGGGCGATGGCCGCGTCGAGCTGCTGCTGCCCGGCTTGGAGCTGTGCGCGCCCGGCGTCGATCTGCTGCTGCCCGGTCTCGAGCTGGGCTTTGCCGTCTGCGAGCTTCGTCGCCTGGGCATCCCGCTGGGCCGTCGTGGTGAACGGGTCGACGACCGAGTCGACGCCCTTGAGCGTCCCCACGGACTTCAGGAGCGCCGAGATCTGCGACTTCTGGGCCTCGCTGAGCTGTGCGCCATTGGATGTCTGGAACGTGACCGTTCCCGTCGCGCCACCGGTCTGATCGAGCTGCTTCTGCAACTGGGTGGTGACCTTCGACGTGGCGGTGCCCGGGATGTTGAAGCTCGTGGCAAGCGTGCCGCCGAAAGCCAGGAACGCGGCACCCGCGAGCGCGAGAACGGCGAGCCAGCCGACGAGCACGGTCCAGGGACGACGAGTGGAGAAGAGACCGAGACGGCTCAGCAGATTGGCCAACGACGTGCCCTTTCGAGTGGTGGGATGCGGCGCACCCTCGAGCCGTCCACCACGCTATCCGACACCTGTTGGATAACCGCCAAATGTCGCAGAACTCACAGCCAACGCGGTGCTCCGTGACAGAATCCCCTGCATGGATGCCCGGATCACTCGTACCCGCAGGAGCCTGCAAGACGCACTGCTCGAGCTCGGCCGCGAGCGCAGCCTCGACGAGATCACGGTCGCCGACATCGCCGATCGCGCCGGCGTGAACCGCAGCAGCTTCTATCAGCATTACGCCGACAAGGACGTGCTGCTCGCGGATGCCCTCGACGAGGCCGTCGAAGAGGCGGGCAGCCTTCTGCTGGAGATCACGGCGCCGGTGTCAGGTCCGCCGAAGGAGCTCTTCGCCTATCTGCACCACATCGAGCAGAACGATCTCCTCTATCGGCGGGTGCTCGGCGACCACGGTTCGGCCCTCGCAACGGCCAGGATGCGCGACCGTATCGAGCGTCTCGCCACAGAGGGCATCAGCCGAACCGTCGTTCCCGCATTCGAGGGCGTACCGATCGACGTCGTCGCCGCCGGCATCACCGGATCCGCGCTCGGCGTCGTGCGCGCGTGGCTCGAACGCGACCCGCGCCCACCCGTGGAAACCGTTGCAGACTGGCTCTGGCGCGTGCTGCTCGGACCGGGTGGCGCGTGGACCGAACAACAACCCGAACGCAGCATGACCGTGCCTGGAAAGAGGACAAGAACGTGAGCGGATACGACAACTTCAACCAGCCGATCATCGATGAGTTCCGCGCCAACGGCGGCACGGTCAAGACCAACGGGTTCGGCGACGGCCTCGTGCTGATGCATCACATCGGCGCGAAGAGCGGCACGGCGCGAGTCACTCCCGTGCGCGGCATGCGTCTCGATGCAGACACCTGGCTCGTCGCGGCCTCGAAGGCGGGTGCGCCGGAGAATCCTGCCTGGTACCACAACCTCCTCGCCCACCCCGACATCAGTATCGAGACCCCGGATGCCGGCACCGTCGACGTGCGCGCCGACAACCTCACCGGCGCGACCCGCGACGAGGCATGGGCAGAGTTCACCGCGTTGAATCCCGGGTTCCTCGACTACGAGAAGCGCACGACGCGAGTCATCCCGATGATCGCGCTTCGCCGCCGCTAGTCTCTCCCCCGCTGGCTGAGGAGCACCGCTGGTTGAGGAGCACGCGAAGCGCGCGTCTCGAAACCCGCCCGCCAGCGCACGTCAAGGTTTCGAGACGCGCCGCTCCGCGGTGCTCCTCAACCCACGGCGGGACGCGCCCATCCTCGACGCGGGCTACTAGAGGGCTTGCCGCAGCGCTTCGCCGGGAGTCGCGGCGCGGGGGATGTACGTGCAGGCGTCCAGCATCGGCCAGACGGCCCAGCCGCCGCCATCCGGTCGGTAGAGCGAACCGATCAGCGTCTCACCGCGCATGATGCTCCACGGATCGTCGGGATCCGTCTGCACAAGGGTGTACGGCACGTTCTTGACCACGACGATCT
Source organism: Humibacter soli (assembly GCF_054779035.1). Classification (NCBI taxonomy): domain Bacteria; kingdom Bacillati; phylum Actinomycetota; class Actinomycetes; order Micrococcales; family Microbacteriaceae; genus Humibacter; species Humibacter soli. The sequence continues at coordinate 659,523 of NZ_BAAGYX010000002.1, read as the reverse complement.
GGGTGCCGAACTGGGGCTGGAAGTTCTCAAGCATCGTGCTCGAATCATACGGTCGTTCGAGGCGCCTCGGCGCCACGTCATCGTGACGCCAGGACACCTATCGACGCAGTGCGCTCGGCCTGGGCAGCCCGAGGTCCTCGATCAGGTCGCCGAGCGCACGGTCGAGCTCCGCGCCGGCCTGCGTGATCTTGTTGATGTCGAATCCGCGCATCTGAACGCTCGGAACATCGAAGCTCACGACGGTTCCGGCCGGCGCCGCTGCGTGCGCCTCGATGCGGATCGGCGAGTAGAGCATGGCGCTCGGATCGTGCCGGAACAGCCGTGCAGTGACGCCGTGGTTCTGGACGAGCCACACGGCACTCGGCGTGCCGCTCCCCGCAAACCGCATGAGCTCGCCGGGTCGCGAGGACCAGACGCGGACGAAGCCGCTGGGCGCTTCCCAGCTCAGCCCTCGCACAAACCCGGACCAATCGTCGTCGTCACTGAGCCGGGCAAGGGCATCCTCGTCGGTCAGCTCGGGGACGGCCTGCTCGAATGCCTCGACGAACGACTCAAAGCGAGCATTGGTCACGAGCCGCACGCGCCGCGCCTGATATTCGACGATGCTCTCGTCGGCGTCGTAACTCACCGCACCATCCTCACCCATCGGCCCTCGCTCATCGGCCCTTCGTTCATCGGCCCTCGTTCATCGGCCCTCGCTCATCGGGCCTTCGTTCATCGGGCCTTCGTTCATCGGGCCTTCGTTCATCGGGCCTTCGTTCATCGGGCCTTCGTTCATCGGCCTTCGTTCATCGGCCGGATGGAGGCCGCTCATCGCACCCAGCCGGATTTCGGAGATTTGCGGTGACACACCGGTGCGGACGACCCCTACGCGGCGCGGCGCGGCGAATGTCCGAAATCCGGGCAAAGCGCAGAGGCGGGGCTCAGATGAGGCGACTCGGCGGCCCGTACTCGGCGACGCGTTTGTCCGAGGTGAGCAGGGTGAATCCTTCGACGCGTGCCTGAGCGACGAGCATCCGATCGAACGGATCGCCGTGGATAGGCGGCAGCTCGCCGACCGCGACGGCGTGCGCGCTTGTGATGTCGAGCTCGAAGTAGCCCGCTTCGATGAGTCCTCGCCTCAACACGGAGGGTGCGACGTCGAATGAGGGACGACCGAGCCCCGCCTTGATCGCCACCTCCCACATCGATGCTGCGCTGAACACCAACTCGTTCAGCTCGTCGTCGAGCAGCTTTCTGGCGGCGTTACTGAGGCGGTCGGGCGAGTACGCCGCCCAGAGCAGGATGTGTGTGTCGAGCAGGAGCTTCACGACGCGCCTTCGTGGTTTCCCACCGACTCCGTACGTTCGAACATCGCGACGATCTCATCCTGCATCAGCGTGTCGAAGTCATCTGGGATCGTTGCGGCGCCCTCGAGGAACCCCGTCCGTCTCGCAGGCGTCGTTGGCGCATCCAGACGAGTGAGCTTCGCCACAGGGATGCCCGCCTTGGCGATCACGATCACCTCTCCACTCGTCGCAGCGTCGACCAGGCGTGAGAAGTGAGTCTTCGCGTCGTGGATATTCACGGTGCGCATGCGTGTTCTCCTGTGGACTAGACCCGATGGACTAAGTCTAGTTGCGATGTTGCGTTGGTCATAGGACAGATACGTCGAGTCGGTGTCGTTGGTCATGGTGCGACGCTAGGCTCCTGCCTGCCGCCAGGGCGGGACGAGTCGTGCATCTGTGGAATTCGTCACCATCGGTTGACCCTGTGCATGGCCATCCGGCTAACGCTTTCATCTGGCCCTTCCTGCCCCTCTTCCTGCTGGCCCGTCCTGCTGGATTTCGGAAATCTGGCGTGACACGCCGGTGCGGGCTGCCTCCACTCAGCGTGTCGTAGCAAATCTCCGAAATCCGAGCAGGGCGCAGCTGAAGCGCTGCGACAGGAGCCCCACGGCAACGGATGGCAAACACCCCCATCCGGGGCACGTGCGGAGTAATCTCCCGCTTGGCTGGATGAAACGATTCATTCAACGCAATGAAACGCAAAGGAGCAGTTCATGGAGTTGGGGAAGCAAGGGCTGTCGCGGCGTTCGGCGCTGGGACTCTTCGGCGCGGTGACGGCTGGCGCTGTCGCCGCCAATACGGCGGCCGCCTCCGCGGCGCATGCGGCAGCGGCCACACCACCCGCGCACGGTGACGTCAGCGTGACCATCGGCGGTCATCCTGCCGCGGTCGGGAATTACGTGTTCCCCGACCAGGTGCCATCGCTCGTGCTGGACAACGGGCTCGTGACCTTCACGTTCGGCCGCGACGATGCGGCAGGCGGCGTCGTGACCGGGTGGACCGACACCTCGATCACGGCGACCTCGATCGTCGTCGACGGCACCGAGCTCGCGCACAACCTCAACGGCGTCGATCCCCGCGACCCCGACAGGCAGCACTCCTTCTACATCGACGCCGGCGGCGGAAAGACCCGCCTGGTCTGCACGCAGGTGAAGGTGCTGCGCGCGTCCCGCGACCTGGTCGAGGTCGCGTTCCTCGACACGACGAGCACGCCGCTGCAGCACGAGCATCACCTGATCATGCGTCGTGGCAAGCGGGGTCTGTACGGGTACGACATCTTGACGGCATCCGTCGCCACGTCGATCAACGAGGTGCGCATGAATGCGCGCTGGGACAGGGCCATCCTCGACAACGCCTACAACTGGGAGCGCGGCGGCGGCAAGCAGCCGACCTACGCCTACTTGGCGACGCAGCAGTCGATCCAAGACGAGACCTGGCAGGTCGACGGCATCAACAACCCGAACCTGCCCTCCCCCGACGACAACTCCGGAAACCTTCCCGCCGGCTACGTGTACACGAAGTACAACTGGAGTCTCTACCACCACGAGAACCCGATGTTCGGCCACTACGGTCACGGGTTCGGCGCATGGCTGACGCCGCTCGGCGGTGTCACCGAAGACACCCTGTGCGCGTTCTACGGCGTCGGCCCCGACCACCAAGACCTCGCGATCCACCAAGACGCGCTTATCCTCAACTACTTCGGCGCAAATCACTACGGCCTGCCCGGCTACAACCTTCCCCAGGGATACCGGCGGCTCTACGGCCCGTGGTTCACCCACCTCTCGACGGGCGCGACGGATGACGAGGTGATCGCCAACGCCGCCGCAGCCGCCCACACGGAGATCGCCGAGAACCGAGCTGGTGCCTCCTGGATCGTCGACGGCCTGTACCCGACGCCGAGCGCACGATCGAAGGTCACGGGCAAGCTCGAGCTCGCGGATGGCCGACCGGCCGACGGCTTCTACGTGTTGTTGTCCACGCAAACGGTCACGGATGTCTACAGCATCCACGAGCCCACGTACTGGGTGAAGACAGCGGCCGACGGGTCGTTCTCGTTGCCGGGCATCCCCGCCGCCTGGGTGCCGGGAACGACGACACCCGGCGCATACACGCTGTACGCGTTCGCGTCGAAGGGTTCGGTCGTCGACCAGTACCAGCAGACGGGGGTCACGGTCTCGGGAGCGACGACCGATTTGGGCACGATCACCTGGGCGCCGACGAACAGGTCGACGTTCCTGTGGCAGATCGGCCGCTCCGACCGCAGCACCCAGGAGTTCGCACTGGCGACGAAGTCTCCTGTGCACTCCGAGCCTCGCTCGTACGAGAAGCCGAGCGAGGTGCCCGGCACCCTGGCGTTCGTCGTCGGTGAGAGCTGGGAGCCGACCGACTGGTACTATGCGCAGACGCAGGGCGGCACTTGGACGATGTCGTTCACGCTCGACCGCGAGCTCACCGGTACCGCATACCTGACCGTCGCGACGGCGATGCAGCAGGGCAGCCGTCCGACCGTCGCGGTGAACGGGAACTCTTCGGTGATCACCGGCTCGCTGCCGAACAACAACGACTCGACGATCGCGCGGCAGGCAGACCGAAGCGGCTATCCGCGCACGGCCGTGCTGACCTTCCCGGCGAGCGCGCTGGTCGTTGGCACGAACACCATCACCTTCACGCGAGGAGCCGGCGCTGCAGCGGGCAACGGCCTTGGATGGGACACCATCCTTCTCGAGGTCGACGAACAGAACGCCCCGGGGAACGCCGAGCTCAAGGCCACGGCAGACCTTGCGTCGAGACAGGGCAACAGCAAGGGTACGTGGAAGGTCACGGTCACCAACACCGGCGCCGCCACGGCCCGCGACGTTCGATTCGACTCCGTGCAGTGGCGTGCGAACGGCCGCGTTCAGGTGCGCGGCCTGCCGCCGGTCACGGGACGGGATCCGAACAAGTTCCCGGTTCCGGTGGCCGCGAGCATCCCGCCCGGCGGCTCCGCCACGGCCGAGATCACCGTCGACGCCAGCGGCGTGCTCGGTGGGATCGGATCGGGGGTCGAGATCGCGGTGAGCGCCAACGGCGGGCGCGCGAGCACCAGCGTCACGGGCAAGAACGGCCCGGGCGCCTGATCGATGCTGAGCGGGTGGCAACTCTCGACACGAGATGCCACCCGCTCTTTGCTCGCTCGGTGCTTGTGCTGACTCGGTCCGGCTCGTCGTAAGGTCTCGATGTGGTTGATGCGATGCACTTCGACGGGGTTGCCCAGAGCTACTCGGCAGCGAGGCCGCCGTACCCGGCCGAACTCTGGCATGACGTCGTCTCCACCGGGCTCGTCGCACCTGGTCGGCGCGCTCTCGACCTCGGAGCCGGCACCGGCCAAGCCACTGGCGAGCTCCTCGCACGCGGCATGGACGTCGTCGCGGTGGAGCCCGGAGCGAGGCTGGCGACGCTGCTCGAACAACGCTTCCCGGATGCCGTCGTCGTTCGATCGCGGGCGGAGGAACTCCGCGTCGAGCCGGGGTCGTTCGATCTGGCGGTGGCTGCGACATCCATTCACTGGTTCGACCTCGACGTCGTGCTGCCGATCATCCACCGGTCTCTGACCGACGATGGGCGCCTGCTCGTGTGGCGCAACGTCTTCGGGGACAGCGGAGTCGCGTGGACTCCGTTCCGTCACGAGGTCGAGCGCATCGTGCGCCGTCGTAACACGACACGACCCGGCCGACCGGAAGATGTCGATGCGACAGTCGAGCGGATGACCGAGTCCGGCCTCTTCTCGATCGACGACGTTCACCGGTATCGGTGGACGATTCAGCTCACGTCCGACCAGGTGCGGGCACTGTTCGGCACCTTCAGCGACTGGTCGCCGGATGAGGTGGAAGCTGCGGCATCTGCAGTGGCTGCCCTCGGCGGTGTGGTCGAGGAGCACTACACGTCGTGGCTCATCGAGGCGTCGCCCCGGCGCTGAGCATCTGGTGCGATACTTGTATCGCAGGAGGCGATCGTCATGGCAATCTCTATCAGGCTGACACCCGAGGACGAGTCACGCCTCGAGTCGCTGGCTCGACGCACGGGGCGCTCGAAGACCTTCTATGTGCGCGAGGCGCTGCACGAGCACCTCGATGATCTGGAAGAGCGCTTTTGGGCCGATTCTGTGGTGCGCGAGTGGGAAGAGTCCGGCAAAGAAAGCCGCCCAGCGACAGAGTTGTGGAGTGAGCTGGGCGTGTGAGCCGCTGGCGGCTTGAGACCGCACCGCAATTCGACAAGGCGGCCCGACATCTCGACAAGGCAGTGCTTCGACGCATCAAGTCGTACCTCGACGAGGTCTGCGAGCTCGAGGATCCACGCCAATGGGGAAAGACCCTGACCGCAGACCTCGCCGGCTACTGGCGATACTGCGTCGGTGACTTGCGAGTCATCGTGGAGATCCGCGACAACACGCTGGTGATCGTGGCAGTCGGACTCGGTCACCGCTCGGAGATCTACCGCGGACGCTAGGCACGAACAAGAAACGGGAGGGTTGACCTCATGACCTTGTACCGGCATCGCGGAAAGGCACCGCAGATCGATCCGTCCGCATATGTCGCGCCGTCGGCGGTGGTCACCGGTGACGTTCGTCTCGGCCCTGACGCGCGCATCCTGCACGGCGCGGTGATCACGGCTGAGGACGGGGAAGTCGTCATCGGCAAGGACACCGTGGTGATGGAGCATGCGCTCGTTCGCGGCCGCGCGGGGCATCCGGTGCACATCGGCGACTCGGTCATGATCGGGCCGCACGCCCACGTCAACGGGACGACGGTCGAGAGCGAGGCATTCATCGCCACAGGCGCCTCGCTGTTCCCGGGCAGCGTGATCGGCGCGGGAGCCGAGGTGCGAATCAACGGTGTCGTGCAGGTCAACACCACTCTCGCGCCGGGCGCGGTGGTGCCGATCGGATGGATAGCGGTCGGAGATCCCGCCACGATCCTGCCTCCTGAGCGGCACGACGAGATCTGGGCGATTCAGCGCGAGCTCGACTTCGCCGGCACGGTCTACGGCGCCGATCGCGAGACATCGATGGGCGAGATCATGCGCCGCCAGTCCGAGTTCCACGGGATGCACCGCGAGGACACGGTCGTCGACGGCGACTAAACGTCGGCACCGCCTGTTGTCAGCCCCTGGGCGATAACCCCGCAGCGAGGAAGGCGGTCCCGAAGCACAACTCGGTCCAGGATGGCTCGGCGAGCTCATCCTTCACCGCCGTTCGGATCGTCTCCCATGGGCGGTACGTGACCCACTCGTCGAGGGAGGCGGATGTCGGCACCACGGCGATCCCGAATCGCGACAGCCATCGCGGCGTTCGGTCCGGAATCTTGAGGTCCAGCACCGCAAGACGGCGACCGGCGGCGAGCGCCGCCGCTCCGTTGGCGATCACCTGCTCGCATCCCGGAACCTGGGTCAGGGCATACGTGGACACGATCGCGTCGACATCGGCCGGAAACCGGAAGCTCGCAGCATCCGCCTGCACAAGGCTCACATTGCTCCAGCCGTTCGCTTCGACCCGCTCCTCAGCGCAAGCCAGCATCGCATCCGTCAGATCGACGCCGATGATCTGACCTCCGGGTCCGATCACCCTTTCGATCAGCGGAAAGTTCAGGCCCGTGCCGCACGCGATGTCGACTACCCGGTCATCCGCATGCAATCCAAGCGCCTCGATGGTGCGCATGCGCTGCTCTCGCTGCGGGTAGCCGGGCACGGGATAGAGCCGCGAGGTGGTGTCGTAACGCTTCGCCTTCTTGCGGTAGGTCTCGATCAGCCGCTCTCGGGTGCGGTCGGCCTGAGTCATGTCGGCCCCGCGCTCGCCTGCACGTCGGACTCCACCGCGAGCTTGATCGCCGCCATCTCGATGTCGCTCACCCGCTGAATCCGGTTCTGCAGCGCTCGCTGCGGGATGACGCGCATGACAGTCGCCATGTCGACCTCGACCCACATCATGGCGTCCGCGTGGCCGTCATCCGCAGGTTCGAACTCCATCCCCCAGCGGGCAACGGAGGTTCCCATGGTGCCGACGAACGCCATGGAGCTGGGCGGGTCGACCGACGTCACCTGTTCACTCCTGCGATGGTTCATCCACAGGTCCCTGGCTCGCTGCTCCACCCACGCTCCGGGCTGCAGTGACTCGTCGTCGCGCATCCAGCATTCGAGCACCGTCGGCGCCCACTCCCGCCAGCGCGCGACATCGCACAGGTAGGCCCACAGGTCGTCGACGCTTCCGGCGACCGTGATTCGACTCTCGGTTCTGATGGTCATGGAGTCGGCTTCGGGTGACTGAGCCTCGTTGCCGCGGATCCCGCAGCCTTCGCCCCCTCAGCGCTGTACACGTATCCGCGGCGCGCGCGGTTCAACCTGCGGGTGTGCGGTCCTTCGTTCCGGCGACGTTCGGTCGGACTGCGACCGTTACTGGCAGTGCGCGAGGGACATCCCACGTCAAAGGCATGTTCCGCATGACCAGGGCGCTGTCGAGCTCCACGGCGCCAGCGGGAAGCGAGTCGAAGAACGACGATCGGACCTCGTGGATGTGCCCGGGCTCGACGGCCCAGGCCTGCGAGACCAGCTCGATGGGCTCGACGCCACGACCGTCGCGCCGTGGCGACCATCCGATCGCGCCGTCGCGGTAGAACGCGGATGCCGCATCGATGTCTGTGAACAGCGAACTCGACAACGACTCGCTGAGTTCCACGTCCGCAAGCGCATAGGTATCCGGGGCATCCATCTCTACTCGGAACCGCGCCTCGGTCTCATCGAGCTCGAAACGGGCGTGCCGCTGCACGCCAGGAAATAGTCGGCCTCCGACGGCCACGGGGAAGAGCGATGAGCTGTGCCTCTCGAAGATGTAGACGCCGTACCGGGTCCTTCCGCTCTCGCTCCACTCCACGGCCATCCTGTGCGCGGCATTTTCGGTGCGGATGCCGACGGACGAAGGGAACCATCCTGGCCGCACGGACTGCAACCCGATCATGCAGAAGCCGCCGACCGCGCGATCACCGACGAGCTGCGGGCGGAAGGGCTCCGGAAGTAGTCGGGTGGCCACGCTGGGATCGACGGCGTAGCTGACCAGCAAGCGGCGACGCAACTGAGCCTTGAGAGTTCCAACCGCGCTCATGCGGTGGCCTCCTCAGCTCGGCTACTGCCCGAAGAGACTGACCGCTTTCTGACCCCGCGCATGACTATCTGTTCAGGGCACACCGTCGAGAGGAAGTCGCCGACGGAAAGCGCCAATCGGTCTCCGACGAGTGAGTAGAGAATCCTGTTCGCGTCGCGGCGTTCCGTGACCAAACCAGCGTTCTTCAAGACGCCGAGGTGCCGAGAGATCGTCGGCCCTGAGGCCGAGAACTGCGCGGCAATCTCTCCTGCGGCCATCTCTCCACCCTTGAGGTCCTGGAGAATCTGCCGTCGCGTCGGATGAGCAAGGGCCTCGAACACGTCCCCAATACCGTCTTGCATGATCGCAATATAGCACCTGTGCTAAATAGCTAACCTCTGAAGGGCTCCGTGTCGAGCCGCAGCCGGAGCGCTTCTCCCGCGGGAGTCCCGTGAATGAACGCTCCCAACACGCGCTCGGAGACCTCCAGGTCACCCGAAGTGAGAGCCGCCTCGATTCCGGCGTGGAATTGCTCTTCGACCTCGCGCAAGCGCGGCAGGAGGGCCCGTCCTTCAGGCGTGAGCTTGACCAGGCGGGCTCGGTCATCCTTGGGCGACGGCTCGGTGCTGACGAGGCCGGCCGCGACCATCCGCGTCACAAGGCGACTGGGATGATCGCCCTCGCAGACCAACAGGAGCCCGAGCTCCCGAATGGTCAGCGGCTCACGTTCCTCGAGGATGTCCAGGGTCTCGGCCCACGCCGGAGTGAGTCCGAGCGGCTTGAGAGCGGCGGCGAACATCCGGTTGCCTTCTCGCTGGGCCGCGAGGACCAGATACCGCAGATGTTCGCCGGATCTCACGAGTGCAATGTATCGGATGACGCTGCCTTCGCTCCGGCTGCTGCGTCGATGAACCCGGTGATGGCGTCGCCGTACAGGTCGGGGTGGGTGAATCGGAACATGTGGCCCGTTTCGGGTAGGACGACTTCACGGACATCCGGAATGCCGGCGAGCATGACCTTGGCGGCGTCGAGGCCGACGAGCTTGTCATCCTGCGGCGTGACAAGGAGGGTAGGCACCTCGACTCGGTTGAGCCGATCGCGAATGTCGAACTCGATGACGGACGTGACTCGTGCTGTGTAGCTACGGCGGGGCGTGTTCTCGACGAAGAGCCGGCGATAGTCGTTCTGGGTCTGCGGGATCTCTGCGGTCGCGTCGAACTTCGATGCCAGCTGGTACGCGTGGAAACGCAACGTGCCCTGTCGGTAGAGCGGGCCTCCTGCGAAGCGCGACGCGCGGGAGGCAACACCCTTCCACTTGGGCAGCGGGTTGGCGGCGAAGCCACCCGAGAGCACGAGCGCGACCAAGCCGGCGGGCCTACGCGTGGCAAGGGTGAGGGCGACGACCGCGCCGAAGGAGTCGCCCACGAGAACGTAGGAGTCGAGACCCGCGACCTGATCGGCGACGAAGTCGGCGTAGGCCTCGACGTCGTCAAGTGCCTCCGGAAGGCGCATCGTCTGCACCTTGCGACCCGCGAAGGGCTCGAGCTGTCGGGCTGACCACGGCGCCCCGGAGAAGCACGGCACGGTCACGATGGTGGGTTCGCTTGAAGTATTCATGTGTCACAGCATACATGTCATGACACACATCATGCAACGATCCTCTCCCCCCATACCGGCGCCGCCGTATCCGAGGCGTCCCCGCGGCTGCGAGGCACCCACGTGCCCGAGACCCGAAGACGCAAATAGTCGCCATGTGGATACAGCTAGCTTCATCACGTCAGCGCACGATCGCGTCCACCCTTCGTCTGCCCCGTCGACGACGAAGGCGGCGTCACATTTCTGTCACTTGACGAGGTTGCCGCCCAACCCGAGGTTCGATTGCAGCTCGAGCGGCTGGATTCAATCCCGACCGCAGCCGAGAAGGCACACCGACTGCGAACTCGCCAGCCGCCTCGCCTCGCCGTAACTACACGGCAGAATTCCCTTACGCGCGAGGTCTATGGACCGGCTGCTAAAAGACGGCATGAAACTGACATCCACAAACGACCGTATACTCAACGTCAGCGTTTGCCCGAGACCGGAGAAGCCAACGATGACGGATGGTCCCAAACCCGCTGATTCTGACCTCGAAGGACCGGGCTGGGAAGGCTGGGAACTACCCCCGCTGTCCGCCCCAATCGGAGTTCCGCCCTCATTGAATGGCCTGTCGGCACGGGACTCTGTAAAGCGGGGACGCAACGCAATGATCATGGCCATTTGCGTCATTTCGGTATCTGTGATCTGGTCCGCGCTCGTCGGAGTCTTCGGAACGACTGTCTACGAGTACAACGACGTCTCAGCACAGGGCGTGCATGTCGGATTCAACGCGCAACCGAACCTCGTCGCCGCAGGAATCCAGGTTCTCCTGGGCTCGGTGTTCGGCATCTGGTCACTGGTGCAAGGAATCAATGCCACCGCGCGCAACCAAGGACGCAAGTTCGGAATCGCGGCCATCATCATCGCCGGCGCTGCTCCGCTCCTCAGCCTGATCGTCTGGAGCATCGTGGGGCTGGCCGCTGGAACCCACGTCACGCAATAGCCCGGACTGCCATCCGGCATCGGCGAGCGCCGCTCAGCGGCGACGCGCGTACGTCGATCAGCGAAGCTGGGCGTAGACCATCGTCCACACGTTCTCGTATTCGGCAGGTGTGATCTGTGCAGAGTCGAGAGCGTGGTCCGCGCGCTCGAGCATGGAGGCGAGGCGGCGTACGTGTCCGCTACGCCCGTCATCCACGTCGGCTACGCCTTCGATCGCCATCTCCTGTCGAACTCCGCGCCGTGTGCGGCGGGCCCAGTGAGCAAGCACGGTCGCGACGGCGAAGTATCCAGCCGTGACCACGACGGCACCCCAGAGGCTCGGCAGCAGGAGAAAGACGGTCAGCAGACCGAGCATCGCGCCGGCGATCGGCCACGCACGCCACAACCGCAACGCCACACGCTCACCGCGGTTGATGCCGGGCGGGTACACCACGAGCCGGCAGGTGCGAAGTCCGTATCGCGCATATCCGACCTGGAAGGAACCCCAGGGGCGGGCGGAATCGAGCAACCGCATGAGTCGACCTGATGGCTCGTAGACGAGGTGAGAGACCTGCGGAGAGGTGGTCATGAACTCACTCTGCGCACACCGCGCCTCTCCCAGACCGCGGCCTAACGGCATCCTCACGCCCAACCGCCGAACCCTAACGCCGCCCTATCGGGTGCCTGCGCGAGACGGCCGCAGAACCGTTCGAGCGTCATGCGCGCACCGGCTGCCCGGCGCCGACGACCGCGGGTTCGTGAACGACAGGAACCGAGCCGAATGGATGCTCCCCCGACCACGGCAAGGCGACGATGTCACCCTCGACGATGTCCTCGGGCAGGCTGCTTGGATGGCGCAGCGGGTCGCCCGTCGTGTGCACTCGAACATGACCGGAGTGCGCAACCGACGCACGGCCGACCAATCGCGCGTCGGTGAACGCCGGGTCGGGAAGGACCGCCACTGCATCGAGCCCGAGTTCGACATCCAGCCGGTCGCCGTCACGGGTCACGTCGACGACGGTTGCCACCACGACGGCGCCCACCGAGCCGGGAGCCTCGAGCACGACGGGCGTGCCTTCGACTCGTGCGAGCGCCGAAAGGGACACCACTCCGACGATGACGTCGTTCACGGTGGGCCTGGTATTCGCCGGCCAATGAGTCGGTAAGAGCGGGTCCGGGATGCTCGCACGAAGGCTGGGAATGAAGGTCGTGATGGTCACGAATCTGAGCGTGCGCTCAATCGCACGCGTTGATTCCGGACTACACGATTCCCATACGAACTCGGGCCCAGCGCTAACGGGACTCACACGCTCGTAGCCGCGGGCTTGACTTGAAGTGCTTCAAGTTCCGGATACTCGGGATATGAGCTCATTCACGATCGCCGCGGCCGCGCTACGCGCCGGGCTGCCGGAGAGCACCCTGAGGTACTGGGAGCGCATCGGATTGGTCGCACCCGTCGCTCGAGATCAGTCCAGCGGACACCGCCGCTACAGCGAGTCGGATGTGCTCGTGCTGGAGACGCTGGCGAACCTTCGCGCTGTCGGGATGTCGATCGAAGACATGCGCACGTATTTCGATGACCGCGGCTCCACCGATGTCGTCGCCTCACAACGCAAGGCGCTGTTCGCCGCACACGCGGACCGGATCCGAGGCGAGATCGTCGACATGCAGACCCGTCTCACTTATCTCGACCTCAAGGTGGCGTATTGGACCGCCCTGGAGGCCCACGACACCGAGCGCGCAGCCAGCATCGCTGACGACCTCGTGCGCGTCATCCACCAGATCAATCCGAAGGAGCCAACCCCATGACCATCGACACGACCCTGCGAATCGAATCCCCCTTCGGGTGGAACAACACCGCAGCCGACGTCGTCGCCGGCATCGATCTCACCGGACGCCACGCCCTGGTCACCGGTGGCGCGAGCGGAATCGGCGTCGAGACGGCGCGGGCCCTCGCGTCCGCCGGTGCGGAACTGACCATCGCAGCACGCAACCTCGCGGCCGCGGACGCCGTAGCGCGTGACATCCGTCGGACCACCGGAAACGACGCGGTCCACACCGTGCAGCTGGATCTGCTCGACCGTGCCTCGATTGACGCTCTCACCGACGCGTTCACGGGGCCGCTCGACATCCTGATCAACAACGCCGGCGTGATGGCCCTGCCGACCCTCACGTTGAGCCCGGAAGGCCATGAGGCGCAGTTCGCCACCAACCACCTCGGTCACTTCCGCCTCACCACGGGGCTGCTGCCCGCTCTTCGCCGGGCGGATGCCGCACGAGTGGTCTCCCTGAGCTCGCGAGCGCACCTCAACGCACCGGTCGACTTCGACGACATCGACTTCCAGCATCGCGACTACGACCCGGCGCTCGCGTATGCGCAGTCCAAGACCGCGAACGTGTTGTTCGCCGTCGCCGCCACGAACAGATGGGCGGATGACGGCATCACCGTCAACGCCGTGCATCCTGGCGCCGTCATGGACTCGGGCCTTGCTCGCTATTACGACCCGGAGGTCCTCGAACAGCTGCGCACCTCCGGTCGGTACGTCTACAAGACGCCCGCACAGGGTGCCGCGACCAGCGTGTTCGTCGGTACGTCACCGCTTCTGGATGGCATCGGAGGCCGCTACTTCGAGAACAGCCAGCAGGCCGTGGTCGACGACTCGACGGCGTGCGGCATCGACGCCGCCGGTGTCGCCGCGTACGCACTCGACCCCGACGCCTCGGACCGCCTCTGGGTGCTGTCGGAGGAGCTCATGCGGTGAGGGCGTATATGCAACCCGCGGCATGGAGCTCCGCTACGGCTCGACTATTCGCCGGTCAAGATCTGCGTGGTCACGTCTTGAACGCCGAACGGGAATGGGGCGATCCAGGTGCCCGGAGTGGGCCAGCCCGCAAGCGGCGAAGTAAAGAACCATACGTCGGCGATCACGATCGAACCAACAGCGATGAGCAAAACCACTAGCGAGGTGCGCCGAAACACACGCGAGGCGTCGGACTCGCTGGCGGCTCGAACCAGAACTCGGTGAATGGCATAGAAATACGCGACCACGATCGCGAGATAAACGATCGGGCTCGGATGCAGCGTCATGTTCACTTCGTATGCAGCCGTGCTGCCACCGCGCGACGCGCTGGCGAGCGCCGAGTAGCCGATTCCGATCGCGACGCAATTGATCAGTAATTGTCGTGAGCTGATCAACAGCGATCGCCCCGGCAACTTCTGCGCGGTGGCGGACTTCGTATCCCGCGAAGTGATCGACATTGCTCGCCCTCCATTGTGAGTTACCCCACCTTGGCAGAGGCGTTGTCTCAGCGGAAGGAACCCAAGTCGAATCAATCTCGCCGACACCGACTTGGCCCCCCGCACCCAAGGCCCGCTGAAGTCGTCGCCACTTGTCGCGGAATCCGGTGCCGGGCATCCGCAGAAAGTGGCGACGACTTTGAGGTGGAGGGATGACCCCACCCACTCGGGACGAGGTGGCCACGTGGCATGGCTGCTCGGCACCTCTACCGCCGACGCATCCGGTCACCTAGCCTGGGCTGGTGGCCGGTTTCGGATGGCTCGCCTCCCGTGCGTACGCGCTGTTCTCCCGCAATCCGTCGAGCGCGCGTGCGGTGATCGAGCTGGCTGAATTGCAGCCGGATGACCGAGTGCTCGAGGTCGGCTGCGGCGCGGGCGGGGCCGTCGACTTGGCCGCACAGCGCATCGGCGCCGACCGGATCGCCGCTGTCGATCCCTCGTCGACGTTCGTGACAATGGTGCGCAAGCGCGTCCCCGGCGCGGACGTTCGGGTCGCCGCCGCGGAGAATCTGCCGTTCGATGACGACTCGTTCACCGTGATCTACTCGATCGCGTCGATGCATCACTGGGACAACCGCACCCAGGGACTCGCGGCCATCGCACGGAAGCTCGCCCCCGGTGGACGACTTCTCATCGCCGAGCAAACGCTGACCGAGCCCGGCCACGGCATCACGCCCGCTCAAACCAGGGTGGTCGTCGCCGATCTCGAGCAACATGGCCTGACGAACGTTCGCACCAGCCAGCATCCCGCCGGCCGTCGCCGCTTGACCGTGATCACGGCGACTCAGCCGCTCGGCTGACCTACTACGCGGCCGAGCGCTCCGGCACGGGACGCCGCCGAAGCTCGGCGGACACGATGGGCGGGGTGTTGTACTCCTGGTCCATCCTGCCGACTCCCGTTCCCGGCGGAACGATCTCGTCGATGCGGTCCATGAGGTCATCCGTGAGCTCGACGTCGGCCGCGGCGAGCAGGTCGTCGAGCTGCTCCATGGTGCGCGGGCCGATGAGCGCAGCGGTCACGCCAGGGTGGGCAATGACGAAGGCGAGCGCCATGTGAGTGAGCGACATGCCGGCCTCGGCGGCGAGCGGGATGAGCTGCTCGACCGCGTCGATGCGACGCTCGTCACGCAGGGCGGCGAACATGCGGGTGCGTCGCAGGTCGGTCTCCTGACCGCGACGGACCCGGCCGGTGAGCATCCCGCTGGCGAGAGGGCTCCAGATCATGGTGCCCATGCCGTACCGTTGCGCGACCGGCAGGACCTCGCGCTCGATCGTGCGGTCGAGGAGCGAGTAGTGCGGCTGCTCGGTGCGGAAGCGCTCCAGCCCTCGACGCTCGGCGACCCATTGCGCCTCGACGATCTCCGACGCAGGCATGTCGGACGAGCCGATCGTCCGCACCTTTCCGCTGCGGACGAGGTCGGTGAGCGCCGAAAGCGTCTCCTCCACATCGGTCCGCGGGTCGGGGCGGTGCATCTGGTAGAGGTCGAGGTGGTCGGTCTGCAGCCGGCGGAGCGTGTTCTCGACAGCCGTCATGATCCAACGCCGCGAGCCGCCCTGGTGGTTCGGGTCGTCGCCGATCTGGCGCGCGAACTTCGACGCGAGAACAACCTCGTCGCGACGTCCTTTCAGCGCGCGACCGAGGATCTCCTCCGAATCGCCGTACGCATCCGCGGTATCGATCAGGTTGATGCCCGCCTCGAGGGCGCGACTCACCATCCGGTTCACCTCATCCTGATCGCTGGTGCCGAACGAGCTGAACATCATGGCGCCGAGCGCGAAGGGCGCGACCTGGATGCCCGTGCGGCCGAGTGGACGGTAGTGCATGGTGGTTCCTCCTAGGGACCGATCCCGCCTCGGGCGATACACTCGAGATAAGCGGAACGGTCGTCCGCAATCATACGGAACGTTGTTCCGTTTGTCACGAGGGAATTCTGTTGAGCGCTACCGAGACATCCGCGGTGCCGACCCGACGCAGGCGCGCCGACGCGACGCGCAACACCGAAGCCGTGCTCGAGGCGGCCAAGAGCGCCTTTGCGGAGTCCGGAGTGGATGCCCCCATGCGCGACATCGCCACACGTGCCGGCGTCGGGGTCGGCACGATCTACCGCAACTACCCGCAGCGTTCGGACTTGATCATCGCGGTCTTCCGCCGGGAGCTCGACACCACCGCTGACGAGGCCGAGCGCCTCGCCGCCGAGTATCCGCCAGCAGAGGCACTACGCCGATGGTCGGTGAGCCTGGGGCGCTTCGTCGCGACCAAGCGCGGCTTCGCGAGCGCGCTGCACTCGGGAGACCCCGCCTACCAACCGTTGCCAGCCCTCTTTCTCGGCATCCTCGCCCCCAAGGTGCAGCGCATCCTCGACGCCGGCGCCGCAGATGGGACCCTCCGCAGTGGCATCCGCGCTGAGGACCTGATCCACGCCCTCAGCCGCCTCGCCGACGACCAGGGCGGTGACGCGGACAGCTCTCCGCGCATGATCGACGTGCTGCTCGACGGGCTCATCGTCGCGTGACGCCTCGGTGGCGACGTTCGCGTCAGTATTTCTCGCGGAAATCCCCGATGAACGTGATCGTGTTGCCGTCGGGGTCGTTGACCGCAGCGAGCTGCACACCCTTGTTCACCTTCTGGGTATCGTCGACGTCGATTCCGCAGGCACGCAGTGCGCTGACATGAGTCGAGAGGTCATCCACTGCGAAGTTGAGCAGTCCCGACCCGGCGCGCTTGTCGTCGACCGTGACCTGCACCCAACCCTCGGGAGTCACGCGCCACTCGGCGAGGATGCCGGGCATCGGCACATTGGTCGCCGGAGCACTGAGGAGTCGCTCGTACCACTCGCGCGAGACGTCGAAGTCGGTGACCGGCACGACGGCCAGAACGTGGCGGACGCTCATCTCGACACCTCCTGGTCTCCTGAAACCGCGCCGTCAACGGCGATGCCAAGTCTGTCGAGCCAGTCGCCGGTGCCCCGCTCGCGCCAGTCCGGCTGCTCCTGGCCGTCGAGGAAGGTGTCCTGTTCGGTCAAGACGAGCCGGGTACCGGCAGCGCTGGGCTCGAACTCGACAGTTGTGATGGAAACGGTCGACACGCGTCCACCCGCCGACAGCACGCCCGTGTAGATGATGCGCCTATTCGGCACGATGTCGTTGTACACGCTGTCGAACGAGATCTCTCCGCCGCCTGGGTGTGGGCTCACGACATGCTCGCCGCCGCCGACACGAAAGTCGAGTGAGTGAGTTGCGGGTGCCGGAGCGAACCAGACTGCCTTCTCATCCTCCCGCGACCATGCCGCGAAGACTCGCCCGACATCAGCCTTGTAGTCCTTCTCCACCGTGAAGCTCGTGTGGAGCACGGAGTGCTCGGTCATCTCTCTTCTCCTCTCTCGTTGTTATTCACGAGGTCGTCGAGCGCGTCGAGACGCACCTCCCATGCGGTCCGCTGCTGCACGATCCATTCCTCCAGGTGACGCAACGCGCCTGGACGCACCATGCAGGTACGCACCCGTCCGATCTTCTGGCTCTGGATGAGCCCGCATTCTTCGAGCACGGTGACGTGCTTCATCACCGCGGTCAGCGATATGCTGAACGGCTCCCCGATCGCCGAAACGGTGAGGGGTGCGCGCCCAAGCCGCTCGAAGATGCGCCGGCGGGTGGGATCGGCCAGCGCCTGTAGAACCGCCCCGATCTCGCCATCCATTCGCTCAACCACAGGGTTCACTATTGCAGGAAGAAGCAGAAAGGTGAACCCCTGAGTTGAGTTTTTTTTTCAGACGGCTCGAAGACGATGGGACGGCCCCTTCAGCCAGCGATCGCGGGTTCCCTGCGCTACCAGCCCATCACGGGCAGACGCGAACCCTGCGCCCATCGAAGCTGACGACGTCACCGACCTGCAGCTGCCGCCCACGGCGGAGATCGACCTCGCCGTTGACGAACACATGGCCCTCGGTGATGGCCTCTTTCACGCTTCCGCCGGAGTCGAGGAGCCCTGCGAACTTGAGGAATTGCCCGAGCCGGATGCTCTCGCCGCCGATGGATATGTCGTCTATCGGCGCCCGGCTCGTCATGCCTGGAATGCTAGTCGTCGGTGTGAAGACGTCCCGGCGGATGCTCGACGGGCCTCGGCTGACCCCGGTACACAGACCACTATCCTGAACACGCGACCGCGTCGGTCGCAGACCGGGGGCGGTGTCATGGGGGGATCGACGACGGGTGCGCGTGCGCGCGCAGCACGTTTGTGGTTCGGCGGAATTGCGGTCATCGTGGGGGCGGCGCTGGTCATCCAGCTCGTGCTCGTCTTCACCGGCGGCCAGGACGTCAACACGTTCATGCCGACGACGAACCAGAGCCTCGGCGAGCGGCTGATCAACCTCTTCAGCTACTTCACCATTCAGAGCAACCTGTTCGTGCTGGGCACGTCGATCGTGCTCGCGGTCGACATCTGGCACGACGGAACACTGTGGCGCACACTCCGCTTCGACGCCATCCTCGGCATCATCATCACCGGTCTCGTGTACGAGACGATCCTCGCCTCGCTCGTGCATCCGACAGGCTGGGCGCTCGCAGCGACCATCGGATTCCACTACATCTCCCCGTGGGCGACGCTGATCGGATGGCTGGTGTTCGGCCCTCGCCCTCGCATGTCGTGGCCCGTCATGGGATACACCATGATCTGGCCGCTCGCCTGGCTCATCTACACCTTCGTGCGTGGCGCGCTCACGGGCTGGTATCCGTATCCGTTCCTCGACG
This sequence comes from Humibacter soli, assembly GCF_054779035.1. Taxonomy (NCBI): domain Bacteria; kingdom Bacillati; phylum Actinomycetota; class Actinomycetes; order Micrococcales; family Microbacteriaceae; genus Humibacter; species Humibacter soli. Next base: position 640,490 of record NZ_BAAGYX010000002.1, on the reverse strand, counting down.
TCAAGTTGATCGGGTTCGGCGAATCGGTGCGCAACTGCGCGGTCATCCTGCTCATCGCGGTCGCCATCGCCGCTCTGCTTACGATCCTCGACAAGCGCCTGCCCGCGCTCGTGCACGATGACGGCGGTCGGGTACGGGTAGCATCCTCGGTCGCCGAGAGGACTCGCGTCTCGAGCGCGTCGGGCGACCCGGGAACCGACCAATGACCAACCGCTAGCCCTGACCTTTCGCATGCACCGCGATCCAGGGACCGATATCGGAGGCGACCGTGTTCAGGATGCCCAGGTGCGTCGCCCCGGCGTCGACGGTGGTCGTCACGTGAGGCGCATTCCGGGCGTAGACGACGACTTTCGCGGGCTGGAACACCTCGTCACGTGAGCCGACCCAGACGCCGACAGGCTGGTGGATGCCCGCGAGCGCCGATGCCGCATCTGTCGCATTCTGCGCGATCGCCATCTCCGCCGTGTAGCGGTCGACCAGGCCGGCGGACCGAACTTGAGTCGCCGTGTAGGCGAATCCGACGGCGGGGCTGTGTGCGGCCAGGAGCCCGTGCGTGACGGTGGCCGCGATGAGTGGACGCTGGCAGACCGTGGCGAAGTTCGATGCGTCATCCTCGATCTCCGTGCCGGAGTGCAGGCCGAAGTCGGGCGCCACGAAGACGTAGCCGGCGACGTCGTCGGCGATGCGCGGGACGCTGTTCAGCACAACCCCGGAACCAGCCGAGTGCCCGCCCACGAACTCCGGTACCCGCTGGGCGCGATGTACGAAGTCGACGGCTGTCTGCTCATCCAGCTGCAGCTGCGCGACCGTGGGCGTGTCGCCACGCGGACCGCCGGATGCCCCATGCCCGCGGATGTCGACGAGATACGTCGCGACGCCGTAGGACTCGAGCTGCCGGGCAACGGGCAGGTACCCCGCCGTGCTGTTCGCGCCCGAGCCATGCGTGGACACCAGGCTCGCGATCGGGTGCTTCGGAACGAACGCGTAGTACGCGAGGCGGGTGCCGTCGGTGGCTCGCAGGTATCCGGTCGGGGTCGCCGTCGCCGTCGAGCCTGTCCCCGTGTCGAGTGCGCTGTGCGATGCGGTGGGAAAGGTGCACGGGATGACGGCAGTTGCGATGGCGGCTCCCGTCCCGACGATCAGCACCCCGGCCGTGACCGAGATCGCCACGATCGCCGCAATTGCGCGGCGGCTCAGGAACACGGCGAACACGATGGCGGCGACACCGAGAACGATGAGTGCGACCGAGAGAGCGCGAGCGCCCACACCGGCGGGCGCGTCCGGCCCGAAGCCGAGGATCCCGGCAACGAGCAGCACGAAACCGAGCATGGTCGAGAGCGCACCGACGAGCGAGCGAAAGAGAGGATGATTCCGGGTTCGAGTCACAGATCCTGTCTACGGGGGCCCGTGGGAACGGTACTTCGGCCCGCAGGTGGAACTCGGGTGGAGCCCGGGTGGAGTTGCAAGGGTAGAGGCACCCACCGGCACTGCGTAGGCTCCGGAACATGGTCGACTTGATTACTTCGAAGCAATTCCATGCGGCGGCCGGAGTCGAGGACTGGCGAGTCCTTTCGACAGGGGCCGCGGCGTACTTCGCGACCGGCTCGTTCGCGAAGGGCGTCGAACTCGTCGACAGGATCGGCGCGCTGGCCGAGGCGGCGAATCACCACCCCGACGTCGACCTGCGCTACTCGGGCGTCATCGTGCGACTGCAGACGCACGAGGTCATGGCCCAGGGATGGGTGCTCAGCGAGCGCGACAGCGCCCTTGCCGCACAGATCTCACAGGCGGCGCGAGAACTCGGCATCGCCGCCGATCCCTCCAGGGTGCAAGTGATGCAGATCGCGATCGACGCCCTCGACATCAACGCGGTACGGCCGTTCTGGGCTGCGGTGCTCGGCTACGAATTCTTCGGCGAAGAAGACGCGTTCGCGCCGAGCGGATTCGGCCCGAACGTCTGGTTTCAGCAGATGGATGCTCCGCGGCCGCAACGCAACCGCATCCACCTCGATCTGTTCGTGCCTGCCGACCTGGCCGCGGCCCGCATCGAGGCAGCGCTGGCCGCAGGAGGCACCATCGTTCGCGACAACGGTCCGGACTGGTGGACACTCGCCGACCCCGAAGGCAACGAGGTCGACGTCGCACCCTGGCCGGACGCCTTCGCCGGGTGGTGAGCCTAGCCGTAGGGAAGCGTGCACGCTCTGGAGCGCCTGACTAAGAGACGGATGCGACGGGTTGCTCGGGCGATGACGTCACTAGTGAACTAGCAGCTTGCTGTCTCTACTCTCCGACGGGGTGGAACTCGATTCGGTAGAGCATCGTGTCGTCGGCGATGGGGCCCGCGTGCGCTGCTCGTCGCCGCAAGGCCTCGCGGTCGGTCTTTCCCGCCGCAATGACATCGTCGTTCGACACCGACACGAACGGCACCAGCTCAACGGAGTCGACGACGATATGGCCCGGCCCAACTCGGTAGCGCCCGCCCGTCTTCACCCGCGGTCGCTGCCAGAGCCGGAACGACACCGTGATGTCACCGGCCAGCACAGCCTCGCGCAGTTCTGCACTGAACTCCATGCAAGGAGAATAGATCGCTGCCCGGTGACTGGTTCGATTCCGAATGTGACGGGGTTCCGCCCAACCGGTGGCCTCGAGCACGAAGTGTTCGCAGCCCGCGCCGCCGTAATTGAAGTCGCGCAATTCGGGCGTGGTGCGATCCTCTTCGTCGACCCACTCGATGAAGGAGACCGGCCCCTTCTGCCCGGGTCCGACGGCGAAGTTCAGATTGGCATGCGCAATCAACAACTCGGTGTGCTCGGTGATGATGTGCCGACGCCTGGCACACGACACCTGCGTCCATCCGGTCATGTCGATGTCACCTGTCCTCTGGCCCACGTATCCCCCGGATCGCTCTAAGCCAGGACCGCATTGAGGTCTGCGATCGTGACTCACGGCCATCCTTGTGTGCGCCCGCCGGCTACCACTACAGCAACGCAATCACCGATTCTTGTCGGGGCACCCCAATAGGGGTGCGGCAAGGTGAGGTTCGGGGTGATAGTGCCGCGGGCATATTGAAATCATCGTCAGGCGGTTGCGAAGATTGTTCGTTTCATAGTGGCAGGTCGCATACCACCGAGGTCGGGCCTCGGAATTCCGTGGATGGCCGCGGGATCGGAACCGACACGCTGGGATGAACCGCCGACTGTCGTGCGACCTGACACCCGCGTCCTCATAGGGTGGGCTCATGGCCAAACGCGTTCACACAGAGATCGTCGACGACCTCGACGGACAGCCCGGCGCAACGGCAGTGACTTTCGCGATCGAGGGAACGTTCTACAGCATCGACCTGACGCCGGAGAACCAAGAGCGCTTGTACGCCGCGTTGGAACCGTTCATCGCAGCGGCCACGGTGGACGGGGGCCTGCGACAGTACCGCACCACCAAGCTCGACCGAGCGGTCAAGACCCGGCGATGACGTCGTGAGTGCGCATCGGGCTCGAGCGCCACAGACACGAAACGACTAGCCGGCACAGGTCGAACGACTCATCCACGGCCCGGCAGACACAATGGGTGGCATGGTCGAGATCTCCGATGCGGACTTCCAGGCGATGGTCGGCGAGGAATTCGACGCGCTGCCCGAGGACATGGTGCGGGGTCTGGAGAATGTGGCCATCCTCATCGCGAACCAGCCTGCGAACGAGCGGCCGCGGCTCTTCGGGCTGTATAGCGGACGCCCGCTGAAGACACGCGGCGTGTACGGCTACGGGGAGCTTCCCGACCGGATCACTCTGTTCAAGAACAACATGCAGGAGCACAGCGCGGATCTCGACGCCTTGCGGGCGCGTGCGAATCACTCTCGTGCACGAGATCGGGCACTACTTCGGGCTGGATGACGCACGCCTACGCGAACTCGGGTGGGCGTAGACGCCACCTACGCCCCTTGCCGCGCACGCGCCTGCGCGACCTCGCCGAGGTTGCCAACGGGCCCGATGATGACCGGCTGCAACCGACGAACGACATCGAGATAGTCGCCGGTCCAGATGATGCGCACGGCCGTCGCCGTCGCCTTCCCCGAGTCGTCGCTCAGGTCACGGGTCACCGCCTCGGCGAGTCGTGCATCGATCACAGGATCCTGGAGCAACGGCCGTGGCGCGTCGGCTCGATCGACAAGTTGCCTCCCGAATTCGCGGTACCAGTCGCTCAGTCGGTCCACCGACTCGCCCAGCGCCCTGCGTGCGGCGCCGCGGTCCCCATCGACGATCTCCTGTCCATCCCAGATGTCGACGATCGCGTCACTCGCGAGCCGCAGACCGGCAACACCCGTGACGGATGCCGCCACCTCCGCGAGCGGACGCCGTTTCGTGCCGCGTTCGGCGAGATAGGTGCCGAACGTGTCATCCAATCGACGCGACGATGCAGCTGCACGCAATGACTGGGCAACAGGTTCGGCACCACGCGGAGCGGTGTCGTCGCAGCGTCCGAGGCCGTAGGCGACCGAGGCTGCAAGGTATTGCACGCCGTCGTCGTACGCCTCGGCGAGCGACTGCCGAAGCGCCGCGGATGCACCGCGCGGCCAGAACAGCAGGCCGACGAAGAGGCTGACGACGCATCCGAGCGCGATGTCCTCAATGCGCAGCAGCCCGACGGTCCAGCCGGTCGGGGCGATGATGTTGAACAGCAGCACCAGTAAGACCGTGAAACCCGCCTGCCCGGCGGCGAACGAGATCGCGGCCGGTGCCACGCCCGCCACGAAGATGGCGATCGGCAACAGAATCCACAGCACGACGGGGTTGTCGCCAACGAGGAAGAGCACGGCAGCACCGATCACGACGCCGACCACAGTTCCGAGCACACCGCGCAAGGCGGTCTGGCCCGTGCTCAGCGCGTTCGACCTGAGCACCGACAGCGTTCCCAGCACGACCCAGAACGAGTGCTCGACACCCGTGAGGTCGGCGAGCAGAACGGCGATGCCGAGAGCTATCGCGCCTCGAATGCTGTTGCGCAGCCAGACGGAGTGCCACTCCAGATAGCCGGTCGCACGCTGTACGGCTGCGCCAAAGGGTCCGAGCAGATTCCCGGGCTGCCTGCCGAGCACCCGCTGCAACCACGTTCGCCGCTCCGCCTCGGCCGTGAGCACGATGTTCTCGCCGACCTGAGCCACCGCGTGGCTCAGTTCCTGAGCACGGAATCCCGGGTCCAGCGCCGAGATGAACGCGCCGGCGACATCCCCGACGACCGATCCGGATTCCATCCCGGATGCCGTTCCGGATGCCCGGCTCGGTAGCGCCATCGCCGTCGACTCGACGAAGGTTCTGGCTTGGGTCAGTCGTTCGAGGGCCGCTTCGAGTTCGGCGGGATCTCCACCGGTCGTCGACAGAAGCGTTGCGCCCTGTTCCAGCACCGATGCCGCCGCGCTCTTCACCTTGCCGGCCGCTTTGTGCGCAGGCGTGGGTGACGGCTGGTATTTCGCCGCCTGCGCGATGACGGCGTTCAGCCAGTTCAGCTCGTCCACCAGCCGCACGACGGTTCTGGCAGGCGTGCTGAGCCCTGTCGGGCGGTACGGCGTCGCGAGGAATCCGGCGTGCAAAGCGCTCACTGCGGCATCCGCCGCAGCGATGGCACGCGCGCGATCAGCGGCCAGGTCCGAATCTCCGTTGCCGAGCATGTATGCGACATCCGCCCGCAACCGCACGGCGAGAGCTAGGCACGCGGCAGCGGCCGGGCCTCGAAGTGGTTCTCGGGAAGGTGTCGGCCACAGCACGGCCACTGCGATGACGCTGGCCACGGATGCGATCCCCCAACCGAGAAGTCGCGGACCGATTGAGTCGAGCGTGCCGGGGATCGTGACCGGAAGTATGAATGCCAGCAGCAGTGACGTGCTCGCCGACGCCAGCACCGAGCTCACCGTGCCGACGAACAGCACGATGAAGCCGATGACGGCCATGGCGAGCGCCGCGAGCCACACCGGATTCGAGGCGAGTGTTCCGAGGCAGACGAACACCGCCCCCGTCACGGCGAGCGCGATCTGCGCCTGCACTCTGGAACGCAACGGACCACTGAAGTCGACGAGCAGCAGCATCGCGAATGCGCCGAACGCAGAGAACGTTGCGACGTCGGCGTCGCCGATCACTCGGCTCCCGAACGCGAAGATGAGCGGCATCACGACGGCCGTCCTGCCGGCGCGTCGCAGAGCCGCGTATGCCGGATCCCGCTTGTTCAGCCAAGCCTTGAAGCGCACACGGCCTCCCGCGCATCGTCACACGACGCCGCAGGATGAGCGGGCGCCACACTCTGAGCACACACTACGACTCGGCGGGCGTCCGTGGTGAGCGAGATCACCGGCGGTATGCGCCGCGTCACTACGGTCACCGCCCTGCGGCGCTCCCAGACGTTCAGGCTCTCGGAGAGGGCGGGTGGCGCGCGGCTATGACTTGAAGGCGACCTCGAAGACTTCGGACTGTGGGGACTCGAGACGTGCTTCTGCCTTGACCTTTTCTCGGATCGCCGAGTTACCAGCCTCGAGCCGGCGCACGTCGGCCTCGGATTTCCAGAATGAGATCACAAGAGCTTTGCCGTTGTCGCGATCGATCAGGTAGTAGAACCCGTCGAATCCCGGTAGATCCGGTACCGCGGCCAATTGCTCGCTCGCGAGTTTCGCAAGCCTGTCGAGTTGCTCGATGGGCTGCTGGACGGTTTGCACCCGTGCGAACATGATGTCCCTTTCGTCAATGTGAGACACCAGCGTCTCATTAAGCATCGCTGGTGTCTAGACTGGGTGTCGACAATCCAGAAGATCGGATCATGAAGTTGGCCAACAACGACGCATCGCGACGCCGAACCGAAGCGGCCATCATCGATGGCGCGGCGAGGGTGCTCGCGGACCGCGGCGAAACCGCAGGAATGGGTGAGATCGCAGCATCTGCCGGCATCAGCCGCGCAACGCTCTACCGGTACTTCCCCACTCGCGAGCTTCTGCTCAGTGCGATGGCCGCCGCAAGCGTCCAGGAACTAGCGACACGGGTCGAAGAGGCGCGTCTGGAGGCCATCCCTTTCGAAGAAGGCCTGGCTCGCCTGACTCGGGCCGTGCTCGCCACCGGCAGCAAATATGTCGCCCTCAACGCGGACACCGCAACGTACAGCAGAACCCAGCCCGACTTCGATGCCAGAGTGACTCAGCCCATGTACGACTTGTTTCAACGCGGGCTCGCCGATGGCTCCCTCAGAGACGACCTTGCTCTCACCGTTCACCTGGACCTATTCTCGGGCCTGATCAAGGGTGCGCTCAACGCGACCACCAGCGGTCGCAGGGGAGTCGAAGAGACCGCGGCCGCTGTCACCTCGGTCTTCCTCAACGGCGCGGGTCACCCACACGCCGGCCGAACGAGATGAGGAGATGCAAGAACAGCAGCCATCCGATGACTGCCGTTCTTGCGTGTCTCAAGGAAAGTAGCGGGAGCGGGACTTGAACCCGCGACACCACGATTATGAGCCGTGTGCTCGCTGGGGATGCTTTTGCGTGTGTCAGCGAAGTCGAAAATCCGCGGAATTACGCGGGTTTTGACACTCATCAATGGCATAGGAAGCACGTGAGTTGAGGGCGGTTGTGTCCAAAGTGCGTCCGAAAACGGACCCCGGCCCAGATTTCGCGAGGGTCGGTATACTCAGAGTATGACCACCACGATCAAGGTAAGCGACGAGCTTCGCGATCGACTAAAGGCGCAGGCCGCGCGCGACGGCCTGACGTTGGGTGCTCACCTGGCCAGGCTCGCGGATGCGGAAGACCGACGTGAACGGCTGCGATCGCTGAAAACTGCTGTCGCAGCGACCTCGACCGCCGACGCAGCGTCGCATGCGGCCGAGTCCGCGGAGTGGGAGCGCGCCGAGCTGACCGACGCCACCTCGTGACGGATTTCGAGCTCGCCCCGGGAATCGTTGCCTGGGCATCCCTCGAGCCCGTTCGCGGCCGGGAACAGGGCGGTCACCGCCCGGTCCTCATTGTCGCGTCAACGGGATACCTCGACGCCGTCACGACCCTCGTCATCACGCTGCCCATCACCACAACGGACCGCGGCTGGCCAAACCACATCCGCGTCGACGGACCGAGCGGCCTCGACCGCCCGTCCTGGATCATGACCGAACAACCCCGCACCCTCTCCCGCGACCGCATCACCGGCATTGCCGGCCAAGTCTCGCCCGAGTGCCTCGCCAAGGTGCGCACATGGCTCGCCGACTTCCTCGACCTCTGAGAGCATCAACGCTGCCTCCCGAACGCATGGGTCCTACGATGCGTGGCCCGGTCACGACTCAAAACGCGAAGGAGCTCTGATGGTGAAGGAACATGATCCGATCACCCCGGGCGAGATTCTCCGATCCGAATTCCTCGAACCGCTGGGCATGACCGCCGACCGCCTTGCAGATGCAACCGGCGTGCCCCGGGCGCGAATGAGCGAGATCATCCGTGGCAAGCGACGCATCACCGCCGGCACAGCACTTCGACTGTCCCGAGCACTCGGCCTCTCAGATCGCTACTGGCTCACCATCCAGGACGACTACGACATCGAACAGGAACACGTCAAGCACGCCGCCGCGCTGGAACGGGTGGAGAAGCTCACGCGCGATTGACGCGCTTCGACAAGGCCTGTCTGCTCAGCCCGGTCCGCGATGCGATCTGGTTCCAACTCACACCCTTCTCGCGAAGGTGGGCGATCAACTCGTCCCGCTCGGAAACGAGAGCGTCCTGCTCGAACCGAAGCCGACCGAGGATCCGCCCGACCTGGGACAGCCGATCAAGGGCGTCGTCGCGCGCGCCCCATCTGGCACGCGCGGCAGATTCCGCGGCGGCGGCGCCGTGCGCCGCGGCCTCCTGCGCGTGCTCTTCAAGGTGTCGAGTCGTCGCTACGTCGTGCTGTCGACGCTGCCTCGCATAGGCGGCTTTACGCCGTTTGGCCTTCCTAGAAAGGTCTCGATTTGCCATGCAACCCGGTTTACACGCAACCCCTGTCGTTGCGGACGCAACAACAGGGACCCACAGAAAGTGCCTGCGTGCATTGCCCCATCTTCGATCCGTCGGGCCTTCTAGCCTCCGTGGGCCGTTTCACCCGTCACTTCCTTCTCATCGCTTCGATCGATCTCATCATTAGTCCTTCGTCTCTTGACCGTTGTCGTCATGTCGAGGAATGCTTCGCTGACCGCTCCCGGCGAGACTTGGCGTCGCGCTAGACCACGTTGCAGTTGACGGACCCTTTCGGGCATTTTCATCGCGCGGGTCATACGTGCATTGGGGTCCCCTGGACGCCGGGACGAAGATATGGGGCGATCGATGCACGGCGGTGTACCGGCTCCTGGGCGGTTGCCTTTCCCTCCCGCACGCTGAGATGGGAGCATGTCGGCTGTGCCATTGTTTCGCCGGAGCGCACCGGCCCCAGCCAACTCGCATCCCGTCTTCGAGTTTTGGGACTGGTGGCGGCGGGAGGGGCACAACATCGACCCACACGGTCCATCGCCTCTGCTGAGCCAGCTAGACAAACGGGTGAAGGCGATCGACCCACAACTCACCTGGCACTTCAGCGCTGGAAGCGAATCGGAACATCGATTGACCGTGACCGGCGACGGGGACCCGGAGCGGCGACCGGCCGCCACTCGCTGGCTTCGTGCCGCGCCAGCAGCAGACCCGACGTGGGAATTCCGATCCAGTCAGGAGGCCGACCCGAGCGCGTTAGTTGCCAACCTCGAAATCGCCGGTGCCAACATCGACCTTTCGCAGACCATGTTCGGCTTGGACCCCGACTTGAACCGCAAGCGCGTGCATGTTGCCGTCTACCACCCCAGCTTCGCGAACCTACCGGGCGGGGCGGATCTACAGGTGTCGTTTCTGCTCTTGGACTGGCTCCTAGGTGAAGACAACGTCGAACGATGGATCGGGAGCATCGACGCTGTCACGAATCTGCCAGACCAGGCGGTCACCGGCGAGGGTGTCATCGAAGCGGTAGCCTCCATGCGCCAGAAGAGCAGCCCAGACGACTGGGTGATCGCGTCCTGGCAGGACGAGAACGGCTCGCCCGGCTTGGCCAGCTATCGCCCCGCACTGCGCCGCGTCGACTATCCGACACATGACCTCTATCAACAAATCCGCGTCAGCTACCCGACACGCGCCGATGGCCTGCCCGCCGATGCTGATGTGCTCGAGTCTCTCCGCGCATTGGAAGACGGAATGCAGTCAACTCTGGCGGGACGCGGCATTCTCGTCGCATACGACACCATCTCTGGGCATCGCACTTTCCACCTCTACACGGATAGCGAAGACCAGAACGCTACCGACACCCTCACGCAATGGGCCACGGAACATCGCCTAGAGATCAAGACCATTGCGGATCCTGGCTGGCGAAACGTCCACCGCTTCATCGGCTAACGCCCGCAGGCGGATCGGTCTGCGGACTCGTTGTTCTCTAGGGAGCGGTTCCTTCGCCGATACGTCCGCGATCAGGATGCGTCACTGACGGATCGCTAGCTGATGCGTTCTGCTCCGTGTCGGTGGTGGGGAATATCGTCACAGGATGGCTGATCTCGACGATCTGCGCCGCACTGCGGTTGGGTTGCCTGGAAGTGAGGAGCGGTCGACGACGGGCGGCGCTGCGTGGTTCGTTCGCGGCAAGCTATATGCGTGGGAGTGCCGTCCTTGGCCCAGCATCCCCGTTGACGTGCGCGAGATCATCGCGGCCGAGCTCGTCGTCGGCGTGAAGGTCGCCGACAGCCTGGACGCGCTCGCCCTTATTGAGATGGCGCCCACGGTGTTCCTGCGCACCACCACCCCCTGGGGGCAACCCAAAGTCGCGTTCCGCATGGCCGGCATCGACCAGGACCATCTTGCCGAGCTCGTGACAGAGGCGTGGCGTGTACAGGCTCCACGGTATCTGCGGCGTGAGATCGACGACATTGGCCGTTAGACGACGAGCCAAACAAGGAACACCTCGCCGAGCCGCCCGGAGTGGCTAGATTGCTCCGACGATCCTGCACGCAAGCGGATCCGGTTGCGTGCACAGGAGTGCAATCCGATCCGTGGACGAGGCCTTCTGCCAATGGCCTGTCGCTGGCGGCTCAGCACGACTCAGGCTCCGGTCGGGCAGTGCTCGATGTCGTCCTCCGGGATCAGCACGAGTGCACCAATCGCATCTGCGGGGACCTCGCCAAGCACCTCCAGTTGCGTGACTGCTTCTCCGATCCGGACAGCGAGCACCCCGTCTTCAAACGCGAGTTCGACCGTTCCGTGCACCCGCCCGGCACCGAGATCAACACCACCAGGATTGGTGTTGACCCCTGAGATCTCGGCCCAGGTGTGCGGCCGAGCGAGTTCGAGTCCGAGACTAAGAACTTCGCCAACCGGGACTGTGCCATCGCCCATCCATCTGCCGGTCAGCCTCCCCGACGAGGTCTCGATTGCGAGCACGGGTGACTCCGAGGAGGCAGCGTTCAACGCAATTGCGCGCATCACCGTGATCCCTTCGGAAACTGAGCTTGGATCACTGTATTCCGGAGACTCCAGACACCCGCACGACACTCCTCAAGACGGCGTCAGGCAGTTGAAGTGCACAAAGGCCGCCCCTTAGGTGATCGGCCTGCGGGCAGCTATGCCAGCCCGCTTTGACGCCAGGTGTCAAACCACGCTCGTTGCTCATCCACGGTGCCGAGCAAGGACATGTCAGGTGCCGGAGCGAACACGTCTACCGTGGACGGCCTCGAGGCCCCGCGCGGCATTGCGAGCACATACGCTCGTCTATCTATGGTCGCCTGGCGCTGCATGACCGACGGGAACACGTCACGGCGAGCCCCGTTACAGCCGATCAGCACCTCGTGAACTTCCAACTGACCGCGAACCAATGCGAGAGCTTCAAACAGGTCCGGACCCTCGGCACTGGCCTCGATCCCGCCGTCGACGCTGACCTCCACGACGCAGATATCACCGGCCGCGAATCGCACCCGAGAGGAGACTTCTGTGCCTCTCCAGAGGGCAGGGACGCTCACTTCTTCAAACGTCATGCGGACCGGACCTGCGTCTTCACCAAACGTGTAGTTCTCCCCGGACCCGGCTTGATCGCGACCGCGTGCATTCGATCGTTCTACCAGACTGCCAACCGCTCAAAGAACTTATGCGGATCCGGTTGCGGGCTTGCGGGCTCGTATTAGGAGTCGACGACGACCCAGTGAAACCGTTGGCGGAGGTCGGTAAAGCATTGCGGACACACCCACGTATATCCGTCGTCAGCTGTCACCCATGCTTCGCTGTACTCGGCGTGCCCAGTGGAGTCGTTGGAGATCTCCGCGAAGCAAAACTCGCAGTGGTCGTGGTCCCAGCCGGGTCGATAAGCGGTCCAGCCTGCGAAGCGCAGGGACCTACCCTCGAGGTAGGTCTCTTGGTCGGTTAGCCGCCAGTCTTCGCCCACCCGCCCAGAGTACGAGTCCGATGCGCTGCACGCGAGGCTGGCTCAGCATCACCTCGCGCGATTGTCGCGCGAAAGCAGATCCTCCCGCGGGCCAATGAGCTTACGCGGCGGCGCGTTGTCGTTTGCCGCTGGTGTGCTCGCTGAGGCGCCAGGGATTTGCGACACGTCCTGCCCGTTGGTTGCGCTGCGCGGCGTGACGAAGAGCATTGAGAGCGACTTGCGGAACCAGTTCGCGAGGAATACCGATGGTACGTGCCCTCGTCCTAGTCCACAGAAGCACCCAACCTAGAGACACACGAACAGTGCCAATCGCGGCGTAAGGAATCCACAACGGTCGGCCGTTGCGGATGAACCAGAACCCGTCCTCATCAAACCCTGTCGCAAGGCGTAACGACTTCCGAGCTGACTCCCTCGCGAGACCCCGGTAACGCTGTACCTCACGAAGAAAGCCAAACGCTCCGCAGCCAGACATGATGACCAGAAAAAGAACCCCGATCACGGCAGAGCCCCACGACGACGACGTGACCCCGTGCCAAATTGCGAACCCGCACCCGGCCCCGACAATCACAGCGGGCAGCACAATGACCCACCAGAAGTGACGAAGGATCGCCGCCAGAATCGCCATCCGCGACGCGAAATGAGCTTGCGCCGTCATCTCGAATACGTGGTCAGCATGCGGAACCGATCTCGATGCTGAACCGGCGACCTCCGACACACGACTCCTTCAACCAGTGACGGACCAAAGCCCTCGAATCAGCCCGCACGTGCACACAGACACGGCGATTCTCCGGCACAGGACGCCTGACGACAAACGCGCGCAGCAGGACAGGATCCGCTTGCGCACCGTCCGCTTCCACAGCCCGCCGAGTGCGCGCCGGAGAACGTCGCGAACTGACCTCATTCGTGAATTAGAGGTGAGGGCAGGAGTCTCACCATGGGAAGCATCGAGCCGTACGAGAGCGCCAAGGGTCGCCGCTATCGGGTCCGCTACCGCAAACCGGATCACAGTCAGGGCGCCAAGCGTGGGTTCCGCACCAAGCGCGATGCAGAGCTGTATCTGGCATCCGTTGAGCTGAAGAAGGCTGCCGGCGACTACATCGACTCGGCTTCGGGCCGTGTCACGATCGGCTCGCTAGGTGCCGAGTGGTTCGCCACGCAGACGCATCTCAAGCCGTCATCTGTCGCGGTCATGGAATCGGCCTGGCGTCTGCACGTGAAGCCTCGATGGGGCGACGTCACGATCGGATCTATCCGTCACAGCGAAGTGCAGGCGTGGGTGTCGGCACTGGCGAACGGCGGCGTCGATGGTGCACGATCCAAGTCGCCCGCGCTCGTTCATCGGGCTTATGGCATCCTGGCCTCGATTCTTGATGTCGCCGTCCGTGACCGTCGCATCTCCTCGAATCCGGCACGCGGCGTCAACCTGCCTCGCAAGGTCTCACGCGAACATCGCTACCTCACACACCAAGAGTTGCGCCGCCTCGCGGATGCGTGCGGCGATCACGGAACTCTGATCCTGCTGCTGGGCTACTGCGGGCTGCGCTGGGGTGAGGCGTCGGCCTTGCGTGTGCGGGACATCGACCTGCAGCGGCGTCGCGTGCACGTGGTGGAGAACGCTGTCTTTGTCCGCGGAGACATCGTGGTGGGCAGCCCGAAGACGTACAAGCGCCGCAGTGTGCCCTACCCCGCGCTCCTTGCCTCCGGCATGGCCGCGGCCATTGCCGGCAAACGTCCGGACGATCTCGTGTTCCCTGACCGGTACGGCCAGCACATGGTCACCCCGACCATCCGGTACAACTCCTGGTTCGACCGAGCACTGGACGCGGCGGGACTCCCCCACATGAACATCCACGACCTTCGGCACACGACGGCCAGCCTCGCCATCTCCGCCGGCGCCAACGTCAAGGCGGTGCAGCGGATGCTCGGCCATGCCTCAGCCGCGATGACCCTCGACGTGTACGCCGACCTGTTCACCGACGACCTCGACAACGTCGCGCACCGTCTGGACCAGGCCGCTCGGCTCAGCAACCCAACGCCGCCACCGGCAGCATACGACGCATCGGGTCCTAGCCCGGCAACCGGACCGCGAGCATCCACGAAAGGTCCGACGCTGTTCTGATCTCGAGCCGCATCGGGGTCCGTGCCAACCTTCGCGCCGTCCCCCTGCGATGAGGACGTGGACACATCCGGACACGGCACACGCACATCGAACAACGCCGGGTCGGACCGCGCCGCTCATCCCCTCCGACGCGCTCTTCTGGCACCCGTCGGGCTGTGTCCAATGTGTGTCCAAAAGGACCCTGAAACACAAGAACGGCAGCCATCCAATGGCTGCCGTTCCCAGTGTTTTCTAGATGAGTAGCGGGAGCGGGACTTGAACCCGCGACACCACGATTATGAGCCGTGTGCTCTAACCACCTGAGCTATCCCGCCGCAGACTTCGTGCGGGCGATCTTGCCTCTGCACAAAGCTGGAGCCCCGAGTCAGGATTGAACTGACGACCCCTTCCTTACCATGGAAGTGCTCTACCACTGAGCTATCGGGGCGGAGCCGAGCGACCGTAGGCCGTTTCGGCAACCGTACGAGGATACCATCATCCGGTTGCCCGTTAAGCCGCGTTACCGTCCCCGGTCGCGGCCCCGATCACACGGTGCAGAACGGTGCGCAGCTCCTCCAGTTCCGACAGCTGCATGCCGAGCTTCTCGATGATCTGCGGCGGGATGCCCAACGCTTGCTCGCGCAGCCGACGACCTGTCTCGGTGAGGCCGACGCGGAGCATCCGCTCGTCCTGCGGGTCGCGCACTCGGTCGATCAGTCCGGCCGCCTCGAGACGCTTCAGCAGGGGTGACAGGGTCGCCGGCTCAAGCTGCAAGGCGCGCCCGATGGCGCCGACAGTGCGCGGGCTCTCCTCCCACAGGGCGAGCATGACGAGGTATTGCGGATGCGTCAGCCCGAGCGGCTCCAACACCGGGCGGTACAGCGCGATCACGCTGCGAGACGCAACGGCGAGCGCGAAGCACACCTGGTTCTGCAGCTTGAGCAGGTCGTTGGCTGGCGGGGCCGCCTCGACCAGGTCATCGGATCTCTCCGCCGCGCTTTGACTCATCGCAACCTCCTGACCACCATGTTACGCTTGCACTAATCATTAGTGCACTAACTATATGAATGCACGCGGACGAGGAGGATGCCGTGGCACGCGGTTTCTGGGGCTGGTACGAGAAGTTCAACAGCGTCGTGCGCACATTCACCGGTCCCGCGCAGCTCGGGGCGGGACACCCGGAGGCGCCTGACGTGCGGCGTGCCGACGCGGCGTGCCCGATCTGCGGGCATCCGATGACCGAGCACGTGGTGGAGCGCTCCACCGACCAGCACACCGCCAGCCGTCTGGTGTGCCCGGCACCCCGCGCGGCCTGATACCCACCGCCAGTCGCCCGACCGCGAGACTTCACGCCCACGCCATCACAGCGGGGTGTACCCACGGGTTTGGCGCGGGGATGCAGTCTCGCGGGAGGGACGAGGGACGGCGGCTGCGGCGGGTTTCGAGACGCGCGCCTGCGGCGTGCTCCTCAACCCACGGGAGACGCGCGCCTGCGGCGTGCTCCTCAACCCACGGGGAATGGTGCGCAGCGTCAGCGACGGGGCGGCACTACCACGCCGGGGAGGCGCAGCGCGGCGAACTGGGCGCCGGCGACGCGGAGGCGCACGCCGCCCTCGTCTTCGTCTCCCGGGGCATCCACGTCGACAGCCAGCTCACCGAAGAGCGACTGCGCAGCATCCCACCCCTTCGCCGCGTCGAACGGCACCCGCACGTCCGCGGCACCACGCGACGCCACGACGAGAACCGACTCCTCGGCGGACTCGCGGATGAACACCAGCACGTCATCCCCCACGTGCAGCCACCGCATGCCGCCGTCGTTCAGAGCGGGGTGGTTCCGCCGCAACCGGATCAGGTCTCGGTAGAGCGCGTGCGTCTCCTGCGCGTGCGCGGCTGTGACCCCGGTCGCGGCGTCGACCGGCGGGTCGTCGGCCGGCGCGTCGAGCAGATGCCATGGCATGGGCATCCGCGATTCCTCCCCGTCGTCGGCCACGACCCCGAACTCGTCGCCCGCCCACACCACGGGGATGCCGGGCAACGCAACCGACAGTCCGAGCGCAACAGGGGCCGTGCCCGCCAGGGCGTGGGTACGGAACCGCGGCACGTCGTGGGAGTCGATCGCGTTCATCGTGCCCTGCAGAACCCGCCACGGGAAGGCGGCGGCGAAGCGGTTGTGGGCATCCACGAGCTCATGCCCCTTATAAGAAGGGATGACACCGACGGGCTGCCCGAAGTAGGTCGAAGGGCTGCCGGGTTGGGACAGCCACCCCCACACCGGCCGCGTGAAGTTGGCGTAGGTCATCGCGCCATGCCAGGCATCCCCTTGGAAGTCGGGCGCCGCGTCGTTCGTCGACTCGCCGAGCAGGATCGTGTCGGCGTTCACCTCGACCATGGTTCGACGGATGATCCGCCGCACCTCTTCGTTGAAGTCGTCGTCCCTGTACCTGCCCGTCATGTTGGCAACGTCGATGCGCCAGCCGTCGAGCGAGAACGGCGGCTTCAGCCAACGTGCGACGACCGAGTCGTCGCCCTCGATGAACCGACGGCGCAGCTCCGCCGATGCCCAGTTGAACTTCGGCAGGCTGGGCACGCCGAGCCACGACACGTACCGGGTGTGCTCGGCGTTCAGCCAGTAGAAGAACTCCCCCTCCGGCGCATCGGGATGTCCGTACGCGGCCTTGAACCACTCGTGCCCGTCCCCGCAATGGTTGGCGGTGAGGTCGCCGATCACCTTGAGCCCGCGCTGGTGCGCCGCAGCGGTGAAGCGGGCCAGGGCGTCATCCCCGCCGAGCAGGTCGTCGACGTGCTCGAAGGAGCTCGCGTCGTAACGATGGTTCGACCGTCCTGGGAACACGGGCGTGAGGTACACCAGCGTGACGCCGAGGTCTGCCAGATAGCCCAGCCGCTCGGCCGCCCCGTCGAGGTCGCCGCCGTAGAACTGCTGTGCGCGGCCGGGTGGCACGGCATTCACCGGCTCGTTCCAGTGCGCAGGGATGGCCCAGTCGGGTGCGCGCCGCCCATCCGCCACGGCCGATCGGGCGAATCGGTCAGGGAACACCTGGTACAGCACGCTGGAGCGCACCCACTCCGGAGGTGCGTCGTAGGCGACGAGGCGGAAGTCGTCGACGTCAAGGGTCTCTGTGGTCGACATTCCCGTCGCGTTCAGCCAGACGCTCGAGCCATCCGCGCGAGTGATGAGGAACCGGTAGCCGTGCACCCGGTTCTCGACCTCGATCGGCGCCTCCCACCAGTCCCATCCGTCGAGAGCTGCGACGTGTGCGGCATCCGTGAACCGCGGCTCGCGGTCGGGGTTCGAGCGCGTGCGCACGGCGATCACCGGGCCGAACTCGTGTGGGATGCGCACGCGAACGTGCACCGTGTCGCCGAGCGCCGGGGCGTCGTCTGAGACGTACAGCGGGGAGCCGTCGTGGTGGGGCAGCAGCATGGATCGACAGTACTGTGACCCGTCGCGCTCAGGAACCGGCGGGGGCGACCGAGCCGGTCCGATCGGCGGGGGCGACCGAGCCGGCGGGACCGACCCGGCCGGTCGATCCGCGAACGATGAGCCTCGTTGCGAGTTCCTCTCGCGGTGCATGCCCATCGGACTCGTAACCCGGTTGGCCGATCCTCAACAGCATGCGCAGAGCGGATGCCGCCATCTCGGCGATCGGCTGTTGCACGGTGGTCATCGGGGGCGACGCCCAGCCGGCCTCCGGCAGGTCGTCGAATCCCACGACGCTCACGTCGTCGGGGATGGACAGCTTCAGCTCTGCCACCGCGTCGTAGACCCCGAGCGCCAGCGTCTCGGTGCAGGCGAAGATGGCTGTCGGGCGGTCGGGCCCCAGAAGCATCCTGACTGCGGCGACCCTTGCGGCGTCGCGCTCCCAGCCGACGTGCATGTGGTTCGCCGGCGCGAGCTCGAGTCCCGCCGCGGCCAGCACCGAACGGAATCCGTCGAACCGCGCCCTGCTGTACTCATACGAGTCGGAGACGTCGATGACGGCGATGCGCGTGTGCCCTAGGGCGACCAGATGCTCGGCCGCAGATCTGCCGCCCTGCCAGTTCATGGCCCCGACGCTGCCGACACCTCGTGGAGGAGTCGCCATCGGGTCGAGCAGCACGACGGGCCTTCCGGAGTCGATCAAGCGCCGCCACTGGTCGCGCGTCGGGTCGACCACCGCGAGGATCGCTCCGCGCGACTCACGACGCAGCACACGGTCGACCCAGTCCGAATTGCGGCGCACCAGGGTGATCACGACGTCGAGATCCGCTTCGTTCGCGGCCCCCTCGACACCGCTGAGCGCACGATTCGTCCACGAGCTCTCCCCCGAGGCCAGCACGAAGTCCACGACCCCGGGACCCGGTTCGGGATGATCCTCCCGTGCGACATCCCCCGGTTGCGAGTAACCGAGTTCCGACGCGACGCGAAGGATGCGCTCCCTGGTGGCCGGCGCGACATCCGTTCCCCCGCGAAGCGCCTTCGACACCGTCGGAACGCTCGTGCCAGCGCGATCGGCGACGACGGCGAGCGTCGGACGCGCGGCGCGGGGCTTCTTGTCGGGCACGAGGTCATCCTAAAGCTGAGAGCTCTTTGCGCAAACTTTCATCGCTGCATTTGTTGCAATCGCAGACAAATCCATGCATAGTGCCATGAGCACCGAAAATCCCTTGCGCGAGTTGCGCAAACTTTGTGGTCCACCCGACCACGTTCAGCGACGAACCTGCGGCGCATGCCGCGAGGAGGAAAACATGTCGACGTCGACACCAGTCAGCGCCTTCAGCCGGCGCACCTTTCTCTCTGTGGCCGGGGCTGGCCTCGCAACCGCAGCCCTCGCCGCCTGTAGCTCCGGCGGAGGATCCGGTTCGTCCGGCTCACCGCTGAAGTTCTGGAACATGCCGTGGGGCGGCACCGCCTTCAATCCGCTCGACAAGAAGATCACCCTGGCCTACAAGCCAGCGAGCGGTCTGCCCGCGGCCACGTACCAGGAGATCCAGTGGTCGAACTTCAACCAGACGTTCGCGTCCGCCATCGCATCCAACACGGGTCCGGCCGTCAGCTCGGGCGGTGGTACCCAAGCGTTCAAGTTCGCCACTGAGGACAAGATCGCGTACGCGGATGACCTCATCGACAGCTGGAAGTCGAACGGCCTCTACGACGACTTCCTCCCTGGCACCCTCGACGCCATGAAGACCGACAAGGGCTACGTCGCGATTCCCTACAACCTCGACATGCGGGTGCTCTGGTACAACAAGGCCCTGCTCGAGAAGGCCGGCACCGAAGCGCCGACCGACTGGCAGAGCTATTTGGATGCCTCGGCGGCTCTGAAGAAGATCGGCGTGTACGGCTTCAGCCTCAGCAGCGCGTCGAGCAACGGCAACAGCTTCCAGACCCTCACCGGCGTGCTCATCAACAACGGCGGCGGACTCTTCGACGAGGAGCAGAAGCCGAACTGTGTCACGGCGACGAACATCGAGGCCCTCGACTGGGTGGTCGAGATGGTGAAGAAGGGTTATGTCGACCCAGGCAACCTCGGTTACTCCAGCACGAACACGAACACTCAGTGGAGCAACCGCACCTGCGCGATGGGCATCGACGTTCCCGGCCTTCCGGCGAACGTCACGGGCCCCGTGCAGCAGGAACTCGCGCTCGGCGACCCGCTGGTGAGCGCGGCCGGCAAGAAGGGCGCGCTCTACTTCCCGAACAACATCATGATGTACAAGAACACCCCCAGCCAGAAGGGCTCGGAGGCGTTCCTGACCTATTACTACAAGAACATGGCGCCGCTCTGGACCCAGAGCACCGGTATCGGCCTCCCGCCGCTCAAGTCCATCGCCGAGACGAGCGAGTTCAAGAAGAACCCTGCCAACGTGAAGCTCATCGAGGTCTGGCAGCCCATCTGCAAGACGTGGGCGGCACCGGGCGGAACGGCTCTGTTCGCGAACATCTCGCTCGTGGACAGCACTCCCGCCATGACCACGTGGGCGCAGCAGATCCTCTCGCTCAAGCAGACGCCGAAGGAGGCACTGACCGCTCTGCAGTCGACGCTCATGTCGCAGCTGAAGAGCTGAGTCATCCCCCCACGCCGAGCATTCCGTGCTGGCGACCCTCCCGGTCTACCGATGCCTGCCGGGTCGGGCCGCCAGCACGGATGACACCTCGTGCACACCCCCATCTGGATCGCAGCAGCAATGAAGATGGGGGAACATTGTCGGGTACGTTCCGGTAACCGACGATCCAAGGACTTCATTCGTGAACCCCACGACCACTTCGACGAGCACGGCGACAAACCCACACCCTTCGATCGGCAAGGAGTGGTGGCGCACCGCGGTCATCTACCAGGTGTATCCGCGGTCGTTCGCCGACAGCAACGGCGACGGCATCGGTGACCTCCCCGGCATCACCGCCCACCTCCCCGCGCTGCGAACGCTGGGGGTCGACGCGATCTGGCTCTCCCCGTTCATGACGTCCCCGCAGCGCGATGCCGGATACGACGTGGCCGACTACCGCGACGTCGACCCGATCTTCGGCACACTTCACGACTTCGACAGGATGCTCGGTGCGGCCCACGAGCTCGGCCTGCGGGTCATCGTCGACCTGGTGCCGAATCACACGTCATCCGATCACGCCTGGTTCCAGGCGGCTCTGGCGTCCGCAGAGGGCAGCGAGGAGCGGGAGCACTACTACTTCCGCGACGGCAAGGGCGAGAACGGCGACGAGCCGCCGAACAACTGGGAGTCCGTCTTCGGCGGGCCGGCCTGGACCCGCCTCACCAACCCCGACGGCACGCCCGGCCAGTGGTACCTCCACCTCTTCGACAGCTCGCAGCCCGACCTCAACTGGGAAGACCCGTGGGTGCGCGAGCAGTTCCGCGACATCCTGCGCTTCTGGCTCGATCGCGGTGTCGACGGCTTCCGCATCGACGTCGCTCACGGCATGGTCAAGGCCGAGGGGCTACCTGACGAGACGGATGCCGAGCACGGCGGCTCGATGAGTGGCGCCGGCGCCACTCTCGAGCCCGACATCAGCGATGAGCCGCCGAGCTCGCCGTTCTGGGGTCAGGAGGGTGGCCACGAGATCTTCCGCGACTGGCACAAGGTGCTGGCGGCCTACGACGGCGACCGCGCGCTGTGCGGCGAGGCATGGGTCAGCCCGCCGTCGAGGCTTGCACGCTACGTGCGACCGGATGAGATGCAGCAGACCTTCAACTTCTCGTACCTCGAGACGCCGTGGCAGGCGGATGCCCTGCACGACGTCATCGAGGACTCACTCGAGGCGTTCGGCGGCGTCGGTGCGCCCAGCACCTGGGTGCTTTCCAACCACGACGTCGTACGGCACGCCACCCGCCTCGGCATCTCGGAGGAGAATCCGCAGGGCCATGGCCTCGGCCCCAAGACGCCGTTCCGTCCCGATGTCGTTGCCGGTGCCCGCCGAGCGCGCGCAGCCACCACGCTGATGCTCGCGCTGCCGGGGTCCGCATACCTTTACCAGGGCGAAGAGCTCGGGCTCCCCGAGGTGATCGATCTGCCCGACTCGGCGCGGCAGGACCCGACCTGGTTCCGCACCAACGGAGAGCGCTACGGGCGTGACGGATGCCGTGTGCCGCTCCCCTGGACCGCCGACGGCCCCGCGTACGGGTTCAACGACACCGGCGCGAGCTGGTTGCCCCAGCCGGACGAATGGGCGGGACTTGCTCGGGATGTCGAGGAGTCGGACCCGCTGTCGACGCTGTCGCTCTACCGTCGGCTGCTGTCGGAGCGCGAGGCACGTGCCCTGGGCGCGGGTGAGCTCGAGTGGGTGGACGGACTCGGGGACGACGTCGTGGCGTTCCGCAACGGCGACGTGACCGTGGTCGCGAACCTGGGCACGGCATCCGTTCCGCTGCCCGCTGGCAAGGTCATCGTCTCGAGCGAGCCGCTGTCCGGCTCGGAGCTCCCGGCC
The DNA here is from genome assembly GCF_054779035.1 of Humibacter soli. Taxonomy (NCBI): domain Bacteria; kingdom Bacillati; phylum Actinomycetota; class Actinomycetes; order Micrococcales; family Microbacteriaceae; genus Humibacter; species Humibacter soli. Next base: position 618,025 of record NZ_BAAGYX010000002.1, on the reverse strand, counting down.
GACACTGCCGCCTGGCTGGCGGGCTGACCGCCGGCCCACCGGTCCGTCTGACCCATCACACCCCCCGCGACTGACCGACCCACCACCGGCCCACCGGTCCATCTGACCGATCACCGGCCCACCGGTCCATCTGACCCATCACCGGCCCCGACTGACCGACCCGCCACCGCCCCCGACCGACCCACACCGATCCCGCTCGGCCGACCGCCGACCCGCGGGCGCGCCACTTGCGCTCTATAGCGCCAGCACAACGGGCGCAATAGCGCGCACATGGCGCAGTTACCGCTCTGACCGCCGGCCGATGGCGAACTCCGCGTCATCCGGCGAGATGACGGTCGGATGCCCGCTCCCGGCGGTGCCGCGTGGGTTCGAGTGACGGGGTGCCCCACGAGCCTCAAGTCATCGCCACTTGTTGCGGCATTCCCGGCTCCCAACCCGCGGAAAGTGGCGACGACTTGGTGCCCCCGCGGAGGTGGGTGGCGCGTGGGCGGTGGGTGGCGCGTGGGTGGTGGGCGATGAAGGTGGTGATGGGTGACGTTGGGTGGTGGTGTGCATCCCCCGCCGCCCGCCCACTCACTCACTCAAGTGGTCGCCAGTTGCTGCGGGTTGGGGCCCAGCGATTCCGCACTAAGTGGCGACGACTTCGCGATCGGGGTGAGTGGGCGCCGCGGGGCGCCGCGGTCAACGGTCGGCGACGCCGATTTCGTCGATGATGGGCTCCAGCTGGGCCCAGAGGCCCGGCTCGGCGGCGATCGTCAGGGCACGGCTCGCCGGCACGCCGTGCAGGCCTCCCACCTTCGCGCCCGCCTCGACGGCGACGAGGGCACCGCCGGCGTGGTCCCAGGGCTTGAGGCCCTTCTCGTAGTAGGCGTCGAGCCTGCCGGTCGCGACGTTGCAGAGATCCAGCGCGGCGGAGCCGATGCGGCGAATGTCTCGCACCCGCGGAATCAGCATGCTCACCGCCTCGGCCTGCAGTCCACGGCGTCGCGAGTCGTAGGAGAAGCCGGTGCCCACGAGGGAGAGGGAGAGCTGCTTGCCGGTCGCGACCTGCAGTCGCCTCGTTCCGAGGAAGGCGCCACCGCCTGCGCTCGCGGTGAACACCTCACCGCTCGCCGGATTCACCACGGCGGATGCCAGCGCGCGCCACGTGAGCGGGTCGGGGTCACCCTCGACCACAGCGATGGAAACCGCGTAGTCAGGGATGCCGTACAAGTAGTTCACCGTGCCGTCGATCGGGTCGACGATCCAGCTCAGACCGCTCGACCCGGCCGTGGCGTCACTCTCTTCGCCGCAGAAGCCGTCATCCGGCCTCGCCTCAGCGATACGCCCACGGATGAGGTTCTCCGACTCGCGGTCGGCGGCTGTGACGATGTCCTCGGGGGCGGTCTTGGTCGCTGCGACCTCGACGCCCTGCTCGCGCCTCATGCGAACCAGCTCACCCGCCTCAACCGCGATGTTTCTGGCAAGGTCGAGGAGCTCTGCGTTCACGGGCATGCCTTCGATGCTAGGGGTGACACATGAACGCCGCACATCCATCCGGCCCGGGGTGTGCCACCATTGCGTACGTGACCGCCGAATTCGACGACTTCGCGCAAGATGCGGTGGATGCCGCGGAGATCGCAGCGTCGCGTCATCCATCGGACAAGCCGATCTACCGCGCCACGCCCCAGGAGGGCATCAAGCGATTCTTCACGAAGTACGCGGTCTTCCACGGTCGGGCGAGCCGCAGCGAGTTCTGGTGGGCGGCAGCCCTGGCACTGGTGATCTTCTTCGCGGTCGGCATCGCCATCGAGATGGTCAACGCGGTCGCCGCACCGACCGACCCCCGGCCGACGCCGGCGAGCACGGTGATCGGCGTCGTGTACCTGCTGTACGCGCTCGCCACACTCGTGCCCGGAATCGCCGTCTTCGTGCGTCGCCTGCACGACGCCAACCTCTCGGGTTGGTGGGCGTTCCTGATCATCATCCCGTTCGCCGGAGGCGTGATCGGCATCATCTTGGCCGTGCTGCCCAAGCAGGGTTACGGCAAGCGCTTCGACCGGGTCTGAGAACCGGCATCCATCCACCTGCGGTGCTGTCGTACCTGCGGCGCCGCCCTACGAGGTCGCGGTGCGGCCCGTCTGCTGCTCCCACATCTCGAGCTCGCGGGTGAGCGCCTTCGCCAGCTCGAACACCTGCTCGGGTGGGATGCGGATGCGCGTCACGACCCGCGCGTTCACCGCGCGCTGAGTGTTGCCGTGCTCGTCGCGCGTCTCCGTGGCCGGACCCCGCAGCGACGCGAAGTCGAGCACGAACACGTTGTCGGTGTGCCAGATGCTGGCGAAGTCGGCGAAGCCGCCCGCCTCCACCTCCGGCGGAATCTCGAAGTTGATCTGGGTGGGAACATTGCCTTGCTCGTCGGCCACTGCGCCTCCTCGTTCACAGCGAGCCTAGGCGGTCGCTCAACGGCTCGCGCTGTGCGTGGCGGGGCTGCGCACGTGTCGCGAGCTCAGCCGAGCGTCGCCTGGGACGGCAAGATGCCCAACCGTGCAGCCTTGCGAACGGCGTCGATGCGCGAGGTGGCGCCGAGCTTGATGTTGATGTTGTTCGCGTGCCGTTTGACGGTGCCCTCCGCGATGCTCAGCTCCTTGCCGATCTCCTTGTTGGAGTAGGCCTGCGCGATGAGCCTGAGCACGGCGTACTCACGCTCGGAGAGGAGGTCGCTGTGGCCATCCTCTGCCCCTGGCGCAGCCATCGGCGAGTCCGTCGTCGCTGCGTGCAGGATGGCCGCGACGACCTCGCTGCTCGGCGCGGTCTTCGTGAGGTAGGCGGAGGCGCCGGCGGCGAGCAGCTCCGAGCGAAGGTGCACATCCTGGTGCATCGTCAGCACGACGACGCGCAGATCGGGCTGCATGCGCTTCACCCTGGCGATCGTCATGCGGGCCGGATCGCCCGGCATGCTGACGTCGAGCAACAGCACGAGCGGCCGTCGCACCCGAACGAGCTCCAGCGCACCGCGGCTGTCGGATGCCTGGCCGACGACCCGAAGGCGGGCATCCCTTCCGAGCAGGGCGACGAGCCCCTCGCGGAAGAGGTCGTGGTCGTCGGCGATGCCGACGTCGATGCGGCCGGTCATCCTTCGACGTCCGTCAGCGGGATGGTCAGACGCACGACGGTGCCGGGGCCTGCGGAGGTGGCGATGCTCAGGCGCCCGCCGATCGAGTCGGCGCGCTCGCGCATGTCGAGCAGCCCGATGGAACCGGTGGTGACGTCGTCGTGGCTGAACCCCGGGCCGTTGTCGGCGATCGTGACCGCCAGGGTGCGCCTGCGCCAGTCGATGCCCACCGACACCATCGTGGCGCCCGTCGCGTGCGTGCGCGCGTTGCGGATCGCCTCGAGCACGATCATGAAGACCTCTTCGGCCGTGGATGTCGGCAGCGGACGCACCGGTCCGGTCGAGGAGACGACCACACGGGGCGGCATCGTCGAGGTTTCGGCCGCGTAGTCGGAGATCGCCTTCTCCAGGGAGCGCGACCCGACGAGCTGGCGCAGGTCGAGCGCCATGTTCTGCACGTCCATCAGCGTCTGCCGAAGGGTGTGTGCAGCGGCGGCGAGGTCGGAGGCATCCTCGCCGTCGTTCAGCGAGCTGAGCTCGATGCGCTGGATGCCCGCCGCGATGCCGTGCGCCACGCGATCGTGCAGGTCCCGCGAGAGCCTGAAGCGACTCTCCTGGTTCGCCGTCGAAAGTCGCTCGCGCATCGCCTGCGTGTAGGCGACGGCGCCGGGCGGGAAGCGCCGGAACACCGCGTGATGCAGAATGCGCGCGACCTGCACCGCGGGAACGGGCCGCGGCAGCGCCGCCGCCCACGACGCCAGCGGTTCGATCGCCTGATCGAACAGCACCTCGGCGGCGAGCAGGCTTTCGGCAGGATGGCTGTCCTGGCCGGCCCGCAGCCGACCGAGCGCCTCCAGTCGCTGGGGATCCAGCAGGTCAGCCGTCGCCAGTGGCAGACGGTCGTCGTTGCCGTCAGCGATGGATGCCGCGGCCTCGCCGAGGATGGCAACAGCCTGCCGCTCGAAAGCCGGATCGAGTTCGCCACCGTCGACGAGGCGACTGCCGTGCTCCTGCAGCGCGTCACGAACGTCGCGCATGATGGCGGCCATGTCATCGGCAAGGGTGGTGCGGTTCGAGCTGCGACTCATCCCGCGGAGACTAACATCCGCGGACTCCGCCCGAAGGCCCGAGCTCATGCCGAGGGACCGCTCAGCGTGCCGGATCGTGACCGCGCCAGAGCCGCCTCGGCGAGTGCGGTCAGGTCGACGGACACGGTCGCCGGCAGCAGGGGTGCGCTCGCGTAGTGGAATCGGATGACCGACTCGGCGCCCAGCTCCTCGCTCGCCTTCTCACCGGTCTGCGTCGCACTCGGCGTGGTCTTCTCGGCCATGGCATGCCCCTCCCCATCCGCGTCGTCACTACGACGCTAGAGTCGCCGCGGCGCCGCCCGCATGTGCCGAACGGTGCAATGGCGTAAACAGAATCCCCATTAATATAGACCGTTGTCTAGGCGATACGGCTAATGGAATCATCCTCGTGCGGCAATCGGGTGGGAATGAGGAATCCGTGAGCAAAGAGGCCCTTCGCGTATGCGTGTCGTAAGGACGTGACCTGCCGCCGACGCCGATCGCCACAGTGGGGAGATGACCTTTCAGTCCCACCCGGTAACCGTCGCGCATTCACGGTCGAACCGGCTGCTTCGTATGCTCGATACCGGTCATCCATGGGGCACCTTTTATGTCGGATACTGGCGCCACGGGCTTCGCACCCTGCGGTTGGTCGTCTATCCGCCCGGTATCAGTCAGCGTGAGCGCGTGGCCCTTCGTCTGTGGCGGGCCTGGCCGTTCGTCGGAGGGGCGCTGTGCCTGATCGGCGTCGTGCTCTGCCTTCCCGCGTGGACCGCCGCCGTGACCATCATGGTCGGGACACTCATCATCACCGTTGTGCTCGCGTACAACGCGCGACGCACCCGCAGGCTGGTCCGCGAAGGGTTCGCCGTCGAGAACATCGACAACTCCGGCGATCGCGGTGCTGTGCACCTGCGCTCGCTGGCCACGCTCCTCGACCAGGCGGAGAACGACGTGGAGACCGGGAACCTCAGCCCTGTGCACTACGAAATCATGTGGGCGACGGCGTACGCCCAGCTGGCGGAATGACGTCGGATTCGACGAATTCACTGGTGTGGTGAGCGCGCGCCGCGCTAGCATCCGGGCAGTATCCGGAGGGAGTCGCCATGGCGGGACGTTGGGGCGCGGTGACGGTTCTGGCGTCAGCGCAGTTCGTCATGACGTTGGACAGCACGGTGATGAACGTGTCGATCTCGACACTCGTCAAGGACCTGGGCACGACCATCTCCGCCATGCAGGCGACCATCACGTTCTACACACTGACCATGGCGGCCTTCATGCTGCTCGGCGCGAAACTCGGAGATGTCTGGGGTCGTCGCCGCGCACTGATCATCGGCTCCATCATCTATGCCATCGGATCAGCGACCACCGCCCTGGCGCCGAACATCGTGGTGCTCTTTCTCGGCTGGTCGGTGGTCGAGGGCCTGGGAGCGGTGCTTGTCATCCCGGCGATCGCCGCGCTCATCGCGGACAACTACACGGGTCACGCCAGGGTGACCGCCTTCGCCGCGATCGGCGCCGCATCCGGTGTCGCCGTGGCGGTCGGCCCCCTCATCGGCGGGTTCCTCACCACCTATGCGAGCTGGCGCTACGTCTTCGCCGGCGAAGTCGTGATCATGGCGGTAGTGCTGCTGTTCAGCCGTGTCGTGGCCGACAGCGGAGCGCGCTCCCACGTGCGGATCGACGTCCTCTCGGTCGTGATGTCCGCGGCGGCGCTCGTGCTCATCGTGTACGGGCTGCTGCAGACGAAGACATGGGGATGGATCCTGCCGACCCAGCCCGACATCAGCATCCTCGGACTGTCGCCGGTACCGTTCCTCATCGGCGCTGGGGTCGTGCTGGGGTGGCTGTTCTTCCTCCGGCAGGACAGGCTGAGTCGACTCGGGCGGGCACCCCTTCTCAATACCGCGATCCTGAAGCTGCGTCAGCTGCGCGCCGGAGTGGGAAGTCTCGGCATCCAGTACACGGTGACGGCCGGCCTGTTCTTCATCGTCCCCATCTACCTGCAGCTGTCGCTGGGGCTCGACGCCCTGTCGACAGGCCTGCGAATCTTCCCGCTCTCGATCGCCCTCGTGCTGTTCTCGATCCTCGGAACCGCACTCTCTCGCCGGCTGTCTCCGAAGCTGATCGCCCGCCTAGGCCAATTCGGCCTCATACTCGCGAGTCTGGTGCTGCTGGCATCCGTCGATGTCGAGCTCAACAACTGGATCTTCGGCGCTGGGATGTTCGTGGCGGGCGCCGCGCTGGGGCTGCTCGCCTCCCAGCTCGGCAACGTGACGATGTCGGCCGTCAGCGAGAACGAGCTCAGCGAGGCCGGAGGAGTGCAGGGCGTGTTCCAGAACCTCGGATCATCCCTGGGCACGGCGCTCATCGGGTCGGTCATGATCGCGTCGCTCACGACGATCTTCACCGGAGCGGTCGCCTCAAGTACGCTCCCGCACGACGTTCAGCAACTGGTCGTGTCCGAGTCGCAGGGCGGCGTCGCGGTCGTGGCGACCGCCGATGTGCCGAAGATCGCCACCGACGCCGGGCTCACGGAAGACCAAGGCACGCAGCTCGCCTCCATCTACAACGAGTCACAGCTCTCCGCGCTGCGGCTCTCGTTCGCGACGCTCGCGTTGGTTTCGCTCGGCGCCATGTTCTTCTCACGCAACCTGCCATCGCGGGTCCTCGGCCGAAGCCCGAGGGATGACGACCAGAATGCGCAAATCGCCCCGCCTAGCGCCTCGGGTGCAGGCTGACAGGTCTCTTGATCTAGTCGAAACGCCCCGGAATCCCTTGTTCTCACAGGGATACCGGGGCGTTTACGAGGGTGGCGAGTGAGGGATTCGAACCCCCGAAGGCTATGCCGGCTGATTTACAGAGAACGAGCCTTCATCCGCTCCTGTCGGCTCGTGTCCGCTGGTCTGGTGTCTCGGGGTTCGGTCGTCCGCCTCGTCCGCTCCTGACGCTCCTGACGGCTCGTGTCCGCTGCAGTTTGCACACACGCGCGTGCGCACGACGCGCCCCGTTCTGGGCCTGCTGCCGGCCCACAGACATTCCATAGGATCGAATGATGAAGCTCCTCCCGGCCATTGCCAGCGCAGCGATTCTTACGGCCGCTCTTGCCGGATGCACTATGACCACGACCTCCGCTACAGGCGCCAGGGCGACCTCGTCAGCGACACCCACGCCGACCCCAACGCCGACTCCGACGGTCTTGTCGGACGCGGAGGCCGCGACGGCGTACATCGCGGCGATCTGCCCGGCCAACAAGACAGTCGACGCGGTCAATGCAGCGCTGCAGGGGACCGATCTCAACGCGCTCCACCAAGCTGCTCAGGTCGCGCTGACGGCCGACAGTACAGCGGCCAAAGCTCTCGACACGACCCTCTGGCCAGCCGACGTCAAGGCCGACGTCGACGCCGTCCGCGACGACCTCTTCTCTGAGGTCGCAATAGACGGGCAGCTGGTACACCTCACCGACATCAGCCAGATCAACACCATCCAGTGGCCCGACTCGACGGCGGCGTCTCAGGCGAGCGCCCGACTTCGATCGAGGCTCAATCTCTCCGTCGACGCGACGCAGGGCTGCTGACTAACGCTTCATCGCACAGGACCGGTCCGGAGTTCGACTCCGCCACACCAATCGACCCTTCTGAACTCATAAGGTCGCGCGCGGGCCTGCGGCATCTCGCCGTGCTGCGTGCGCATGAGGGCGACAACCCGGAGATCGGTGGGCCAATACAGCCCCGGCGGCCCTCTATCACGTAAGCTGGGATAGTCCGGGTTTGGCATGTGTGGTAGCTGCTAACCGAGTTCGAGGCCCCCGCTTCCATCACGAAGCGGGGGCCTTCTTTTGTCGATCTCCGGCGATGGCGTGTCGGTCCTGTAAGTGTCTGGACGTACAGCTAGCTTTAACCCACCACACATGGATCGCCGAACTACGGAAAGTGAGCAAGCTCAGATGCCTACTGCCTCGCAGCTCAGCCCGAACTTGGTTTATGCAGATGGTCGACGACAGATGCGCCTCTAGTCGCGCAGTTCACGTGAGCCCTGGCCCCTGCGGGTCAGGGCTCGTACTCGTGTCCGCAGTCGTTGCAGCGAAAAAAGCCGCTGTACCCATTGATCGTGCCCGCACGGTCCAGCACAACAGCACCAGGGACCACCCGGCCGTCCTTCACGCGAAGAAGCGTGAACCACTGGCCACCACACTCGCAGACGATTCCTTCGTCTGCCGAGCCCGTGACTCGACGTTGCGGGAAGTCAATGAGCGTCATCCGATGCTCCAAACAGAAAAGAGGTCGTCATGCGTGAGCATGAGCCTAAGGGACCCAACGGGTCGTGGAAAACCGGGCAGCGCGTGCCCGAGACCGGGAATTGGTTCGATCAGTACGGCGAAGTGGGACACTTCGTGGCTGGTCGAACGTTCCCACCGTGCATCGACCGCAAGGGCGAGTGCGCATACCGTTACTTGATCGTGGAAGATGCCGCTGCAACGGCGTGATCGGTAGCTGACCTGAGGGTCTAGGGGCGCGGACTTCGGTTCGCGCCCCTTCTGCATGCGGCTGCGTCTTTGCCGGCCGATGCACGAAGGGCATAACTCATGGTGCACGCTGTGACCCGTGCGTGCAAGCCCATCCGGCGCGCGCCGTCGGTACCCGCCCGTATGCTGGGCATGATCGAGCCGCGTCCCATTCGCTTCGAGGTGGACACGTGGCTCGTCATGCGGAACGACAAGGTCCTCCCGAAAGCCGTTGTGCAGCGCGTGCGCCATCGTGAAGGCGATCGGTAGCTCGTGTTCCGATGGGATCTCGACCCGCCGAAACGGAAACTCATGAGCGCCGTCGACTCGCTCGAGCACGCAAACGACTTGGTGAGGTACGACGTCCCGCAGGTGGGTCCGCAAGGGCCTCCGAACGGGCGGAACGCCGACGGAACGATGTGGCGACCGCTCGACCCGAGTAGCCGGGAATGACAAAAGCGGCTGGGCTGTGCTTCCGCACTGCCTGCCGCTTCCGCCACACAGAATACGCTCGAATGAGGCGGATGTATCCTGGTCTCGACGCCGAGCGTTCCTCGTTCATACCGGGGAGCAACGCCCGGCGTCGCTTAGTCGAGTCGGCTCCTTGCCGTAGAGACGCTGCGTGATCAGGCAGGATTCGGCGACGCGTCGATCCATTCCCTGAGGCACATGCACGCGAGTCTGCTGCTCGCGTCTGGCGCGGACATCGCGATCGTGTCCAAGCGCATCGGACACTCGACGATCGCGCTCACATCCGACGTCTACTCCCGCCTGATCGCGTCGGCGTCACGGCGCGTAGCTGAGGGCGCATCGGCGCTCGTGCCGAGGTCCAGTGCACACCCACTGCACACACAAGCGGTCACGGAGTCGGTCGACCACTGAAATGACGAGAGGCCCGGACACGTTACTTCCGCGTGATTCCGGGCCTCTCGGCTGGGGTGGCGAGTGAGGGATTCGAACCCCCGAAGGCTATGCCGGCTGATTTACAGTCAGATCCCTTTGGCCGCTTGGGTAACTCGCCAAGGCGCTCCCGACCACATGTAGTCACCTGACCGAACGCGCCCCATAAGAATACCCGCGCAGGGGCATCCCATGAAATCGAGGGCGTCGGCTACTTGGAGGGGTCGTCGTTCTCCGTCGGAGCGTCGAAAGGAGGGACCTCTTTCTCGGGGGTCGCCGAGTGCTTCGGCGCCCCCGGCTCACGGGGCTGGGCTTCACCGTCAGCCGGCCACGACGTGTCGGCCGGCGCGTTCAGATCCTGGCCGATCTCGCCGACGTTGGGCGCGAACTCGTCGCTGGGCGCGATCTCCGCAGGGTCGCCAGCGAACGGAGCAGCGGTCTCCGGCTTCACCGCATCTGCCCCGGCCACCGCGGCGGTACCGGCGGCCGCAGCGCCGCCGAGCTCGGCGGCCTCCTCGATCACGGTCTCGTCGGATGCCGGCGCATTCGGATCCGGAGTGGGAAGCGTGCCCCCGGCATCCGCCACGGTCTCTGCCGCGTCTTCCACCTGCTGCTCGGACCGCCTCGACCGCACGATGCCTGCGACGACGAGCGCGATCACGCCGAGCAGCACGATGATGCCTGCGACGATCAGCCACGGGGTGACATTGGATCCGGTCGCGGCGAGGCCGCCGACGTCTTGTCTCACGCGGCAACTATAAGGGCAGCGGGCGTCGGAGCGACCCATCCGCTCCGTACGAGACAGACCATAGACTCGTCAGGGTGCGTGAGGGTCCGGCTCGGGCGTCCTCACACGCGTACGCGAAAGGGGTGGACACGCATGGCAGACTCATCGTTCGACGTGGTCAGCAAGGTCGACAAGATGGAGGCCGACAACGCCGTCAACCAGGCCCGCAAAGAGGTGGACCAGCGCTACGACTTCAAGAACATCGGCGCATCTGTCGAGTGGAGCGGCGAGAAGATCCTGCTCAAGGCCAACAGCGAGGAACGCGTGAAGGCCATTCTCGATGTGCTCGAGTCGAAGTTCATCAAGCGCGGCGTCTCGTTGAAGAGCCTGGATGCCGGTGACCCGTACGCAAGCGGCAAGGAGTTCCGCCTCGAGGTCGCGCTCAAGGAGGGCATCGACCAGGACGCGGGCAAGAAGATCAACAAGCTCATCCGCGACGAGGCCCCGAAGTCGGTGAAGAGCCAGATTCAGGGTGACGAGGTGCGCGTGTCGTCGAAGAGCCGTGACGATCTGCAGGCCACGATCGCGCTGCTCAAGCGAGCCGACGTCGAGGTCGACCTGCAGTTCGTGAACTTCCGCTGACCCATGCCGCTCCCCTCGACCGACACCGTCGTCCTCTACCCGCTCGGTGAAGGCGACCCTGAGTCGCTCTCCGCGACGGCCACCGTGCTGCACGTGCAGCCGTACGACGCGAGCCACGAGCTCGTGCTACTGGACCGAACGCCCGCTCATCCCGTCGACATAGCCTGGCCCGACCAGGGTCCCGACCGCGGGACGATCCTCGTCGGCGAGCGCGAGCAACCCTTGGCGGCCGTTCTACTCGGCGCCACGAACGGCACCGAGCTCTACGTCGGCGCCGAGGTGCCTGTTCGCAGAGGAACGGAGGGCTGGGCGTTCGTGGTCGTCCACGTGCTCGCCGAGCCGAGCCGCATCGCGGTGGGCGATCGCGTGAACGTCACGGTGGATGACGCACATCGCCGCTCCCTGTCGGTCGGCCACTCCCTCTGCCACCTCGCCTCGCTCGCTCTCAACGCGGCACTTGTCGACCGGTGGAGCAAGCCCGTGGGCGAGGACGCGCTCGGTCATCCCGACTTCGACCACGAGGCGATCCAGTCCTCCACGATCGTGCCGAACGGATCGGTCGACGTCTTCCGCCTCAATAAGTCGCTGCGTCGCAAGGGATTCGCGACCGACGGACTCCCCGAGGTGCTCGACGACCTGCAGAACACCGTCACCGCGACCCTGCGCGAGTGGGTCGCGACGGATGCCGCGGTGCACGTCGAGCGAGAAGGCGACGGGCTGAGCGACCGGCGCTTCTGGGTCTGCGATCTGCCGGAGGGCACGGCACGCATCGCGTGCGGTGGAACCCACGTGTCGTCGCTCGGCGAGTTGGGCGAGGTCTCTGTGTCGTTCGAGACCGGGGATGACGAAGGTACGGCGACTCTGACGATGCGGAGCACCGCGACGGGGCGTTGACTGCGTGCTTTAGCGGCGCCGCTAGCTGGAGCGCGCCGTTACTGGAGCACGCAGGTCGTGCCGAGGCCGGCGAGACCGATCGAGGCCTTGTAGCCGACCTGGCGTGAGGTCCACGCGGACGGATCGACGGTCCACAGCGCAACGTTGAAAGTGCCGCCCAGCAGGCCTGAGAGCAGCCCGCTGCTGTACACCGAGGTGTAGACGCCACTCGTCGGGCCGGTCGTGGTGACGCCCGAGCCGATCGGGAGCAGAGAGCCGAGGCTGCTCGTGCCGACACCGAATGCGATGTTGGCGGGCACCACGTACGAGGTTCCCGCGGGGAACGACCAGGTGACCGTGACGGTCGGGTTGAGGCCGAGCGCACCCGGATCCGCGGTGCATCCCTGCAGAGTCGGCGGCTGGATCGTCTTCGCGGTTGTCGTCGACGAGGTGGCCTGTTGCCCGGTCCAACTGGCATCCGTCGGAGCGGGGTGGGCGAAGAGCACGACGGCGAGCACACCGACGACGGCGAGAAGTGTCGCTGCGCGGTGGTGGCGCCCGCCGGGCATCCGATTCCCCGACTCCGGACGCTCAGCCATGTCGCCGCCTGCGCACGAAGCCGACGATCGCGAGGCCTGCCGTCACCGCGGCAACTGCCAGCAGTGCAGGGCCGAGCACCGAGGAACCGGTCTCTGCGGCCGAGAAGGGACCGGATCCCGTCACGGACGATCCGTTCTCGCCGGGCGTCGGCGGCGTGGGCGAGTCGGCGCCGGAGGCATCCACCGTCAAGCGCACGTCGAGCTGTCCGACGGTGGGCTGCGGGGCGTCGGCGGCCAGCGTCACCCGCGCCTGCACCCAGACCTGCGCCGGGATCGGGCCAGTTGGATCGGTGAGGTCAGCCGGATCCCCGGTCAGCGCCACGGCATCCGTCTGGGGAAGGATGACCCGCTCTCCGCTCGCGCACGTCATGGCGACCCACGCCTGCGAGCAGCCGAGGAGCTCGATCGACGCCGGCACCCGACCTGCGGTTGAGTCGAAGCCACCCTGAGAGGTGACGATGCCGACCAGCGTGCTCACGGGCATCCTGCGCACCGTCACTCCGACGTTCCACGGCGTCGCCACTCCCGGAGCGAGCCCGTGCACGGTTCCCGGCGGGTCACTGCTGAGCACGAGCACCGGGCCGGATGTCGCACTCGTCGTCGACTGCGCCGCCAAGGCCGACACCGGTCGGTCGAGCGCGAGTCCGACCGCACCGAGCACGGCCGCGGCACATGTCGCGCCGACGAGCACCCAGGCTCGCCAGCCGCCGCGACGCACGGATGCGCTCCGCACCGATCAGCCTTCCTTCGGTCGACGATGTCGTCCCGTAGCCACGCGATCGCCGTCGTCGTCCCCTTTGGGGCTCGGCTTGTTGCCACGCTTGTCTCGCGGCCACAGCGCCCAGACGACGAGCGCCGCGACGCCTATCGTGAGGCCGCCGAGCACGAACGGGTTGCTCAGCCATACTACGAAGTACGCGAGCCCCGGCACGGACCACAGCACGAGCCGCACCGTCTTGACCATGTACGGTGCCGGGTCCGCGGCCGCGTTGGCGTCGCCCTTGAGTACCAGAATCGTGCTGCCGTCGGGGCCGGGACTGGTTTTCACGACACGGTGTGTGATGGGCAGCTCTCCAGGGCGGTCGACGGTGACGACGTCGCCGACGTGCGCCTCCGAGGCCGGGATCTGCTTCACGACGGCCAGAGAACCGGTCGGGATGTCCGGGCTCATCGACCCGGTCTTGAACATGATCAGCGTGATGTGGAACACCAGCGCCAACACGACGAGCACTATGCAGATGGCGCCGAGCACGGCCGCGACATCCAAGAGCACGTTGCGCACGACGGACTCGACCCGAGCCCAGCCGTGCGGTGCGGGCTCGACCTCAGACGGCTTCTCGACGACCGCTGTCACGAGCTCGTCCCCGCGAACAGCCAGGTCGCGACGAAGGACTGGCCCTGCAGCGTGTTCGGTGCACCGGTCGGCAGATTGACCTGGAAGCAGAACCAGGTCGGAGTGCCAGCGGCACTCGACGTCGCGGCGGCGAGCGCCGTGCTGTTCGTCGGCACCGCCGTGCCCATCGCCGACCACGTGGTCGCGCTGCCGACGATCCAGTTCGCTCCTGATGCCGGTGTCGACGTCGCCGTGCACGTGCTGGTCGTGCTGCTGTACACGCGGTACTGCAGCGAAGTCCAAAGCGCAGGCAGCGGCGTCGTCGTGCTCGTCGCCGTCTGCATCGCCTCGGTGCCGCCGATCGAACCGGTCGCGGTGCGGATGCCGAACGATGCCGCCACCGTCACGCCGGGCGAGAGCGCCCCCGCTCCCAGCTGCAGCGTGGCGCCGGGTGCGACCGAGTTGTTCGCCCAGGTCGCTCCGGCATCGGCGCTCGACTGCGTGACGAACGTGCTCGTCGAGAACGAGCCCGTCGCGTTGTCCTGCGCTGTCCACGCCGCGACCGTCACCGCGGCGCCGACTCCGAGAACGAGTCCGCCGGCCAACAGCGCGCGTACGCGGGTCAGGCGCCCAGCCATGCGCTCAGTCCGATTGGGCGGCGAACTGCCAGGTGGCCGTTCCACTCAGGCCCTGCGTCAGACCGGCAGCGGCCGTCACCGTGAAGCACAGATGCACGGCAGTGCCGGCGCTGGTCGTCGGACTTCCGGCGGTCAGCGCGAACGTGGGAGCTCCAGGAACAGTGCCCAGCGCGGTTCCGGATGGCACCAGCGAGGTGCCCGTCGTGGTGGCGTCGCAGGTGGCATCCGTCGTCTGCACGAGCGAGTACGTCAGTCCCGCAAGCGACCCGGTCGGTGTTCCCGTGTTCACCGTGACGGTCGCGTTGGCCGTCGTGCCGGCGGCGAGGCGCACCCAGTACGACGAGTAGACGACGTCGTTCGGCGACAGGTCGGCCACCGGAGCGGTGAACGACAGATCGGCGCCGGGCGCGGCAGGATGCGCCGCATAGGTCGTATCGTCGGTCGAACCCTCGAGCGCGAACGTTCCCGACTTGAACGTGCCGGTGGCGAAGTCCGAAGCATTCCACGCGGCGAGCGTGATCGCCGCCCCGACACCCAGCACCAGGCCGCCGGCCAGAACGGCACGAACGACTCCCTTGCGATTGCGCAGCACAGTACGCATGAGCACCATCTCCCCCCGAAAACGACGCCGCCGAAGCAAGGCGCCGGGCACTGGGGCCAGTCAAGCAGGGAACCTAGAGGCGGTCCACCCCCGTCATCCGCTCAGCACGCTCTTCGCCCGATGTGGGCGACCCGCGGCTACGCGTTCGAGATGCGCACCATCTCGTCGCGGGGGACGACCTTGATGCGGGCGCGACCCTGCTCTGCGCCCAGCGACTGCTCGTGCGCGTCGAGGTTGTGCCATCCGTCGAGGTTCGTGAACTCCACGCCGCGCGACCGCAGCAGCTCGACGATGGACTCCTCGGAGGGGTCGGTCGGCGTCCACCAGTTGCCAAGGTCGTTGATCAAGTGCGAGACCGTCTCCATGGCGTCGGACTTGGTGTGGCCGATGAGGCCGACCGGCCCACGCTTGATCCAGCCCGTCGCGTAGACGCCGTAGAACTGGGTGTTGTCGTCGGTATGCAGCGCCTGTCCCTCGTGGTTCGGGATGACACCGTGATGCTCGTCGAACGGGATGCCCGGCAGCGGCGACCCGAAGTATCCGACCGCGCGATACACGGCGCTCACCGGCACCTCGCGCAGCTCCCCGGTGCCGTGGACGCCGCCCTGGCCGTCGGGCGCGGTGCGCTCGTACCTGATCGCCGAGACGCGTCCTTCTCCGTCATCCACGAACTCGACGGGCTTGGCGTAGAAATGCAGGTGCAGGCGACGGGATGCCTCGCCGACCTCCCGCTGTCGCCACTGTTGAAGAACGCGGTCGATCACGAGCACCTGCTTGTTGCCTGCGATGGTCTCGCGGTCGTGGTCGTCGTAGTCGAAGTCCTCGTCGTAGAGGATCATGTCGACATCGCGCAGCTCGCCGAGCTCCCGCAGCTCGAGCGGGGTGAACTTCACCGAGGTCGGTCCGCGACGTCCGAAGACGTGCACGTCGGTGACGGGCGACTGCTTGAGGCCCTGGTAGACGTTGTCGGGGATCTCGGTCGGGAGCAGATCGTCGGCGTGCTTGGCGAGCACTCGTGCGACATCCAACGCCACATTCCCGTTGCCGATCACCGCCACCGACTCGTCGGCCAGCGGCCAGGTGCGCGGGTAATCGGGGTGCCCGTCGTACCAGCTCACGAAGTCCGCAGCGCCGTGCGATCCGTCGAGGTCGACACCAGGGATGGCGAGGGAGGAGTCCTTCACGGCCCCGGTCGCGAAGATGACGGCGTTGTAGTGCCGCTTGAGGTCGTCCAGCGTGATGTCGACGCCGAAACGCACGTTGCCGAAGATGCGGATGTCGCCCCGGTCGAGCACATCGCGCAAGGCGGTGATGATGCCCTTGATGCGGGGGTGGTCGGGTGCGACGCCATAGCGCACGAGCCCGTACGGTGCAGGCAGCTGCTCGAAGAGATCGATGGAGACGTCGAACTCGCGCTCGGCTTTCAGCAGGATGTCCGCTGCGTAGATGCCGGCTGGTCCGGCTCCGACGATGGCCAGGCGGAGCTTGGTCATGAAGTGATCCCTTTCGTCGGGGGCGTGCTGCTTGTCTGCGTGCAGTGCGCTGCTGGCGTGCATGTGGCGACGCGGCCCGGTCAGCTGGAGCGCTCGACGATGGACTCGGCGAATCGCGTCAGAGCTCTCTTGACGGGTCCCTCCGGAAGCGGCGCGATGGCCTCGACGGCCTCCCGCGCCCAGCGGTGCGCCTCGTCGAGAGTCTCCTGCGTGACCGGATGCTCGCGCAGGGCCGCCACTGCATCGCTCACGTCCGCGGTGTCGGGTGCGCCGAGCACCTCGGTGTCGAGTCGCTCCAGCAGAGCGGCCGCGGACGCGTCGGCGTGCGCCCTCGCCCTCAGCTTGAGAAGGGGCAACGTCGCAACACCTGCGCGAAGGTCGGTACCGGGCGTCTTGCCGGTCTCGTCCCCCTTGCCGAGGTCGATCACGTCGTCGACGAGCTGGAAACTGACGCCGATCTTCTCGCCGAATTCCATCACGGGCGTGGTGTACTCCCGCGGAGCCCCGGAGAACATGACGCCCATCTGTGCCGAGGCAGCGATGAGGGAGCCGGTCTTGTCGGCGAGCACGCTGATGTAGTGCTCGATCGGGTCATCCGACTCCATCGGCCCGACGGTCTCGTGCAGCTGTCCGAGGCAGAGCCGCTCGAAGGTGTCTGCCTGCAGTCGGATGGCGCCCTCGCCGAGACTCGCGACGAGCTGGCTGGCACGCGCGAAGAGCAGGTCGCCGGTCAGAACGGCGACGGAGTTGCCCCAGACGTGCTGCGCGCTCGGCACCCCGCGCCTGGTCAACGCCTCGTCCATCACGTCGTCGTGGTACAGCGACGCCAGATGCGTGATCTCCACAGCCTGAGCAGCCGTGATCACTTCGGGAGTCGCGCCCTCGCCGAGCTGCGAGGTGAGCAGAGTCAGCATCGGCCTAACGCGCTTGCCACCCGCATTCATCAGGTAGCTCGCGGTGACATCCGCCAGCTGATCCGCGAAGCGCACCTGCTCGCGAAGCCCCTCCTCGACCAGGTCGAGCCCTGCATCGATGCGCGCGACGAACCGCTTGTCCTCGCTCGACGCGAAGAGCCGCTCGGTGAAGCCGAACTGGCTCGACAGGGTGTTCCCGCGACGCGCGAGAGGCAGCGATGGCACTACTGGAAACCCTTCGTTGCTGCGTCCTGTGCCGGCGCAGACGTGGAATCGGGCACGAACCCGCGATGCAGCGCAACGATACCGGCGGTGAGGTTGCGGTACGCGACGCGCTCGAAGCCGGCACCGCTGATGAGGTGGGCGAGCGTCTGCTGGTCCGGCCAGTCGCGAATCGACTCCATCAGATAGGAGTAGGCGGCGGGGTTCGATGAGGCGATGCGCGCGAAGATCGGCATGCCATACGCGAGATAGCCGTGGTACGCGGCGCGGATGACGGATGCCGGGGGCCGCGAGAACTCGCAGACGACGAGCCTCCCGCCCGGCTTCGTCACCCGGAAGAACTCGGCCAGCGCGGCGGAAGGATCAACGATGTTCCGCAGGCCGAACGAGATCGTCACGGCGTCGAAGCTGTCGTCTTCGAAAGGGAGCTGCGTTGCGTCGGCCTGCACGAACTCGACGTTCGGGTTGCCCGCCTGACGTTGCCGCCCGACCGCGATCATGCCGGGCGAGAAGTCCGCTGCGACCACACGGGCGCCCGAACTGGCGAGTGCCGCGCTCGACGTGCCCGTTCCGGCGGCGACGTCGAGGATGAGCTGCCCACGACGTGGATCCACCGCACGTGTCGTGGCGATGCGCCACAGCGTCGCGTTGCCGACGGACAGCACCGTGTTCGTGCGGTCGTATGCGGTCGACACCTCGTCGAACATCGCTGCGACATCCGACGGCTGCTTGCTCAGGTCGGCCCTACTCACCTGGCCAAGCTTAGTTCTCCGTCGGCAAGCTCACTTCGGGGTGCACCCGCAGATCATGCGAAAGCAACGATGCCGTGGCCCGTCGCCCGGCGCTGGGGCTGGGCCGGGCCGGGGCTCGGGTCCAGGCCGGGCCGGGCCGGGCCGGGCTGAGCTCGAGGCCACCCTGCGCATAACTCCTGCAACTTCGTCCGGCCGTCGGCTCGGAAGTGCGAGATTCAGCGGCCCGCATCGGTCGGACCGACGAAGTAGCAGGAGTTATGCGCAAGGGCGGACGGCCTACTGACCCGTGCAGGAGTTATGCGCAAGGCGGGCGACGGGGCAGGCGGGCGTGCGCCTGGGCCGCGCGTCTCGTTCTGCGCACGGACGTACGCTAGAGCGGTGACCGTAACCGCGACCCGCGTACAGGCGTTGACGGTCGAGACCACCCCGCTCGACGACGTCAGACACATCCTTCCCTTCACCGACGCGCATTCCCCTCTTGTGTGGCTGCGCAAAGGAGAGGGCATCGCAGGCATAGGCGAGACGCTGCGGCTTGAGTTCCACGGCGCCGGCCGCATCGCGGAGGCGTCGGCCGCGTGGAAGCAGCTCGTCTCGACGAGCACTGTCTCCGACCCGGTACGGATGCCCGGCAGCGGGCTCGTCGCATTCGGCACGTTCGCCTTCGACGACGACAGCTCGGCGACGAGCGTGCTGATCGTTCCCCAGATCGTAGTCGGGCGCAGAGCCGGTGCGGCGTGGATCACGCGTATCAGGCAGACGGATGACCCGACGATGCCTGCCATGCCACGCCCTCAGCCCTTCGGCGCCGAGTACCGGCTCACGATGCTCCCCGGCGCCCTCACCCGTGAGGCGTACAAGCGCGCAGTCGACGTCGCGGCCGAGCGCATCCGCGAGGGCGGACTCGAGAAGGTCGTGCTCGCGCGAGACCTGCGGGCACACCTCCCCGTCGAGTCCGACGTGCGCCGCGCGCTCGTCGAGCTGGCGCTCGGCTACCCGGAATGTTGGACGTATGCCGTCGACGGCATGCTCGGCTCCAGCCCTGAGACCCTGGTGCGCGTGCACGGCGGAACCCTCGACGCCCGGGTACTGGCCGGCACGAGCGCGCGCGGTGGGGACGCCGAGTCGGACCGTGAGTCCGCCGAAGAACTGCTGACGAGCACGAAGGATCTCGAGGAGCACGCGGTCGCGGTGCGCAGCGTGGTCGACGCGCTCACTCCGCACACGTCGGCCCTCACGACGAGCCCGCGGCCGTTCCCGCTCAAGCTCCCCAACCTCTGGCACCTTGCGACGGACGTCTCCGGCACGCTCAGCGACGGGTCGGGCTCACTGGACCTGGTTGCGGCACTGCACCCGACGGCTGCGGTGGCCGGAACGCCGACGGATGCCGCACTGCGGGTCATCCACGAGCTCGAGCCCTTCGATCGCGAACGCTACGCCGGGCCGGTCGGCTGGATCGGCGCGAACGGCGACGGGGAATGGGCGATCGCGCTGCGCGGCGCGCAGGTGAAGCCGTCGGGCGACATCACCGCATATGCCGGATGCGGCATCATGGGCGACTCCGTGCCGGAGCGGGAGCTCGCGGAGACGAAGATGAAGTTCCGCCCCATCACAGAGGCCTTCGGGTAGAGCTCAGCCGGCCAGCGGCACGTGGACGATGCTCGTGCCGAGCGGCGGAGCGGACAGCGCCTGGTCGAGCTCGCCCCTCGTCGTCGCTCGTCGGTAGCTCCAGCCGTATGCCTCGGCCAGCGCGGCCCAGTCGACGCGCTGCGGGGTGATCAGCACGCGGCGCATCGCCTCGGCCGATGCCGTCGCCGCCACCTCGAGCGACTCGAAGATCGTTCCGCCGTCGTCGTCCCCGACGACGACCTGCACGATAGGTCTGCGCTCCCCGTCGCCGAACAGCAGGGAGCCGACGTCGTGCAGCAGCGCGAGATCGCCCAGCAGCACGCGGGTCGTGCCGGTCGGGCCATCCGCATCGATGGGTTGCGACGCGAGGGCGATGCCGATCGCGGTGGAGATCGTGCCGTCGATGCCGGCCAGCCCGCGGTTCGAGTGCACGTTGATCCGCTTGCCGGTCACCGTGGAATCCAGTTCCCTGACCAGACGTGACGCGCCCAGCACGAGCCGGTCGTGCGGCCAGGTGAACCGCCACAGCGCCTCGGCGAGCATGCGGCGTGTTACAGGAGCGCGCACAGCGGCGAACTCCGCCTTCGCGAATGCCGCGCGTTGCTGCGGCGAGTGCGATCTGCCCGCGTCGACGTCGGGCGCGACCTCGTCTGCAGAGACATCGCGGTCCTCGATCAGCGCACGGCTGGCGAACACCCAGCGTCCCACCCACGCACGGGACTCCCTGGCGTTCGGGTCGGCATCCTGCACGTCGACTGATGCGACTGCCTTCGCTGAGCGCGCGGGGTCGTACACCTCTTCGCCGACAGGGGCGACGACGATCACCTCGACATCCTGGCGCTTCAGCAACGCCGGAACCTCGCGGCTGAGCGTCGGATGCCCGAACACGATCGCACGCTCCACGGCTCCGCCGAACCCCTCGTCGCGAAGCAGTTCGCGGTAAGCGACAACAAGATTCGGACCGAAACGCGATCCGCTCGACGCCTCGGCGATCAGTGGCCAGCCGCCCGCGCGGGCGAGCTCCTCGGCTGCGGGTCCTGCCCCGTGTCCGGCGATCACGACGGTGCGGATGCCCGGCTCGAGCTGAAGGTCGCCGCGTCCGAGCGGGCCGTGGGGCGCGTCATCCACCGGATCCAGCAATGATGCGACCATGCCCGCTAGGTCGGGCACGGCAGTAGAGAGCGGCTCGCGGAAGGCCAGGTTCAGATGCACGGGGCCGGCGTCGTCGAGCGCGGCGGACCAGGCACGATCGGCCAGGGAGGTGTAGGCATCCGTCTCGTCGTCAGCACCGGTCGGGGCATCGACGTCGAGCGCCCTTCGCACTGCAGCGCCGTACATGCCCGCTTGAACCGTGGTCTGGTTGGAGCGGATGCCCCGCAGCTCGCTCGGCCGGTCGGCCGTGAGCAAGATCATCGGCACATTCGAGTGGTGCGCCTCGAGCACGGCGGGCAGCAGGTTGGCGGTCGCGGTTCCGCTCGTCGTGATGACCGCAGCGGGACGGCGGCTCTCCACAGCGAGACCGAGGGCGAGGAATCCTCCGACGCGCTCATCGATGCGCACGTGCAGTTCGATGGCTCCCACGCGCTCGAGCTCCGCGGCGACGAGGGCGAGTGCCTGCGATCGGGAGCCGGGGCTCAACACGACGTGTCTCAGGCCACGGCGCACCAGCGCGACGAGCAGGGCGATCGACGCGTCGGTGGACGGATTCCCTGTGAGAGTCAGGGCAGTGGGCGGATGGTGCGTGCTCTGGTCTTCTGCAGTCTGACCGTCGGTGAGCGGGCTGGCGCCGTGAAAACCGAGACCGCCGGGATTCGCGGGCTCAGACATCCCGTCTGCCGTCGGTGTCGCCGGACTTCTTCTTCGGCGTGTCATCGAGGTCGGAGAGCTCGCGCTCGAGGCGGCGGATGCGCTCCTGCTGCTTGCGGTCTCGTTCGAGGTTTCGCAGGAAGTCGGGGTCGTCGTCAGGGGCAACGGTACGCGGGCCCAACTTCCGGTCGCGGCGCGGTCGGCCGATGGCGAACCACAGGATGTCGCCGATGAGGAAGAACACCACGACGATGATCAGCCACGCCCATTTCGGCAGCCCGCGCACACGATCGCGATCGGCCAGCGTGCAGTCCACGACCGAGTAGACGTAGAACAGAGCGGCCATGACTCCGACGATGAGCCATACGCGAATCATGAGTTCATGCTAACCCGCGTGGCCCAGCGGTGGCGGCGCGCAGCGAACCTCACAGCAGGCTCTGTCGATGCGCGGGCAGCTCGACACCCTCACGCCGCTCACCCACAGGGTGGGTACCTACACTTGAACGGTGAAACGCATTCCGGCTTGGCTCACCTTCACCGTGTTGCGGCTGCTGTTCATCGCCGTTCCGCTGGTGGTGCTGCTGCTGGTCCTGCCCTCCGACTACTGGATCTTCTCGGCGATCGCCGCCGTCATCATCGGCCTGTGCCTGTCGTTCCTCTTCCTCCGCAAGCCTCGCCAGGCGGTCTCCGAGCAGCTCGCCGCGGCTCGCAGGCGGGAACGCACCGAGGCGAAGCCGACCGTGGATGACCAGGTCGAGGACGCCGCCGTCGATGAGGCGAACGCGCGGGCTGACCGCAAGTCCGAGTAGGGTCCTCTCCGCCGTATCAGAGCATGTCGTCACGCCTCCTTAACGATGTGATCACGGACCGGCCGTCCGGCCTGCCCGCAGACGGATGCCGGTCGGAGTCCGGTGCACGGAGGTGGCGTCATGACCTGGATGAGCAACAACCTGACTTCACGAACCGGGGCGCCGCCCGCGATCTTCAGCCCGTCGGCGTACGCGTTCACGCAGCAGAGAACCCAGCACGTCGTCTACCAGGGGTTCGGCGACGGCGCCGGCGACGGTCACGTTCACGAGCTGTGGTTCGACGACCACTGGCACCACAACGACCTCACCTCGCAGGCGGGCGCGACGCTGATCGACGGCGTGCCGAGCGGATACGTCTACCCTGACCAGCCGGGAGGCGCCACCCAGCACGTCGTCTACCAGGGACTGCAACCGGGCGTCGGCCCTGACGGACGCGTGCAGGAGATCTGGTGGGATGACGACAAGAACCACCACCAGCTCACCGACGGGCAGCACCGGCTGGTCGACCAGCCGTTCGGCTACAGCTTCGAAGCCGGCCAGCACATCGTCTACCGTGCGGGCACCACGTTGCGCTTCCTCGACATGGAGGAGGACTTCGGATGGCTGGACAGCGACCTCACCCCGTACATGGCGGACACGCATCCCATGCTGCCGCCGACGGCGTACGGGTTCACCGCGCAGCGCACCCACCACCTGCTGTACGCGGGCGGCGACGGTCATGTGCACGAGCTCTGGAAGGGCCCGTCGGGCGGCTTCCAGCACAACGACCTCACGCTCACCTCGGGGGCGCGCGTTCAGGCGACCGGCATGCCGTTCGGGTTCGCCAACGATCCCGGCTTCGTGCAGGTCGTGTCGTACACCGCCTCAGACGGTCATCTGCACCAGCTGACCTGGAGCGGCACGTGGCACGACGCCGACCTCACCGCGACGGTCGGCGGCATCGCGCCCAGCGCAGGGACCGTGCCGACCGGGTACCTCTACCCGTCAGAGGGAACGCTGCACGTGGACTACGTGGGCGTGGACGGGCACGTCCACGAGTACTGGCAGGATGACGGCGGCTGGCATCCCACCGACCTCACCGCCCGCACGGGCGTGCTCAACGCACGCAGCAACCTGGCGGCGTACGTGATGCCGGATGACACCCAGCACGTGATCTTCGTCGACGACGACCGTCAGGTCGTCGAGCTATATTGGCTCCCGTGATCTGCAGGCTTCACAGCGGTGACCAGGCCAGTGCTGCGCCCAGGACTGCCGCGAAGACGAGCGCGCTGATCGAGGTGAGCTGCAGGGCGAGGATGAGCTCCCTGGGGGTGCGGCCGAAGAGCACGATGACCACGGCGGGCAGCGCGGCGATGAGCGTGAAGAAGCCCAGCCACCCGAGTGTGTAGATCAGGCTGATCGCCGCGAGGATCAGGAACGGCACGATTACGAAGACCACGAAGATCACACGCGACCAGGTGCGTCCGATCAGCACCGTGAGCGTGCGCTTGCCCGCCTGACGATCCACGTCGATGTCGCGAAGGTTGTTGACGACCAGAACAGCGCAGGCGAACAGGCCGACGGCGACGGCACTGAGCCACGCGACCTGCGAGACGTTGAGTACCTGAACGAACATGGTTCCCGCGGTCGCGACCAGACCGAAGAACACGAAGACGAAGAGCTCGCCGAGGCCGTAATAGCCGTAGGGATGCCTGCCCCCGGTGTAGAACCAGGCCGCGGCGATGGCCGCCGCGCCCACGATCAGCAGCCACCACTGCTCCGACGCGACCACGAGCAGGATCCCCGCGATGGCGGCGAGCCCGAAGAAGATCAGGGCGACACCGAGCACAACGCGGGGCTTGGCCTTGCCTGAGCCGGTGAGGCGGCTCGGGCCGACGCGGTAGGCATCCGTTCCGCGAATGCCGTCCGAGTAGTCGTTGGCGTAGTTGACGCCGATCTGCAGGCACAGCGCGACGGCGAGGCAGAGGATGGCGCGGATCCAGTGGAAGACGCCGGGGTCGCTGGCGTCGACGGCTGCTCCGGTTCCGACGAGCACGGGTGCGACGGCCAGCGGAAGGGTGCGCAGCCGTGCGCCGCCGACCCAGTCACCGAAGCGTGCCGGCTCCACTGCGCCGGGTCTGCCGGCCGGGTGACCGCCCTTGCGCTTCGACTTCGGCGTCCTCTTATTCGTGCTACTCACAAGGGGGCATCTTAGTGATGGCCGTTAGGGTGCGTCGCAAAACTCCGCTGGTCGAGCAGCGCGCCGAAGGCACGCCCTCCGGTCGGCGCTACTCGACCAGCGGGGCTACGAGTGCTTCCGGTCTGCGGCCAACCGCGCAAGGGCGACGCGATCGGGCTTGCCGGAGGCCAGCAGCGGCATCCGCTCTACGGACACGATGCCCACAGGGGCCGCGGCGTGGCCGAGCTCGGCCTGCACGGCGGTGCGCAGCTCGGCGAGTGAAACGACCGGCTCGCCCTCGACGACCACGATCGGCACCTGTCCCCATTCGTCGCTCGTGGTCGCGACGACGACGGACTCGGTCATCCCCCGCTGGCGCCGAACGGATGCCTGCACCGCGTCGAGCGACACCTTCTCGCCGCCCGAAATGATCACGTTGTCGGCCCGGCCGGTGACGCGCACCCGCCCGTCGGCGTCGACAGTCCCGAGGTCGCCCGTGCGGTACCAACGCACGCCGCCTGCGGTGTGGAACGAGGCATCCGTACGGTCTCGGTCGATCGTGCCATCCGCTCCGAGATAGCCCTCAGCAAGTACCGGGCCGGCGAGCTCGATGCGCCCTTCTAGTTCGCGCGCGTGCACCGGGCCGATCGGGACGCCGTCGTAGACGCATCCGCCGCCCGTCTCGCTCGATCCGTAGGTGCGCACGATGCGCAAGCCTGCGTCGATGGCGCGCTCGCGCAGCTCGGGTTGCAGTGCCTGCCCGCCGATCAGGATGGCGTCGAACCGGCGCAGCACGTCGAGGACTGACCTGCCGACGTCCAACAGACGCGCGAGCTGCACAGGAACGAGGGACGTGAACCGCAGATCGGCATCGAGAGCCGCCGCGGCGTCGCGGAAGGCGATCGGGTCGAAATGCCCTGGTGGCAGGATGACCGGCTCGGTGCCGGCTGCGATGGAGCGCACCAGCACGTTCGCCCCGGCGATGTAGTGAGCAGGCAGAGCGAGGAGCCATCGCGCAACTGCGGGCTCCTGGCCGCCGATCGCGCCCGCGGATGCCGCCGCACTGGCCAGCAATGCATCGGCGCTCAGGGCGACCCTCTTCGGGATGCCGGTCGAGCCGGACGTCTCCACGACGAGCGCGACGCTGCGCGGAACGAGGCCGACGTCCGCCGTCGCAGCAACGGCCGACCCGTGCTGTCGTGGCAGTACCGCGGGCCCGTCACCGGTCAACGCGTCGTGAAGCGCGCGGTAGACGGCGTGGGGATCGCCCGCGTCGATGGCGACCAGCTGGCGACTCATGGTTCAACGCTATCGTCGTGTCGCCCTGGGCCGCGGCGCGTTCCTCCCCTGTAGTGGGGGCTCCCGGATACCTGACGTTCGACATCCGCACCGCTTAGTGTGAGGCAGCGCGCGGCATCCCTTCTGGTGTGCCGATCTGTGTCTGAGCGGAGTGAGGCACCATGGCGGATCAGAATCGCAATCACCCGTCGCGTCGCCGACGGATGGCTCTCGTCGCGACGGCAGTCGGGGTCGTCGCCGCTTTGCTGCTCGCCGCGTGCACGGCGACCGACGCCACACCGAAGTCACCGCACAGCACTGAGACGTCCGGGCCGGCGGCGGCCTCTTCGTCCGGCGATGTGACGACCACGAGTCAGGCGAAACAGGTCGCGACGGTCGTGCGCAAGGCCATGGCCGAGCAGAATCTGAAAGCGGTCATCGTACGCGTCACGATCGGCGGCAAGACCGTCGCCATGCAGGCCTTCGGCGACTCCATGACGGGTGTGCCGGCCACGACCGACATGCAGTTCCGCAACGGTGCCGTCGCGTTCGAGTACGTGAGCAATCTGCTGCTGCAGTACGTCGACGAGCACAAGGTTGCGCTGGACGACACCGTCGACAAGTGGATGCCCTCTCTTCCTGATGCCTCCACCGTCACACTCCGCATGCTGACCAACCAGACCACCGGTTACCCGGACTTCGTGACCGATCCGGCGTGGATGGCCGCGTACAACGCCAATCCGTTCCACCTGTTCACGTTCGACGAGCGTCTGAAGTACGCGTTCCAGCGTCCGATGCAGTTCGCTCCGGGCACCAACTGGAGTTACTCCCACACCAACTTCATGATCCTCGGGCACATCCTGCAGATGGTGGGCGGCAAGCCCCTCGACCAGTTGCTGGAGCAGAAGGTGCTGAAGCCGATGGGACTCACGCACACCGTGGGATCCTCGACCGCCTCCTATCCGGAAGGCCCGGTCCTCCACGCCTTCAGCTCGGAGCGCAGGGTCGCGCTGGGCGTTCCGGCCACGGCGTCGTTCTATGAGGAGGCCACGTACTGGAATCCGGCCTGGGGCACCCCGATCGGTGCCGCCGAGACGACGGACATCACCGACATGACCACGACCGCTGTCGCGATCGGCACGGGCGACCTGCTGTCGAAGTCGAGCTTTCACGAGATGACCGACCCGAAGCTGATCGGGTTCGGAACCCACCTTCCGGTCTGCGGTGGCTCGTGCTTCACGCAGCGAACCGCATACAACTACGGTCTCGGCGTGGTGCGCTCGGGCGACTGGATGCTGCAGAATCCGCAGCTCAGCGGCTACGCCGCCACCGAGGCCTACCTTCCGTCGCAGAAGCTCGCGATCGCTGTCGCGACCACCTACCTGCCCGGCGCGTTCGACTCTGAAGGCAACTACCCGAATGCGGCGGACACTCTGTTCAGGCAGCTCGGCGCGGTGCTGGCGCCGAGCGATGCGCCGCCTACGAAATAGCGGTCATCCGCCTCAGTACTGCCAGGGGAACGAGGACCAGTCCGGGTCGCGCTTCTCGAGGAATGAGTCCCGTCCCTCGACGGCCTCATCGGTGCCGTAGGCGAGCCGCGTTGCCTCGCCGGCGAACACCTGCTGGCCGACCATTCCGTCATCCACAGCATTGAACGCGAACTTGAGCATGCGGATGGCCGTCGGCGACTTCGTCAGGATGGTACGGGCCCACTCGATGGCCGTCGATTCCAGCTCGGCGTGCGGCACCACCGCGTTCACGGCCCCCATCTCGTACGCGCGCTGCGCCGAGTACTCCTGGGCGAGGAAGAACACCTCGCGCGCGAACTTCTGCCCGATCTGCCTGGCGAAATACGCGCTGCCGTAGCCGCCGTCGAAGGACCCGACGTCGGCATCCGTCTGCTTGAACCTGCCGTGCTCCGCGCTGGCGATCGTAAGATCGCAGACGACGTGCAGCGAGTGTCCGCCGCCGGCAGCCCAGCCGGGAACGACCGCGATCACGGGCTTCGGCATGAAGCGGATGAGCCGCTGGACCTCGAGGATGTGCAAGCGCCCTGGTCTCGATACGCGTGCTCCTTCGTCGCTCGCTACTCGCCCCCCGGGATCGGACTCGCTCTCGGCGTACTTGTAGCCGTCACGGCCACGGATGCGCTGGTCACCGCCCGAGCAGAACGCCCAGCCGCCATCCTTCGGGCTCGGCCCGTTGCCCGTGAGCAGCACGACACCGACCCTCGGGTTCTGCCGCGCGTCGTCGAGCGCCACGTACAGCTCGTCTACGGTGTGCGGCCGAAACGCGTTGCGCACCTCTGGGCGGTTGAACGCCACGCGGGCGATGCGGGCGTCGTTCGAGAGGTGGTAGGTGATGTCGGTGAACGCCTCGCCGGCCGGTGCCTGCATCCACTCGGCCGCGTCGAACAGTTCCGAAACCTGCTGAGACATAGCTTCAAGCCTAGGAGCGATCGAGGTCTGGTGACGGGAGCTCGCTTGCGTCAACCATGCCGATTGAGCTCCCGAGAGGCGGCGCCGCCATAGGAGGCTCCCAACCACTCCCGGGCCGCGACGACCAGAGCCTGCACGCCCGTCTCGAGGGTCGGGTGGATGAGCGGGGCGAAGTGCGGGGAGTGGTTGGACGGGATATCGGAGTCGGTCGTTCCGTTGGCGAGCGCCTTCGTGAAGAGCTGCGGGTCAAGACCGCCGAGGAGCCAGTAGACGATCGGGACTCCGATGGCCGTCGCCAGCGATCCGACGTCTTCGCTGCCCGTGACGCGTCCTGGATCGATCACGCGCTGGTCGCCGAAGGCCGCGCGGAAGGCGCCGAGCGTGCGCTCCGTCGCCGCCTCGTCGTTGTGCAGCACGGGGAAGGAGTCGGTGAGCTCGACGTCCGGCGACCGCAGCGCACCGGACGTCGCAGCCTCGCCGTTCGCGATGCGGGTGATCGCGGCGATCACCCGGTCGCGCACGTCGGTGTCGTAGGTGCGGATGTTGATGCCCAGCGTGGCATCCGGCGGAATGATGTTGATCTTCGTGCCTGCGTGAAGGGTGCCGACCGTGACGACGGCGGTCTCGCCGCCCGCCACCTCGCGCGACACGATCGTCTGCAGGCGCATCACCGTCGCGGCGGCCATCACGACAGGGTCGATCGTGGACTCCGGCCGTGAGCCGTGGCCGCCCTCCCCGTGCAGGGTGATCATCACGTCGTCCGTCGCGGCGAACGCAGGTCCGGCGTGCACGCCGACGACGCCCGCCGGTGCAGGTGCGACGTGCTGCCCGAGCACGATATCGGGCTTCGGAACCCGGTCGTACAGGCCGTCAGCGATCATCTGGTTGGCGCCGGAACCGAGCTCTTCGGCAGGCTGGAAGAGGAACACGACGGTCCCGCTCCACTCCGATGTCGACCCCGCGAGCGCCTCGGCCGCACCGAGCAGGCACGTGACGTGCACGTCGTGTCCGCAGGCGTGCATGACCGGCACGTCGTGACCTTCGGGGTCGGTGCCGCGCTCGGTGCTCGCATACTCCAGGCCGGTGTCTTCCGCCACGGGAAGGGCATCCATGTCGGCGCGCAGCAGCACAACAGGGCCGTCGCCGTTCGACAGGACGCCCGCAAGGCCGGTTCCGGCGATCCCCTCGACGACGTCGATGCCGAACGAGCGCAGGCCGTCCGCGGCGATCTTCGCCGTTCGATGCTCCTGGTACGACAGTTCAGGATGCCTGTGCAGATCGGTGTACAGCGACTCGAGATCCAGAGCCATCGGTCCTCCTCAACGGATGTCGCCACATCCGTCGTGACGCACAGACCCTAGTCTCTCCCGGCGGACCGCCCGCCGGTGCCACACTGAGGGGATGCCTGCGCAACTCCCCGCCGCCGACCTGCCTCCGCTCGAAGACGTGCTCGCCGAGGCGCACGTCGTCTCTCTGCCGATGGTGACGAAGTTCCGTGGCATCACGGTGCGGGAGGCGTTCCTCACCCGAGGTCCCCGCGGATGGACCGAGTTCTCGCCGTTCGTGGAGTACGGCGACGAGGAGGCGTCCGCGTGGCTCGCCGCAGCGCTCGACTTCGGCTGGGGCGATGACCCCGTGCCCGCCCGCGTGTCCGGGACCATCCGGGATGCCGGGCCGCTGCGCGGAGCGATCCGGGTGAACGCGACCGTGCCGTCCGTTCCCGCCGGTGACGTGGCATCAGTGCTGGCCAGATTCCCCGGATGCCGCACCGCGAAGGTGAAGGTCGCCGAACCCGGCCAGCGGCTCGCGGATGACGTGGCACGCGTGGCCGCGGTGCGCGATGCGCTCGGCCCCGAGGGGCGCATCAGGGTCGACGCGAACGGGCTGTGGAACGTCGATGAGGCCGAGCACGCCATCCACGCCCTCAGTGCTTACGACCTCGAGTACGTCGAGCAGCCCAGCGCCACCGTCGATGAGCTGGCCGAGGTTCGCAAGCGCGTGAGATACATGGGCATCCCGATCGCCGCCGACGAGAGCGTGCGCAAGGCATCCGACCCGCTGGCGGTGGCGCGGGCGGGCGCGGCGGACGTGCTCATCGTGAAAGCACAGCCCCTCGGGGGCATCCGTGCCGCGCTCGAGATCATCTCGCTCGCCGGACTGCCGGTGGTGGTCTCCAGCGCGATCGACACATCGGTGGGGCTCGCGATGGGGGCGATGCTCGCGGCATCCGTGCCGAGCCTCGACTACGACTGCGGGCTGGGCACCGCTGCGCTGCTCGGGGCGGATGTCACGCGCGAGCCGCTCAAGCCTGTGGACGGTGCGATCCCCGTGCGCCGCATCGAGGCCGACGAGACCCTGCTGGCGGAGCACGCCGCGGACGCGGAACGTCGCGCCTGGTGGATCGCGCGCGTCGAGCGCTGCTACGAGGTGCTATCTCGGTCCGGGACCGACGCAGCGTAGCTGCCTCGGCGCTGGCGTCGCGGTGAAGGCCCACCGGGCCTTCACTTTTAGCTCCAGCGCGGGAATGGCTACGCCGCTCGCGCGGTTGTCCTGATGCACGGCAAGGGCGCCGCCGATAGGGCGAGCGTGGGGTTCGTCCGGTGAAAGGACGAGCGCATGACGACGACAGAGCAGCACCTGGAGACCACCGGCTCAGCGCTGACACGTCGTCGCACGCGATTCGCCTTCTGGACGGCCGCCGCTGTGATCGTGGTCGCCCTCTGGGCCAGCGGCTCCCCCGCGATGGTCTACCCGCTCTACGAGCGCATCTGGGACCTTCCTCCGGCCGTCACGACATCGGTGTTCGCCGTCTACCCGCTCGTGCTGATCGTCGCGTTGCTGCTCTTCGGCGACCTTTCGGACCACATCGGCAGGCGCACCTCGATCCTGCTCGGGCTCTCGTCGATCTTCATCGGCGTGCTCGTCTTCGCCCTTGCCCCGAACGTCGAGTGGCTCTTCGTCGGCCGCTTCTTCCAGGGTCTCGGCGTCGGCCTCTCGCTGAGCCCGGCGGGCGCGGCGCTGGTCGACCTCGACCGCAGCGGAAAGCGTGCGAGCACAGTGAACACCGTCGCGATCGCGATCGGTCTCACGCTCGCCACCGTCGTGGGCGGCGCGCTCGTGGAGTACGGCCCGGTGCCTCGTGCGCTCACGTTCTGGGTTCTGCTCGGCGTCGTCGTGCTGGTCGGCGCCACCGCGATCTTCCTGCCGGGCCACGTGCGCGACGAGAGCCTCGCCCCCTGGCGGCCTCGCCCGATCCACGTGCCGCGTGCGATCCGGGGCATCCTCGCCACCGCCGCTCTCGCAATCACACTGAGCTTCGCGGTCGGCTCGGTGTTCATCTCGCTCGGTGCCCAGATCGTCAAGGACGTGCTGCACACCGACAACGCCCTGATCGCGGGAATCGTGCTGGCAATCGGCGCGGCAGTGAGCGGCGTCGTGTCGATCGCGCTGCGTCGACTGCCGCCCCGCACGTCGACGATCGTCGGCGGCGTGCTCGGAGGCCTGACGGTCATCGCCCTCGTCGGCAGCGCCTACATGTCGTCGCTCGCACTCTTCATTGCGGCATCGCTGCTCTTCGGCGGTGCGAGCGGACTGCTGTTCCTCGGCGGCCTCGGCCTAATCGCCGCGAATGCCGCCTCGCACCACAGGGCGGGCACTCTCTCGATGGCCTACCTGTACGCGTACCTCGGCCAGGTGATCACGTCGGTCGGCCTCGGCATCCTCGCGACGGAGCTCGGCCTGGCAAAGGGCCTCGACCTCGTCGGCCCGGTGCTGCTGGTGCTCGCTTTCGCCACGATCATCGTCGCGGTCGTCGCGGGGCGGCCCAAGGCGGTCGTCGTCGAGCGCGTCGAGGCGGCGACCCGCCCGACCCCCGTCGCCGAGTAGCGCGTCGCATCCGTGGGTTGAGGAGCACCGCGAAGCGGCGCGTCCACCGTGGGTTGAGGAGCACCGCGAAGCGGAGCGTCCACCGTGGGTTGAGGAGCACCGCGAAGCGGAGCGTCTCGAAACCCGACTGTCATCGCTGGGCGGGTTTCGAGACGCGCGCGGCTACGCCGCGAGCTCCTCAACCCACGGAAGGTACGCGCGGCCATGCCGCGAGCTCCTCAACCCACGCAAGACTCGCGCGGCTACGCCGCGAGCTCCTCAACCCACAGAAGGGTGCGCACGGCTACGCCTCGAGCTTCTCAACCGACGGTGAGGGGACGCGGGCCGCGCCTGCTACGAGGTGAGGCCGCTGTAGGAGTGCAGGCCGTGGAAGAACACGTTCACGACGCCGAAGTTGAACATCACGGCGCTGAAGCCGATGATCGCCAGCCACGCTGAACGGCTCCCCCGCCATCCACGGGTCGCACGCGCGTGGATGTACCCGGCGTAGATGACCCAGATGATGAAGGTCCAGACCTCTTTGGTGTCCCAGCCCCAGTAGCGACCCCATGCCTTCTCGGCCCAGATGGCGCCGGCGATGAGCGTGAACGTCCAGAAGATAAAACCGACGATGTTGACGCGGTAGGCGAGGGCCTCGAGCGTGTCGGCCTTCGGCAGCGTGGCAAGGAAGCGGAACTGCGTCGGCTTGTCCTGAGCCACCTGGGTCTCGCGCCTGACCTGCAGCAGCTGCGCCACCGACAACGCGAACCCGAGGGCGAAGAACGCCGTTCCGAGAATGGCGACAAGAATGTGGATGACCAGCCAGTACGACTGCAGCGCAGGGGGCAACGGCACGACAGGCACGTAGTACTGCGTCGTGGCGATCATCAGCAGAACGCAGACCAGGCCCATCACGAACGTGCCGAGGTAGCGCACGTCGAAGCGCAGGTTGGCCAGCAGGAAGATGCCGACGATGACGACGGTGCCCGTCATCGAGAACTCCCACATGTTGGCCCACGGCACACGCCCTGCGGCGATGCCGCGGAATACGTCGGCGAGGAACTCGAAGCTCCAGCCGACGATCGCGAGCACCATGGCCACGCGCAGGCTGGTCGAGGTGATGCGGTCGCCGTGCACGTCGTCTTCGATGCGAGAGCTCAGGCGCGAGATGGTGCCGTTGCGGTCGCCGCTGTCCGAGCCGGATGCCGACCCGCCCTCTGCGGTGAGAGTAGCCGTCGTCGTTGCCGAGGCATCCGCACGGGCAGCACCCGCCTCGACGAAGACGACGTCTTCGGCGCCGGCGGAGCGACGCGACACCGCGCTCGGCACGGATGCGGGGATGGTGGCACGCGCACTACGGCGCGCAAGGTCGAGCGCGAAGAAGATGAACGCGGCCGCGTAGAGGCCCATGGCCACATAGATGAAGATCTGCGAGAAGGTATCGAACACGATGTGATGAATCCTACGTCGTCGAATGGTCGGTCGACCCGGTGGACCGCCCGGTCAGCCGGGCGATGTGTCGGTCGGAGAACGATGCAACGGCATCCGCCAACCGGGGGTCTTCGCCTCTGGCGAGCCCCGCGTATTCCAGCCGCAGCGAGCCGTCCGGCTCGGTCACGGCCTTCACCCACAGCCTGCGCCGTGGGACGAACAAAGAGGTGAGAAGTCCACCGAGCACGAGGATCGCGAAGAGCAGCACCCAGCCCTGCGTCGGATCGTGATGGATGTCGAGGCTCGCGAACCGCTGCACACCGTCGAACGTCACCGACCCGAGCCCGTTCGGAAGCTGCGCGGTCTCGCCCGGCTTGAGCTGAAGGCCCTTGGTCTTGACCCCCGGGCCCGCGATCTCCTTCAGCTTGTCGATGTCGAGCGTGTAGACGGAGACCGGAACGCCCTTGTCGAGGCCGAGGTCCCCCGAGTACACGGAGAGGTCGATGACCGGGTTGCGGGTGCCGGGGAACGTGGACGCCAGCGCGCCGGACGACAGCTTCGTTGCCGTCGGATAGAACAGCCCGATGATGCCGAGCTGCTGCTTCAGCCCGTCCGGCACCTTGATGACGCCCTGCGACATCATGTTCGCGTTCTGGGAGGGGAACGGCGTCGCCTCGTGGAACACCACCTTGCCATCCGCATCACGAACGGTCAGCACGGGGGCGTACCCGTTGCCGAGCAGGTAGACATTGGTGCCACCGATGCCGAGCGGCGAATTGACCTTGATGGTCTGCTTGCTCGACCGGCCGTCTTGCGTCGTCGTGACGTGCGCGGTGTAGTCGCTCGGGGCGCCGATCGCGTTCTTGTTGTTCGTCACGTACGTGACGTCGAGGCCGTTCAGCGTCAGGGAGTACGGCGTCAGCGAGCTGGTGTTCACGAACCGGCCCGGGTTGAACGAGTCGTAGTTCACGAGCGTGTTCACGAACGACTGGCCATCCACCACGATGCGTTGCCCGGTGTAGCCGAAGCCTCCGCCGACGCCGACCGCGAGCAGGATGCCGACGAGCGCCGCGTGGAACACGATGTTGCCGGTCTCGCGCAGGTATCCGCGTTCGGCGGACACCGAGGCATCCCGCACGTTCTCGAACACGACGGTGCGGTAGCCGGATGACTTGAGCAGCTTCTGCGCGGCCGTCACGGCAGCATGACGTGCGGCTCCGGCATCCACCGACGAACCGTTGGCGGATGCACCCTGCAGAACTCGCACGCGGAAACCCGCCATGCGCTGCAGCCTCGCAGGAGTGCGCGGGGGTGCGGCCCGCATCGCCTCGAGGTGGTGTTTGATGCGGGGCACCACGCAGCCGACGAGCGAGACGAACAAGAGCAGGTAGATGGCCGAGAACCACACCGAGGTGTAGGTGTCGAAGACCTGCAGCTTGTCGAGGATCGGGTACAGCGTCGGGTGCGACTGCTGGTATTGCACAACGCCGTTCGGGTCGCTGGTGTGCTGGGGCACGAGGGAGCCCGGCACCGCCGCAACGGCGAGCAGCAGCAAGAGGAACAGCGCGGTGCGCATGCTGGTGAGCTGGCGCCAGATCCAGCGCAGCCACCCGACGATGCCGAGCTTCGGCTGGCCGATCCCGCCGCCGTCCCCACCGTTGTCGGGCGCGAGGTCGTCGGTGTCGACGTGACCGTCAGGTCGGGCGTCGATGCGCGCGGCGCGCGCGGATTCCTTCACCGTCGTCGCTGAGTCCACCGTCGCTGCCGAGTCCACCGTCGTCGAGTCAGAGTGCTGTTCCAAAGCTCGGGATCACCCCCGCGAGGGCGATGATCCACTGGTTCCAGAGGCCGACGACCATGAGCACGCCGATCGCGATGAGCAGCACGCCGCCCACGATGTTGATGATGCGGATATGCCTGCGGAGGAACGCCACAGCGCCGGATGCCCAGCCGAGGCCGAGCGCGATCAGCACGAACGGAACGCCGAGGCCGAGTGCG
Source organism: Humibacter soli (assembly GCF_054779035.1). Lineage (NCBI taxonomy): Bacteria > Bacillati > Actinomycetota > Actinomycetes > Micrococcales > Microbacteriaceae > Humibacter > Humibacter soli. The sequence continues at coordinate 582,258 of NZ_BAAGYX010000002.1, read as the reverse complement.
TAGGACAGGGCGAGAACGGCACCCTGCCAGGCGGACCCGCTCGAGTAGCTCATCGACTCGATCGCCACGAGCGTCGGACCGGTGCACGGGCTCCAGCCGATCGCGAAGATGATGCCGAGCAAGGGGGCGCCGGCGAGACCCGTGATGGGTCGCCACTGCGGCTTGAAGGTGCGCTGCAGGAATGTGAACTGTCCGACGAAGACCAGGCCGAGAAGGATCAGGATGACGCCGGCGATGCGTGTGATGAGGTCGCGCCACTGGATCATCCAGAATCCGAGCGCGCCGAACACGAACCCGCTGAGCACGAACACTGCTGCGAACCCGAGCACGAAGAGCGCCACCCCGAGCACCAGTCGGCGCTGCCCGCCTCGGTCACCGTCGCCGGCTGCGGACCGTCCGTCGGTGAACCCGCCGATGTACGCGAGATAGCCGGGCACGAGCGGCAGGATGCACGGCGATGCGAACGAGATGAGGCCCGCCAGCAGTGCGACCGGCACAGTCAGCAGCAGCGGCGCCGACACCACGAAGTTCCCGATTCCCATCAGCCGCCCGTCACTTGCTCTCGGCGAGAGCGCTGTCGATCAGCGTCGTGAGAGTGGATGGCTGCGCGGCGATGTCACCGGCGATGCGGGCCGCGATGCGTCCCTGCTTGTCGATGACGAAGGTCGTCGGGGTGGCGTTCGGGCGCATGGAGCCGCTGAACGCGAGCTGCACGGCGCCGCCATCCGCATCGAGGATCGAAGGGTAGGTCACGCCGAACGTACTGTCGAACGCCTGCGTGGTGGCGCTGTCGTCCCGCGTGTTGACGCCGATGAAGTCGACGCCCTTGCCCTTGTACTGGGCCGCGATCTTCTGAAGGTCGGATGCCTCGGCACGGCACGGCGGGCATCCCGCGTACCAGAAGTTCACGACGATGACGTCGCCGAGGTCGGCCTTCGAGGAGACCGTCGTTCCGTCCTCGGTCTTGCCGGAGAACTCGACGGGTTTGCCGCGCTGATCGGCCTTGACCTCGGTGACACCGCTGGATGCCGCGATGTAGTTCTTGTCGACGCCCGACGTGTACTGCTTGGCGAGCTCGTCATTGGCGCAGCCTGCGAGCAGGGCGCCGACGGCGAGCGCAGCGGCGGTGGCGAACAGGATGCGGTGCTTCACACGGCCCCCACGTCGGTGGAATTCGCGGCGAACGAGGCTGCGGGATCGCTGTAGCCGACCTCGACAAGGCGTCCGTCGCGGCGTTCGTAGGAGGTGATGCTCGACAGGGAGCAGCGGCGGTCGCGCGGGTCGTGCACGAAGCGCTCCCCCGCGACGGAGAGGTGGGCGACCCAGATCGGGAGCTGGTGACTCACGAGGGCGAGGTCTGCTCCGTCATCCTGCGCATCGAGCCTGTCGAACGCGGCGTTCACGGCGGCCATCATGCGCTCCTCGATGGAGCGGTACGCCTCGCCCCAGCTCGGGCGCAGCGGGTTCACGAGCCACGGCCAGTTGACCGGGTTGCGCAGGGCGCGCGACATCACCGTTCCTTCGAAGTGGTTGCTGGGTTCGATGAGGCGGGCATCCGTCTCGATCTCGTGCCCGAATGCGGCGGCGATCGGTGCAGCCGACTCCTGCGTGCGCTGCAGCGGCGACGCGATCACCGCGGTGATGGGGCGCTTGCGCGCGACGAGGTCGTCTGCGGCGGCCTGCGCCATGCGACGACCGAGATCGGAGAGCTGGAAGCCGGGCATCCTGCCATAGAGGATGCCGTCGGGATTGTGCACCTCGCCGTGGCGAACGAGATGCACTTGGGATGCTGCCACCATGCCAGTCTACGGAGCGACGACTGGTGAATTACCTGAGCGGCTGGGCAGGCGGCGGGCGGCTCTCGCACAGCCGCGCGCACCGTCGCAGGGTCGGCGTAGAGTGCGGGCATCCGCGACGACTCCACGGGAGATCGATGATGGCCGAAGCAACCTGGGATGACGTGCGCCGCCTCGCGCTCGCGCTGCCCGACACTGAAGAGACCATCAGTCGCGGCAATGCCTTCTGGCGGGTGCACGGCAAGGGGTTCGTGTGGGAGCGCCCGCTTCGTGGTGCCGACCTCGCTCATCTCGAGCTCTCCGAGCAGCCGGGTCCCGTGCTCGGCGCCAAGGTGGATGACGAGGCGACGAAGTTCGCGCTCGTGTCATCCGATCCGTCGGTGTTCTTCACGACGCCGCACTTCGACGGCTACCCCGCAGTGCTGGTCTGGCTGGACGCCGTGTCGCTGGAACGCCTCGAGGAGATCGTGACGGATGCCTGGCTCGCGGCCGCGCCCCGCGCCGCAGTGAAGGAGTGGGCGGCCGCCCGGGAGGGGTGAGGGCTGTGCGACCTCAGTCGTCCTGCTCCGTGGGACGCACCAGGAGCTCGTTGACCATCATGTGGCGCGGCCTCGTGACCATGAATCGGATGGCCTCTGCGATGTCGGAGGCCTGCAAGGCCTCCATCGTCGCCATCCGCTTGGCCTGAGCCTCGCGCACCTCCGGCCGGAGGTGATCACGCAGCTCGGTGGCGACCGCGCCCGGCTCGACGATGCCGACGCGCACGTGACGGCGGCTGAATTCCTGCCGGAACGACTCGCTGAATGCGCCGACGCCATGCTTCGTGAGGTTGTACACGGCGGATCCACGCTTCACCTGACGTCCGGCCGTCGACGAGATGTTCACCAGGTCCGCGACGCGTCGTGGGGCCTTCTCGGCGGCCTCGAGCAGGTGCGGGAGAGCGGCCTCGGTCACCGAGAGGAGCGCGCGAAGGTTGAGGTCGAGCATCCTGTCCCACTCGTCGATCGGGGCATCCTCGATCGGGCCGAGCAGCATCACGCCGGCGTTGTTCACCAGGATGTCCAGCCTTCCGAACTCCGCGACCGTGCGGGCCACAGCATCACGCGCCTGCTCCCGGTCGGTGATGTCGGCCTCGACAGCGAGGGCCGCCGTCCCCGGTACCGCCGGATCTGCATTCAGCTCCCCCTCGAGCCGCGCCAGGCGGTCGCCGCGACGGGCCACGAGAGCGACGGATGCCCCGCAGCTCGCCAGCGCCCGCGCGGTCGCCTCCCCGATTCCACTCGACGCACCGGTCACCAGGGCGACCGTTCCCGCCAGCTCCGTTCCCGCCACGTCTGTTCCCGCCTGATCCCGCGCTTCAGCCATGGGGTCAGGCTAGGCGGTGTCCCCGACTCCCGGTCGCGGCCTCACGCTCGCTCATCGGAAGGACGAGATCGAGACGGAAACCGTCATCCGTGCTCTGCGCGTGCACGGAGCCGCCGTGCGCCTCCACGATGCCGCGCACGATCGCGAGACCCAAGCCCGCACCCGGCGTTGCCCCCGGGTCCCGCTCGGTGGTACGCGCTGCGTCGGCGCGCCATCCGACATCGAACATGCGGCCCAGGTTCTCGGCAGTGACGCCGTCGCCCTGATCGATCACGCTCACCACCAGCTGGTCGTCGTCGATGACATCCGCCCGCACCACGACGGTGCTGTCGGGCGGCGCGTGACGCACGGCGTTGGCCAGCACGTTGGCGATCGCACGGGTGAGCTCGCGCGGGTCGGCCCACACCATGTGCCCCTCGATGCCTTCGCCGGTGATGGTGATTCCCCGTGCCTTCGCGACGAGCGCCAGATCCGAGACCGCGTCGCTCACCAGATCGAGCAGCACGACCGGTTCGGGATGCAGCTCGAGAGTGCCGCTCTGCAGCTTCGACAGTTGGAACAGGTCATCCACCATCCGGTCGAGGGTGTCGGACTTGGCGCGGATGAGCCGGATGTACGCATCCGGATCGGGTGCCGTTCCCTCCTCGAGCGCCTCGGTCATGGCGCGGATGCCGGTGAGCGGCGTGCGCAGGTCGTGCGAGATCCATGCGAAGAACTGCTTGCGTACATCGTCGAGCCCGACGATCTCGGCGCGCGCCTCCGACAGTCGTTGGGAGGTCTCAGCCAGCTCGATGGAGACGACATCGAGCTCGGCCAGCCCCGTGGATTCGGTCTCGAGAACATCGCCCTCGCCGAGCCGACGGGTCGCTCCCACCAGCCGGTCGACCGAGATGCGGGCCATTCTTCCGGTCACCACCCACGCGGCGGCCAGCGACAGCACTGCCGAGATGACGATCACCCACACGAGCACCGTGAGGTCGTGGTCTGAGAGGTACATCTCCGCGGCGACGACGATGGTGGATGCCACGATCGACGCGAGAGCCCCAGCCAGCACGATCGCGAATCGCGCCGCGACGCCCGCACGGCGCAACCCGTACAAGACACCCATCGTCGTGACGGTGATCACTGCGGTCGCGACCAGGGTGGTGACGGTGATCAGGAGCAGGGCGTCGATGCTCAGCACGGTGCATCCGCCTCCACCGCCAGGCGGTAGCCGGCGCCCCACTCCGTGCGGATGAAGCTCGGATACCGCGGGTCGGGCTCGACCTTCTCGCGCAGCCGCCGCACGTGCACGGTGACGGTGGAGGCATCCCCGAAACCCCATTGCCACACCTCGCGCAGAATCTCCTCGCGGCTGATGACGCGGCCGGGGTTGCGCACGAGGTAGAGGAACAGCTCGTATTCGCGGGTCGTGAGCGCGAACTCGCGATCATCCGACCAGACGCGGCGATGCTCGGCGTCCACTCGAAACGGACCTGCCGAGAAGGTCAGCGGCGCCGGCGACACCGTGCTGCGACGCAGTTGGGCGTTCACCCGCAGCTGCAGCTCGCGCAACGAGAACGGCTTGGCGAGATAGTCGTCTGCCCCCGACTCCAGGCCGCTGATGCGATCGTCCACACCGCCGAGCGCGGTGAGCATGATGATCGGCACGTCGCTTATCGCTCGAACCCGCCTGCACAGCTCGTCACCGTCGAGACCGGGAAGCATGCGGTCGACGATGAGCAGATCGGGGATGCGGGCGGTGACTGCCGCGAGCGCGGTACCTCCGTCGCCGTGCTGCACCACGTCGCATCCGGCCGCTCGCAGGTAGTCCGCGACGACGGTGCGCACGGTTGCGTCATCTTCGACGACCATGACGCGGGCTCCGCTCTGCATGAGTTCGAGCGTAGGCGTGCCCACATGAGGTGGTGCCCGCATGAGACATCCCATTCCTTACGGCGTTGAAAGAAAGCCTTACGGGTCTGAAATGTTCGGCTCACGGCATGCTCGCCGCGGTTTGACTGACACGCGGAGCCGCTGCACCCGCGGCGTACGAAGGAGAAGACCATGAAAACGATCACCCGACTCGGTGTGGCCGCCGCTGCAGCCATCGCCCTCATGGGGACCGGGGCCATTGCCGCCGACGCGGCTCCGGCGAATGCCGCAGGCAACGCTCATCCTGTCGGCACCGTCTTCGCTCAGACGGACGGTCTTGCAGGCAACACCGTCGTCGCATACGACCGCCTGTCGGACGGCACGCTGCGCCAGGCCGGCGTCTACGCGACGGGCGGCGTCGGACTCGCGCTCGCCGGATCGGTCGTCGACCATCTCGCGTCGCAGAGCTCTCTCGCCGAGCACGGCGACGCGCTGTTCGCGGTGAACGCCGGGAACAATACCGTCACGTCCTTCGCACGGATCGGCGACAAGCTCGTCCGTCGCCAGGTCATCGACTCGGGCGGCGCCGCGCCGGTGAGCATCGCGGTTCACGACAACCGCGTCTTCGTGCTCAACGCCCGCGCCGGCGGGTCGATCCAGGGGTACCTGAACCTCGGCGGTCACCTCATCGAGGTGCCGTCCTGGCACCGCGACCTCGGCCTGAATCCGAATGCGACGCCCGAGTTCACCAGCACTCCGGCGGAAGTCGCCTTCACGCCCGACGGATCGAAGCTCGTCGTGTCGACCAAGGGCGACACAAGCTCGTTCGACGTGTACCCGATGAGCCTGCTGCGCGGGCCGAGCACGAGCCCCGTCGTGACGCCGCTGCCGGGAACCGTGCCCTTCGGGTTCCAGTTCGACGCTGCTGGGCACATCGTCGCGACCGAGGCGGGTACGAACTCTGTGGCATCTTTCACGGTCCACGCCGACGGCGCACTCACCCAGAACGCCGTGGTGGCGACCGGGCAGGCGGCGACCTGCTGGCTGGTGATCGACGGGAACTACGCGTACGCCTCCAACGCAGGCAGCGGGTCGCTCAGCGGATACCGGGTCGGCCAGGGCGGATCTCTCACCCCGGTGAGTACGACGGCGACCGATGCCGGAACGGTCGACGCGGCCGCCAGCGCCGACGGTCAGTTCCTCTACGTGCAGACAGGTGCGGCGGGCAACATCGACGAGTATCGCGTGGCGCCGTCCGGCTCGCTCACCAAGGTCGGCTCGGTCACCGTGCCTGGCGCCGTGGGCGGCGAGGGCATCGTCGCGAACTGAGGCGGAACAGAAGCCGGCATCTGCCGCAGGGAGGGCTGCGGCGGATGCCGGCTTCGGTGATGCGCCACCGGATGGGCTCTAAACTCTCATGGTGACTTCCCGCATCCTCGTCAAGAACCTCGCCGCCCGTGAAGACGGCCCCGTCACCGTCTCCGGATGGGTCGAGACGGTGCGCGATCAGAAGAAGGTGCAGTTCGTCATCCTGCGCGACGAGTCGGGCGACGTGCAGCTGGTGCACCCGCGCGCGGCGGCGCCCGCAACGGAGGTCGTCGAGACCTCTGACGACGTCCCGGTGGGCGTGAGCGTGACGGATGACGTCGCCGAGACCATCTCGTCGCTCACACTCGGCTCCTTCATCACCGTCACCGGCGAGCTGAAGCACGACGAGCGGGTGAAGCTCGGCGGCATCGAGATCAAGATCGAGTCGCTGACCGTGAAGACGTACGCGCACCCCGAGCTTCCGATCGCGGCGGACTCCGCCCTGGACAAGCGACTGGACTACCGGTTCCTCGACCTGCGTCAGCCGCGCAACACGCTGATCTTCCGCGTGCAGACGACGCTCGAGCACGCCTGGCGCACCTGGTGGATCGACAACGGCTTCCTCGAGGTGCACACGCCGAGCTTCATGGCGACGCCGGCGGAGTCCAGGGCCGAGCTGTTCCAGCTCGACTACTTCGACATGGGCACCGCTTACCTGGCGCAGAGCCCGCAGCACTTCAAGCAGATGGCACAGGCCGCCGGGTTCGGCAAGGTGTTCGCCATCACGCCCGTGTTCCGTGCCGACCCGTCGTTCACCTCGCGTCACGCGGCCGAGTACACCTCGGTCGACGCCGAGATGAGCTGGATCGACTCCCACGAAGACGTCATGGCCATGCAGGAGCAACTCATGGTCGCCGGCCTCACGGCCGTCAAGGAGAAGCACGGCGACGAGATCCTCGCCGCCTTCGGCATCGAGGTGCAGGTGCCGACGACTCCGTTCCCGCGCATCCCGCTCGCCGAGGCGCACGAAATCCTCAAGGCCCGCGGCTACACGGTGCCCCGCGAAGACGGCGACATGGACCCCGAGGGCGAACGCCAGATCGCCGCCTACGTCAAGGAGACGTACGGTCACGACTTCGTGTTCCTCACCGACTACCCGCTGTCGATCCGGCCGTTCTACCACATGGTGGATGACGAGACAGGGCTCACCAAGAGCTACGACCTCATCTACAACGGGGTCGAGATCACCACAGGCGCGCAGCGGGAGCACCGCATCGACGTGCTCGAGGCTCAGGCAACCAAGAAGGGACTCGAGCTCGCAGGGCTCGACTCGTACCTCGACTTCTTCCGCTATGGCATCCCGCCGCACGGTGGCTTCGGCATGGGCCTGGCCCGCGTGATGATGCTGCTGCTCGGCGAGGCGTCGATCCGCGAGGTGACGTTCCTGTTCCGCGGCCCGACCCGCCTGACCCCGTAGGACCATCCCGCGATAGCGCCATTTGCGCTCTATTGCGCCAACCAAACTGGCGCAATAGAGCGCAAGTGGCGCAATCAGAGGTAGGGGTCGGACGGGCGCGGGCGTCAGGCGCGGGGCGTCAGGCGCGGGGCGTCAGGCGAAGGCGGCCGCGTCGTAGTACGTGACGTGGGATGTCCACCCGTGCGGCATCAGCAGGTCCGACCACTCCTTGCGAGCGGCATCCGTGTCGAAGCTCACATCGACGCGCTCTCGCCACCTGCCGTCCGCCATGCGCTGCAGCGTCGCCTCCCACGTGACCCCAGGGGTCTGCTTCGCCTGAAGTCGAAGGTGGAGGCCGATGCCGCGTTCCTGCGACAGCAGCTTGATCAGCCCCGAGTAGACGGATGCGCGTCCCACCTCCTCGAACCACGGTCTGAGGCTGCGTACGAGCACGTCCGCGCTCCACAGGACGGTCGTCGGGAAGCCGGTGCGCGACTGGTAGATATCCACAGCGATCACGCCCGGCACCCGCCGCAGAGTGACGCGCACGTGGTCGCGGGTGACCCCTTCCTGCGCGGCGGAGCGGAACGAGATCGGAACGGCGGGCATCGCCATGTCGAAGCCCACGCGCTGCGCCGCGTAGTCCGCGATCGTCTGCGCGCCGGCGAAGAACGGGCGGATGCCCTCGAGATACCTGGCGACCTCAGGCGAGGGAGGGCTCTGCTCGATCGCTCCTGCCGTCTCGGCGTAGCTCGGCGAGTGGTGGGTGACGGCGATGCGGTAGCCGAGCGGCAGCGGCGGACCGGCCTTCACGGTGAGCCATTCGGCGGCATCCCCGGCGACGACCATGCTCGGGATGCCCGGCGCGGCGCCCTCGACGATGATCGGGTTCTCCCGTCCCTCGAGCCGCGGCACCGCGTCGAGCACGTGCTCCAACGAGAGCACGGACACCGTGTGCGGCAGGCGGTATCGTCCGATCGGCGACCCGGCGGTCACCAGGTGCGTCACGGTGAAGCCCTCGCGTTCGGACACGTCGGCGATCTGCGTCGCCACCATGCCGCCGAGGCTGAACCCAGCGACCAGGACCGGCTCGCCTGAGCGGATGCCGGCTTGCCTCATCGCCTCGACGGCCGCCCTCGTCAGCGTCGTCTCGTGCATCGACAGCGCGACGAAGTCGGCGGTGAGGTCGTTCGGCGCGACGCCGGCCCGCGGATGCCACGTCTGCGTGCTCGGGAGTTGCACGAGCCAGCGGCGGCCGGGACGGGCATCCGGCTGCGCCGCTTCACCGGTCGCAGGCGTCGGCGCTGGTGCGTCGATGCTGACGACCCGGATGACCGCGACCTCGGCACGGTCATCGAGGTCAGGGTCGCCGAGGTCGTCGATCTCGCGTTGAGAGATGAAGAGCTCGCGCAGCCCGTCGATGCGGATGCGGCGCACGGCCGTGAGCGCCAACCCCGGCAGCCCGAGCACGTCGGGAAACGGCCCCAGCGCCAGCCCGGCGAAGTGCGTCGGAGTGTTCCATCGAGACAGTGCCGGCTCGAATCGGCCGGTCGCCTCAGGGTCGCGCCACCATTCGAGGAAGTCGGCGCGCTGCGGAAACGATCGCCGCAGAAACTCCTCGTACGGCATGACCGAGACCTCGGTGCCGTCGTCGAAGTATCCGCGGTTGCGGCCCAGCCCGACGAGCTTGGCCTCGAGGCCCGGCACGTTGAACACCGCGAGGTACGGTCGTGCGCGGAACCGCGGCAGCACGAGGCCGACCAGCGATGCCAGCAGCGCGAGCGGCGCGAACAGAAAGCCCGCCGTGCGCGCGGCGAGCCCGATGGCGCGAGGCAGCGTGGCCACCCACGCGTCGTTCATGACGACGGCTCGGTCATCCCGATCGATAGGCGGGCGCAGCTCGAACGGATACGGATGACGCGCATGGCCCCGCACCACGAACCAGCACCAGTCGACCACCGTCATGACCAGCCAGACCACGGCACGAACGATCCACGCGACGACCGCGATCACGACCGCGAGCACGCCGACGGCGAGCAGCACCACGGATGCCACCGCGACCAGCACCGACAGCCCGACCCATCCGGCGATGCCCCGTGGGCGACGCATCCACGGCGGCAGCTGCGCAGCGGGGGTCTGCTCCGCGTCGGTCTCCGGTGCGCTCATGCCGCGCGAGACCGGACACAGGCAGTGGATGCCCGCGTGCTGGGATCACGGCAGGAACGGGCATCCGGGTTCATGCGATCCAGCATAGGGACGGCCGCCGACCACGCAGTGCCGCGCGGCGACGGCCGCGCCCGTACGATCAAGGCATGCCCACGCTGACGAACCTCGTGGCCGTTCCGGCCGGGGACTACCTGATGGGATCCGACCGCTTCTACGCCGACGAGGGGCCGGTGCACCGGGTTCACGTCGAGGCTTTCGAGCTCGACGCGCACCCCGTGACGAACGAGCAATTCGCGCGGTTCGTCGCCGACACCGGATACGTGACGCTCGCCGAGCGCCCGCTCGACCCGGCGGACTTTCCGGGTGCCGACCCCGCCGACCTCGTACCCGGCGGACTGGTCTTCACACCGTCGACCGGGCCGGTCAATCTGGCCGATTGGCGCCAGTGGTGGTCGTGGGGCGCCGGGGCGAGCTGGCGTCACCCCTTCGGACCCGAGTCGTCGATCGACGGCAAGGAGCGTCATCCCGTGGTGCAGGTCGCGTACGAGGATGCCCTTGCCTACGCCGAATGGGCCGGCCGACGCCTTCCCACCGAAGAGGAGTGGGAATACGCGGCTCGCGGAGGCGCCGACGGGCGGATCTACGCGTGGGGTGACGAGCTGCGGCTCGACGGACGTCTGATGGCCAACAGCTGGCAGGGCAAGTTCCCGTACCTGAACACAGCGGCCGAGGGGTGGGTGGGCACGTCGCCGGTCGGATCGTTCCCGGAGAACGGCTACGGCCTGGTCGACATGATCGGCAATGTGTGGGAGTGGACGACCACCTACTACTCACCTCGTCACGACGTCGCGGCGTCGCGATCGCTCGGACTGCTCGATGTGAGCGGCGGTCCCGCCGAGGCCCACGCGCACGTGCACGCCCACGACGCTCAGCTGCACGAGCACGGTCACGACCACCACGACGATCACGATCACGGCCCGGATGCCGCACACGACGCCGAATGCGCCTGTGGCCCCAGCGGCTCGGTCCGCCCGCAGACTGCGACCACGTCAGCCGCCCGCACGGAAGAGGATGCCCGCAAGGCCGCTGCGAGCCGCGAGCCCGGCTCCCTGACGCCGCGCCGCACCCTCAAAGGTGGATCGCACCTCTGCGCACCGGAGTACTGCCTGCGCTACCGCCCGGCCGCGCGCTCACCGGAGGCCGAGGACACCTCGACCACGCACATCGGCTTCCGTCTGGCGCGCTGAGTCGCACCGTTGGTTGAGGAGCACGCCGAAGGCGCGCGTCTCGAAACCACCGCTCGCACGGGCACGGGTTTCGAGACGCGCCGCTCCGCGGTGCTCCTCAACCCACGGAAGGGACGCGCCGCTCCGCCGTGCTCCTCAACCCACGGAAGGGACGCGCCGCTCCGCGGTGCTCCTCAACCGGCGGGAACGGGAGGGCGGCGGCGCTCAGACTGTGAAGTCGACCCCGGCGCGACCCACCGTGTTGGCGCGCACGAAGGCGACCACCTCTTGGTGAACCGGGTGGTTGACGTAACGGTTCAGGCCGTCCTCGTCGTCGAACTCCGAGACCAGCACGACGTCGAAATTGTCCGCAGGCCCCGCGTCGTTGAGCCCGACGTCGAATGACCGGATGACATCGATCTGCGGCGGCAGCGAGAGCAACCTGTCGCGGAGCTCCGTCTTGATGCGCCCACGCTCGTCATCCGTGTCGCCTGCGACCTTCCACGTCACAATGTGCCGAAGCGTCATCGTTCCTCCTCTAGAGTCCGGCCACGATCGTATCGGCCGTGACGCGTGATGATGCCGTGATGCCGGACAGCGCGGCAGTCGGCAGAGCGCAGTGCGGTCAGCGCGGTGCGGTCAGCGCAGTGCCGCGGTCAGCGCGGTCGTGAGCCGATCGGGGTCCACGCGCCAGTAGGTGTGCTGCCTGCCGTCGATGAGCACGACGGGGATCTCCTCCGCGTAGCGATCGAAGAGCTCGGGCTCGTCGAGGATCGAGCGCTCGACGATCGCGATGCGTGAGTCATCAGGAAGCGTCTCGGTCACCCGATGGATGACCTCGCGTGCGTCGTCGCAGAGATGGCATCCCGGCTTGCCGATCAGCGTGAGCTGAACAGCAGGGGCCGGCTGATTGTCGGGCACGCCTTCAGCCTACGGTGACCAGCGGCTACGAGGGTACGAAAAAGCGCCGGGGCACAGCCCGGCGCTCGTTCGTGCGTAGTGCTTACTTCTTGTTGCGACGCTGGTGGCGGGTCTTGCGAAGCAGCTTGCGGTGCTTCTTCTTCGCCATACGCTTGCGGCGCTTCTTGATAACGGAACCCACAAAGACCTCACAAAAGTTCATCAGGATGCTGCGGGGCGCCCGGCAGCACGATCGCCCAGTCTACCATCCGCGAAGGGGTGGCCCGTCGCGGTCATCCCACTGCGGTCAGCGACGACGCTTGGGACGCACCCGATCGACCACGCTGGAGACCCTGTGGCTGGTGTCGGCGAACACCTTGCCGACCTGCGTTGCAAAGTCCTTCGTCTCGTCCGTGATGCCGGTGACGGCGCTCACGTCGATGTCTTCGATCTCGAATCCGCCGCTGGTGAACGGCATCAGCCAGTCCTCGATCTCGTCGAGCGGGGAGACGTCGATGCGGTAGTAGCGGTGCTGACCCTCTTCGCGCACCGTGACCAGATCGGCCTCGCGTAGCACCTTGAGGTGCTTCGACACCGTCGGCTGACTGAGTTCGAGCTCCCCCACGATCTGCGAGACGCTCACCTCGCCGCTCTCCGAGCTCTCGGAGGCCTCGAGCAGCACGCGAAGGATGTCGCGCCGTGTGGCATCCGCGACGATGTCAAAGATGTCCGGCATCGTCCCAGGCTACTGGGCGGAGGCGGGCTGCACCATGCCTTTGCGGGCATCCGTCTCGCGTGATGCATGCCCTGAACGGCACGCTGCTGCACCCTTGCGATGCGGGTTCGGTGCCGCGATAGCATCGACCGCGCGAGGCTTTTGCGGGAGGGGCGGCCGATGCAGGCTGAGGCAGAGGCATCCCGACACCTGATGCCGACGACGTGGTGGGGACGCGTTCAACTGCGCATCAACACGTTCTCGGGCGCAAGCCCCTCGAGGTTCGCACTGATCGTCTTCACCACGCTGGTGCTCATCTTCACCCTGCTGTTCTCGCTGCCCGTCTCCTCGGCGACATCGACCGTGACCCCGCTGTCCGACGCGTTCTTCACCGCCGTGTCGGTGATCTGCGTCACGGGGCTGTCGACCGTCGACATGGCGACGCACTGGTCCGGGTTCGGCGACATCGTCGTCTACTTCGGTGTGCAGATCGGCGGCATCGGCGTGCTGACCCTTGCGTCGATCCTCGGCATGGTCATCTCCCGCCGGCTCGGGCTGCGCGCGAAGCTCATCGCGGCGAGCGACAGCAATCCGCTCCGAGTGCACGCCGGCCCCGTCGCCGAGGGACAGGCCATCCGCCTCGGGGAGATCGGCAGCCTGCTGCGAACGGTCGCGCTGAGCGGGATCACGATCGAGCTCGTCGTGGCCGTCGTGCTGTTCCCGCGGCTGCTGGCGCACGGCTTCTCGCTCTACGACGCCTCGCTCAACTCGCTCTACTACTCGGCGATGGCCTTCACCAACACGGGCTTCACCCCGAACGCGCAGGGCCTGACCCCGTTCGCAACAGACTACGTCTTCCTGTTCGCCCTGATGGTCGGCGTGGTCGCGGGCGCGATCGGCTTCCCGGTGATCTACGCCATCACGCAGAACCTGCGCAAGAAGGTGCGGCGCCGGTTCTGGACGCTTCATGTCAAGCTCACCGTCGTCACCTTCACGCTTCTGCTCGTCGGCGGCTGGGTGCTGTACCTCCTGCTGGAAGCCGGGAACACCAAGACCATCGACGCTCACGGACCGGGGGACGCCGTCTTCCAGTCCCTCTTCTTGTCGGTGATGGCGCGATCGGGCGGCTTCTCGGTGTTCAACATCGATCACCTGCACTCCTCGAGCATGCTCGTGACCGACATGCTGATGTTCGTCGGCGGCGGCTCGGCGTCGACCGCCGGCGGCATCAAGGTGACGACGCTCGCGGTGCTGTTCCTCGCCGCGCTGGCCGAGGCGCGCGGTGTCGACTCGATGGAGGCGTTCCGTCGGCGCATCCCGACCGATGTGCTGCGGGTCGCCGTGAGCGTCGTGCTGTGGGGTGCGACCATCGTCGCGATCTCGACCGTGACGGTGCTCGCGATCACGAAGGATTCCCTCGACCACGCCTTGTTCGATGTGATCAGCGCATTCGCGACATGCGGACTGTCGATCGGCCTCACCCAGGACGCACCGACGCCTGCGGTCTATGTGCTCGCCGTCACGATGTTCCTCGGCCGCATCGGCACCGTGACCCTGGCGGCGGCCGTCGCCCAGGCGCAACGCGGACAGTTCTACCAGCATCCGGAAGAGAGGCCCATCGTTGGGTGACCGCATCAAACACGACGCCCCCGTTCTGATCATCGGACTGGGCCGCTTCGGCGCGGCCACCGCGGGCCAGCTCGACCGTCTCGAACGCGAGGTGCTCGCCGTCGACACCGACCTCGCCCTGGTGCAGAAGTGGTCGGAGCGCATCACCCACACGGTTCAGGCAGACGCCAGGACCCTCGACGCCCTGCGGCAGATCGGCGCGCAGGACTTCTCGATCGCGGTGGTGGCCGTCGGGTCATCCATCGAGGCGTCGGTGCTCATCACGGCGAATCTCGTCGACCTGGGCATCCCGCAGATCTGGGCGAAGGCCATCTCGAAGTCGCACGGCACGATCCTGCAGCGCATCGGCGCGAACCACGTGATCTACCCGGAGGCGGAGGCCGGCGAGCGCATTGCACACCTGCTTGCGGGACGGATGCTCGACTTCATCGAATTCGACGACGATTTCGTGCTCGTGAAGATGTATCCGCCGAAGGTCATCCGCGGCATCACGCTCACGCAATCGCAGGTGCGGCGCAAGTTCGACATCACCGTCGTGGGAGTGAAGTCGCCCGGCCAGCCGTTCACCTACGCCACGGCCGACACCGTGGTCTCCGACCACGACCTCATCATCGTGTCGGGCGCCAGCTCCGACGTGGAGAGGTTCGCCGCGCTCGAGTAGCGGCGTGTCCGCGTCAGCCGGCGCCGAGTCCGCCCGGGTGGCCGCCGCCTCAGCCGGCGGCCAGTTCCCTGGCCCTGGCGAGCGCGGCATCCGTTGCGCGGTCGAAGACCGACTCGAGATCGGCATCCTGCAGCACGGCGACGGCCTGCTCGGTCGTGCCCTTGGGGCTCGTGACCTGGATGCGCAGCTGCGTCGGCGTCTGGTCGGATGCCTCCAGCAGCCGGGTCGCCCCGATGAACGTGCCGTTCACGAGCTCCGCAGCCTGGTCGGGCGAGAATCCCTTCGACACGGCGGCCGCGGTGAGCTGCTCGATCAGGAAGAACACGTAGGCGGGTCCGGATCCCGAGATCGTGCTGAGCGCGTCGAGCTGCGATTCGGGCACCTCGACGACACTGCCCACCGTCTCGAACAGGCGTCGAACGAGGGCGAGCTGCTCCGGGGTCGAGCGAGTTCCCGCGCTGAGACCAGTGACGGCCTTGCCCACGATCGCCGGGGTGTTGGGCATGGAACGCACCACGGAGACGGATGCCGGCAACAGCTCCTCGAACCGGGCGATCGTCACCCCGGCGGCCACGCTGACCACGATGGTGTCCGGCTCGACGGCATCCGCGATCTCGGCGAGCAGGTCGGGCACCATCGCGGGTTTCACCGCAACCAGCACGACGCCTGCACCGCGCACGGCTGTTCGGTTGGCATCCGCATCGTCGTCGGTCGCGAGGGCAACGACACCCGGCACATCGGCGAGGGATGACGCACGCTCGGCGCTGCGATTCGTGACGGTGATGCCCTCCGAGTGCACCCCGGGCGTGAGCAGTCCGCTCAGGATGGCGCGGCCCATCGACCCCGCCCCCAGGATCGCGATCTTCGGCAGCTCGACGACGTTCTCATTCATGCACATCAGCCTACGGAGGGCGGCAGACGCGCCCATAGGATTGGTCGCATGACGGAGGCTGCGGACTCGCACGGATCCAGCACCAGGGCGATCCTCGCGGCGTTCGCCGCGAACCTCGGCATCGCGTTGACCAAGTTCATCGCCTGGTTCTTCTCCGGCTCGACATCCATGTTGGCCGAAGGCGTGCACTCCCTCGCAGACTCCTGCAACCAGGTGCTGCTGATGATCGGCGGGCAGCGGGCCAAGCGGGCGGCCGATCGCGAGCATCCGTTCGGCTACGGCCGCGAGCGCTATGTGTACGCGTTCGTCGTGTCGATCATCCTGTTCTCGGTCGGTGGAGTCTTCTCGATCTACGAGGGCATCGAGAAGATCACGCACCCGCACCCCATCGAGGTGTGGTGGCTGCCGCTGCTCGTGCTGGTGATCTCGATCATCCTGGAGAGCTTCTCGCTGCGTACGGCGATCCACGAGTCGTTGCCGCACAAGACGGGATCGTGGTTCGGCTTCGTGCGCAGGGCCAAGGCGCCCGAGCTGCCGATCGTGCTGCTCGAAGACGTCGCGGCCCTCATCGGACTCACCTTCGCGCTCATCGGCGTCGGCCTCGCCATCATCACCGGCAACGGCGTGTTCGACGGCATCGGCACGGTGTTCATCGGCGCGCTGCTCGTGGTCGTCGCGATCGTGCTCGGAATCGAGACGAAGAGCCTGCTCGTCGGCGAAGGCGCCACCGACGCTGATGTCGCTGCGATCGAGAAGGCGATCCTCGACGGCGGGGAGACCGATCGGGTCATCCACCTGAAGACCCTGTACCTCGGGCCGGAAGAGCTCATGGTGGCGGCCAAGATTGCGCAACCCGCCGGCCGCAGCATGGGCGAGGTGGCGACATCCATCGACGCGATCGAGGCGCGAGTGCGCGCCGCCGTTCCCGTCACGAGCCTGATCTACCTGGAGCCCGACGTGTTCCACGATTGACGTCTGCGGCGGGCGGTCAACCCACTATTGCGCCATTTGCGCTCTCGTGCGCCAAACTAACTGGCGCACGAGAGCGCGAATGGCGCTGGTGATTTCCGGATGGCGCGGGTCAGCGACGCTCCGTGAAGAAGTCCTCCAGGAGGGCGGCGCAGGCATCGGCCTCTACGCCGCCGTAGACCTCGACACGGTGGTTCAGCCGGCGGTCTCGGAGCACGTCGTAGACGCTTCCGGCGGCCCCGGCTTTGTCATCCCAAGCGCCGAACACCACCGTCGGCACCCTTGCGGAGATGATGCCGCCTGCGCACATCACGCACGGCTCGAGGGTGACGACGAGCGTGGCATCCGTGAGATGCCAGTCCCCTGTCGTCTCAGCTGCACTGCGCAACGCCAGCAGCTCGGCGTGCGCGGTCGGGTCCTGGCGGGCCTCGCGTTCGTTGCGTCCGGTGCCGATGACACGGCCTTGGGCATCCACCACGATCGCCCCGACCGGAACGTCGCCCGTCGCCCGGGCGAGCTTCGCCTCCTCGATCGCGCGGCGCATCCATGCCGTCTGGTCGATGCCGGTCACGCCCCTCCTCAGAATCGCGCGGCCATCGATGGACGCCTCACCCGTGGGGATCGCCCGTGTCACCGCTAGATTTGAGCCTATGCGAGTGCACGTTGCCGATCATCCCTTGATCACCCACAAGCTGACGGTGCTGCGCAATCGCGACACACCCGCCGTGACCTTCCGCGCTCTGGTCGAGGAACTCGTCACGCTGCTCGCCTACGAGGCGACGCGCTCCGTGCGGGTCGAGCCGATCGACATCGTCACCCCTGTGACCGCGACGACCGGCGTCACCCTCTCGGACCCCAAGCCGCTCGTCGTGCCGATCCTGCGCGCCGGACTCGGGATGCTCGAGGGCATGGTCAAGCTCGTGCCGTCCGCGGAGGTCGGCTTTCTCGGCATGGTGCGCAACGAGGAGACGCTCGAGCCGACGACGTACGCCGAGCGGCTCCCGGAAGATCTTTCGAACCGCCAGTGCTTCGTGCTCGACCCAATGCTCGCGACGGGAGGATCGCTCAGCGCGGCG
Source organism: Humibacter soli (assembly GCF_054779035.1). Classification (NCBI taxonomy): domain Bacteria; kingdom Bacillati; phylum Actinomycetota; class Actinomycetes; order Micrococcales; family Microbacteriaceae; genus Humibacter; species Humibacter soli. The sequence continues at coordinate 564,245 of NZ_BAAGYX010000002.1, read as the reverse complement.
ATCGAGTTTCTCTTCAAGCGAGGCGCGGTGGATGTCACCGCCATCTGCATCCTCGCAGCACCCGAGGGCATCGAGGCCGTCGAACGGCTCACCGAAGGCCGGGATGTCACCCTCGTGCTCGGCGCGGTCGACGAACGACTGAACGAGCACGGCTACATCGTCCCCGGCCTCGGCGACGCCGGCGATCGGTTGTACGGGCTGGTGTGAGTTCATTCCGCGCCGCCGCGCCGATTGCCATCGGGTAGCGAGGTTGCCGGGTCAGACCGAGGTCCCCAGCGTGGCGCGCAGTTGATCCCGGACAGCGGCGTCGACTCCGATCGATTCCAGGTAGGCATCCGGCGAGCCGCTGTCGAGCACGACCTCGCCGAGTGCGCCCACTAGCGCCTCGGGAGGGCTGGAGAGCACGATGTCACGCAGGTCGCCCTCAAGCGCAACGTCGTGCTGTGCCAGGCGTGCGGCGATCGCGTCGGCCCACGGCCCGGCCAGGTTGTCGGCCGTTCGCGCGTAATCCCCTGCAACGACATCCATCGGCACGTCGATCGCTAGCAGAGCGAGAGCGACCGCGAGTCCCGTACGGTCCTTGCCCGCGGTGCAGTGGATGACCGTCGGGCCGCCCTCCGCGAGAAGCGAGAGCACCCTGCCGAACGCCTCGCCACCGTCTCGCAGCATGGCGACGTACAGCGATCGCAGCGTCAGGCCCCCGCCCGCGAAGAGCTGCGCCATGGAATCGCGCAGCGACCCCGCCATGATCGGCACGTGCACGACGTCGATGCCGGTGCCTTCTATGTCATCCGGCACCTCAGCGACCTCTTCCTCTGAGCGAAGGTCGACGATCCGAACGATCCCCAGCTCCGAGAGGGCCAGCCTGCCCTGGTCACCGAGTCGACCGAGGGCATCGGATCGGAACAGCACGCCGGAGCGCACGCCTGCGGCCCCGGCGGCGGCTGCGCGGAAGTTCACCGTGCCCGGGATGGGCAGCGGCATCGCCTCGTCGGCAAGGGAATCGGTCATGGTCATCAGGCTGCTCCATTCGGGGTGGGTACCACGGCCGCGGCGTTGGTCGGCGCGGAGCCGATGATCAGAGTCTGCCCCTCCGTGACGAGTCGCACGTGCCTCGGCTTTGACAGGATGGGGCGTCATCCGCTTTACTGTCATGCATGACTGGCTCTTCGCGCACCCTGACCTCCTTCGAGGCCCTTGGGCACGCCGGCATGATGATGCCCGGCAGCGACGCCGTCATGTGCTGTCGAATGTGTCGCTGATCCGACCGTTCGACCCTCGCCGAGCCGTCGCCAGTTGATACGCGAGAACTCCGTCTCTCGCCCGGCGACGCTCCCGTGAAGTCCCGTCCATAAGCGCCAGAGGACTTCAGCACCGGCCCGCTCCGCGGCCATCTCTCGAACCCGATTCACGGGCATCCGTCGACTCGACGCACCGCCAGGGTTCACCGCATCATCGCCACAAGGACTCGACTCCCATGTCTCTCGCCACCATCACCCCCCTCACCGACACCACCACCGTCAATCACCGCACCGCCACCGCCGCGCAGACGCGTCGTATCACGACCATCCCACACACCACCGTCACGACGCCCGACGCCCCCGCCGCGCCGGCAGCGACGCCGACCCGCACCGCGCACCCTCGCCGCGTCAACCCTGACCACCACGAGCCGATCCAGCCCCTGCCCGTGCAGCAGCGCGCAGCTCGGGTCATCCCCGCTCCCGTGCAGGAAACTCCTGCGCCCGTCCGCATCCGCGCCGTGCCCTCGGGTACCCGTGCCCGGGGCTTCGCCCTCTACGTCGGATTCGACGAAGAGAAGGCGGCCGCAGCAGGCACCGACCTGGGACACGTCGTCGAAGCACTGAAGCGTCTCGCCGCGGAGATCGCACCCGGGTCCGAGACCTACGCGGCCGTTGCGCTCGCGCCGGAGACCGCGGGCGGACGCGATGTGGATGTCGTGCGTCTCGCCCTCCAAGACCCGGCCGCCGTCGCGAAGAGTCGACAGGCATCCGACCCGATCCAGGACCGCGCCAGCGGCGTCATCGTCGACATCTCGCGCAAGCGCCTGCTGCTCGACAACGAGACCGTGCCGCTCACCTACAAGGAATTCGAACTGCTGCAGTACCTCGTGCTGCGCGAGGGCCGCACCATCGACCGCGCCGAGCTCATCTCCTCCCTCTGGCAGGCCGGCGACGACGAGGTGCCCAACGAGCGCACCATCGACGTGCACATCCGCCGCCTGCGCTCCAAGCTCGGCCGCTACGAAGACATCGTGCGCACCGTGCGCGGCGTCGGATACCGCTTCGACCGCCACGCCGATGTCGCCATCCGCCACGCAGGCGCGCCCAGTCCCGATCTGTTCTGATTTCGCGCCGGTCCCTACCCGGCGCGACGCGGTCGGGTAGGTGGGTGGTCGGGATCGATGCGCCGTCGCGGCCGCCGCATCGGCGCGCGTGTTGCGCCGCGAACGTGGCCGCCGGTCCCCGCCCGTTTTCCCCACGCCGACCCAAGTGATCGCCGCTTCTTGCGGGTTGGACGCGGAGATTTCCGCGGAAAGTGGCGACGGGTGTCTTTCCGTTATCGAGACCCAGGTCGTCGCCACTTGTTGCGGGATCGGCGCGGGGATTTCCACGGGAAGTGGCGACGAGTTGCGTGGGCGGGCGCCGGGGGGCCGGTGGGCGGCGCGGGCTGGACCGGATGCTACGACGGGGTGAACGTCCGGGAACGTCGGGCGTGAGTGACGGTGGCCCGGCGTAGCTTGAACGCGAAGGCGGGGAACACCCGGAAGCCAGCCGACGAGCACGACGGAGGCATCGTGGCGACAACGCAAGAGCACGTGCTGAGGATCATCGACGCGCACCTCGACGAACTCCGACAGCCAGGGGTGCTCAGTGTGCGGCCCGGCTTCCTACTGCAGGATGACTGGATCACCGACACCCGCGCAATCGTCGTAACCGTCGCCCGAAGCACGGATGTCTCGTCGGCGGGTCTTCCCCGGGAGATCGACAGCGTGCCCGTCGACATTCGAACGGCATCGCCGGCCAAGCTGGCGCAACTCGCCACGGCGGCGCGCGCGGCCGACACACTAGCGGCGGACCCCGAGTCGACTGGTCCCGAGAAGACTCCTGGCGTCGGAGAGGCGACTGCACCCGAGAGTGCTGCTCCGGCTGAAAACGTTGCGGGGCCCGAGAACAATGCCGGGCCCGAGATTGCGGAACGTCCGACCACATGGGCCGCGGCATCGGAGCCCGCACCCGACCAGGGCGGGGTCGCGGTGTTCTCCGACGAGAAGATCCTGAGCGCACCGCTGATCTCCGCCATGCTCGAACGAGTCCTGACCCCGCTGGCCAAGCCCACGAAACCCCAGCTGACCTACTCTCCGCCCGAAGGCGTCGCGCTGGCTCCCGTCACTGCAACGATCCGCATCGAGCTGAGCGCGAGCCCCGACTCCGGCTGGAGCGTGCTCAAGGAGTTCCTGGCGGGCACAGAGAAGTCGCTGACGATAGGCCTTTACGACTTCACCTCGGCGCACGTGCTCACCGAGTTCGAGTCAGCGATGAGCGGCAAACCAGTGTCGCTGGTGTTGGACCATCCCGCCAAGAACCCCACTGCAGACCAAACGGATGACCAGACCGTCGCCGATCTCGACACCGCCCTCGGCAGCGAATTCGACCAGGTCTGGGCGTTGGAGCGCTCCGATCCGCATGCCGCGGCCTGGATCTTCCCCTCGGCGTACCACATCAAGACCGCCGTGCGGGATTCGAACGCCGTCTGGCTCTCGAGCGGCAACTGGAACAACTCCAACCAGCCCGACATCGACCCGGTGCACAATCCGGCGGATGCCGCCGAGGCGCGCATCCGCGACCGCGACTGGCACGTGGTGATCCACGACGTGGCGCTCGCAAAGGTGTTCGAGTCGCATCTGCTGAACGATCACGCTGTCGCGGCGCAGCACCAGGTCGCAGCCGCGGCTGCTGAAGAGCAGGAACCGGCATCCGCTGAGGCGATGCAGCTCCTTCAGCCGCTCGCCCAGACGCCGCCGTTCACACAGTTCACCGACTCCACGACGCTGCGCGAAGAGATGACCATCACCCCTGTGCTCACTCCGGATGCGGGCGTCTACGTGGATGCCGTGCGTGCGCTGATTGAGAGTGCGCAGACATCCCTGCACATGCAGTTCCAGTACATCGAGCCGCCGTCCAAGCCGTCGAGCGCCACCGCTCCGTTCTCCGCGCTCATCGACGCGGTGATCGCGCGGCAGAAGGCCGGCGTCGACGTGAAGGTCATCATGAGCCAGTACGAGACCAGCGGCTACCTGGAGCAGCTGCAGCAGCTCGGCATGGATGTCGTCAACGGCGCGAAACTGCAGAACAACGTGCACAACAAGGGCATCGTCGTCGACGGCACGCGCACCCTCGTCAGCAGTCAGAACTGGTCGGGCGCGGGCACGCTGCAAAATCGCGACGCCGGCGTGATCATCGACAGCGCGCGCGTCGCCGCGTACTTCGACGCGATCTTCCAGCACGACTGGGACAACCTGGCGCGCCAGAAGGTGCTCCAGGACTGAGACGTGATGCTCGGGACTGAGACGTGAGGAGGTGGCCGCCTACGGGACGAGGATGATCTTGCCGCGCACCTCGCCCGCCTGACTGGCGCGGTGCGCCTCGGCCGCCTCGACCAGCGGATATACCGCGCCGATCTCCACCTGGAACGTGCCGTCGGCGATGCCGGCGAGAGCGGCGTCGAGCCCCTCGGAGCGCCACTCCTCCTCCTGCGCCGTGAGCGGCACCGGGCTTCCGCCCGACCAGGCGTGGATCCCGAGCTCGGCGGCCTTCGCGCCGGCGACGATCGTGCCGATGTGCGAGCGGTCGGAGACCAGCTCGAAGGATGCCTGAAGTGCGTCATCCGTTCCGGCCATGTCGAGCACGTAGTCGACACCCTGCGGCACAGCGGCGCGCACCCGCTCGACCAGGCCGTCGCCGTACTCCAGCGCGATGGCGCCGAGCTCGCGCACACGGTCGAGGTTGCGAGCGCTCGCCGTGCCGACGACGATCACGCCGCGTGCCTTCGCGAACTGGATGGCCGCCTGCCCGACGGCACCCGAGGCACCGTGGATGAGCAGCACGTCGCCCTCCCCGGGCGCGAGCGACAGCACGGCCTGGTACGCCGTCCCCGCTGCGACGCCGAGCGATGCGGCCTGCTCGAAGGTCACCTTCTGCGGCTTGCGCACGAGCTTGCCGACGGATGCCACCAGCTCGCTCGTGTAGGCGCCACTCGCCCCGCGCACGACGACCTCGTCGCCGACCGACCAGCCATCGACACCCGGACCGACCTGCGAGATCACGCCCGATGCGTCCGACCCGAGGCGTCGCGGCGTCTCGATCGGGCCGGAAGGACGGATGCCCTGCCTCAGCTTCCAGTCGATCGGGTTCACCCCCGCCGCCTTCACCGCGATGAGCACCTTGCCCTCACCGGGAACAGGGTCGGGCCTCTCGGCGACCTCGAGAACCTCCGGCCCGCCGAAGCGGCTGTACTGGATGACGGTCTGCATGCCCTCCACGATATTGAAGGTGGCACAGGCATGCGGCCGCGCGATCGCAGCCGGTTGAGGGGCACCGCGTAGCGGAGCGTCCCCCGTCGGTTGAGGAGCACCGCATAGCGGAGCGTCCCCCGTCGGTTGAGGAGCACCGCATAGCGGAGCGTCCCCCGTCGGTTGAGGAGCACCGCATAGCGGAGCGTCTCGAAACCCGCGCCCCGGTCTCGGTGGGCGGGTTTCGAGATGCGCGCCTTCGGCGAGCTCCTCAACCAGCGGAGGGAACACACGGCTTCGGCGAGCTCCTCAACCGGCGGTGGGAACGCGCGCCTTCCGCGAGCTCCTCAACCAGCGACAGCGGGGAGGGGGCCGGTGAGGTAGCCCTGCACCGTGGGGGCGATGTGGTCGACGATCCACGACGGCTCGGCGGAGGCCAGCGGCTCCCAGGCCAGCACGTACCGCGCGAGAATGAGCCCCGCCGCCTGACTGGCCACGAGGGCGGCGCGGGTCTCGACCTCGGCGGGATCCGGCGAGAACCGCCCGACCACGGGGCGCACCGCCCTGTCCAAGATGAAGGATCGCATCTGCGCGGCGAGGATCTTGTTGCGGGTCGCGCTGCGCACCACGGCGGAGAGCACGGAGGAGTGGGCATCCCATCCGGTGAGCAGGGCGGTGAGCAGTTCTCTGGCAGCGTCCTCCGGACGGGCATCCAGTACCGGAGCGACCAGATCCGCCGGGTCGATCGGCAGCGAGGTCACAGCCTTGAAGAGTCCGCCCTTCGAGCCGAAATAGTGCGCGATCATCGCCGGATCGACGCCGGCCTTGCCGGCGATCTCCCGCGTCGTCGCGGTCTCGCCCCGATCCGCGAACACTTCTCGTGCGGCATCCAACAACTCTTGCCGCGTCGTCGACGGGCCCTTGCGCCTGCCGCTCACGCCGCGGCTCCCGTGCCGCCGCGACGGTGGCGACCGTGCGGATGATCCTCGGCCGCGTCACCGGCTGCCCGTCCGCCGTCGCGATCCAGCAGCACCATCGTCTCCTCCAGGGTGGGCGCCACCGGCGTGACGGTCGCCGGGATGTCGCCGAGGGCATCCCGCACGACTCGTTCTGGCGTGCCGGCCACGCGGATGTCGCGCCCCGTCAGCATCGTCGGCAGGCCTGCACGGTCGAGGGCATCGAACGCTCCCTGCCAGTCTTCGCTGTGCACGAGTACCGCGCTCGTTCCGCGGGTGAGGTCGGCCACCGTGCCGGATCCGATCAGCCTCCCGCTCGCGAGCAGCACGAGACGCGTGCACTGCTCGGCCTCTTGCAGGTAGTGGGTCGTCACGATGACGGCGCGACCGGATTCGGCTTGCGCATGGATGACATCCCACAGTCTTGCGCGACCGAGCGGGTCGACCCCCGAGGTCGGCTCGTCGAGCACCAGCAGCTCCGGCGCGTGGCTCAGAGCAAGGGCGAACGCGAGCTGACGCTGCCTGCCGAGCCCGATCTCGGCGACAGTGCGCGAGCGGATGTCACGGAGCGACTGCGGCAACTCTGGTCGCGGCACCCCGTAGACCCGGGAGAGGAAGGCGACGTTCTCGCTCACGCTCAGCGACGTGTAGAGACCAAGGCCCTGCGGCACGTATCCGAGCCTGCGGCGCGACGCGTTGTCCGGCGCGGAGCCGAACAGCCGCACCACGCCGTCGTCGGCGCGCTCCAGTCCGAGCATGATGCGCAGCAAGGTGGTCTTCCCCGCACCATTGGCGCCGATCAGCCCGACGATCTCGCCGGGACGCACGTCGAGCCCGACGTCGTCGAGCGCAAGGTTGTGGCCGAAGCGCTTCGTCACGGCGGTCGCGGATGCTGCGGGTCGGGATGCGCCGGCTCCCGCCGGTCGAGTAGCGCCGCCGGAGGCGCCGCGTATCGAGACCCCGTCCTCGCGACCCTCCGGCGGCTCGGGATAGTCCGCGACGGAACCCTCGCCAGCCGGGTCTCGATACGCGTGCGGCCTTCGGCCACGCCCTACTCGACAAGCGGGGGCGCCTGTGGCCGCACCGGGGTCGAGCGCGCCTTCGTCCGCGGCGCCGTTGGCGGCGAGGGAAAGTGCCACGAGGGCATCCTCGAAGTCTGGGTCCGTGATCGGGGTGAACGAAGGCGTCGGCGCAGCATCCACGCCGGTGGGCGCCTGATCCGTGGTCGGCGGCAGCCAGATGTGCCGCTCGGTACCGCGGCGCCACGTGCGCGGTGCGAGGCTGGACGGTGGGTCATCCGTGCCGTCGAGACGTGCGATGGTGCCCGGCACCGCCGCGATCACCTCGTCGGGTGTGCCCTCGGCGAGCGCCCGCCCGGCATCGAGCACCAGAACGGATGCCGCACGCTGCGCCTCATCGAGGTACGTCGTGGCCATCACGACGACGGTCTCCCCCGCAGCCGTGCCGTTGCCTGCCGTCGCACTGATGAGTCGCCACAGCTCGACGCGACTCACTGGGTCGACCCCGGTGCTCGGCTCGTCGAGGAGCACCACCCGAGGTTCGTGCAGGATGGCGAGCACGAAGCCGAGCTTCTGCCGCATGCCGCCGGAGAGGTCGCGGCCCAGCCGGTTGCCGACCCCGTCGAGCCCTGCGCGCCCGAGCAGCTCGCGCGACCGCCCGCGAATCGCGGCCGTCGACATGCCGTAAGAGCGGCCTACGAACTCGACGTTCTCGTCGACGGTGAGATTCGGCCAGACGCCCGACGTCGATGGCTGATATCCGAGCAGTTCCCGCTCGACCGTGCGCACCTCGCCGGACGCCGCGCGCACCCGATGCGCGAGCACACGCAGCAACGTGGACTTGCCTGCGCCGTCGCCACCGACAACGGCTGTGACGCGGCCGGGTCCGGCATCCAACGTCACGTTCCTCAGAGCGGTGATGTTGCCCGCGGCGTGGCCGAACTCGACGCTGAGGTCGCGCACCCCGACGGTGAGATCGCCCAGACTCACCGCCGCGCCCTCACCGGATGCCTGCGAGACCTCCGCGCGCCGCTCCTCGTTCATCACGCCACCTCGGTGGCGCGGTCGGGTGCGGCATCCGCTTCGGGATGCTCACGCGACTTCTTCGGCGAGATGCTGCGGCTCAGGCGCACCACGGCCAGGCCGAAGATCACGACGGCCATCGCGGCCAGGATGACCAACGGGAACCACAGCGAGTCCCAACTCGCGCCGCGGATCATCACGCCCTGCGAGATCATCGTGAACCAGGTCAGCGGCAGGCAGTAACCGATCCACCGAACGCCGGGAGCCATCGCCGACAGCGGGAAGATCATGCCGGAGAGCAGGATCTGCGGCAGCAACACGAGGAACGCGAGTTGGATGGCCTGCCCTGTCGTGCGCGACACCGACGAGATGAGCACGCCGATTCCCAGCACCACGAACAGGAACAGCGCGGCCCCGACGATGAAGATCAGCGGGTCGCCGTTGAACGGCACGCCGAACAGCACGAGGCCGAGCACGGTGATCAACGCCATGTCGAAGCACGCGAGCAGGAAGTACGGCGAGATCTTGCCCAGCACGACGGCGCTCGGGCGCAGAGGCATCACGGCGAGCTGCTCAAGGGTGCCTGCCTCACGCTCGCGCACCAGCCCGATGGAGGTGATGATCGTGCCGATGAAGGTGAGGATGAGCCCGATGATCGCCGGCACCATCACCCACGACGTCTTCAAGTCGGGGTTGAAGAGCACAGACACGGTGATCGTCGTCGAGGGATGCGGAGTGGATGTCGCCGCAGTGCCGCTCTGCCCTGCCTGGGCCTGAGCCTGCGCCGCCTGTGCCGCGGCCTGGGCCTGCTGCTGAGCCAGCTCACCCTGGATCTGCGCGAAGATCGTCTTCGCCGCCTGCGCGGCGAAGAGGTTCGAACCGTCGATGTAGACGTGGGCGTCGGTGCCGGATGCCCCGCTGCTGGAACCTCCGGTAGCAGGGACCGCCACGATCGCGACATCGGCGAGGTCGTCGCGCAGCTCGGTCTCCGCGTCGGACTCCGTGCCGTTGGTGTCGGTGCGGACGACATCCAGGTGATCGCTCAACTGTGCGTTGTCGTCGATGAGCTTCGTCACGGTCTCGGCGTTGCTGCCGTACACCGCGACCGTCAGATGGTCGACCGTGAAGTTCGCCGCGTAGCCGAAGATGATCAGCAACAGCAGCGGCATCACGATGAGCAGTGCGAGCGTGCGCCGGTCACGACGCAGCTCCTGGAATTCCTTGATCACGATCGCGCGCATGAGAGGGCCTTCCGTGCATCCTCGCTGTAATTTCATAATTCATCGGGTGATGAATTCTGTCAAGGGCCGCTGAGTTTCGGAGATTTGCGGTGACACGCCGAGCTGGGACGGGGCCGCCCGGCGTGTCGGGGCGAATCTCCGAAGTTTGGCGGGGCGCGCGATACCGTCAGGCCGTGAGCGTGGTGCTGTGCGTGACGTTGTGGCCGAATCCCGGGCAGGAGGAGGCTCTCGTGTCGTACGAGGACTCGGTGCTCGCCCTGCTGCCTGAGCACGGCGCGCGGGTGGTCGCACGCGTGCGTGCGGAGACGTTCGCCGGAGACGAGCCCGGGCACGGGCATCCATTCGAGACGCAGATCATCGAGCTGCCCGACGAAGCGGCCCTGGATGCCTACCTCGCCGATCCGAGACGCGCCGCGGCATCCGACGTGCGCGATCGAGCCATCGCCCGCACCGAGATCCAGCGGGTCGCGCTCACCTGAGTCGACGCCTCAGCGCGCGGCGTGCCGCCTGTCGTACGCGGCTCTGGATGCCTCGATCGTTCCTCGGTTCTCGTTCGCCCAGTCGCCAAGGGCGATCGCCCAGTCGACGAGCGTGCCGCCCAGTCGCGTGAGCTCGTATTCGACTCGCGGCGGCACCTCGGCATACGCGGTGCGCTCGATGAGTCCGTCGCGTTCGAGTTGGCGGAGCGTGAGGGTGAGCATGCGCTGCGAGATACCGGGGATGTGCTGTCGCAGCTCGGTGAATCGGAGGCGCCTCGCTCGGAGCGTCGCGATCACCAACAGCGACCACTTGTCGCCGATCCGATCGAGCACCTCGCGCACCGCGGCGCCCGCGTCGGCGTCGTGCTCGCAGGAGGTCTCGTAGGTGCTGAGTGGGGCGTCCTCCCTCATGCGCCCTCCTCGATGGCTTGCGTCGACGCGATCGGCGCTCGGTTACGTCGGTGTGCCTTTTGTACGCGACGCCTTGGTAACGCATCATGTCATTACTTACTGATCGTAACCATCAAGGACACCGACTCCCATGACCATCGCACTCTGGATCATCAACATCGTTCTCGCACTCGCGTTCCTCGCCTCGGGCATCACCAAGGTCTCGCAGCCCAAGGCGAAGCTCGCCGGCGCGATGGGCTGGGTCGAGGACTTCGCGACACCCTCCGTCAAGCTGATCGGTGCGGCCGAGATCGTCGGAGCGTTCGGGCTCACCCTCCCGCTGTTCACGGGCGTCGCCGTCATCCTCGCCCCGATTGCGGCGCTGTGCCTCGCGGTGCTGATGATCGGCGCGGTCGTGGTGCACGCGCGTCGCAAGGAGTCGTTCGTGCCATCGCTCGTGCTCGCCATCGTGTCGATCGCCAGCGCGATCATCGGGTTCGTCGTCCTGTAAGACCTGCAGCCGCGGGCCAGGGGAACCCGCTCCGGTCACTCCTCGAGGTATGCGGGGAGTCGATCCAGGCAGTCGTTCCACCCCTGCTCGTGCTCGGTTGCGGTCTCCTCGTCGCGAAGCCTGTCGTGGGTCAGCTCCAAGCGGGTGCCGCCGTCCGTCGAAGTGAGGTCCAGCGTGACGAGCGACTCGTCATCCTCACCGTCCCAGCGCCAGCTGAACGACAACGTCGTCGGCTCGTCGACCACGAGGAACTCGCCCGTGACTCCCATGTCGGGATGCGAAGCGCTGATGTGGATGTCGCCTCCGACCTTCAGCTCGATCGAACACGTGGTGCCGAAGCTCGGCGGCCAGAACCACGAGGCGAGTTCGGTCGGGTCCGTCCACGATCGCCAGACGCGGTCGATGGCGGCGGGCAGTTCACGGTGCACGGTGATCTCGGTCATGACTCTTCCTTGGGGCTACGCGCCGCCGATCACGGCGACGATTCGCTGGTAGGTCTGCTCGGCATCGAGGCTGCTGGTGTCGATCAGGATCGTGTTCGGTCGGTCGGCGAGGTACTCGTCGAGGTCAGCGCGGATGTGTTCCATCAGCTCACCATCCGGCTCCGCGAGTGCGCGCTGGATGTGCGCATCCACCGGATTCTCCGCCTCTCTCGCCCCGAGACGACGGAGATGCGAAGCAGGATCGGCCAGCAACGCGATCTCGAGGTAGTCGGCACCGGCCTGCTCGGCGATCGTGTCCGCCCACGGGGACCCGTCATAGCTGGTGATCAGCTGCGGGAGTACGACGTCAGCTCCGCGCTCGAGGTGCCTGACGCCCATGGCGATCGCGTGATCCTTGGCAACCGGGAGTGCCGCGAAGAAGTCGTCTTGCCATCCACCGATCAGGCCCGCAAGAACGTCGACGTCGAGGTTCAGTGTGCCGGGATGCTCAGCCGCATAACGTCGAGCCAGCGTCGACTTCCCCACTCGCGATGGGCCATTGAGGTGGATGAGGCGCGACACCCACACACCCTAGCCGCGTGCGGTCAGTTGCGGCCTTCCGTCTGGAAATGTAACGATACATTATTGCCGTAGGAGCACCACCGCGAGGAAGCGCCGCCCCATGAGTTGTTACGAGAAGGTCCCCAGGTGGGACCCGTCCATCGATGCAGTCGGCAACATGCCGACGAAGGGACTCTGACGTGGGCGCGCCGATTTACCACGATCCGGTCTACGACGGGGCGACCGACCCGACTCTGATTCAGAACAGCGATACCGGCCACTGGTGGATGTTCTACACACAGCGCCGAACCACAGACGGCGGCGCTCGTCACCGCTGGGTGCACGGCACGGAAATCGGGATCGCGGTCTCGACTGACCGCGGTGCCACCTGGGCCTACCGCGGAGTTGCCGGCGGGCTCGAACAAGGGAACACACTCTGGGCACCCGAGGTGATCCGCGCGGCGTCCGACTACCGCATGTACCTCACGGTCGTCGACGGAGTTCCCGACGACTGGGCCGATGCCGAGGCTCACATCGTGGAATACCGCAGTGACGACCTTCAGAACTGGACCCGGATGCACGCGCTCGACCTCGGCTCGGATCGAGTCATCGACGCCGCAGTGGCCAGAGGTCCCGACGGGATGTGGCGGCTCTGGTACAAGAACGAGCGCGACAGGTCGAGTACCTGGGTCGCCACGAGTTCGGATCTCGACACCTGGTCGGTCGAAGGACGCGCCATCCCCGCGACGCCGCCCCACGAAGGCCCGAACGTGTTCCTACTCGATGGCTGGTGGTGGCTCATCACCGACGAATGGCGCGGCCTTGGCGTTCACCGTTCCACCGACGCGGTGCATTGGCGGCGTCAGGAGCGGGACGGCGGCCTGATCCTCGACAAGCCGGGAAGCCATCCGGAGGACCGCGAGCTGGGCCACCACGCAGATGCGGTGTGCATCCCCGACGCGAACGGCTCGGTCGCGGCGCTCTTCTACTTCACTCATCCGCAACGCTCACGCGCCATGCCGAACGAATACCGGGCGCGAGTGAGCGCGGTGCATGTGGCCAGGCTGACCGTACGCAACGGGGATCTTCTCGCAGATCGAGATGTCTCGGGCATCCCGCTTCAGTTCGAAGGTGAGCCGCAATGACAGAGACGTTGGATGGCTACCTTCTCGTGTTCTTCCGTTCGGAGGAGACGGAGGACGGCGAACAGGTCCGCTTCGCGGTCAGTGCGGACTCGACCCCGACCGGCTGGATCGAGCTCAATGCTGGAGCACCCATCCTGACGTCCCGGCTCGGGGAGTGCGGAGTCCGGGACCCGTTCATCGTCCGCGACGAGCGACGGGACCGATTCGTGCTCATGGCGACCGATCTGCGCACCTGGCCCGATCACGACTGGAACCGGGCAACCAGGCATGGCAGCCGGTCGATTCTCGTCTGGGAGTCCACCGACTTGGTGGACTGGGGCGACCCGCGCCTGGTGGACGTCGCTCCCGAGGAAGCGGGAAACACCTGGGCGCCAAAGGCCTTCTGGTCCGAAGTGAAGCAGCGATGGCTGGTGTTCTGGGCATCCGCCCTGTTCCCTCCGGACACACCTCGCGCGCCCGGGACGTATCAAAGGATCCTCGTCGCCGAGACAGAGGACTTCCGTCGCTTCAGTCCCGCGCGCGTCCACCTCGACCTCGGGCACGATGTCATCGACCTGACGTTCGCGAGCGACGGCCGGCAGTGGTATCGCTTCTCCGCGAATGCCCACGTTCCAGGTGGACACCCCGATATCGGCCACCACATCTTCATGGAACGCGGTCCCGAGTTGGAGGAGCCTCGCTATGGAGCGCTGACAATCGACATCGGCAAGGACGTGATGCGACGGGCGGAGGGACCAGCGGTGACCCGCGCTGTCGACGGGGGCGGCTGGTACCTCCTCGCTGACGAGTTCGGGCTCCGCGGATATCAGCTCTTCCACGCCGACGACCTCGCGACCGGTCAGTGGACCCATCTCCCCGATGCGTCGCTCCCACCGGGTGCCCGCCATGGCTCGCTCCTGCCGATCAGCGGAGGCGAGCGCGATCGGATGCTCGAGCACGCGTGGTAGACAGCGGCGCCAACGGAAGCGAGGCGGAGTCCATGGACGATCCCGATGCGTATTTCGGCTATCTCGCCGTGCACTTCGTGGAGACCACGGAGCCCGACGGAGAACAGATCTATTTCACGCTCAGCGACGGTGACGACCCGCGCCGGTGGACGCGGCTCAACCGGGGCAGACCCGTGCTCCGCAGCACTGCAGGCACCTGCGGGGTTCGCGACCCTCACATCGTGCGATCGCCGATCGACGGATCGTTCTTCCTTCTCGCGACGGACATGAACGCCCGCCGGGATGGCTGGGAGTCGGCGACCCGCACCGGCAGCCGCGCCATCGAGATCTGGCACAGCGACGACCTCGTTGAATGGAGCGAACAGCATCACGTCGTCGTCGCACCGATGGAGGCAGGCATGGCCTGGGCGCCTGAGGCCATCTGGGATCCGGAGAAGGCCTCGTTCCTCGTGCACTGGACCTCATCTTTGTATGACGACAGCGAACACACCGGCGATCCGCACTCCCTGATCATGCGGTCGTACACGCGCGACTTCGTTCAGTTCACGCCACCGGAGGTCTGGCTCGACCCAGCGAAAGACCCGACACTCCTCGGCGGCGTTCTGGACTCCACGGTGATCCGCCATGGCGAGTGTTATTACCGGTTCATCAAGGGGATCGTCGCCGGGGTCGATGACGGCCACGGTCGTCCGCTCGGCGACATCTTCGCCGAGACTTCGCGAGACCTTTCAGCGTTGCAGACAGGGTGGCGGCGCATCGCATCCGGCATCACCTATCGCACGACCCATCGTCAGCCATTCGAAGGCCCGCTCGCGTTCCGTGCAAACGATGAGAGCGGTTGGTACTTGTGGGCTGATCATTTCGGGGACGAAGAGCAGGGGTACCAACCCTTCTTCACGACCGACCTGGATCGGTCGGCCTGGCAGCCGATTCCGACGTCGGAGTTCCGACTCGAGCCGAATACCAAACACGGTGTCGTGCTTCCACTTCGCGGTGACGAGTGGCAGAGGCTTCAGGCGCGGTATCCCGCCTGATTCGTGATGCGCGAACGATCTAGCGACCGGCTCGGTCGGCACCGAAGGTGGACTCCCGAAGGGCAAGCGAGAACGGCGCGATGAATTCGACCGGGTCGCGTTCCTCCCCCGCGATCCGTGCGACGAGAAACTCGACAGCGGTCTTCGCCATGAGGTCGTGGTCCGGGCGCACGCTCGACAGCGAAGGCACGCTGAACTTGCTCAGCTCCACGTCGTCGAAGCCGATGACCTTCACCTCGTCGGGTACGACCATCTTCGCGTCGGCCAGCGCCCTGAGCGCACCGGCGGCCACGTAATCGGTGACGCAGAAAACCCCATCGAACGCCACGCGGTTCTTCACGAGTTCGGCGATGACGTCGAGACCCCGGCTCGGCGAGAGCTCGTCGAGCGTGAATATGAGATTCGGGTCGGGTTCGAGCCCCCGCTCGCGATGCGCGGCGAGGTATCCCTCATATCTGAGAGTGGACATGTCGGGCTCACCCGTCATCTCGCCGAAGATCGCGACCACGCGAGCGCAGCCTTGATCCAGGAGGTGCCCAACGGCGGCACGTGCGCCCTCGACATTCGGCATCGCAACATGGTCCACCGGTGCGTGGAAGATCCGCTCGCCGAGAATCACGACGGGAAAGTCGACGCGAAGCACGTCGACATCCGCCTCGCCGAGCCCGACCGTGCTCAGGATGAGCCCGTCGTACATTCGCACGCGTGAAAGTGCGAGAGCCGATAGCTCGGATTCGCGCGAGCGACCGGTCTCCTCGATCACGACATGAAGGTCGTGCTGCGTGCCGTACTTGATGACGGCCGCCCCGAGCTGGCCGAAGTAGGGTCGATCCACCTCCGGCACCGCCAAGCCGATGGTGTGTGTGCGACCCTTGCGCAGGTTCCGCGCCGCGACATTGACCCGGTAGTCCAGATCTTTCATCGTCGCCAGCACCTTGGCTCTGGTCGACTCTTTGACGTGAGGCCGATCGTTGAGAACGTTCGACACGGTCATCGGTGATACGCCGGCCGCTTCGGCGATGTCCTTGATGGTCGCTGCCATCATTCCCCAAACTCTGCCTCCCGATGCCTCACCCAGCCGGCTGATGCATGGAAGCGTTTATAACGCTACAGGACCGGGATGCTCAGGTGGACGAGCGGCGCGTGGGCCACCGGTTCATCCCTTGACGCTGCCGTTGACCAGACCCGACACGATCTGTCGCTGAGCGACGATGAAGAAGATGACCATCGGTATCAGCACGATCACGGTCAGTGTCATGAACGTGGGCCAATCCGTTGTGAACTGTCCGACCGCTGTGTAGACCTGCAGAACAAGGGTCTGCTTGTCGGGCGAGTTGATGAAGACGTTAGGAGTAATGAAGTCGTTCCAGACCCACATGGTCTGGAACACGCCGACCGTGACCAGAATGGGCCTGATCAGCGGCAAGGCGACGGACCAGAAGACTCGGAATGCACCTGCGCCATCGATGCGCGCGGCCTCGAAGAGTTCGCCGGGGATCGTGCGCATATATCCGAGGATCAGGAAGTAGCAGAAGATCGATCCCGCCGCGTACATCACGATCAATCCGTTCAACGAATCGACGAGTTGTACTCCGGCGAGCATGCGATACAGGGGTATCAGCGTGGCCTGACCGGGGACGACGAACGCGATGACGAGGATCACACCGAGTACGGTCGCGAATCGCGCCTTGCCGATCAACACACCGAAAGCAGCCATGGCCCCAACGAGGAGCATGAGCACGATCGAGGTGACGGTCACGTACAACGTATTGAAGAACGCCTCGACGATCGGCAGTGTCTGGAACACCCGGATGTAGTTGTCGAGGTTCAGCTCGGTCGGCAAAGCAAGCGGGTGAGCAGTCGTCTCCGCCTGAGTCTTGAGCGTGTTGACGATGATGTAGTAGAACGGCACGGCCACGATGCACGCGATGGGGATCATCACCACGCTGAGGATGATGCCTCTGCCTTGTTTCATGAGAATCGCTCCTCGAGCCGGCGCGAGATGAACAGCTGTAGCAGGATCACGAGCCCCACGGCGATCAGAAACAGCACGCTCAACGCCGATGCCTTTCCGACCTGAGATTGTGCGATGCCGTTCTCGATGATGGCCTGGGTCAGCGAGCGGGTCGCGAAGCCCGGGCCTCCGTGGGTCAGGGTGTACGGAAGGTCATAGACCTTGATGCCGCCGGTGAGAAGCAACAGGCTGCTGATCGAGATAGCGGGCGTCAGCATCGGCAACGTGAGGAACCGGAACTCCTGCCACCGACCGGCTCCGTCGATCCGAGCCGCCTCGAACATGTCCTTCGGCACGGACTGTAGATAGGCCAGGTAGAGCATTGCGTGCCATCCGGTCTGCGCCCACACCGCGACGACGATCACGCAGAACTGCGCAAGCGTCTCGTTCGCCAGCCAGGGAACCGCAGGAATGCCGAACCAGCCGAGGACCGAGTTGACGACGCCCGACGCGAGCGGGCTGAAGATGAAGGTCCAAACCAGTCCAAGGATGGCAACGCTGGGCACCGCCGGAAAGAAGAACACACTCCGCACGAACCCGCGGCCGACGAACCGGTTGTTCAGGATGACCGCCAACGGTATGGCGAACAGCGTGACCAGCAGCGTCGTGCTGATCGCGTAGAAAAGGGTGAATCCCAGCGCCGACAGCATCGACGGGTCGGTCCAGATCGAAAGATAGTTCTTGAAGCCGACGAAGTTCACCTGGTCGGAATACCCGTTGTAATCGGTGAAGCTCCAGTACATCGACTGCGAGAGGGGCACCAGGTACAGCGCGACGAACACGATAATGATCGGCACGACGAACCAATAGGCCGCCCAGCCGTCGCGAGTGCGTCGTCGTCGGGGGTTCACGGCCCGCCGGAGCGCAGAACGCACGTCCGGTGAAGGCGCGAGAACAGTGGTGTCTGCCATGACACGCTCACTTCCTCGAGGGTTCCAGGGGCCGTCGAACTCCGCGACGGCCCCTGGAACCGTGCTACTTGACTGACTGGAGCTCGGTGTCCATGCCCTTGGCGAACTGCGCTGCCGTGATCTTCCCGAGGATGTTCTGCTGCATCAGGGAGATCGAGGTGGTGCTGAGCACGTCCGAGTTCGTCGGCCAGCTCACGGCCGGGAGGTAGAAATCGCCCTTGCGGACGGGTGCGACCATCTTGTCGAGGGCAGGATCCACCTTGGGGGTGAAGTCCTTGGTGGTCATGATCGAGCCCGTTGTCGCGTTGTACATCTGGGCGGCCTTCTTCGACTGCAGGAACTCGACCCACTTCTCGGCCGCCTGTGGGTCCTTGGCTTTGGCATTGATCGCGTACCCAGGCGACACCGCGCCCGCCCAGTACGGAGTGCCGTCGGCACCCGGAACAGGCCAGAACTCGAACTTCAGGTTGGGCGCAGCCTGACGGATTCCACCGGGCGTCCAGGAGCCGGTCCCGATCATGGCGACCTTGCCCTGATTGAACTCCTGCTGCACCTGGTCCCCGGTCAACCCGGCGACGGATCGCGACTCCAGGCCCTGATCGAAGAGCTTGTTCCAGGTCTTCAGCGCGGGCGTCCACGATTTCTCGAAGGTCGACTTGCCCGCCCAGATGTCGGCGTCCATCTTGCCGCCGTCCGCCTGGTTCTGCAGGCCGAGCAGTGCAGCGAGGGTCACGGGGATGCCGTCGCCCGCCTCATAGAAGGGTGTGATGCCGGCATCCTTGAGCTTCTTGCACAGGTCGAGGAACTCTTGCCAGGTCTTCGGTTGGCCGGTGTAGCCGACCTTCGCGAGGAGGTCCTCGTTCACGAGGAGTCCACCGCCCCACGACGAGGTCGCGGCGCCGTAGACCTTGTCATCCTGCGTGTATGTCGCCTTCGCAGCAGTCGCGATGTTGGAGATCCAGGATTCGTTCGAAAGGTCCTTCGCGAAATGACCTTGCATGATCTGCTGCTTGTTCTCGGCCGTGATGATGAACACGTCTGGGGCGGTGTTGGAGCCGAGCTCCGTCTGCAGCTTTTGGATGTAGCCGGTCACCGGCTGCGCGAATGAGAACTCGACCTTGTAGCCGGGATTCTCCTTCTGGAACTCGTTGATGAGCGGCTGCATCGTGGCCTTGTTGTCCCACGACAGGAAGGTCACCGTCTTCGACCCGGTGTCACCTCCCGCGCCCGCGCCGGAACAACCGGCCAAGGCCGTTCCCGCGACGGCGGCAGCAGCCACGACGGCCGCGGTCCTTGCCAGCGCTCTTCCACGAAGAGATCTCATGAGACGTGATTTCAGCGACATTGCTTCTACCTTCTTGTCTTGATTGAGGGATCAGTGTTGGGGTGCAGGAAGAACGGGAGCGGCGTCTGGCACGACCGGCTCGAGTCCTCCCTGCGGGAGGTGGTGCAAAGGCTGGACGACGAGTTCGCGATGGAATCCGTCGCCTTCGGGTACGGCGAACCGGTGGTAGGCGATCAACCAGTCGTCCGTGCCGGGGATCCGCAGGATCGAATGATGTCCGGTGCCTGCCACCCCGAGCTCCGGAGCTTGTTCGAGAAGCACGCCTCGCACATCCCACGGCCCGAAGGGGCTCTCACCGACAGCCCAGCGCACGCGGTACTCGGGATCGCGGGTGTCGTTCTCCGACCACGTGAGGTAATACAGGTCGCCGCGACGGTGAACGTGCGCCGCCTCGCGGAAGCTCGGATGCCGCCAGGACCGGTGCGTGCCGGGAACGACCGCAGACATCGACTCGTCGAGTTCGGCGAAGTTGGCGACGGTGTTGCCCCACACCAGATAGGACCTGCCGTCGTCGTCGGTGAAGACCGAGGGATCGATGGCCCGACCGGGGTAGTGCCCTTCTGCGATGAGCGGCCGACCGAGGTCGGTGAATGGGCCGGTCGGATGATCTGCGACCGCCACCCCGATGTTGTCCGCGGCGCTGAAGTACAGGTAGAAGCGACCGTCCGGACCCTGTGCAGCAGCAGGCGCCCATGCGTTCCGATCCGCCCACTCGACGTCCCGCCCGAGGCGGAGCACCTCGCCGCCGTCGTTCCACGTCACGAGATCATCGGAGACCAGCACACGGAAGGACGTGCTCGCCCAATCCGCGATCCCATCCGTGGTCGGGTACACGTAGTACCGCCCCCGGAAGGACACGAGCGCCGGGTCCGCGAAGTAGCGGCCGGAATCATCAGGCACTGTCATCCTGTCGGACCCTTTCGTCTGCGTTGAGGAATGGCGTGAGCAAATGTATATCGATACAAATGCTGACGGCCTGTATCGTTACATAGTCGAGACATCGGACGCAAGTACTTCACGTGACCGGTTACGCTGCCCCTGCGGATCGAGATCGCGCGAATCGAAGGAGATGACGTGACAACCGTCGCCGCACCCCCGATGGGATGGAACAGCTGGGACTGTTTCGGCACAACCGTGACCGAAGACGAGGTGCTGGCGAATGCCCGTGTCCTGCGCGACGAGCTGGCACCGTTCGGGTGGGACACCGTGGTCGTCGACATCGACTGGTACGACCCGACGGCGCGTTCCCACGGTTACAACCGGGATGCCCCGCTCACCCTGGATGCCTGGGGGCGCCAACTCCCCGCGGTGAATCGGTTCCCGTCCGCGGCCGGGGGCGGGTTCACCACCCTCGCCGGCCAGGTACACGACATGGGGCTGAAGTTCGGGCTGCACATCATGCGCGGCATCCCGCGGCGCGCAGTCGAGCTCGACCTACCCGTGCTCGGAACGGAATGGACGGCATCCCAGATCGCCGATCGCGATCGCGTCTGCGCCTGGAACCCGGACAACTTCGGACTCGATCACGCGCACCCGGGTGCACAGGCGTACTACGACGGCCAAGTCGCCCAGTTCGCGGAATGGGGCGTCGACTTCGTCAAGGCCGACGACATGCAGGCACCGTTCTACGAGGACGAGATCGCTGCGTACGCGCTCGCGATCGAACGCAGCGGCCGAGACATCGCGCTGTCACTGTCACCCGGCACCGGCCTCTCCACGCGCCACCTCGACACGCTTCGCCGGCACGCCGAGATGTGGCGCATCTCCGACGACCTCTGGGACCGGTGGGATGACATCCATACTCAATTCGCCCGGCTCGCACGGTGGGCTCCGTTGCAGAGCGACGAAGGCTGGGCGGATGCCGACATGCTGCCCGTCGGCCGCATCGGCGTTCGCGCCGAACGCGGTGACCCTCGCGACAGCCTGCTCACGATGGACGAGCAGCGGACCATGTTGACGCTCTGGACGATGGCCCGCTCCCCCCTCATGCTCGGCGCCGACCTGCCGTCCAGCAGTGACGAGACCATCGGAATGCTGCGGAACAAGGCGTTCCGCGAGGTACTCACCTCGACGGCCGACAACGCCGAGTTAGTGCGCGAGCCTGCTGACGACGGCGAGATCATCGTGTGGGGCGCCCGCTCGACCACGAGCGCGGCCGATTACATTGCGGTGTTCTGGACCGGCGACGGCGAACGGGACATCGACGTGCCGATGTCCTCGCTGATCGGCGACCGCACTCCCGTCGCCATGACCGTTGCCGATCTGTGGGATGAGCAGCGGGTTCGGCGGCTCGACGCGGGAGAGCCGATCTCGGTCCGGGTGCCATCGCACGGTGTGCGGTGGCTGGAAATCGGAAAATAACGAACGGATAACTAGCGCCTCGTTACCTGTTCGTTATATAGTTCAAGAGCACCGGCTGTTTGCTGTGGCGGTCGGTGCGGAATGTGATTGCAGGACACTCTTGGTGCAAGGGAGAGGGCCGGTCGTAAGCCTCTACGACCGGCCCTTGTCCTATTTGGCACGGATTTCGGCGGTCGCGGATTCGCCCGCCGGCGGCCGAGATGACCGGCCAAGCGAGCAGAGGAGTCAGCCCGCGTATCCGCCGGCGGTCGCGACGGTGATCACGAAGCCGGCGGCAGCGATCACGGCGATGATGACTGCGGTCCAGATCCAGACGCCGGCGGCGCCGGTACGGGCTGGATAGGTGGGGTGACGATCATCCATGCTTCGAGGCTAGCCCCTGGCTCGCGGGACCAACGCATTCCCTCCACCCCCACCCGCATGACGGTCGTCACCCCTACGCTTGAATGCAACATTCCCGGCGCGTTGAAAGGAGCGACTGTGACCAAGAAGTCCGCGATCAGCGCCTGGGAGTCGCTCTTCCGCGCTCAGGTGACCGTGATGCGAACTCTCAATGCCGAATTCCCACGCGACGCCGACCTCAGCCTGACCGAGTACGACGTGCTGTTCACCATCTCGAAGCAGCCCGACCGCAGCATCCGCCTGCGCGACCTGCGCACCCAGGTACTCCTGACCCAGCCGAGTGTGAGCCGGCTCATCGACCGGCTGGTCGAGCGTGGGCTCGTTTCGAAGTGCCCTGAGCCGGATGACGCACGCGGCTCGCTCGTTCGTCTGACGGATGCGGGCTACGACCTGTACCGCCGCTGCGCCGTGCCGCACGGACGGTCGATCATCGACCATGTCGGCGGAGCGCTCAGCGCTGAGGAGCTCACCCAACTGCAGACGCTCACCGACAAGCTGCGCGTCTCCGTCGAAGAGAACAGCGGCTCACTCGCCGAACACCCCAACGTCCACCCTCGGAAGGGAACGACTGATGCAGCAGCGCACGATCGGCAATAGAACCGTGAGCGCGATCGGCCTCGGCGGAATGCCGATGTCGATCGAAGGAAGGCCTGACGAGAAGCGGTCGATCTCGGCCATCCACGCGGCTCTGGACGCGGGTGTCACTCTGATCGACACGGCGAACGCGTACCACATCCATGCCGACGAGGTCGGTCACAACGAGGCGCTCATCGCCAAGGCGCTTCGCGAGTACAACGGCGACACGTCGCACGTGCTGGTCGCGACCAAAGGCGGTCACATCCGTCCCGGCGACGGCACGTGGATCGTCAACGGCAACCCCGATTACATCCGCGGTGCGGCCGAGGACTCGCGCCGTCGGCTCGGCGTGGAGAAGATCGGCCTGTACCAGTTCCATCGTCCGGACCCCGCTGTACCGTACGAGGATTCGGTCACCGCGCTGCGTGATCTGCTCAACGACGGCGTGATCGAGATGGCGGGGGTGTCCAACGCGAATCCCGAGCAGATCCGCATCGCACAGGATGTGCTCGATGGCCGCCTGGTGTCCGTGCAGAACCAGTACTCGCCGCGCTTTCGATCGAGCGAACCCGAGTTGGAGGTCTGCGCAGAACTCGGCCTCGCATTCCTGCCGTGGAGCCCGCTCGGCGGTATCGGCCGCTCGGGAACGGGCACGGGATTCGAGGCGTTCCAAGACATCGCGGATGCCCGAGGTGTGAGCCCGCAGGTCATCGCCCTCGCCTGGGAGCTCGCGAAGGGACCGCACGTCATCCCGATCCCCGGGTCTTCGCGGCCGGAGAGCATTCTGGATTCCGTCACCGCCGTCGACATCGAGCTGACCGCCGACGAGCTCGAGCAACTCGGCTGAGCGACGCTCCGCCCCGCCGCTCGCATCACAGGTGGGGCGGCGGTCGCCCCCGAACCCGCACCACCAAACCCATCGGCGCGAAATCTCCCGGGTGACGCCCGCTGGCCCCTAGAGTGGCAGCCATGACGGATGCCTCGGGTGCTGCTGAGTCCGGCCCGAGGGGTGCGCAATCCCCTGCTGACGCTGCTCACGGCGGAGGGCACACGGATGCAGCACCTTCAGACCCCGCGTCGTCGGCAGATCTCCCCGCGGCGGCGACCACTGGTGGGTCATCGGTGCGAACCGGCGAGGCCGTGCCATCCCGCACGTTCTGGGCCAACGTCAACAGCCCCTTCACCCTCGGGTTTCTGATCACGCTCGGCGGCCTCGCCGCGTTCCTGGTCGGCGTGGCCTTCGCGAACCTGTCCACGATCATCATCTACATCGTGTTCGCGCTGTTCGCTGCCCTCGGCCTCGACCCCGTCGTGCGGGCGATGGAACGCCACAACGTGAAGCGACCGTGGGGAATCGTGGTGGTCTACACCGTCTTCGCGCTGCTGCTCGTCGGGGTGCTCTGGCTCATCGTGCCGACGGTCGTTCACCAGATCACTCAGTTCGTGAAGGACTTCCCCGCGACCATCACGGCCTTCCAGCACTCGAGCTTCTACGACTGGCTGCAGAGCAACTTCGGCGACCAGGTGAGTTCGATCACCGACCAGATCAAGGCCTTCCTGTCGAACCCCGCCAACATCGCCGCGATCGGTGGCGGCGTCGTTCAGGTCGGTCTCACGATCGGCAGCATCATCTCGGGCGTCATCATCATCCTGGTGCTCAGCCTGTACTTCTTGGCATCGCTTCCGATGATCAAGACCTCATTCGCTCGGCTTGCGCCTGCACGAAGCCGACCCACCGTCTCCTCGATGATCGAGCAGATCTCGTCCGGCATCGGCGGTTACCTCGGCGGCATGGTCGTGCTGGCGTTCTTCAACTCGATCGTCGCCTTTCTGCTCTACCTCTTTCTCGGACTGCCGTTCCCGTTGCTGATGGCACTGGCGGCGTTCTGCATCACGCTCATCCCGCTCGTCGGATCCGTTCTGTTCTGGATGGCCGGCACCGTGATCGCTCTCTTCAGCAGTCCGCTCAGCGCGCTGATCTTCGCGATCATCTACCTCGTCTATATGCAGATCGAGGCATACGTGCTCACCCCGCGCGTGATGAACCGCGCGATCTCGGTGCCGGGCTCCCTGGTGATCATCGGAGCCCTCGTCGGCGGAACACTGCTCGGTCTGCTCGGCGCCCTGGTCGCCATCCCGGTCACGGCATCGATCCTGCTGATCATCAAGCAGATCTTCATCCCCCGGCAGGACGCCAAAACCTGACGGCGAGCTCTGCGGCAGCGCGGGCTCTCTCTGCGGCGCCACCTGCTGAAAATCGGAGATCTGCGGTGATGGCCGGCGTGTCGGATGCCAGGCACGGCGTGCTCCTGCAAATCTCCGAATCTCAGCAAGGCTGGCCGGGTGAGGCGGTTGGGGTCATCAGGCGGCGGCGAGCTCGAAGGCCCTCCACATCGCGGCGTAGGCGCCGTCGCGATCGAGAAGCTCGTCGTGCGACCCCACCTCGGCGACACGTCCGTGGTCGAGCATCACGATGCGGTGCGCCCCCATCGCCGTCTGCAGGCGGTGCGCGATGAGCACCGTGGTGCGGTCGCGGGCAAGACGATGCATGGCATCCGTGACGCGAGACTCGGTCGCGAGGTCGAGGTTGCTTGTCGCCTCGTCGAGCAGCAGGACGGCCGGATCCACCAGCTCCGCCCTGGCCAGCGCGATCAGCTGACGCTGTCCCGCTGAGAGCGACTTGCCGCGCTCAGCGATCTCGGTCTCGTAGCCGAACGACAGCGACTCGATCATGTCGTGAGCGCCGACGGCGCGGGCCGCCGCTTCGATGTCGGATTGAGGGGCATCCGGCCGCCCGTACGCGATGTTCTCGGCGATCGTGCCCGTGAAGAGGAAGGATTCCTGCGGCACGTATCCGAGCTCGCGACGGAAGCCGCCGAGGTCGAGCGCGCGGAGGTCCATCCCGTCAGCCAGCACCGCGCCCCGATCGGGGTCGTAGAAGCGCGCGATCAGCTTCATCACCGTCGACTTGCCGGCCCCGGTCTCGCCCACCAGCGCGATCGTCTCGCCCGGCCGGATGAACAACTCGACGCCCGACAGCGCCTCGGGCGGCTTCACGGACTTCGCATCACGGGAGAGCGGATCACGGGCATCCTTCGGCCCCCGCAACTCGGTGGAGACCGGCGCACTCGGATACGCGAAGTGCACGTCGTCGATCGCCATGTCGCCGTGCAGGTCGCCGACGGAGATCGGGTCCTCAGCCTGCGGGGTGAGGGTCTCGAGCTTCATCAGATCCGAGATGCGCGACACCGAGACCCTGGTCTGCTGCCAGGCGTCGAACACCTGCGAAAGCTGCTGGATCGGCGAGAAGAACATGTCGATGTAGAGCAGGAAGGCGATCAGCGCACCCGTGGTGAGCTGGCCCTGGGCGATCAACGCAGCCCCGAGGCCCAGCACGATCACGTCGGCGATCGCGGAGAGGAACTGCACGAACGGGAAGTACAGCGCCACCAGCCGCTGCGCCGCGACCCTGGAGCGCAGGTAGGCGTCGCCGTGCCCGTGGAAGCGGTGCATCGTCGCCTCCTCGTGTGTGAACGCCTGCGACTCGCGCACCCCGGAGAGGCTCTCCTGGAAGGCGGCGTTCACGATCGCGATCCGTTCGCGCGAGAGGTCGTACAGACGCGATGAGCGACGACGGAACCACACCGTGGCCAGGGCGAGCGGGATGACCACCGTCAGCACAGCCAGCCCGAGTTGGACATCCACGATCACGAGTGCGATTCCGACGCCGACGAAGGTGACGAAGGCCACCAGGGCACCCAACAGACCGTTCTGCAGGAGCGACTCGAACTGGTCGACATCCGTGGTCATCCTGGTCATGATGCGGCCGGCCATCTCGCGTTCGTAGTAGTCGAGCGAGAGGCGTTGCAGCTGCGCGAAGATGCGGATGCGCAGCGAGAGCATGATGCGCTGTGCCGCACGCCCGGTGATGAACGTCTCTGCCATGCCGTTGAACAGGTCGGCGACCGTGATGACCAGGTAGATGGCGGATGCCCCGAACAGCACGGCCGCCACGCCCTCGGTCACGCCCTGGTCGATGCCGGTCTTCACGACGGCGGGGCCGAGGAGCCCGGCCAACGCGTCGATGACGACGAACACCAGCGCGAGCAGCAGCGGACGCTTGAACTCCCGCAGAACCTTGCCGAGCGAGAAGTCGTGCACGTGCCGAGACTCGCGATCGAGGTCGACGTTCGGCACATCGCGCACGGGAGGAAGTGCCGCGACGCGCTCGAGCAGTTCGGGAGTGGCGACGAGACCCGCGCTCATGCCGCGCATGCCGCCACCTCCCCCGCCGAGTCCCATGCCGAGGCCCGGCGCGCCGGAGACGGTGCGCGTGGGCCGCTGCGCGGGCGGGACGGCGGATGGCGATGCACTGCCGCTGGTTGAGGAGCCCGGGGCATCCGCCGCGGGCGTCTCGAAACCGGGCACCGCGGTGGAGTCGGGTCTCGATACGCGTGCGTCGTCGACGCGCGCTACTGGACCAGCGGGGTGCTCCGCGGCGGGAGCCAAGGCGTCGATGTCGCCGCGACGCGCGGCATCCGTCGCTCCGAAGAGTGCGCGATAGGTCGCGCTGCGATCGATGAGCTCGTCGTGGGTCCCCTGGTCGACGATGCGCCCGTGGTCGAGCACGACGATGCGATCGGCGAGGTGCAGCGTGGAGTGCCGGTGCGCGACGAGCAGCACCGTGCGTCCCTCCATCACCGACCTCAGTGCGTCGTGGATGGTCTGCTCGGTGCGAGCGTCGATGGCGCTCGTGGCGTCATCCAGCACGAGAATGGCCGGATCGCGCAGGATGGCACGGGCCAGCGCGATGCGCTGCCGCTGGCCACCGGAGAGGCTCAGCCCGCGTTCGCCGACCACGGTGTCGTATCCGCGGGGCAGCTCCAGGATGAAATCGTGTGCACGGGCGACACGTGCAGCCGCCTCGATCTCGTCATCCGTCGCCTCAGGTGCACCGTAGGCGATGTTGTCGCGCACCGACTCGGAGAACAGGAAGGCGTCTTCGAAGGCCATGCCGATGGCCTGCCGGAGGGATCCGAGGCGCACGTCGCGGACATCCTTGCCACCGATCGTGACATGTCCGGAGTCCGGGTCGTAGTAGCGCACGAGCAGGCGGCCGATGGTGGACTTGCCGCTTCCGCTCGCGCCGACGAGCGCGACCCGCTCGCCCGGCCGCACCGTGAGGGAGAAGTCGTCGAGCACGGTCGTGTGCGACTGGTAGCCGAACGACACGTCGCGGAACTCGATGGAGCCCGGCCGTTCGGGCAGGTCCACGGCGTCGGGTGCATCCGCGATGGTGGGCTTCAGGTCGAGCAGCTGGAAGATGCGCTCGAGTCCGGCGCGGGCCTGCTGCCCGATCGTGAGGATGCCGGCCAACTGCCGCGCAGGCGCCATGAGCTGAGCGATGTAGGTGGAGAACGCGAGGAACGTGCCCAGCGTGATGTCGCCGTTCATCGCCAGCCATCCGCCAAGAGCCAGGATGCCCACCTGCCCGAGCGCAGGGATGGCCTCCAGCAGCGGTTGGAACCTCGACTGGATGCGCACGGCACGCATCTGGGATCCGTACAGAGTGGTCGCGGTGCCGGTCAGCCGCTCGAGCTCGCGCCGCTCCTGGCCGAAGGCCTTCACGACGCGCACGCCTCCGACATCCTCGTCGACGATCTCGGCGAGCTCGCCTTCCTTCTGCTGACCGTCCCACGTTGCAGGGAACACCTTGCGGCGCATCCGGTAGCTCACGATCAGCAGCGCGGGCACGACGGCGAGGCTGATGATCGCAAGGAGCGGGGACAGGATGAACATGACGACGAGCGACAGCGCCATCATCAGCAGGTTTCCGCTGACGAGGGGCAGGAAGTTCAGCAGCCCCTGCACGAGAGCAGAGTCGGAGTTCGCACGCGCGACGAGCTGGCCGACCGGCATGGTGTCGAGCGCGGCGGCATCGAGCTGCTGGAGCTTGTCGTGCATGGCATTGCGCAGGTCGTTCTGCACGTCGAGGGCCACCCGGCCGCCGCGGTAGCGCCGAAGGTAGGCGAAGCCGAAGGCGATCAGCGCGAGCACGATGAGCAGCACGAGCCAGGGCAGCAGCGGGGCCGTCTTGTCCACGATCACGCCGTCGACGATCTGGCGGGCGATCAACGGCGTCGCCACCTGGCAGGCCGAGCCGAGGATGGCCGCGACCACCGCGATGATCACGTTCTTGCGGTGCCGCCAGAGGTAGTGGCCGAGGCGGCGAACCCAGCCGCGCCTGTCCGGTGCGTCGGGTGCCGGGGTTGGGGTATTTGCGGCGCCCGCGGCGGGCGGGGTCTTCGTCGTCGTGCCGCTCACCGAGCCGCCTCTGAGGTCTGCGTGGCGGGCGCTGCTGTCGCGCCGGCGCCCATCCTCTCGGCGGCGAAGGATGCCTGCCTGCGCTCGATCTCCTCGCCGAGTGCCGCGAGGGAGGCGAGGAGCGCATCCGGGTCATCCGTTCCCGCGGCGAGCGCCGTCACCACCTCGGCGAGCGCGTTCTCGGATGCCCTGCGGACGACATCACCGGCCGGGGTGAGCACGAGCTCGACTGCCCGCTGGTCGGAGTCGTGCGCCTCGCGACGCAGGAGTCCTCGCCGCACGAGGGAGTCCACGGTAGAGCTGATGGCCGGCTTGCCGAGCGCCAGTCGCTGTGCGAGACGGGATGCCCGTCCCTCACCCTCCGCCACCGCGGAGAGCACCCTGAAGTCGGCGAGGCTCAGCTCGGGCAGAGACCGCTCGAGGATGCGCGAGGCGCGTGTGATTGCGTGCACGGCGGCGCGGGCATCCGCACTCGGCGCCGCAACGGCGGAGGGCTCAGGTAGTTCGACCACCGAACCATCGTATGCCCGCGGTCGCCATCATCGATTCCTCTGGCTGGTTGAGGAGCACGTTGCGTGCTCCTCAACCCGCGGAAGGGAGGGGCGTGCGGAGCCCTACGGGAGGATGTGGCCTGCTGCCGTGAAGAGGCGGTACCACTCCGGGCGGGTCAGCGGGATGTCGGAGCCGGCTGCCGACTCGATGACTCGCTGCGGGTTCGTCGTACCCAGCACCACCTGCATGTTGGCGGGGTGGCGGGTGATCCACGCGACCGCGAGCGACGTCGGCGTCACGCCGTACGACGCGGAGATCTCGTCGAGCGCGTCGTTCAGCTCCGCGTAGTTCTCGCGGTCGCCGAGGAACACGCCGTCGAAGAACCCCTTCTGGAACGGCGACCATGCCTGCAGGGTGATGTCGTTCAGGCGCGAGTACTCGAGGATGCCGTTGTCACGATCGATCGACTGGTCGAGGCCGTTCATGTTGGCCGCGATGCCCTGTGCGAAGAGGTTCGCGTGCGTGATGCTGAGCTGCACCTGGTTCACGACGAGCGGCTGCTGCACGGACCGCTTCAGCAGCTCGACCTGTCCGGGAGTCTGGTTCGAGACACCGAAGTTGCGAACCTTGCCCGCGGCGTGGAGCGCGCTGAATGCCTCGGCGATCTCGTCCGGCTCCATGAGCGTGTCGGGACGGTGCAGCAGAAGCACGTCGAGATAGTCCGTGCGCAGTGCCTTCAGCGACTCGTCGACCGACTCGAGGATGTGCTCCTTCGAGAAGTCCCAGAAGCCGTTGCGGATGCCCACCTTCGACTGAAGGTAGACGCTCTCGCGGTCGGCGCCGGAGAACTGCACGGCGTCACCGAAGCGGCGCTCGCATCCGTGGTCGCCACCGTAGACATCCGCGTGGTCGAAGAAGTTGATGCCCGCGTCGCGGGCGGTGCCGACCAGGGTCTTGATCTGCTCGTCACTGAGGTCGAGGATGCGCATCAGGCCGAGGATGACGTTGCTGCCGTCGATCGTCGTGTTCGGGATGGTGATGGTCTTCATGGGTCCATCCTGGCGGACGGCGCACGGGCTGTGGTGACCGGTCACACCTCGAACATCGGCCGCGCGGGCTCGAGGTAGGAGACGAGGTCGAACTCGTCGAGCAGCTCGGCCTGGACGATGCCGCCCTGCAGCATGCCGGTGATGAGCGGAGCGAGCTCGGCTCCACGTCGGGTGGCATCGTCGTCTGGAACGTGGCGCACCTCACGCATCCACAGCGCGGTCTGCTCGGCGATCGCCGCAACGATCGCAGGCAGTATCGTGCCGAACAACGCGCGAAGGTCGGGGTCGATCACGGCGCGGCCCCACACCTGCACGGGGAGCGCCGTGCCGCCGGCGCGCGCGGTCAGGGACGATACGAGGCGGCGCACGAAGTCGAGCGGATGCATCGGCGTGCCGTCTGGCTGCCGCACCTCGTGCAGCTCAGCAAGACCACCCCCGAGCACCTCGGAAGCCACGGCCGAGATGATTTCGGACTTACCGGCGAAGTGGCCGTAGATCGCGCCGGCGGAGAGGCCGGACTCGGCGATGATGTCGCTCATCGAGGATTCCTGGAACCCGCCACGAAGAAAGCTCCTCATGGCGGCCTCGACGATCTGGCGGCGGCGCGCCAGACGGTGCTCGTCACTGACCTTGGGCATCCGCTCTCCCCTTCGACCGTCCCATTCTTCCCCGCGGTCCGGCGTTGACATCCGGAGGCTCCGTGTCCATTATAAAGAACGAACATTCGTTTTAGGAGAAATCATGTCCGAACGCATCGCCCACACGACGTGGGGCCGCTCCGTGCTCATCGGGCTCGGGGCCGCGGTCGCCATCGGCGTCGTCGTGCTCGCCTTCCTCTGGCCGACGGTGACCTCGAAACCGCAGAATCTCCCGATCGCCATCACGGGACAGAGCGCGCAGGTGGATGCCGTCACCTCCGCGCTCGACAAGGCCCAACCCGGGCTGTTCGACGTGACGAAGGTGAACGACCGCGACGCCATCGTCACCGGCATCCAGCACAGGGACTACGACGGAGGCATCGTGATCGGCACTTCCCCCGAGGTGCTCACGGCGTCCGCTGCCGGACCCGCTGTCACGCAGGTGATGACGGCGGTGCAGGGGGTGCTGCAGAAGCAGGTGACGGAGGGCATCCAGACGGCGGCGCAGGCAGGCGCTCAGGCCGCCGCCGCGAAGGGCGCGACGGGTGAGCAGGTCTTGCAGGCGCTGGCCTCGGTTCCGTCGGTGACGGTGAAGCTCTCCGACGTCGTGCCTCTGGCGAGCACCGACTCGCGAGGGACCGGCATCTCGACCGCCGCGTTCCCGCTTGCTCTCGGCGGCATGATCGGCGGGGTGCTCATCTCGGTGCTGGTGACCGGGGTCTGGCGCAGGCTCGCCGCAACGGTCGTCTACGCGCTCGCGGCGGCGGCCATCGTGGTGAGCGTGCTGCAGCCGTGGTTCGGCATTCTGCAGGGGTCGTTCCTCGCGAACTTCGGCGCCATGGCGTTGGCGGTCTTCGCGACGGCGTCGTTCATCGTCGGGATGTCCGCCTTGATCGGCCCGGCGGGCATCGCCGTCGGAGCCGTCGTCACCGTGCTGATCGGAAATCCCCTGTCATCCGCGGCACAACCTCCCCAATTCCTCCCAGAACCGTGGGGAGCCGTCGGACAGTGGTTCGTTCCCGGCGCCGCAACGACGCTGCTGCGCGACCTCTCGTACTTCACGCAGGCCTCGATCGCGTTCCCCGTGCTGGTGCTCGCCGGATGGGCCGCGCTCGGCGTACTGCTCCAGCTCGTCGGCCACTTCCGCTCGCGCGAGGTCGTGCACGTCGATGGATGGGATGACGAAGACGCGGTGGCACCCGCGAAGGAGGCGATCCCGGTCGGATGACCGCGAGGTCGACGCGACCCCGCTGGTCGAGTAGCGCGCTGGAGCTAAAAGCGAAGGTCGACGCGTATCGAGACCGGGCACCTGGCCAGGTCTCGATACGCGTGCCTTCGGCGCACTCGACCAGCGAGAGGGCGTCACCTCGGCGCGACGGCTACTCAGTGCCCGTTGCCGTGGCCGTTGTTCTGACCCTGGCCGTTGCCGTTCTGGCCCTGGCCGTTTCCGTGGCCGTTGTCGTTTCCGTGGCCGTTGTCGTTTCCGTGACCGTTGTTGCCACTGCCGACTCCCGGAACGGTCACGTGAGTGACCTTCGCGACCGTTCCGTTGTTCGCAAGGAGCACGGCGCGCTGCTGCGGCCTGGAGAAGTCGAACATGCCCATGATCGACCCGGCGCGAGCGTCGAACGAGGAGTCGCCGATGCGTCCGGTGTTCCAGTTGTTCTCGATGAACTTGGTGATCGACGTCTGCTCGATGGCGGTGTGGTCGATGTAGTTCTGCTTCGAGAAGGGCGAGATCACCACGAAGGGCAGGCGCTGGCTCGGACCGCAGCGGTCGGCGTATCCGCCGGCGGCCGGGGCCGTCGAGTTGGTGCAGATCGCGGAGTCGTTAGCGGCGTCCTTCGACCCGTTGAGGATGGTCGGTGCGACGTGGTCGTACCAGCCGTCGGAGTCGTCGTAGTTGATCACGATGGCCGTGCTCTTCCACTCGGGCGACTTCTCGATGGCGTTGATCTCCTTGATGAGGAAGTTCTGCTCATCGATCGGGTCGGAGTATCCGGCGTGGCCATCCTGCGCCTCGGCCGCCTTCAGGAACGACACAGCAGGCAGGTTGTTCTGCCTGAGAGCCGTGTCGAAGGAGGTCAGGTCGTACTGGTGGTTCGCCTGGTCGGTGTGACCGATCATCCTGTCGCTCGACGGCGGCAGGTGGTGCGGGTTCGACGTCGACTTGTAGTACTCGAACGGGTTGTGGTGCGGGGAGTAGTCGACGGATGCCGCTCCGGCGATGTTCGTCGAGGTCTTGCCGCAGACCGCGTAGCTACCGGTCTTGCCGTTCCACTTGGTGGTCGGCGTGAAGCCGCCCTGGAACCAGCCCCACGTCACGTTCTTGGCATTCAGCAGGTCACCGATGTTCTTGCCCGACATGGCGCCGAGCGCGTTGGTGGCCGTGTGGTTGTTGTCCGCACAGTCGTCGTACGCCGGGTCGGGGTCGTTGATCACGGTGCCGACGCCCTTCGCGTTGGGCGACACGACGGTGTAGGAGTCAGGCGTCGCCGTCTGCTTGCCCGTCGTCGGGTCGATCGAGGTGACGCCGTGGGTCTGGCCGGAGACCAGGTTCAGCGCGCCCGGCGTCGAGGGGCCGAACACGGTGTCCCACGAGTTGTCGCTCATCGCGTAGTTCTGGGCGTAGTTCCACAGACCGGTGACGGTGTTGCCGTCGTAGTAGTCCATCGCGAGGCCCGGGCTTCCGTACATGCCCGTGCAGGTGTCCTTGCTCGTGTTCTCCACGAACTTGTCCATCGCACCGTTGTTCACGGCCTTCTGCTCAGGACCGTAGTTGTGGTTCTGGTCGCATGTGACCGCCTGCGCCGGCGAAAGGCGCTGGGGCGCGTACTGGTTGGGGTTCTTTGCGATCAGCCCGGCGTTCTGTTCCGTGTTCGCCTTGGGGGTGCCCTTGGCCGCGGTGAACTTGGTGCCGTCCGTGTTCACCGCGTTCGGGTAGGTGCCGAAGTAGTGATCGAACGAGATGTTCTCGTCGAACAGCACGACGAGGTGCTTGATGGGCGTCTGGGTGGCTCCGGAATGGTCCGGCTGGGAGGCCGACGCCGGCGCCGCGAGGGCGACAGTCGTCGCGATCGCGGCGAGCGCGACCGGGATAGCAGCGACGCGCAGAGCGCGTCGCCCGAACACCTTGGGCATTCGTGATCCTTTCGTCGGGATTACGGATACTGCCGACCGCCCCGATCAGGTCAGCAGTCCGCTGGCGAACCAGTCGGTCTTGTTGCGCACACCCGGCAGCGCGAAGAAATAGCCGCCGCCGGTCGGCGAGATGTAATCGACGAGCGGTTCGTCGATGAGCCGCTTCTGCACCGTGACGAACTGGCGCTCGAGATCCTGGTTGAAGCACGCGAAGATGAGCCCGGTGTCGATGTTGCCGTTCACGTCGACACCCGAGTCGTAGTTGAAGGGACGCCGCAGCATCTGCTGCTTCGCCTGCTCGGGCGACCGGTTGTTCGCGAGTCGGATGTGGGCATCCATCTGAATCACATCGCCGGTCGGGTCCATCTCGTAGTGCGGGTCGTCGTGCTCGTGAGTGCCGGTCAACGGCGCACCGGAGTCGCGGCGCCGGCCGATCATGTTCTCCTGCTCGTGCAGCGAGACGCGATCCCAGAACTCGACGAGCATGCGGATGACCCGCACGACGTGATACGAGCCGCCTTCGACCCAGTCCGGTTCCCCGCCGCCGGCGTGTGCCCAGACCAGCGCGGCGGGCGCGGACACCGCGGCCAGAGCTGGGGAGGAGGTGCCGTCCTTGAAGCCCATCAGGTTGCGCGGCGTGCCGGAGGGACGCGGCGGCGAGACGAATCCGTCCTTGCGCCAGCGGATCTGCATCGCGCCGCGGGTGGCCGCCGCGATGTCGCGAAGAGCATGCGACACGGTGTCGGAGTTGTGCGCGCAGACCTGCAGCAGCACATCGCCGTCGCAGGTCGCCCGGTCGAGGTCGTCGTTCGGGAAGTCCTCCATCGTGCGCAGCCGGTGGGGCTTCTGCGCCGCGAGTCCGAACCGGTCGTCGAACACCGAGGCACCGAGCGACACCGTGACGGTGAGGCCGTCGGCAGGGACGACGGGACCGAGCACGCCGGAGTCCGATGGCGGGGCCGTGATGCCGGTCGTCTGCGGAGTACCGCCGGCCGTGAGGAACCGCGCCCGGTCGGTCAGCGTCTTCATCAGGTCGACGAGCTCGGCGCGACCCTTGGCGGTGAGGTCGAACGCGACGAACGCCGCGGTGCGCTGCGCGGGAGTGAGGATGCCCGCCTGGTGCGCACCGTGGAACGCGTACGTCGACGCGGTGGGCGAGCCGACCTCTGCCGGATGCAGCGGGTCGGATGACGCGGCACGGGTCGATGCGGACGCGGCCGCCGGTGCTGCTGCCACTGCGGCGAGTGGTGCCGCGATGCCGGCTCCGACGAGGCCGTGCAGGAACCCGCGACGACCCAGACCGTGATCACGCTCGGCGTCGGCCGGTTGCCCGACGTCACCCGCCGGTGCCTCGTGGTGCGCGTTGTGGCCCGGGAACGGGCATCCGCCGGTCATGCCGCCCTCCTCACGTCGCAGATCGCGGCGATGGGGGCGAGCAATCCGATCGTCTGGTCGATCTGTGCGTCGAGCGACTCACGCTGGGTCGTGGAGAGCGACTGCAGCGGGACCCACGTGCCGTCGGCATGCCGGTAGGACTCGACGAGGGTGCGCGAGGCCGCGATGGCGGCATCCGTCTTCGCGAGGTCCGGATAGCGGGTCTTCAGGATGCCCCTGAGCGGCTCGAGCGCCTGCACGGTTCCGGTCAGGTTGGCGTCGAGGGTCGCGAGGTTGGTGTGGCTGCCTGCGTCGGTCTTGCCGGTGAGCTCGAATTGCAGGGCGTTCTCCAAGATCTCGTGGGCACGCAGGCCGATGTCGAGCGGATCGATGCGGTCGGTCGGGAACGTCTTCTGCAGCTTCGCCACGTCGGCGACCAGCTGCGACGTGAACGGCGCGATCGTCGCGGCGGGAGCCCCCGACCACAGCAGCGCCTCGATCTTGTGGAAGCCGGTGAGGTCGGGGTCGTTCAGCGCGGTCTTGCTCGAGGCGGGCATCCCGTTGATCGCGGTGTCGGCGTCGCCGAACGCTCCGTAGGCGGCGCCGAGCGTCTCGTACTCGAGATGGGCGGAGAGCCAGTCGGTTTTCGCCTTGGCGAGGTCGCCGGATGTCACGTCGGCGTTCAGCGCGGCCACACCAGCGGCCAGGGATGGCAGCTTGCTCTCAATCCAGGTGCCGTACGTCTTCGCGACGGGGATCAGGTCGTTCTGCGTCACGGGTGGGATGCCCGGGGTCTCGCCGGCCACGTGAGCAGCGCCGGTCACGGTGACGACCGGGCCCGAGATGGGGTCCTCGTCCGCGGGCAGGCAGATGAAGCGGTACTTGCCGGCCGGGATGGTCGCCTGGCCCCGCGTCGTGGTGCCCGCGCCGAGGGATTCGAGGTCGAGGTAGACGTTCTGACTCGACGCCGACTGCAGGTAGACCTCCATGCCGGCGATCGAGGTGTTCTTCACGTCGAAGGTCTGCACCCCCGCGGTCGGCGAAGACCAGCCGGTGCCGCAGCCGGAGATGCCCACGGCGACGGTGTAGGTGCCGGGGTGTGCGCCTGTTGCGTCAGTACCCGCGTTCGCACCTGCTGCAGCTGCGCCGACCCCGGCCGCGCTGACTGCTCCGCCCTCGGGTTCGGTGAGCTGTACCGCGGTGCCCCCAGCGACGAGCACGACCAGCGCGCCCGCAAGCATCCCGATTCCCAGCGCATGCCGCATCGACCCAGTACCGCCCATCTCCACGCGCGGACCAACGGCGTTCCGGGCCTACGCGGAAGCCATGCTCGCAGTGGATTCGAGACGGTTCACCTGGCGTTCATTGATTTCACACAGAGTTCAGCCGCTGCTTCCCCGTGCGCCCCCTAACGGGGGTCATCGCCTCCACCGCCGGCCTCGCCGTGTGCTCCTCAACCCACGGTGCTTCACAGGGGCGACTACGCCGGGACGACCTCGCGGCCGGACTCCGCCGAGCGGTAGCAGGCGTCGATCACGGCGGCCCGCTTCAGGCCGAGCGAACCGTCGTGGGCGGTCCACTCGTCGGGTCCCGCCTTGACCGCCGTGACGAATTCCGCGACCACCTGGTCGTGTCCGCCGTGCGGGCCGGGGGTTGCCACGTAGTCGTCGGTGACCCCGTCGCGCGTGCGGAACACCGTGAGCTCGCTCTCGGTGTAGTCGATCACGCGTAGCTCAGCACCGCCCTCGGTGCCGAACACGGTCATCCAGAACTCGTTGTTGTCTGGGCGGTAGGCGTCCCAGCTGGTCTCCAGCGTGAGCGTCGTGCCGCCGGAGAGCCGCAAGAACGCGATCGCGATGTCCTCGACGTCGAAGCCTTCGACCGCCTTCGTGCCCAGTTCGTCGTAGGTGGATGCCGACACCGTGAGCACCTCCGGCTCGCCGAGCAGATGCAGCGCGTAGTCGATCACGTGCACGCCGAGGTCGAGCAGCGGACCGCCGCCCGAGAGCTCGCGCCGTGCGAACCAGCCCGATGTCGGCACGCCTGCTCGGCGCAGCCATCCGGCCTTGGCGACGTAGGCGCGACCGAGTTCGCCAGAGGCGATGATGCGGCCGAGCTCGGCGATGTCGCCGCGCAGTCTGTGATTGAAGACGACCTGCAGCACGCGGTGGGCCGAGCGTGAAGCATCCACCATGGCCTTCGCATCGTCGATGCCGGCCGCGATGGGCTTCTCGGTGAGCACGTGGATGCCCCGCTCGAGGGCTGCGATCGCAATCGGCGCGTGCAGCGCGGTCGGCGTGGCGATGCTCACGGCGTCGAGGTCCACCTCGTCGAGCATCTGCTCCCACCGCTCGAACGTCACGGGGATGTCATACTCGGCCTTCAGCTCGGCGACGCGCTCGGTCTCCATGCCCGCCAGAGCGACGATCTGCACGTCATCCAACGCGGCGAAGCCCTTGAGGTGCTGCTGTCCGGCCCATCCGACGCCGACGACGCCGACCTTCAGAGTGCTCACGACAGCTCCCCCACGAACCAGTCGCGCGCCGGGTTCGACACCGTCGGTGGGGGCGCCACGGTGCGTCCAGGAGCCGCCCAGCGCACGGCGTTCGCCAGCACATTGCGCACATCGTTGTGGAAGAACACCGGATACTCCTGGTCGCCAGGGCTGAAGTAGAAGACTTTGCCGTTGCCACGTCGGTAGGTAAGGCCCGAGCGGAAGA
Source organism: Humibacter soli (assembly GCF_054779035.1). Taxonomy (NCBI): domain Bacteria; kingdom Bacillati; phylum Actinomycetota; class Actinomycetes; order Micrococcales; family Microbacteriaceae; genus Humibacter; species Humibacter soli. Next base: position 525,640 of record NZ_BAAGYX010000002.1, on the reverse strand, counting down.
CCTCGCCGCCCGAGAACGAGCTGATGAAGACGAGCTCGTCCGGGGTCGGCACGTCGAAGTACTCGCCGTACATCTCCTGCTGCCCGATGACGAGAGGCGACGGGATGCCCTCCGCGATCGGATGCGACGGGTTGACCGTCCACACCAGCTCGCGTTCGGCCTCGTTGCGCCACTTGAGGGAGCACGTGGTTCCCATCAGCACCTTGAAGATCTTCGAGAAGTGGCCGGAGTGCAGCACGATGAGGCCCATTCCGGCGAGCACGCGCTGCTGTACGCGCGCGACGACCTCGTCGGAGACCTGGTCGTGTGCCATGTGACCCCACCAGAGGAGCACGTCCGTGGCATCCAGGGTTGCCTGATCGAGGCCGTGCTCCGGATCTGCCAGGGTCGCGGTGCGGATGGTCGCGTCGGGAATGCGCTCGGCGAGGCCCTCGGCGATGGCGCCGTGGATGCCGTTCGGATAGATCGCGGTGATGTCCGGCTGTGTGGTCTCGTGCACGTTCTCGTTCCACACGGTGATGCGCATGATCTCTCCCCTGAGTCGAATCGATTCGAAAACCGAGGGTCAGGGTACGCGGTCGCGCTATGTGGTTGCAAGGCGAGCCGGCGGTCGGGGCGTCGCCCTCGGAAGTGCGGCACCAGCACACGGAAGCGCGGGGTCAGCACGCGGAAGCCCGCGGAAGTGAGGCGTCAACCCGCGGCGCAGGCTCCGGTGGCGACGGGCATCGATCCGGCGGCCTTCAACACGGGCTGAATCTCGGCGAGAGTCAGGGCGTAGCCGGTGCTGGCATCCGTCGTCGATCTCGCGAAGACGACCCCGACCACCCTGCCGCTGGTGTCGAAGAGCGGGCCGCCCGAGTTGCCGGGGCGCACCGTTCCGCGTAAGGAGTAGACGTCGCGGGCGACGGCATCCCGTTGGTAGATGTCGGTTCCGACAGCGGTGAGTTCAGCGCGCACGCGCGCGCCACCCAGTGTCAGCGGACCGCCGCCGGGATACCCGGCGATGACCGTCGAGCTGCCCGCCTGCAGGGGTGAGCCTGTCGTCAGGGCAGGGGCCGTGAGGCCGGGAACACTCAGCACGGCGACGTCGCGTCTCGGGTCAAAGCTCACCACCGTCGCGTCGTAGGTGTTCCCCTCTTTCGTCTGCACGTCGACGGATGACGAGCCGGCGACGACGTGGGCGTTCGTCACGACCATTCCGGCGGACTCGACCCAGCCGCTTCCCGTGGACTCCATGGAGCAGCTCGGCTCGAGCGAAAGCACCTTCACCACGCTCTCCGACCGCGAGCTCACGGCGGCCGGGATGGTCGGGTCCGGTGCAGCCGTTCCCGGGATCGTCTCACCGTGGGTGAAGACCTCGGGCAGGCCGGCGCCGGCCAGGGCGTCATCCAGTGCGCCGAGCGCCGTTGATGCCGGCACGGGCGCGATCGCGTCGAGGGCCGTGACGATGCGCGATCCGGATGCCAGTTGCGACGCCGGATAGATCGCCGAGGTCTGCACGAAGCCTGCGACCAGCCAGACCACGACCGCCCAGGCGACCAAGCCGATCACCGATCCACCCGCGGAATCGACGTTCCCGATCGGGCCGCGGTGCATGCGCGACCGCAGCATCGAGCCGATCGTGGTGCCGACGCCGTACAGCGCAGAGCCACAGGCCAGAACGATGACGGCGGCGAGCAGCGCACGCGCCACCGTGTTGGTCAGCCCGAGCGGAGTGAGCCAGTCGACGACGATCGGCGCGACGATGAGGCCGATCCACAGGCCTGCGATGAGGCCCACCATAGAGAGCGCGGTGAGCAGGGCACCACGACGCCATCCCACCACGATCGCGGCGATCGCGGCGAGCGCCAGCACGATGTCGACGACGATCTCCACGACAGACCACTCTTACCCACCCGGCTGTGCGAATTCTGCGGCGGGCCTCTGTGTGCCATCCGGCTCGCCCGGGTCTCATGGTCGCCCACGCTTCCAGTCCCGCCTCGGGTACCCGTAGCTCGGCCCCACCTCCCCTTGCCCCGCCTCCTCCCAAGTCGTCGCCACTTGCTGCGGGATGCAACGCGCCGACTCCGCACAAAGTGGCGACGACTTTTAGGTGGAGTGACGTGGCGACGACTTCGGGTGGGGTGGGATGTGATGGCCACATGACGGGGCGGCGTGTGATGGCCACGTGGAGGGGTGGGGTGGTGACCACGTGGCGGCGAAGGCGAGGGTGCCACGACTTGCGGGCGGGGGTGGGTGCGGCGACGACCTCGGGTTGGGCATCCCACGCCCCGCTTCCATCGCCACCTCTCGCTCCCCTCAAGTCCTCGCCACTTGCTGCGGGATGCCCGACGAGGAACCCGCACAAAGTGGCGACGACTTGGAGGCGGGTGACTCGGGGCGGGATGGTAGGCGGACCGGGGCGAAGCGCCGGACGAAATGGCCGGAGTCGTTGCCTATTCGCTACCGAATTGGTCGCGCGACCAGGGTAAGGCTTGAAAGAATGTCACAAATCGTCAGGCCGGTTCGACACAACGAGGTGATACCCGCACCGCCGGTGCGTCCTCTGCACGAGCCCCCGCATGGCGGTGATTCGAAGGAGAACCATGACGACCCTGGCGAGCGAGGGCGCAGCAGCCGCCTTTCCCGACGCGGCGACCGGGATAGCCCATCCGGCGATCGCGATCCACAACGTGACGAAGAGGTTCGGCGATTCCATCGCCGTCGACAGCATCGACCTTCAGCTCGCTCAGGGCGAGTTCTTCGCGCTTCTCGGCCCATCGGGCTGCGGCAAGACGACGACGCTGCGCATGGTCGGCGGTTTCGAGCTGCCGAGCCTGGGCAACATCTACCTCGATGGTCGCGACGTCACCATGCTGCCGCCGTACAAGCGCGACGTGAACACGGTGTTCCAGTCGTACGCCCTGTTCCCGCACCTCACGGTGTTCGACAACGTGGCGTTCGGTCTGCGTCGCAAGAACACGCCGTCTGCGGAGATCCGCAACAAGGTGGAGCGCAATCTCGAGATGGTCGGCCTCGCAGGCTATGGCAAGCGTCGCCCGCTGCAGCTCTCGGGTGGTCAGCAGCAGCGCGTCGCCCTCGCCCGCGCGCTGGTGAACGAGCCCAAGGTGCTTCTGCTCGACGAGCCGATGGGCGCGCTGGATGCCAAGATCCGCAAGACCATGCAGCTGGAGCTCAAGCGCATCCAGCGCGAGGTCGGCATCACGTTCCTCTACGTCACGCACGACCAGAACGAGGCCATGTCGATGGCCGACCGCCTCGCCGTGATGAACTTCGGACGCACCGAAGACATCGGATCGCCCGACCGCGTGTACGACCGACCGGCGACGCAGTTCGTCGCCGAGTTCCTCGGAACGTGCAATGTGATCACCCCCGAGAGCGACGGCGGCGTGCTCCGCCTGCCGAACGGCGCCGGTCTCGTGGTGGACGGCGCGCACACTCGGCTGCCGGAAGGCGCACGGGTGGGCATCCGTCCGGAGAAGCTCGTCGTGACGCGTGCGGATGTCGCAGGCACGGTCCCCGCGACGAACGCCATTCGCGGCACTGTCATCACCGCCACCTACCTCGGCGCCAGTACCGAGTACGACGTGCAGACCCCGTGGGGCGGCGTCTTCAAGGCCTTCGCTCAGAACCTCGCGGACTCCTCGCGCGCCCGCCCTGGCGAAGAGGTCGTGCTGACCTGGGATGCCTCGCACGCGTTCGTGCTCGCCCCTTCGGCCGAGCGCACCGCCCCGAAGCAGGCCGGGGCGCCGTCATGAGCCCGTCTCCCGATCCCGCACTGTGGCGAGGACTGACCCAACAACGCATCTCCCGTCGCACGATGCTCAAGGGCGTGCTCGGCGGCGTGGGCGTTGCGGCCCTCGGCTCCGCACTCGCCGGCTGCAGCATCCAGGGATCCCTCTCCAGCCAGGCGCAGCAGCAGGTCGACTGGCCGGCGTTCTGGGCCAAGCAGAAGCCGACGACGAAGCTGAACTTCGCGAACTGGCCGCTCTACATCGACCAGTCGCACGGCAAGTACCCGTCGCTGGAGGCCTTCACGAAGGCGTCGGGCATCTCGGTGAACTATCAGCAGGTCATCCAGAACAACGCTCCGTTCTATGCGACCGTCGCACCCCAGCTGCGCGCACACGAAGACATCGGCTACGACATCGTGGTGATGACCAACGGCTGGGAGCTCACCGAGATGATCCAGAACGGCTTCGTCATGGAGCTGGATCACACGAAGCTGCCGAACTTCGCGAAGAACGCGGCGGCCAACGTCAAGAACCCGCCATACGACCCCGGCAACAAGCACTCCGTGGTCTGGCAGACCGGTTTCACCGGCCTCGCCTACAACACGAAGCTCGTGCATCGGCCCATCACCAGCTTCAAGGACCTGCTCGACCCTGCCTTCAAGGGCCACGTCGGCATGATGAACGACAACACCGAGCTCGGAAGCGCCGGGATGCTCGCCCTCGGGATCGAGCCGACGACGTCGACGCCCGCCGACTGGCGCAAGGCAGCCGAGTGGCTCAAGCAGGCGCAGCCGAACGTGCTCGGCTACTACGACCAGAGCTACATCGACCGCCTGTCGAACGGCGACACCTGGGTGTCGCAGGCGTGGTCGGGCGACGTCTTCCAGGCGATCGCAGGCGGCAACAAGCACCTCAAGTTCGTCATCCCTGACGAGGGCCAGATGATCTGGCACGACAACATGATGATCCCGATGCAGGCGCAGAACCCGCTCTCGGCGCTGAAGTGGATGGACTTCTACTACACGCCAGAGATCGCAGGCATGGTCGAGGACTGGGTCAACTACGTGTGCCCCGTTCCCTCCGCGAAGGACTACATCCTGAACGAGCTGAATGACCCAACCGTCGCCAACAGCCCGCTGGTGTTCCCCGATCCCTCCGTCGACGCGAAGTCGCACAACTTCTACGTGTTCAAGAACTACGACGAATACGAGGAATGGAACAAGGTGTTCAATCCTGTGATCCAGTCATGACCACCGTCACAACGCCGCTGGCCGGCACCGGCTCGCCCCTCGAGCAAGCACCGCTGGAGCGCAAGGATGGCCGGTTCCGCCGCTCGCTGAAGCGTCACTCGACCCCGTATCTGCTCGGCATCGTCGGGATCGCATGGCTCGCCATCCTGTTCGTCATCCCGCTCATCTCCGGGCTCGCCGTGTCACTGATGACCGGCAACCCGCAGCAGGGCTACACGCTCACGTGGAACTGGAGCATCTACTCCGACCTCTTCGTGCACTCAGAGGTGAACTACTGGCAGATCCTCGGTCGAAGCCTCTGGTACGCCATCGCCGCCACGATCGTGACGATCATCGCGGGGTTCCCCGTCGCGTACTTCATCGCGTTCCGGGTCTCGGCGAGATGGAAGAACGCGCTGCTGCTGCTCGTGGCGCTCAGCTTCTTCGTCTCGTTCATCATCCGCACCGACATGTGGGCCTTCGTGCTCTCCGACCAGGGGCCGATCGTCGGCACGCTGCACAACCTGCATCTCGTGCCGAAGGACTTCCAGATCATCGGAACGCCGGGCGCGGTGATCTTCGGCCTCGCGTACAACGACCTGGCCTTCATGGTGCTGCCGCTGTACGTGGCGCTGGAGCGCATCGATCCGCGGCTGATCGAGGCGTCGGCCGACCTCTACGGCAATAAGACGAACACGTTCACGCGGGTCATCCTGCCGCTGACCAGATCGGGTCTGTTCGCGGGTGTTCTGCTCGTCTTCATCGACTGCGCAGGCGACCCCGTCAACGCGTCGCTGCTCGGCGGAACCCATACGTACGTGATGGGCCAAGCGATTCAGGATGCCTACCTCACCAATCAGCAGTACAACGTGGCCGCCGCGCTGTCCACAGTGCTGATGATCGTGCTCGGCATCATCCTGTTCGTGTACGCCCGCATCGCCGGCACCGACAACATCGAGGATCTGGTATGACCGCCGTACTCGGAACAGAGCCCGTCACCACCGCGCAGACGGTGCACGAGCCGATCGGCGAGCGCCGCAATCGCAAGCGGCCGCTGCTGCCGATCATCTACTGGGTCGTCATCGGCATCACGCTGGTGCCGATCGTGCTGATGATCGTGTACAGCTTCAACAACACGCCGACGAACCGCATCACCTTCCAGTGGCACGGCTTCACGCTCTACTGGTACCAGAACCTCACCCAGGTGAGCGGGCTGGGCGCGTCGTTCCTCACCTCGATCGAGATCGCCGTGCTGTCCGCGATCATCTCGCTGGCGATCGGCGTTCCACTCGCGATGGCACTGGAGCGTCACCGCTTCGCGCTGCACGGGCCGCTCAGCGCGGTCGTCTTCGCTGACATCGCCGCGCCGTCGATCGTGGTCGGCGCGGCATCCCTGTCGTTCTTCCTCTCGGCGGGCATCCCGCTCGGATTCCTGACCATCCTTCTCGTGCACGTCACGTTCTGCGTCGCGTACGTCGTCGTGGTGATCAGAGCGAGGCTGTCCGGCATGGGCAAGGTGCTCGAAGAGGCGGCAGGCGATCTCGGTGCGAATCCCTTGACGGCGTTCTGGCGGGTGACCTTCCCGCTGTTGGTGCCCGGCATGCTCGCCGGCGGTGCTCTCGCGCTGGCGATGTCGATCGACGACTACGTCATCACGAGCTTCGTCGCGGGCCCGACCGTGACGTTCCCGTTGTTCGTGTACGGCGCCGCCAAGGTGGGGCTGCCGCCGCAGGTGCTGTGCTTCGGCACGATCATCTTCACGGTGGCGCTCATCGTCGCGCTGATGAACAGCGTCGTGACCCGGAGGGGCGGCGAGCGGTCCTGAGCCCGCAGCGACATCCGCAAGACGGCACGTCCACCCCACACACGCGGGTTCCGCCCGCAGTCTCGGCGTGCGGATGCAGTCTCGCGGAGGCTGGCAGGATGGGCGCGTGGATGACGGAGACGACGAGGCACGGAACCTCGAGCGCGAGGTCGAAGACGACGCGCGTCAGGTAGAGCGGGAATTCGCGCACCCGTCGCTGAGCGCATCGCCCAGGATGCTCGTCACCATCGCCTGCGTCGTGCTTGCAGGCGTCGCGGGAACGCTCGTGACCCTGCAGGGACGCATCAACGGGCAGCTCGCGCTGGAACTCGACGACGGATACACCGCCGCACTCATCTCGTTCTTCGTCGGGCTGGTCGTCGTCGCGGTGATCACCGTTTCGTCGAGGGCGGCGAGGCGGGGCATCCGCAGGGTCCCTGCCGCGGTGCGCAGCGGTGAGCTCCCGTGGTGGACCCTGCTCGGCGGACTCGCCGGCGGCCTGTTCGTGCTCTCGCAGGGCCTCGCGGTGACGCTGATCGGCATCGCGCTGTTCACCGTGGCGGCCGTCGCAGGCCAGACGATCAGCAGCCTGGTGATCGACGCCCGTGGTGTCGGGAGGGTGCCGCCGAAACCGATCACCGCCACGCGCGTCGTCGGCACGATCATCGTGATCGGCTCGGTGGCACTGTCGGTGTCGCCCCAGGTGAACGCGCACGCGCCGTTCCTCGTGCTGCTGATGCCGCTGATCGCAGGATGCCTGACCGGATGGCAACAGGCGGTGAACGGCCAGGTCCGCACCACTCTCGGGTCTCCGGTGTCGGCCACCCTCGTGAACTTCATCGGCGGCACGCTGCTGCTCGGCATCGTCGCGCTGGTGCACCTTGCCGTCGCCGGGCCGCCTGCGCACCTGCCGACGAACCCGCTCCTCTACATCGGCGGGGTGCTGGGCGTGATCTTCATCATGGGGTCCGCCATCGTCGTACCCATCGTCGGAGTGCTTCTGCAGGGTCTCGCCGCGGTGTGCGGCCAGCTCGTCGCGGCGCTCGTCATCGAGGCGGCGTTCCCCGCGCCGGGCACCACCCTGCAGGTCATCACCGTGCTGGGCACCGCGCTCACCATCGTCGGCCTCGTGATCAGCGTCATCCGACGTCCTTCGCGGTCAGCCTGACGTCATCCGTCGATCTGCCATGCCGGCCCGACAGATCCCGGCCTGACAGGTCTCCCGACCTGACAGGTCCCGGCCTGACAGGTCTCCCGACCTGACAGGTCTCCCGGCCGGCAAGGTCCCCCGGCCTGACAGGCCTCCCGGTCGGCAAGGTCCCCCAGCCCGCAATTGCGCCATTTGCGCTCTATTGCGCCAGCCTAATTGGCGCTATTGCGCGCAAATGGCGCTGTAGAGGGGTCGGGCGGCCCCAGGTCGGCCAGGCCGGGCCCGGCCGGGGGGTCGGGCGGCCCCAGGTCGGCCAGGCCGGGCCCGGCCGGGGGCGGCCCGAGGTCGGCCGGTCGGCCGCGGTCAGCGACCGCGACGGGCCAGCAGGGCCGCGTGCAGGGCGCTGACGACCTCGCCGTCATCCAGCGAGACGCCGAGCAACTCCTCGATGAGCGCGATGCGCTGGTAGAAGACCGACCGCGAGAGGTGGCTCGCCGTCGCAGCACGCGTGCGGTTGCCCGGGTACGCGAGATACGCGGTGAGCACGTCGAGCAGATCGCCCCCGCGTCGCAGGTCGTACTCGATGAGCGGGGCGAGCATCCGTTCGCTGTGCGCCTGCAGCCGAGGGTCGCTCCCGAACGAGTTGAGCAGACGCAGCAGCGGCCGATCCTCGACCCGCACGATGAGCGGGCTGCGTCGCTTGTGGTCCTCCTGCGGAGTCAGCAGATCCGTTCCCTGCTCGATCGAGACGAGCAGGCCGGGGATGCCGTCGGCGTCCGCCCCCACCGCGACGGTGACGTCGGCGGGTGACGCCTCGGCGGCACGCGCCACCGCGTTCGCGAAGGCGAGGATGACGGCATCCGCCAACTGCGAGCCCGGCGCCATCGACGCGATGACCACGCTCGTCGAGGCATCGGCGAACGGATGAGCCGCCGTGATGGTCGGCACGCCGAGCTCTCGCGCGGACGAGGCCACGGCGGCCGCCGTACGTGCGCTGCCACGCACCCGCACGGAGACGCCGACGAGGGTGCGATCCGTCACGGGGAGACCCGCAGCTTCCAGGCGATCGGAGAGCGACCGCTCGCTGCTGAACCTCCTGCCGAGCAGCACGGAGACGATGCGCTCGTGCCCGCTCCTCGTCCACTCGTCGGCTCCGCGATCGGCGAGCCGACTCAGCGCGAGTGCCACGGCGGCCTGTTCGAGCACGTTGGTGCGCCCGGCGAGGTGCGGCCTGCCCGGCAGCGCCATGAGGTAGCCCCACCGGATTCCGCGCGCCTCCACCGGAACGATCGTCCAGTCGTCGTGTCCCATGAAGGCGCCCCGGGAGACGGCATCCGCCGCCCGTTCGTGCGCTTGACGCGAGCGCTGCTCCCAGTCGCGCAGCACCTGGGTGTCGTGCCCCATCGCCTCGACCGCGATCACCCGGTGGGTGAGATCTTCGAGCACGACGGGCGAGCCGAGCGTGCGACCGAGCTGCGACACGATGTAGTCGATCGGGCTCCCCCGCAAGCTCAGCTGGGTGAAGAGGGCGTGGATCTCGTCCCTCGCCCGCAGCGCAGCCATCTGGTCCGCGATGATGCGCGCGTGCACAGCCTCGGTGATGGCGACGAATCGAGCCTCGCGATGCAAAACGATGAAGGGCAGACCGAGGGTTCGCGCCTCGTCGGCGAACGCTGTGGGCGCTTCGGGGAACCGGTGGCCGAGCTCCAGCACGACCCCGGCGATCTTCGCGTCGAGGAGCCTGGAGGCGAAAGTGCGCAGCGCGACGGCATCCGTCGGCCACGCGACGCCCGTCGACAGGATGAGCTCGCCGCCCTTCACCAGGTGCACGACGTCGGCCGTCTCCGAGACGTGCACCCAGCGCACGGGCCGATCGAGGGCATCCTCGCCGGCGAGCACCTCGGGCACCGCGCTGACGACCTCTTCCAGCCGCAGCACGTCGCGGATGGTCGGCAGCACGGACTGTCTCGACACCGCCTGCCGCGTCGCCGTGCGATCGGCGTCGAGCCCGGGCGCGGGTTGCGCTTCTGGTGCGCCGTCGGCGTCGTCTGCATGGTCACCCATGGTGTCGACATCGTCACTCGGACGATCTGTGCGAGCCTCGGCGAAGCCGTGACGTTCTGGCACCGCTATCGTCTCCACTTCTCTGTGAACATGGGAGCAACAAGACTAACCCCCACTCCGTCGAATCGTCCGGATCGGGCATCCGACGCCGCTCATCTGCGCCGTCGCACCGCCGAGTCCAACACCGTCGAATCATTCCTGACGGAGACGGGATCACGACCGAAAGGACTCGACATGGCCCTGATCCGCCACGTCGTGAACGGCGCCGAATTCGGCGAGCCAGAGCGCACTTCCGACGTCTACAACCCCGCGACCGGTGCTGTGCAGCACCAGGTGGTCATGGCGTCCGAATCGGATGCTGCAGCCGCCATCGCGGCCGCGAAGGCGGCCCTTCCCGGATGGCGGGCGACGAGCCTTACCAAGCGCGCCGACGTGCTGTTCCGCGTTCGCCACCTGCTCACCGAACGCCGCGACGAGCTCGCGGCGATCATCACCAGTGAGCACGGCAAGGTGTTGTCAGATGCTGCCGGCGAGATCGGGCGAGGACTCGAGAACGTCGAGTACGCCTCTGGGCTCATCCAGCACCTCAAGGGCGACTACAGCGAGCAGATCTCGACCGGGGTCGACGTGCACAGCGTCAAGCAGCCGGTCGGCGTGGTCGGGTGCATCACGCCGTTCAACTTCCCGGTGATGGTCCCGCTGTGGATGGTGGCCAGCGCCATCGCGTGCGGCAACACGGTGGTGCTCAAGCCGAGCGAGAAGGATCCTTCGGCATCCGTGTTCCTGGCGAAGGTGTTCGCCGACGCCGGGCTGCCGGCAGGCGTGTTCAACGTGCTGCACGGCGACAAGCCGGCGGTGGATGCCCTGCTCGACTCCCCCGACGTGTCGGCGATCAGCTTCGTCGGCTCGACCCCGATCGCGAAGTCCATCTACGAGCGCGCCGCCGCGAACGGCAAGCGGGTCCAGGCGCTGGGCGGCGCGAAGAACCACATGGTCGTGCTCGAGGACGCCGACATCGACGCCGCAGCGGATGCTGCGGTCTCTGCCGCGTACGGCTCCGCCGGCGAGCGCTGCATGGCAGTCAGCGTTCTGGTCGCGGTGGGCGGCGCGGGCGACAAGCTCATCCCGGCCATCCAGAAGCGCATCGACGATCTGGTGATCGGCGACGGAACGGATGCCGCCAGCGGCATGGGCCCGCTCGTCACCGCCCAGCACCGCGAGAAGGTGCTCTCGTACGTGACGAGTGCCGCTTCAGAGGGTGCGACGGTCGTCGTCGACGGCTCGCAGAAGCTCTTCGAGAGCGACGGATTCTTCATCGGCGCGACGCTGCTCGACAACGTTCCACTCGAGTCCAGGGCGTACCGCGACGAGATCTTCGGACCAGTGCTCTCGGTCGTTCGCGTTGACACGCTCGACGACGCCATCGGCCTGATCAACGCGAACCCCTATGGGAACGGCGTGGCCATCTTCACCCGCGACGGCGGCGCAGCGCGGGAGTTCGAGTTCAACATCGAGGTCGGCATGGTCGGCGTGAACGTGCCGATCCCCGTTCCCGTCGGGTCGTTCTCGTTCGGTGGTTGGAAGAACTCGCTCTTCGGCGACTCGCACATCTACGGCCCGGAGTCGTTCCACTTCTACACGCGCTCCAAGGTCGTCACGAGCCGCTGGCCGGAGCCTGCCCAGTCGCGCGTCGAGCTCGCGTTCCCTGGAAACCACTAGGCATCGCGTCGTCCGTCGCACGACCAAGCGAAGCAACCGAAAGGTTCATGACATGACCATCACCGAGAACACCACCGGCACCCGCTCCGGGTACACGGACCGTACCGGCGCGTTCCACGCTTTCGGGGACTCCTCCGCCGAGGCGCAAGTGCGAGCGGATGACCGAGCACACGTCTTCCACTCGTGGAGCGCCCAGGCTCAGATCAACCCCACGCCGGTGGCCGCCGGCGAGGGCTCCACGTTCTGGGACTACGAGGGGAACGCCTACCTCGACTTCAGCTCGCAGCTCGTCAACCTGAATCTCGGGCACCAGCATCCGGATCTCGTGCGCGCCATCCAGGAGCAGGCGGGCCGGCTCGCGACCATCCAACCCTCTATGGCCAACGACGTGCGCGGCGAGCTCGCCCGACGCATCGCCGAGGTTGCGCCCGGCGACCTGAACCACGTGTTCTTCACGAACGGCGGAGCGGACGCCAACGAGAACGCCGTGCGCATGGCCCGCCGCTACACGGGCCGGCACAAGGTGCTGTCGATGTACCGCTCGTACCACGGCAACACCAACACCGCGATCGCCCTTACCGGCGACCCGCGCCGCTGGGCCAACCAGCCCGACGCGGATGGCTCTGTCGTGCACTTCTTCGGGCCGTATCCGTATCGGTCGGCGTTCCACGCGGCATCAGAGGTGGAGGAGGGACAGCGCGCTCTCGAGCACCTTGAGCAGGTGATCACGCTGGAGGGCGCTCAGACGATCGCGGCCATCCTCATCGAGACCGTGGTCGGCACGAACGGCGTGCTGGTGCCGCCGCCCGGATACCTTCAGGGCGTTCGCGACCTGTGCGACCGGTACGGCATCGTGTACATCGCCGATGAGGTGATGGTGGGCTTCGGCCGCATCGGCGAGTGGTTCGCGGTGGATGCCTACGACGTCGTCCCCGACCTGATCACGTTCGCGAAGGGTGTCAACTCCGGTTACGTGCCGCTCGGCGGCGTCGTCATCTCGGAGCCCATCGCCCACTTCTTCGACGACGTCTCGTTCCAGGGCGGACTGACCTACTCCGGGCATCCGCTGGCCTGTGCCGCCGGAGTGGCGACGTTCGAGGTGTTCGAACGGGACGGCATCCTGCAGCGCGTACGCGACCTCGGATCCCGGGTGATCGAGCCGACGATCACCGGATGGCTCGACACCCACCCCTCGCTCGGCGAGGTGCGCGGACGCGGACTGTTCTGGGCGCTCGAGCTGGTGCGTGACCGCGAGACGCACGAGCCGCTGGTGCCGTTCAACGCTGCCGGAGCGGATGCCGCTCCCATGGGTGAGATCGCCGCGGCATGCAAGGCAGCGGGGGTGTGGCCGTTCACGCACTTCAACCGCGTGCACATCGCCCCGCCGCTGGTCATCACGGAGGACGAGCTGCGCCGCGGACTGGATGTCATCGACACCGCCCTCGCGGTCGCCGACCGCTACGCCCGCTGACGCCTCCGCGGGACGACCCCGTAAGAGCGCCATTTGCGCTCCATTGCGCCAGCTGAACTGGCGCGGTCAAGCGCACATGGCGCTGTTGTCGGTTCGTCGGGCCAGTGTCGGCGGCACCGCATAGCGTTGAGGCATGGCGGGCATGCGCTACGAGTTCGAGTCCACGCTGTTCCCATGGGACGCACGACGACACGACGCGTGGGTGTTCGCGCGGCTGCCCGAAGATGTGTCCGCGGAGATCCACGATGCGCCGCATCCACCCGCCGGGTTCGGCTCGGTGAAGGTGGAGGCGACGCTCGGGTCCTCCCGCTGGAGCACGTCGGTGTTCCCGGAGCGCGACGGCTCGTTCGTGATCGCCATCAAGAAGGCCATCCGCAAGCGCGAGGGCGTCGATGTCGGCGACACCGTGCGCATGGCCGTGGAGACCATGCTGTGAGCCGCTGACGCCTCCCGACGGCGCTCAGTCGTTCGGGGTCACCAGGCAGAACGGATGCCCGGCCGGATCGAGGTAGACACGGAACGTCTCGTGGTCCGACCCCGCCTTCACGGCCCCGAGCGCGAGCACCTGTTGCTCAGCGACATCCATGTCGTCGACTCGCACATCGATGTGCATCTGCTGCGGCACGTCTTGCCCCGGCCACTGCGGCGGTGAGTAGTCGCCGTCGACCTTCTGGAACATCAGAAGCGGCCGGGCACCCGGCCCCGAGGCCAGTTCGACCCAGTCGGGCTCCTCTGACACGATCTGCATCGGAAGAAGCTGCTCGTAGAAACGGCCGAGTGCCACGGGATCGGGGCAGTCGACGATGACGGAATCCCAGGTACCAATCATGGGCGACACGCTACGCGCCACCACCGTCAGCCGTCGTTGCCCGTCCAGCCCTTGTGATGGAACCACCACCACATCGCGCCGGCCGCGACCACCATGGTGCCCATGCCGAGGGCGAAGAACGCCCACGGACCGACGAGCACGTGTCCGATCTCCCACGTGAAGTTCATGCCGAAGAAGCCGGTGAGAAAGCTCAAGGGCAGGAAGATCGAGGCGATGATCGCCAGCTGCTTCGACGTCTCCCCCTGGCGGTTCGCGATGATGGCGAGGTAGAGGTCGGTGCATCCAGCGACCATCTCGTGGTACGAGTCCAACTCGTCGGTGATGCGGATCAGATGATCGTAGACGTCGCGGAAGTAGTCGTGACTGTCGGGTTCGAGCCCCGCGAGGTCGGCGATGACCTCGATCTCGCGGGCGAACACGTCCCGCATGGGCACGACGGCCTTGCGCAGGATCAGCAGCAGCCGCTTCAAACGGAAGGTCTCCGCGAGCTGGCGGCGCCCGGCGTGCGAGATGATGGCATCCTCTAGCGCGTTGATCTCCTCGTCGAGGTCGGCGAGCATCGGGAAGAAGCTGTCCACGATGGCGTCGATGACCTTGTAGAGGTAATACCTTTCGCTCTTCGACGTCGAGGATGCCGACCGTTCGAACAGCGTCTTGAGATCCTGCAGCCCCCGGTAGGGCCGCCGATGAAGCGTGACGATGAAGTCGCCGCTCAGGTGGCAGTGGATCTCTTCTAGGGGATGCTCGTTCTCGTCCTCCGGCATCGACTCGACGCCGCCCTGCAGCACAAGGAGTGCTGTCTCGCCGTACGTGTCGAGCTTCGGCCGCTGCCCGAACCTGACGCTGTCATCCACTGCGAGAGGGTGCAGCTCGAGCAGGGCTCCGAGCTTCTCGATCTGCTCCTTGCTCGGCGCGGTGAGGTCGAGCCAGAAGAAGTCCTGGCTCGCACGCAGCTTGGCGATCAACTCGTCGTCGATGGAGTCGAGGATGCGCATGGGCGAGCTCCGAGCGTGGGATCGTGTCGAAGATGGGGGTGTGACGAGACCCCCGAAAGAGAGGGTACGGACAGCGTAATCGCCGCCGCCGAGCGACAACGGACATCCGTGAACGAGCCGCCATCGCAACGTTGTCGACGGGATGCGGGCGCACGTGGTCAACTTGTCCGGTGTCGAACAACGCACCCAGCCCCTCCACCGGCTCCTTCGCATTAGCACCCGACCCCAACGGCACCACGGTGAGCAGACGCGCCTGGTGGGCGCTCATCGTTCTGCTGGCCGGCATGTTCATGGCGCTGCTCGACACGAGCATCGTCAACGTCGCACTGCAGACCATCCGCACGAGCCTCGACGCGAACGAGGCGACGCTGTCGTGGGTGATCTCGGGCTATGCGCTGGCGTTCGGCGTGCTGCTCATCCCCGCAGGTCGCGTCGGCGACCGCTTCGGCCACAAGTGGACGTTCGTCGTCGGCATCGCGATCTTCACCCTCGCCAGCGTGTGGTGCGGTCTCGCGCAGTCGAGCACCGAGCTCGTCGTCGCACGCGTCGTGCAGGGCCTCGGTGGCGGCATCTTCGTGCCGGCAGTGGCATCCATGATCCAGCTGATGTTCCCGCCAAGGATCCGCGGCCGCGCGTTCGGCGTGATGGGCGCCGTGATCGGCATCTCGACGGCCCTCGGCCCGCTCGTCGGCGGTCTGCTCATCCAGGCGTTCGGCGAGGCGGAGGGATGGCGGTCCATCTTCTTCGTGAACGCACCGATCGGCGTCATCACGGTGGTCGCGGCCCTGCTGCTCGTTCCGGGTGGTGCAGAGGGCAAGAAGCTGTCGACGGATGCCCTGGGACTGCTCCTCGCGATCGCCGGCCTCGTCGCACTTCTGGTGCCGCTGATCGAGGGCGAGGATCAGGGATGGCCGGCCTGGACGTTCATCAGCCTCATCGCCGGCCTCGTGCTGCTCGTGCTGTTCGCGTTCTGGGAGAGACACGTCGCCAGGACGAAGACGGAACCGCTGGTGCCGCCGCACCTCTTCGCCCACCCGCAATTCACCGGCGGAGTGCTGCTCGCGTTCATCTACTTCGCGGCGTTCACCAGCATCTTCTTCACCATCTCTTTGCTCTGGCAGGCGGGCCTGCAGCACACAGCACTGGAGTCGGGCCTCGTGTCGCTTCCGTTCTCGATCGGCAGCATCGTCGGCGCCGCGCTGAGCGACCGGTTCGCGCAACGCATGGGCCGTGCGGTGCTGAGCCTCGGCACCGGACTGGTCTCGCTCGGGTTGATCGCGTTGTGGCTCATCCTGTGGCTCGTACCCACCACCGACCTCGTCAGCTGGGATCTGCTCCCGCCGCTCCTCGTCGCCGGCTTCGGCAGCGGTCTCTTCATCGCGCCGAACGCCCGCTTCATCGTCGCCACCGTCGACACCTCGGAGGCCGGGGCGGCGAGCGGGGTCATCCAGACGATGCAGCGCGTCGGCTCGGCCATCGGCATCGCGGTGATCGGCAGCGTGCTGTTCTCGCAGATCCCCTCGTCGTTCGCCCCCAGCAAGGCCGAGGCCGCCAAGATCGCGCAAGAGCACGGAGCAGGTGGAGCGGATGCCATCAAGCAGGCCATCCAGCAGTTCGTCGATCACGGCCTGGCGACCGCGTTCGGCGACGGCGCGGCCCTGGCGATGATGGTGAGCGCGATCTTCGCGGTCGCTGCGTTCCTGCTGGTGTTCGCCCTCCCGAAACGGGTCTCCCTGCACTAGCTTGTGCGCCGGTCCCCGCCCGGCGCACCGCGGTCGGCGGGGCGCATGGTTGCAGTCGATGCGCCGTCACGCCGCCGCATCGGCGAGCGTGGTGCGTCGCGTGGATGGTCGCGTTTCCCTTATCGCAGGTTGAGGAGCACGGGGAGCGCATAGCTCCGATGTCTCGGGGGTTGGGTTCCGCGAGACGGCGTCATGCGGCAGGATGGGTGCTGAGACATCAGACCTTTCGGTGTAACCCGATCGCATCACCCCTGCGGAGGCATCCATCATGACGTCGTCGACCGAGCCCTCTGCGTGGTTCACCCACGACCGCTTCGGCATGTTCATCCACTGGGGCGTCTACGCGCTCGGCGGCCGCCACGAGTGGCTGATGAACCGTGAGCGGATGACTGTCGACCAGTACGAGCGCTACGCACGGCACTTCGACCCCGACCTCTTCGACGCGCGCGAATGGGCCGCATCGGCCAAGGCCGCCGGCATGAAGTACGTGGTGCTCACCACAAAGCATCACGACGGGTTCTGCCTGTGGGACTCCGACCTCACCGACTACACATCGACCCACTCGCCGTTCGGGCGCGACATCGTCGCCGAGTTCGTCGAGGCGGTTCGGGATGCCGGGCTCAAGGTCGGCTTCTACCACTCGCTCCTCGACTGGCACCACCCCGACTTCACGGTCGACGGATTCCACCCGCAGCGCGACGAGCCCAATGCGGCCGACCTCAACGAGGGACGTGACCTGGCCCGCTACCGCGAGTACCTCCACGGCCAGGTGCGCGAGCTGCTCACCAGGTACGGACGCGTCGACTACCTCTTCTTCGACTTCTCCTACGCCGTGAACCACGAGCCCGTCGTGTGGGGTGCGAAGGGTGCGGAGGAGTGGGGCTCCGAGGAGCTGCTCGCGATGGTGCGGGAGCTGCAGCCCGGCATCATCGTGAACGATCGGCTGGGCATCCCCGGCGACCTCGTCACGCCCGAGCAGTACCAGCCCGATCGCGCGCTCGAGGTCGATGGCAAGCCTGTGCTGTGGGAGGCGTGCCAGACGCTGAACGGAAGCTGGGGCTACGATCGCGACAACACGGACTACAAAGATGTCGGCATGCTCGTTCGCATGCTGGTCGACGGCGTCTCCAAGGGCGGCAACCTGCTGCTCAACGTCGGCCCGAACGGCCGCGGCGCGTTCGACGACAACGCACGTGACTCGCTCGACGGAATCGGCGAGTGGATGCGCCTGCACTCGCGCTCCATCTACGGTGCGGGCGCGAGCTCGTTCACGCCGCCGACCGACGTTCGGTACACGCAGCGCGGCGACCGGCTCTACGTGCACCTCTTCGCGTGGCCGTTCGAGACGCTGCACCTGCCCGGCCTCGCCGAGCACGTCGAGTATGCGCAGCTGCTGAACGACGCATCCGAGCTGGGCATGCGGGTCATCGACCCGAACGCCACTGCGCAGAATATGTCCCAGGGCGGGCAGCCGGCAGGCACGCTGACCCTCACCCTCCCGGTGCGTCGCCCCGACGTCGCTGTGCCGGTCATCGAGCTCTTCTTGCGGTAGCCGATCGCTGGTCGACGTGCCGTGACACGCGTCACCGTGGGTTGAGGAGCACGCCGCAGGCGCGCGTCTCGAAACCCGCCCCGCAGACATCGGGGTTTCGAGACGCGCGCGGCTTACGCCGCGTGCTCCTCAACCCGCGGGAAGGCCTTCCGGCGAGAAGGGCGTCAGCGCTGGGCCAGGGTCGCGACGGGTGACGTGAGGGTGGGCATCCGCCGGGCCCGGTAGCCGACGAGGAACAGCACCAGCGCGATCACGCTGACGACGGCTCCCACGACGGGAACCAGCCACGGGCCGGCGACGCCGAGCGCGAGGTTTCCCAGCGGAGGTGCGATGGCGATGCCGAGGTACATCGCCGTGGAGTACCACGCCATGGTCTGCTGAGCGTGCTTGGGCTCGATGCTCACGAGCCGATGCTGCACCGGAATCGCCATGCTCGATGCGACGGCTCCCCACACCGCGAACAACGCGATGGATGCCCCGAACGACCAGTCAAGAGCGGCGAGTGCCGCGAGCGCTGCGGCCTGCGTGAGAAGCGCGACCGTCGCACTGGCACGGCTGCCGTACCGGTCGGTGAGACGGCCTGCGAAGAGGTTGCCGACCACGCCCGCGACGCCGTAGACGAGCAGCAGCACCGCAAGGAGCTCACCGGATCCGCCCGTGGAGGGACGCGCGACCTGCGCCGAAAAGATGTACACGACGTTGAAGCTCGCCGTCATGAAGAGTGCCGCAGCGAGTGCCGTCAGAACGCGGCCATCCGCGAGAGGCTGGAGCCTGCGACGCAGTGCGACGGGCGCGGGGCGCGCTACACCGCGGAACATGAGCGGGATGACCACGGTGACCACCGCTCCGAGCACGGCGAGCGCCCACATCGGGGCGCGCCATCCGAATGCGCTGCCCAGTGCGGTGCCGAGCGGCGACCCGACGGCGACCGAGAGCGTGAAGCCGGCGCCGACCACGGCGAGCGCACGACCTCGGTGCTCTGGCGCGCCGAGCGTGGCCGCCACTGCGCTCGCGGTCGGCACGAGGGCCGCGCCCCCGAGCGCGGCGATGATGCGGGCGACGACGAATCCGGTCAGCGAGGTGCTAAGCGCGGCGACCATGACACCGATCGTGAAGAGCAGAGCCCCTGCCGACATGAGCACGGATCGCGGCACCCGCGGCAGCAGGATCGTGACCAGCGGAGACGCGACGGCGACGAGCAACGCGTAGACGGTGATGGTGTAGCTCACGGATGCCTGGCTCGTGCCGAGATCCTGCGCGATGTGCGGCAGCAGTCCGGCGATGACGAACGCGTTGGTGCCGACGACGAACATTCCGAGTGAGAGGAGAACGAGCCGAAGTGTCGACCCGCGGTATGATTGTTCGATGACGGTCATACCGTCAAAGATAGCTCAATAGTTCGACGTTTGTCGAACTATTTTTCGACCGTCCGGAGAGTGTCGTGGCCCAACGCGAATCAGAGGCGCCCACCGAGAGCGCCGGTGGCTACGAGCACTACCCCGTTCCCGACCTCGCCGACGTGGAGCTGGTCGAGGTGCTGCGTGCGCTCGCCGATCCGATCCGGCTCGACATCGTGCGCAGGCTCGCTGACGGCGAACCTCGGCTCAAGTCGGAGGTCGCCGCCCTGGCGGGGGTGCAGAAGTCGACGATGTCGCATCACTTCAAGACGCTGCGTGAGTCGGGCCTCACCAAGTGGACGGTGAGCGGCCGCACCCACCTGATCGTGCTCCGCAGGGCAGAGCTCGACGCCCGCTTCCCCGGGCTGATCGACTCGCTTCTCGAAGGGTGAGCGGCGCGCCGCTCGAGGGCTGGCCGGCAGAGCCTCAGGCCACGACGGCGGACTGCTCCTCGTACAGGCGGGCGTAGACGCCGCCGGCTTCGAGCAGCTGGCCGTGCGTTCCCCGCTCGACGACGCGCCCGTGGTCGACCACGAAGATGACATCCGCTCCGACGATCGTGGACAGTCGGTGTGCGATCGCGATCGTGGTGCGACCCGTTGCAGCCGAGTCGAGCGCCTGCTGCACGACCCGTTCCGAGATGGTGTCGAGCGCGCTGGTCGCCTCGTCGAGGATGAGCACCTCTGGATCCTTCAGCAGCACCCGTGCGATCGCGATGCGCTGCTTCTCGCCGCCGGAGAGCCGGTAGCCGCGCTCACCGACGATCGTGTCGTAGCCGTCGGGGAACCCGACGATCGTGTCGTGGATGTTCGCCGCACGCGCCGCCGCCTCGAGCTGCTGCTGCGTGGCATCCGGCGCCGCGTACCTGAGGTTCTCCGCAATGGTCGCGTGAAAGAGATAGGTCTCCTGACTCACGATGCCGATGTGGTCGACGAGGGACTCGTGCTTGAGGTCGCGCACGTCGGTTCCCGCGAACAGCACGGCGCCATCGCTCGCCTCGTAGAAGCGCGGCACCAGGTACGACACTGTCGTCTTGCCAGCGCCGCTCGGTCCGACGAAGGCGGCGAACTGTCCGGGGTGGATCGTGAAGTCCACGTCGTCCAGGGTCGCGCGCTCGCCGGGGCGGGAATCCGGGTAACGGAAGGTGACCCCGCGGAACTCGATCTCCCCGACGGGGGCGCCAGGTGCGACATCCATCGCGTCGGGCCGGTCTCCGATCGCCGGCTTCAGATCGAGGTACTCGAAGATGCGGGCGAACAGAGCGCTCGAGGTCTGCAGATTGAGGGCGGTCTGCATGATGCCGATCAGCGGGAACAGCAGCCGCGCCTGCACCGTGGTGAACGCGACGATGGTTCCCGCGGTGATGTCGGTCGCGCCGCGACCGAGCAGCAGTCCGGCGACGAGGTACACGATCGCGGGAATGGATGACAGGAAGATCTGCACCATCGCGAAGAACCACTGGCCGCTCATCGTCTCCTTCACCTGGAGCGCGACCTGCGTCTGGTTCTCGTCCTCGTACCGTGCGGTCTCTGCACGCTGCCGGTTGAAACTCTTGGAGAGCAGGATGCCCGAGACGCTCAACGTCTCCTGCGTGATGGCCGTCATGTCGGACAGCGACTCCTGGGTGGCCGTCGCGATGCGCGCACGCACCTGACCGACCCTGCGCTGCGCGATGACGAGGAACGGCATCAGCACGACGGCGATCAGCGTGAGCTGCCAGTTCAGGAGGATCATCGCGACGAACGCCGCGATCACCGTCACGATGTTGCCGAGCACGCTCGAGATGGTGTTCGTCAGTACGTTGGAGACTCCGCCGACGTCGTTCTGCAGACGCGACTGGATGACGCCGGTCTTCGTGCGGGTGAAGAAGCTGAGCTCCATCGACTGCAGGTGTCGGAACAGCCGCACTCGCAGCGACCCCATCACCTTGTTGCCCACCGTCGCGGTGAGGTACGTCTGCCAGACCCCGATACCGCCGGAGACCAGATAGATGAGGATCATCGCCGCCACGAGGATCACCGTGGCCTGATAGTTCGGATGCCCCGACTTGGGGAACAGCCCCACGTCGAACACCCGCGCGGTCAGCAACGGGGGAATCACCGACAGGGCAGCCGAGACGAGCACCAGCACGACCGTCACCGACAGCGCCACCTTGTGGGGCGCGAAGAGCTCCGCCACCCTGCGCAAGAGATGCGGGATCTTCGGCGCCCGCGCGTTCGCCGCCTTCTGCGCCGCGATGTCCCTGCCGCCGACACGGCCGCGAGCCATGGGTCCCATTCCGCTCATGAGGCCTCCTTCTGATCCAGTGCGCCGCTCCACAGTGTGCCCCGTGCCGCCCATGCTCGCCCTAGATCACGGGGCACGTTCGACCACAGCGCAACACGACCAGTCAACGATATATCGCTTGAATTCATTCCCGCGCTATCGCTGGTTGAGGAGCTCCGCGGAGCGGCGCGTCTCGAAACCCGCCCGCCACCGCAGGACCATTCGGGTTTCGAGACGCGCGCTTCGCGTGCTCCTCAACCCACGGGAGGAGGGACGAATCGGACGACGTTACCGAGTGTTGCGGCGGCGCAGACGGCATCCACCGGGCATCCGACAGAATCGACGGACACACCGCCGAAGCCGTCGGCCGATTCGTCGCGCGACGACGTCGGCCCGATGGCACGGTCTGTGGCCCGAATGAGGTCGGCATCCGGAAGGGATTCAGCCATGACAGACATCGCCGTCGAACACGACTCCGTCGCGACGAGCGTCGCGGACACCGACCCTCACTGGGAGCGCAGCCCGTGGAGCGGCACGGCGAGCCCGGAGGAACTGAACCACTGGAGTGCGGTGGCGGACGGCGTGGCGTCCGACCTGGCCGACGGAGCGCGGGAACGAGACCGCAGCGGAGCACTTCCGCGCGAGGCAGTCGAGGTGCTGAAGACCTCCGCTCTCGTCGACTTGATCGTGCCCTCCGAGGCCGGTGGCGTCGGTGGGCACTGGGAGACGGCGTTCCGCGCGGTGCGGGCGATCGCCCGAGTGGATGCGTCGCTCGGCCAGATCCTCGGCTACCACTACCTGAACCAGGCGTGCATCACGTATTACGGCGGCGACCGCGAGCGACAGCTCGACTGGTACCGCGCCAGCGTACGAGGGGGCGAGACACCGGGCGGATGGCTGTGGAGCGACTCCTTCAACCCGGTGAGCCCCGACCTCTCTCTGGTCGCCGACGGCGACGGATACGTGCTGAACGGCCTCAAGCGCTTCGCCACCGGTGCAGCCGTCGCCGACGTCGTGATCGCGGGAGCGGTGGCCGAGGGCGGCGATCTCGACGGACAGCTCGCGGTGTTCGCACTGCCGACGAACAGGGACGGCATCCACTTCCTCGACGACTGGGACAACATCGGTTACCGGGCATCCGCGAGCGGCTCGGTTCGATACACGGATGTGCGGGTCGAG
This sequence comes from Humibacter soli, assembly GCF_054779035.1. NCBI lineage: Bacteria > Bacillati > Actinomycetota > Actinomycetes > Micrococcales > Microbacteriaceae > Humibacter > Humibacter soli. The sequence continues at coordinate 502,510 of NZ_BAAGYX010000002.1, read as the reverse complement.
GCATCCGACGTGATCGGAGTGGACGCCGGCGAGCCCTTCTCCTCCGTCGTCACGCCCGGGGTGCAACTGCTCTTCGGCAACATCTACCTCGCGGTCGCGGAAGGCGCGCTCGCCGAGGCGAAGGAGCTCACGCTCGCCCGCCCGAACTCGTGGTTCCTCTCCGGCGTCGACAGGTACGCCGACGATCCGATCACCCACCGCACGTTCGGGGAGCTCGTGTCGCGCACGGCCGCCGTGCGCGCCCTCGCCGACGCGCTGAACCGCCGCTTCGACGAGGCGATCGTCCTCGGCGGCGCCACCACGGCCGAGGACCGCGCCGAGCTCGAGGTCGCCATCGCCCAGCTCAAGGTGGTCGCGACCGAAGTGTCGTTGGATGTCACCAGCCGCGTCTTCGAGCTGACGGGAGCGAGCTCCACGAAGACCAGCATCGGGCTCGACCGCTTCTGGCGTGACGTGCGAACCCACAGCCTGCACGACCCGGTCGAGTACAAGAAGATCGAGGTCGGCGCCAACTACCTCACCGGGGCCGTCCAGCCCGTGTCGCTCTACACCTGAGCCTGCCGCTGGCCGGGCCGTACCCGAACCGTAAGGAGATCCGATGCCCGCGACCCATGACCTCCCACCGACCGATGACGCGCTCTTCGCGAAGTACCGCCCGGTGTTCGCTCAGGTCGCCGACGGTGCCGCCGAGCGCGAGCAGCGGCGGGAACTGCCGTTCGAGCAGATCGAGCTGCTGAAGCGGGCAGGATTCACGGCGGTGCGCGTGCCGATCGCGCATGGCGGCGACGGCGCCAGCCTCGAGCAGCTGTTCGCTCTGCTGGTCGAGCTGGCGGCGGCCGACCCGCACATCGTGCAGGCGTTCCGCGGCCACATCGCGTTCGTCGAGGACAGGCTCAACGCACCGCAGAGTGCGGAGCGAGATGCCTGGCTCGTCCGCTTCTCGCGCGGTGAGATGGTCGGCAACGCCGTCACCGAGATCGGCAATGTGGCCCTCGGCGACACGCGGACCCGGCTGACCCCCGCGCCGGACGGATGGTCCATCACCGGAAGCAAGTACTACACGACCGGCAGCATCTTCGCCGAGTGGATCGATGCCACAGCGCTCACACCGGACGGTGTCGAAGTCGCGGCGCTCGTGCCGACCGTCGGCGACTCGGTCACCGTGACCGACGACTGGACCGGCTTCGGCCAGCGCCTCACCGGCAGCGGAACGGCGGTGTTCGACGCCGCGCCCGTGCGAGCGGAGCATGTGTACGCGTTCGGGGAGCGGTTCCACTACCAGACCGCGCTCTACCAGCTGACGCTCGTCGCGGTGCTGGCCGGCATCGCGAGGGCATCCCTCGATGACGCCGCCTCGTTGCTGCGCACCCGCGCCAGGGCGTTCAGCCACGGCAACACTCCACGCTCGTCGGACGACCCGCAACTGCTGGAGAACATCGGACGTCTCTCCGCCAACGCGTTCGCAGCGGATGCCGCCACCCGGCTCGGCGCGCAGGCCCTGCAGCGCGCGTACGAGGCGGGCAGCGATGAGGAACGGGCATCCACGAAGCGCGCGGCGGAACTCGCATCGGCGAATGCGCAGGTCGTGGTGTCGAAGCTGGCGCTGCAGAACGCGACGGATCTGTTCGAGGGGCTCGGGGCATCCGCTGCCGGCACGGGTCTCGGGCTCGATCGGCACTGGCGCAACGCGCGAACCGTCGCGCAACACAACCCGACGGCGTTCAAGGCCCGCATCGTGGGCGACGCCCTGGTGAACGGCGCCGAGCCGCCCTACGAGTGGGCCGTGGGCGTCGCCGCCGCTAAGCCCGCCGCTACCACCACCACCGCAGCCCCCGCGGGTTGAGAGCGCGCTGGAGGCGCGCGTCTCGAAGCCCACCCCTCACAACGACCACGAAGGAGCATCCGTGCCCGATCCGAACCACATTCGCCTCAACGCCTTCACCATGAACACCGTCGGGCACCTCTCGCCAGGGCTGTGGCGGCATCCCCGGGACGAGTCCCGCCGCTACCTCGACCTCGACTACTGGGTGGAGCTGGCGAAGACGCTCGAGGCCGGGCTCTTCGATGTGGTGTTCCTCGCGGACGTGCTCGGCGTCTACGACGTGTACGGCGGCAGCCCTGACGGCGCGCTGTCCACCGGCGCGCAGCTCCCGGTCGGCGATCCGCTGCAGTTGGTGCCCGCGATGGCGTCGGTCACCCGCAACCTCGGCTTCGGGGTGACGGCGAGCGTGTCGTTCGAGCATCCGTTCCCGTTCGCGCGCCGCATGTCGACGCTCGACCACCTCACCAAGGGCCGCATCGGCTGGAATGTGGTCACGTCGTACCTCAACAGCGGCGCCCTCAACCTCGGCGTCGACGGCCAGGAAGCTCACGATCGCCGGTACGACATCGCGGACGAGTACCTCGAGGTCTGTTACAAGCTGTGGGAGCGCAGCTGGGAAGACGACGCAGTGATCGCGGATGTCGCCAGTGGCGTCTACGCCGACCCGACCAAGGTGCACCCCATCGGACACCATGGCGAGTTCTTCCGCGTTCCCGGTCTGCACCTTCTGGAGCCGAGTCCGCAGCGCACGCCGTTCATCTTCCAGGCCGGTGCGTCGCCGCGGGGTATGAGGTTCGCCGCGAAGCATGCGGAGAGCGTCTTCGTCGCGGCGCCCAGCAAGGCGGTGCTCGCGAAGCAGGTGGCCGCGCTCCGCGAGGCGATCTCAGCGGCCGGCAGGCAGGCATCCGCCGTTCCGATCATCAATCAGCAGACGGTGATCGTCGCCGAGACGGATGCTGCGGCGCAGGCCAGGTTCGAGGAGTACCTCGACGTGGCATCCCCACTCGGTGCGCTCGTGCTGATGGCCGGCTGGACCGGTATCGACTACTCCCGCCTCGACGCTGACGCGCCGCTCACCGAGCAGGAGTCAGACGCGATCCAGAGCACGGTGAAGGCGTTCTCGTCTGCGGATCCGAACAGGGTGTGGACGGTGCGCGAGATCGCCGACTACGTGAAGATCGGCGGCGACGGCCCCGTCTTCGTCGGGTCGCCGACAACGGTCGCCGACCAGCTCGAGGAGTGGGTGGAGGAGACCGGCATCGACGGGTTCAACCTCGCCGCTGCCGCCGTGCCGGAGACGTACCAGGCGGTCGCCGAGCTGCTCGTGCCGGAGTTGCAGCGCCGCGGTCGCTACAAGACGGCGTACGAGCAGGGCACTCTCCGCGAGAAGCTCACCGGCCACGGTCCTGCGGTGGATCCGGCCCACGCCGCCGCCCAGGTCGCCCTCGGCTGATCCCGGCCGGCCCCGCCCTGCCTCGGCTGACCCGGCCGGCCCCGCCCGGCCCTCGACCCGGGCCCGTCCGACCTCCGCCCCACCGGCACCGCCGCCTGGGCCAACCGCCTTGCCGCCTGGGCCGCCCGCCCTGCGCATAACTCCTGCTATCCCCAGTCCGGGAATCCGTCGACCCCCGGAATTCCGCGGATGGGCTCGCACGGCCGCGGCGATCTGCAGGAGTTATGCGCAGGGGGTGCGGCGCGAACCGAAACACAACGTCATGTGAATCGCGGCGCGACGAGGCGCGGCGATAGTCTCGCGCCACGCTTCAGTGCACGAACGCACAACTGCGTCAGCGTCACGCGACATCCCCACGCGCACCTCTCACTCCACTCTTCCCCGACGGACGGAACGACCATGGCCCTCGACGAGACCCTCACCGACGCGGTCGACGACGCGACCGGACGCAAACCGGCCCCACGCCTCAGGGGCAGCCTCGGCGTCGCCAGCATCGTGTTCATGGTCGTCGCGGCGGCATCACCGCTCGGCGTCATCGGCGGCCCCGTACCGCTCGGCATCGCGAACGGCAACGGCACAGGCTTCCCGGCCATGTTCATCATCGCCACAGTCGTCCTGCTGCTCTTCGCGGTCGGCTTCACCACGATGACGCCGTTCGTGAAGTCTGCTGGCGCCTTCTACTCGTACGTCGACAAGGGCCTCGGATTCAGCGCCGGCCTCGGCACCGGCTTCGTCGCGCTGCTGTCGTACCTCACCCTCGAAGCGGGCGTCTACGGCCTGATCGGGCCGGGCATCAACACCCTCCTGCACTCCTACGGCGTGCCGAACGTGCCGTGGTGGGCGTACGCGATCGTGGTGTTCGCGATCGTCACGTTCCTCGGCTACCGCAACATCAACCTCTCCGGCCGGGTGCTCGCGGTGCTGCTCATCGCCGAGGTCGTCATCGTTGTGGCGCTCGATGCCGCTGTCGTGTTCAACGGCGGTCCTGAAGGCCCCTCGACCGGCATCATCACGCCGTCGGCGATCGTCTCGGGGGCGCCAGGGTTGGGCATCCTATTCGCCATCCTGAGCTTCATCGGGTTCGAGGCCACCGCCGTGTTCCGCGACGAGGCGCGCAACCCCGACCGCACCATCCCGCGCGCCACCTACCTCTCGCTCGTGCTCATCGGCGTGTTCTACGCGGTGTCGAGCTGGGCGCTGATCACCGCGGTGGGCGACAGCCACGCCGTCGAGGTGGCGACGAAGAGCGGTGGAACGATGCTGACGGATGTCACCCTGACCTACCTCGGAAAGGTCGGTCAAGACATCATCAACGTGCTCTTCGTGACGAGCCTCTTCGCGTGCATCCTGTCGTTCCACAACATCGTGTCGCGCTACATCTTCTCCCTGTCCAGTCGCGCAGCGCTCCCCTCGAGGTTGTCGGTCGCACACGACCGGCACGGCTCCCCGCACCGCGCCTCGATCGCCACCGCCGTCGTCGTCGGCGTGCTCCTGCTCGTCGGCGCGATCGCCGGGCTCGACCCGATCAACCAGTTCTACACGTGGCTGGCGGGCTTCTCGTCGGTTGGTGTCGTGGTGCTGCTGGCGATCACGAGCGTGTCTGTCGTCGTGTTCTTCCGCCGGGCTGGTGCCCACGGCCGCGGCCGCTGGAGGACGCTGGTCGCGCCGATCCTCGGATTCGTCGGTCTGCTGGGCTTCCTGATCCTGATCATCCTGAACCTGCCGTCGCTGGTCGGCGGAAGCGTTCCGCTCGCGATCGGCGTCATCGTGCTCCTCGCCGTGGCGTTCGCGCTCGGCCCCATCGTGGCGCGCAGCGTGCGGCGCAGGGCGGCGGCTCGTGAGGAGCTCGTCTCGTCCGAGTAGGCGGAGCGGGGCATCCTGCTTTCCCCCGAATCGCACGATGTCCGCGGTGCAAACCCGCAACTAGGGTTGCACCGCGCGTCGCTGCGTCGCGCGGGTTTAGAGGGAGTACGCCCATGCACACCGAGCTCACGTTCGGCACCTGGTCGCTGTTCGGTCAGGGAACCTTCGTCGATCTGATCGCTGCGACGACCAACGCGCTCAACGGTGCGCTGCTCGCGCGTCGCCCCGACCACTATCGCAACTACACCTTCGTCGGCATCGTCTTGATGGCGATCATCGGGGGTATCGCCGGCGGCGTCATCCGCGACGTCATCCTGGGGCAGGCGCCGTCGGCGTTCATCAATCCTGCGTACATCACCTTCTGTCTGATCGCAGGCATCATCGGCTACTTCCTCGCCTACGCGCGCGGCCAGCTGTTCCGCGAGGGCGCGTTCCAGTTCATGACGTCGTTCTCGCTCCCCTGGTACGCCATCATCGGCGCGCAGAAGGCGATCGAGGCCGGATACCCGATCCTCGGCGCGCTCGCCATGGCGGTCATCGCACCGACCGCCGGCCGCTACCTGATCGACGTGACGAGCGGCGTGACGCCCAAGCAGTTCGTCCGCGGGGAGTGGTTCGTCGCGACGGCGATCGGCACCGGCCTCGTCTGGATTCTGCTCGACGAGGCGGGCGTCGAGTACTGGATCAGCGTGACCATCGCCTTCCTGGTCGGCTTCGTGTTCCGGGTGCTCGCGCTCTACCTCGGCTGGGAGGAGCCGCTCGCCCGGGAGCCGAAGGGGCTCAAGGTCCACTCAGACCGGCGTCCGCTCCTCGGACGCAAGCTGGCCGGCAAGTCGCAGGAGGAGCTGCGGATGCTCGGGCTCAACGTCGACGACGGGAACTGACGCTCGTTCTCGTTCGGCTCGAGTTCGGATGCGCCGTGAGCGGCCCGGATGTCGGGGGTCGGCGCTACCCTGGCCGCATCATGGTCGCACGCATTCCCCTCGAAGGCGCAACGATCGAGGTCGTACCGGCGTTCGGTCACTGGGACGGCTTCTACGAGGTCGTCGGCGTCAAGAAGCCCGACGGCAAGGGATGCTGGTGCATGGCGTACCGCGACTCACGGTCCGGCGATCCGCGCGCGTACATGATGAACGAGTGCGAGCACGAACCGGGGCCGGGTGTGCTCGCCTACGTGAACGGGGAGCCGGCCGGCTGGTGCTCCGTGGCTCCCCGGTCATCCCAACGGACGCTCATGAACTCGCGCACGATCCCGTTCGTGGATGACCAGGATGCCTGGTCCATCGTCTGCTTCGTCGTCAAGCCGCCCTACCGCAAGCAGGGGCTCTTGCACCACCTGTTGGACGGTGCCGTACGGCACGCGGCAGAGCACGGCGCGACCGTGGTCGAGGGATATCCGCTCGACCTGTCAGGACCGTCGGGCGAGCGTCGGGCCGACACGATCTCCGGGTACGTCGGCAGCACCCTGTTGTTCGAGGAGGCGGGATTCGAGCGAGCCGCGCTGACCACGTCACACCTCGCGGGACGCGACCGCTGGGTCATGCGCAAGAAGATCGGGTGACCGGCTGAGCGGCGCGGCCGCCTACAGCCGAGCTTCGTCGATCGTCGGCTCGAAAAGCTCCACCGGATTCCCCGACGGGTCGTCGACGATGATCTGCCTGCCGCCGACCCCGTCGATGATCTCGCTTCGGGTGTGAACCCCTTCGACGCGCAGTCGGCCTACCAGGTCATCCAGGCCGTCGACCTGCAGCGCGAACCGGTTCCAACCGCCCGGATAGGGCACCGAGCCGTCGGGCATCCTCTGGCCGCCGCCGCCCACGGTGCTCGGTGAGCTGAGCACCAACCGCAGGTCATCCTTGTTCAGCATCGCGAACGTCGGCGCCGGATGCATCACCACCTGGAATCCGAGCCGCTCGACGTAAAACGCGATCGCCTCGTCGACGTCGTCCACGATGTATCGCACACTCACGGTCGCCATGCCACGCCTCCGTCGTCTCGGCTCCACGCTACGCGGGTCGAACGCCCGCTCCAATGGCCGCGCCCGGCCGAGCATCCCAGGGCCGTGGGTCCCCACCGGCCCCACCCCACCCACCCCACAAGCCCTCGCCACTTCGTGTGGAATCACTCCAGCCGAACCCACATCAAGTGGCGACGACTTCGAGGTGGGTGCCCCGAACCCACATCAAGTGGCGACGACTTCGAGGTGGGTATCGCCCACGCGGATCAGCTCCGCGGTCCGCCTCGCACGGCGATGCAGCTCATCTCCACGACCGACTCCTCGTACCAGAGCTCCGTCACCCCCACCGCGGTCCACGCGGGAAACGGCTCGGCCAGAAACTCGCGTGTGACACGGTCGAGCGCGGCCGCCTGACGTCGCAGGCCGACGTGGAAAGAGGAGATCTCGACAACTTCCGACCAATCCGTGCCGGCCTCGGCAAGGGTCTGAGCGATGTTGATGAACGTGCGCCTGATCTGCTGCTCCGGATCGGACGAGAACGTCGAGTCCTCCTCTTCTCCGGTGTGGCCGGTGACGTAGACGGTGGCACCGTCGCTCACGGCCGCCGGAATACCCGTCTCCTCGAAGAACTCGGCCCAGGCCGGGGAGACGATCGCCGTCCGCTTGGTCGGCCTGACCTGACGCTCATCCATGCGGCCCCACCCTCCCCAAGTCGTCGCCACTTCCCGTGGAATCCCTCCGGTCGAACCCACAACAAGTGGCGACGACTTGGAGCCGGGCGGAGGTGGGCGGTGGCCACACCCACGCGGTGATGACGCGGGGCGTGGTCCCGTCCCGCGCGCTACAGGCGGTTCGACGCCTCGGTGAGCACGTCGTGCAGAATCTCGCGGATCTGCGCGAACTCGGTCGGACCGATCGTGAGCGGCGGCGACAGCTGGATGACGGGGTCCCCCCGGTCATCCGCACGGCAGTACAGCCCTGCGTCGAAGAGCGCCTTCGACAGGAATCCGCGCAGCAGTCGCTCCGACTCCTCGTCGTTGAACGTCTCCCGCGTCGCCTTGTCCTTCACGAGCTCGATGCCGAAGAAGTACCCGGCGCCACGCACGTCGCCGACGATCGGCAGGTCGAGCAGGGTCTCGAGCTCAGCACGGAACAGCGGTGAGTTCTCGCGCACGTGCTCGTTGAGGCGCTCCTCCTCGAAGATGTCGAGGTTCTCCAGCGCAACGGCAGCGGAGACCGGATGACCACCGAACGTGTACCCGTGCGGGAACGACGCCTGTCCGTGCTTGAACGGCTCGTACACCTTCTCGCTGACGATGCAGGCGCCGATCGGAGAGTATCCGCTCGTCATGGCCTTCGCGCAGGTGATCATGTCGGGCTGGTAGCCGAGCTCATCGCACGCGAACATGCTGCCGATGCGACCGAACGCGCAGATCACCTCGTCGCTGACCAGCAGCACGTCATACTCGTCGCAGATCTCGCGAACGCGCTGGAAGTATCCGGGAGGCGGCGGGAAGCAGCCACCGGCGTTCTGCACGGGCTCCAGGAAGATCGCGGCGACCGTGTCCGGGCCCTCGAACTCGATCATCTCGGCGACGCGGTTGGCGGCCCACTGGCCGAACGCCTCGAGGTCATCCGCTGGGGCTCCGTGCTCGGCCGCGCGATAGAAGTTGGTGTTCGGCACACGGAAGCCACCGGGCGTCAGCGGCTCGAACATCTGCTTCATCTCCGGGATGCCCGTGAGTGCAAGAGCGCCCTGCGTGGTGCCGTGATAGGCGATGGAGCGTGACAGCACTTTGTGCTTCGTGGACTTGCCGCGCAGCTTCCAGTAGTACTTCGCGAGCTTGAACGCGGTCTCGACCGCCTCGCCGCCGCCGGTGGTGAAGAACACGCGGTTCAGGTCGCCGGGAGCGTAGCCGGCGAGCCGGTCGGCGAGCTCGATCGCCGAGGGATGCGCGTACGACCAGATCGGAAAGAACGCCAGCTGCTCTGCCTGCTTGGCCGCGACCTCCGCCAGACGCCTGCGGCCGTGACCGGCGTTGACCGTGAAGAGCCCGGCAAGCCCGTCGATGTATTCCTTGCCCTGGATGTCCCACACCCGGTGACCCTCGCCGCGCACGATGATGGGGACGCCTGCGCCGTCTTCCATCACGGACTGCCTTGCGAAGTGCATCCACAGGTGATCGCGGGCCTTCGCCTGCAGATCGGCTTCGTCGTAGCCGAATCCCGTCGCCACGGTCTCAGTGCTCGTCATCGTGCCCTGCCTCCCCGTCGCCTTGCGCGACGAACGTCATCCCATCATTCTGCTGACGACGGATGCCCGACCACACCCTGCACGGACGAATCGCCCGATTCCCCCGCGATTCCCGTGCGACCGTCCCCTGGGCCTCACCCCTCGCGGGTCTCAGCTCTGCAGATGGAGCAGGTCAGGGTCGATACTCATCGCGGGGCTGCTGGTACAGCTTCGCCGCGCTCTCATCGGCATTGCGACGGCCATCCATGCCCGAAAGGATGATCCGCAGAGCGTCCAGCACTCGCAGAACAACCGCCCCGAGCCCGTGCAGAAACCTTCTGAACATGAGCACACGGTACCGCGCCGGTCTACCCACGGGACAGCGCCGAGTCACTCCTCGTTCACCGTTGGTCTCACATTTCGCCACCTGAACGTCCTGACAGAGTCACCTGCCGCGAGAAGGCTCCTTCGTGCATTCATTCCGCGAAGGAGCCCCCAATGCGACGCAGATCAGTCATCCTCACCTCAGCCATAGCGTTCGGAGTGGCGCTGTCGTGCGTCACCGCCGGTGCCGCATCGGCCGCGCCGGCGCACCCGTTCGCCGCCGGCAACAGCCAGGGCAACAACAACGGCCAGGGCGGTGACCACGGGAACCAGGGCGGCAACGGCCACGCCAATGGTCCCGCCACCGCGAACGCCGACTCCTACCTCATCTCCCAGGGACAGTCGATCAAGCCGAAGTACAGCATCCTCGACAACGACTCCGGTGCATCCGCCACGATCGTCTCGCACACGAACACGGCGCACGGCACGCTTGCTCTGAACAGCGACGGCACGTTCTCGTACACGCCGCAGGCCGGCTTCGTCGGTTCCGACTCGTTCACCTACACGGTCAACGACGCCGTCTCGCTGTTCAAGACGAACCTTCCTCCGCTGGCCACGATCGGCGGCGTGAAGATCACCGGAGGCGCATACGGCTCCTCGGTCGCCCCCGTTCCGCACTCGTCCGACGAGGTCTACGGCCTCACCGATCGCGGTCCGAACGTCGACGTGCCGGACGGCTCGAAGATGGAACCGATGCCGACGTTCAACCCGGCGATCGGCAAGTTCAAGCTCGTCGACGGCAAGGCCGTTCTCGAGAAGACGATCCCGCTGAGGGCCGCCGACGGCTCTGGCTACAACGGCCTCGTCAATGGCCAGGCCGACACGGGCGAGACCATCGAGGACATCAACGGCAACGTGCTGCCGAAGAGCCCGAACGGCTACGACTCCGAGGGCCTCGTCGCACTTCCGGACGGCACGTTCTGGGTCTCCGACGAGTACGGCCCCTTCATCACGCACTTCGACAAGAACGGCAGGCAGATCGGCCGCCTCTCGCCGTTCGATGGCAGCCTGCCCGCCGAGCTGGCGCAGCGTGTGCCGAACAAGGGCATGGAGGGTCTGACGATCACGCCCGACGGCAGCACGCTGGTCGGCATCATGCAGTCGGCGCTGCAGACGCCCGACCTCACCGCGAAGCCCGCTCAGGTGGCGCCGACTCGCATCGTGACCTACAACCTCAAGACCAAGGCCACGCACGAGTACCTCTACCTGCTCACCGACCCGAAGATTCACGCGGGCGCGGTCAGCGAGATCACGGCCATCTCGAACACGCAGTTCATCGTGGATGAGCGCGACGGCAACTTCGAGCCGAACGCGTTCAAGCAGCTCTACAAGATCGACCTGACCGGGGCGACCGATGTCGGTCCGAGCTCGAAGGTCACGAGCGCGACCTACAACGCGAAGAAGGGCGGGCTGCTCGTCGGCGCCGCGCAGAGCTCGATCGAGGCCTTCGTCGGCACGGATGACACCGCAACCGCCACCACGGCGCTCGCCTCGGTGGGCATCACTCCGGTGAAGAAGGCGACGGATGTCGACCTGGGCGCACTCGTGACCAAGCTCGACCCGACCGGCGGATTCTTCGGCCACGACAAGGTGGAAGGCGTCGCGACGACCGACGGCGGCAAGACGCTCGTGGTCAGCAACGACAACGACTTCGGAATCGACGGAGTCACCGGTTCGACGACTCCGTATCAGCTGCACGCCAAGATGCTGCCGAACGGCACTCAGGACGACGGCGAGTACCTGAAGATCGACACCACCAAGCTGAACGACGCGAACAGCACGGCGACCGTCACGATCCTCGTTGCGCCGAAGGGCGTGAAGGACCTGCGCTGAGGCACTGGATGGTGCTGCGAGACTTCGTTGGTCGAGTAGCGCGCCGCGCAGCGGCACGCGTATCGAGACCCGTGCCGGATCGGTGCGTGGTCTCGATACGCGTCGACCTACGGTCGGCGCTGCTCGACCAGCGGGTTCCGGGCATCCACCGCGCTTCAGGGTCCGAGCACATCACCGCCTGCGCAGTGCATCGCGCAGTGATGCGCCGGCCGAGATCGCACGCAGCCCGGCATTCCGTGTGGCCAATCCGGCCGCCGTGCGCGGCACCAAGAAGTTCGACATGGGGCGCACTCCTCGCTGCTTCGGCATGACCAGCTCCCTGTGGCGGGCCTCGTACTCCGCGAGCGCCGCGGCGACATCCGACGGATGCCCCGCAATCGCCTGCGCGAGCGTGCGCGCACCCACGATGGCCAGGCTCGACCCGTCGCCGAAGAGCGACACCGACGATGCCGCGTCGCCGAGCAGCACCACCCGGCCGACCGACCACGATTCGAGCGCGATCCTGGTGACGGTGTCGAAGTAGACCTCGTCGGCGGTCGTGAATCGCTCGACGAACTCGGGCACCCGCCATCCGAGTCCCGCATAGGCGTCAGCGACGATGGCGCGGTCCCATTCCCGACGGTCGGGGTCGAGGGCGAGCTCGCTGTGGAAGATGAACGCGCCACCCGGCCGGCCGCTCGAGGGATGGAGCGTGAACGATCGCCCTGGCACGTTGAGCATCGTCACCACGTGAGGGTCGAGCTGCTCCCCCGGCGACTCGACGGTCGCGACGAACATGCCGAGCCGGCTGGCGAACCGTCTTTCAGGGCCGAACGCGAGCGAGCGCACTCGCGAGTGCTGCCCGTCCGAGCCGACCACGAGATCGAAAGTCGCTGCGGCGCCCGACTCGAATTCGACGTCGACGCCTTCTGCGCGCTGGTGCAGCGCAGCGACGGACTCGTCCATGACGAGGCGCACCCTGGGCGCTGCCGCATCGGACAGGATGTGCACGAGTTCCGATCGCGGAACCTCGACGCTTGCGACTCCTCCCGCCGCCGCAGAGGCGGGGATGCTCGCGAAGGGCCTGCCCGCTCGGTTCACTGCGACGAGCGTGGTGACCCGCGTCGCGGCATCCCTCAGGCGCTCTTCGCCGCCCATCGCCGCCACGATGTCGAGCGCATCACCGCGAACGTCGACGGGGTTGCCGCTCGATCGTTGTCCGGCGGACTTCTCGACCACTGTGACCTCGATACCGATGGCGGCGAGCTGCCAGGCGAGTGTCGTTCCGGCTATTCCGGCGCCCGAGATGAGCACGGTGCGAACCACGATCATCCTCTCCTTCATATTTCTGCACTCGATGCATATTCGCATCAAGTGCAATTTAGCATCGACTGCTAGGATGTCAACCGTGAGTGCAACTGAGGGCGCACAGGCGGGCGGCATGTCGGCGGGGAGCATTTCGGCGGACGGCGCGCAGCCAGGCGGCATGCAGACGCTGCGGGAACGCAAGCGAGCGCAGACACGGGAACGCATCGTGCGTGCGGGCGTCGAGCTCTTCGCGTCGAAGGGCTACGACGAGACGACGGTGGCCGACATCGCTGCGGCGGCCGACATCGGAACGCGTACGTTCTTCGGATACTTCGAGGGCAAGGATGCCCTGCTGTTCGCTCCGGGCGACGACAGGATCGAGTTGGCCGTGCGCACGATCCGCGAGGCCGCCCCCGACGAGCAGCCCGCGCAGGTGCTGCTCCGCGCGCTCGACGCCTCGGCGACGACCCCGGACGACGACCTCGTGAGCGAGCGCGCCGCCCTGCGCCTGCGCCTGGTCGACTCGGTTGCCGCCGTGCGAGCGCGCGGCGCCCTTGCACAGCTCGAGGCGACCAAGCAGATCGGCGCTGCCCTGCTCGCCCGCTTCGAGAACCTGGATGCCCCGCAGGCCGCCGGCCTGGCCGGTGCGTTCGTCGGCGCGAGCTCGGCCGTCGCACAGGCCGTGCTGCTCGACCCGAAGGCGACTCCCGCCGAGCGGGCGGCGCGCATCCGTGCGGGCGTCGCCGCGGGCCTCGGCGTCACCGGCTGAGCCGCGTTGCGACGGGCAGACGCACCTGGATGACCGAAGTGGCACAGCAAAGACGAAGTATGTCAAGTTGGAACCCATGACCACGATCGCCGCCGTGCGGCTGCACCGCAGGTCCGTTCCCCTCGTGCGGCCGTTCGTGACGGCGGTGCGCACCGCGACCTCGATCGACGCGCTGCTCGTCGAGGTGGTCGATGCAGAGGGGCGCAGCGGCTGGGGCGAGGCGCCGACGAGCTGGCGGGTGACCGGCGAGAGCGTCGCGAGCGTGACGGCGGCGGTGGAGGGTCCGCTGCGAGATGCCGTCCTCGGGCTCCCGGTCGACGACCCTGCTGGCGCGAGCCTGGCGCTTGAACGCGCCGTCGTGCGCAACTCCGCCGCTCGGATGGCGGTCGACTGTGCGATCTACGATCTGGCCGCGCAGCAGTCGGAAGTCCCGCTGTACGAGCTGCTCGGGGCATCCAACGCGCGCGTTCGCACCGACATGACCCTGTCCGCAGTCGCGAACGACGCAGGAATCGAGGCTCTCGTTCGGACGGCCGTTCGACACAGGGATGCCGGCTTCCACACCCTCAAACTCAAGGTCGGCGCCGGCGGAGACGACATCGCCGCCATGCGCGCCGCGCGGGATGCCGTCGGCCCGGATGTCACGCTCCGCGCCGACGCGAACCAGGGCTGGGCCCCTGAGCAGGCCGTCGACGTCATCCGCGCGTGGGAAGACCTCGGTCTCGCCGTTCAGCTCATCGAACAGCCGGTGCATCGCGATGACCTGGAGGGTCTGGCGTTCGTGACCGCGAACGTCGAGACGCCGGTGCTCGCCGACGAGAGTGTGTGGACGAGCAGGGATGCCCGCGAGGTGATCGCCCGCAACGCCGCCGACCTGATCAACATCAAGCTCGCCAAGACGGGCGGAATCCGGGAGGCCCTCGCCGTGCGCGACCTCGCGGCGAGCGCCGGCATCGCCACCATCGTCGGCTGCATGATGGAGAGCCAGGTCGGCATCGCGGCCGTGGCGGCGGTTGCGGCGTCGATCGATGCGGTCGCTGCGGTCGACGGCAGCTCGGCCGGCATCGCACACGACCTCGACGCGGGGCTGTGGATGTCGGAGTCGCCGGTCCTCGGCGGCATTCACTACGACGGGGACGTCGTCTCCATGTCCGGCGAGCCCGGCCTGGGCATCCGCGGTCTCGCTGTGTCGCCTCAGGGCGAGTAGATCCCGCTGCGCATACCGTGGGGTGAGGAGCACGCGGTGCATGCCGCGCCGCTTCGCGGTGCTCCTCAACCCGCGAGAGACGCGCCGCTTCGCGGTGCTCCTCAACCCGCGAGGGCGGCCACCTGACCCGTCACCAGCGCCACTTGCGCTCTATTGCGCCACTCTTGCTGGCGCAATAGAGCGCAAATGGCGCAATAGTCGGGAGGGGTACCCCGGGCGCAATAGCCGGGAGGGGTACTCCGGGCGCAATAGCCGGGAGGGTACCGGCGGGCACCACCTCACCTCCAGGGGCGGAGCTTCTCCGGGTTGCGGATGGCCCAGATGTGGGTGATGCGGTCATCCTCGATCTCGAACGCGTAGACCGACACGGTGACGCCGTCGCGCTGCGCGATCAGGCCGGGCTGCCCGTTCACCGTGCGCTCCGAGATGGTCAGATCGAGGAAGACGCTCTTCAACTTCAGGAACGAACGCGCGATCTGGTCGATGCCCTCGATCGGGCGCAGCACCGTGTTGACGCGTCCGCCGCCGTCGCTCGTCGCGGTGACATCCGGATCGAGCAGCCCGACGAGGGCATCCACGTCGCCCGCCTCCCACGCCACCTTGAAGCTCCTGATGATGCTGGCCTGCGTGGCGGTGGGCGTCGACGGGCTCCGAGGGGCGCCGTTGCGCGACGCCCGGATGCGCGCCCGCGCCGATGATGCCAGCTGCCTGCACGCCCCGGGGGTGCGTCCGACGATGTCGCCGACCTCCGCGAACGAGTAGCAGAACACGTCGTGCAGGATGAACGCCACGCGTTCCGCGGGCGTCAGCGACTCGAGAACGACGAGGAACGCCATGTTGATCGACTCGTCGAGCGTGACGCGGTCGGCGGGGTCCACGGAAGCACCGCCGGAACGCCCGGTGAGCCACTCGGCGGACTCGGGCACCGGCTCGGGGATCCACTCGCCGACGTAGGTCTCGCGTCGCACCCGCGCAGACGACAGCACATTGAGGCAGAGGCGGCTCGTGACCGTCGTGAGCCACGCGCCCGGCGACCGGATGGCATCCTGCTCGTCCGGCGACATCGCATACCAGCGCTCGTACGCCTCCTGCACGACGTCTTCCGCGTCGGCCACCGAACCCAGCATCCGATACGCAAGACCGATCAGCTGCCGTCGCGTGCCGTCGACCGTGCTCGCGCCTCGATCGAGCCGGTCATCCGGCTCCTGCCTCATCGTCATGTTCTCGTCCCCTCGAACGATTCTGCCCTCACAGGTACGACAAGTCAGGTGGTGCGGATGTCAGGCAGGACGTTCCCGTGACCGGGTGCCTGACATTCCGTGACCTCGTGCTGTCGGACTAGTGAGACGCCGCGCAGCGGGTGCGGCGATCGGGAGAAGGAAGTCGGTCATGTCGCCGTCAGAAAGCAGCACACGTCATCAGGTCGTCGTGATCGGTGGGGGTTACGCGGGAGCGCTCGCCGCCAATCATCTGCGCATGCGCGACGACGTCGACATCACGCTCGTCAACCCCCGGCAACAGTTCGTCGAGCGGGTGCGCCTTCACCAGCTCGTCGCGGGCACAGCAGATGCCACGGTCGACTTCGACACGATCCTGGCGGATGACGTGCGGCTGGTCGTCGACACCGCGACACTCATCGACACCGCCGCGAGCACGGTGCATCTGGCCTCGGGAGATGCCATCGACTTCGACTACGTCATCTACGCCGTCGGCAGCACGTGCTCGGCGCCGCCGTCCGTACCAGGAGCGCGCGATTTCGCACTGCCGGTCGGCGAGTTCGAGGCGGCGCAGCGCATCCGCACCGCACTTGCCGAGCTGCCGCAGGATGCCCCCATCACCGTCGTCGGAGGCGGTCTCACCGGCATCGAGACCGCCGCCGAGCTCGCCGAACAAGGGCGCACCGTCACGCTGGTCGGCGGAGGCGCCTTGGTGCCGACGTTCAGCGCGAGCGCCCGCCGCTACATCGCATCGTGGCTGCCGCGCCACGGCGTCACCGTGCTGGAGTCCGCGCGCGTGGCCTCGGTCGGCACCGAGTCCGTGTGCCTCACCGACGGCACCGAGCAGGCGAGCGCCCTCACCATCTGGGCGGCCGGCTTCGGGGCCCCCGCGCTCGCCGCGACGAGCGGACTGCGCACCGATGAGCTGGGCCGACTGCTCACGGACGAGACGCTCACCAGCATCGACGACGACCGCATCGTCGCGACCGGCGACGCCGCTGCGCCGTCCGGACAACCGGTGCGGATGAGCTGCCAGGCGGCGGGTCCTCTCGGCGCGCAGGCGGCGAACACCGTACTGAGCCGCATCGCAGGCACAGCTCCGAAATCGATCGACCTCGCCCTCACTGGATCGTGCGTCAGCCTCGGCCGCCACGCGGCCGTGCGCCAATTCGCCCATAAGGACGACAGCTCGATGAGCCTCTACATCACCGGTCCGCTCGGCATCGGATACAAGGAGTTCACGAGCCGCTTCAGCGTGCGCAAGATCCGCATCGAGGCACGCAAGCCCGGACTCCTCCCCTGGCCGAAGGGCGGCCCGCGGCCCGCAAGCGCGCAACTCGCGCCTGCGAAACCGCTGGTCGAGTAGCGGATCGGACCCACGATGAGACTCAAACAGAGGAGACGAAGAAGATGATGACCACCCCAGAAACCATGGAGGCGGATGCACAGCGAGCAGCCGACGAGACAGACATCCGGCACCAGATCGACGCGCTGATCGAGAAGCTTCACGAGAAGGACCTCGACGCCCTCGGCCGTATCTACGCGGCGGACATCGTGTCCTTCGACGTCGAGCCGCCGCTGCAGCACGTCGGCCTCGAGGCCAAGCTTCGCAACTGGACGCGTGCGTTCGGCATGTTCGCGGACCTGCACTATGAGCTGCGCGACCTGGCGGTCGAGGTCGGAGACGTCGTGGCGTTCGCACACGGCTTCGGCCGCATCAGCGGAACCCTCGTCGACGGCACCGCTACCAGCGGCATGTGGGTGCGCGGCACGTTCTGCTTCCGCAAGATCGACGGAGTGTGGCTGATCGTGCACGACCAGGCATCCGTTCCGTTGGACTTCCAGACCGGAAAGGGGATGACGGGCCTCGAGCCCTGACGACATGGTGAGCGCATCCCAGGCATCCCCCACCCGCACCTGGCCGAGCGGCTGGTTCTTCCGGGCCGTCGTCACGTTGCACCTCGTTGCGGTCATCGGCCAGCCGGTCTTCGCCGGCGTGTATCTCTCCGGCGATTTCGACGCCCTCGGCTGGCACGAGATAGGCGCGAACATCGTCACCACGCTCGGATACGCGCAGCTGGTCGTCGCGATCGTGGTGTTCGTGCGGCTGAGGGTGCGCTGGCCGCTTCCGGCATCCGCCGCAATCGCCGTCGCCGAGACGCTGCAGTACTACATCGGCGAGCACGGTCCGCTGTGGCTGCACATTCCGCTCGGTGTCGGCGTCGTCGTCGCTCTCGTCGTGCAGTTCATCACGGCCTGGCGGGGTCCGATCGGCAAGGTGCAGGCATTCCCGGCGGCACCCGAATCACCGCAACAAGCGGAGCGGATGACCGACGATGCGTGACACTCCCGCCGGCCTCACCCGGCGACAGCTGATCGGAATCGGCGGGTCGCTCGGCGTGATGGCGGCGGCCGGATTCTCGACCGCCGCCGTGCTGGGCACCCGGTCGCCGAGTGCGGTCGCACAGCTGACCAGCCAGGTTCCGCTCCCCGCGCCCTACACGGTGCCGCTCCCGATCCCCGCCGTGCTCAGGCCCGCCTCCACGAGTGGCGGGGCCGACAGGTACGAGATCGTCCAGCACGAGGTGCGTGCCGAGGTGCTGCCACGAGTCAGCACGCGGCTGTGGACCTACGGCGGCACCTTCCCGGGGCCCACCATCGAGGCGCGACGCGGACGGCCCGTGACGATCGCCCACCACAACGAGCTCCCCGTCCCGACGGTGGTGCACCTGCATGGCGGCCACACGCCGGCGGCGTCGGACGGGTACCCGACCGACCTGGTGCTGCCGACAGGCTGGCCCGACACCGCGGCGAGCAGCCGAGACGACACCGATTCCGCGAGCGGCATGCACGACATGGCCGGCATGAGCAGCATGACCGGAATGAATGCCCCGAACGGCATGCACGACCCGCGGGCAGTGGTGACGCGACTCACCCGCGAGTACACCTACCCGTCCGACCAGCGACCGACGCAGCTCTGGTACCACGACCACCGCATGGACTTCACCGCCCCGGCGATCTGGCGAGGGCTGGCCGGAATGCACCTGATCCGCGACGACGACGAGGAGAACCTCGGTCTGCCATGCGGCGATCGCGAACTCCCTCTCATGATCGGCGACCGGGCGTTCGGTGCTGACGGTGAGCTGGCCTACCCCTCGAACGACCCGACGCTGAAGGGGCGGCCCGGCGTGGAGGACCACTATCTCGGCGGGGTCTTCGGCGACGTCATCCTGGTCAATGGGGCTCCATGGCCCGTGCACGAAGTGGATGCCGCACGATACCGACTGCGCATCCTGAACGCATCGAACGCCCGGCAGTACAGCCTGGAGGCGATCACCGACGGCGGGCGACGACTCGACCTTGTACAGGTCGGCGCGGACCAGGGACTGCTCGCGAAGCCTGTGACGCTCAGCGCGATCCCCATCGCCCCGGCCGAGCGCTACGACGTGGTGGTCGACTTCGCGGGTCTGCCCGTCGGCTCCCGCGTGCGGCTCGTCAACACCCTCGGCAGCGGACGGACGAGGGATGTCATGGCCTTCGTCGTCGCCCGCACGGCGCAGGACGACAGCCGTGTTCCGCACACGCTCGCCACCGATCTGCCGGCCTGGCGGCGAGCGGATGCCTCCGCCGTGCGTGACTTCGCGTTCCGGGCCGGACGCATGGGCGCAGGCCAGGGCTGGCTGATCGACGGCAAGCCGTTCGATCCGGACCGACCGGACGTCACCGCGGTTCTCGGCGACGTCGAGGTGTGGCGGCTGATCGCCGACGCGGATCATCCGGTGCATCTGCACCTGGTGGGGTTCCGCATTCTGACACGGAACGGCAAGGCGCCGCTGGCGCACGACTCGGGGCTCAAGGACACCGTGTCATTGCGGCCGGGCGAAGCCGTCGAACTCATCACCCGCTTCGAGGGCTGGCGCGGACGCTACCTGTTCCACTGCCACAACGCCGAGCACGAGGACATGGGCATGATGGCCAACCTCGAGCTGATGTGAGCGAGCGGGTTTCGAGACGCGCGCGGCTACGCCGCGAGCTCCTCAACCCACGGCGGGTGACTCACCCTTTCCGCTGGTTGAGGAGCACGCGAAGCGCGCGTCTCGAAACCCGCCTCGCCGTCTTACGACGCGGACCCGAGGCAGGTGTGCGCCGACGCGGCCGCGGCGGGAAGCGCCGTCTGGCCGGCAGGCAGCACACCGTGCACCGCGTAGTACGCCATGTCGACCGCCCGCTGCTGCGTCTGCGACGCGGTAGCGGCCGCCCCGTTCATGAACAGGTCGGCGCCCGGCAGCACGTTCAGGGCTCGGGTGACGTAGTCGAACGGCGTGCTGCCCGGGTCGACGGCGGAGGGGTTGGTCCACCCGCACGTGTTGGACTCGAGCGCGTTCAACGCGGCCTGCCCGACAGCGATCACGAAGTGGTCACCGGAGAGCGTCGCCGCCCACGCCACCTGATACGACGTGGTCACCTGGCTCGACGGCAGACCGGCGGCCGCAGCAGCAGCCTGGGCTGCGGCCAGATCGCCGGACCCTGCCGAATACAGCAGGATCCGGTCGGCGAACGCCGCAGGCGCCTTGGGCAGGTCCTGCGTCGTCCACGGTCCACTCGGCGGTGCAGTGTCACCCGTGGTGTCCATGGCGGGACCGGATGCCGTGTCGAAGTACACCTGCAGCGGCTGGTGCGCGATCGGCTCGGCCGCGATTCCCGTGACGCCCGTGGTCGTACCGGGAAGCGAAGCGGTCCGCCATCCGGACCCGTCGTTGTATGTCACCGCAGGATGCCCGTCGGCGCCCGCATACGCGACAACGGTTCCGAGCGGCTGAGCCGGGCCGTTCACGAGCGTCCCTGGCGGGTTCGGGAAGTTCCCGATCGCACCTGACACCGCGCTCGGCAGCTCATACGTCGACGCGGCGACGGCACCGGCGGCGGGGCTGCCCGGAAGAGCCGTCACGTTCCACGCGCCGCGCGACTTCTGGGTCAGCTGAACGAGGGCGGGCCTGCCCTTGCCGCTCGCACCGACCGCACCGTTCACGACGACGCTCGCGACACCATCGGGCGTCGTGAGTGCCGACAGCCTGGCATCCTTCGATGCGCCCACCTTCGAGGGCACCGTCGGCCATGAGCGACCGGCCTGCGATGTCGTGGTCAGCTTGCCGTTGTGTCCGACCGCGAAGAGCGTCGGCCCGCCGGCGGTCTCGGCGACCGCGAGAGGCGCCGCCTGCACGGAAGAGCCCGACAAGGTCGCAGTCGACCACGTGCCCGACCGCTCGCTCGTCTCGTTCAGGTGCCCGGCGGCATCCACGAAGAACACCTCGGGACCGGCTGCCCCGTACACGGCTACCACGTCGGCACCCTCTGCCGGCGTGCCAGGCAGCGTCGCGCTCACCCAGCCGTTCGAACCGAGATACGTCTCGGCGAGCGATCCGTCCTGCGCCCGGTAATAGGCGTGCGGTGTCGTTGCGGAGTTCACTTCCGGGTCGCTGTAGGCGAGCGAGGCGATGGCCCCGGTGGATGACGGGGTGCCTGCAGTCTGCAGCTGAAGCCAGCTCGCGCCATCCCACACATCGGCCGCGAGACCGCTGCTCGCCCTCACGAACCGGTAGTACGACAGCGGATAGCTCGAGTACCACGTGTCGGTCGACGGCACCGCGGCGACCGAGGCCGACGCCCCGACCACGTTCACGTTCTTCGTAATCGAGGTGATGGTGCCGAAGTTCGACGTCGCGGTCAGCGAGATGGTGTGCATGCCGGGCGTGGCGAACGTGTGCGTGACATCCGCACCGTTGCTGTTCGTGGCGCGGCCGTCGCCGAACATCCAGTAGTACCCGGTCATCGAGCCGCCCTTTTCGGAGCCGCGTGCGTGGTACACGGCATTCGTGCCGACCACCGCGGTGTCAGGTCCCGAGATGGATGCCTGGGGGTTCGCATGCTGCGCCGCCGTCGGCGGCGAGACCAGCGTCCACACCTCGCCCGAGCTCCAGGTGTTGTGCGCAAAGGTGGTCAGATCGAGGTTGACGTCGTGCTCCACCTTGACGTTGACGGAGCTGCTGAAGTCGCCGTTCACCATGTCGACGGTGCCGTCAGGATGCACGGCGACGACGATCCCGACGTGATCGGCATACCTTGCAGGGGTGATCGCACCGGCGTGGAAGAACACGACGGCGTCGCCCACCACAGGAGTGCCCGAGTCCGCGACCGGTGTCTGGCCGTCATCCATCGCCCACTGCACGAAGCTAGAGGCCGCTGCGTTGATCGTGTTCATATCCTGCGTGATGCCGGCCTGTTGCCAGACCCACTTCACGAAGTCGGCGCACCAGTTCTCGTTCGAGTTGCGCACGTTGAACGTTGAATCGTTGCCGCAGCCGTTGGAGTTGGCGGAGAACCCGGCGACCATCGTCGTGTACGGATTGCAGTTGAGGCCGCCGAAACCCGTCACGACCGGGTTGTCGCCGTTGCCGACCTGGCTGAGCGCGACGCTCGCGATCTTCGCACCCAGCGCGCTGTCGCTCGACGGCGTGTCGGCGAACGCCGGCTGGGCCAGAGCGAACGAAGCGATCAGGGCTGCGGGCACCAACGCCGCAAGCCAGCGCCAGCGCCGTGGGGGCGGCGCGTCACCCGACCCTGAACCGAGACTTCTGCGATGTGCGTGTGCCATCTGTCATCCCTCCCTTGGGAATCCGGCCCCCCGATGGGCCGGAAAGCTCGCGTGCTACCCGTTCAGCAGCGCTTCGGCCATCGCACGGATGACCTCTCGCCCCTGCTCGGGCTCGAATCCTCGCGTGCAGACCGCCAGATATCGGCGGGATCCGGCGGGCCCGACGAACGCGACGTCGTGCTCGATGCCTGGCACGTCGCCGGCCTTCGAGCCCCACGGAACGCTGTCAGGCACGACCGATCCGATCCGCGGATGTTCCTGCCCCTCGAGCACGTCACGCATCCACTCGGCGTTCGTCCTCGTCGTCATGCCGCTGCCGACGATGCGACGCATGATCGCCACCAGATCAGCGGCCGTCGTCTCGTTGGTGAGCCCCGCCCGCACGGCGCGGCAATCGCCGATGCGTCGCTCCATGCGCGTCGCCCCGGCGCCGCACAGTCGGAACGCCTCGGCGATCCGCTGCGGCCCGAGCCGGTCGAAGAGCACGTTCGTCGCCTCGTTCGACGAGCGCACGATCATCATCGAGGCGAGCTCGCGGATGGTCGCCTGTTCGCCGTCGCTGGGGAACAACGGGTCGCTGTCGTCCGGATCGAGGCGAAAGGTCTCGGGATCGGGATCGGGATCGGGATCGGCATCGGCATCTGCATCTGCATCTGCATCTGCATCTGCATCTGCATCTGCATCTGTGTACTCGAACTCGCGGCGGCACTCGAGTGGGTCATCCAGACTCAGCTCACCCCGTTCGGACGCGATGACGGCAGCGAGCATCACCCCGAGCTTCACAGTGGACGCCGCGTAGACAACGGTGCGCGCGTTGCGGGACGCAAGCACTCGGCCCTGCTCATCGGTCAGGACGTAAGCGACGACGGGCACCGATCTCCTACCTGTCCCCGCGCAGCCGGGTGAGGCTCTCGCGGCTGGTCTTGAGCGCCTGAACGCTGGCCTCGTACGTCGTGCGGGCGACGCCGACGAAGATGTAGTCGACGATCGTCAGCTGGGCGATGCGGCTCGCCATCGCGCCGGATCGGAACGTGGTCTCGCGTACCGACGTGAGCAGCACGAGATCGGCATCTCGCGTGACGGGCGAGTCCGGCACGTTGGTGATCGCCACCGTCGTCGCTCCACCCGCGTGCGCGACGCGGAGCAATTCGCACACCTCGCGCGTCTGGCCGCTGTGCGAGAAGCCGATCACGACATCGTTCGGTCCGAGCAGCGACGCCGAGCTCACGGCGTCGTGCGCGTCGGTGAATCCGAGAGCGACGCGGCCGATGCGCAGCAGCTTCTCCCTGAGATCGCGCGCGCCCATGTTGCTGGCGGCCACTCCGAAGGCGACCGTGCGCTGCGCATCCGCGACGGCATCGATCGTTCTCTGCAGGGAGTCGAGGTCGATGCTCGCGGCGGTTTCGCGAATGCCGAACAGCTCCGAGCCGCTGATCTTCGCGACGGTTTCGGCGAGCGTGTCCGACGGCGCGATGTCGGATCCGTAGCTGCTTGCCGCGCCCAACTGAGCCGTCTCGGCCGCGAGCTCGGCCGCCATCTGCAGCTTGAGCGCGGCGTATCCCGCGAATCCGAGCGTCCTCGCAAAGCGCACGAGCGTGGTCTCCGACGTCTCGCACAGCCGCGCGAGCTCCGTGATCGTCAGCTCCAGCACCGCCTGAGGGCGGGCGACGATGATCTCCGCGATGCGCTTCATCGACGGTGGATAGCCATCCGTCCGCGCCTGGATGCTCGATTGGATGCTCATGGCCGAGCGCCGCTCATGCGTGCGTCACCCATGCGCCCGCCACTCACACGCCCACCGTCGAGCCCATGTCAATCATTTTCATCATCGAGGCCATCGATGCAGATCATATCCACCACCCCGGGGCTGCGTCGACCCCTTTCGGGGCCGGCTCGGCGGTCGCGGAGAGCGGACGAATCGGCCGGAACAGCGGTGATTCGCGACTGAATCCCCGGGCGTCCGCGTGAGGGCGCTTGCGAGAATGGAGCGGCGGGCGAGCGATCACGCCGTCGAATGCGCCAGACCCCGAGTGAGGCATCCCATGGGCACAACAGTGTTCGAGCGTCAGCGCCCGAGCGCCGCCACCGTCGACCACGCGCTGTCGGGCACGGCCCGCGGAGTGTTCTGGCTCGAGGACGCCCCGGGCGATGCCTACCCGTCGCTCACGTCGAACACCTCGGCCGACCTCGTCGTGGTCGGGGGCGGTTACTCCGGTCTGTGGACCGCACTACTCGCCAAGCGCCGCGATCCGTCGCGCTCGGTGGTGCTGCTGGAGGCGAAGACGATCGCGTGGGCGGCTTCCGGTCGCAACGGCGGCTTCGCCGAGTCGAGCCTCACCCACGGCGAGGAGAACGGCCGTACCCGTTTCGCCGACGAGTACGACCGATTGGCGCGCATGGGACGCGAGAACCTCGACGCGATCGAGGCGACGATCCGGGAGCTGGGGCTCGACGCCGACTGGGAGCGCAACGGCGCTATCGACCTGGCCGTCGAACCGCACCAGCTGGAGTGGCTGCACGAGGGTGCCGACGGCGAGGACTCCGTCTTCCTCGACGAGGCGGCGATGCGGGCATCCGTGCACTCGCCCACCTATCTCGGCGGACTGTTCCACGTGAAGGACAGCGCGATCGTGCACCCGGCCAAACTGGCGCGGGCGCTGGCGCGAGCGTGTGCGGATGCCGGCGTGCAGCTCTTCGAGAACACCCCCGTGACCGGGCTGGTCACCTCGGGGCTGAGCGTGGGCGACGGCGTGGATGTGCACACTTCCGCGCTGGACCTCACCGGACGCCCGTCATCCGCAGTGGTTCGCGCCAAGAAGGTCGCACTCGGCACGAACGTCTTCCCGTCGCTGCTGAAGCGCAACCGGCTCTACACCGTGCCGGTCTACGACTACGTGCTGATGACCGAACCGCTCACGGATGCCCAGCTGGATGCCATCGGATGGCACGGCAGGCAAGGCCTGGGCGACAGCGCGAACCAGTTCCACTACTACCGGCTGAGTGCTGACAACCGCATCCTCTACGGGGGATACGACGCGATCTACCACTACGGCGGCCGGGTGCGCTCGGACTACGAGGTGCGCGACGTGACCCACCGGCGGCTCGCCGAGCACTTCTTCACCACGTTCCCGCAGCTGGACGGCCTGCGGTTCACCCACAAGTGGGCGGGCGCGATCGACACCTGCAGCCGGTTCTGCGCGTTCTACGGCAAGGCGCGGGACGGGCGCATCGCCTACGCGACGGGATACACCGGGCTCGGGGTGGCGGCCACGCACTTCGGCGCCGAGGTGATGCTGGACCTGCTGGCGGGCATCCGGACCGAGCGCACCGAGCTGAAGATGGTGCGCAGCAGGCCGCTCCCGTTCCCGCCGGAGCCCGCGGCGTCGGTCGGCGTCAACCTCATGCGGTGGGCGCTCGACCGCGCGGACCACAACGAGGGCAACCGCAACCTGTTCCTCCGCACGATGGATGCCGTCGGCCTCGGCTTCGACTCCTGAGCCACCGAAGCGCCGGGCTCCGCCGACCCAACTGCGCCATTTGCGCTCTATTGCGCCACTTAGACGGGCGCAATAGCGCGCAAGTGGCGCAATAGCGATCCGCCAGCCGGCGCGATAGCGACCCAATGCCGGCTCGACGCCGATCCGGCAGCCCGCCAACTCCGACTACCCAGCCTGCCGAACGAGAAGATGGACACATGAACGCACTTGACGCCGAACTCGTCTTCACGCCGGTCGCCCCCGAGCAGGTCATCGAGGGGTCGCCGACGACCGGCGACGCTGTGCTCTCGGACGTCAACGGCACCGAGATCGGCGTCTGGGAGATGACCGCCGGCGCGATGAGCGATACCGAGATCGACGAGGTGTCGGTGATCATCGCGGGCTCGGCGACCATCGAGCTCCTCGACGGCGAACAGACGCTCGAGGTCGGCCCCGGCGACGTCATCCACTTCGCGAACGGCGACCGTACGATCTGGCGGGTTGCCGACCGCGTCCGCAAGGTCTACGCGATCCCCGCCTCCTGAGCCGCCCGTCTCGGCACCACCCACACCTCGCCGCGCCCAGATCGTGGTGGTTGGGCGGGATGGGATGGTGGTGGCTCGGCCGGATGGTGGTGACACCACAGACCACCCGCGCCAAGTCGTCGCCACCTGGTGTGGAATCCCCGACGCCGAACCCACGACAAGTGGCGACGACTTCGCGGTGGGGCGGAGATGAGCCCACAACAAATGGCGACCACTTCGGGCGGGTGAAGCGACGACGACCCCGGGTTGATGGTGACGACGACCCGTCGGGGTGGATGGCGACCAGCGGTCGCCGGCGGCAGACGCGGCGGTTACGCCGGACGCCAGCGGTCCACCCCAAGCGGATGCCCGGAGCCGGCCGCGCGAAGCCGCGGAAGGAAATGCGCCCAGCCGCTACCGTGCCCGGCGAGTCGGGCATCCGGAAGGCCGCTGTGCGTCAGTTCGACGCGGGTGCCGCCGTCGATCGGCACGAGCTCGAAGCTGACGCGCGACGCCCCAGGCGGAAGATCATCGCTTCCGGCAAAGCCCCACGACACCACCACGCGTCGGGGCGGATCCACCTCGAGGTAGTGTCCGCGGACCGGATAGCCGGCGATGTCCACCTCGAACCGGCCTCCCTCGCGGGGCTCGAGCATGGCGAACTCTCCCATCCATGCCGTCATTCCCTCCGCGGTCACCAGAAAGTCGAATACCGCATCGGGCGAAGCATCGATGTCGATCGACGTGTTGAAGTCGGTCACCGGCCGGCCTTCTCCGCCGCTGCTTCGACCGCAGCCTTCAGCCTGGTGAGCTGGGCGGGCCAGAATCCGTCCAGGTAGTCACGCACGGCGGCGAGCCCGTCCGTGCGCACGACGAAGAGATGACGCGTGCCGTCGCGGGTCTCCGCCACGAGTTCTGCGTCTCGCAACACTCGAAGATGGTGCGAGACGACCTGCTGCGAGAGCACGAGCACTCCCGCGATGTCGCCGACAGCGCGAGGATGCTCGCGTATCTCGGCCAGGATCGCACGCCGGTTGCCGTCTGCCAGAGCGCGCATCGCACGGTCGATCACCGCTCGCTCACTCGCCGAAGCTTCGGTGCCCGTTCCCAACCCGACTCCTCACTGCCGTTGCAGCGACTCTAGCATCCACAAGTACACCCTTGTACTCATGTCCATTTGTATTTAGAGTGCGGACATGACTACTACAACTCCGGCGGGTGTCGCCCGCGCATATATCGAGGCGGTCGGGGCCCACGACCTCGACACCGTCGACGACCTGCTGGCGGAGACGCTCGAAGCCCGTGTCGGCACGGGCAGCTCCGACAAAACGGAGTGGCTGACGGCACTCCGGCGGCTGCTCCCGGCGCTCGTGCGCAACGACATCCGCGATGTCTATGAGGACCGCTCGCACGCCTGTGTCGTCTACGACTTCGTCACCGACACCCCTGCGGGCGCTGTCGTCTGCGTTGAGAACCTGCACGTGGATGACGGCCGCATCACCGACATCGAGCTCGTCTTCGACAGGGTCGCGTTCGGGGCGGTCACCACCGCACTCGCCGAGCGCGCGGCGTCACCCGCTTGATCCGCACCCGCCCAGACACCCGCCCCACCAAAGTCGTCGCCGCTTGGCGTGGAATCCCCAACGCCGAACCCGCAACAAGTGGCGATGACTTCGGGACGGGCGAGCGGGTTGACAGCGGGGCCGTGCGGCGTCAGCGCACCGTGCCCAGGAACGCGATCGTGGATGCCAGAGCCGAACGCGCCGCCGCATCGTTCAAGTGGAACTGGTACTCGTGCGGGAGCGGCGGCGTCTCGTCCTTGGGGTAGAACACCGACGTCACGGGCACGCCGAGGCCCTCCAGTTTCGCGGCCATCGGCTTCGACTGGCCGGCCGTGAGCGGATCGGCGTTGCCACCGGAGATCCAGGTCGGCGGAAAAGCCTTCGTCACGAAGTCGATGGTGTTCATCGCCGTGCCGCCCGGCGAATTCGACCAGTCCTTCGTGCCGAAGTACGCCCACAGCGCCGCACGGAAGCCCCACCCGCCGATCCCGGGAGCCGAAGGAATCTTCGCGAGGTCGTAGATGCCGCAGTTCAGCACCATCGCCCTGAGCTGTTCCGTGGTCAATGCCGGGTGGATGCCCAACCTCTCCGCATACGCAGGGTTGGTGACCAGTACCGCGAGTTGGGCAGCGTACTGCGAGCCGGCCGAGTCGCCGGCGAGCACGATGCTGTCCGGATCGATGCCGAGCTCGGCGGCGTGCTTCACCAGGTATCCGAGGGCCGTGTTGAGCTGCTTCAGCGCCACCGGATACTGCGCCTCGGGCGCGACCGTGTAATTCAGTGCGATGGTCGTGTATCCGTGCGACGCGATCATCTTCACGTACGGGTCGACGTTGCTCTTGTCGCCCGAGATCCACGCACCGCCGTGGATCCACACCACGGTCGTGCGCGGTGTCACCTGGCCTGTCGGCGCGAACAGGTCGAAGGTGGTGTTCGATGAGCCGCCGGGGGCGTATGGCACGTTCATCCGCTCACGGATGCCGCTGGTCGGCTCATACGGCCGCATGATGTCGACCGTCTTCTTCGCGTTCTGCTCGAACACCGTGCGGATGAGCAGCGCGCTCGGCCACGGACTGACGAACGAGTAGATCGCCCCGATGGCGATCACCAGGATCACCGCACCCCACGCGATGACCCCGTGCCGCAGGTACCAGGGTCGCTGGTTCTTCTCCCCCACGCCCCGACCCTATCGACGCATCCCCGCCCGCTGGCACATCCGCTGGTCGAATCGCGCCGCAGGCCGGCAGGCACATCCGCTGGTCGAGTAGCGCGCCGCAGGCACGCGTATCGAGACCGCGGTGAAGAAGGGTCTCGATACGCGTCCGCCATGCGGCCGCTACTCGACCAGCGGGGCCACTACTCGGCCGGCGAGAGCTGGGCGGCGATCGCCTCCGCGGCGCGACGCCCCATGCGGATCGCGCCGTCCACGTGCTGGTACCCCTCGCCGGCGAGGTCGCTCGACGAGAACCAGATCGGCCCGACCGGCTCGCGCAGGTCGGCGCCCCACCGAGCGAGTCCGCCGAGGTCGAAGCTCGCCGCGTAGGCGCCGCGGGTCCACTCCTCCGTGCCCCAGTCGCTCTCGTAGTAGACGACGGGGTTCAGCGTCTCTGCGCCGTAGTAGTGCGACATCGACTGCAGGATGCGCGCCTTGCGCTCCTCGGCCGAGAGGCGGAACACGTCGTCGGCGTTCGTGTCGGAAACGAACCCCACCAGCGTGCCGCGCGTGTCGCCGTGGTTCGTGTTGTCGTACGACTCGTGCACGAGCTCATAAGGGCTGAAGGCGGTGCCGGAGAGCCCGGCATCTCGCCAGAACGGATGCTCGAACACGGCGTGCACCTTGATCACGAATCCCATCGAGAGGTGCTGGTGCATCTGGTGCTGCAGTCGCGGCAGCGGAGGTTCGAAGCTCACCCGGCTGATCAGGTGCGGCGGCACGGCGAGGATGGCCCTCTTGGCGTGCACCTCGACCGAGTCGGTGATCGCCGTCACGCCGTCGTCATGCCAGCGGAGTGTGCGCACGGGATTGCCCAGCAGCACGTCATCCCCGAGGCGCTCCGCCAGCCTGATCGGCACCTGCTGCAGGCCGCCGACGACGCGCTCGTCGAGGATGAAGTCGGCATCGACCAGGTTCGAGAAGCTGCCTGCGGATGCCGCCATCAGCAACGCCTGCAGTGCAGAGAACGAGTACGCGGGCTTCGTGAGCATGGCGCCTGCGATGAAGAGCGCGATGTTGTCCCGGGCTTCCACGTCGTCGGTCTGTTCGGCCAGCCATCCGGTGAACGAGATGCGGTCGAGCGACTCGGCGTCCGGTGTCTCCCACGGACGGTTCGGGTCGACCTTGGCGACCATGTCGTCGAGCTTCTGGATGAGCTCGACCATGATCTTCTCGGTCTCGGGTCCGACGGGGAAGATCTCGCCGGTGAAGCGGGTCTGCTTGCCGTCGGCGCCGACGTAGACGCTGTCGCCCTCGCGGTAGCGCGGGTAGCGCTCGAGGCCGAGCTCTGCGAGCGTGTCCTTGAGGGCATCCTGCTCTGGCGACACCCACTGGCCGCCCAGCTCGAGCATGGCGCCGTCGATCGTGTCGGTCCACAGTCGGCCGCCGACCCGGTCGCGGGCCTCGAGCACGATCACGCTGTGGCCGGCCTTCTTCAGCTCGTTCGCCGCCGTGAGGCCGGATGCCCCTGCCCCGATGACGACGACGTCGCGCTCGATCCCGCTCATGGTGTCTTCCTTCTGTGTCATGACGTTCGCTGTTGCGGAGTGTGCTGGCGGCCAACTGCGCCATTTGCGCTCTATCGCGCCAGCTGAAGTGGCGCAATAGAGCGCAAGTGGCGCTGGTCGGAACGGTTCCGGTGGGACGTCCTCGGTAGGGGACGCCCCTACGCGAACGGGTTCGGCGTCAGGGTGTACTTCGTCGAGAGGTACTCGTGGATGCCCTCGAACCCGCCCTCGCGGCCGAGCCCGGACTGCTTGACGCCACCGAACGGTGCGGCCGCGTTCGACACCACGCCGACGTTGAGCCCCATCATGCCGGTCTGCAGGCGCTCGATCATGCGCTGTCCGCGAGCCAGGTCCTTCGTGAAGACGTAGCTCACCAGCCCGTACTCGGTGTCGTTCGCAAGCCGAACCGCGTCGTCCTCGTCGGTGAACGGGGCGATCGCCAGCACCGGCCCGAAGATCTCCTCGCGCAGGATGTCACTGCCCGCGACGACATCCGTCACGACGGTCGGCTCGAAGAACGTGCCTTCGCCGTCTACCGCGGAGCCGCCGACGCGCAGGTTCGCGCCCCTGGCAACGGCATCCGCCACCAGCTCGGATGCCTTGGCAACGCCCTTGTCGTCGATGAGGGGTCCGATGGTGACGCCATCCTCCGTTCCGCGACCCATCTTCAGCGCGCGTACGCGCTCGGTCACCCGGGCGGCGAACTCCTCGGCCACCGCTTCGTGCACGATGAACCTGTTGGCCGCCGTGCACGCCTCGCCGATGTTGCGGAACTTGGCCAGCATGGCGCCGTCCACAGCCTTGTCGAGGTCGGCGTCGTCGAACACCACGAACGGCGCGTTGCCGCCGAGTTCCATCGAGGTGCGCAACACGTTCTCGGATGCCTGCTGCAGCAGCTTGCGCCCCACAGGGGTCGACCCGGTGAACGACAGCTTGCGCAGTCGCTTGTCGGCGATGATCGGCTCCGACACCGGCCCGGAGGTCGTGGTCGTGATCACGTTGAGCACGCCACCCGGCAGGCCTGCGTCCTCCATCAGCTTCGCGAAGTACAGCGTCGTGAGCGGCGTCAGCTCCGCGGGCTTCACCACGACGGTGCATCCGGCGGCGAGCGCCGGCGCGATCTTGCGAGTCGCCATCGCGAGGGGGAAGTTCCACGGCGTGATCAGGTAGCACGGCCCGACCGGATGCTGCGAGACGATCATGCGCCCCGTGCCTTCGGGGTTCACGCCGTAGCGGCCGGTGATGCGCACGGCCTCCTCGCTGAACCAGCGCAGGAACTCGCCGCCGTAGGTGACCTCGCCTCGTGCTTCGGCGAGCGGCTTGCCCATCTCCAGGGTCATGAGCAGCGCGAAGTCGTCCGCGCGCTCCTGCAAAAGATCGAACGCGCGGCGCAGGATCTCGCCCCGAACACGCGGGGCTGTTGCAGCCCACGCGTCGGCGGCAGCGACAGCAGCATCGACAGCACGGATGCC
Source organism: Humibacter soli (assembly GCF_054779035.1). Lineage (NCBI taxonomy): Bacteria > Bacillati > Actinomycetota > Actinomycetes > Micrococcales > Microbacteriaceae > Humibacter > Humibacter soli. The sequence continues at coordinate 470,078 of NZ_BAAGYX010000002.1, read as the reverse complement.
GTCGGCCGGTGCGGCATCCGCGATCGTCTTCAGCGTCTTACCCGTCGCGGGGTCGTACACCTTCAGCTCGCTCGGCCGCTCGCCGGCCTTCCACTCGCCGCCGATGTACAGCCCGTCGGGCACGTCGGCAAGCAGGTCACTCTCACTCAGCATCGGTCAGCGCCTTCCACACGATGTCCAGTCCCTCATTCAGCAGTTCATCGGAGATCGCCAGCGGGGGGAGGAAGCGGATGACGTTGCCATACGTCCCGCACGTGAGCAGCACGACCCCCTGGGCGACCGCCGCGGCGAGCACGCGAGAGGTGAGCCCGGCGTCCGGGCGCCCGGTCGCGGGGTCGACCAGCTCGATCGCCATCATCGCACCGCGTCCCCGGACGTCGCCGATGCGCGGATCCGCCGCCCGCATCTCGTCGAGGCGACGGGAGAGCAGCGTGCCGAGCTCGCGAGCCCGCTCGACGAGGCCGTCGTGCTCGTAGGTCTCGATCGTGGCGAGCGCGGCTGCGCAGGCGATGGGGTTGCCGCCGTAGGTGCCGCCGAGGCCGCCCGCGTGCGATGAGTCCATGATCTCGGCACGCCCGGTGACCGCCGACAACGGAAGCCCGCCCGCGATGCCCTTGGCCGTCGTGACGAGGTCGGGCACGATGCCGAACTGCTCGCTCGCGAACATGGTGCCGGTGCGGGCGAATCCGGTCTGCACCTCGTCGGCGATGAACACCACGCCGTTGTCGTTGGCCCACTTCTGCAGGGCGGGAAGGAAGCCGTCCGCCGGCACGACGAAGCCGCCCTCACCCTGGATGGGCTCGATCAGGATGGCTGCGAGGTTGTCAGCGCGCACCTGCGCCTCGATCTGGCTGATGGCTCGCTCTGCGGCATCCGCTCCGCTCAGTCCGTCGCGGAACGGGTACGACATCGGAACGCGGTAGACCTCTGGTGCGAACGGCCCGAAGCCGCTCTTGTACGGCATGCTCTTCGCGGTGAGCGCCATCGTGAGGTTGGTGCGGCCGTGATAGGCGTGGTCGAAGACCACGATCGCCTGCTTCTTCGTGTAGTGGCGAGCGATCTTGACCGCGTTCTCCACTGCCTCAGCACCGGAGTTGAAGAGGGCGCTGCGCTTCTCGAAGTCGCCGGGGGTGAGCCGGTTCAGCGCCTCGGCGACCTCCACATAGGAGTCGTACGGCGAGATGGTGAAGCAGGTGTGCGTGAACTGCGCGACCTGCCGCTGCACCGCCTCGACGACGCGGGGCGCCGCGTTGCCGACTCCGGTGACCGCGATGCCGCTGCCGAGGTCGATGAGCGAGTTGCCGTCTGCGTCGACGAGTACGCCTCCGCCCGCGGCGACGGTCGCCACCGGGATGGTGTGCCCGACGCCCTTCGCCACCGCCTTGGCTTTGCGCTCGAGCAGCCTGCGCGACTCCGGCCCGGGGATCTCGGTGACCAGACGTCGCTCCTGCGGAAGGCTCGGCCCTCCGACGTGTGCGGCCGGTGCCTCACCTGCTGACGTGTCGATGATGGTCATCCTTGCCTCGATTCGTGTCGGTTTTGCAGCTGCCGCACCCCCGCGACCCGCCCCTTGTCCATAACTCCTGCAGATCTGCTCGCGCACGCTTGCTGTGCCGCGGAATTCCGCGGAGACAGCCCGCCCACAGCGGCAATGTGCAGGAGTTATGCGCATGGTGCGGAGGTGTCTCTGTCTATGCGATGCGCCGTGACCTCAGACTAGGGCGGTCAGCACCCGATGACACTGGACATCGTGTACATCGGAGATATCCCGATTGGACACAACGTACAATCGAATCATGCCCGCCCCGACGGTCCGTCTGCTGCTGGCCAGGCGCGAGCTCAGCCTCCGGCTGCTGACTTCACCGGACGCTCTCCCGGATGGCGCCCTCGACGCGGCGGTCTCGTGGGTGCACAGCTCCGATCTCGATGATCCGACGCCGTTCCTCACCCCGGGTCAGGTGCTGCTGACCACCGGAACCCAGTTCGAGTCCGCCGATTCCGACTATGACGGTTACGTGGCACGGCTCGTCGTCAGCGGCGTCGTCGCGCTGGGTTTCGGCACGGAGGTCATCCGTGACACCCCGCCAGGCCTGATCGAGGCCTGCCTGCGCGGTGGGATGCCGCTCCTCGACGTCCCCTATCGCACGCCGTTCATCGCGGTCGCGAGGTACGCCGCCGACCTCGTCGCCGAACAGGCGTACGCCCGCAACACCTGGGCTCTCGCCGCACAGCACGCGGTGTCGCTTGCCGCCCTCCGACCCGACGGCCTCGACGCCACCCTCGCGGAGCTCGCCAGACAGCTCGGCCGATGGGTCGCCCTCGTGGATGCCGCCGGCACGATCGACCGGGTCTTCCCCGACCGCGCTATGCCGGCGCCCGCCCGCGAGATCGTGACGGCCGAGGCAGGCCGGATGCTCCGAGCCCGCCGCCGCTCCGGCGCAACGGTCTCCGAGGCGGGCACCGTGATCGCGCTCCAGACCATCGGCGCGGGCGATCGGCTGCTGGGAGTACTCGCGCACGGTGGCCCCGACGAGCCGGATCAGGCCGCGCAGCAGGTGGTGACGAGCGTGGTCGCGCTGGCGGGACTCGCCCTTGAGCAGGGTCAGGCTCTGGAGTCGGCACGCACCGCGCTGCGTCGCGCACTCCTGAGCGGCATCGAGCAGAGCCGTCGTCTCGCTGACGAGCTCGGTAGGGCATCGGGGCTGAGCGTGGCATCCCTCGACGTCCTCGACCGCGCGGGCGCGCAGGTGAACGACGTGCTCGGGGCCGAGCCCCCGATGACATCGGCGGAGCCGGGGGCTGGCAGAGACCGGGCGGGGGGCGGCCCGTCCCCGCTGCCGCCCGAGGACGAGGATGCCCCCGTCCGGGCCACCGCGCTGCTCGAGCCTCTCACCGCGACGGACCGCGACGGCACGCTCGCCGTGTCACTGCTCACCTGGTTGGAGCACAACGGGGTCTACGACGCTGCCGCGCGCGAACTGGGCGTGCACCGGCACACGCTGCACGCGCGCATCCGCACCGCCGAGCGTCTGCTCGACCGCGACTTCACCGCCTTCGCCGACCGCGCCGAGGTCTGGACGGCCCTGCGTCTGGGATGACGGCGAATCGGGACTACTCCACCTGCTGCGGGTAGATGATCGCCTTCACCGCGCTCGGATCTGTCGAGCCGATGTTCAGCGCGTCGGCCGTGCGCGAGAGCGGGAAGCTGTGCGTGTGCAGTCCGCTCAGGTCCACCCTGCCCGACGAGATCAGCTCGATCGCGAGGGGCCAGGTGTTCTGGTAGCGGCTCACCATCGAGATCGTGATCTCGTTCCAGTTCAGAGTGTGCAGCGGCAGATCGGCATTCACCTTCGAGATGCCGATCACCGCCGCGCGGCCAGCGGGCCCGAGGCGGCCGAGGCCTTCTGCGAGCACGCCCGGCGCACCGGAGCATTCGAGAAGGATGTCGAAGGTTCGGTCATCCGCCGCCTCACCGCTCAGCTCGGTCGCGAACCCGTGCGCCGCCGCCAGCTCGAGCCTGGGCGCCGAGACATCCGTCACCGTCACCGTGCCGGCACCGAGCGCCTTGGCGGACTCGGCCGCCAGCAGTCCGACAGGGCCCGCTCCGGTCACGAGCACATTGTCACCGGGTCGCAGGCCCGCGCGCTGGCATCCCCACAGCCCGACCGACAGCGGCTCGGCGAGCGCACCCTCTTCGTAGGTCATCGAGTCGGGCATGCGGAACAAGGTGCGAGAGTCGATCGTCAGCTGCTGGATGAGCGCGCCATCCACCGGCGGAGTGGCGAGGAATCGCAGGTTGGGGCACAGGTGGTACCTGCCGGCGCGGCACTGCGCGCAGCTCCAGTCGGGCACGCTCGGCTCGATCGCGACGCGATCCCCCACCGAGACATTCGCGACACCCTCGCCGACCGCGATCACGTCGCCGGAGACCTCGTGGCCGAGGATGAAGTCGCCCTCCACCACGTACGGCCCGATGCGGCCGTAGCGGAAGAAGGACACATCCGAACCGCAGACTCCCACGGCCTTGATGGCGACGACGGCCTCGCCTGGTCCGGCGGAGGCCTCTGGGCGGTCCTGAATCTCTATGGCGTTCAGGGCGGTCATGACAGCAGCGACATTGGCCACGTTCGTACTCCTTCGTCGATCGGTCGGCGTGCGGCACTCCTACGAGTATCGAGCACGAACGAGTCGGTCATCCACGCGCAAGCCCTTAGAGCTCACAGATCGGTCGCGTTAAGGTGGATGCCTTCACCGGCACCGCCCTGGGGAGGGGATCGGCCCGAAACCCGCGGTGGGTGCGAGCGCCCGGATGGTCCAGGATGGAGGGCGGGGGAATACATGACTTCTGCAAGTGACGCGCGACCCGATGAGGAGTCGCTCGAGAATTCAGCTGAGGCGCCGGCCGCCGAGCACGACGAGGTCGTCGCTGTCGACGTCGCCGAGGTCGAGGTCACGGAGACCGAGATCTTCGCCGTGGGCGAGGACGGCGAGATCACCGAGGTCGAGGTCGTCGAGACCGAGATCGTGGCAGTGGATGCCAACGGCGAGGTCGTCGATGTCGTCGAGGTCACCGAGACCTTCTCCGTGACAGATGCCGCCTGGCGCATGCCTGCGGAAACCGACGGCCAGCAACGCGTCTGGATGGCCTTCCCGCCCGCCGGCGGCTACCTCGGCGAGACTGCCGAAGACGTCGACGACGCTCGCACGGCGTGGAGCGAGGTGGCGCACTCGATCCTCAGGTTCGAGCCCGTCAGCATGGTGGTCGACCCGCACGACATCGGGGTCGCCCGGCGCTACCTGTCGACCGAGATCGACATCGTCGCCGCGCCGCTCGACGACGCGTGGATGCGCGACATCGGTCCCACCTTCGTGCGCGACGAGGACGGACGGCTGGGCGCCGTCACCTGGCGCTTCAACGGCTGGGGCGCGCAGGACTGGGCTCGGTGGGGCAACGACTCCGTGATCGGAGCCCTCGTCGCCGTTCGAGCCGGTGCGACGCGGGTCGTCAGCAGCCTTGTGAACGAAGGGGGCGGCATCCACGTCGACGGGCTCGGCACGGTCCTGCTCACCGAGACGGTGCAGCTCGACCCGAAGCGCAACCCCGATCTCACCAAAGAGGATGTCGAGACCGAGCTCGCCCGCACCATCGGCGCGACCAACCCCATCTGGCTGCGACGTGGCCTGTATCGGGATGCGAAACGCTTCGGAACTCGCGGGCACGTCGACATCGTCGCCACGATCCCGTCACCCGGTCGCATACTCGTGCACAGCCAGCAGGATGAGACGCATCCCGATCACGAGATCACCGTCGAGGCCATCGAGACGCTGCGCGCCTCCCGCACGCCGGACGGCGAGGAGTGGGAGATCATCGAGCTCCCCGCACCTCAGGTGCTGCGCGACGAGGAGGACTTCGTCGACTACAGCTACATCAACCATCTCGTGATCGACGGCGCCGTCATCGTCGGTACCTTCGACGACCCGAACGACGAGGTCGCGCTGAATATACTCGCCGAGGCATATGAAGGACGGGAGATCGTGGGAGTGGATGCCCGAGCCATCTTCGCGCGAGGCGGCGGCATCCACTGCATCACGCAGCAGCAGCCTTCCGTGGGCTGATGAGCTTGCGGCTCAGCCGCCCGTCTCCCCGCCGGTTGAGGAGCTCGCAGTGAAGCCGCGCGCGTCTCGAAACCCCGACCTCGCGCCAGCACACGAGCTTCCCTCGACGAGCCACCACTTTCTCGCCGAACCAGCACTCAATCCGCGTCGATTCGGTGGTGGTTCGGCGAGAACGTGGTGGCTCGACGAGAACGTGGCGGGTGGGTGGGCGGGCGGCTACCCGAGCCGCTGGCGCTTCAGCTCGACGACCCGGCGGGCCGCGTCGTCCACGACCTTCGCGAACGCCGGGTCTGTCTGGGCCTTCGCCACCACGGCGGCCACCATCGGGGCGGCCACCTCGGGTGATGCGGAGACGAGCACGATGTCGACGCCCGCCTGGAGCGCGAGGATGGCCCGATCGGCGGGCGACCACGCGTCGACCTGCTCGGCGGCCGAGAGATCGTCGCTCATGATGACGCCGTCGAACCCGAGGGTTCCCCGCAGGAGACCCGTCGTGACCGTCGGCGAGAACGCCGCGGGCGCCTTCGCGTCGAGCTGCGTGTAGATCGCGGTCGACATCATCACGACCTGCGCGCCGTCCTGGATCTCGGTCTTGAACACTCCGACGCTCGCGCTCGTTGCGGTCGTCGTGGTGTCTGTCACGCCGGAGTCGGTGTCGGTGTTCTCGGTGACCGCACCGAGGCCCGGAAAGTGCTTGATGACCGGGACGATCCCCGAGGTCTGCATTCCGGCGCGGAAGGCGTTCGCGTGGCTCGTGATCGTCGCGGGGTCGTAACCGAACTGACGGTCGAAGCCACCGATCGGCGGGTTGTTCGCTGCGGCCTGGGGCGACGGGATGAGATCGACGACCGGCGCGAGGTTCATGTTCAGAGCGGCAGCGTGCAGCTGGCTCCCCCACTGCGTCGCGGCCGCCTGCAGCGCTGCCGGAGCCATCGATCCCTGCTCGAGTGCGGTCGGCATGTCGTCGAAGCCCGGCCCGCTCAGCACCTGCACCTCGCCGCCCTCCTGGTCGGTGGCGACGAAGAGCGGAAGCCCTGCCGTCGTGTCTGCGCCGACCAGCGCGGTGAACTGCTTGACGATCGCGGCCGTCGCCTCGGTGCCGCCCTGCGACCGGCCGGCGAGGAACACGTTGCCGACGTGCAGGTCGCTGACCGCGGAGAGGGTCGTCGGGTCGGCGGTCGTCGCCTGCGTTCCGACCATGAAGAGCTGCCCGACCTTCTGCTGCAGCGTCATGCCTGCCAGCGGGTCCACCGGCGTCGGGGTCACCGTCGCGGTCGGCGTCGGACGCCGTGTCGGTGTCGCGGTGTGGTGGCGCGAGGGAGCGGATGCCGCACATCCGCCCAGCAGTCCCGCGAGGGCGACCACGGCGGCCGCCCTCAGTATGCGAGCGCTCACTCCGCGCACGTCACTCCGTCCCCACCCCGCACGTCACTTCGCCCCCACCAAGCACGTTATTCCGTGGCGAGTTCCCGCAGCGTCGCCTGTGCGCCGTCGTCGATGAGCGACCGCAGCGCCCACGTGTAGTCCCCGACGAACGCCTCGTCGTCGGCGAGCGCGCCGAACAGCGACTCCTCGCGGAGGAACGCAATGATGTCTTCGCGTTGTCTGGCGGCGTTCGCCATCATCCGTTCGCGCAGCCGGTCGACGACCTCGAAGGGGCGCCCCTGCTCGTCAAGGCCCTCCGCGTACCGTGCCCAGCTGGCGACGATCGCGGCGGACCGACGAACGCCTCCGCCGGCAGCCAGTTGTTCGCGCACCACCGGAATCAGCCACTTCGGGATGCGGTCCGACGACTCGGCGGCCAGCCGCGCCAGGGTGTCGAGCACGTATTCGTTCGAGAACCGCTCGATGAGCGTCTCCGTGTACTCATCGAGGTCCACGCCGGGCACCGGCTTGAGCGTCGGCCTCGCCTCGTCACGCCAATACCTGCGCAGCAGGTCGACGATGAGCGGGTCGCGCGAGGCCTCGTGCGCGTACGTGTATCCGCTCAAGCGGCCGAAGTAGGCGATGCCCTGGTGGCCGACGTTGAGGAGCCGAAGCTTCATGAGCTCGTACGGCTCGACATCCTCGACGACCTGCACGCCCGCGTGCTCGAACGGCGGTCGGCCTGCGGGGAACGAGTCCTCGAGAACCCACTGGAAGAACGGCTCAGCCACCACAGGCCAGGCATCGTCGGTCACACCGAAGTCCTCGGCGATCATGCGGCGGTCGTCGTCCGTCGTGACGGGGGTGATGCGGTCCACCATGGAGTTCGGGAACGCAACGTTCTGCGCGATCCACGCCCCCAGCTCGGCATCCTTGAGCTCGGCGAATCGGGTGAAGGCGCGCGAGGCGACGTGACCGTTGCCCTGGATGTTGTCGCATGACATCACCGTGAACGGTGCGACACCACGCTCCCGCCTTCGCCGCAGCGCCTCGGTGACCAGGCCGAACACCGTGCGTGGGCTCGCGCCGGGTTCGAGGTCCGCGACGATGCCTGGGTCGGCCTCGTCGAACTCCCCCGTCACCTGGTTCGTGTTGTAGCCGCCCTCGGTGATCGTGAGCGACACGATGCGCACGGCCGGGTCGGACATCCGCTCCACGACGACGTCCGGGTCGTCCGGCGCGAACAGGTACTCGGCGATCGAGCCGATGGTGCGTGCCTCACGAGTGCCGTCGGGATGCTTGAGCACGAGCGTGTACCGACCGCCCTGCGCCAGCAGCGCATCGCGCATCGCACGGTCGCCCGGTAGCACCCCGACGCCGCAGATGGCCCAGTCGAGCGCCTCGCCCTCGTTCATCAGGCGGTCGAGCACCATCGCCTGGTGAGCACGGTGGAACCCTCCGACGCCGAAGTGCACGATGCCGACGCGCAGGTCGTCGCGGTCGTAGTTCGGCTGCGCAACGGGTGAGGTCATGGGTGTCTCGCCTCCTGGGCCATGGGGATGGGTCACGGGTGGGGTGATGCGGCGCGGTACCAGTGTCATACATGGCGGCGACATCCGCGCGTCGATTGCGGCCTCGTGCGCAGAACGGGCGCCGATGCGGTGGAATGTACGCATGACGACGGAGCGCATCGCGGCGGTGTTCGAGAGCAAAGACCCACGTTTCGACCAGATCGGCGGAGACTCCGAGCTGCGCATCCTGTTCGACGACGGTCGCTGGCTGGAAGGTCCCGCGTACTCACCGCAGGGTCGGTTCCTGCTGTTCAGCGACATCCCGAACGACCGCGTGCTCCGGTACGACGAGACGAGCGGACGTGTGGAGGTCTGGACCCACCCCGCCGGATTCACCAACGGCCGCACCGTCGACCCCCAGGGCCGCTTCGTCACGTGCGAGCACGGCAACCGGCGCGTCGTGCGCACCGAACACGACGGCTCGATGCGCGTGATCGCCGACTCGTTCGACGGCAAGCGCCTGAACAGCCCGAACGACGTCGTCGTGCACTCCGACGGCTCGATCTGGTTCACCGACCCGACCTACGGCATCCTCACCGACTACGAGGGACACCGCAGCACGGAGGAGATCGGCAGCCGCAACGTCTACCGCTGGCATCCGGATGGCTCCCTCACCGTCGTCGCGAGCAACCTGACCCAGCCGAACGGACTCGCCTTCTCGCTCGACGAATCGCTGCTCTACGTCACGGACAGCGAGCGCCGCACGATCACCGTGTTCGAAGTGCGCAGCGGGCGCCTGGTGGACGGCCACGAGCTGTGTGCCTCCGATGCCGGATACGACGGCCTCCGCCTCGACACAGAGGGCCGCCTGTGGGCGGCGAGCGGGAACGGCGTCGAGGTCTATCACGCCGATGGCACCCTGCTCGGCGTACTGCACCTGCCGGAGACCGCCGCGAACCTCGAATTCGGCGGCCCGCAGCGCAACCTGCTGTACATCACAGCGACCACGAGGCTCTACGTCATCCGCGTCAAGGTCGAGGGTGCGCGGCGTCTCTAGTTTCTTCGGCGTTTTCAACATGCATCTGCATGGATGCTTGTGCCTGGCGCTCGCCGTGCACTACCGTAACCAAGGCCGGGTTTCCGGCAGACCACAACCCAGCCGCTCGCGCGATCCGCGCTGGAGCATGGGAACACGAAGGGAGAACGTCATGATGGTGACCACTCACATTCAGCCGCACGCTCTCGCCTTCCGTGGGGGCGTGGTTCTCGGCGCACGTCGTGCGCACGCAGGGATGGCCTGCTAGTGGTTATCGCCGCGCACTGACGGTCGACGTTCGAACTCGGATCTAGAGATCCGCTTCTGAGCGACCCGTCCGAGTCGTCCCGCCGGTAGGCGACGCATCGGACTCACCGACAGTTCCCGCCTCGCATGCCGCGCTCGGCATGCTTTGGTCGCGCCGTCATCCCGCTGCTGGGCCTCCGTCTGCCTTTCGCAGAACTGCCCATCGCAGAACCGGGTCTTCCGTGCGCTCTCATGCCGGTCGACCGGTCCACACTTCGCCTCATCACCACCCATCAGCACCGCTCCGCCGACCCGGTGGCATCCCTCGGCTCGGCATCGATCGGTGCGTCGTCACCAAAGGAATCATCATGAATACGCAAACCCTCGAGACGCTCAGCTCGGCCACCACCGAGCCGCGCGCCGAGCGACAGACCCGCAACTCGCACCCTCCGAGTCCTCTCGACAGGCTCGCGATGCGTGCAGGTCTGGCGCTCATCCTGTGGAGCCGACGGGAGGAGCGTGCACGTCGCACTCTCGACCGTGAGCTCACCTCACAGCGCAACAGCGCCGAACGCGACCGCCTCGCGCGGGAGCACACGTGGCAGACCAGCGTCCACTCGCTGACGAGACGCTGACCGCCATGGGAACCATCACCTTGCAGGGCATTCTGGCCGCCGCGGACCTGCTGTCCCCGGCGGCCGGAGCGCCTGCGGGCGCCGAGGCGCCAGTCACGCCGGCAGCGTTGCCTTCGATCTCACCGGATGCCCGTGCCTGATCGCCCCGGCTGAGCACGTCACCCGCGACGGACGCCTACGCGATGACGATTGCGATCGCAGCCTCGGGCGTGTTGACACGGAAGCTCAGCGACTCCTCCAGATAGAGGCTCACGTTCTGGGCGTCGTGCGATGCGTACCCGATCGAGAGATCCTCCCCCACCTCGAGCACGAAATCCCCTCCGCGCTGGCTGAGCACAACCGCTCCATCGAGACCGGGCACCCACTCGACGGGTCCGCCCAGAATGTCACGCAGATGCCGGATGAGCGGATATCCCCCACCCTCGTTCGCCTCGATCACCGAGGTCCACAGCGTCGGGCCGAGCGCGAGCGCGTACGGACCATCCACGCCGGAGCGCTTCAGCGTTGCAACGGCCTGGGTCACCGCGTCGTCGTACTCCTCCGCCATGCTCGTGTGCACGATCGGCTCGTGCGGAGAGGCTGGAAGCACGCCGATGATGCCGAGGGCGTCCCAGCCGTTGAAGACCGCGGAGTTCTCGACGCGCGCGATGCGCACGGCGGCCTCATCGAGTGGGCCGAGGTCGACATCCTCCGCGCCACGGTCGGCCGAGTCGAGCTCCTCGCGCCGCAGCACGAAGTCGGCGCGCACCTCGGCGAGCGGCAGCACCCGCCTGCTGCGTGCGATCACGCCCTCCTCGGGTGCGCTGACGACACCGCCGACCCGCCCGAGGTTCGTGGCCGAGTGCTCCCAACCGTGCGGACCCGAGAAGTCGACCAGCTTGCGTGCCCCGAGCGCGACGGGAAGCCGAGCGGATGCCTCCGCATCGAGCAACGCCCAGCCCGCGTCGGTGAGCGGTGCGTGGCGGCGCAGCAGGTGATCACTCATGATGCCGTTCCTTCCGTTTCTTCGGCGATGTCGCCGTCGGATGTCTGCTTCAGCGAACCAATGCCGAGGGCGCCGTCGCCCGCGCCCGGCGGCTCGGTGGCGGGTTTCGAGACGCGCCGCTCCGCGGTGCTCCTCAACCCACGGGGGTCGCCCCGCTCCGCGGTGCTCGTCAACCCATTGAGGCCATCTACATCGGCCAAAGCCTGCAGCACGGGGTTCGACGGCACGAAGAACGTGCTCCCTGTGACAGCCGTGGACGCATCGAGAATGCGGTCGTGGAACCCCGGCGGATCCCCGATGAACATCCGGTCGATCATCCGCATCGTCACCCAGAGCCGTGCGGAGTATCCGATGAAGTAGGTGCCGAACTCGCCGGACGCCGGGCTCCCGAACGGCATGTTGTCGCGCAGGATGTCGAGCTCGTTGCCGTCGTCGTCGACGATCGTGGCGAGCGTCTTGTGCGCCTTCTGGTCTACGAGGCTGTCATCCAGCTCGATGTTCTCGAGCTTGGTGCGGCCGATCACGGCCTCCTGCTGCTCAACGGTGAGGGCGCCCCAGGCGTCCAGATCGTGCAGATACTTCTGCACCACCACGTAACTGCCGCCGGCGAACGCTGGATCGTCGTCGCCGATGATCGCCGACTCGTCGAGCTCGCTCCCGATCGGGTTGGCGGTGCCGTCCACGAATCCGAGCAGGTCGCGCACGTCGAAATAGCGGAAGCCTTGTGTTTCGTCCGCCACCCGCACGGAGTCGCCGAGAGCATCCAGCAGCTGCCGTTCGAGCTCGAAGCACAGGTCGACACGATCGGCACGGATGTGCAGCAAGAGGTCGCCCGGCGTTGAGGGCGCGGTGTGCGTGGCGCCGCGCACTTCGGGGAACACCTCGAGCTCGGCGGGCCGGATGTCGGGCACAAGCCGATCCCACAGCCGACGACCGATTCCCACGACGCATGAGAGGTGGCCGCCGAGGTCGCGGAATCCGACGGTCTTCACCGCGTCATCCATGCCGGAGATGGTCTCGCGCACGGTGGCGAGGGCATCCGCGCCAGGCTGCACGGTGAGCACCAGGAAGACGGCGAATCGGGAGAGCGGTGCGTCAACGCTCTGCGCGTCGATCGGCACTCGGTCGCGGTACTCGCTAGACATGCGGCCCCCTTCACCGTCCTTGTCACGATAGCGTGACGCGGTGACACCGCGGGGGCCGGATCGGTGCAGCAGGGCGTAGGCGCGGGCATCCCGACGCCTTGTGCTTTCGAGGTCGACCGAGAGCAGGGCCTGCCCGCGCGGCCGCTGTCGCGGTAAGTTCGCGTACATGGCGAAGGGCGAGGGGCGGCCCGGCGGGTCTGCTCGGTTCATCATGAACGTGTTCAGCAGCGAGGCCACGGTGTACGGCATCGTGCTGGTGAGCGCACTGATCACCGTCGGGTGGGAGTACGACACCGACCTCGAGGTACTCGTCTTCGTGGTCGTCACGACGCTGATCTTCTGGATCACGCACGTGTATGCCCGCACGGTCGCGGCTCTCGGCGACGGGAGTGGTGACCCGTCGGACATACCCGTCGGGGCAGCGTTCCGAGAGGCCGTGCGGCACTCACGGGGGATGCTCTTCGCCATGCTGCTCCCATCCGTGTTCCTCCTGCTCGCGGTCGTGCACGTGCTCGATGAGTACGTCGCGTACTACATCGCGCTGTGGGTCAGCATCGCGATGCTCGCGGTGGTCGGCTACCTCGGAGCGCTGAGACGACGGAGGCCGGTCTGGCGGTGCATCCTGTCCGCGCTCATCACGGGTGTCCTGGGTCTCATCGTGGTCGGTCTGGGCATCCTCGCCCACTGACCCGCGACGAGCGTCGTCGACTTGCGCCCAAGACGACCGCCTCGCGACCGCCGCCCGTTAGCATCGTTGGCGTGAGTGACGACGCTGCACCGGATGGCCAGGAGGGCTCTGCCCCTGAGGGGCTGTTCAGCGCTGAGCGTGCCAAGGCGTTCATCGACGCCGTCGTCGCGATCGCGATGACCCTGCTGATCCTCCCGCTCATGGAAGCCGCGACAGACATCAAGGGCCTCCGAGTGGACTCCTGGCTCAACGAGCACGTGCAGCAGCTTCAGAGCTTCGTCTTGAGCTTCGCGATCATCGCGATGTTCTGGATCAACCACCACCGCGTCTTCGCCAAGGTGAACCTGATCTCGATTCCACTCCTCTGGATCAACATGGCGTGGTTGCTGTCCATCGTGTGGCTCCCGGTCGCCACCGCACTGTCAGGCGAGGCCGGAGCCGACGACAGCCTCGTGAAGATCGTCTACATCGGCACCATGATCCTCACCTGCCTGCTCACCCTTGCGTTGCGGCTCTTCCTGCGGGCTCATCCGGTGCTGCACGACATCTCCGACATCCATCTGCGCACCGGGATATCGGTGGACATCTCGATGGCCGTGCTCTTCGCCGTCGCGCTGGGCCTCGCCATCGCTTTCCCGTTCTTGAGCTATTACCCCCTCTTCCTGATGTTCCTCATCGGGCCGCTCCAGGGGCTGTTTGCGCGGATGCTCGGGGTGCCGAAACCTCCCAAGAAGACGAAGAAGCCTCACACCTCGGGGGCCGATCCGCGCCGGAGCGCATAGCACCCTGGGCATCCCCGGAGAATCCCCCCCATTTGGGTTGCAGCTCTGGTCGAGGTACGGAATCGTTGCCGACTCATCGTCCCGCAAGCGGAAGGAGAGCTCATGCTCACCCTGACCGAGAACGCACGCACGATCGTCAAGACGCTGACCGACCAGACGGTCGACTCGTCGGAAGGGGGCCTGCGCATCAGCAGCCCGGACCCGGAGGGCACGGCCTTCTCGGTGACAGTCGTGCCGGCGCCCGAGGCCGACGACCAGGTGATCATCGGTGGCGACGCCCATGTCTTCATCGACGAGAGCGCTTCGGCCGCGCTCAGCGACAAGGTGCTCGACGCGCAGCTCGACGAGCAGGGCGCCGTGCGGTTCCAGATCGGATCGCAGACGCCGGCCTGATGGTCTGACGTGGATGACCGCCGAATAGCGGTCACCTGGAAGGGGTAGCGCCGGGTGGACGCTACCCCTTCCGCATAGATACCCCCGTGCGAGGGTCGCGGCATCCGATCTGCGAACTTAAGCTGCGCGCATGTCTCATGCAACCTCGAACGAGTTCGCGGACGCCCTGGACACCCACAAGGTCGACTTCTCGGCCTTTGCGAGCGACATCACGCCCGACGAATGGTCGAAACTCATCACCGTACGACCGCCCGTCTTCTTCCCGTCGCCGATCGATTCACTCTCGGTGGCGCATCCCATCGGCCGAGGCCGAACCAACACCACGCTCATCCAGGCCACGATCGTGCAGACGGATGCTCCGACCAGCTACGCGAGCTTCGACTACCCGATGAACCCCTCGCGTGCGCCCGCAGTCTCGGTGCACTTCGAGGCGGATGCGTACGGCATCACCTCCACCGCCAACTACGTCTTCACGTTCTACCTGTGGACGCAGGAGTCGACGGTCTTCTCTGTGAGCCAGTTCGGCGCAGCCAGCGCTGGTGGCATCGGCAACCGCACCATCAACGGCCAGCAGTCGCTGACAGTTGCACTGAACGGCCTGCCCGCTTCACAGCCGTGCTACGTGGCCATCGAGCAGCTCTCGGGCGGGTCGTGGTCGTGGTACCAGACGGTGATCAGCCCGCCGCCGTTGGTGTTCGAGCCGTAATCAGGCCTCGCGGGTCTTCGGGGAACGCTCCGACGTGCGCGCGGCGTCACGTTCGACGGCGCCGCCGAGCACCTCGTCGATGCGGCCGAGCAGCTCGGCGGGAATCGTGACGCCGGATGCCTTCACGTTCTCGATCACC
The DNA here is from genome assembly GCF_054779035.1 of Humibacter soli. Lineage (NCBI taxonomy): Bacteria > Bacillati > Actinomycetota > Actinomycetes > Micrococcales > Microbacteriaceae > Humibacter > Humibacter soli. The sequence goes on along the minus strand of NZ_BAAGYX010000002.1, from coordinate 454,831 downwards.
TGCTCGGGACGCGACGCCCCGATGATCGCCGTCGCAACGTTGTCGTTCTGCAGCACCCAGGCGACCGCGAGCTGAGCCGGGGTGATCCCGAGCTCGTTCGCGATCGGCGTCAGCTGCTGAACGCGGGTGAGCACGTCATCGGTCAGCCACCGTGACACAGCGTTGGCGCCGCCCTTGTCATCCGTGGCCCTGCTTCCCTCGGGCAGCGGTGCGCCCGGAAGGTACTTGCCACTCAGCACGCCCTGCGCGACGGGCGACCACACGATCTGCGAGATGCCGAGCTCGCGCGATGTCGGCACGACCTCAGCCTCGATGACACGCCAGAGCGCCGAGTACTCCGGCTGGTTCGAGATGAGCTGGATGTTCAACTCTTTCGCCAACGCGGCGCCGGCGCGCAGCTGCTCAGAGGTCCACTCGCTGACACCGATGTACAGCGCCTTGCCCTGCCGCACGACGTCAGCGAACGCCTGCATCGTCTCTTCGAGCGGCGTCTCGTAGTCGAAGCGGTGCGCCTGGTAGAGGTCGACGTAGTCGGTCTGCAGTCGTGACAGCGAACCGTTGATCGACTCGAGGATGTGCTTGCGCGACAGCCCGACGTCGTTGTGACCCTTGGGACCGGTCGGACCGAAGACCTTGGTGAAGACCTCCAGTGACTCACGGCGCTCGTTCTTCAGCGCCTCACCGAGCACCGTCTCGGCCGCGGTGTTCGCGTACACGTCGGCGGTGTCGAACGTGGTGATGCCCGCCTCAAGCGCAGCACGGACGCACGCCGTTGCCGTGTCGTTCTCGACCTGGGAGCCGTGCGTCAACCAATTGCCGTAGGTGATTTCGGAGATCTTGAATCCGGAGTTGCCCAGGTACCTGAACTGCACTGTCGTTCCTCTCGCGGCGGAGTCTGGGGGACGCCGAGCAAAACGAACCCCCGGATACGCACTAGACAAGCGCGACACCGGGGGCCCTAGGGTCTCGGCACAGCGGCAACGCTACCCGCTGGTCCTCTGTCGCGCTGATGGGAATCCTGAGATACGAAAACGGCCCGCTTTCGCGAGCCGTTCTCTTACTGTCTCAACACAGTGTGCGCCCGAAGGGATTCGAACCCCCAACCTTCTGATCCGTAGTCATAAAGACTACGGCCGAGATACCAGTAATTCCGGGCTTTTCTTCCACTAGTTCACACATTAGTGCACACATTCGTGACGAATCAATGACGGCCGAACTTGTGGGAAATCCACGGCCAGCTTCCTCGGCGGCGTTCGTCGTCACAGTTCCGTCAGATCTGTATGAGGTGTTCCGGTCGCGTTGGCAGTCGCTCAATGAAGCGTTCTAGGTCGGTGACGAGGTACACGGGCTTCGTGCCGGAGAAGTGAGGTGTGACGTCGCCCAGCCGGACGTGCTGCCGTAGTCGGGAGGGGCTCAGTCCGAGTGCTTCAGCGGCTGTGTTGTGATCCATCGCCACCACGGCAATCGGGTGCTCGCCCTCCTGCACCTTGCGCTTGCTCATCAGAGGCTCCCCAGCGCTCGTGCACGCGGTGACAACTGATGCTGTGAGACGGTCACGTTCGGTTCCTCGGATGGCACATCCCGGTACTTGCCACGCATCGCCTGAGCGGCCCGTCGGACCACATCCGCCAACGGCGAGTCAGCACGCGTGGTGACCGTCCAGCCTTCATCGACCAGCCACACCGTCAGTTGGGCTGCTTCTCTCTTCTCCTCCTGGGTGATCGCCTGCTCCTGTGTCGAGATCAGCACCACCGTCTCAGTCCTGCCCTTGGTGACCAGTTCCACCAGCTCCGCCTTCATGACTCCCCGCTCCCTGTCATCTGTTGCTGACTGTTTTTGTTTGCCTTCCGGCGGAGAGATCAGGAGTGAGTGGGAGGGGTGTGAAGTGCCGGGACCGTGGAATACCGCACCGAAGCGCAAGCGGAGGGAGGATATGCCGCGAAAGCCCGGCACGGAACACCCCGGAAACGAACTACGATCGCGCAGCGGAAAGGCAAACCACGCCCCAGAAGGGCACAGCGCCGCCCTCCGTGGCGGCACCACAACGTAGCTCTGAGACATCGCGACCCTCTCGATGAACCCGACGCATCGATGACCTGCGGCGGGGCGCGCCTCTGCCACGACTCCGAAGGGCCACAGAGAACTGGCGGAATCTTCCCGACATGGGGCCCTAGTTGCGATCAAGCGATGGGTCCTCACGGGGCCCCAGGGCCGGGAACGATCCTTAGGCCATGAACAGCCGCGACGGCCCGCTCATCCTCAAACCGTCAACTTCCAAAGAGTGAGTGGTGGCCTTTCCGGCGTCTGATCGTAGTTCGCTACACGCTGGGGTGCTTCGGGCTTTCGCGGCATATCCTCACCCGCCCGCGGCCGGGTTCCGGTATTCCACCGACCCTGCACACCCCACCCTTGCGCTCCCTCTCGATCCTCGTGCCGGAAAGGCCACAACAACGATCAGCACAGGGAGCACACCATGACCGCCACCAGCACGACAGCAGCGAAGAACGACCGACGCAAGCACGAGGTTGAAGCCCTGCACGCCACCCTCATCACCCAAGTCGAACAATTCGCCAGCTCCGACCAATGGGCACGGTTCGTGCGGATGGCAGCCGCGTTCCACACCTACAGCCTGAACAACATCCTGCTGATCCTCGCCCAGTTCCCCAACGCCACCCGGGTCGCCGGATACACCAGATGGCAGCAACTCGGCAGGCAAGTGCGCAAAGGCGAACACGGCATCCGCATCTTCGCCACCCGCCACACCACACACACCAACCAACCAGAGGACACAGACACCGAGGACGACACCACCCGGAAGGGACCTGGAACCGATGCTCAGGTGCGGTACTTCCCGATCGTGTCCGTGTTCGACATCACCCAAACCGACCCGATCGGCCCAGAGGCCGATACCGAGCTTGCCCAACCGCTGGACGGGTCAAACGAGCACGGAATCACCACCCCGCTCACCGACTACCTGACCAGACAGGGCTGGCAGGTCAGGTCCGAACCGATGCACGGCACCCGTAGCGGGTACACCAACCCCACCACCCGCGACGTCGTGATCCGTTCCCACGTCAGCCCAGCCCAGTACGCGAAAACTCTGCTCCACGAGACAGCGCACATCCTCGCCGGCCACACCAACAAACCGGCCGAATACGTCCTCCACCGCGGGCGCATGGAAACCGAAGCCGAAGCCACCACCTACATCACAGCCGCACTCACCGGCCTCGACACCACTGGCTACTCCATCGGATACATCACCGGATGGACGCACGGCGACACCACCATCATCAAAGACACCGCCACCACCGTCCTCAACCTCACGCACCAACTCGCCAGCATCATCCAACCCACCCACTAGCCCTTACGACAAGTGACCTCGATAGACACGCACTCGATGGGCGCAAGTAATGCTTAGGGTGCACATGACCCCATTAGCACCTGATCACGTGAGGTCACTTGCTGACGCTCCTGAAGCGTCCTCCGATCCAATGCCTAATGTGTAACGTAGACATGTGAGCGTTACACTCGCACTAGACGATGTCCAGCGGGCTGGGTTTCCGATGGGAGGTGAGCCGTCGGTGGCATTGGATCTTGTCGACACATTGATGCAGGCGGTGACGCCCGCCGTTGATTTACTCGAGGGTCGGGAGACGGCCTGGTGGGAGCTGCAAGCCGGGAGGCTGCCGGAGGGACCTGCTCCCAACTCGGTGCCAACCCGACGCTTGCGTATGGTGCTGCGGGAGGCTTTCGAAGCTCGCATCGACCAGCGCTCGCCCGATGCGGCCACTGTTGAGGAGCTCAACAGGTTTGCGGACGCCGCGCCTAGTAGCCCACGCTTGGTGATCGACGGCGACGCAGTGCGCGTGCAGACTCGGTGGCATCGCGAGTACGGCGGGGATCCACGATTAGCTGCCGTCGCGCGGGAAGGTATCGGGCTGCTCGCTGACCCAGTGCGCGCGAATCAGCTGCGGCGCTGTGCGAACCCGGAGTGCTCCATGCTGTTCCTCGCCGGCAACGTCCGGCGCGTCTGGTGTACGCCCAATATCTGCGGCAATCGCGCCCGCGTCGCCCGCCACCACCGCCGCCACACGGCCAAGGCCAAGGGGTAGAACTATGGCTGAGTCCCTGAAGGACACCACCGTCCTCGTGATCGGCCGCGGCTCAGGCATCGCCCGAGCCATTGTCGACGCCGCTCGGCAGCGCGGCGCTCTGCTGGTAGCCGCCAGCCGCGATGCTGACTCGCTCCGTGCCGACTACGCCGGCGACGCAGACGACGTTCGGGTCGAGAAGGTGGACCTCACCGACGACGCATCGATCGCTGCGTTGGCTGATCGTGTCGGTCCGCTGGACCACCTGGTGTCCACCGCCTCGGCACGGGCTCGCGGCACGCTTGCGGATCTCGATCGCGACGCACTTCGGCGTTCCTTCGACACTAAAGTCATCGGCCCGGTGATGCTCGCGCAACACTTCGCCGGCCAGTTCCGGGCCGGTGGCTCGTTCACGCTGTTTTCAGGCGTGGCGGCCTTCAAGCCGGCAGCCGGCTATCTCGGGGTAGCGATTACGAATGGAGCGGCCGACTTCCTAACCCGCTCTTTGGCGATCGAGATGGCGCCGGTGAGAGTCAACGCAATTTCGCCAGGCGTCATCGACACCGGCATCTGGGATTCGTTAGGCGAGCAAGGCAAGGCTGACTACTTCGAGCATTTCCGTACGCACAACCCCGCTCGCCGCATCGGAACGGTCGAGGACATCGCCGACGCTGCTCTGTTCGCGATGACGAACCGGTTCCTCACTGGCGTCACCCTCCGTGTCGACGGCGGGGAACCCCTCACATGATTCGGGGCCGCATTCTCCAATCGAGCGTATGCCGGTGGGTGCGGTCGTGGCGCTAATGAGGCCCAGCACGGGGTCGCGCTTATCGGCGTACACCGACGCGGTGTTCGCGGTGATCATCACCATCATGGTGCTCGAGTTGCGCCCTCCAGTTACGCCCACTTTCACAGCGCTGCTGACTTTGTGGCCGACGATCATCAGCTACCTGGTCTCGTACGTGTTCATCGCGATCATCTGGATCAACCACCACTACTTAATGGGCTACGTCAAAGCTCCCAGCCTGCGGCTTATGTGGATCAATTTCGGGCACCTGTTCTTTGTGTCGCTCCTACCGTTCGCGACCGCATGGATCGCGGAGTCGAAGCTGGCCGCGGTACCGGTCTTCGTCTACACGGCCCTGTTCGTGGTCACCGACGGTGTCTACAACCTGTTCGAACGCGAGATCCTGCGCACCTCAACTGAGTTCGGACCGGACGAGTACCGACACGCGCGCCGACGGTCTCTCATTGCGCTGCTGTTGTTCGCGATCGCCGCCGGCCTTGCCATCTTGCAGCCGTGGGTCGGCTTCGGCTTTGTCTGCTTGGCCCTCCTGTTACACCTGCGACCGGACGCAGCACCTTGGAATCGCCACAGGGACGGTGAGGGGCATCCTCCTGATCGCGTCCTCGGCGATTAGGCAACTCGGGGAAGTTGGCGATCACTCATGCTGGCGCGGTTCAACAGTGAAACCAAGACTGGACAGCACCTTTACCGCGCCGCTCCTACCGCCCTCGAAATCGCCGGAGGAGAGCTTCTCGCCGGTGGCTAGCTCGTATGCGGCGCCCAGGATCGCCTTGGGCGGATACTTCTTCCCGTCCTGGTCCAAGTCGTATGTCGTCGTCGGCGCGAACCCGAATCTGTCGAAAAATCGTCCCGAACCCAAACGGTCATACTCGCCAAGCGCCTGCTCCACATGCTCGCGGCTGACCTTCGACCACTCAATCGACCGTGCCATCACCATCCCCTTTCGACGCCAGATCGCACATGATCGGTGCCATCCTCTGACAGCGTAGAACTGCCGCGCATGCCAGCCTCGATCAGTGATGACGCCGGTGACCTCACCGGAGTGCTAACCCCGCCGCTCGTCCAGATGTTGCCTTCTATAGCGGACCGTGCTGGCGTCCGAGGCTTAGTTACGCCCCTAGGCATCGACGGGCTCTCCTGTGTAGAAGTCGACTGGCCCACCTTCGGTCTGGCGCAGAGCCTGGTAGTACTCACCCCTCCGGTACATGGGGGTCACCGCGTACGACTCGCGAGCATCCCGTGGCCTTGCCCACTCGACTGCGTTGGCGAGTACTCGCTGCACATCTCGGTGGTGGTAGACGGGGTACGCCTCGTCCCCAGGGCTGAAGTAGAAGACGCGGCCGTAGCCTCTGTTGTAGGTGATGCCGCCACGAAAGACCTCGCCCCCAGAGAAGCTGCTGATGAAGATGACTTCGTCGGGTTCTGGAATGTCGAAGAACTCGCCGTACATCTCTTGGCCAGGGATGACGATCGGTTGCGGTACGCCTGCGGCGATCGGGTGTCGTGGAGCGACGGTCCAGACAAGCTCTTGATCGCCGTCGTTTCGCCATCGGAGGCTGCAGGTCGTCCCCATCAAGCGTTTGAAGATCTTCGAGTGGTGCCCGGAGTGGAGCACGATGATGCCCATGCCTTCCAGGACGTTTCGTTGGATGCGCTCGACGACTTCGTCGGTGACCTCGTCGTGCGCGGTGTGCCCCCACCACAGCAAGACGTCGGCGGAGCGGAGAACCTCTTCCGTGAGGCCATGTTCGGGTTCATCGAGGATGTGCGTCGCCACGGCGACACGGTCGCCGAGACTGTGCCGCAGCCCGGCGGCGATGGTTTCGTGCATTCCGTTCGGATAGATGTCACGGACAGCCGGGTTGATCTGTTCGTGACGGTTCTCTCCCCACACCACAACGTTGATTGTCGTGTCGTCACTCATGCTGTAACTCCTGTCTTCTCGTCAAGTTTCGGTCTGCCCCAATGCCCGACAGATATGCCGTGGCGCCCCGTTCCCCAGGATCGAAGTCGTGCAGCGATGTCCGCGGAACTCTCCTCTCGAAGTGCTTGCGCATAGGCCGATTCGAGGAGTTCAGAGATCCTGATCTCCACACCACCTTCGGCGCTGCTTTGTACCGCGGCCTCCACCATTGCCAGGCTCATCACGTTGGATCGGACTTCGTTCTGGGGCGTCGTCCCGGTCCTGACAGAGTGGACGAACTCCGCTAACGCCCCAGAAAACTCTTCCTCATCGCTGCCGATAGCAGCCTCGACGCCGCGGGCATCGACGTCGAGGTCTGCGCCACCGTCCCAGCGCACGGCCCCAAGCTCGCATTGGATTCGCCATGCTGCGTTCCATGAGGTCGGAAGCCCGGGCGTACATCTGCTACCTGCGTACGTGAAGCGGGCGCCCGATTCGAGCAAGAAGTCCGCAGTGGCGGACGCGTCCCCTCGGTACCAGCTCCATGGTGGATTCCAGGAATTGCAGCGCACGCTGACCGGTTCGTCGTTCGTTGCAAAACGAAGGGCATCGAAGTGGTGGATGGACATGTCCACCAGGAGCGGGTGCGCCATCTGTTCGCGGAACCCTGGCTCGTGGTCCGCATGGAAGAACTCCTGAGTGACGGTCCCGAGCGCTCCGAGCTGGCTGACGGCCTTTCGAAGTGCGGTGAGGTGGTTGAAGTAGCGTCGGGACTGGCTGACCATGAGCAGCTGTCCGCATACGTCCGCCACAGCAACCTGACGTAAGGCCTCGGATAGGGTCGGTGCGATCGGCTTCTCACAAAGCACGGGTAACCCCAAGCGCAGAGCTTCCTCATTGACGACGCGATGAGCGTTCGGGACAGTGACGTTGATCACGGCGGCCGCGCCTGAGTGCGTGGCCACCGTCGACAGGTCGGTGCCGGTGATCACCGTACTGAGGCCAGCGTCGCGCACGACCTGGTCGGCAAGGCTGATGTCGAGGTCGACGACGCCGACAAGCTCCGTGATCGCGCTGCGTCCTACTAGGCGGATCCATTCTCGACCCATTGCTCCCGCACCGACCACGACGACGGGTAAGCGTTCAAGCATCAATTGTTCCTTTCCACCTTTCTGTATATGTCGCTTAGCCCTTGAGGGCGCCGCCGAGGCTTGATCGCAGTAAGTATTTGCGGAGCACGCCGTAGAGAATTGCTGGCGGCACGACGTAAACGATTGCGCTCGCGGCTAAGAGGCCCCAGTCGACCTGGTTGAATGCGCTGAATGCCCGGAAAAGTCCGATCGACAATGGATAAAGTTCCGGTGATTGCAGCAGCACCAGTGGCGTAAGGAAATCACCCCAGACTGACATGAAGGCCAGCATCGCCGCTGCGCCGAGACCGGGGCCTAGCAGTGGAAACACCACGCGCCACATGGCGCCGAGCCGTGAGCACCCGTCCATCCAGGCTGCCTCTTCGATTTCTTGCGGGACCGCGTCGACGGTCCCTTTCAGAAGCCACAGGGTGACTGGCAGGGACGCCGCGGCCTCAACCAGGATGATGCCCAGGTAGCTGTTGTCGAGGTGCATCTGCACCAGCATCAGGTACAAGGCGACGATGGTTGCTGGAGCAGGAATGACGCGGACGAGAAGGATGACGAACATGAATGTCGTTCGCCCGCGGAAACGGAATCGAGACAGCCCGTACGCACCGATCAGTCCAAACGCCAAGTTCAACACGGTTGCTGCGACGGAGATGATCAGGCTGTTCAGGAGGAGCAGCGGCGTTGCAGCGTCAGTGAAGAAGCGTGCGAAGTTGGCCAAGGTGAACGTCGGCCATTGGACGGCGGGTCCTGCATGGGCATCGATAGCACTAAGGACGAGCCAGGCGAACGGGATGAGACAGAATAGAGCAAGCAATGTGATCAACGCATACTGAAGAGCGCGCTGCACGATTTTCGCCGGCGTAAGCGGCCGGTGATCACGTTGCCGACCGCTAATGGCGCGTGAAGTCAGTTCGTCTGGCCCGTTTGTTGTCGTGATTGTGGCGGACATCACACCTCCACCTTCGCAAGCCGTACATACGTCAGGCCGAGTACGAGGAGTATGACGAGAAGGATCACCGATGCTGCGCTGCCGAGCCCGATCTGCGAATATTCAAAAGCATGCTGGAATATGTAGATCGAAACAAGTTGCGTCGATGCCCCGGGGCCTCCCTGAGTGAGGAAGTACACGAGACCGAATACACCGACAGTGGTGATGGTCGTCAGCAATAGATAGAGGAAAACGGGCCCCCGGATGAGAGGTAGCGTTACGTTGACGAATATCTGCCGTGCGGTGGCGCCGTCGATTCGTGAAGCCTCGATGAGCTCATCGGGAACATCTTCCAAGGCTGATTGGAACATGATCATCGCGAACGCGATTCCTCGCCAGATGTTGATCACGATGACGCATACCAGCGGTGCGGCTTGCAGCCAGGCTACGGGCGCCGCGCCAAATAGATGGGTCAGCATGTTCAGTGTTCCCTGACCGCCCTGCGCAAGTACGCTCGCCCATGCGAGCGAAGCAACCACTTCTGGCACGACCATCGGGAGGAGCACGGCGGCGCCGAACAGTCCCCTGCCGCGCATCCACTTGCGGCTTAGAAGGAGCGCTGCTCCCATTCCGAGCACGGTTTGGCCAATGATTGCCGAGAGCAACACGAAGATGCCGGTGCGGCCGAGGGATGCCAGGAAGTCCTGCGAGCTGAGTAGGAAGCTGTAGTTGTCGATGCCAACGAACTGCGGGTTGCGCGCCGCGAATCCAATCAGCTGGGTGTTAGTGAAGCTGAGATAGATGCTGTAGCCGGCTGGCGCGACGACGAAGATCACGATCAGGAGGACCGCCGGCCCCAGGAGAAGAGGAAGAAGACCTCTTCCCTGAGACCGACGGTGTCGCCGCCCGGCATGGGTTGGCGCTGAGGTCATTTCGCAACCAAGGAGCTTCCGAGCAGGTTCGACGCTTCGCTCTTGAAGAAGGCCGCAGCTTGTTGGCCGTCCGCGCTGCCGGTCAGGATCTTTTCGGTGGCGTCTTGCACCGCCTGCGATACCTGGTCAGCTCCATCACCCGTAGGGGCGAGCACGCTGGTCTTCAGTTGAACCTCCGCGTCCAACAGCGTGGGCTGACTGGCGTACGGCTCAATCTTCGTGATCCCCGAGCGCGGAGCGGCGGCGCCTACGGCTACAAGCTGCTGAGCGACCGCGGAGCCGGACGACAACCACTCCGCGAACTCGGTCGCCGCATCGGTGTTCTTCGACTTGGCATTGATGCCGTATGCGAATCCAACGCCTCCGACTGAGTAAGGTTTCGTTCCATTCGCGAGTGCCGGATAGTCCCAGGTCGTGACCTTGTCCGTGAGGTTTGGAATCGGGGCAGCACCCTGGGGACCCCAGTCGTAGCGCCATCCCCACGTTCCCTGAGCAGAGATCGGGAGGGTGCCCTTCACGAAATCGACGTACTTCGTCGGCTGCCAAGGGTTGGGGTTGAGCAGGTCCTGCACGGGAAGGAGCTTCTGCTTTGTCAGTTGGCTGTACAGATCAAAGGTGTCGGTCAGCCCCTTGCTGCTGAGAGTCCACTTGCCAGTCTTCTCGTTGTAGAACGTGCTTCCCGTGCCGGCCATCAGAGGCAGGAACCCCTCGGCCCAGGTGCCACCGCCCCACGCCGTTCCCGCCGGGAGGACAATGGACGCCTGGCCCGTCTTCGCGGAGATCTGCTTCAGTCTGCTGATCAGATCTGGCCAGGTCTTGGGCTGGGAGGTGTCGATCCCCATGCTCGTCAGCACGTCCTTGCGGAAGAACAGATTCTGCACATTGGCCTCGTGCGGGATCGAGTAGTAATGCCCATCGGGCTGCTTCGTCGACGTCTTGACGTTCGGGTAGAAGGTCTTCCAGCCTGACCACTTGTTCAGCGATGCGTCGAGCTGTAGAAGGTACCCAGCGGACGCGTAACCAGGGATGGTGGTCGCTCCAACGTCAATCACGTCCGGCGCGGTGCCGGCATGGAACTCCTGCGTGATCTTGGTCGCGAACTGTGCATCGGTAAGGATGTCCGTGATCAGGTTGACCTTGATCTTCTGGCCCTTCGCAGCCATCTCCTTCTCGAACTCAGGGATCAGCTTCTTGACCGCATCCGCCCTCGTCTGCTGGTACTCAACGATCGAGATCGTGCTGGCGCTGCTGCCTGAGCCGGAACTGCTCGTACATGCTGCGAGGCCGCTCGTGGCGAGTGCCGCCACCGTCACTGCCCCGAGGACACGTATGCGCTTCATTGCGTTTCACCTCTCTGCGCTTTGGCTTCGACCGCATCGACTCTTTTGTCTAACGCTTGGATCAAAGCTCGGCGTTGACGCTAGCTGAGGGCGTTGCTCGTGTCAAGACAAACTGAGCGACGCTTGACTTTCGGACGAAATCACCGTCAATACGGAGCGAGTGCGCTGAACGGGACTTCATCGATCTGCTAGATTTAATCTCGTTACGGAAAGCTCATAGAATCACCCCGGAGGTCAAAGATGCGACGAGGCAGCAATCAGCTCCGTCTCGGAGACTTCAACCAGGCGCTGGTACTTGACCTGGTACGTCGGACACCCGGTGCCAGCAGGGCGGATATCCGACGAGTATCGGGACTTAGCCCGCAGACGATCACGAATATCAGCCGGCGCCTTCTCGATGAGGAGCTGATCATCGAGGGTCCGCCGAGCAACATCGAGCGAGGGCGTCCAAGCATCCCGCTCGTCGTGAACGCCGATGGTGCCTTTTCCGTTGGCGTCCATATCGAGCCGGCGGTCCTGACAGTCGTACTGCTGGATCTTTCGGGTGAAGTTCGGCACACGATGCACCGCAGCACGCCCCAAGCCTCGAACCCAGGTCGGGCCACTGGCGTGATCGCGGACGCTGTCGATGCCATCATCGCGGAGGCGGGAATAGAACGGGAGCGCGTCATGGGTCTGGGTATTGCCGCTCCGGGGCCGCTCGATCTGCGGTCGGGCGTCATCCTGGACCCGCCGCAGCTGCCCCAATGGCGCAATGTGCAGCTACGAGCTGATCTCCACGACGCGACCGCCCTTCCCGTCCTGCTGGAGAAGGATGTCACAGCCTCGGCCACGGCAGAGGTGCGTTCGGCGACGCAGACTGAAAGCGATTTCATCTTCCTTCATCTCGGCTTCGGCGTAGGCGCATCAGTCGTCCTGGACAACCAGGTCCTGCGCGGAACAACGAACAACTTCGGAGAGATCGGCGAGATGCTCGTCGATCCAAACGCGGAATGGTTCGAATGGAGCGGCCGACGCGGCACCCTCGGAGCGGCCTGTGTGCCCGAAGCGCTCGTCGTCCAAGCCGCCAACGCGGGTCTGGTGCCGTTGCCCGACCTTCACGATCAGGTCGCCATCGATGAAGCCTGCGCGCAACTGTGCGACCTAGCGGCAGCAGAGCACATGGGCGCGGTGCGAATACTCGAGCGGTCGGCCGAGCGCGTTGCCGTCGCCCTGGGAGCGCTCGTCAATCTTCTTGACATCTCTCACATCGTGCTCGGGGGGCCGCTGTGGGGGCGCCTGAGCGCGACGTTTCTGCCGCTTCTCCCCTCTCTCGTGCGGAAGGAGCTGATCGTGGCACGCGAACTGACCGTCTCGGGGTCATCCATCGGTGAGCACATCGCCGCCCAGGGCGCGGCCGAACTCGTCATGGACCATTTCCTCGCACCGCATCCGTCAACGCTGATGGTGTTTTAGAGCTGGCAGACCTAGTCCATACCGTGTTCCTCCTCGATCCGCAGCGTACGAATGTTGCGCAACTCACGTACTTTCTCGTAGTGGCGCGCTGCTCGCGCCCTATTTCCACACATCACCGAGCACCATTCGCGGCGGGGATGCGACTGGACGAAATAGAGCACACAGCCTGGCGCGTTGCACGCCCGCACTTTCGGCGCATCGTCTCCACCAAGCAGATCAATGCTGCTCCGCGCGACGTCCGCGAGCGCCGCGCCGATAGGCGGGGCGTCGCCGCCAGCGCCAAGCTGAAAGCCGTTGCCTGATCTCAGAAGCATCACCGAAGGACCTCGGCTAGCAACCATGTTCAATACCTGAACGGCGTCATCGATGTCCTGGGGTATTGACGTCAGCAAGGGGCGGGTGTCCGCCGTCTGATGCCCCGCGATCGTCCGGACAGCATCACGCAATTGGACCGCGTCGTCGAAATCATCCAGCGATGCCGATGCGCCGTTCCGATCGATACCGACAGCGTCGAGCCACTCGTCGACATCCGAAGGCGTGTGGAAATCATCGTGTACCTCACCCGCGCCTGCCCAGACCGTGTTCATCAGCCGAATGGGCAGTGGCTCCTCCGGAAGCATCCACGTTCGTGAACCCGACGCCAACATTCAACAACCTTATCACGGATAGATGGCCTTGTACCCGTGAGGCATGCTATCGTCCATTTCTAACGGATGGATGTTTGTTCATCCGTGAGACCCAGCGAATCCAGCGCCGATTGACACCGCAAGCACTCGCGGATCGAGTGCGAAACCGGTCACGCCATATCGAAAGGAACTATCGGAATGAGCACTTTGCTTCACGTGTCCGCGAGCCCGCGCGGAGCCGGCAGCGACAGCAACGCGTTGGGTGACGCGTTTCTGGACAGCTACCAGCAGGCAAACCCTGGCGCGACCATCGATCACCTCGACCTCTTCGACGGCACGCTGCCCGCCTTCGGGACTCTGGCCGCAGGAGCCAAGATGGCAATCTTCGCCGGCGGAAGTCCAAGCGCGGAGCAGGCGCGTGAGTGGGACCAGGCTCACGAAGTGTTCGAACGCTTCGCAGAGGCCGACGCCTATCTGTTCACGGTCCCGATGTGGAACAGCGGCATCCCGTACGTCCTGAAGCAGTACATCGACATCATCACCCAGCCTGGCTGGGTCTTCGGCTTTACCCCGGATGCCGGCTACACGGGCCTCATCGAAGGCAAGAAGGCCGCCGTGATCTACGTCAGCGGCGTGTACTCACATGGTGTCCCGATTCAGTACGGTGTGGACTTCCAGTCCACCTATTTCAACGACTGGCTTCGCTTCGCGGGAATCACTGACGTTACGCAGATCGATTGGCGCCCCACCGTCCTGACGAGCACTCACGAAGACGACAAGGCGACCGCCATCGAGCGGGCCACCGCCACGGGCCGTGCTTTCTAACCGCTACGCACCTACGGCTGAGACTGAAGACGATGACGAACCTGCCACGGGCGCGACGCTTGACTTCTCGCGGTGAGAAGACGCGCGGCAGGATCATTGAGGCCGCTTCCGAGCTGATGTACCTCCGAGGAGTGGCCGCTACCACGCTCGATGACGTGATCACCGCCAGTAGCGTCAGCAAGTCGCAGTTCTACGGCCACTTCGCCGGTAAGGAGTCCCTGGTGCGAGCCGTCATCGGCCTGACAGGGCAACGCGTCATGGAGCGAGAACGTCGGGCCTTGGTTCATGTGTCGACGATGGCTGGCCTCAGACGCTGGCGCGACGCCCTGGTACAGGAGAATGCCCTTCGTCATGGGGCCTACGGTTGTGCGTTGGGCTCGCTGGCTTCCGAAGTCTCGGACCACGATCACGTCGCGCAGCAATCCCTGCTCGATCTCTTCGCGGAGTGGCAAGAGCTCCTGGTTGACGCCCTCCGCAGGATTCAGGCCAGAGGGCTGTTGGTGCCCACAGCCCCCGTCGATCAGCTGGCGATCGGATTGCTCAGTGCCTTGCAGGGAGGGTACACGCTCGCCCAGACTGCGCGTGATGTCGCCCCGTTGGCGACGTCGATCGACATGGGCCTCGGCCACATCGAGAGCTTCTCTCGCCCCGAGGCTGTTGTGAAATGAAGGGAAAGGATCTCGTATGACCAAGCTTGAAGGTAAGAGGATTCTGATCATCGGCCGCGGGACGGGAATCGCCCGAGCCGCGACCAATGCCGCCATGCACGACGGCGCAGAGGTTGTCGTCGCCGGCCGTGACGCAGCGAAACTCGCCGAAGCCTACAAAGGCGTCCCAGTCGCAGTGGAGACCGTCGACGTGACCGATGAGGAATCGATCGCGGCCCTAGCCTCGCGACTTGGACACCTCGATCACGTGGTGACCACCGCATCCGCCCGGGCCCGCGGCAAGGTCTCCGACCTTAACGCCGAAACTATTGCGCTGTCGTTCGCTACCAAAGCCATCGGCGCGATCCTGCTCGCCAAACACCTTGCCCCGATCGTGTCCGCCGACGGGTCCTTCCTCCTCTCATCCGGAGCGACCGCAATCCGACCGACCGTGGGCGTGCTGGCGGTCGCAGGAACGAACGGGGCAGTGGACTCCATCACCAGGGGCCTTGCCGTCGAGCTGGCACCGATCCGCGTGAACGCGATCGCACCGGGAACCATCGACACGGGCGCCTATGACGGTCTCGGCCACGAAGCGAAGGCCGAGCTATTCGCGGCTCGGGCGCAGCGCAGCCCTGCACATCGCATCGGCACCCCCGAAGATGTCGCCACCGCGATCATCTTCGCCCTGAGCGCCGACTTCCTAACCGGCGTATCCATCCCTGTGGATGGCGGCGAGATCCTCACCTGATCTCCGCCTGCATATCCGGCCCGAACTACCGAACAAGGACAAGATCATGAACGACATCGCTCGCGCAACAACCCTGACCGCCGACCTCCTCGTAGTCGGATTCGGCAAAGGCGGCAAGACCGTCGCACACGCCGCCGCCGACCGTGGACAACGGGTCATCCTGATCGAACAGTCCGAGAACATGTACGGCGGGACATGCCCCAACGTCGGATGCGTTCCTACGAAGATGCTCGTCCACTACTCCAGCGAGAAACGCCTCGACGACGACGCCCAAGAGTATTTTCAGCGTTCGATCGAAGGCGTCCGATCACTGACCGGCGCCTTCCGCGCCGGCAACTTCGACTCCCTGAACGGCAAAGACACCGCCACAGTAATCACCGGCCGCGCCACATTCATCGACCCACACACCGTTGTCGTGGGCGAGGGCGAAGATGCGATCACCGTGACGGCACCGACCATGCTCATCAACACAGGCTCCGAGCCGATCCTGCCCACTATTCCTGGCCTCGAAGAGAGCCCACACCTGGTCAACAGCACCGATCTGATCCAGAAGGACCACCTCCCGCAGAGACTGGTCATCATCGGTGGCGGCTACCTCGGTCTCGAATTCGCCTCCATTTACCGCCACTTCGGTGCAGACGTGACCGTCCTCGAGACCGCCGACCGGCTCCTTCCCCGAGAAGACGACGACATCGCCGACGCAGCTACCAGCATCCTCACCGGAGACGGCATCCACCTGATCACCGGCGCCACCGTTGTCGACATCGCTGACGAAGGAGACCACGCAACGGTCAGCTACCGGCATCACGGCACACTCCACACAGTCGACGCCGACGCCATCCTTCCCGCCACCGGCCGCCGAGCCGCCACCGCCAACCTCGGACTCGAGCAGGCCGGCGTGAAAACGACCCCACACGGCGCGGTGATAGTGGACGCGCACTTGCGCAGCAGCCAGCCCCACATTTACGCGCTCGGCGACGTCAATGGCGGACCCCAATTTACTTACGTCTCCCTCGACGACGCACGAATCGTCCTCGACCAGCTTTACGGAGACGGAACCCGCGCCACGACCGATCGTGTCGCCATCCCCCACACCCTCTTCATCACTCCTCCCTTGGCGACAGCCGGACTGACCGAGCGGGAAGCGCGCCAGCAAGGACGGCACATCACGGTATCCAGAGAGAACGTCGCTGACATCATCGCCATGCCCCGCGCATACACCGTCGAGGAGACACGCGGCGTGATGAAGTTCATCGTCGACAGCGACACCGACCTCATCCTCGGAGCCGCCATCCTCTCGATCGACGCTCAAGAGATCATCAACACGATCACCCTCGCAATGCGCCACCGGATCACCGCAACCGACCTCCGAAACTCGATCTACACCCACCCCAGCTCCACCGAAGCCCTCAACGAGGTATTCGACAAAGTGATCTCGACGTCCCAGCCGGGTGAAAGCGCCGCCGTGGCTTAGCCGACCCGTCGGCACGCCGGAGCGAATGGGCTGGCCCGGTGGGCCGGTTTTTACTCGGCCTGTTTCTCCGCGATGCGCTTGCGTAGTGCCGCCGTGAGCACTGGGGTGATCGCAAGGAGTTCGTGTTGCTGTTTCACCGGCAGATCGCCGAAGGCGGCGGCGACGTCGGTCTGGAATTCGGACCAGGTCTGTGCGAGGTGTGCGCGGCCGTCGTCGGTGAGGCTGATGATGCTGCTGCGTCCGTCCTGTGGGTTCGGCCGACGATCAACGTATCCGTCGCGTGTCAGCGCGAGGGTCAGATCTGTGATTCGCCGTTGAGTGAGGTTCAGGAAGTCGGCGAGCTGAGTCATCGTGGACTCGCCCTGTTGCTCAAGGACTCGCAGCAGCCGCAGCCGAATGTAGCTGACCGAATCTGCTGGAGTGCACACGGTGACCCAACGGCCCCATGCAGGACCAAGGTCAGTGAACGCCGCCGCGAGCTCGAGCTGACGGGCATCGTCCGAAGATCGCGGCATGACTCCAATCTACTGAGCCCCTGGTGTAGGGGCCGGTGTCCAAAACTCCGGCCCCTTCACCTCACTGACCGCCGGCGACGTCGATGTCAGCGCCCGTGATCCACTGGGCACGGTTCGAGGTCAGGAATGCGACGGTCTCCGCGATGTCGCGCGCGTCACCGAATCGGCCCAGCGGGACGTTGGCTGCCAGTGCCTCCAGCGGAGCACCCATCGCGTCGGCAACCGTCTGCAGAATCTCCGTCCCCCCTGGCGTCTCCACCGGCCCCGGCGTCACGACATTCACACGGACGCCGGTGGGCGCCAGGGCAGTCGCGAGGCCCCTGCTGTAAAGGGCGAGAGCCGCTTTCGCGGCCCCGTAGTGCAGGAGCGGCACCACCGGAGACTTTGCTGCACCGGTGCTGATGTTGACGATCGACGCACCCGCACCCGACTCGGTGAGCGCGGGAAGCGCCGCATTGATCACGCGCACCGCGGAGAGGAAGTTGATCTCCAACGAGTCCTGCCACTCCACATCCGGCACCGTGGCCGGACCACCCAGGAACACGCGGGACGCCCCAGCAGCATTCACCAGGATGTCCAGCCCACCAAGAGCCTGCAAGGCCTGATCGACGAGCTCGCGTGCCCCGCTCTCGGAACGCAGGTCCGCCGAAATGAACGTCGAGCCCGTCGGCGTGGATGCGGATCTCGTGCGCGCACTGGTGACGACCCTTGCACCACCATCGAGAAGGCGCTGCGCGATCGCGGCACCCATTCCACGAGAACCCCCCGTGATCACAGCGCGCCGACCGGCGAACTCGTCAGGAAGCGCAGGAGTTGAGATGTACATGAGTGACCTTTCGTGACGGAATTGCCCGAGCAGACGTCGCGAGACAGCCCGGGCGAACCCACGCCGACGATGTTTACTAGCGGGGTTCAGTAACCCTCAACATTACTGGCGGGGTTCAGTATTCCCATCGGTCTGGGGTTAGTGCGCATCCGCACTAACCCCTCGCCTGGCCCCCCAGGCGAACCAACGAACCACCCGGGGTTCATATCAGGACCGGACTCGCTCGTCGACATACACCCGTCTACGAGCCTCTCGTCAGTAGCCTCCTGCCCGGCGACAACCAGTTCTCGATGCGACCTGATGTCCCGATCACAGGGGGCCGCGAAGCGGCCGTCACACCCGCGGAGCGATTTGGCAACCCCTCCACAGGCGACGTCCGACCGCGTCTACTGGAACCCGACACGCTAGAGAGGAAGCACAACATGCGCGGGTTGTATCTTCTAGGGCTCGCCGCCGTGGCGGCTGTTGCCTATGTACTTGGCGCGAAGGCCGGACGGCGTCGGTATCGGGAGATCATGCAGACAGCGAATTCCGTCTGG
This sequence comes from Humibacter soli, assembly GCF_054779035.1. Lineage (NCBI taxonomy): Bacteria > Bacillati > Actinomycetota > Actinomycetes > Micrococcales > Microbacteriaceae > Humibacter > Humibacter soli. Next base: position 436,029 of record NZ_BAAGYX010000002.1, on the reverse strand, counting down.
AACGATCCGGCCGTGCGCAAAGCGCGGTCGCGGGCAAAGAAGAAGGCACAACAAACAATTCGGACGGCGAGCAAGAAGCTCTCCTGACCCAAGCAGTCCCCGTCTCTCCTTAGCACCGATGGGTCCGGTCTCGGGATGACCTACCCGCCTGTTCTGGAGGGGTGGTGGTTCACCGGGATCGATGTGCGTCGGGGCGAGCGCATCTCGGAACTCTTCGACATCCACGAACGGGGTCGACGAGGCCCTTATCGTCAACTGCCGCACTCGAGGTCAAGCACGGCAGACAGCTGCGGAGTTTCAGCCCGACCTCGTCTTTCCCTCAGCCGGACCGGTTCGGGCCAGTTGGCGATTCAGCCGCGAGCGGCGGGCTTGGCGGCGACAATGTCGACGGGCTCGATGATCGGATCGGCGGCGAGCAAGCTGGACCGGATCCCAGCGAGGGCTTTCGGGATCTCGCCGTCGATGTGTGCTTGCCGGGCCTGCGCGGTTTCGAACGTATCGAACACGCCAAACCGGGTCTCGCTCAGCTTGAATGCGTACCAGGTCACCGTGCCGTGTTCCGTAATGGCGATTTCCCTGCCGGCGATCAGGAATGCGGCTAGTTCATCGCTTTTACCAGGTTGGGCGTCCAGGATCACGTGTAGTCCAAGGGTAAGTGCCATGAGCGGCGTCCTTTCATTTGGGTGGTTATTCCTGCAGGACCCGAGGTCTCCAGCGACGGTTGACCACCTCGCCGAGTCGCCCTCGAGTCGCGCGCCTCGGGTGCTCTCAGTCCTGGTCGTCGACGTCCCAGATTTGGCCGGTCTCCTCACGAGTCAAGTGGGCGACTAGTGCGTTCGCGGAGGCGTCGGGGGTCAGCAGCGTGCCTGCGGCGTAATTGGCGACGAAGCGGTCGTGGAGGATATGCCCGATCTGTTCCCGGTCTTGGTCGCGGATCCACTGCTGCATCGCGGTGTCCACACCCCCCGGCCGGTACACATTGAGCGTGACGCCGGTATCCGCATATTCGGCGGCCATGCTGATGGTCTGGGCCTCCAGTGCGGCCTTGGTCGCCGCGTAGGTGCTTCCGCCGATCATCCCGGTCGGATGAGCGACGACGCCGCTGGAAACGTTCACGATTCTTCCCCATCCCTTCTCCGTCATTCGCGGCAAGAACTCGCCCGCAAGGAGAGCCGGGGCGATGGTGTTGAGCCGGAACGCGTCGAGCATGGCTGTAGCGGAGCGGGTTGCGGTCGGCCCCAACGGCTCGACTGTGCCCGCATTGTTGATCAGGACGTCCACATCCCCGATCACGTCTCTCGCTCGGGCGGCAAGGCCGCCGATCTGTTCAGCATTGGCTAGGTCTGCCGGAAGTATGTAAGCCTCAGCTCCGGCGGCCTCAACGTGGCTAGCGGTGGTCTCCAGCTGGGAAGCCGTCCGTGCGACTAGCACGATGTGTGTGACGCCGGCGTGGACGAGCGAGACAGCGATGGCTTGACCGATCCCCCGACCCGCACCGGTAACCAGCGCTCTCCGGCCTACAAGAACGCTTCCGGCCGCCGCGGCGTTCACAGTCCGAGGTCCTTGATCGCGGTAAGCACCTGAGCGGGTTCGGTGCGCGTTGTGTAGTCGGGATGCGTATCAATCCAGCGCAGCAGACCTTTCGCGTCGATGATCGCGACGGTCGGCATCGGCACGTCGATCGATCCATCAGCATTCACGGCAGTCAGGTCCAGGCCGTGCTCCAGCTGTAGGTGGCGGGCATCATCGCTTGGTCGAGTGAGGACCCCCAAGCCACGAGCGATCCGGTTCCCCGGGTCCGAGAGGACAGCGAAGTCGAGATCGTGCTTCTCCTGCATTGTCAGCGATCCATCCGGGTGCTGAGGGCTTACCGCTATCAACTGAATCTGACCTGATCGCAGAGAGGGAAGCAGTTCATCCCTATAGGTCTTCAATGCAATGTTGCAGAACGGACACCACGCTCCCCGATACAGCACCACCACCGCCGGCCGTCCCTCCCGCCGAGCACCGATCGACGTTGGGCGCCCATCCGGCCCCAGCACCACAGGATCAGGAAAGACACTCCCCAGAACCGCACCAGTCGGAGCCGCTTCGCGGCGGAGCGCGGCTTGCTCACGACCGAACGCGCTGTTCGGGTCCGTTGGGGGGAGAGCGGCGACCGCATCAGCGATCGGGGTCATCGAAGTCATCTCATGCATATCCATAACGGTAAATTAGATTCGTTACCGTTAGCAACCTGAGTATGGTGCACTCTAGAGCGCATACAGCCGTCATGGATCGGAGGGAGTATGGCCGCCAGCGAACCGGAATCGGCATACGGCGAGGAACGATCCCTGACACTCGCACTGGTCAACACCCTCGTGACCGGGGCGTCACGCCAGATCGACCGCATCCCTGATTCGACGAGCCTGACCCAGTGGTTGAGGTCCCACCACGTCGCGACGATGCCAGCGTTCGAGACGGCATGGGAGCAGGTCACCGCAGTCCGGTCTTTCGCTCGAGCTCTTCTGGAGGCCCTGGAGGCAGGACGCCCTCTGCCTATCCACGTGATCGATGCCGTGAACCGTATCGCCGCGACCACTCCGGTGCACCCGGAGCTCACCCAGCAGCGTCACCTGAGACTGGAGCCGTCAACCGACACCCCTTCGATCGCAGCCACACTTGCTGTCGACCTCATCCAGCTCATCACCTCGACCGAAGCCGACCAGATACGCACCTGCGCCGCAGCAGACTGCGACCGAATGTTCATCCAAGACCACAAACGCCGCGTCTGGTGCTCCACCCGGTGCGGATCCCGAATGAGAGCACGCCGGCACGCCACCAGCAAACGAACGACGACGAACGCCCGCTGAGGCAACTCGACATCCCCGCACCAGCTGACCGGTAGCTCACCTTCACACCGTTCACGGTTGGATTGCGCGTCGGAGCATATCGATCACCGTGTGTACCGCAGTGCGGTGGGTCAGCGAATCCGGGGAACCCACGATGACCCACGAGTCGATCACTTTGCCGATTGCGGTGCTAACGGCCAGAAGCAGCCCGTCGGCGACATCGGTGCGGATCGCCCCTGCCGCCTGCCCGGCCGCCAGAGCTTTGATCAGCCATGGCACGACGGCCTGCTCGGCATCCTGCTCAGTCCGTTGTGTGGCCGCTACGCCTGTGCCCGACATCGCGTCGCGCAACAGGCTGGCGATTTGTGGTGATGCGTCCAGTTCCTCCACGAGGCGCAGACAATAGTCCTCGATCGTTGACCAGAACATGTCAGGATCGGTTGCCGCTGGGACGGGAAACGGGCCGGCGTGGGCGATCATCTGCTTTACTTGCGCGCGAAGCAGGTACCCGTACAAGTCCACTTTGTCGTCGAAGTAGTAGTACATCGACCCTTTGGAGATGCCTGTGCTGCTAATGATGTTGTTCAGCGAGGCATCCATAAACCCGCGGGTGGAGAACTCGCTAAGAGCGGCACGGAGGATGGCGTTCTGACGTTCAGCCGGAAGACCGTGGAAACGTGGTCGTGGCACGTGCGTTCAGCCGATCGGCGCAGGCGGGAGGCGGATGGGATCGATCAGGCTGCGTCCCATCGCGAGGTTCGCGATGGGTGGGATGGCCATGAGGCTCACGAAGGTGTTGCGCACCAGTAGCTGCATGCGATTGCGGGGCGCGAAAGCGGCGCCCATCCCGATGGCGGCGTCCTGCTTGCCGAGCACGAGCTGTGCCAGCCGTCGCTCGTACCCCGCGAATGCTGCCGGCAGGTTGCCGTGCGCTTCGTGCAGCTCGTATGCGAGCACGTAGGCCTCGATCATCGCCAGTGCAGAACCCTGGCCAGCTAGAAGTGAGGGCGCCGCCCCTGCGTCGCCAATCAGGGCGATGTGTCCGTGGGACCACGATGGCATCCGGATCTGGCTTGCTCTGTCCATGTAGAAGGTTCGGGCCTGCGGCATCCGCTCCAGAATATCGGGCACCTCCCAGCCGACGCTGACCATCCGATGTCGCAAAAGCTCTTGTTGTGCCGTGACGTCGTCCTGTGGCACTTCGCCGTCGTGACGGAACATGAAGCAGAACATGGTCGCGTCCTCGTGCAGTGCCAGACGTAGCACCTGGTGACCCACTTCGGTGTGCATCACCGCGACCAACTCGTCACGGGGGCGATACCCCGGGACGTCGAAGACAGCAACGGTGATGCCCAGGTAGCGTTCGAACTCCTCATCGGGACCGAATGCCAGCCTCCGCACGCGCGAATGCAAGCCATCCGCGCCAATAACGAGGTCGAACTCTCGCGGGGCACCGTGCTCGAATTCGACGTGCACTCGGCCGGCGTCCTCGTTCAGTGAGGTCACCGTGTCCGCGAATATTGTCTCTACATTGCCGTTAGCGGCTTCATAGATCGCGCGGGACAGGTCCGAGCGTCCGATTGTGACAAACCGCCCTCCGCTGATGCCGATCACGTGCCGAGGGTCAAAGTGGGCGATGCGCCGGCCGCTGCCGGAGACCTCACGGGCTTCCCGAAAGCGGTAGCCCTCTTCCATCAGGCGCGGCACGATCCCCATTCGATCGGCGACATCGAATCCGGCACCCCAGAAGTCGACAACGTATCCGCCCTCACGCAACCGCGGGGCGCGCTCGAGCAGTGTGACCTCGTGCCCGAACTTCTGCAACCAATACGCGAGGGTAGGACCGGCGATCCCCGCCCCAACAACCAACACACGCACGAGTGAACTCCCTTCGACCGTCAGTTGGACCAGCGGTCTAATCCTCCCACCGCCAGCGTTTCGTGGCAAGGAAAACGCTGGCGACCGACGGCGGGCAGCAGGCGGATCCAGCGCGATCCGGTGAGGATCGCATCCGACATGAAGGCAGCGCCTCCGACTTCCTCTGTCGCACTCACGAATCAAAATGTCTTGCTGCGAGTCTGTGCGGCGTGAGCGCCGTGAGCGGGAGGGATTGTGCGAGGCGGCGGCGGTCAGCGTCGGTGTCCTGGTACCTGAACCCGGCGAGTCGGCTGAGCACAATTCGCACCACGGGCCAGGCGAAGCGCATGCGCTGTTCGTACTCACGGACGACTTCGGCACCTTCGTCGCAGTCGAGCACCCTGCAGTCGGCACGAACGGGGCCGCGGCCGAAGTCGACCCAGGTGGGTGTGCCGGCGGTGACGTTGCGGAACCATCCGCTGTGCCGGCCGAAGCCGGACATGACGACGGCCTCGCCGGTTGTCGAGTTGTATCGCACGACTTCGACGACGACGTGGTACAGCTTGCCGGTCTTGCGACCGGTGTGGGTGAGTTGCAGGAATCGGTGTCCGAAGATCCGGCCGAGCCCCGACTTGTAGAGCGCGTTCGGTGCGCTGAGTATGCGTTTGAGCCACGACGGCATGTCGGAGTCCTTCCTCATCTGTGGTCGTCAGTCGGTGAGCATGGGGAGCTTGTTGTCGATGGTGCGTAACACGTAGTCGAGTTCTTCCTGTGTGAAGACGCCCGGATGACGCACGAGCACTTTGCCCGTCGGAGAGAGGATGACCGTATAGGGCAGGTCGGATGCTTGGAATCGTGCAGCCTGAGCACCTTTGACATCCGAGACGTTCGGAAAGGTCAGGTGGTGTTCGGTCATCGTGGCCTCGCCGTTGATGGTGGCGTCGTCGACGTCGATGCCGAGGAATTTCACCTCGTTGCCCAGTTCGGTGTGCTCTGCTTGAACTGCGTCGAGTTGGTCGCCGCAGGCGGTGCAGGTGCTCGACCAGAAGTCGAGCACCGTGTAGTCGCCGTGATCGGAGGCGCTCGAGGTTGTTGAGATCGCGGTTGAGCCACTGCTGGTGACGGCAGAACGGAGCGCGGGGCCAGTGACGGGCACGGGAGTGTCGCCGATCCCTGTGCCTCCTGCAAGCGCGGCAGGGAGCTCCTCGCCCGTCACGTGCCCTCGTTCAGATACGGGCAGCGCGTCGTCGGCCAAGACGGCGAGTCCGTGGGAGAACGGCGCGGTGTCGGCGTCTTGGGTGCCGAAGTCGGCGAGGTCGGCGTCGGTGCCGTTGGGTTTGATGATGAAGATCTCGGTGCCGTGGGCGACGGACTTGGTGGCGGGATCCAGTTGGATGTTCACCGCATACGCATGCGCGACGGCGGCGAGCTCTTTCGGTGTGCCCGTGCCGAAGTACCAGTTGTTCTCATGGGCGAGGCCGTGCTGGTTCGTCCACGTCTGCACATCGGCGGTCGATGGGTAGTAGGGGTTGGCGTTGATCGACACGAACGCAACATGCTTGCGGGCTTTCGCGCTGAGATCCTGGTCGGCGGCGATGACGTCCTGTGCAAAGAGGGCGCAGAGGTCGGCGCACCGATCATCGTTGAAGGTCAGCACGACGACATCGTTGTGGAATTGGTCAAGGGTCAGCGGCGTGTTGTCCTCGTTGGTGAGGTCGAAGCTGGGCGCCCGAACCGTGCCGTCGCCAGCCAAGGTATCCATGGTGAGCAGGTCCGCTGTCGGCTTATTGATGCCCGGACGGCCCTGATAGTCGTTCTGCTTGCCACCCCTTGAGGCGCCAGGGGCGAACATCACCACCGCGAACACACCGGCGATGAGCACGACGAGCGTGATGGCTGCGGTCGCGAAGAGCCAGCGGGATCCCCTCTGTTGCGACCCGGCAGAGACGTCGGTCGGGTGGTTCGGTCTGTCGTCCTTCATCGGCTGTTCCCTTCTTGCTGTGCAGAGTGAGAGCTCCGTGGATGCTGTCCGGTCAGGGCTAAAGCGATGAAGGCGCCGGCAACGAGTGTCATACAGAGGACTGCGCAGGCGATCCACCATGTGTCCAGCCACGACACGACGGCCGATTGCACCTGGTCGAGGATGCCGACGATCGGCGCGATGACGTCAGGTGCCCCCAGAACATGACCCCAGTACGCCATGAGGTAGAGGCCGACGAGAAGGCAAATCCCAGCGGCGATGCGGGGCAGCACACGAGCCGCCGGATGGAGCGCCCGCAACACGGCGGGACCGGCAAAGGCTGCGATCACGGAAGCCGCCGTGGCGAACAGGCCCATGCCGAGCGCGTAGGCCACGAACACCGCAATGCTCTGCACCGGAGACGCTGCAGAGAAGGAGGAGCCCACCGCAGCCACGAAGATCGGCAGCGAGCAGCTCAGCGATCCGACGGCATAAGCGGCACCGAACCCGATCATGGCGATCACGCCTCGTCCAGAGCGGAACGGAAGTCCAGGCAGGTGCAGGGCGGGCGCCCTGTCGAGCATCGAGAGCGCACCGAAGACGACGATTGCTGCGCCGACGAGGACCATCAGACAGGGCACGAAATCAGCGAGCGCGGTCTCCAGTGATGCCTCCACCACGCCGGCGAAGCCGAACACGGTGACGAAGCCGAGGGTCAGGCATCCACCCGATCGCAGGGCCGCAAGGAGTCGGGACGGCCATTGCCGGCCTACACAGTCGCCGTAGCCGTCGAGGTAGAACGTCAGATATGCCGGCAACAGGGGAAGGCCGCACGGGTTGATCAATCCGGTCAGGCCGATCGTGAACGCGTAGGCGATGGCTGCGCTGCCGATCACCGCAGACCGTCGTTCCGTGCCAGGGCCTCGTCGCGTTGGGCGAGTGCCGCGAGTGTGGCGTTGTAGGCGTCCAGGTCGATGTCTCCGAACTTCTCTGCCCGGCGTGCCTGTCGTTTCGCTAGACGGTCGTCGCCGCGTTGCCATTGCAGGAAGAGCACGCCCAGAACGAGCAGCGTGGGGAGTTCGGTGAACGCCCATGCGATCCCCCCGGCGGCCTGCTGATCCGCCAACGGGGTCGAGGTGGCCCACGGCAGGGCGGTCGCGTAGTACGTCACCATGACGGTGGTGGCCATCATGAACACGATGCCGAAGAATGCGTGGAAGGGAACCGTCACGCTGAGTTCGGCGATCCGCAGCACCGGTCGGGAGAACGCGCCCATCAGCCCGCCACCGCGGCGGGGCGAAGGGTCGACGCCGAGGATGCCCCAGAAGTACAGGCATCCGATGACCAGGAAGTGCCCGAGCATCAGATTGTGCCCCCACCAGGTGGACATCAGCCAGTCGAACAACGTCGTGAAGTAGAGGGCGTAGAGGCTGAACAGGAACAGCACGACGGTGACCACGGGACTTGCCACGATCGTGGCGAAACGCGAGTGCAAGAACATCAGCAAAAGTCGCCGCGGACTTCGCGTGCCGCCGGGCGTTGGCAATGTGCGAAGCATCAGCGTGACAGGTGCGCCCAGCATGAGCAGGACCGGGGTCACCATTCCGATCACCATGTGCTGCACCATGTGCACGCTGAAGAAGTCCATGCCGTAGCCATCGAAGCCGGTCGCCGTCATCAGCTCGAGGCTGAACACCCCGAGCATCCACCACACCGTGCGTCCCGCCGGCCACCGGTCGCCGCGGCGGCGCAGCACGAGAATCCCGGCCAGGTAAGACAGCGCCAGTAACACGCCGAGGACGGGGAAGATCGGGATCGGCTGAGGATGAAACGCAAACAAGCGATAGTACGTGAGCGGTTGATCGGGCATCCACATCGGGCCGGTCATCGACATCGGGCCGCCCATCGGGCCAGCCCCACCCATGCCGCTGCCTCCCATGCCGCTGCCACCCGTCGAGCCGAAGGAGAGCAGAGCCAGGAGCGACTCAGACGTCATCGATCAACCTCCGAGTCGCAGCCGCTTGCGTTCTTACAATAGTTGCATTAATACAAGTCATCTTGTGGTGAAGCTGTGACGGGTGCGGAGCGGCCTCGTCCCCGGGGAGCCGCCCGTGCGGTGGAATAGTGGAGGTGCCCGCACGGCTCGCGGGCGGGAAGGACGTGAATGCGATGACGCGTCGCGAGAACTCCGCCGGCGACGAGGCGGTGTCCGCGGTCCTCACCGCGTCGCGAGCCATGCTCGGCGTCATCGCCCGATCGTTCGCCGACGTGTTGGAAACGGTGTCGCTCCCCCAGTTCCGCGTGCTGGTGCTGCTGAGCGCCCTGGGTCCGCAGCGCACAGGTATCTTGGCCGAGCGACTCGGAGCCAATCTCTCCACGTTCAGCCGATCGCTGGATCGGATGGTCGCCTCTGGCTGGGTGAGACGGGAGCAGAACCCGGGGAGCCGTCGCGAGGTCATCATCGCCCTCACCCCCGAGGGCGAGAGCATCGTCAACGACGTCACCAATCGCCGCCGGGCCGACTTCCGTGCCATCCTCGCGCAGCTCAGTCCGGCCCAGCAGAAGCAGGTGTTCGAGGCATTCGACCTCTTCAACGCCGCCGCCGGAGAACCGACCGTCGAAGATCTCCTGCCGCTCGGCCTGTAGCCATACTTCGCACGGCGACCATGCCATACGTGGCGCTCGAGAGTCGATTCCACGAATAATTTCATTTCTGCAACTGTTGTAGTCTCGCAAGCACCGCGCCCTGAAATACTCGGAGGTTCGCGGATTCTGCATGCACAGTTGTGAGGACTGGAATGACCGATCCTGCGCTCCGGCCGCCCAGCCGATTCATGCGTATCACCGACCGCATCGCCGCAGGCCTGCGCGGCTCCCGTGCCGGATTGTTCGTGATCTCGATCATCGTCGGAGTGGGCGCTGGGTTGGGTGCTGTCCTCTTCCGGTACCTTGTCTCGTTCTTCACCTGGGTGTTCACGGGGCAGACCGAGTTCGGGCAGGACGGATGGGTGGGCAGCACTCATCTGCCGTGGCTGGGCCTGGGGTTTCTCGTCGTGGTGCCGGTGATCGGCGGCCTCCTGTACGGGCCGCTGGTCTACCGGTTCGCCAGGGAAGCACGAGGACACGGTGTACCAGAGGTGATGATCGCGGTCGCGGAGAACGGAGGCCGCATCCGACCCCAAGTCTCCGTGGTAAAGGCACTGGCCTCGGCGATCACGATCGGCACCGGCGGCTCGGTCGGACGTGAGGGTCCGATCGTGCAGATCGGATCGGCCCTGGCATCCACCCTCGGCCAGTGGATAAGGATGCCCGAGAACCGGATGCGGATCCTGGTCGCGTGCGGTGCAGGCGGTGGCATCGCAGCCACATTCAACGCGCCCATCACCGGGGTGTTCTTCGGGGTCGAGATCATCCTGCGCGAGATGTCGGTGGATGCCTTGTTCGCCGTCATGCTCTCAGCGATGGTCGCCGACGCCGTCGCCATCCCGTTCCTCGGAAACGAGCACTTCCTCACCGGCTTCCCCGCCGGCATCGTGCTGCACGACCCGCGCAACTACCTGTTGATCGCGGGACTCGCTGTGATCGCCGCACTGATCGGACTGCTGTTCAAGACCGTGCTCTACGGGCTGGAAGATCTCGCCGACCGCCTCTGGAAAGGTCGACCCGAATGGTTGCGGCCCGCAGTCGGAGGGCTCGTCCTCGGCCTGGTCCTGCTCGCGCTGCCTCAGATGTACGGGGTGGGATACCCCGTCATGTTCAAAACGGTGGCCGGTGACTATGCCCTCTGGTTCCTGCTGATCCTTGCCGCTGGAAAGATCCTGGCCACCAGCATCAGTCTCGCCATCGGCGGCTCCGGCGGCATCTTTGCACCATCCCTGTTCATAGGAGTCACCTCCGGCATGGCATTCGGCGTCATCGTCGATCACCTCTTCGGCCCCAGCGCAGGCAATCCTGCCCTCTACGCCGTTGTCGCCATGGGGGCCGTGTTCGCCTCCGCCGCCCGCGCACCGCTGACCTCATTCGCCAGCGTCGTGGAGATGACGGGCGACTTCACCCTCACGTTGCCGGTCATGCTCGCCGTGGCAATCGCCACCGCCGTCTCCCGGGGTCTCAGCTACGGGACCATCTACACCACCAAGCTTCTGCGCCGAGGGCAAGACATCGACCGTGCCGCTCCGTGGCGCGCCTTCGCCGACCTCACCGCAGCACAGGTCATGAGGCCGCTCCGCACTCCGATCGAACTCGCCAACGTACGCCACAACACGACACCAAGCCACACGGACGCGGCTCCGAATGCCGATGACGCCGACCTCCCCGGCACAGTCACACACGGCCGCGACCCGCAAGCCGTATTCGCAACCGAGTCGATAACCGACGTGCTCCGCCAGCTCGACGAATACGGACGCGATGGTCTTCCCGTGCTCTCCGATGACGGTCGCCACATCCAGGGCTGGATCACGAACCACTCCGCGATCCAGACCGTGACCCGCGAGCTCGGCAAACACGTCACCGTCATCCCCGTCGACGAGTACACCGGCGGAGCCGGCCACCACTCCCCAGCAGGTGCGGCAACACCACTGACCGGCTACCAGCTGCTTGAAGTAACAATCCCACCGACATCTCCGGTTCTCGGAAAGAAGCTGGGCACCATAACCTGGCCGCCCGGCCATCTGCCAGTCTCCTACGCACGTGGTCCCCGCCTCCGGCAGCCCGACCCAGAGATCACGATCGCGATCGGCGACCGCATCAACCTCCTCACCCGCACCACCACAGCGAGGGACGAGACACCATAGCGCAAACCCTCCTGTGAATCCGTGTCGGCGGGAGCAGGTGCTCAGAAGGGTTGGACGGATGCTCGGAAGGGCGTGAGCGGGTTCCGGATGGGGTAGTTGGGGATAAGGTTGCGTCGGTGCGCCGGGAAGTCTGGTCGGCAGGTGGTTGGACCTGACTGGAGGCGCCGGTGACCGGGAGTGTGTCGTTTGCGATCACGGTCACTGTGGTGTCCGGGGCGTTGGTGCTGGCGGTGCTCTCACAGCTGCTGAGCCAGCGTGTGCGCATCCCGGCGCCAGTTTTCTTCCTCGTCGCCGCCGCTCTGGCCGCACTCCTTCTTCCACCGGTATCCACCGCGGGAAGGCTCCTGGACGAGCGGATCGTGAGCGTGGCCTTGGCGTTCATCCTCTTCGACGGCGGGATGCACATCGGGTGGAGACGATTCCGTGCCGCAAGCGGCCCGATCCTGTGGCTCGGAATCGCCGGGACCGCGGCAACGGCCGCCGCGATTGCTGCAGCCGCGCATTTCGTTTTCGGTCTGAACACGACTGCATCGCTGCTGTTGGGGGCCGCGTTGTCTCCGACCGACCCGGCCGTCGTCTTCTCAGTCCTGGGGCGTCGCGAGATCGGCGGAAGCAGCGGCACGATCCTCGAGGGCGAATCCGGAGCCAACGACCCCGTGGGAATTGCGATCATGGCCAGTCTGCTAGCCGCGACCGGGACCGGGTGGACAGCCGTCGGAAGCGGGCTTCTAGAATTCGCGCTGCAGCTCGGAATCGGTGCGGCGGTGGGAATCCTCGGCGGCATCGGTTTGCGCTTTCTGCTGCGCAGACTCGTGCTGCCCAGTGGCGCTCTGGCCTCTGTCCTCGCCGTCTCGGCAGCCGCGTTCCTCTATGGCCTCGGCACCGTGGCGGGCGGATCCGGCTTCCTGTCAGTCTTCGTCGCGGGCATCCTCATCGGCGACATGCGCGCGCCCTACAAAACGGAGGTCCAGCGCTTCAGTTCTGGAATCGCAAGCCTCTCGGAGATCGTCGCCTTCGCGGTACTCGGGCTCACCGTCGAACTGAAAGTGGTCGCCGACCCGGCAATCCTCTTGAGCGGTCTCGGCATCGCCGCCCTGCTCATCTTCGTCATCCGCCCCGTGTTCGTCGGACTGCTCTCACTGCCGATCAGGATCAGCTGGGGTGAGCGCGGCTTCATACTCTGGGCGGGACTCAAAGGAGCGGTCCCGATCCTGCTCGGGCTGCTGATCGTCAGCTCCGACACACCGCACGCCCACGAGCTCTACGCCGTCATCTTCGTCGTCGTCCTCACCTCCGTGCTTCTACAAGGCACCCTGGTACCCGTGCTCGCCCCACTCCTGCATGTTCCGATGCGAGAGATCCCGCCGCGACCCTGGTCGCTGGACATCCGCTTCGCCTCACCGCCCGCGACCTTACACAGACACGAAGTGCAAGAAGGATCCACCGCCGAGGGTGCCCTCGTCGGCCAACTCATCGCCGGCGAGCATGCGTGGATCACTCTCATCAGCCGCAACGGTCACATGATCCCTGTCCGCACCACTACGCGCTTACACGCTGGCGATGTCGTCCTCACTGACATCGACGACAACCACGACATCACCAGCCTTTTCCGCGCCACCCACTAATCAACATCCGGCCGCCCGGTCACCTCGCATACCGGCGGATCTCTCGAAACTCACGGGGTGCCCTTGGAGCGAATCGGAATCTAGGAAGGCGGTCAGCGCGCTAACCGCTGGAATAACATTTGGCTCTCCCCCTCTGTAAGGTCATGGGCTATACGGCTCGTCGCACCGTGACGATCCGCGTCAACCAGCTGAGCTGATCTGCGGACACATCTGCAGCATCGGAGGAAGACAGCGAACGACGCCTCGCTAAGGCAGCAGATCGTCATCTGGAGTACGCGCCACAGAATGTGCTCGGACGTCGTGGCGAAATGTAGTCCTGACCGCCGGAAGCCCGAGGAAATCGAACGATGGCCACGCCAACAACGGCCAAGCACATCAAAACGACGACCACAAAACTCAAGACGGGCGCGCGGCGCCTCTGACCACCAGTCGTGGTGATCCTGTGCGTTATGCGAGACAGGTCATCTCGACCGACACGAACTGTTCCGACTCCCCTGGACCGGCATAAACACCGCGGAGGGGAGCCACGTCGTCGTAGTCGCGGCCGTGGCCGACGAGCACGTGACGGTCGCCGATCTCGATGAGGTTGGTCGGGTCGAATCCGCGCCAGGCTCCGCTGAACCATTCGACCCACGCGTGCGACTCACCACTGACGGTCTCGCCGGTCTGTGGGTCCTGGCTGGGGTGAAGGTATCCGGAGACGTAGCGCGCGGGGATGCCGATGGAACGGAGTGCTCCAAGTGCCACGTGCACGATGTCCTGGCAGACTCCGCTGCGCTTCTCCCATGCTTCGGCCGCGGTGGAGTGAACTCCGGTGGACCCCGGCACGTACTGCATGGCCTCGCCGATCCGGCGACAGATGAGCATCGCGGCGGGATCGGGCGCGTGCGTTTCGGTCCTGCAGTCCCGAGCGAGGCGCACCACGTCGTCGGTCGGGTTCGTGCGCGGAGTCTGTCGCACCTGTTCGATGTAACCGACGGTGAGGGCGGCGGCGCGAGTCACTGTGCGCCAGTCTGCGGGTGAGGCAGGCGGGAGTCGCGGCGTGAGCTCGACGAGGCTGCGCGCCGTGAGGATGAGCTCGCTGTGCGGGACGATCACCTCGAACGCCGTCACCTGGGTGCCCCAGTAGTCGAAGTATCCGAACTGCCGCCCGCCAGGGGTGACTTCGAGGTCGGAGGAGAGTACGAGCTGCCCTTCCCCGCGGGCGGGGAGCATCCGCGCTTCGTTGTAGGACGCCGTCACCTCCTCGGGGTATCGGAACCCCGTCCTGTGCAGGACGTGCATGCGTCTCATGACATTTCACCCACCCAGGTCGGAAGCGCATTGGTCGGGAAGTACCGTGTCCGAACCGCGTCGCTCGTATTGCTCGTCGCGCGCTGCACCGCCGCCATGTTCGCCGGCAGGTCGTCGACGATGTCTCCGATCAACCGGTACTCGAGTCCGCTGATCACCTGCCCGAGGAGCAGCGCGGCTCTGTCAGACACGCCTACGCGCGCGGTCGCCGGCTCGAGGTCCCGCACAGCTAACGCCGCATGCGAGAGCGAATACATGATCGATCGCGGGAACAGCCGGTCCAGGAGAAGGAACTCGGCGGCATTGCGTGACGAGGCGACACCCCGATACGTCCGCAGGTATGCCTCGTAGGCGCTGCAGGATCGCAGGATGGTGGTCCAGCTCACACCTGATGCGTGCGTCAGCGATCTCGTCGCGAGCAGCCTGGCGGTCATGTCCGCTCGTTCGAGGTTGCGACCGAGTCGGTAGAAGTGCCAGGCCTCGTCGCGGGCCATGAGCGATTCGTTGATGCCCACCGCCAGGGACACGCGGTCGCGCACCCAGTGGAAATACGTGTGAACCTTGTCCGGCCTGACCTGTTGCGGAATCTCGGCGGTCGTCGTGTTGAGGCATTCCCAGAGCTCCGTCGACACGATCTCTCTCGCGCGTCTCGCGTTCTCCCGTGCCGACCACAGGCTGAAGGCGATGGATGCCGGCTGTTGCCGGTCGACCGCGAGCAGCCTCAACACATCGTCGCGGCCCACAGCGGGCATCGGTTCGGCAGCGACGAGGCTCGGGACATCCCCGGCTGACGCTGCCACGCCCATGACGGCGAGCAGCGATCGGCAGGCTTCGTCCTCCTGGGTCCACGGATCCTCCAGCAACAGCTGCAGATGAGCATCGAGAATTCGAGCTGTCCCGTCGGCACGCTCGAGGTACCGGCCGATCCAGAAGAGGGACTCCGCGATCCGGCTGAGCATCACGGCTCCTGGGATTGCTGTTGTTGCTGCTGCTGCTCCTGGTCGTACTGCGATACCCCGACTGGAGCGGCGGTCGGAGTGTGTAAGGGGCCGAGATCAGGCGGGGCGGCTCCGCCCGGCACGGTCTGGGCGGCGACGACGTCGCGCACCCTCGGCACCTCGGTGCCGTGCGCGACCGGCATCTCGCCTGTGCGAAGGCGCTCGTGGCCTTCCAGCACCCAGGTATCCTTCGAGCCCCCGCCCTGCGAGGAGTTCACCACCAGTTGACCAGCCGGCAACGCCACCCTCGTGAGCCCACCCGGAAGCACCCAGACGTCATCGCCGTCGTTGACCGCGAACGGTCTCAGATCGGAATGGCGGGGACGGATGCCGTCATCCACGAGCGTGGGAATCGTCGACAGCTGCACGACCGGCTGGGCGATCCAGCCTCGCGGGTCATCCAGGAGTCGCTCGCGGAGCTCGCCCAGCTCGCGCCTGGAGGCGTCCGGACCCACGACGAGTCCCTTGCCTCCGGAGCCGTTGACCGGCTTGACCACGAGCTCGTCCAGCCGATCCAGCACTTCTTCCAGTGCCCCGGGATCCTCCAGCCGCCACGTGTCCACGTTCGGCAGCAGCGGATCCTCGGACAGGTAGTACCTGATGAGGTTCGGCACATAGGTGTACACGAGTTTGTCGTCGGCGACACCATTGCCGACGGCGTTGGCGAGGGTGACGTTGCCGCGACGCGCCACGGCCAGCAGTCCCGGCGGGCCGAGCACTGAATCCGAGCGGAATTGGAGCGGATCGAGAAAGTCGTCGTCGACACGCCGATAGATGACATCGACTCGAGCCGGACCGTTGGTGGTGCGCATCCACACGTGACCGTCGGCGCAAAACAGGTCGCGTCCCTCGACGAGTTCCACCCCCATCAGACGTGCCAGCAGCGTGTGCTCGTAATACGCCGAGTTGAAGACGCCGGGCGTGAGCACGACGATCGTCGGATCTGCGACGTCTTCCGGTGCCGCGGCCTTCAACGCACCCAGAAGTCGGTACGGATAGTCGCCGACCGGCCGCACGCGCATGCTCTGGAACAGTTCGGGAAGCGTCTGCGCCATGACCCGCCGGTTCGAGATGACATAGCTCACCCCGCTCGGCACACGCACGTTATCCTCCAGCACCCGCATGACCCCCGACTCATCGCGGATCAGATCGATCCCTGCAACCTGGATCCGAACGCCGTTCGGACTCTCGATGCCGTACGCCTGCCGATAGAAATGTGCTGACGACCCGATCACGGAAGCCGGGATCACGCCGTCACGCACACACGACTGCCATCCGTACACGTCGGCGAGCAGAGCCTCGAGCGCTCTGACACGCTGTTTCACCCCCGCCTCGACCATCGCCCATTCGTCGGCGTCTATCACGCGGGGAACCGCGTCCAGTGGGAACGGCCGCTCCTCCCCCGCGAAGTCGAACGTGACGCCCTGGGCCAGATACGAACTCGCAAGGGACTCGGTGCGGCCCCGGAGCTCGTCCTGGGTCATCTGCGCGAGCGCGGCGTACACGTCCGCATAGCTAGACCTCGGATCCGCGACCCCTGCGCGGGGATCGGCGAACATCTCATCCCACGCCAGCGCTCTTGGCTCGGAAAGTGCCAACTCCGTCGTGCTCGTGTAACCGTGAAAGAGGTCGCCCATGCGGCGACAGTATGCCCACTAGATTGCGGGGGTGTTGCCCGGTCGTTACCGCGGTCGGCTCCGTCGCAGGGAAGAGCTACCCCATCGGGGACGACACTTCTACTCCGAAATCTCCAGGACCGCATCGAGATCAGTGTCGACCGTTCGGGCGGACTAGAGGGCGAACGGCGCGGCGCCGACCAGCGGCGGAACGTCGATATGCTCAATGCGCGCGAAGCGCTATATCTGTCCCGAGGACGCTGGCGCGGTCGTGTTCGTCGTAGCATTCCTCACGCGTTGCCGCGTGGAGCGAAGCCGCAATTGAGGTTTCATCTCGTGATCCGACGTGGCCCGATGGATTGGCGTACGACGGCCGGCATAGGAACCAGCACCTCAGTTGGTGACTGCTCGGTGACAAGGCGCTCGAGAGCGAGTCGCCCCATCTCCTCGTGGGGCAGCGCGATCGAGGTCAAGCCTGGCAAGACATAACTGGCGATCTCGTCGTCATCGAAACTGACTACCGAGACATCATCGGGGATGCTTAGACCTCTCTGCTGAATCGCCTGATACGCCCCGAACGCAAGTCGATCGTTGAGACAGAGAAATGCGTCAGGAACGCATTCCTCGAGTTGCGTCCGCACGATCCGGTAGCCCTCTTGGGGCTCCCACTCTTCGCTTCCTCCCTGAACCACGAACTCTGCCCCATCTCGAGCCATCTGCGCGTCAATGCCTGCGAGCCGGCGGCGAAGCGACAGTGACGGCGAGCCTCCGATCCCTGTCGCATGGTCGTATCCCACGAGCGCGATTCGACGGTGACCAACCTCCGTCAGCAGGCGAACGGCTGTCTCGCCGCCACGGAAGTCATCCGGCAAGATCGACTGTGGATATCGGGGGTTTGTCGCGTTTAGCAGCACAACGTGAACCGAATCTGGGAAGTCCGGAATCTGCACCTCGCGAGCTGTCATCGCCGCGATGATGATCCCGTCGACTGCGCGATCCAGAACGGTGTGCACCGCCCGTTCCTCCCGCGTCGACTCCCCCTCCGTCTCGACGACCAGTAGCACCATCCCCCGCTCATCAGCCGCCTTCATCGCGCCACGGATTAGCCTGCTCGCGAACCGAGTGGTCGCGACGAAGTCCGAGACGAACGCGACCGTGTGAGTCCGGTCGGTCCGCAGACTCTGCGCGGCGATGTTCGGTCGGTAGCCAAGTTCTCGGGCAGCCTCACGAACGCGCGCGCGCGTATCCTCGGCCAATCGAGCACTGACGCCGTTCAACGCCAGCGACGCAGACGCGGACGACACCCCGGCACGTCGAGCCACGTCGGCCAGAGTCACTCGCTTCTCCATCCACGCTCCCTCCGAGCAACATCACGAGTCCTGGGAGCATCTTGACACGCCACCGGCGATGTGTTCATATTTTGCTAAATCGATTATGCACCCCCGCTGATCGATAGATCAAAGACAGATCGAAGAAGGGATTCACCGTGGAATCACCTCACAGCACCGTAGGTTCTACGTTCTCGAGGATCCCGTCGAGCGGCGTCAGCCGTCGGCGTTTCCTGCAGTTCGCAGCGGCCACCGCCGGAGTTGGAGCACTGGCCGCCTGCACCAGCGGTGGTGGGGGTGGCTCGGGCCCTGCGTCCGGCAACCTCAGCTACCTGTACTTCGGGAGCGCGACACTCAACAAAGCGGTCGAGCAGCAGTACGCCCCATTCGTGAAAGCGCACCCCAAGATCAACTTCAAAGCTGAGGGAGTGTCGTCCGACAGCTGGGCTGGTTTCGCCAATACTGTCGCCACCCGCATCGCCGGAGGCTCCGCACCGGATGTCATCGACATCGCCACCGAAGGCGTCGGGATCTTCCGGTCGAAGAAGCTCGTCGTAGACCTGGACAGCTACATCGACAAGAACAAGAAAGCGATCGACGAGTACTACAAGGACATGAACCCGGCACTGAAGGCACTCAGTGACAAGTTCGGGAACCCGGGCGGAACGAACTACTACATGCCTGGCGGGTACAACACGAACCTGCTCTACTGCAACACCGATGTGTTCAAGGCCGCAGGCGTCGAGCTTCCAGGCACTGACGATTGGACCTGGGACGACTTCACCGCTGCCGCGGAAAAGATCAAGGCGAAGACGGGCGCATACATCGCCCCATTCCTACCCAACCAGTTCCAGGAGATCATGCCGTGGCTCCTGACCAACGGCGCTGGCATCCTGAATGAGGACCAGACGAAATCGATCATCAATTCGCCTGCCGCGATCGAGGCGGCGGAGTACTGCAAGATGATGCATGACGCTGGATACGCACCCAACCCGGGCGGCACCTACGATCAGCCCACGCTCCTCGCACAGGGCAAGATAGCCTGCTACCCGGCCTCGAGGTCCGGCACAACGGACGTGAAGGCAGTCGGCATCACCGACAAAGTACAGATTGTGAAGTGGCCGAAGAAGACTCAGAACGGCTCGCCGATCGGGTGGGACAACTACCCGATTCTCACCTCGTCTACCAACAAGGACGCCGCGTGGGAATTCGTCCAGTACCTGACCACGAAGGAAGCGGCGCTCGCGTTGCTGAAGCTCGGCGGCACCAACGTGCCCGCTCGCGAATCCATCGCCAACAGCTCAGCATTCACGGAGGGAGCGCCCAAGGGCGTCGAGCTCTTCGCCCCCTCCGTCGAGTACGCCACGGCCGTCCCCGGTATTGCCAAGGGCGCGCTGTCCCAGACCGCAGTGCAGCAAACCTGGCTGCAGATCCTGCAGGGTGGCGTCTCCGCATCCGCCGGCCTGGCACAGCTGGACAAGACGATCAGCGGACTTCTCTGATCCAGCGATGACAAGCTCCATTTCAAAGACCCCCGTGGCCGCTCGCAATGTGGGGCGACCACGGGGGTACCGGCAGCCAGCTTGGCTGGGTTACGCGTTCATCAGCCCGGCCGGTGTCCTGTTCCTGACCTTTATCGTCGGTCCGTTTATCGCCGCGATCGCCTTGTCCTTCTTCAGTTGGGATCTACTCACCCCAGCTGAACCGGCAGGGTTGACCAATTTCGCAAAGCTCTTCAGCGACAGTGTTCTCCTACAGTCTCTCGGCAACACGTTCATCTTCGCGATCTCCTCAGTCGTCCTCCATGTCGGAGTCGGGCTCCTCCTCGCGCTCGCCCTCAACCGTGCCATGAACCGGGCGCTCTCCTACTTCGTGAAGACGACGCTGTTCTTCCCACTGCTCATCTCCTGGGCCGCGGTGGCGCTGCTTTGGAAGTACGTGCTGGATCCGACCTTCGGTTACTTCGCCTACTACCTGAAGTTCATCGGCATTCAGACTCCCGCGTTCTTCACTGACCCGCACTGGGCGCTTCCGGCGATCATCGGTGTCGACTTCTGGCACACGATCGGCTACACATTGATCATCCTGCTGGCTGGCCTACAGACCGTGCCGGGCGAACTGATCGAAGCCGCACACACCGATGGCGCGGGACCAGTGCGAACATTCTTCAACGTGACCCTGCCGCTCATGTCACCGACGATCTTCTTTGCAACTGTCATCACGTTCATCCAGGCGTTCCAGATCTTTGACCCAATGCAGATCATCACTCAGGGTGGCCCCAGCAATAAGACGCTGTCAATCGTTCAGTATCTCTACCAGTCCGCGTTTCAGTCATTCAACGTCGGTTACGCGTCAGCCATCGCGATCCTCGTCTTCGTGATCGTCATGGCCGTCACGGCGCTGCAGTTCTGGGCGTCTCGCAGATGGGTCTACCAGCAATGACCGCGAATCACCTCAGCGCTCGTCCGACCGCATCTGGCGGTGGCGCCCAGGATGACGTCCGATCCTCGGCTTCCAAGCGGCGACGACGACGGTCGCTGCGCACTGGATCCCTCGTTCTCGACATCGTCCTACTCATCATGGGCATCGTCATGTTCTCGCCCATCGTGTGGTTGATCTCGCAAAGCCTGACTGAGGCTAAGTTCGCATTCCAGCTTCCACCGAACTGGATCCCCATCCCCTTCACCCTCAACAACTTCGCTCAAGTCTTCCCCCTCGTGCCATTCGGGCAGATGGCTGCCAACAGCGTCATCGTGGCAACTCTGAGCACCGCCGGCGCGTTGCTGACCTCGATCCTGGCCGCCTACGCGTTCTCGCGCCTCCCGTTCCGCGGTCGTGAGTTCATCTTCATCGCCCTGCTCTCTGCGCTCATGGTCCCCGTGCAGCTCACAGTGATCCCCGTGTTCATCATCATGCGCAACCTGCACCTAGTCGACACGCTCGCCGCGCTCATCCTCCCCGCGCTCATCAACGTGTTCGCCATCTTCTTCCTGCGGCAATACTTCAACACCATCCCGCGCGAACTAGACGAGGCAGCACGCATCGATGGCGCCGGTCACCTGTGGATCTTGTTCCGCATGATCGTCCCGCTTTCAGGACCCGCCATCTCCGCGGTGATCATCATCCTTTTCCAACTCTCGTGGAACGACTACTTCAATCCGTTGATCTTCATCAGCAGCCAACAGAATATGACCCTCCCGCTCGGCCTGGTCTCGCTACAAGGAGGCGCCGCCCCCGGCCCTGTCGTCGTCGTCTTCGCCGCGGTGACGATGGTCGTCGTGCCAGTGCTGGTGCTGTTTCTTGTCTTCCAGCGACAGTTTGTCGCCAGCGTCGCCTCAAGCGGGATCCGCGGATGAGTACCACACACCCGGCGGAAGCGACGAACCCGGTCATCCAGATGCTGCGCGCCATCTGGTGGAATCTGCCGCTGCTACTCATTACCGGCAGTGCGGTTTCGGCGGCGGCGATAATCACCGAGCTACTTACCCCCGGTATCACGCCTTTAGCCTGCATAGCCTGGGCAGTGATCGTCGGTCCACTCTTCGCCGTGCTGCAGGCACAGATGAACGACATCGCCCTCGGATGCCACGTTCGGCCCACCTCCCTTCTGCGGTATTTTCGCCGATACGCGCTTCTGGGTATGGGAACCTGGGCGGCACCCGCGCTCAGCGCAGCGGTCGGATTGCTGGCGCTCCAGTGGTGGATCGTGGATCGGGCCGTGATCACACTCGCCCCTCTGATCGTCTCCTCCACGGTGTTCGCGCTCACCCTCCTGGGCGCAATCGCGTCGCTCACCCTGGGCATCAGTAACAAAAACCTCCGCGGAATGGCCCTGTTCCTCTACGCGCTCCACATCGTGGCTCGAAGGCCGATACCGGTCGTCGCCGTCGTGGCCGTGATGGGCCTCGGGTTCTGGGCAGCTACATCGATCTCCGCGTCCTTTCTCCTGCTCGTGCCAGTGCCTGTGGCCGCCGTCAGTTACGCCGCGGTGTGGACCTCCGCCAGCGCGATCGGAATAGTGCCCAGGCGAACCGGCCTCTCGCACTCAGCCTGACCGCTGCGCCAGGAGCCGGACATGAACCATCGACGCCTGCATCTCGCAGGCAGATAGGACCACCGATGTCTCTCAACCTTGCCGATCGATGGGTGTGGGACTCCTGGCTCACCACAGACCGGGGCGAATACCATCTCTTCTTCCTCCATGCACCCCGCAACCCCGTCGATCCCGAGCGAAGGCACCGCCAAGCGCAGATCGGGCATGCGGTGTCCCAAGACCTCACTCACTGGGAAGAGGTCGCACCCGTCATCACGCCGGGCGAACCCGACGACTTCGACGCCGGTGCGACCTGGACAGGCAGCGTCGTCGCTGACGGCCACGGCTGGACACTGTTCTACACCGGCAGCGTCTTTCCCGACCCGGCGGCCGGCATCAGCATCCAGACCATTGGAACCGCAACGACCACCGATCTCGCGACATGGCAGAAGCAGTCCGCGCCTCGGATATCGGCAGATCCCCGCTGGTACGAGACCCGCGAAACCAGCGCCCAGCACGGAGAGGCATGGCGCGACCCCTGGGTATTCAAGGACCCTTCGGACGGGCAATGGCACATGCTGGTCACCGCCCGAGCGAACAGCGGCCACGACCCGCTCGATCGAGGCGTTATCGCGCACGCCACCTCCGCTGACCTTGCCGCCTGGACCGTGCACGAACCTCTCACCTCTCCCGGCGCGGGCTTTTTCCATCTCGAAGTCCCCAACATCGCCACGATTGAGGGCCGCAAGGTTCTCCTCTTCTCGTGCTTCTCGCACCAGCTCGCCGGGAAACGTCTCTCCGACAGCGACCAGGGCGGCATCTGGGCCATCAACCTCGAAAACGGGCTGGAGGCGATCGACGCGTCCACGGCCTATCTCCTCGTGGCCGAGACGTACTACTGCGGGCACGTCGCGACTGCACCGAACGGTCAGGCCGTCTTGATCGCATTCGAGGCGACCCACCCCGACGGCACCTTCCACGGCACCATCTCCGATCCCCTCCCCCTTTCGTGGTCCGAAACCGGGCACCTAACCGTGAGCGAGCCAGCATGACTGCACTCAACGTCCTCTTTATCGGCGGCACCGGCATCATCAGCCGATGGTGCGCACAGCAAGCCGTTGCCGCCGGCATGAATGTCGACATCATCACCCGTGCAAAGGGCCGACCCATCCCCGACGGCGTCAGGGCCCTCGAAGGAGACATCGCCGACGAGGAGTCGATTGCACGCCTCATCGCCGGCACGTATTACGACGTCGTCATCGACTGGCTCGTCTTCGAACCAGAACACGTCTACCGCGATCACAGACTCTTCGCTGACAAGACCAGGCAATACGTCTTCATCAGCTCCGCGTCCGCCTACCAGACACCGCCCGAACGTCTACCGATCACCGAGCGCACCCCGCTCAGCAACCCCTACTGGGCCTACTCGCGAGCGAAGATCGAATGTGAAACCGCTCTTGCCAGCCTTGCCAGTACCGGCTTCCCCGTGACCGTGGTTCGCCCGTCGCACACCTACGACCACACCATGGTTCCGTTCGACGGCGGGTGGACCGTGGTCGACCGCATGCGCCGAGGCCAGCCCATCATCATCCCCGGCGACGGCACATCACTTTGGACGATGACCCATAGCCGCGACTTCGCTGTCGGCTTCACTGGCCTCCTCGGCAACCCTCGGGCGATCGGCGAAACGTTCCACATCACCTCCGACGATCCGATGACCTGGAACCACATCTACGCATCCATCGCAAACGCAGCAGGCGTCGAACCCGACTTCATCCACGTCGCATCCGACGCCATCGCCGCCGCCCATCCCGAATGGGGAGCAGCATTGCTAGGCGACAAATCCCAATCCATGATCTTCGACAACACCAAGATCAAAGAGCTAGTACCCGCCTTCGCGGGCCGATGCACGGACTTCACCAGCGCAGCACAGGAAATCATCAACTGGCATGACGCAGACCCCGGACGCAAGGCCATCGATCCATCAATCGACCAGGCGATGGACGCACTGGCGATCGCGTACCGGCCGCGCAGCCTCAGAATCCCAACGGAGGCAAGCAGATGAAGTACGCCACTCTGGGAAACTCTGGCGCTGTCGTCTCGGACAAGGCGCTCGGCACGATGACATTCGGGTCGGTCACTGACGAAGACGAAGCGCGCAAGCAGCTCGACCTCTTCCTCAGTGTTGGCGGCACCCTCATCGAGACTGCGGACGTCTACAACGACGGTGCGGCCGAAAGCATCATCGGTCGCTGGCTCCACGGTCTCGAACCCCTCGACAAATCCCGGGTCTTTCTCGCGTCCAAGGGACGCTTCCCTGTCGGCGTCGACCCCCGGGACGCCGGCCTCTCACGCCGCCACCTCGCACGCGCGCTCGACGCATCCCTCCACAGGCTCAATGTTGACCACATCGACCTGTACCAGTTGCACGCGTGGGACCCGCTCACTCCCCTCGAGGAAAGCCTCGGCTTCCTCGACGACGCGATCGCCGCAGGCAAAGTCAGCTACGCAGGACTTTCGAACTTCACGGGCTGGCAGATCCAGGCCGCAGCTGATCTTGCGCGCGGTCGCTTTCCGCTGATCTCGATGCAACCCCAGTACAACCTTCTCGTCCGGGAGGTCGAATGGGAGATCCTGCCCGCGTGTGCGCACAACGGTCTCGGCGTCCTTCCTTGGTCTCCGCTCGGTGGCGGCTGGCTATCAGGGAAGTACTCCCTCGAGATGGCACCACCCAAATCGACGCGTTTGGGCGACAATCCCGACGGCGACGGGATGGAGGCCTGGCATCGCCGCAACCAGCTGCGTCGTACCCGGGAAGTGCTCAAGGCACTCAAATCCATTGCGAAGCAGACCGGCGCGACCACGGCGCAAGTCGCCCTGGCCTGGCTCGCATCACAACATCAGGTAACCTCCATCATCCTCGGCGCGCGAACCGTTGCCCAAGTGCAGGAAAACCTGTCTGCCGACGACTCATTACTCGCGGAGGAGCATCGAACAATGCTTGATCAGGCCAGCGATCCAGAAGCCTCTGACTACCCCTACGGCCACCCTGGAATCGAGCAGCGCCAGAGGACCATCTAGCCTCCAGGCAGTCCGTCGGCGGTGGGAAGGTCTTTTCCGGTCTGGTTTCCCTGGGCGTTCAGCGGCTCCAGCGAGCCCGCCTAGCGGCGCAACCGCCAAGTCCGCGGACGGCGCATGTCGTTTCAGCAAGTCACGACGAGGAAACTGCTCGTCACAGACGGGGGGCGAATGGCTTTAGGTCAGCGCTACGCGTCATCCCAAACAGGGCGCTTGCTCAACTGAAGACGGCGTGTGTAGATACACACGCCGCGAGAGGGTCGCGCGTTGGCTCCGCCGCGCGAGCCCTGATCTGCGCCGACCGAGCATGACGGATTCCTAGACGGTGGACCCCGGGCACGGATTCCGGGGTCCACCGGTCAGATTCCTACTTCGTTGCGGCCTTGGCGAAGAGGAGGTAGGCGGATGCCGTCCAGGTGTAGGCGCGGTCGCGCAGTCCTTCACCTGTGATGGCATCGAAGTTCTCGGCGAAGCCGGATTCCTCGCAGAGTCGTAGGAATCGTGTTCTCACGGCATCGGCGAGTTCGATGTGGCCGGCGCGTCGCAGCCCATCCTCGACAAGCACTGTGGAGGGCGCCCAGATGGGTCCTCGCCAATAACCGTCGGGTTCGTAGTCTTCTGACTCGACTGGTTCAGTGGCGACGCCGTGTGTGGTGAGGTGACCGCTAATGCCATTGGCTAGTGTCGCCGACACTGCGTCGTCCAGGGATTCGCCGAGCACGATGGGCAGGAGGGTGAGCAGGCTCCGTCGTTTGGCTTCTCGGCCAGTGAACGGCGCAACCGCGACGTAGCCGTCATCTCGCCAGAGAGCGTCAAGTCCGGCGGCGACCTCGCTCGCCGCCGCCGACCAGTGTTGCCCCTCCGCGTGTAAGGCATCCGCGCGCTCCGAATGCTGATCGGCGAGTTCGTGTGCGAGGGAAGAGAGGACGCGGAGTTGGATGAGAAGGAAGGCGGCCAGGTCCGGCGACTCGATCACCCGATCGTGGTCGAAGGTAGTGGCGTTGTCCCATCCGCTGTCATTGCCGTGCTGATAGTGCGGCAGAGCGTGTCCGATCACGCGTCGTGAGTCGAGCCAGAACGAGCTCCACGCGGAGAGCCGTCGGTAGATCTCATCTAGTTCGGGCTGCAAAATGTCATCTGCGAGCGCGGCGCGCAAGTGTGCGAACGCCCAGCCGTGGATCGGCGGCTTGACATAGTTGTAAAGCACCTCCGAATGAGTAAGAGAATCGGGCAGGGCACCCGACTCCGTCTGGTGGTCGAAGGGCAGCATGAACTGGTCAAGGGCGAGACGTGGGGCGCCGCCGGCGAGGGCGAGGGCGTTGAAGCAGTGATCCCAGCTCCAGACCTTGTCCATCCAATGCTTGGACATCAGCACCCCCTCGCGACCGAGGAACCCAGCGGGCCGCACGGTGGCGGACCACAGCACGTACACGGCGGCAACGGTCGCGGTCATGGCGGGTGTACGCCACGGCGCCACTTGGTCCAAAAACGCGTCGAACTCGGCGACGACGACCTCGCGACTTTGATCGAAGGCGAACCCCGCAAGGTAGGGCACGCGTGAGGTCTCGTACTCCTCGACGACGACCTCCCAACTCTCACCACTTGTCTCGACCCAGCGATCCGCGGCCCCGAGGGCTTCCGATCCCGTGACGATAAGGTCGCCCTCAAGAGCTGTTATGCGGTATCGGCGGCCAGTTTCGTATGAGGTGTAGACGGGTGACCCGTCTACAGGGTCGGTGAAGAGGTATGTCCCCGTAAACGGAGTGAGCTCGGTCGAGGCCTCTGCGAACCGCATACCGAGGCCTCGACCACGGAAGCGGACACGATCGACGGTTTCGAAGACCGCCTCGACCATGCCCCTCGCGCTCTGCCATCGCAGCGTAGACGGCGTGGCAGTGACGACAGTCTCCGCGGGCGCAGCGCCGTGCCGTGGGGTGAGGCGGAGCACGGCGTGCATTCCCGTGAGGTGGGAGACCACATGGATGTCGGGTTCGATGCGGTGCAGAGCGACAACGGGCGACAGGTTGAGCCAGGAGCCCCGGCGGCTGAACGGGATCGACCGAACGTCGAAGGTAGGTTCGTCGCCCACATCTGTGCCGGGTGCCGTGCCTTGTCGCTCGGCGGTCTGGTCGAAGGAGGTCATGGATGCCTTTCAGTCCTTGACGGCGCCGGCGGTGACGCCGGCAGCGACGTACTTCTGTGCGATCACGAGGAGGACCGCGGCAGGAATGGATGCCACGACGGCGGTGGCCATGATCGCGTTCCACTCCTGGTTGTTGTTGCCGATGTAGGCGTAGATGCCGAGAGTGATGGGCTGCAGCGCTCCTCCGCCGTCGAGGGTGTTGGCGAACAGGAAGTCCGACCACGCCCATAGGAAGCTGAACAGCGAGACCGTGACGATCGAGTTACGGCTTACAGGGAGTACTACGGAGCGGAAGGTGCGCCACGCGCCGGCTCCGTCGATTCGGGCCGCTTGCAGCAGCTCTTCTGGAATTCCCGCCATGAATGCGGAGAAGATCAGCACGCCGAACGGTACGGCGATCGTCGAGTCGGCGATGATCAGGCCGACCACGTTTCCCAGTAGCCCGAGCTTGATGTAGATGGCGTAGAACCCGATCGACATGATGATCGCCGGGATCATCTGCGCGATCAGCAGCACGAAGTTCAGCGTGCCTCGGCCGCGAGGCCGCAGCTTCGCGAGAGAGTACGCGGCGGGCGCCGAGATCACCAACGTCAAGAGCACAGTGCCGAGCCCGATGAGAAGGCTCGTGCCCAGGTAGGGCAGCTGCTGTTGCAGTACGACGGTGTAGCCCTTCAAGGTGCCGTCGATGGGGATGAGATTCGGCGGACTCTTCCGCATGTTCTCGGTCCTTGTAAGCGACACGTTGATCATCCAGTAGACCGGGAAGAGCATGATCGCGGTGAGGACGATGCCGGTAGCCGTCTGCCACCAGGAGCGGCGGTGGGTCATCAGATCTCCAATCTGCGCTGGAGCCGCGCATACACGACACCGAAGATGACTGCGATGACGATGCCCGGCCAACAGCGCCTTACTCGACAATGCGGTCGTGTCGTAGCCGGTGCGCTGAACGGTGACACCGCTCTCGGTACCGCACTTCTCGACCAACTTCGCCCACGCCGAAGAGTTGTCGTATTGCGGGTAGGGGTCCCAGAAGGTGTAGGTGCCCCCTGCTTTCGCCGTCGAAGCACCGCTCGATGAACTACTGCACCCAGCAAGGGCGGCCACAGCCAGGCCAGCGGCCAGAATGGTCGCGCCGACGGCACGGACTTTGCGGATCTTGTCCACGATATTTCCTCTCTGAAATGTGACTTGCAGGGCGGCGTTGGTCCGTGCGCACGCCGTGATGACCGTCAGACAGCTCGGGTGCTGCCTCGGTCGGTGATCTCCGGTGCGACGAGTCCGAGCACGTGGTCCAGATGGGCCTCAGGCTCGGCCAAACGATCGACCAGAGCTTGGACCGCGCTGCGGCCCAAGGTGTCCGGCGACGACTCGACCGCTGTGTAAGGCAGCGAGAAGAGTCGGCCGAAGTCTTCGGAATAGATGCCCACGACCGAGAGATCATCGGGCACCCGCAACCCACGAGAGTGCAGCACCGACGGGAGCGCTGCGATCGCGGCATCGTTGTGCACGATCACCGCGGTCGCCTCGGGGCGCTCGTCCAGAATGCGATGGAGCTGCTCATTCAGCCCGGGCTGTTGGGTCTGGCCAGGGTAGGAGAAGACCCGGACGCCGTGACGTGACGCCCGCTCAAGTGCGGCGTCACGGAACCGCCAGGCATACGCATAACCACGCTCATACACGTGCTCATTCGGAGTCACGAGGATAACCTCCCGGTGACCCAACGCGGCGAGGTGGTCAACGAGCATCCGCGCCGACTCAGCGAAGTCGAGGTCGAACACGTCGAAACCCTCCGGACTACGCGGCAGACCCACCATCGCTCCGGGCTGACGGATGCTGCGCAGCACAGGCAATCTGATGTCCTCGTGGGCGACGTTCAACAACACGACCCCGTCTACCATGTTCGACTGCGCGATGCGTTGCAGCGCGTGCGGGCCATCAGCCTCCGTGACGAAGAGAGTGTCGTAACCCGCCGAACGTGCCGCATCGGTGATCGGCAACACGTACTGCAACATGGCCGGCGAGAACTCGTCGGGCAAGAACTGCACGAACAGACCAAGCACATGAGTCTGAGACGACGCCAACGCTCGAGCACCGGCGTTCGGCGCAAAACCAAGCTCGGCGATCGCTTTCTCAATCCGATCTCGGGTCTCTTGTGAGATAGGTCGTTTCCCCGAGAGCGCATACGACACCGTGCTCATCGAAACACCGGCGAGCCGTGCAACGTCCGCGCTGGTCACCACGGGGAACCTCCTCATCGAAGCGCTTGGTCAATGTGCATAGTCGAAGCGCATAGTCGAAGCGCGTCGACGAGAGTGTATGCACATACAGGACCGGATCGCAACAGGCATCGGATCACCCCTGTAATTTCAGCATTTCCGGGGAGGTGCGGAATGTCCGCCGAATCATCGCACTCGTGAACCGGTGGTGTCGAAGCGCATCACCTCGACGCTTGACGGCTGCTTGAGGAGCGGCTAGCGTGCACCTCAGGCACCCGCGAAGGCGACCTCCGCGAGACACGATTTCGCCGTCGCCCAGCCGTGTGCCGTCGCTGAAGTGAGCCACGTGCTCACGCACCTGACTGCACGGAATGTCGAGGATCCTGCCCTCCGGCCGACAGCGAATGTCCGCCAAGCGCGCACGTCCGACGCATGGTCATGGTCACGCGAAGGTGTCATCGATGAAGACCCTTCAAGTGACTCCCTGAATCATGTGCCGTGCCCCCTGCACGGTGCGTTCCAGACAACGGAGATCAATGATGTCTCAAGAAAAATCAAGGCCGGATCCGCTTTGGTTGGGCCGTGCGCGACCTGGCGGGTCCGCGACCGATGGCGACCAGATACGCTCTCATGCACGTTTGCGAGCCAAGGGGCGCCGCACGTTGAAGGCATGCGCAGCCCTGGGCGCGACGGTGCTGGCAGCGGCCGGGCTTTCGTTTGTCGCCGTTCCGGCGCAAGCGGCGCCCAGCGCATCGAACACGCTCACGGTGCATGCAGACGAGCCGTTCCGCGCCGTCACCCATGTCGCTAGCGGCTCTCTCTATGGCCTTGCAACGGCGACGACTCCATCGGATTCACTCGTCGAGCCGATCAAGCCGAGCGAGTTCGTCCTGAAGCCTGCCGGGGGCACTCAACAGCCGACCGGCGACATCCTGCAAGTGGACCCGGAAGCGGAGAAGGCGGGCGCGAAGGTCGTCGACCGGCTCTCGGACTACTACCCAGGATGGCCATACCAGTTCAGCTGGGCCAACTGGTTCAACGTCGTCGACCAGCAGATAGCTCAGGTAAAGGCTTCCGGTATCACGAATCTCGCGGCGTACGCGCTGTGGAATGAGCCCGACAATACGTGGCTGTCCCAGAACGGGACTTTCGAGGACTTCTGGACGAAGACCTACAACGAGGTACGGCGCTTGGACCCGACGACGCCGATCCAAGGACCGAGCGAGTCGGACAACATCAATGACATGCAGAACTTCCTGCAGAACGCAGTGGCAACCAATACGGTGCCGGACATCCTGGCGTGGCATGAGCTAGAGAACTCGGGCAAGATCGTCAGCGATATCGCCAAGGTCGAGGGGTATGAGAAGGCGCTGGGCATTGGCCCGCTCCCGATCGACATCGAAGAATATGCCGCGCCGGCACAGGTGGGTATCCCCGGTCAGTTGGTGGGATATCTCGCGAAGTTCGAGAGGCTTGGCGTACAGAATGCGGAACTCGCGTTCTGGAACCAGTCCGGAGCACTCGGCGACCTCCTTACCGGCCAAGGCGGGAAGCCGAATGGTGCGTACTGGCTATACACCTGGTATGCGGACATGAGCGGCGACATGGTCACCTCCACGCCACCATCGACGACTGGGACGTTTGACGCCGCGGCTTCTATCACCAGTGACAAGAAGGAACTGGACGTCATCACAGGTGGTTCCACCGGAGCGACCACGATCAACATCGCCGGGCTGGACAAGACGAGCTTGGGCAGCGCGGTGAATGTGAAGCTCGAGTACACGCCGTCGCACGGGCGCACCACAGCGGTGGCAGGGCCGACGACGATCTCGAATGTGACGTACAAGGTCGGAGCTGATGGATCGATCAACGTGCCCATTGTGATGAATCCCGACTACGGGTACCACATCGTCGTCACACCGGCCACGTCTACGCAGTCGACCCTGGCGGGCATCTACACGATCACCAACGTCAACAGCGGACTCGCCCTGGATACTGCTGGTGATTCGTCCTCCTCGGGGACTCTGGTGAATCAGGCCACGGCGGCCGGCAGCACGACACAGACGTGGAAGCTGGTGGACGCTGGCAGTGGCCTCTACAAGATCCAGAATGCTGAAAGCGGTCTGGACCTTGGCATCCAGAACCAATCGACTACCAACGGTGCACCGGTAGTGGAGTGGAGTGACGATGCGGGAACCGACGATCACCTGTGGCAGCCGATCCCTGACGGCAACGGCAACTACCGCTTCGCGAACTACGGCACCGGCCTAGTGCTCGCCGTGGACGGGATGAGTAAGGCTGATGGGGCCCAGGTGGAGCAATGGACGGACGGAAGCCCGACCATCGCATGCACGGCGGCTGGTGCGAGGCAGCCTGGCAAGATCGGCACGGCTCTGTCGTTCTGTGGCACCAACGCCTATGTGAAGATGCCCACGGGCGTCGTGAAGTCGCTGACCGGGGACTACACAGTGTCGGCTTGGGTCAACCCGGCAAGCAACGCGACCTGGTCGCGTGTGTTCGACATCGGCACGGGCACCAACGCATACATGTTCCTTACGCTCACGGCGGGAAGCGGACTTCGCTACGCGATCACGACAAGCGGCGCCGGCGGTGAGCAGCAGATCAACGCCACCAACACCCTGCCACTCAACCAGTGGTCACTTGTCACGGTAACCGTTGCCAATGGGACGGGGACGTTGTATGTCAATGGGAATGCTGTCGGCACGAAGTCGAACATGACTGCCAGCCCTTCGTCATTCGGGGCGAGCGCCAACAACTACATCGGCAAGTCTCAGTACGGCGGCGATCCTGCCCTGAACGCTACGGTCGACGACTTCAACATCTACGACCGAGCCCTGTCCGCGACTGACGTGCAGACGCTGGCTTCGGGACAGGCCGGAGCCGGGGACGTCGTCCACTACGCGTTCGATGAGTCCGGCGGCGGCGCGACTGTGGTCGACTCCTCCGGTACGGGCCAGAACGGCACCATTGTCAACGGCACGCAGACCACGACAACGGATAGCACTGACGCGGCCACCGCCGACCACTTCTGGACGCTGCACGCTGTCACCGCTCCTGGAGCACCGACAGCAGCCGCAGCCCTCGACAAGGACGCAACGTCAATCGACGTCACGTGGTCGGCGCCAGGATCCAACGGCGGCACCGCGATCACCGGATACAAGGTGTACCGCGTCGGCGTATCGGACCCCGTGGCTACCGTAGGTGCTGACGCGACGACGGCGCAGATAACGGGAGTCTGGCCCGGGGATACAGCCACATTCACGGTAAAAGCCGTGAACCTGGCCGGCGTAAGCCCCGACTCGGCGCAGACCAATTCGGTCACCATCCCGGACGGCGCGTCCAGTGCCCCCGGCAAGGCTGTGCTCTCGGACGACAACGGATGGGACACAGGGCTTCAGGACGGTTCCTACAACGTAACGATGAACCTGTGGTGGGGTGAAACGGGCTCGGTCTTCAAGCTGTACGAGAACGGCAAACCGATCGCGACGAAGAAGCTCACATTCAACGGAGTGGGCGCGCAGACCGTCACGGTACCTGTCAGTGGCAATATCAATGGCACCTACGTGTACAGCGGTGAACTCATCAACAGCAAGGGGACAACGGCTACGGGCAACGACACTGTCAAAGTGACCCAGGCCAACCCCGCAAAACCGGTCCTGAGTTCCAACGCGAAGAGCGGGGCGAGTTCCTACACCATCACAGCCAACCTGTGGTGGGGAACCAACGCCACCTCCTACACGTTCTACAAGGACGGAGTTGCCGTCGGTCAAGGCACCCTGAAGTCCGACACACCGAACGCTCAAACAGCGACACTGCAGGTGAGCGGAATGGCGGCAGGTACTTACACCTACACCGTCGGCTTCACGAACGCTGCGGGCACGACTACCAGCGACCCCCTGACCGTCAAGGTCACCGGCTAGCACCACACCTGGTTCGGGGTGGGCGCCACTCGCCCACCCCGAACTGACGTCTATTTGTAGTCCGTTCTTCAGATATTGCCCCGCCGCATGGTCGAGGCTGAACGCCGATCAACGACGGCCGCCGAGCGAATGAACCCCTGTCTCTGGCTCGTTCGCACCCTTCCCTGCTATCGCACCAACACGCCACGGTAGCTCCTGCCGCGGAGCTCGACACGAAAACGGTACGGGACTTCCACGCCAGGCGGAGCGGCTAGCCCATATCGCTCCCAACTTGTCTGTGCCAACGATTATTGGCCGCCACGTTCCATTCCCGATCCGCTGACCATGAACCGGGACAAACACGTTGCGGCACGATGAGGAGCGCCTTCGCGGCGGTCGTATCCGCCGCCTCCCCAGATTCTCGCTAGCTGACTTTGCCCTCCAGACACGTGCAAGGGTGCTCCAACTGCAACGCGAGCTCGAAGCTCTCGGTACTCCCCTTCGGACGAAGCGTTCCTCGGAAGGGAGTCAGCTAGGACACGACGGACCGGACTGCCGATGAGGTTGATCGGACTGAGGATTGCGACAGGGCCAACTGACACGAAGGACACAGGTCGGTCAGATGAAGGGACGTGGTATTGGAATAGATTTTGGCAATGCACGCAGGCACTTTGCAGTGAGAGGCGTACTCTGGTGGGGTGCGTGGGGGTGTTGCACGGTGGAAGCGTGGGCTTGCTTCGCAGGGAGTGAAGCAAGCGGTCGCGTATGCCTTCGGCGGGGTCTGTGACGCGACACTGACCGCGAAAGATGCTGCTGGGGTGATCGCCGCAGCCGACTACGCGGATGCGGCGATGACCCGGTACATCTGTGAGAACGGGTCGATCCGTGATGATCTGTTGACCCGGCAGCAGCTGCGGGCGTGGGTGGATGGTGTCGATCCGCTCACCGGTGAACGGCGGGGCCGTGACTTGGAGTCTCCGGTGGCGGATCTGGTGTTGGATGCGACGGTGAACGCCCCGAAGTCGTTCTCCATCGCCGCCCTGTTGGACCCTGAGTTGAATGCGGCGTATGAGGATCTGCAGGACCGGGTACGGGATCGCATCATCCACCTCTGGCAAACCGAGCTCAACGCTAGGCGCGGTGCCGGTGGGCTGATCCGTGAGGATCTCGCGAGGGTTGAGGTCGTTGAGTTGAAGCATGAACGGTCCAGGTCGTTGGACCCGCATAAGCACCGTCATCTGTGGCTGAGCGTGAAGGTGCAGGGCAGGGATGGCCGGTGGTCGAATCTGGACACGCGGGTGGCATTGCGGTTCCAGAACGTCGTGAATGCCGAGGGTGATCTGGCCGCACGGACTGATCCTGCGTGGCTTGATGCGCTGGCGGCCAAGGGGTTCACATTGAACGCGGACGGAGAGGTCGAGCAGCTCGCACATTTGGTGCGGCCGTTGTCGAAGCGGTCGGCTCAGATCGAACAGAACCGTGCCGAACGGTTGGAATGGTGGCGCTCCCAGCATCCCGGTGAGGAAGCATCACGAGATGTATTGA
This sequence comes from Humibacter soli, assembly GCF_054779035.1. Classification (NCBI taxonomy): domain Bacteria; kingdom Bacillati; phylum Actinomycetota; class Actinomycetes; order Micrococcales; family Microbacteriaceae; genus Humibacter; species Humibacter soli. The sequence goes on along the minus strand of NZ_BAAGYX010000002.1, from coordinate 400,793 downwards.
CCCAGATTGACCGGTGGGCGTGGGCCACCGGCCGTCCGAACAAACCCCGCGAATTGGATGAGGACAGTTGGGCGGCCATTGTCCGCGATGAGATCCATACAGTCGACGCCGCGGCGGTCGTCCGGCCGGCGGTCGCACGGAGCGGTGTTGCGTTGGCGGACGTTGATCTGGATTTGGTGGCCGCGCGAGCAGTCGTGGATGCGGATGACCGGTCCACGGGAACTGGTGGCCGTTTCAGTGTTTTCGATGTCCGCGCCGGCGTTCTCCGTGCGTTGGCGACCGCCGGTATTGTCAGCGATCGAGCACCTCTTGATGCGGTTATTGCCGAGCTCGTCGAGCAGGCGGTGGCCGCGCACACGGTCCAGCTCCTCGACGAGGACGGCGTCCCCAACCACGTGAAGCATCTCGTGGCCACGCAGACCGCGATCGCGAAGAACTCGCTTGCGCGGCAACTTGAGGTCGTCCCCGCCGATGGCGTCGAAGCTTCCTTTGAGGACATCACCAAGCTCGCCGGCGTGCTCGACCCAGACAAGCAGCTGGACGAGGGTCAGGTTGCCGGCGCGGCCACTATCGCCGGTAGCCATGGGATCGCGACGATCATTGGGGCCGCCGGCACGGGGAAGACCACGATGTTGAAAGTGGCCGCGGCCGCGTTGCGGCTGCAAGGCCGGCGCATGGTGCTCGTCGCTCCGACGAAGAAGGCCGCGAGCGTAGCCGGGCGTGAGACTGGCGCTGACTCATCTTCGCTTCATCAGCTTCTCCACGACTACGGATGGCGTTGGCCTGAAGACAAAGCAGGGCGGACGAATTGGATCCGACTGTCCGTTGGCGAGATCGATCCGGCGACAGCGCAGCCGTACATCGGGCCTAGTCACCATGTTGTACGCGTTGAAGACCGCATTGTGGTCGATGAGGCGGGGATGCTCGAGCTGGATGCGGCGAACGCACTTGTCGCGCTTGTCCGCGAGACAGGGGCAGGTCTCATCGCGGTCGGCGACCCGAACCAAGCCCTTCCTGTTGGCCACTCAGGCGCCATGGAACTCATCCGGCGCAATAGTGCTGGCCGTGTTGAGCTTGTCGATATTCATCGGTTCAAGGACGCTTCCTGGGCCGAGTTCACACGCAGACTGCGAAGGGCCCGGGGCGCAGATGAACGCGAGAAGGTCGCCGAAGATCTCATCGAGTCGGGACACGTCCAACTGGTTTCCAGCACGTTGGAGGCTCAGCGTGCGATGGTCGACGCTTGGGTCCAGGCGGCGAACCGTCACGAGACCATCTCGCTCGTCACCGCCACGCATGCCGAGGCGCAGCAGGTCAGCGAGGCCATCCAGAGCCGTCGCATCCAGGACGGCTCGCTGCGCACCGACCGGACAGCGGCCGGCCAGGACGGACAGTTGCTGCTGGAAGGTGATTTCGTCCAGACTCGCCGCAATGATTCGAGAACGGGCGTCGAGAACAGACAGAACTGGGTCATCGCGCAGATCACCGGCGATGCCATCGTGCTCGCTTCAACAACCGACTCCACCCAGGTGCGCAGGATCGACCCCGGCTACGCAGCGCACCACCTCCACCTGGGTTACGCCTCCACCGTCTACGGGGCTCAGGGCGAAACCACCGATAGATCACTGGTCGGCCCCGGCGTCGACGCTGCCGGTCTCTATGTCGGACTGACCCGTGGCCGACGCGACAACAATGTCATCCTCACGACACCAACGACACGCGCCGCGAAGACCGAACTCGTCGACATGCTCCGACGCGGCAGCGTTGAAGCCACGATGGATGCATCGCGGGAAGCAGCAAGGGTCGAGCTGAGCAGGGCGGCCTCCTCGCACCAGGCCGGCTCGTTGGTGACCGCGCCTGCAGTACGACGAGATGGACCCCACATCTAGGGAAGGTGGTAGCCGCGACAGACGGGGACCGCCGTCTGATTCGTGGCTTCGATGTCGCCGTTCTCTGGATCGAACATGATGACCGCGATCCCGGCCTGATCCGCGGCCCGGCCCGCATTCGGAAGGCAACCGCCAGAGTGAAAGATCACGCAGCGTCGACCATCAGCCGAAGCCAAGGCCATGCCCCTCTCGACCAGTGGGAGCCCGATGTTCCCTTGCTTGTTGTCTACCAACGCGACATAGTGCGAACTGAAAAGATCACAGACTGAAGCCACACGACCGACGGCCTCCACCGCGTCAGTCTCGCCGAGATACACCATCCACTGACGGCACAGCGCAACCGCCTCACTGTCGGAGACACCGTCGCGTCGCGGGGCTGGGCGTTCGCCAATCACGGAAGAATCATCCCCCATGGGAGCGACACGTGCTCCCGCGGCCCGCATGCGGTGCTGTGATAGATCTCTACAGGCTCTTCGATTCCGGCGCGAGCCCAGCCGGACGTTGACGTTGGTCAAAGATGGCAGTCTCAATGCGACGACGCCGCCTTCCGATCGCGGCGCGTCACCCCGTCTGGAATTAGACCTGCTCGATCGTGGCACCCGACCTGTGACTGTAGACCGCGGCGAAGGGTCGCGCTGGTAGTCTCCTCTTCCCATCAGAATTGAGTCCGAGCGCCGACCCCACTTCGATATCAGGACCATCCCAAGCGGATTGCCCAGCCTCGAAATGGGGCTTGCCGCATATGGTGACCATCCACGAGTATCCATCAGAAGCCGAGTTCAGGAACTGAGGGACCAATGGCCGGGACGACCGCGAAGACACTGCTTGAAATCCACAAGGACCCGGAGTGGAGACAGCGCTTCATAGAGGTCGTCGACCTTATGGACCTCCTGGCCGACTGCATCATACCGGACAAGTATTCGGTGACGAGTGCAGTCACGACCTCGATCGCACTCACGGATGCCGGACGTGACATGAAGGGCCGCCTCATCCGCCAAGAGGAAGTGCCTGGCCTGGAGGCCCATCTTATGTGCGCTCTCACTCTCGGCCACGACCAACTGTTTGTCGACGTCGCCAACACCGATATATCTAAGCTTGTTAGCGCCATCTCAGATCAAATCGCAGCCGGGAAAGTCCGCTTTCCCTTCCTTTTCGGAAATGATCTGTACGACTACTTCGCGGCCACGTTCGAGGTTGAAAAGGACCTGCTAACTAATGAGGAAACGATCGAACTCCTGGATTCGATACCACCCGGGGTCTTTCAGTATGGACGCTTTGTGGTGGGCCCTTCAGGTGTACGGACGAGCGAGTATCGGAGAACTCTGAGGTCAACACGGCGAGTTCCAGCTTTCCATTGTGACGACCCGGTGTGTAGAAAGTTGCACTCCGTAATTCTCAGCACTGGGCACAATGCGGCGATCAACGCCGAACGCGGCAAGTTTGAGCGACTTCTCCGAAACCTCCCGAATGAGCCTTCCGAATGGGCCGGACTTGCAGACGAGATCGGGCGTGTCAATGAAAGCTATTTTGGCAATAGCTGGACCGCCCCAATTGTGACCCTTGTCGGCGATTGTCTAAGCAACCCGGAGTTGGAATTACTCCACGAGTACCTAGGAGCTGATAGAGCGATACCCAGCTTCACCACACGTGAGGCGTTTCTCGAGGAAATGCTCGTCCAGTTTGACGATGTCACCGTGAGCGCGGCACTGGATGTGCTCGTGCGCCGAGGTACGATCGCTGTTCCCCCTGGTGAGGTCCGGCGTCCGGTCTCGACTGAACATCTGAGGGCAGGAGCGTTCAGACTCCAACCTCAGCTTGGTACGAACGGAGTGCGGTTCGTGTCGGGGGATCCTGGCCTTCCGATCCTTCGCGAACGCGAATTGTTCCGCCAGATCTATCTGGAGGCCGGAGACGATCAGCGCAAAGAGCTCGGATGGCAATTGCGGGGCATCGACGGAGTGTCACTCGAAGTACGTCTCGACGAATACCTTCGCTCTCAAGCCCCTGGGGAGGCCCTAACCCGACTCGTCCTTTCGGGGCACGCTAGCGCGAATGCCGCTAGCGAACTCGTCGGAGCGGGAGACTTTGAAGGGGCGACCGACGATCAGATCATTTCGAGGCTCCTCTGGAAGCTCGGGTTTGATGACCGCGATCCCGAGGACCTCCACTCTGAATTCTGGCGACAACACGAAAAGGTAGTTGCAGCTGTGCAGAGTTGGCTCGGAACTGGCCCTGACGACGCTGCCGACTTCAAGGGCAAGGCCTCCGCGTACTTCTCCGAGCTTGAAGGTCGACTCGAAGACTCCTTAGCCTTCGCCACGTGGGCTCTGTTGCATGACCACTCAGCGTCACCCCGACCGTTTAACTACACGCCAGACCTGGACCGCCCCGCCGGGCTTGAACTTCTCGATCGCTACGTGAGGTCGGAACACGCGACTGCGCCTGGCGAGAAGCTTCGATTTAACGGGGTCCTCACGATGTACCCACTCATGCGCGGTTTCGGTGTGTTAGCAGCAGTTCTCGAGGGCGTCAAAACAAAGAAAGCTGACTACCAACGACCCGAATCCGAGTTTCCCATATACGCGACGGCCACTGAACTTCAGAAGTTCCCGTTCGCCGCTAGGCTTCCTTTTCTTGATATCTCGGATCACAGCCAGATCCGGATCATCAGTGGATTTCGCCGCATCGAACAGGTGCTGCGCGAGGCAAATATTTACCAAGTTCGGAACGATTTCTCTCACTATCGGCGCACGTCTCCAGAGGTCGCCCAGATGGCGCAGACTTTGGAAGCGGTAGCGCAAGCAATTCGGTTGATCGAGAATCTAGGGTTCGGTTTGAATCTTTTCACTCCAGGTGGAGAAACAACTGACCGCTGGGGCAGACGCACTGTACAGTTCCTGGGGCCACGGAGTCTCGAGCACACCGTCAGTCGCCCTTCCAGTCTTCAATGGGCGGGACTCCCAGACCTTACCCGAAATCAGCTCCTTGTCCGTGCAGCGGCTTTCGAAGATGGCAACGAGGTCCTCCGCTTTGAGCGCGGCTACAGTAGCGAGTTTTCGAACATGTGGGCCAATTACCCCCGCCCACGACGCGCCACAACTCGAATGGCCGAGACCTCAAGGCTGAGCGAATCGCGGGGTGCAACCTCTTCGTAGGCCCCGTAGCATTGGGAGGCACATAAATAAACAACCAAAAGATGCGCATCGACATTTGCGGTAGATCCTGCGTATCGCCCGATCCCCTCTGTCTCGCCAGGTCGGCGCTGGGACGCGCTGCGAGAAATCGGACGCCCCAAGTGCCGTCATCTAGCACGAAAAGCCCGTCCTGATCCGGATGACCGCTCGGCGGCCGGCTGAGTGGAGGAAGCCGGCCCGTGGCCTGGCGGTGGAGCGCCAAATACCTCCGCAAAGCGTCCAGCCGCCGTTCTGGTCACTTGTACGCATCGCTGCCATTCGGCGTGCAATGGTTCACGGATCGCTGAATTGGTTGAGTTCGCCCGAGTCATCATTTTCCTGAACACCGCAAGCTGCTGCCGTTCGGCAGTCATGTATTCACGTAGGGCGTCGACGTGCGAGACATCTTCGTTGCTGAGGATGGCGCACGCTCGCGCCGTGAACTCCATTACTTCCCACAACAGATCTTGAATATCCTGCCAACGACCATCTACCCAGATCGCAAGACTGACGGGCACGTCTTCCAGCCCGGCGCGGCGAATTCTTTGCTTTGACCTGTACGCTACAAATTCGACACCATTCTCGATTCGAGGTAGGGGGTCGATCCAATCGAGCCAATACTCATTTGTTCCCATCGGCGGCTCGATATTCATGAAGAGCATCACAAATTCCGGGTCCGGGATCGCTGCGAGTTCTAATGGTCTGCGATGCCTGTCATGATTGTATACTGTGTGAAACCAAGCCATTATTGGGTCGCCCGTAGCAAAAGGCTGGATTGCCCGAAGCTCGTCGCGCTGCGCGGTCGTCAAGGCTCTGATATGAGGCTGACCTGCCATTGAGCGCCAGCCGGCCTCAGTCGAAGCGATCGGGAAGTGGGTGCGGCTCTCCTGACTAGGGGTAAGCGAGGGATTCGCTTGCGATGTCGCAACATTGAACATGGCAATCTCAAGTACTGATCCTGCTGCCCCAAGGATATCGTGGAGTTCTTCGTCCCACCCGTCGGGCGCCGGCACTCCACGCACTCCGTACCGGTAGATCACGCGCCTGTCGCCGTCGAGAACTGGCACACCCCGCACCACGACTTGATTGTGGTGATATGCCGCCGCCACGCTGATGAACCGAAGACTGTCCCGGACGACTCGTGCGAGTCTCTTTTCCCAGACTGGCTCCACATGCGTACTGGCCAAGTCAGCCTCCGATTCTGAATGGCGGCGTCGGGCGCCTGCTGCCGAAGATGGCAATCAGAATGCTTTCACATCCTGCAACCAACGACTAAGGCTCGAGTCCAACCGTCAAGCATCGAATGACAGCGCCGGGTAGCCGTTGATGGAGGCAGCGTATCTGTGCGGCCCTGCAGTGTGTCGGCCTGGCGGTTTTGAGCCGGCGTGTGTGCATTGTGGGTTATCACGTGTTCGTCGGGCATGGGGTGGGCGAGCCGGTCGGCCGCCCACCCCACCCAATGTCCTCTCGTGCGGGATCTATCGTGTGAGGCCTGCCGGCTCGGCGCCGGCTGCTGGGATGGGTGTGGGCCCGGTCTGTTCGATGGCCGGGCCGTCAGCTTTTGGGGCTCGCCGGTCCAAGTGGGCCGTGGTGTAGCGGAGGGAGGGGCCGACAGCGTCGGCAATGATTTCGGTCGAGGTGCGGGATTCTTGGCTGTTCTCGTCGACCCAGTGCCGGAATTCGAGGTTGCCGCTGACGAGGACGGCGTCGCCCTTGCTCAGACTGTCGCGCACGTGTTCGGCTGTGCGGCCGAACACGGTGGTGCGGTGGTACTGGACGCCTGCGTCGACCCATTGGCCGTCTTGGAGCTTGCGGTCGGTGACGGCGACGGTGAACCTGGCGTACTTGACCCCGTTCTCGGTCTGGGTGAAGTCGGGGTTGGCGGTGATGTTGCCTTCGATGGTGATCGGGATCTTCGACATGGTGTTTTCCTTTCCTGACGGCGCTCTTGTGTGGAGCTCTCACCTGTTCTTCTCGACCTGGCGGATGTTCGTGCACGCGGGGGCGCGCGTCGCGTCAGGGGTGTGGAGAAGTGGCCCAGTCCGTCCAGCCGGGGTCGTGGTGGTGCCCGGGTTGTGGGGTGGTGTGCGGGTGGGTGTGGCCGTCGTGGCATTCGCCGTTGTACCAGGTGGCGAGGCGTGGGAGGGCGGCGGCGAGGCGTTCGTGCCAGCCGATGGGTCCGTATCCGGCGTCGACCGTGTCGAAGGACACGGTCCAGGCGGTGTGGAGGGCGGAGAGCTCTTCGACGAGGGCGGGGTGTCGGTACCAGCAGGCGGGGATCTTGCGTTGTGGGATCTGGTATCGGTCGGTGAACCAGTCGACCCAGTCCGCGAGATGTTCCCATGTCTCGGGTGCGAGGTCGGGGTCGAGGGTGCGCCAGTTGACGATGGTGACGCCGAGCATGCTGCCGAGCCGGTCGCGTGATTCCTGTTCCCATCCTTCGGGGAGGGACTCCAAGAGCCCGGCAATGTCGTCCGCGCTCACTGGTCACCTCCTTCTTGCAGGAGTTGTGCGATCTTGCCGCGAAGTCTCGAGACGGCCTGGTGGGTGGCAGCTCGGCGGGACACGAGTCCGGAAAGCGCGCGGTCACGGTCGATGAGGGTATGCACCCACTCGTGACAGCGTGGATGCAAGGCGGTGAGGTCACTGTGGGGTTCGGCGGCGATCCACCCGTGTGGGCCGCGGCTGACGCCGCGGTAGTCGAGGTGGTGCAGCTCGAGAGACTTCTCGGAACCGGTGCCGAGGCAGAGCGCGCAGCGCAGTTCGCCGTGGTCGCGTCGTTCGGCGATGAACCATTTCGCGCGTCTGCGGTACCAGGCGGGTGAGTGCAGATAGCGGGTACGGTATCCGGCGGCGTCCCATGTCGGCTTGCGGCGGTTGGACATTAGCGCCGCTCCCCTGCGGCCGCGCGTCGTTGCCGGGCGTGTTCGTATTGCTGTGCGAACACCTGCTGCTGGTCCGCTTCTGTCGCCGTCTTCCCGGCGCTAATGGTGGCGGCGTCTGGTCTCTCAGTCCACCCTTTCAGGTCGAGGAGGAGACCGCGGCGGTTGCGGTAGGCGAGGAGTCCGATGCTCTGCGGGAGGCGGCGGATCTCATCAACGGTCAAGACGGGGACCTTCTCCCGACTGACATTCGTGGTCGTGTTGGTGTCGCTGTAGGTGTGGGCGCGGCTGTTAATGCGGCGGGTGCCGAGGAGAGATTCCACGTCGCGGAGGTGGTCGACATCGCTGGCACCGCCGAGGAGGAGCTTCGCTGTCGCGGCAGACCAGATCGTGTCTGCTTCCGCTTTCGACCAGGCGGTCTCTGCCTGGGACAGGGCCTGCAGGACGACGACGGTGGAGATGCCGATGCCACCGCCGTCGGCCATGACGCGGGGCAGGGCGGGCCAGGAGAACATGTTCGCGATCTCGTCCAGCACCAATGCCAGGGGTGGGTCGAGGCGTGATCCGTGGGAGGCGAGGGCCTTGCGGCGCGCTGTTTCGACGATGTCGTCGAGGACGGCGCCGAGGAACCCGCCGACGGATCCTGCACCGGCACCGGTGCCGATCAGATAAAGGCTGTTCTCTCCAATCAGGAACGTGTCGGGGTCGAAGCTGTCCCCTGGTCCGGGTGTCATCGCTTCGCGGATTGCGGGGATCGCGAGTGGCCGGACTGCGGCGGCGACGCCGAACCAGCTGGAGGCGAGGAGGCGTTCGTCGCCGTTGATGATCGCGTCGAGGTCTTCCGCCCAGCCGGGTGTGCCGTCTGCGGTGAGGACGTTCACTGCTTCGAGTGCCAGGCGTGGGTTGGAGCCCCATCGGGCGAGCGCGTCGGCGCCGCGTCCGGACACTGCGGCGGCATGCAGCAGCCGGGAGAGGACGGAGGATGCCACGTGCGCCCATTCCTGGTTCTTCGATGAGGCACCCAGCGCTGTTCCGGCGACGATGGCCTGCCCGCGCTGGTCGGCGACGAGCGGGTCTTCGCAGCCTGTGATCGGTGAGATACGAAGTGTGGATCGGACGCCGGAAAGCTGCTGGGGGTCGAAGACGGTGACCTCTCCGCGGGCGGCGCGGGCGGCCATGGTTGCGGCGAGGTTGTCGTTGCGGGTGGAGGTGGTGATCAGGGGGCCACTCCAGTCGAGGATGGCGTTAATGATGAAGCGGAACCCTTTCCCGCTGCGGGGCGCGCCTTCCACCACGACGGAGTCCTCAATCGAGACGTACACGTCGTATCGGTGCGACCGACCAACCTTCCACCCCACCAGCTCGGGAGACGCAGCCGTGGCAGTGGGTCGCAGCGTGTGGGTTCTCGCCGTGACCGCGCGCGCGGAGACGTGTCGCCGGATTTCGCCCGTCTTGGCGAATCCGTCGCGTGTCTTGAGGTCGTGGATGAAGTGCCGGTCCGACTGCTTATACCGGGACCACCACCCCAGTCCGGCCACTCCGATCGTGATCAGCAGCACCAGCGCGAGGACGTCCAGGAGGCGTGGTGCCGTGACGGACGGGGCGCAGCCCGTCGGCACGTGATAGCCGGAGAGGTCATTGCCGATCGCCCATTGCAGACCGGCGATGAAGCTCGTCGGGTCGCCTCCGCGGCCGCAGCTGAGCCGGATCGCGAGCATGCCGATGCCGGTTGTCATCAGACCGATGAGCACGCCGCCGCAGATCGTGTAGAGGAGCACGAGTGTGGTGCGGTTGTCTTTCATGACCGTTCACCTCCGAGGGCGTCGGTGCGGAAGATCTCCAGCTCGTGGTCGGTGCAGATGTTCCTTACCTTCGCGAGACGGTCGGGGCCGATCTGCCAGAGCCCTTCGCCTTTGTGGAGTTTGCGGACCACTTCGGCTTCGCTGTCGTTGAATCCGAGGATCTCCCTGGATCGGGCGATCTCTCCCACGTGCTGCGCGTAGGAGATCCGGGTCTCGCAGTCCGCCAGAAGCCCGAGGGCGCGGGCGTGGAGCGCGGAGTCGCGGTCGCCGAGGGAGTCCAAGTCGGCGATGCGATGCAATAAATACCAGTTCGAGGTGCCCAGGTGGCGGGCGACTTTCTCGTCTTCGACACGGTCGGCGAGCTGGTCGCCTCCGGAGACGTCGTTGAGGAGCTCGACCGCGGCTTCTTCGTGCACGATGACGCGCGCCTGCCGGTTGCTGCCCAGGGTGGCTCGGCGGATCCAGTTCGCCGTGGCCAGCCTGGCAAGGGCTTGTGCTTCGGGCGAGGCTCCTTTCAGTGCGGAGGTGTCGACGACCATCATCGGGGTGTCCGCGTCGAATGCCACGGTGGAGGGCCCGTCGAAGAACCCGGTCAGATCTCCAGAGACGAGGCGGCGTAGTGCGTGTGCGAGTCGTCGGCCGGCGTCCGTGACTTCTGCTTCGGCGTCAAGGTCGACGAGTCGGTCGTAGACGTGCGCGACCGTGACCGTGCTCTGGTCGCGGACGGCATCCAGGGCGATGTCGAGTGCGGTGTGCTCGACGGGTTCCAGGGTGGCGCCGTCGCGAAGGCGGCGCACGATCGTCTTGATCGTGGCACGGCGGTACTGCAGCACGTTCTGGTTCCACTGCTCATCGCTGAAGCCCCTATCGCGGGGTCCCTCATCGAGAAGGTTGATGCGGGCAGCGCGGCCAGGGCCGACGCTGATGGACTTCCCGCCGACGTATTCCGCAACGCGCACCCATTCGCCGTTGGGATCATGCGGCACGGCGATCTTCCGTCCGAGGCGGGCGAGCCGGGCAGACCAGGACTTGGCGAGCATGGATTTCCCGGTGCCTTTCACGCCGAGGATCGCGACCGAGTGGGAACGGACAATCTCGGCGGAGTAGGCGTCCCACGGGTCGAAGCAGAACGGGGTGCGGGAGAGCTGGTTCTCGCCGATATATGCCCCGGTGAGGATGTCACCGGTCTCGGCCAGGAAGGGATACGCGCCTCCCAGGGTCTTGGACGAGACTCTGTGCGCCGGAGATGACGCCCGAAGTGGACCCCGGAGATTGTTCCCGTGTCGCCAACCCCACGCGGGCATCTTCGACGGCGACAATTCGCCTGCCGGGAGAAGCCGGCGACCGCTGCTTTCCGGAGCCTCTGTGTGACGTGCGGTCTTGAGTGCCCGCCCATCGCCTGCGGGAATCGAGCCCATCACTCGTGCCTGCGTCATCTCAGTTTCCTTCCACGGGGACGGGGAGTGTGCTGGTGACGAAGCCGGCGGCTTGCTGTCCGGCCATGGATGCCAGGACCAGTCGGGACGGGTGGGAGGCCTGCTCGATCTCGGTCCGTGCCCGCGCGAGTGCGGTCTCGGTTTCGGCTGAGATGGTGATGAAGCCGCGGACTTTCACGTCCCCGAACCCATCGACGAGGTCCTCTTCCCGGGCGGCGAGGGCGTCTGCTTCGCGCTGGTGAGAGAGGGTGACGCGTGAGTGCAGGCGGAGCCGGATCTCGGCCGCGGTCTCCATGTCGCTCTGTGCTCGATTCACCTCACCGAGCGCCTTGTGGATGGACACGGGGCGGACCTGGAGAGTGATGACCCGGGTGGCGTCGCCGGCATACAGAAGTGGTTCCAGGAAGCCGCTGCGAACGTCTGTGCGGGGCCATTCGGCGACCCAGAAGGTCTGATGCCAGGATTGGTCAACCCGGAGCGTATTCCACGCTTCGTCGATGCCCATCACTGGCTGGTTCGGGTCAGGGGCGCGGTGCGCACGGGACTCCCGTTCGCGACGGTGAGCTGCGCTGATCGGGTCGGATGCCGCGGCGAGGAGATCGTCCAGGTCAGCTGCAGTGAGCCATTCCTGGACGGTCAGTCGTGCCCGTTCCAATGCCGGTTCCAGCCCGGCGACTCGTTCTTTCAGGACGGCAGCCAACCCGGTTAGGCCGCCTCCACCGTCACGGATCGCTGCGTTGATCGTTGAGGTGGAGAAGGTTAGGGTGACGTAGTTGGTGAATCCCATGGACCGTCGTCCGGCGGCGGTGATCAGTCGCTGGTAGTCCTCGGCGACCGCGTCGGACACGGTGGGGGTGTGCTGGGCAATCCGGCTGGTGACGTATTCGTCGAGCTCGTTCGTGGAGGCGCGGTCGACACGGACTCGGCAGGTTGCCTCGACCAGGCCGGGCATGTTCTCCAGCGACGCGAGCCATTCCACGAATCCGTCATACGCGGCGCGCTGCATGCCATGGTCCCGAAGCGACCATGCCTTCGATGCGACGCGGAGGGTCACGGAGGCGAGCTTGCCGCGGGCGTTGTAGATGAACGCCCCGGCGCCGGGGATCTGGATGATGTGCACGTCTCCCAGCGCGCCGGGAAGGAGGAACCGTGCCACCGGGACGGGGCGGATGGCGTCTTGGTGGGCTTTGCCGATGTCCAGGCTTGTCGTGGTGACCCGCCACCACACGTCACGCCGGAAGTGGGTCTGGCCTTGCAGGGACCGGTAAGTGTAGCGGCCGGCCTGCCACAGGATTTGCAGGATCGGTTCGCGACGGTAGGTGCCGACGCCGAAGAAGAACACGACAGCGGCGATCGGAAGCATCACCGAGAGTGCGCTGATGTTCACGAAGAGGGTGATCAGCAGCATGGCGACGACGAGACCGATGACCATGAGTTGGCCAAGGCTCAGGCCGAGGATGACGCCGCGTCGCTCCCTGGCGGCGAACCGGACCCGGGGTGCGCCGTCGTCCGTGGTGAGGGTGCTTTCGGCGGTGAGTGTGCTCATCAGTGGCCTCCAACTCTGGCGATCGCGCGCACGGGTGCGGCGGCGGTGTTTGCTCGGGACATCTGGTCTCGGACCGAGGGACGTCGATGCAAGGCGTTGCCGACCTCGGTTCCGGCGAAGGAGACCAGGCGGGTTGCCCACAACGGAGAAAGCGATGCGGCGATCACGGCCCCGGCGGCGACCAGCAGCACGCCGATGCTGTCGGCCGACTTCGTCAACTGGATCGCCAGGAGCACCACCCCCGCCGCGAGGGGTTTCGCCAGGAGAAGGCCGGTGGTCAGGCTGGCCCAGCGTTCGGCCCACGCAGCGAGTTTGGGTTGCCCGATCATCATCAACGCGATCGGCGCCATCGCAGCCAGCGCCAGCAGCCCGAATTCTCGGATCGACATCGCAATGAACAGGAACAGGGTGGAGATCATCATCAGCGCGACGACGAACAGGGCGAGGAAGTAGTTGCCGACGGCGTCCTTGTTCGCTGACCCGGAGACGACGAGGTCGTAGATCGGGCTTCCCTGCAGAAACCGGGTCGAGGTCATCCCGGCAGTCAATGTGGTGCTGGGCAGATCGGCCAGGCCGACGACTCGGAGCAAGGCGTCCTGGATCGTTCCGCCTTGTGCAGCGGAGGTGAGGCTCTGCGTGATTCCGTCGGTGACGGTCGAGAACTGTTGCATCGCCCAGACGCAGAGTGCGCTGAACGGGATGGCGATCATGGCGCCGATCGCGGTGCGGCCGATTCGGCGCCAGTCCTGCAGGATCATGCCGATGCCGATCTGGACCAGCGCGATGATCAGGATGACTGGTGAGGTGACGGCGACCCAGAACAGGAACTGTGAGTGCGCCACCGCCCAGCTGCTCTGGTCAATGTTCGTGTTGAAGGATCCGGCGATCATGGTGCCGATGAAGTCGCCGAGCTGGCGGATGATGGAGGCCATGAATCCGGCGACGGTTTGCGAGGCTTGGCAGCCCCAGTCGGTGACGAAGCATCCGTAGTTCGGGGTCCACGGGTCAGCGGTAGCGAGAAGCAGCATCACGACACCTTTCACGCCACGTGCAGTGATGCGCCGAAGTTGATCAGTCCGGCTGCGCTGCCTGCCAGGGCGACGCCGACGATGCAGCCCAGCACGCCGATGATGCCGCCCTTCATCAGCCGGTTGTTGCTCGAGACGTGGCCCAGAACGATGCAGGCGGCCGCGATCAGGACGCCGATGATGCCAAGGATGAGGACGTCGCCGAACAGCATGTTGGTGATGGTTTGCAGGGCGCTGCTGCCGGGACCGGAGTAATTCGGTGTCGGGCTCGCGACGGTGAACAGGCTGCCGAGCCGTGCCTGGAGGGTGGCCAGGACAGGGTGCGTTGAGGTGGTGATGGTGGCGTTCATGGTTCGTTCCTCTCGTGCGGTTGAGGGTCAAGGTGGTCGTGGTTGTCGTGTCGTAGCTGGTTCGCTTTCAGGAAGCCGATGCCGAGGATGCCGACCAGGCCGATGAGCACGATTCCGGCCAGTCCGAGCAGAGCGGGGAGGAGATTCATCGGGTCCTCATTCCCCACCGGGTGAGGTCGCGTGCAGGACGGCGGTGGGTAGGTCGACGAAGAGGTTGGTTGGATGCTTCTCCGAGGGGATGTTCACCGTCAGGTCCAGGCGGTTCACCCCGGTGGGGACGTACCAGGCAGCGGCGAATGCGGCTGGCTGATTGTTCGTGATCTTCCACGGACCGGCGTCGAACAGTCCCTGCGGCATCCAGGGGACGTGGAGCTTGTTGGCAATCGCAGCGCCGTCTCGGGTGGCCAGGACGGCGGCTTCAGGACGGCCTTCAAACCGTGTCCCGGTGAATGTCATTCCGGTGACGTCTTGCGTGGTGCGATTTCCCTGATCGGGCGACCATGTGCCGGTGAGGGTGATCTTCACTGCCATTACCAGGGTTCCTGCGGGGAAGAGCTCTTCCTTCTTGTCGCCCTTCAGCGAGCATCCGCACCCGTGCGTGGCTCTGATCGTTGATTCGTAGTAGACGGAGACGAGAACGTTTCTGGCGATCTCCTCCGCCAAGGGCCCGGCGGCTGCTGTGGGGTGGGGAGCCGTCTCCGGTATGGCAGTGAAGTGTGGTCCGGTCGTGTGTCGTGCGGTGGGTGTCGTGCTGCACCCGGTCAAGGCAAGGACCAAGGCCAGACCGACGGTGGCGATGGTGGGAGTTGCTCGGCGCATCGCTTGTCCTTTCGTGAGTGCCTTCACTTGCTCTTCTCCGATCGGTAGATTTTCGGCGCGCACCCGGGTCAGGGCACTTGGATGTGCTGGTGGTCGGGGCTGTCCGGGAACTGGAGAGTGAAGTTGTGAAGTCCCGTGATGGGGTCGCCGTCCGCAGCTCGCACGTCGGATTGGCCGAGACCTGAGCCGTGGGGGACGTAGGGGTCAAGGAGCCGGATCAGCTGGAGAGAGAGGCTGTCGGCGCCGGTAAGCGACTGATGGTTGAGGGCGTAGAAGTCGACTGCTTTGCCTTGCCAGTGCGCTGATGCCGTCCCTGCGCCTGGTGTCTCGCCGGTGCAGCGGCGGTTCAGATCGGAGACTCCGACCTGCTGGAAGTCGTTCACCGCGATCACCATGATCTGCAGCACGTGCACGTCCAGACGGCATTGCGGTGTGGCGGTGCCGTTGGCCATGTTGATGACCTGTTGCTGGTACCGGTCCTCAAGGAAGGTCAGCTTTCCGTCATTGATCGCGGTGACCAGGAGCTTCGCCGCGCTCACCGCGTCGGCCGGGATCGCACACCCGGTGCCGCTGGTGCCCGCGAGGGCCGCGATGACGTCGCCCGCCGGCTTGTAGTACGGGGTGTAGTGATTCGGATCCGCGTTGATCTGGACGCGGTGCGCCAAAAGCGACGGGTCGAGTTGCTCCCACCCGGGGATGGCGAGCATGCGGGTGTAGAACGCCGCTGCAGCGGTGGCGGGGTCCAGGCGTTGTGCTCGAGTGCCATAGGTGACGCCCTGTTGGAACACGCCGATGGTGGTGTTGTCGACCGCGTCTCCGTGATCCAAGTTGGTCAGGGAGGATTCGCCCATCGCCGTCATCACGGCGATCTGCTGGCCGTGTGTATCGATGCCGCGTTGTTGCCCGACGTCGATGATCGTCGCCGCGATCCGAAGCTGATCCGGCCCGTATCCGTCGACGGCCTGACCCGATCGCACGACGGGGGTCTCTCCCATACAGGCGCCGGTGAAGCCGCCTCCGGCATCGGAGCCCATCGCCAGGACGATGCTGGCCGGTAAGAGGGCGATGGAGATCGGAACCAGGGTCACGACCAGGGCCATCAGGACGATCAGTGTGCGGCCGGTCTTGGATCGGCCTGCACCGATCAGCGCGCCGGAACTCATGCTGCGGAGTCCCGGTCGAGGACGATCTGGGCAATCGTCAACAGGCGTTTGGTGGTCGCGAGGCGTGCTCGGGCTGAGCCGGGATGGATGCCGAGTCTGGCGGCGAGGACGGGTCCGGACTCGTCCAGGTGTTCGGCCGTCTCGCGGTACCCGCCATGTGGCGGCAGGCAGCTGACCAGCACGGAATCCGTGCGTGGCAGTTGCAGGTCGATCGCGGTCAGAGCGGCGCGGACCGTGTAGGTGACATGGGAGACGTGGTCTCGGACTGATCTCAGCTGCCGCGGGCTGATGTCATGGCGCGCCGCGATCAGGTCCGTTTTTCCGTCTTCGAACGCCAGATCGGTGATGATCTCCCATTCCTCAACGCCGACGAAGTCTGCGACGAGGCTGATCCATCGATGCAGGTCAAACCGGCGTACCAGCCCGGCAAGGATGTCGGCGCCGTGTGGTGCCGGGACATCCTCGGGAAGGTGCTCGGCATCGGCGTGGTGATGCTGGTGGCGGTGCACGATGTTGCGGGTGAAGCCGAACACGAATCGGCTCGGCGTCCCCTTCGCCGGGTCAAAAGAGGTCGCCTTCCGCCAAACGGTCTCCCGGGTCTCCTGCAGAACCGTGTCCACTTCATCGGGTTGAGCGGGCAGTTGGTGGACGACATACCCCTTCATGTCGTCGACGGCGCTCAGTAGTTCTTGTGTGTTGTCCTGCGTCGCTGTCTTGGCGTCCCCCCATGACATCGCCCTCACACCCTTTCGACGGAACTCGTCTGCTTCGGAACCTGGTTGGGGAACTGCTGTCGTAGTTCGGCAAGCCGCCGACGCCCGGTGCGTACCGACGTGCCCGCGAGGGAGGCGACGAGTTTCCCGGTGACCGGCTCGCCCCGATCCCCGGCGGCCCTGACCGCTGCGAGGAGCTGGCTGCCGGTCGCCGCCTCGGGGTCAAGGACGGTCGCCGTCGAGGACCGACTGGGATCCCCGCGGTGGGCGTCGACCATCACGACCAGCAGATGTGTGGCAACCAGCAGAGCAATCGCCGGGATCGAGGAGACCGCTGTGGCCATCAGGATCGGGACACGGACATCCGCGGCCTGGATCGCGTGCACCGCGTTGCCGGTGACGCTGATCGCGGAGAAAAAGACCAACGCCGTCCACGGGTACCACGTGACATGACGGGCACGCCCCTTCAACGCGAACGCGGCCGCAGTCGCCACAACGATGAATCCGTCAACGATCAACGGCCAGAGGAACGCCAGCTGCCGGTCGATTCCCGACTCAACGGCCAAGTCGATCAGGGAGGAGAAGGACAGCACGAAACCTGCCGCAGCGAGGAGCGCGACCGCCGAAGCGGTGGCCCACAACAGCACCCGACGGTTCGTGCTCGGCGTCGCGGGGTCCTCAGCCATGAAGGTTCACCGCCTCACGGGCCGCCGAAAGGCAGCACCTGGGTCGTGCAGTGGGCGTGTCATCGCCTCCGGAAATTACCCCTCGAACAGGGTTAGACAACTTAGACGCGGCGATAGGTTTTCTGGCGTTCACTGGCACGCCTCGCACTCGTCATCCAGCGCAGGGTCGACCGGGATCAGATACCCATCGACGAGCTCCGCCTCCAGCGGCTGCGCGGGGGTCACACCAACGCCCCGGTCTTGGTGCGGGCACTGGCCTCGATCCAGGCCAGGACCTCCGCCCTCTTGTAGAGCACAGTCCGAGGCGTCGGCTTGTAGAACCGCGGCCCCTTGCCGTGATAGCGCAACTGGGCGAGTGCCCCGAGGGAGATCCCGGTGATCTCCTCAACCTCAGTTGCCTGAATGTAGTCCCCCAACATGATCCGCTCCCGTCGTTTTAACATCAACACAATGACATTGCTGTCGTTTTGACGGTAATGTGTGAATGTTGGTTTGACAAGAGTGACGGGCATATCCTGTCGAAATGGCAAGCAGCAACGATACGAGTGGGATCGGGCACCGCCTTCGCGAGGTGCGCCGTCGGCGCGGGTTCAAGTCGCCACGAGAGCTGGCCGAGACCATCCAGGGCGGAAATGTGACAACTGCGGTGATCGAGAACATCGAAGCTGGCAGGAAGGTCGACATCAGCGTCAGCCAGCTTCTCAACCTCGCTCACGCCTTGCAGGTGCCACCCGTGCAGCTGCTCGCCGACGTCTCGAATCCAAGGGCATCGATAGACCTGCCCAACATCAGCGAGCATCTTTCGGCGATGGATGCCGGGGAATTCGATGCCTGGTTTGGCGGCATCTCAGGGGCTGACCATCGAGCTGCCCACGCCGCCGAGCGTTTGACGCTCAGTGAGATGGATGCCTACCGCACCCTCCGTCGGCTCCAACGTGAGGTGACTCGGCAGCGAGCAGCCCAGTCAGCACTAGAGGACGGACGTGATGGCCACGTGCCTGACCAACGCGTCGAAGCGTTGGAGGCAGAGATCGTCGAGCTGGCGGGCTACCTCGCGACGTGCGGGTGGGTCCTCGGCGTTCCTGATCAGAATCGCGGGTAGGAAGCGTCCGAGGTTCAGGCCGGCGTGCGCGGGCGGAGCTCGCGGAAGCTAGGCACGGAGATAGGCGTTGAGCCGGTTGACTCCTGCGGTCGCCTCTTGCTCGAGTTGGTGGGTGTAGCGGCGGGACATGTCCTCGGACGCGTGGCCGGAGATGCTCGCGTAGACGACCCACTCGAGTCCGGCATGCTCGGCCATGGTGGTGTAGGTGTGGCGAAGCCAATGCATCGTTGCCGGCCGCTGGATTCCTGCTCGCGTCAGCGCAGTTCGGAGGGCGCCGTTGGTGTCGGCGTTCGTCAGCGGGCTGCCGTCGGGTCGGTGCCAGACCAGTCCATGCGGATTCGGTCCCGCATCCGCCGCAACGTGTCTGCGCAGAGCTGTCGCGAGTTCGTCGGTGAGCGGGGCGATCCGCGGCCGGTAGGCCTTGGGGCGTGCGAGTACCCAGCGGCCTCGCAGCGATTGAACTTCCAGGTTCGGAGCGATGTCAAGCTCGCGCTGCGGGCAGCGACCCGCTGTCTTGTTGCCGCAGGGAACCTGGCAGCCGTGCCGGAACGTGGCTTCCACCAGGTTCCAGGACACGTGCGCCTTCTTTCCCTCCAGGTCCAGGTCGCCGATGCGAAGCCCGCGTAGTTCACCGTCGCGGGCCCCTGAGAGCAGTGCCAGCGTCCATTTGGGATCGTCGAGGTCGAGGAGCGCCT
The DNA here is from genome assembly GCF_054779035.1 of Humibacter soli. Taxonomy (NCBI): domain Bacteria; kingdom Bacillati; phylum Actinomycetota; class Actinomycetes; order Micrococcales; family Microbacteriaceae; genus Humibacter; species Humibacter soli. The sequence goes on along the minus strand of NZ_BAAGYX010000002.1, from coordinate 381,509 downwards.
GCACTTCGGATCGAGTCAGGGAGTCGCGGTCGACGGGCGCCTGTTGGGGGATGTCGACCGACTCGGCCACGTTGCGGGAGATCAAGCCTTCATCGCAGGCGTAGCCGAGCATGGCCGACAGGGCGCGGTGGGCTGCGGCGACGCTCGCCGGTCCCAGCTTGCGGGCGAAGATCGCCGCATGCAGGCGTCGGATGTCCGAGGGTTTCAGGTCGCCGACCACTCGCTTGCCGAGTAGAGGGAGGATGTTCGTTGCTACTTGCGAGCGGTAGCCCTGCATGGTCTTCGGTTTCAGCCGTCCCGCTGCATCTGTTAGCCACGTCTCGGCGAGATCGGCGATACGGGTGTGGTGGTCGAGCGGGCTGCCGTTCTCCTCGATCTCCCGGATCAGCCGGCGCAGCTTCTGCACGCACTCCTCGCGCGTCTTCGCGTGCACATACGACTGACGACGCCGTCCGTCTGCTGTGTAGCCGTTGTCGACGACTCCGCGCCACAGGCCACGGCTCTTAAGCTCGTAGAGGCCGCCCTGGCCGTGGTCGCGTCGCTTCGGCACATCAGCAGGCTAGCAAGCTAGTGCACACATGAGTGCACACATGCTGGTGTCATCCGGTGGTGCCGGGTGTCATCCGCAAATGCTGAAAACCCCCGGAATTCCGGGGGTTTTCGCTGTTTTCTGGTGTGCGCCCGAAGGGATTCGAACCCCCAACCTTCTGATCCGTAGTCAGATGCTCTATCCGTTGAGCTACGGGCGCGATCGGTGCTGATCCGGAACCTCAGCGCTCCCTGATCAACCTGACGACTATATCAGGCCGTGGCCGGGCACTGAAATCGTCCCAAGAGACGTGGACCCCCCCGTGCGGCAACAACCCCACGGCCCCTACCGCCTGTCCTGGAACATCCCCACTTGCCGAAATCGGAGATCCGCGCCGCCCCGGGGCGTGTCGTGGTCCACCGGCGGGCGTGTCGCCTCAAATCTCCGAAATCCAGCGCCGACCGGTCAGCCCATGGCTGCGCGGATCGCGGCCGCAGTGGCATCCGCTTGCTCGGCGTCGGCATACGCATGACGTGGTCCCAGCCAGAAGCGCAGGCCGTCGTCGCGGGACCGCGGGATGACGTGCAGGTGCAGATGCGGCACCGACTGCGAGACGACATTGTTCACGATGAGGAGGCTGCCGTCGGCATCCATTGCCTTCTCGACGGCGCGCTGAAGTGACTGCGAGGTGCGCAGCCACGGATCGGCCAGCGTCAACGGCAGTTCGTCGTAGGTCTGGATGTGCAGGGTCGGCACCATCAACACGTGCCCGTGGAACACCGGGTGGGCGTCGAGGAAGGCGACGAAGTCATCCGATCTGAAGACCTCGCGAGCGGATGACTCGCCGCGCACGATCGCGCAGAACGCGCACGGCTTCGTCGATCCGCGCTCGGTGAACGCTGCCATAGCCACTCCTTCCGTCCGTTCCCGCGAGTCTGCATCCCGGGTCCCCGAGACTGCATCCCCGCACCAAGTCGGTGGGCTCTCCCCTCAGCCTTGACGTGGGCGTGCAGTCTCGCGAGGGGATCGCCGCCCAACGTCCGCGAGGGGCAGCCGACGGGCGTCAGCCCCTACGCGAGCACCTCGTCGAAGAAGTCCAGCTGGGCGCGCCAGCTGCGGGCATCCGCAAGCGGGCGGAAGCGCTCGCCCGGCACCGTGAACGCGTGCGGGGCCCCGCTGTAGATCACCGTCTGCCAGTCGAGTTCGGGCACCGCGCGAAGCTCGTCCTGGAACGCGTGGATGCTCTCGTCGGGCACCGACGGATCCGAGCCGCCGGTCAGGATGAGCAGCTTGGCCTTGATGGCGGCTGCGTCGCTCGGGTCATGCGTGATGAGGCCTCCGTGGAAGGAGACGACTCCCTTGACATCCGCTCCCGTGCGTGCGAATTCCAGTGCCGCCGTGCCGCCGAAGCAGTACCCGATGACGATGATGCGGTTCTCGTCGACTTGCGGAAGCTCGACCAACGTGTCGTACGCCGCCTGCACGCGGGCACGCATCAGGTCGAGGTCGGCGTAGAACTGTCCGACCACCTCTCGCGCGCTGTCGCCGGTCGGCCGCACATCCGCGCCGTACATATCCGCCGCGAACGCGACATAGCCCAACCGAGCAAGCATCTGGGCACGCATCTCCGCGTTCGGTCCGACACCCAGCCAGTCGGGCACGACAAGGATGCCCGGCCTCGGCTCGTTCGCCGCCGCATCGTGCGCAACGTATCCCTCGAGTTCGATGCCGTCGTGTCCATACGTGATCGGGGATGCCTCGATCTTCGCGCCGTGCGGAACGGGGATCTGAGCGAGGAGCTCCTGGTGGGCGGCGGAGAGGTCGGTCATCGGTGCTCCTTCGGGGCTGGGTCGGTCGGTGCTCACGTTACGCCGAGCGCCCCGCCTGCCGGACCGACTCCGGGCCAGGCTCGGGCATCGCGCCTACGCTGAAAACATGTCCGAGGAATTCGCTCACGAACCGGATGCCCACCGCTACGTCCTGCGGACGGGCGGACAGATCGCCAGCGTCGTGGACTACACGGTGCTGGGCGACGCCCTGTCGATGACCCGCACGTTCACGAATCCGAACCTGCGCGGTCACGGCCTGGCGGGCAAGCTCGTCGAGTTCGCGGTGGACGACGTCGAGAAGAACACCGGCTACCACGTCGTGCCGATGTGCTGGTACGTGGCGCAGTGGTTCGACTCGCACCCGGAGCGGGCTAACCTGCTGAAGCCGCGCGAGACATCCAACCGCTGAGGAAGTCGGGTCGGTCGAGTCATCGGGTGGGCTTGGGTCGAGGCATCGGGCGTCCCAGTCGAGCCCACGCGGTTATCCTCGTAGCGGCACGACAAAGGAGTACACCATGCCGAACTCTTCCGGTCGCCGCGCGCTCATCGCGAGTTACGCGCGCACCCCTTTCCTGAGGTTCAACGGAGGGTTCGCTTCGGTTCCGGCCGTCGAACTCGGCGCCCACGCCACGCGCGCCGCCCTCGCGCGATCCGGCATCTCCCCCGACCGCGTCGACATCGTTCAGGGCGCGCAGGTGGTCCAGGCCGCTGCAGGGCAGAACCCCGCGCGGCAGTCGGCGGTGGGGGCCGGCATCCCGCTGACCGTTCCGGCCATCACGCTCAACGCCGTCTGCCTGTCGGGAACGCTCGCGATCGGCGCGGCCGCGAAGCTGATCGAGGACGGCGATGCCGACATCGTGGTCGTCGTCGGCCAGGAGTCGATGTCGCTGGCGCCGCACGCCTGGGCGGGCTCGCGCGCGGGCGCGAAGTACGGCGCGATCGAGCTCGTCGACACGCTCGAGCGCGATGGACTCTCCGACTCGTTCGAGCACATCTCGATGGGCGCGTCGACCGAGAAATACAATGGCGTGCTCGGTATCACTCGCGAGGAACAGGATGCCTACGCAGCCACCTCGCACCAGCGGGTGGCGTCGTCCGTCGACTTCCTCGCGGGCGAGATCGAGCCGTTCGAAGTGCCAGGCCGCAAGGGTTCGACGACCTACTCGGTGGATGACGGGGTGCGCGCCGACACGACGGCTGAGTCGCTCTCCGCCCTGCGCCCGGCGTTCGCCAGCGACGGCACGATCACGGCAGGCAACTCGTCGCAGATCACCGACGGCGCCGCGGCCCTCGTGATCGTCGGGGACGACGTCGAGCTGACGGTCGCACCGCTCGCGCGCATCGTGTCGCAGTCGTTCGTCGCCGGTCCCGACACATCGCTGCACTCCCAGCCTTCCCATGCGATCGCTGCTGCCCTGCGCAAGGCTGAGGTGGAGGCATCCGCTCTCGCAGCCGTCGAGATCAACGAGGCGTTCGCCGCCGTTGCGGTGCAGTCGACACGCGAGCTGGGTGTCGAGCCCGCGATCGTGAACGCGCACGGTGGGGCGATCGCGCTGGGGCATCCGCTCGGAGCGTCGGGCGCGCGCATCGTCGGCACGCTGGCGCGACGGCTGCAGGATGTCGGCCCTGGCGCCCTCGGCGCTGCCGGCCTCTGCGGCGGCGGCGGCCAGGGAGCCGCGATCGTGCTCGAGGCGCTGTAGCACTCACTCCCAGTACGCCGGCGTTGACCCGCGCGCGCTCTGCGCCCGTCGGGAGAACAGCAGGGATCGCGCTCTCGCGCCGAAAACAGCAGCTTCCCTGCTGTTTTCGGTGACATCCGCTGTTTTCGCGGCGGCGGGCGGGGGTTCGGGGCGGCCCTCAACCAGTGGAGGTGGCGAGGGCGTCGCCGACCAGGCGGCGCAGCTCCGGCACGCGGCTGTCCGACCAGCGGGACGGGTGCACCCGGTTGGTGAGCAGCGTCCACGCGCGACCGGCGGCGAAGTCGATCCACACGCCGGTTCCGGTGAAGCCGGTGTGGCCGATGGTGTCCTGGCTGCAGGCGTCCCCGCCCGGCCAGCCGTCGAAGCGATGTTCCCAGCCGTACGTGCGGTGGTCATCCACCGCCGTGCGCATCAAGGTGATCGACTCCGCCGAGGCAGCGGTCCCGTCGAGCAGCCCACGGGCGTAACCGAGAACGGACTCCGCAGTACCGAACAGCCCGGCGTGACCGGCGCCCTGGAGCGCGGCGGCATTCTCGTCGTGCACCTCACCCACGAGCATCCGCCTGCGCCATGGGCAGTACTCGGTGGCTGCCGCCTGATCGGGGTCGGCGCCCCATGCGAAGCCGTCGCCGGCATCCAGCTCGCGGATGTGCGCGCCCGACAACCGCTCGAGCACGAAGCCCAGCAGCATGAAGTTCAGGTCGGAGTACACCGGCTCGCCGTGGGGCCAGTCCCGCTGGATGACGAACGCACGCAACTGATCGGGGTCGGTGCCGTACGTGTAGATCGGCCACGTCGCGGGCAGTCCGCTGCCGTGCGTCAGGCAGTCGCGCAGCGTGATCGTGCGCTGCCATGCGCTCTGGTCGAACTGCCGTAGCTCGGGGAGCACCGAGGTGATCGGAGCGTCGAGGTCGAGGATGCCCGAGCTCGCGGCATCCAGAATGCGCGGCGTCGTGAAGATCACCTTCGTCAGCGACGCGAGGTCGAACCAGGTGTCGATCATCATCGGGCGCTCGACGGGCTCGAGTTGCGCCAGCCCGACCGCGCTGAACTTCGGCGAGTCGTCGCCCGGCTCGGCGACACCCAGCACGGCTCCGGGGATGCGGCCGGCATCCACCCATTCGGTCACGACGTCGAGTGCTGCTTCGAATCCCACACCGGCACACTATGCCCCGGTCTCGCCGTCGAACTATTCGCCGGTCTCCCCGTCGGTGAGCTCGCGCGCGATGTCGAGGTGTCCGAGGTGCCTGGAATACTCCTGAAGCACATAGGTCAGAATCCAGCGGAGCGTCGGCGCAGGGTCCTCGGCGGTGAACCGGCCACCACGAAGGGAGCGCTCATCGAGGTCATGCTCGCCGACGATGCGCTCGGTGACGTCACCGGCCGCCTGCAAGGCCGCGAGCACGGTGTCGACGGTGGCCGAGGCATCCACGTGCCATGACCCGCCGTCGTCGGCGTCGCGGTACGGGTCGTCGAGCTGCGCACCGAGGAACCCCCACTGCAGCCAGCGCCGCTCCATCGAGGAGAGGTGCCAGGCGAGTTCGAGCATCGACCATCCGGATGGGATGACGGATTCCCGGGCATCCTGTTCGGAAAGCCCGCGCAGCTTGCGCTCCACCACACCGCGGTCGTACGCGAGGAATCCGACGAGGATGCCTTTCTCGTCGGCGAGCTCACGCCCCGGCTTGTGCACCCGGTCGCTCATACCTGCAGGGTAGACCGCACCCCGCCCAGCGCCCAGTGGGGCACCGCACCCCGACCTCCGACCAGCCGCACCCCCGCCCGGCTCCTCTCCTCCGCGAGACTGCACGCCCACCCCATCGCGGCGGGTATCGCCCGCGGGTTCGGCGCGGGGATGCAGTCTCTCGGAATGCGGCGCCGGCGGAATGCGAGCGGGACGCGGGCGGGTTTCGAGACGCTCCGCTTCGCGGTGCTCCTCAACCCACGGGATTCCCTACTTGTGGCCGGAGACCCTGTCGGCGACTCGCGCGATGAACGACGTCGAGGTGCGGCCGCGGTCCTCGGCGCGGTCGGCCATGCCGTATGCCTTGTAGAGCCCGTTCACCGCGATGAAGCGCAGCGGCTCGATCTCCCAGTTGCGCACCCGATGACCGACCCAGGGCAGCGCGGTGAGCGCGGTGTCGCGCTCCACGATGAGGTCGGCGAGCGTGCGACCGGCGAGGTTGGTGGCCGTGACGCCTGTGCCGACGTATCCGCCTGCCCAGCCCAGACCGGATGTCCGGTCGAGCCCCACCGTCGCCGACCAGTCCCGCGGCACCCCGAGCACGCCCGACCACGATCGCTCGACCCGCACGTCGCCGAGCACGGGGAAGAACCGCACCAGCAGCTCGCGCAACGACCGCACCGTGACCTCCGGCGTCGTGCCGTCCGGGTCGAAGCGGGAGGCCCAGTGATACGGCACTCCGCGTCCGCCGAACGCGATGCGGTCATCCGCGGTGCGCTGCGCGTACATGTAGACGTGGGCGAGGTCGCCAAGGGTGTCGCGGTTCGCCCAGCCGATGGCATCCCACTGCGCCTCGGACAGCGGCTCGGTGACGATCAGGGACGAGTTCAGCGGCACCCAGGCGCGGTGCGCGCCCGGCATCCGTGCCGTGAATCCCTCTGTCGCACGAACGACCACATCGGCCTCCACCGCGCCCCGACCCGTGACGGCCCGCGCCGACCGACCTGCGCCGCGCGCCTCGATCGCGGTGACCGTCGTGCCCTCGTACAGCTCGACGCCGAGCCCCTCGACCACGGTGGCGAGCCCGCGCACGAGCTTCGCCGGCTGAATGCGCGCGCAGTGCGGCTGCCACAGGCCGCCGAGTGTGTTCGACACGGCGATGCGAGCGGATGCCTGTGCCTGATCGAGCAGTTCCGCGTCGACATCCGCCCACCCGGCCTCCCCCTCTGCCCACTCCTGCAGCCGCCCGAGCTGTGCGGCGTTGCGTGCCACGTTCAGCTCCCCGCCGAGCACGATGTCCGCATCGATGCCCTCCGCGTCGGCGACCCGCATCACCTCGTGCACCGACGCGGTCATCGCGGACTGCATCGCCTGAGCACCCTCGCGGCCGTGCGTCGCGATGTACTGCTCCCGACCTCCTGTGACGGAATTGGTCAGCCATCCACCGTTGCGACCGGATGCCCCGAACCCGGCGTACCGCTGCTCCAGCACGACCACCCGCAGCGAAGGCTGCGTCTTCTTGAGGTAGTACGCGGTCCAGAGGCCGGTGAATCCGGCGCCGACGATGCAGACATCCGCTCGGATGTCGCCCTTCAACGACGGACGCTGCTCGGGCGCAGGCACCTGCGAATACCAGAACGAGACGGATGCGTGCGGCATCCTCGCAGACTAGCGACGGCCTTCGGCGGCGCAGGCGGGGTGGCATCAAGTCCGAACGCCTTGCCCGTGGATGCCCGTGTTTCAGACGATCTCACGTTCGGGCTGTGCGGAACGTCTACACAATGAAAGAGCACAGGAACGAGGAGTCGACCATGGGCATCCGACACGCCACCATCACTGCACCCCAGATCGCCGAGGAGATCGGCGAGCTCACCATCGTCGCCGACGGCGACGCGGTCACGGGCATCTACTACCCGGGCCATTGGACCAAGCCGGACCGCACGACGTTCGGCGACGAGGTCGACGCGGCATCGGACCCGGCGATCTCCGAGGCGGTGCGGCAGCTGAACGATTACCTGAAGGGCACGCGCACCTCGCTGGACTTCGCGACCCATGCGGAGGGAAGCGACTTCGAGCAGCGCGTCTGGGCTGTGTTGCGCGAGATTCCCTACGGCACGACGGTCACCTATGGCGACATCGCCGAGCAGCTCGGCGACCGGTCGCTGGCCCGCATGGTGGGCCAAGCGGTCGGGCACAACCCGTTGTCGATCGTGGTCGCCTGCCATCGCGTAGTGGGCGCGACCGGGAGTTTGACCGGATACGCCGGCGGCCTCAAGCGCAAGGAGTTTCTGCTCGGCCTCGAGGGCGCACTACCGGATTCCCCTCCGCCGCTGTTCTGAGTTCGAGCCCCCACACCCCGGCAGCACAGCCGCATACCGAGGCATCTGAACCGCCTCGGCGATGGCGTCGCGGCGAAGGCCCATCGAGTCTTCGCTTTCAGTTCGACCGACGAACAATGTTCGCGCCATGCCGCTAGCATCTACGTGCTCGTTCGGGGCGTACCCCGACACGGAGCGCGGTCGAGGGGAGACGGAACAGTGAGCAGCGGCGGAGCACAACGGGAACGATCGGGGATGTTCCACAAAGACCACCCCCACTACCGCTGGGTGGTGCTGAGCAACACCACGCTCGGCATGCTGATGGCGACGATCAACGGTTCGATCGTGCTGATCTCGCTGCCCGCCATCTTCACGGGCATCCGTCTGAACCCGCTCGAGCCGGGCAACGTCAGCTACCTGCTGTGGATTCTGATGGGGTACATCCTGGTCACCGCCGTGCTGGTGATGACCTTCGGCCGCCTGGGCGACATGTACGGCCGGGTGCGCATCTACAACATCGGCTTCGTCGTGTTCACACTCGCCGCGATCGCGTTGGTGTTCGATCCGTTCACCTCGGGCGCAGGCGCGATGTGGCTTGTGGTCTGGCGACTCATCCAGGCTGTCGGCGGCTCGATGATCTTCGCCAACTCCACGGCGATCCTGACCGATGCCTTTCCTGCCGAGAAACGCGGAATGGCGATCGGCATCAACCAGATCGCGGCCATCGCGGGAACCTTCATCGGCCTCATCCTGGGCGGCGTGCTCGCCTCCGTCGACTGGCACGCGGTCTTCGCGGTCAGCATTCCGGTCGGCATCATCGGCACGATCTGGTCGTATCGCTCACTGCACGAGGTGGGCGCTACCAACAAGGGCCGCATCGACTGGTGGGGCAACGTGCTCTTCGCTGTGGGACTCATCTCCGTGCTGACCGGTGTCACCTACGGCATCCAGCCCTACGGCGACAGTTCGACGGGGTGGCAGAACCCTTGGGTGATCGCGGCGATCGGCGGCGGCATCGTCGTGCTCGTCATCTTCGTGTTCGTCGAGCTCAAGGTGCGCGACCCACTGTTCAACGTGCGACTGTTCAAGATCCGCGCCTTCGCGTGGGGCAACCTCGCCGGCCTGCTCGCCTCCATCGGTCGAGGCGGCCTGCAGTTCATGCTGATCATCTGGCTGCAGGGCATCTGGCTGCCGCTGCACGGCTACTCCTTCGAGTCGACGCCGTTCTGGGCGGGAATCTACATGCTGCCGCTGACGATCGGATTCCTCGCATCGGGTCCGCTCGCCGGCATCATCTCCGACCGCATCGGCGCACGCATGCTGTCGTTCGTCGGCCTGATGCTGGTAGCCGTCACGTTCATCGGCCTGCTGTTCATCCCGGTGAACTTCGACTACTGGATCTTCGCCGTCGTCACGTTCCTGAACGGCGTCGGGTCGGGCATGTTCGCGGCCCCCAACCGCACCGCGATCATGAACTCCGTGCCGGCGAATCAACGAGGTGCGGCATCCGGGATGACCGGCACATTCCAGAACGCGGGCAACTCGCTCTCCATCGGCGTCTTCTTCTCGCTGATGATCGCCGGCCTGGCCAGCACGCTTCCCCAGACCATGCGCGACGGACTCACCGCACACGGAGTCAGCAACGCGGTCGCCGGACAGATCGCCGGGGCCCCACCGGTCGGCAGTCTTTTCGCGGCGTTCCTGGGCTACAACCCCATCGCGTCGCTTCTGAAGCCGACGGGTGCGCTCGACACGCTCTCCGCCTCGCAGACGGCTGCCCTGACCGGCAAGGACTTCTTCCCCGCACTGATCTCCGGCCCGTTCCACGCCGGCCTCGTGATCGTGTTCGTGACCGCCGCCATCCTCTCGGTCGTCGGCGCTGTCGCGTCACTCCTCATGGGCGGCAAGTACGTGTACGTCGAGGAGCCGTCAAAGACGGGCACCGCAGGCACTGCAGGCTCGAAGGAAGGCGACTACGAGGGCCCGACGACGCAGGCCATCGAGCTCAGCGACGTGTAGGCGCCTCCGCCCGCGGCTTGGGGAGCACGCCGAACGCGCGCGTCTCCACCAGGGAGCCGCTGCGGGACGCGCAGTACGCCTCAGATCGACGCGGCGAGCTCGTCGAGCCTCTGCTCGGCGGCCGAGAGCTCGGCGTCGAAGCGGTCGCGTTCGCCGGCCATCGTGGGCACCGTCCTCGACAGGGTGCGGCTGACCGTCACGACGTCGAGCTCCATGCCGAGCGCGGTACCCAGGATGATCTCGATCGGCGGCACCGTGTGATCCCAGTCGGCCGTTGCGGAGCCCTGGTCGTAGGTGGCGCCGCGCGACGAGACGATCACCGCGCGACGCCCCTTCATCGGCTGGGTGTCGGTGTCGAAGGGTGTGCTGCGACCCGGGATGTGGATGTAGTCGAGCCACGTCTTCAACGTCGACGGGATGGAGTAGTTGTACATCGGGGCACCGACGACTACGGCATCCGCAGCGAAGAGCTCGTCGAACAGCTCATCCTGCAGCGCCTCGGCCTCAGGGAACGAGGGTGCGCCCGCCGCACGGAGCCTGGCCGGCCAGTGCAACGAGTCGTGAGGGAGATGCGGAACGGGGTTCGCGGCGAGGTCGCGCACCACGACGACGTGGTCGGAACCTCTCGCGCGCCATCCGTCGGCGAATCGCGCCGTGAGGGCACGCGAGACGGAGGTCGTCGGATCGATCGAGGAGTCGAGCTGCAGCAGGACGGGCATCACCCCACGCTACGGCACGGGATGCCGTCGCCGGGCGTTCCCTTCGCGCTGGCCGCAGGTCAGTTATTACCCTTCGAGCAGGTCTGCGTCGCGGCCGTCTGGCCCTTGACGTCGTCTGGGAGCACGCTCGTTGAAGCGGCGGATGACGAAGGAGCCGTCGTCGAGCCCGTGTCGCCCGAACCACCAGAGCTTCCGGAACCACTCGATCCGGTCGAGGCGTTCGAGTCCGCTGCGGGAGGCGGGGTGGGCGCATCGGTCGCGGCGACCGCACCGACGCCCGTGCCTCCCGAGAGCTGGATCGGTTGGTCATCCTTCACCGCGCTCATCAGGGCGTCGGCCGATTCCTGATCCGCAACGACCTTGCCGGGATAGTCGGCATCGTCGCCCACGGGATACTGCACGAACACGATGTTGTCGTAGGTGAGGTCCTTGGCCGCCATCGCCATCTGGTACAGCGTTGTCAGGGTGAGCGTGTCGGACGGCTGCACGTTGGCCAGCGTCGCCTTCGCCAGGCTCCACACCTTCACAGGGTTGGTCAGCGTCTTCGGCGTGAGCACGGTGCGCACGAGCGACGACAGGAACACCTGGGTGTTGCTGATGCGGCCGAGGTCCGACCCGTCGCCGACGCCGTAGCGGGTACGGAGGAACTCCGCGGCTTCCTTGCCCTGCAGCGTGACGTTGCCCTCTGGCAGGTCGAGGTCCGTGTGCACATCGTGGATGCCGCCGTCGGCGATGCACACCGGCACGCCGCCCACTGCGTTCGACATCGCGACGACGCCGTTGAAGTCGACGAGCGCCGCGAACGGGATCTTGAGCCCCGTGATCTGCTCCACCGTGAGCACCGTGCAGGCGAGGCCGCCGTCGGAGAGCGTGGTGTTGATGGGCTGGAATGACATCGCACTGTTCCATCCGCCGTTGCCGTCAGGGCACTCCGGGATGGCCGTCATCATGTCGCGCGGAAAGCTCACGACGACCGCGTTCTTGTGGTTCTGCGAGAGATGCACCAGCATCGTGACGTCGTTGAGGCCGGCGCCGGAACTGTCGTCCGTGGTGCCCCACGCGTCGCCCTGTCCCGTGCGGGTGTCGGAAGCCGCGATGAGGATGTTGACGCCACCGTTGATCGCCCCGATGTCGGGAATGGGTGCGGATGTCGAGCCGTCCTGTCCCACCAACTGAACAGTCGGCTTCGCGTCGCTCACCAGGTTCACCGCCGCAACCGCGCCGATTCCGAGCACACTGACCACGGCGACCGCGGCGACGGATGCCACGACCTTTCCGAACGTGCCCCACGGATGTCGCTTCAACCGACCGTGACGGGCGATCGCCTGCCGCTCCTGACCACGGGTGCGCGGCCGAACCCTTACCGGCTCCGAAACGGCCGCCGCTGCGAGCTCCGCGGTCGACGCAGCGGGCTCGTTCGGAGTCTGCGAACCGGATCCCCGAGGGTCGGGTGGGTTCGCTCGACTCGCGTTCGGGGAGGATTCCATCGGACTACCCTAATGTCTACGTTCGGCTATTCTCAGGCCGAGCGCCCGACCACGAGGCAACACCCAGCAACCAACGGGGAGCAGCGATGCCGAACACCACCTCGCACGACGTTCCCGCGGTCGTACGAGCGGCCGTCGATGCGGCGAACGCCCACGACATCGGCGCCTTCGTTGCCTGCTTCGGCCAGCGCGGCGCCGTGGATGACTGGGGACGGGTCTTCACCGGCCCCGACGCCATCCGCGGCTGGAGCGACTCGGAGTTCATCGGGGTGAACGTCACGCTCACCGACCTGCGCTTCCGGGTGCACGGCAACTCGATCGCCGTGGACGCTCAGGTGGGCGGCGACGGGTTCAACGGCCCCAGCACGTTCACCTTCACGGTCGACGGCGACCACGTCGCGTTGATGAAGATCACCGGCTGACGCCGCGACCCGTATCGTCAGCTGCCCGGCTGCTCCAGCGATGGGCTGTGAGCGTCGATGAGTCCGTCGAACCGGTAGTGCACGGTGGAGCCCGGCGCCGGCGAGCCCTCGCTGAGCTGGTACACGCAGTTGAACTCCTCGGACGTCGGTACCGCGGCATCCTCTCCCTCCACCGCGGCGCAGATCACGCTCGCGTCGAACTCCTCGGGGTCGAGCTCCATCACCTGGCCGTCGAACCGTCCGCCGTGCAGAACGGCATGGAATGTCGGGCCTGAATCGAGGATGTCGCCCAACTCGCTCCTGAACTCCTCAACGGTCACCGCGTGGTTGGCCCCGACGAGAAGCGCCATGCGTTCCAGCAGGTCGCCGCGTTGTCTGTCGGTGAGCACCGACACGCGTTCGACGAGCTCGCTGGCATCCAGCGCAGCGAGGAGCTGCTCGGGCGTTGCGTCGAATTCGTCGCTCATGGGGTCACGGTAGGTCGGGTTTGCGCGATCCGGTGGCGACTCGCGGAGGTTTCCCACCTGCCGGGCAGGCACGGTTCGATGACCACGCAACGCTCAGTGCAAGTACGCTGCAAGGTGGGGGACGGCGTTCAGCGTGCGCAGATATTCGTGTCACGCACGTGCCGGAAAGGACGTAGAGGAATGTTGGATTCTTCAGCAACTCAGCTGCCGCACGCTCGAATCGTGCTCAAGTCGGAGACAGCGGCGGAAGTGGAGTTCGACGGGAGCACCGAGCAGGTCATGGCCGCCTCGAGCGAGGCGCTGCGCGACCGCGTGGTCGAATCCGTTCGGTTGCGCGCCGCGTCGTACGGCCAGCCGATCGAGGCCACCATCTTCGAGGGCGGGCAGCAGTGGCCTCTTGCGGTGCATCCGGATGGATCCGTGAGCGAGCCGGCGGCCACGGCGGAGCCCGTTTCGGCATATGCGTCACCGGTGCAGGCGCCGACGTTCGGATCGCCGGCTGAGGCGCCGACGTTCGCGTCGCCGGTGGCGGCCTCACCATCTCGGCTCGATTCTCCTGCGTTCCCACCGGTCGATTCTCCGTCGTTCCCGCCGCCGGTCGGGGCATCCGACCGCCGAGATGTGAGTACTTCAGTCGGCCGTCCCACTGTGGACGACCTGCTGGGTTCCCGTGCTCGTCCCCGCGGCAATCGCGCGACGACGGGATGGCAGGGAGCGGTGCGGCGCGCCACCGGCGGCGTCATCTCTCCTGCACCCAGCCGCGCCGAGAAGTTCCGCAGCGAGCGCACGCAGCGGGTGCAACGTCGGTTCGAGGGATCTCGCACGATCGTGGTGCTCAATCCGAAGGGCGGCGCGCACAAGACGACGACCACGCTCCTGCTCGCCGCGACCTTCGGCACCCTGCGCGGAGGATCGACACTGGCGTGGGACAACAACGAGACACGAGGCACCCTGGGATGGCGTGCGCAGAACACGCCGCACCACCGCACCGCGGTGGATCTTCTCGAGGGACTCGACAACTTCGCGAACACGAACGCCAGCCTCTCCAGCCTCGACGCCTACGTTCGCACGCAAGTGGAGGCGCGCTTCGACGTGCTCGCTTCGGACGAGGATGCCGCCGCCTCGTCGATGATCGATGCCCAGGCGTTCGACCGGCTTCACCACCTGCTCGCCCAGTACTACCGGCTCATCATCATCGACACCGGCAACAACATGCGCGCCTCGAACTGGGATGCCGCGGTCGCCGCCGCCGATCAGCTCGTGATCGTCTCCACGATCAGGGAGGACACCGCGGCAAGCGCCGCCTGGCTGCTCGACGGACTCCGTGAGAAGGGCTTCGGAGACAAGGTCGACCAGGCCGTGACCATCCTCGCCTCGCCTTCCGCCAAGCCGGACACTCGGCTGAGGCAGCGCCTTGTCGACCACTTCTCCCAGCTCACCGCGTCGATCGTGCAGGTTCCCTACGACAACGCGCTCGTGGATGGCGGACCGATCGAGTTCGACGCGCTCTCCGAAGACACCAGGGACGCCTGGCTGACGGTCGCGGCGACGATCGCCGACCGCCTGTAGTAGCCGCGCGCCTTCCGCTGGTCGACCAGCGGGATAGGCGACAAGACTTAGGACGCTAACGATGCGGGCGGATCCGTCTCGGCGTGATCGGCGATGGATGACCACACGTCGTCCAGCGACAGTCCGAGCACAGAAGCGATCGCCGCAATCGTGGAGAACGACGGTGTCGCGACGCGACCGGTCTCGATCTTGCGCAGCGTCTCGGGCGAGATGCCGGCTGTCGCAGCGACATCGAGCATCGATCGCTCTCCGCGCGCCCCGCGCAGCAGAGAACCGAGACGGCGACCTCGTTCGAGCTCGGAGGGCGAGAGCGGCAATCTGACCATGGCCCAATGATAATACCGGGATAGTATTACCGGTGTGATCGAGATACTGAGCCCCGCAGAGCTGGAACGCGCACACGACAGCGGACGATTCATCGCCGATGTGCTGCGCCGCCTGAAGGAAAGAACCGTCCCCGGAACGAATCTGCTCGAGATCGATCAGTGGGCCGCGCAGCTGATCGCCGAGGCGGGCGCGGTGTCGTGCTACGTCGACTACGCCCCTTCGTTCGGTCGCGGCCCGTTCGGTCACGTCATCTGCACATCCGTCAATGACGCCGTGCTGCACGGGCTGCCGCACGACTACGCGCTGCGCGACGGAGACCTGCTCTCGCTCGACTTCGCCGCGTCGTTGAACGGCCTGGTCGCGGATGCCGCGGTGAGCTTCATCGTCGGTGACGGCGCCTCAGACCATGACCTCCGCATGATCGACGCGACCGAAAGGGCGCGCGCGGCGGGCATCGCGGCAGCAGTTCCCGGCGCGAAGATCGGGGACATCTCGCACGCCATCGGCTCGGTGCTCACCGACGCCGGCTATCTCGTGAACAACGAGTTCGGCGGCCACGGCGTCGGATCGACGATGCATCAGGATCCGCACATCCCGAATTCGGGACGGGCAGGACGTGGCTACCGTCTGCGCCCAGGACTGCTGCTCGCGATCGAGCCCTGGGTGATGGCTGACACCGACGTGCTGGTGACGGATGCCGACGGATGGACCCTGCGCAGCGCGACCGGAGCCCGCACTGCCCACAGCGAGCACACCGTCGCGATCACGGACGACGGCCCGGTCATCCTCACCGCCTGACGCCCTGTGCGCTCACCACGCGACGCCTTTGGCGGACCTGTCATCACAGCGCGAGGCCCAGCCGGCGCCGACCGCGAGGGCGCGCGCAACGCGGAAGGCGTGAGCGGTGGCATCCTGAAGGGATGAGCGAAGCAGACGGGATCGACACGACGGCCCGCCCCAGCGGCACGGGATGCGTCGAGTGCGGCACGGTCGACGGCTGGTGGTTCCACCTGCGCAGGTGCGCCGAGTGCGGCCACATCGGGTGCTGCGACTCGTCGCCGAGTCAGCAGGCGACCGCGCACTATCGGGAGACCGGGCACCGCTACATGCAGAGCTACGAGCCGGGTGAGGACTGGTTCTGGGACTTCGAGACCGAAGAAGCGCTCAGCGGACCGATCCTCGCTGATCCGACGAGCCATCCACTCGACCAGCCCGCGCCGGGGCCCGAGGGACGCGTGCCCGCCGACTGGCAGAGCCTGCTGCATGCGTAGCGCCAGGGCCGTTCCGAAGCGCACGTTCGCATGAGGCGGCTGCTCGTTCCGAGCTCCGCGCTGTTCTGGGGGCTGCAGTTCGCCTTCCTGAACCCGGTGCTCGCGCTGCTGCTGGTGTCGCTGTTCGACGCCACGGCAGCCCAGGTCGGATGGGCGCTCGCGATCTACAACGCGAGCGGGTTCGTGGCGTCCCTGCTCATCCCCGGGTACGCGGACCGGCGCGGCGACTACCTGCGCCCCATGCTGCTCTGCGGCGTTCTCACGCTGGTACTCGCCGGGGTGCTGGCGATCACGACGTCGTTGCCGCTCGCGGTCGTGGCCCTCGTGGTGCTGGGCGGGCCGGCCGGCGTCGGGTCATCTCTGCTGTTCGCCCACCTGAAGGCATCGGGAGCCAAGCCCTCCGACGTGGTGAACACCCGCGCTGTCGTGTCGTTCGCGTGGGTCGCCGGACCGCCACTCGCCACGGCGATCATGGGGGCGTTCGGCAACCGGTCCATCCTCATCGCGCTTGCGGTGGTCGCGGTGCTCAACATCGCGACAGCGCTGATCACGATCGCGCTTCAGCGCACCAAAGACCCGGCGTCGAATCCGAAGCCCGCACATTCCGAGGATGACCAGCCGGTGCCGCGCGCGGCGGTGGCCGCCATCGTGGTCGCCTTCATCGCGCTGCAGGCGACGAACAGCGCGGCGGTCTCGATCATGAGCCTGTTCGTCACCGATCGGCTGGGATTGCCTCTGATCTGGTCCGGAATCGCCCTCGGCGTGGCCGCGCTGCTGGAGATTCCGGCGCTCCTCACCATCGGTCGGCTGAGCAGGCGGTTCTCGGGTCACGTGCTGATCGTGAGCGGATGCCTCGCCGGCATCGCCTATTACGTCGGCATGACGTTCGTCGCCGATCCGATCACCCTGGTCGCGCTGCAGGTGCTCAACGCCTGGTTCTTCGCCGTGGTCGCGGGCGTCGGGCTCACGACGTTCCAACAGATCATCCCGCGCCCCGGACTCGCCTCGGGTCTGTACACCAACACGCGCCGCATCGGTGCGATCGTCTCCGGCCCGATCATCGCGTTCGGATCGGCGACGGCGTTCGGGTACCAGGGCATCTTCGCCGTCTGCGCCGTGCTGACGGTCGTCGCGCTGATCATCGCCGAGGTCGCCCGACGCATCTCCCGACGTGCCCAGAACAGGATGCCCGCACCCGAGGCCCCCGCCGAGTCCGCACAGAAGTAGTCCTCGTCACCTCCCTTCCATGACGTCCCGGAGTCTGACGAGGTCCGCGGCCACGAGTTCGGCATCACGCGCGAAGTCGTCGTCGGAGACCCCCGGCAACCGGTACAGCGTGAAGACGACTTCGCTGCCCTGATCGTTGCGCAGCACGCGGAGCGGATTGTGGACCACCGACCCGTCGGGCATCGTGACGTCGTGATCGAGCACGCCGAGCTCGACGGGCCCGACGAACGCCACCTCGACGAGACCCATCGGGGAATCCGTCACCCAGCGATCGCCCTCGCGGCGGATGCCCGCACTCAGCCCCGCCGCCCACCGAGGAAGGTTCTCCGGATTGCCCGCGAACGCGGCCACCTCTGCAGGGTGGCTCTCGATCGGTTGGGAGATGTGCAGCGCCGGCCAGGTCATGCGGTCACGGTACCCGCGACCACCGACAGGCAGGACCGATTCTTACCGTGACCCCGAGCCAGTCGCACGGTGCATCGTGTAGCAAGATCACTACACCGCCGCGGCGTCTCTTGTACCGTGGACTCTCACCGCCTGGCAGCGCGTCGACGCCTCAGGATGAGCAGCGCGGCCCCGGTCGCCAGCGCCGCGATCGCGAAGGCGACGGCTCCCATCGGGACGCTCGACCCGGTGCCGGCGAGCCCATAGCCGCTCCCACCCCCTGCAGCGGGCGGAGCGGGCGGGCCGGGTGCGGGCGGAGCCGGAGGCGTCGGGGTCGGGGTAGGCGACGGAGTGGGAGCCACGAGCGGGGTATCGGTCGAAGAGGGGTCCGCATTCACTGTGGCGCGCTCCAGATCCTGTCCCGAGGCCAGCGCCGTGTTCATCACGTGGCCCGCCGCGATATCGGATTCCGTAACGTTGTAAGTCGCCGTTCCCGTCGCCTGTCCGTTAGGCGCGAGCACACCGTCAGGGCCGGGCCAGGTGATTGCGAAAGCGGGAAGGCCGGCGAGCCGGTCGGTGATCGTCACTGCGGTCAGCGTCACGTTGCCCGTGTTCGTCACGGTGACGGTATAGACGATGGGGTCCCCGGCTCGCGCGGGGTTGTGCACGCCGCTGGCATCCGCGTGCTTCACGAGGGTCAGTGCGGGCGCCTGCGGGATCGGATCGGTGGTCGTCGCTTCATTGGAGGGTACGTTCGCCCCGGCATCCGTCGACCCGTTCGCGATGGCGAGATTGGTGACGCTCGCCGCATCGATGTCGGCCTGGGTGATCGAGTAACCAGCCGTGGCGGTGGCGTGCTCACCGGGTGCAAGCTCTCCATCGGCGCCGGGCCAGGTGTAGCTGATCACCGACATCCCGGCCAGTCGATCGGTGACCGAGACTCCGGAAAGCGGGAGGTTGCCGTCGTTGGTGATGGTGAACGAATACGCGATCGTGTCCCCGGGCCGCGCGGGCGTGCTCAACGTGGGCGTTCCCGTCTTCGCGAGCGTGAGGTGCGGCCCCTGGTTCAGTGGCGTCGACGTGGACTGCGGGTCGCTGCTCACGGTGTCGGATTCGAAGGTGCCCGACGCCGTCGCTGTGTTGTTCACGATGCCTGCATCGATGTCATCCTGCGTGACCGGATAGCTCGCAGTGGCGGTCGCGGTTTCGCCGGGCGCAAGGGTTCCCGGGGTACCCGGCCACGTGTAAGTGAGCAAGCCGCCGAGCAGCGGATCGGCGATGGTCACCCCTGTCAACGTGACATTGCCCGTGTTCTTCGTGGTGAGGGTGTACGAGATGACGTTGCCGACCACCGTGGGGTTCTCGATGCCCGACGCATTCGCTGTCTTCACCAGGTCGATGCTCGGCACCGCCGAGCCTGACACGACGGATGTCGAGGTATCGGCGATGGGCGGACCCGACGGCGGCGTCCCCGTAGCGGTCGCCGTGTTGGTGATGCTGCCCTCGTCGATGTCCGGCTGGGTCAGCACGTACGTCGCGGTGCAGGTCATGGTCGCGCCGACATCGAGCGTCGTGCGCGGGCAATCGGGCGCAGGGAGTGTTCCGGTCCCTGTGAAGTCGGCCGCAGACTCGGTGACGGCGACGTCGGTGAGCGGAACGTTGCCGGTGTTCGTCACGGCATAGCTGTACGTGATGGTGTGGCCGAGCGTGTAGTCGGATGGGGATGTCTGATCGTTCGACTTCACGAGGTTGATGGCCGGCGCGTCGCCGGGCGTGACCACGAGCGTCGTCGATCCGGGCGGAAGCAGGCCGTCGACCGTGACGTTCGCCGGTGCGTTCGTGTAGGTGCCCGTGGCGTCGGGGGTCACCTGCACGCTCACGGTGCACGAGGTCATCCCGGTGGCGAGGTCGCCTGCCGCCTCGATCGACGTATCCGTCGTGGTCGGGCTGAATCCCGGGCAGTCCGAGGTCGGCGACCCGACGACGGTGAGCCCTGCCGGCAGGCTGTCGCTGAACGACCAGCCGTTCTTCGACGACAACTCATCGGTGTTCGTGATCGTGAAGGTGAGCGTCGAGGTCTCGCCGAGCTTGACGGTGGTCGGACTGAACGACTTATCGAGCTGTGGGGTCGCATCCACGATCTCGGGGTCGTCGAACCCGCTGTCGTTGCCGAGATACCCGCCCGCGGCGTTGTAGAGCTGGATGCCGAGGGATGTCACTCCGGGCGGCATGCGGAACCCGGCCGAATTCAGCTTGGCGACATGGAACAGCCGACCTCCGACCGTATACGTGGCTCCGGTGTCGCACGGCTTCAGCCCGCTGGAGAGTGTTTGTACAGTGCCTCCGCCTGTCCCCGGAGCCGGACCGCTCCCGGTCTGGTTCAGGATGAGGTTGAAGCTCAGATTCGGATCGCTCCTGCCCGCCGTTGGCAGCTGATACGCACAGTTCGCCGCTCCGTACACGGCGCTGATCAGGTAGAAGTCCCCGGGAACGATCGTTCCGGTGAGGGGCTGCGCTGTCTGCAGTTGAACGCCCGGCCCCGGATTTCTGCCACCGTTGGTGTAAGCGGAGAGGATCTGATTCGTCTGCGCCGTCGCAAGGGTCTCACCGCGTGAGAGCCCGATAGCGGTCGCCATGCCCTGCAGATATGCCCACGCCGTCGCGTCACAGCCCGCATCCCGATTCGCTACCGAGCTGCGAGGCGTGTTCGATCTGAGCACCCACCCATTGCACTGACCGGCCGCGGGTCTCCAATTCGCGTCGGCCAGATAGGTCTGGTTCGCGGCGGCCAACCCACCCTGGTAGGCAGGCAGATTTATGGCGGATGCCGAGGCATCCATGTTCTCGAAGTTCTCGTAGTACACCAGAGACGCGGGCGCTTGTGGGACACCAGGGTCACCGGGAACGGCGACCGCCGGACCTGCCGTCAGAAGCACTCCCCCACAGAGCAGTCCGGTCGTGGCGCTAGCGAGCAGCACTGTCCGCAACCGCGCAACGCGTTGCATGTCGTTCCCCCGATCGACCCTGTGAGGGTAGGCGCTTCAGTTCGCCACCGCAAGGGGGCAACATCAGGCAGGATGATTCACGATGACGAATCCACTCCGCTTCGCCGTGATCGGGGCGGGCTTCCGCGCACGGGCCTTCGTGGCCATCGCGGCCGCGCTGCCCGACGTGTTCGAGGTCTCGGCGATCCTCCCCCACCGCCCGTTGGACGAAGCGGACCGCGCATCGCTCGACATCCCGGTCGTGGCGGAGCTCGACGAGCTCCTTCGCACCGATCCCGCCTTCGTGCTGACGGCCGCCAGCCCAGGCTCGACCCCTGACCTGCTTCGCACCCTCGTCGAGCGCCGCGTGCCCGTCCTGGCGGAAACCCCGCCCGCCACCGACGTGGAAGCGCTGCGTGCGCTCGTGCGCGATGTGGGGTCATCCGGTCTCGTGCAGGTGGCGGAGCAGTATCCGCGTCATCCGACGACTGCCGCCCGCATCGCGGCCATCGAGAACGGCATCATCGGCACACCGACCTCGGCGTTGATCTCGATGACGCAGACCTATCACGCGGTCGCGATTCTTCGCGCCGTGCTCGGTGTCGGTCGGGGCGATGTCGAAGTGCGGGCGCAGGCGCACACCGCACCGCTGGTCGCACCGTTCAGCCGGGCGGGGTGGACTCGCGACGCCGTCGAGCACCGCACCGTCACGACGATCGCGACGCTGGACTTCGGCGGCGCGCTCGGCCGCTACGACTTCACCGATGGCCAGACCCGCAACCCGCTTCGACGGACTCACGTCGTCGTGCGCGGCAGCAGGGGCGAGATCATCGACGAGGATGTCACGCGGCTGGTCGACGAGACGACCGTGGTGACCTCGAGGCTCGAACGCCGTCAGCCCGGCCAGCAGCTCGACTTCGAGCTGCCCGGTCTCGACAGCATCTCGCTCGACGGGTCGGTGCTGTACCGCAACCCGTACCCGGGAGCCAGGATGTCGGATGAGGAGCTCGCCATGGCGGCGATGCTCGACTCAACGGGCCGATGGGTCGCCGGCGACGGCGAGGAGCCCTATCCCCTCGCCGTCGCCGCGCACGACCAGCTGCTCGGACTCGCGATCGCGCGCGCGGCCGAAACCGGCGAGACGGTGCGCGTGACGCCGCTGGTCGAGTAGCGCGCTGCGCAGCGACACGCGTATCGAGACCGGTGTTGGTCTCGATACGCGTCGAGGTCCGCGGCAGCATAGCTGCCTCGGCGCTGGCGTCGCGGCGAAGGCCCACCGGGCCTTCGCTTTCAGCTCCAGCGCGCTACTCGACCAGCGGCCTCACGCCGCCAGGTGGAAGGTGCTCGCGAATCGATCGAGCAGGTCGCGACGGCCGTCGAGCACCTCGACGACTCCGGTCGCAATGGCGCGATCGGGGGCGAGGTCGCCTGCGATGAGCCGATGGATGCCCGGCCCTGCGGAGAAGGCGAGGTCGGCCGGTCCGACGCCGCGGCTGACATCCAGAGCGCTGCCGTCGACTCGGATGAGCAGCTCTGCTGACTCCAGACGCGCAGCGTAGGCCGTCGCCGGCAGGCTCGCCGCGATCTGGGGACGGAAGGCCGTGCGCAGCGACATGGTCATCGAGTCCGGCGTGATGATCTGCTCGTCGCGCGGATCGCCCATCGCTTTGAAGCCCCAAGCGCCGAGCGCGAGCACCACCGGCTCCAGCTCGCGCCCGTACGGCGTCAGCTCGTAGATGATGATGCGGGAGCGCGGAGCCCGACGGATGACGCCGGCCGCCTGCAGCTCCTTGAGCCGCGCCGCAAGGATGTTGCTCGGAATGCGCGGGAGTCCCGCGGCGAGCTCTCCGTAGCGGCGCGGCCCGACGAGCAGGTCGCGCACAATGAGCAGCGCCCAGCGCTCGCCGACGAGCTCCAGCGCTTGGGTGATGCCGTCGTACTGTCCGTACTCGCGCGCAGCCATCGAACGCCGCGCGCCTAGGCCTGCTGGTTCGCGTACGCCTCGGGGCCCTGCTGGGCAGCGACCGGGTCCATCCAGCCGAACTCGACGATGTTGCCGTCGGGATCGGTGAGCTGGCGCTGGTACATGAAACCGTAGTCGGAGGCGGGTCGTGCCTCGGAGCCACCCGCCGCGAGGCCCTTGGCCACTGTGGCGTCGACCTCGTCGCGGCTGTCCAGGAAGATCGCCGTCGCCCCCGACGGGCTCGTCCTTGGGTCGCCGATCGGCAGGTCGGTGAAGGTCTGGAAGAAGTCGCGCGTCACGAGCATGAAGTAGTTGTGGTCATCCTCGATCACGACACAGGCGGCGTTGTGATCGGTGAAGAGCGGGTTGATGGTGCCTCCGACAGCCGAGTAGAACGCCTTGGCGCGCTCCAGATCGGTCACCGGCACGTTGACGAACATTGCGGTCATGATCTCCCCCTGTGGGTTGGTGTGGCATGGGTTCGGTGTGTGGGTTCGTGGTGGAACAACTCCACACTTGCAAAAAACAAGTGCAGTGTCAAGGGTCAAGAAGATAGAAGCGACGGCGAAGCGCGCCGAGAGACCGATCTCTGCCGGTCCCTCGGCGCCTTGGCTGCTCGCCGCTAGCTGTCGCGCTTGCGGCGACGCATCGCGTAGAGCACCGTCAGGACACCGCCCACGCCGAGCAGCACGATGGCCACCAGGAACGAAGGCTGGATGTCGCTGCCGGTGTCAGCCAGTCCGTCCTGGCCGCCTTGACCGGGGGACGACGCGGCTGGCGGGTCCGCCGGCGGGTCGGTCAGCGTGACGCTGTCCTCCGCGTTCACACCCTGGTCGGACTGCGCGGTCGCCGCATTGGTCAGCTTCGCGTGCAGCACATCACTCGACGTGAGGTGGTACGTCGCCGTGGCGTCGACCTCCTCGCCAGGGGCAAGCACGCCGGCATCACCAGGCCACGTGTAGGTGATCGCGGAGAGGCCCGGCATCGGATCGCTGATCGTCACACCGGTCTCGGTGACGTTCCCGGCGTTCGTGAGCTCGAACTGGTAGGTCACCAGATCACCCTCGGCCCAGACGGGGCTGCCCTTGTGGGTTGCCGTCTTGACGAGCACCAGCGCGGGAGCGGCCGGCAGCACGACGGTCGCGGTGTCGTCATCCGTCACCGAGTCGCCCGCCGACGGCACCCCGGTCGTCGTCGCCGTGTTGGCCACACTCCCGGCGTCGATATCGGCCTGCTTCAGCTCGTAGTGCGCGACTCCGGTCACCACCTGGCCCGCTCCGAGCACTCCGTCCGCGCCCGGCCAGTCGTACGTGATCGACGACAGGCCTGACATCGGATCGGCGATCGTTACGTCGTGCAGGGTGAGGTCGCCGAGGTTGGTCACCGCGAAGGTGTAGTCGACCTCATCGCCGGCAACCGGCGGGTTCTTGGTGGATGCCAGCGCACCGGTCTTCGCGATCTGGATGCCCGTCTTGGCCGGCGTGTCCAGGTGAACGCTGTCCTGGTCGGTCACGTCGTCGCCGGACGGCGGCGTACCAGTCACGGTGGCAGTGTTCGTCACCCCTGCGAGACCGTCGACATCGACCTGGGTCACCGTGTAGGTGGCGGTCGCCGTCACGACCTGTCCGGGCGCGAGCACCCCGACCGTGCCTGGCCAGGTATAGGTGATGCTCGACAGTCCGGGCAACGGGTCGACGATCGTCACCCCGGTCAGGGTGGTGTTGCCGGTGTTCGTGGCGGTGAACGAGTACTCCAGCGTCTGCCCGACGCGTCCACTGGTCCCCGCTGCATAGGCGCCGTCCTTGACCAACGAGATCGATGGCGCAGGTGGGATGGTCACGATCGCGCTGTCGTCGTCGCTCACCTGCATCCCGAGCGGGGTCTGCCCTGTCGTAGTCGCCGTGTTAAGCACCTGTCCGGCGTCGACATCCTGCTGCGTCACGGCGTACGACGCGGTCGCGGTCGCCTGCTGCCCCGGTGCGAGCACCCCCGGAGCCCCCGGCCAGGTGATGGTGGTTCCCGACAGACCGGGCAGGGCATCGGTGAGCGTCACCGAGTTCAGGGTGATCGCACCGTCGTTCACGATCGTGAACGAGTAGCCGATGACGTCGCCGACACTGTGCGCCACTTCGACCGAGGCGGTCTTCGTCAGACTCACGTGCGGCACCGCGGTGCTGGTGACGCTGTGGCCGTCATCGTCGGAGACCGGATCGCCGGTCGGCGGATCGCCGACGACAGTGGCCGTGTTGTCGACACGGGTGGCGTCGATATCGGCCTGCGTGATCGTGTAAGTCGCCGTCGCGGTGACGACGCCTCCCGGAGCAAGCACTCCTGTGGCGCCCGGCCAGGTGTAGGTGACGGCGGAGAGTCCAGGCAGCGGGTCGGAGATCGTGACATCGCTGAGAGTCACGTCACCGGTGTTGGTGGCTTGGAAGGTGTAGTGGATCGTGTCGCCGACCGCGCCATACGTGGCCTCGGTCGATCCCTTCACCAGCGTGATCGCCGGGCTGGTCTGCACGGTGTCGATGTCGGTCGCCGAGCCGGTCATGGTCGCGTCCGCGTTGGCCGGGTCGGGCGCGGACACCCGTGCGGTGTTCGTCAGCCTGGCCGTAGCGACGGTCGACTCCACCTCCACGGTCACCGTTCGGGTCACCGTGTCGGCACCGGAGATGTCCGGAAGCGCCCACGTCACGACACCACCCGAATCGGCGCCCCCGTCGGAAGCGGACACGAACACGACCCCGTCTGGCAGCAGGTCGGTAAGTGTCGCCCCCGCGAGCGTCTCGAAGTCGAGCGGGTTGGTCACGGTCACCGTGTAGGTCAGGCGATCTCCTGGGGACGCCGTCGTGACACCGTCATCCTTCGTGACGCCGATGTCCCCGGCGGCGGCAAGGGCGTCGACCTGCATGCTGTCCTCGTTGTTGCTGAGGATCGGGTCGAACATCTGACCCTGCACGTCTGCGACGATGTTCAGCGGCGCCATCGTGGTGGCGATGACCGGGATGTTCAGCGGGACAGGAACACCCAGCAGCAACGGGTCGTTCGAGGTGCATGACAGGGTGGCCGGTCCGACCGCTGTGCCGTAGACGGGGTTGCCGTCGGCATCGGTAGCCGTGCAGGTCCAGCCGTCGGGAGTGAACGAGGTCACTTCGATGCCGGCAGGGATGTCATGCAGAACGACCTCCCCGATGGTGGACGGCGCACCGCCGTTGTTGGTCACCGTCCACGGCAGAATGCCCGGCCGGCCCTCCTGCAGCTGAGGGGTGCCCGCGACGATCTGCAGGTCGGTCTCCTCGATCGAGGCACAGACCGGCGCCGGCTCCGACACGGTGGAGAGTCCGGTCGCCTTCACCGCGAACGAGTTGCACCCGACCGCGCCGAACCCGGGTGAATCGTTGACGGCTGCCGTGTACTGCAGCGAGAACGATGCGCCGGCCGAGAGGTTGCCGGCCTTCGACACCCGGATGGCCTGAGCGCCCGCAGAGGTCGAGTTCCGGTCATCCGCACAGCCTGGAACGTTGGCGTCGACCTCGGGACGGCAGGGCTGAGTGCTGGTCGAGAACGTCGTGGTTGCACCGTTGGTCGGGGTCGTGATCGTCTCGACGGTCTCGTTCATCGTCGACCCACGAGGGTCATTCGCGGTGGCGGCGCTCGTGCCCGTGTCTCCGATGTAGGGGAGGATGTCGTACCCGACGACATCGGAGAGCGTGGTGTTTCCGGTGTTGGTCACGGTCAGCCGGTACTTGATGCTTGTCGAGTTCGGCGGAACACCGACCTGGTTGTTCGGGTCGGCATACCAGCGACATCCGTCGTCCTGACTGGTGTCGGGCAGGCAGATCTCCTTGAGCACCTGCATCGCGCCCACCGCGGCGACCGGCACACCCGCTATCGCGGGGGCCTCGCTGAAGGTCTCTGCTGTGTTTCCGTCACCATCGAGGTCGGGTGCGTCGGTGAAAGGATGCGTGAAGATGTCGCCGGGTTCGACGCTGTTGCTGTTGCCGATGAACCCACGCGGCACGCCGCTCGAACCGGCGGCGGCGTTGGGTCCCGGCCGCGCGACGATCGACATCACAGGCAGGGTCTTGTTCTCACCGAACACCGTGCCATCCGGCCAGGACGCGACCACCACCTGTCGGTCGACACCGCCGACGGAGACGGTCTTGTACTGATAGCTCACTCCCGGTGGCACAGACCCGGCCGGGAACGACGCCGAACCGGGCGTGATGTTCCAGTTGGCCGGCGCCATGAAGATGTACTCCGGCGTCAGATCTCGGTTGGCGGCCACGCTCGACGTCGATCCGCCCAGCGTGAAGGTCACATTGGTGGTCGGGGTCGCCTGGGTCGCGCCGCCTGCGATGGTCGGAGTTCCCATCGACGCCGTGATGGTGGGATTCGGGCCGAGCAGGGTGACCTGAGCGGTGTCGCTGCCGAGGTCGAGCGTCGGCAGGTCGTAGTTCGGGTACTGGAGTTCCGCGCTGGCGGTGTTCGTGTGCACGGAGTTCGGGATCGCGTCGGGGTTGATGTGCATGTAGAACAGCACGAAGAAGCGGTTCTTGTCCGTTGCGCCCGCGTAGGCACGTCCGCCCGGGATCTCGTCGCCCGTCACGGTCGCGGCCACGACGCGGCGACCGGCCGGGGCCGTGAAGTCGTTCTGTGCCGTGCCTTTTGTGCCGTCGTCAAGGGTGTAGCTGATCGTGCCCGTCCAGGCGGGCACCGAGGTCGGGGTCGCGGTTCCGCTCGCGTCGAACCGCATGCCGATCTCATACACGGGCATGGTCGGACCCTGATCCAGGTCGAGATCGGTGACCACGGGGACAGCAGGGGTGTTGCCGGTGTTGTACACGTCGACCCACCAGAAGCCGCGGTTCTGCCCGCTCGCAGGGATGCCCAACGTGGTGACGGTCGCGTTGACGGAGTTGTCGTGCACCGTCTTGTCCATGGAGCCACCGGTGAACGGAGCCTCGAACTGGATGGTGTGACTGACCGGGCCTAGTGGAACGTGGTCCAGTTGCGGATAGTCGGGGTAGGTCATCACCGCGTTCGCCGTGTTGGTGCGCTCGCCGCCGGGTTGGGCATCCGAGCTCACCTTGTACAGATAGCGGACCGAGTAGTTGGTCCGTTGCGTGTCGGTCGGCAGCAGGTTCGGCCCGGCGAGCGGTGGCGACGTCACCGTCGAGGTCACGAAGCGGTAACCATCAGGGGCATCCGCCGTGCCGGTCGACGTGCCCGACTGGGTTGTCGTGCCGTTGGTCGCGGTCCAGGCGATGGTCGAGCCCGTCGGGGCCACGATCTCGTACACAGGTGCGTCGGCCTGGTCCAGGGTGTCGTCGGTGACTACCGCGACGCCGGGCACGTTCGCCTGGTTGGCGACCGTGACGTCCCATTCCTTGTCGTTCTCGCCACCGGGCGCCGGGATCGTGACGGGAGACAGGTTGTTGTTGATGCGATGCGAGCCGTCGAACGTGGAGGTCTTCGGGTCCATCACTGCCTTGGGGAACGGGTCGGTGCAGCGCACCGTATAGCCGACGCCTGGGCCCTTCGCAGCGGTCTTCACATCGCCCGCCGTTCCCGGCATGCTGATGTAGGTCACTGAGGCGCTTGCGCTCGGTCCGTCGGTGTGGGCGTCGTAGTTGCAGGTCTGCCCTGGAGGAGCGAGGTTCGCTTTCGGGAACTCGATGGTGACGGTACGCGGAACGCCCGCTGTACCGCTGTTGTAGCCGTTGGTCGCGCCCCATCCGATCGCGGCGGTGTTCCCCGTCGATGTCCAATCCGGCGCGGGCCAGGTCAGGATGAGCCCGGTCGACACGTCACCGGTGACCACCGGCTGCGGCACCGGCTTGCCGTTCACCGGGCCGGCGGTCACCGACACCAGCTCGGCGCCCGGCGGCAACTGCTGGGTGACAGTGAAGTCGCTGGCACACACCGTGCCATTGGGGTCAACGACGAGATAGGCCGTGACCCGCGCGGTCACACAACCGCTGCCGAATCCGACGTTGAACTTGTACGGCATGTCTGTCACGAGAACACCGCCCTGAGGCACGGTGCGCCCGTTCGGGTCGACCATGTCGGTGTAGGTGACCCCGGGGGTCGGGGTGTTGATCTGCCACGTCACCGGATCAGTGGTCGAGGTCTGCTCGCCGCTCGCGGTGTCGGCGTTCCCTCTCACCGTCTGCGTGATGGGGAAGCCGGTGGGAAAGTTCGAGACCGCGCAGTTGGTCTTCTCGCCATCCCGCCCGACGTTCCAGTCGCCACAGCCGGCGGGGTTGGTCGAGTACTCGACGGTGAACTGACCGGACTGCCCTGCGGCAAGGTTGCCCAGCGACACCGTGTAGCCCGCTGCGGCGGATCCGCTGATCGTCCCGCCGGAAAGGGGTGGGATGAACCCGGACTGCGTCAACAGCCGATAGAAGTCGTGGTTCGGGTCCAACTGCGTCGGGTCGAACTTCACAGCGGCGTTCGTGCAGTCGGCCGCCACGCACGAGAAGTCCACGCGGTACGCGATCTTCGACGAGACCCCGAGCGAGGTCGCTGCCGCCAGGTTCGTGATCGGCGCGCCCGTCGTGGCGTCGACCGCCGTCACGTTCACCAGCACCTGCGCGGCACCGGCGGCGTTGGCCGGAAGCCCCGCGCCGAAGATCGAGAGCAGGATGAGCGGGATCGCCACCAGCGCGGCGAACCACTTCGGCGTTCTACGCCGCGGCTCGACGTGTCGGTCTTCTCGCGTACTGCCGCTCATCGGGATCCCCATTCCGTCAGACTTCGCGCGCGGGCGCGGTCATCCACGACGGAGCGCGTGAGACGCAGAAGCGTCACACGTCCAACCGACCTGAAACCCCGAAACCCGAAACTGCGGCAGCCAGCATGGGCATTGCCGCGCCTAGACGCTATCGGCGGTCGAGTTCGGGGGTCATCATGTGATTCGCGCTATATCTGTGCGGCCTCTCAGAGCGGGTCGGCCTACGCGTGGGCCCTGCCTGACATGTGCACCGAATGGGCCATGCGCGCGCGACCTCGTCGTGTTGGGATGACCGCGACATCGGTCAGCCCGCGGCGGCGCAGCACCTCGAGCATCGGTCGTCCAGGAAACGCGACTTCTTGACCACCAGCTCGTGGTCCACCGCTGCGGCGATGGTGGGCGGGTAGTCGGTCACGGACGCTCTACGGCGAGGATCGTCTCCCGCATCATCCGCGCGATGAAGACCTTGTAATCGTCGAGCGACTTGCCGTCGTGCCGCACGAATCGCAGGTAGCTCTCGACGCTCGAGAACACGCAGAACGTCTCGAGCACGTCGTCGAACTCGATGTCGGTGCGGAGCCACCCTTGATCGGACAGGATGCCCAAGACGCGAGCATCCTGCTCCCTGATGCCTGCGAGCACCTCAGCCCGGTATCGAGCCAACTCGGCGTCGCCGTTAGCGCCACTGGTCAACGCGACCCACAGCCCGGCACCTCGGCTGTTGATGCTGGAGAGTGCTGCAGCAGCGAAGTCCGGCACCTGCTCGACGGAGTCGAGGGCGAGTAGCGCCTTGCCGACGTCGAGCTCGAGGATGTCGCGGGATCCCTCTACCCCGAACGACGAGTACTCGCTCGCGGCGCGCAGCAGGTCGGCCTTCGAGCCCTGCTTCTGCACAGTCTCGATCGCGACACCCGCTCGGGACGCGATCTTCGCGAGTGTCGCGGACGCGTAGCCTTCGGCACTGAACACCTCGACGGCCGCCTCCACGACGCGGTGCCGGGTCTCGGTGGCCTGGCGCTGTCTGAGCTCCGAACGGTAAGCGCGCGTTGGGGTATCGGTCATTGACTACGGTTCCATATCGGTGAATACTGTCGCCTGGCATCCAATACTACGAGATGCCGCTGGAGGGGCAGGCACATGTCATCCGTCATCATCGCGACCGTTCCCATCCACGGGCACGTCACGCCGCTCCTCCCCGTTGCACAGCACTTCGCCGAGCGCGGCGACCGAGTGCGGTTCATCACCGGGTCGCGCTTCGCCCGGGTCGTCGAGGCGACGGGCGCCGAGCACATTCCGTTGCCGGCCGAGGCGGACTTCGACGACCGGCAGGACTGGCAGACGGTCTACCCCGAGCGCGCCGGGCTGAAGGGCGCGAAGGCGATTTCGTTCGACCTCGAGCACCTCATCGTGGCCCCAGGACGCGCCCAGTATCAGGGCGTCGTGGCCGCGCACCGGGATGCCCCCGCAGATGTGGTGCTCACCGACACGGCTTTCGCAGGCGGCACGTTTCTGCTCGGCCACCCCGTTGGAGTGCGGCCGCCGATCGTGGTGTGCGGGGTCATCCCTCTCACTCTCTCCAGTCGCGACGTTGCACCGTACGGCATGGGTCTGATTCCGCTCGCGGGCCCGGTCGGACGCGCGCGCAACTCGATACTCGCCACGGTCGCGGCTCGCACGGTATATCCCAGACCGATAGCGCTGGGCGACGAGATCAACCGCGAGCTGCACGGTTCTCCGCTGCCCTTTCTGCTGTTCGACTGGCCGCGGTACGCCGAGGCGATCATCCAGTTCACGGTGCCGGAGTTCGAGTATCCGCGCTCCGACGGACCTGGCACGCTGCACTTCGCCGGTCCGATCTCGGCGACCGGCTCGCACGCACCCTTGCCGGAGTGGTGGGACGAGCTGGATGGCTCGCGGCCCGTCATCCATGTCACTCAGGGCACCATCGCGAACAAGGACTACCGGCAGATCATCGGGCCGACGCTCGAGGCGCTTGCCGAGGATGACGTACTGGTCGTTGCCTCGACCGGTGGGCGCCCGCTCGAGACGTTGCCGCCGTTGCCGGCCAACGCCCGCGCCGCCGAATATCTGCCCTACGACGAGCTGCTGCCGAAGACGGATGTGTTCGTGACCAACGGCGGATACGGCGGCGTTCAGTACGCACTGCGCTACGGCATCCCGATCGTCACCAGCAGCGGCCAAGAGGACAAGCCCGAGGTCGCGGGCCGCATCGCCTGGTCGGGCGTCGGCCGCCGCATCAACACGGAGACCCCGTCGCCCGCTGCGGTCGGCAAGGCGATCCGCACGGTGCTCGCTGACTCTCGGTACCGCGACGCGGCGCAACGGATGGCGGGCAGCATGCGCGAGGCGGGCGGGATGCCGTACCTCGCGTCGATCGTCGATGGGCTCGTCAGCGGGGCGCCGGTGGTGTCGCGGGAGCAGCAGTAGGGACTCGCCCGAAGAAGGGGCGCGG
The DNA here is from genome assembly GCF_054779035.1 of Humibacter soli. Taxonomy (NCBI): domain Bacteria; kingdom Bacillati; phylum Actinomycetota; class Actinomycetes; order Micrococcales; family Microbacteriaceae; genus Humibacter; species Humibacter soli. Next base: position 349,401 of record NZ_BAAGYX010000002.1, on the reverse strand, counting down.
CCAGGCACCGAGAACGAGCACCGCCAACACCGTCTGCACCAGGCCCGATACGAAGTAGACGCCATGCAGCGGCGACCAGACGAGCACGATGGCGATCTCCGCGAAGATCCAGATCATCATGGTCATCCCCGCAGCGGCGTGCACGCCGGGCGCGAGCCGGAATCGACCGTATTGGGCGACGAGCGCGAGTGCCTGGGTGCCGCCGACGACGAGCCCGAGAATGATCCCCGGCCAGAGGTAGGACGAGAAGACGCTGCCCTCGATCCATTCCGTTGGAATGCCGAGACCGCCGCCGATCGTAAGGCCGATCATGCCGACGAGCGCCGAGACGAGGTTGAACCATGCCACGGCGGCGAGCGCGATACGGAGACCACGTGACCCAGGCAGGGTGTGCATGACTCCAGGCTATCGACGCGACGAGTGGATGACCGAGTCGTGCCGATTCATCCGAGACCCGATCGGGATCGACCGGGACGCCTTCCGCCTGTCGGAGGTTCATGCAACCCTCGAACATGACCTCCATTCAGCGCCTCCGCCCCGAAGGACTCGTCGTGAGCCCCGCGTTCAGCCATGTCGCGGTCATCCCGCCCGGCGCCACCACTATCTATGTCGGCGGTCAGAACGCGGTCGACGAATCGGGTGCGCTGATCGGTGTGGATGACGTGGCCGCGCAGGCGACGCGCGCCCTCGCCAACGCGATCACCGCGTTGAATGCCGTGGGCGCGACCGTCGGCGATGTCGTGCAATGGACCGTGCTGCTCGTCGAAGGCGTCGACCTGAACGCTGCCTACGGGGCGATCGCCCGAGACCTTGCGGCGGATGAGCCACCTTTGGTGACTGCTGCCCGCGTCGCGGGCCTCGGGGTTCCTGGCGCCCTGGTGGAGATCAGTGCGGTGGCAGCGCTCATGCGTTGACATCTCGCGTGTCGGCGACACGCGTCGGCCGCGTCAGAAGGCTCGGACAAGGACTGCCTAAGGAGGAGCGGACCGATGAAGGCACGGCTGTATGTGACGAGCGTCTTCGTGGATGACCAGGCGAAGGCTCTGGCGTTCTACACGGAGAAGCTGGGATTCGTGGCCAAGACCGACGTGCCCGTCGGTGAGTATCGATGGCTGACCGTCGTCGGCGCGGATGACCCGGACGGCGTCGAGCTGCTGCTCGAGCCCGACGCCAACCCTGCCTCGCAGGCCTATACCCGAGCGCTCGTCGAGCAGGGCATCCCTGCCGCGTCCTTCGCGGTGGATGACGTCGACGTCGCGCATCGCGAACTGACCGAACGTGGCGTGGTATTCGTGCAGGCGCCCGGCGTCGCCGGCCCCGTGAAGACCACGGTGCTCGACGACACCTGCGGCAATCTCATCCAGCTGGTCAGTCCAGCGTGACGCATCGGGCACCGGCGGGGCGCCGACGCCTGATGCCGAGGTCAGCCGATTACCATGTGCACCTCGGTGACGTGCTGGTCGTCCGGAACCTCTCCCGGCATCGTGAGGTACACGTTGAAGTTGTCGCGCTCGATCGACTGTTCGTTCGCATTCGCGAACTCAATGCCCTCCGATCGCGCGAACTCGTCGATGCGGGTGTGCGCCTCGGTGATCAGCGAGTAAGGACCGACGACCCGGGCGACGACCGTCTCGCGCTCAGGCAGGTCGGTCACCGAAAGCGGCGCATTGACCGTTGTTCCGGGAGCGACGGGGAGCCAGATCGACTCGTCCACATCGCTCTCGCGATACTCGCCGTCGTGCTCGATCACGCCGCCCGGGCCGATGGGCGTGATACCTTGCGCGGCGATCTCGGGCATCATCCTGGCCCAGAGCTGGCCTTCGTCGGAGTAGGTGGGCACGGTGCCACGCAGCGAGACCACGGTCATGGCGGGAACGGTGGCGCGGGAAACGGTGATGTCGTTCATGATGTCTCCTTGACTTCTGATGAGGTGGTCGATGAGGGTGAGCCGTCCCTGCGCGACGCGAAGGTCGGACGCCAGCGTCTCGCGCTGCAGCAGCAGCGCTTGATGGTAGGCATCGGATCCCCGCGCGGCGAGAACGGCGGCGATGGCGGACACCGTGAACCCCACGTCGCGCAGCCGCCTGATGAGCGCTGCCCGATCGAGCTGATCGGCGGTGTACCGGCGATATCCGGTCTGCGCGTCAATCTCCGCGGGCGTGAGCAGTCCCCGCTCGTCGTAGTGACGGAGCATGCGGATGCTCAGGCGCGCCCTTGCGGAGAACTCTCCGATCGAGAGGTACCGGGTGTCGGACATGGCATCAGGTTGTCACCTCACACCGTGTGAGAGTCAAGCCTGTGCATCCAACCCCCGTTTCGACGTCAAAAGATGCGAACGTCGGCGTGCTGGTTCGCAGTATTTGACTTTGAAACGGCGGTTGGGCACGCGGGGTGCGCCCTGGCGCGGGCGGGGCCGCGCGGATACCGTGGCGACATGGCCGCGTCATCGAAGTCGGAGGCGTTCCTCGAGGTCGACGGGCACGAGGTGCGCATCTCGCATCCCGACAAGATCGTGTTCCCTGACCCAGGGCTGACCAAACTCGATCTCGCGAACTACTACGTCGCCGTCGCCGGCGGGGCGCTGCGGGGTGCCGGCGGGCGTCCGATGGTGCTCAAGCGGTTCGTGAAGGGACTCACGCAGGAGCCCTTCTTCCAGAAGCGGGTCCCGGACGGACATCCCGACTACATCGACACCGCCACACTGCGCTACGCGCGCGGCACCTCTGCCGAGGAGGCCGTGCTGCGCAACGCCGCCGGCCTCGCCTGGGTCTCGAACCTCGGATGCCTCGACCTCAACCCGCACGCCGTTCGGGCCGAAGACCTCGATCATCCCGACGAGCTGAGGGTCGATCTCGATCCGATGCCCGGCGTCGACTGGTCGCAGATCGTCGATGTCGCCTTCGTGGTGCGCGAGGTTCTGGATGACCAGGGCCTGGTCGGCTGGCCGAAGACGAGCGGCTCGCGTGGGCTGCACATCCTGGTGCGCATCGCGCCGCAGTGGACGTTCACCGACGTGCGCCTCGCTGCCGAGACTCTCGCCCGCGAGGTGGAGAACCGCGCGCCGGGACTCGCGACCGCCCGATGGTGGAAGGAGGAGCGCGGCGAGAGCGTGTTCGTCGACTTCAACCAGAACGCGAAGGACCGCACGGTGGCATCCGCCTACTCGGTGCGTCCCCTGCCCGACGCCCGGGTTTCCACGCCCGTGGACTGGGACGAGGTGCGGTCACGCCGGCCAGACGAGTTCACCGTTCCGACCGTGCTGCGCCGGTTCGCCGAACTGGGCGATCCGCACGACGGCATCGACGATGTCATCGGCTCGCTCCAAGGGCTGCTCGAGCTCGCCGAGAAGCTCGGTCCCGCCGAGAAGCCACCGCGATCGGATGACGGATCTGGGCGCCGTGTGTCGACGATGCCGCTCATCGAGATCGCCCGCACGAAGACGAAGCCCGAGGCCGTCGCGGCTCTCGAGCAGTGGAAGGCGGGGCATCCGGATGCCGCCGCCCGTCTGCATCCCGCGGACGAACTCGTCGACGGCATGCGCGGCTCGAGCTCCCTCTGGTACCGCGTGCGTGTCAACCTGCAGCACGTGGACGAGGCGGAGCGCCCCGCCCAGGAGGCCCTGATCGCCGACTACGACCCGTGGCAAGGCAGGCAGTGGCCCGGACAGTCGGTCGAGTAGCGCCTCCCGCTACTGCTGGTTGAGGAGCGCGCTGGAGCTGAAAGCGAAGGCCCGGTGGGCCTTCGCCGCGACGCCAGCGCCGAGGCAGCTGTGCTGCCTCGGTTCCCAGAACACGTCTCGAAACCTGGAACAGCGGCAGGGCGGGTTTCGAGACGCGCGCTTCGCGAGCTCCTCAACCGGCGGCGGGAGGGAAGGAGGGCGACGGGGTCAGCGCCCGCGCGCGCCGCCGCCGCCGAAGGCGGCGTAGACGAGAGGGACTGCGGAGACGCACATCAGCACGATGCCGAGAGGCAGCACGTAGGGCAGCAGCAGCACGCCTCCGATGAGGAAGCCCGCGAACAGCACGGCACCGATCGCGCGGCGGATCAGCCGCTCCAGACGTCCCAGTCGACGTTCGATCGGCGGCGTCGTGACGGCGACCGTTCCCTCGTTGACGCTCGTGATGAGCGCATCGATGCGGCCGGGCAGACGCAGAGCGATCCCCGCGAGTGAGACGACCTCCCTTAGGGTCGAGGCGACGACATTGCCGCTCTCCTCGCGAAGCAGTCGCGACGCGTAGGGCTCGATCGCGTCCCACATGTTGAACTCGGGGTCGAGCGAGCTGCACACGCCCGAGGTCAGGGACATCGAGCGGATGACCAACAAGAAGTCCTCGGGAAGCTGCAGCGGCAACGACCGCACCACAGAGCCGAACTCCCGGCCGAAGTCGCGGAACTCACGCTGGTCCACCTTGCGCAGCTGGGCGAAGCCCATGCCGCCGAAGCGTTCGAAGAGCTGCGACATGGCCCGCTCGAGTTCGGCAGTGTCGGAGGTGGGGAGCAGAATGCCGACATCCTGGATGCTCGCCACGAGTCCCCGCCCGTCGCGTGCCGCCACAGCGATGAGCAGCCGCCGAAGCCCGTTGCGCAGCTCGTCGGTGACCTCGCCCATCATGCCGAAGTCGATGAACGTGAGCTGCCAGGCAGGAAGGGAGGTGTCGTCGGAGCCGACTCTGGGCGTCACGAAGACGTTCCCCGGGTGGGGGTCGGCGTGGAAGTACCCGTGCCCGAAGAGCTGCTCGAACATCACCTCGGCGAACACCGAGGCGACCTCGGAAGGGTCGATGCCTGCCGCGCGCAGACCGTCGACGTCGTTGATCTTGATCGCTGCGACATCCGACAGCGTGAGCACGCGGCGCGAGGTGCGCTCCCACACCACAGCCGGAACCGCCACGCGCTTGTCGTCCGCGAACATGGCGGCGAAGCGCTCGGCCCCCGCTGCCTCGTGCAGGTAGTCGATCTCCTCGAGGCTGGTCTTCGCGAACTCGGCGACCAGCGCGCGGGTGTCGACGTGATCCGAGACGATTCGAAGGTGCCTGAGCCATCCGGCCACCCGGCGCAGTGCGGCGAGGTCGACGTCGACGATGGCGTGGATGCCCGGCCTCTGCACCTTCACGACGACTTCTTCGAAGCCGTTGTCGGCGGCATCCCGGTGGGCCAGGCGAGCACGGTGCGCCTGCCCGAGGGATGCAGCGGCCACCGGCGTGTCTTCGAACCAGGAGAACGCCTGCTCGAGCGACACCCCGAGCTCGGCTTCGGCGAGGCGTCGGATCGAGTCGAACGATGCCGGCGGTACCTCGTCTTGCAGCCCGGCGAGCTCAGCGGTGATCTCGGGCGGCAAGACATCGAGCCGTGACGACAGGAACTGACCGACCTTGATCATGAGGCCGCCCAGCTCGATGGCGAGTCCGTGGAAGCGCTGGGCGATCCTGGTCAGCCGAGCCGCGCGGCCGCGCGCCGAAACGCGCTCCAGCCCGATGTTCGGCAGCGCGATCTCGAACCACCAGGTCTGCACCAGGTAGCGCAGCGCGAATCGGATGATCCGGCGATAGCGCGCACGGGTGTCACCGGCCTCAGGGTCTGATTCCGCTGAGGCCGAGCCCGCCGCAGACGGCATCCCTCAGTCCTGAGCGAGGATGGTGTAGAGCTTGCGGCGTGCCTCATCGAGCACGGCAACAGCCTCGTCCACCTGCTCGGGAGTACCGATGCGCTTCACCTGTGCCGCAGCCTGCGCCAGAGCGAATCCCGCCTTGGGCAGCGGACCGACGCCGAGCGGGTCACCCTGAGCGGATGACTCCCACGGCGCCGAGCGATCGGCAGCGGCATCCGCTTCGGCCCTGCCCTCGTCCGTCAGCGAATAGGTCTTACGACCGTCGGCGGCCTCAGCGGTGATCAGGCCCTCGTCGGAGAGGAGCTGCAACGTCGGGTAGACCGAACCTGCGCTCGGCTTCCACGCGCCACCGCTTCGCTGCTCGATCTCGGCGATCAGCTGGTAGCCGTGCATCGGCTTCTCGGCGAGCAGCGTCAGGATGGCTGCGCGCACGTCTCCGCGAGCCATCCGGGGTGCGACGCGCTGCTCGAACATCGAGCGGAACTGGTCGATGACCTCCCCCAGGTTCGGACCGGCACCCCGGCCGCCCTCGAAACCGCGGGCTCCAAAGCCCCCGCCCGTGAATGCACCACTCATGACGCGCCTCCTTGACCTCAGGGACCTTGATAGTCCTGACGATGCATCACGATATATCGTTGGGCGCGCTTTGTCACCGTATTCGACGAGGGATCACCCGCGAGTTCGATGGAGGATCACTCCGCGAGATACTGACCGATCAGCGAAAGATCTGCTGCCGACATCCGATCCGTCGACGTGTTGCGCTGGTGCCAGTACGGGTAGCGCAGGTCCGGCAGCGTCAGGTCGTCGATCAGCTTTCGTTCCTCGTCGCTCAGCGAGAGGTCCGCCGCCGCGAGGTTGTCCTTCAGCTGGTCATCCGTGCGGCCGGCGATGATGAGTGACGTCACCTGCGGACGCCCGAGGGTCCACGCCAGCGCGACCTGGGCGGCGGAGACCCCGTGACCGTCACCGATCTCGACGAGCAACTCGATGAGGTTGTACAGCAGGTCTTCGTCGTACACAGGGGGTTCGGTCCATCCCTGGAAACGACGACTTCCCTCGGGCGCTTCCTCGCCTCGACGGTACTTTCCGGAGAGGAGTCCGCCGGCGAGCGGGCTCCAGACCAGGATGCCCAGACCCTGGTCCATCGCCGCCGGAATGACCTCGTTCTCGATGTCCCTGGTCTGCGGGGAGTAGTGCACCTGTGTGGCGATGGGCTTGGCGAAGCCGCCCTTCTCCGCCGCCCACATCGCCTTGACTGTCTGCCAGCCGGTGTAGTTGGAGATGCCGACGTAGCGAACCTTGCCGGACTTCACGAGGTGGTCGAGGGCCGCCCAGGTCTCCTCGAGCGGGGTGATTCCGTCCCACTCGTGCAGTTGGTACAGATCGATGTGATCGGTCCTCAAGCGCCGCAGGCTGTCGTCGGCGCTCTGGATGATGTGGTGGCGACTCGCTCCGGCCTCGTTCGGCCCGTCCCCCATGCCCATGCGCACCTTCGTGGCCACGATCCAGTCGTCGCGCTTCGAGCCGAGAGCCTCACCCAGGATCTCCTCGCTCAAGCCGAACGAGTAGACGTCCGCTGTGTCGACCGTGTTCACGCCCGCCTCGTGAGCCAGATCGAGCTGACGGCGGGCATCGGACACATCGAGGGTTCCGACCGATGTCGCCCAGCCCCTTCCTCCGTACCCCATCGTTCCGAGGGTGAGCGTCGAGATACGGAGACCAGAGGCTCCCAGGTTTCGATAGTCCATGTACCAGAGCTTAGGAAGATCCCCCCGCTTTCTCGCAGGCGGTCGCGCTCCCGCTGGTCGAGGAGCGGGACGCCGGTGCGCGTCCCCTGTCGCCGGTTGAGGAGTGCGCCGCCGGCGCGCGTCCCCCCTATCGTCGGTTGAGGAGTGCGCCGCAGGCGCGCGTCTCGAAACCGTTGCCCAGCGGGGCGCGGTTTCGAGACGCACGCGGCTACGCCACGAGCTCCTCAACCGGCGACAGGGCCGGCCGCGCGCAGGGCGTCTCGGCACGAGCTCAGGAGGGCGTGAAGCTCGGCGAGCTGGGGAGCGCCGAGCTCGCCGGTCATCGTCGACGCGACTTCAGAGACAGCCGCGGATGCCTCGCCGAGCAGCACTGACGCAGCCGGGGTCAGCACGGTGCCACGTTCGCGTCGTGGACCAGGGTCCGCTGAGCGCTCGATGAGCCGCCGTTTCTCCAGCCCCTGGAGAAGGACGTTCATCGACTGCCGCGAGACGAACGCCCGCCGCGCCAACTCCGATCCGGTCGCGCCAGGCGTATCAGAGAGGGCTTGGAGGCACGCATACTGCGGAACGCTGAGCCCGAGCGGCCGCAGCACCTCGTCCATGCGCTGATGGAGGATCGCCTGCGTCTCCTTCACGAGAACGCCGAGCTGTTCCGCGGTGGGCTGGGTTTCCGCATACTTCATGTCAATAGTTTGACACATGGCAAATTCAGTGTCAGAGTATTGACATACAGTTGATCAATCGAAGGAAGGACATCTCATGTCCACGACAGCAGGACCCGATTTCGTCTCACTCCAGGTGCGTGACCGCGAGGCATCCGCCCGCTTCTACGAGCACACCGTAGGACTCACACGACTGCCGGTACCGAACCCTGCCGCAGCCGTGTTCTCGGCGGGCGGCGTCGCCTTCGCGGTGCGCGACCCGTTCCCCGGTGTCGACCTCGACTCGATCGGCACGCTCGGAGCGGGTGTCGGCATCTGGTTCCACAACGAGGATGCCGCCGGCCTGCACACGCGGCTCGTGAACGCGGGTGTCGCGATCGTCCAGGAGCCCAGCGAGGGGCCGTTCGGACTGCAGTTCTCGTTCCGCGACCCTGACGGGTACGTGATCACGATTCACTCGAAGGCGTGAGGGGCGTTCTCTCCGTCCCGAGGCTCGAGGAGCTCGTTGATCGCCTCGCGCACCTCGGGGTCGGCTTCGGTGAGCACCGACAGGTGGTGTCTCTGTCGGATGCCGCGCGCTGCGCGATCCACGGCGGCAGCGAATTCACTCCGGTTGCCGGCGCGATGCTCTTGGTTGGCCCAGAAGACGTCGATGATCGGATGCCGAGCGTGGCGTGCGGGACCGGGGTCCTGAAGCATGGCTGCATCGCCTCGGAGTCGCGCCAGCGATGTGCGCGCCGCCAGGTGGCGATGGTCGACGCCCGGGGTGCTCAGGGTCTGCTCGGCGCCGCGGAGGTCTCCGATCGACTGCTGCAGGTCGGCTAAAACGGCGGAAAGCTTCGTGAGTGCCAATGTGCCAGGGCCCGCCAGTGGTCGATGAGCAGCGAGAGAGCCGGTGACGACGCTCACGGCTTGCTCGCGCTGCGCGTCGCCACCGAAGAAGAGGGCGAACCTGGCTCGGACCATGACGGCGAGCCACCACAGGTCGTCGTTTTCGGCGTCGGCATCGATGCGGTCGATCCCCTCTGCGGCCGCCTTGTGGTCCAGCCGCCCGAGAGCGAGCACGGCCGGCAGCAGGATCGACGCGTTCTCAAAGAGATGCCCGAGTGTGCCCTTCGGCCACGTGCGATGCCCTGCCCCCGGACTCATGATCTCGGACGCATGCCGATACTGCCCGGCCAGCGCGTAGGCAATCGCCCGGAAGTTGCGGGCGTACGGCGCAGCTGGGTGAGGGTCGCCGACCCGGGCCCATCTCTCCGATTCGGTGAACGCCGCGATCGCCTTGTTGAGCTCACCTGCGAGCAGGTACTGCACTCCGACGGGGATGTAGATGATCGGCAGCACGTCGTCGAAGTTGATCGACTCTCTCGACTCCTCAACCATCAGAATCATGTCGTCGGCGAGGGCCACGCCTTCGTCGGTCCGCCCGAGCATGACGAGCACCCGCAGCCGGAACAAGGCGTCGACAAGCAGATCGTGGGTCGGTGGATCATCCTGCGCCTGAAGCCACTGTCGTGCTCCGCTCACGGTGACGCTGTCCCTGACGGCGTCTGAGCCGCCGAAGAACTCATGAAGGGCTAGCAGGTAGCGCTGCCGCGGGTACTCATCGAACCATTCGGGCGGCACTGCTGCGAAGGCGTCAACCCAGGCATCCGGCTCCGTCAGGCTCACCCTGCCGAAGTACTGGTCGCTGAGCCGCGCGAGGTCATCCCATCGCTTCTCTCGCGTGGCGGCGCGCACGGATGCGGCTTCGTTCAACATCTCCCCCAACTGAAAACATCAGGGCGAGGCGTGAATCCGAACGTGAACAGCGTCGTCGCCGCGCACCTGCTGTCAGCTAGCTTTTCATCTGCCGAGAGGGAACCCTGTCCCTCGAAGCGGTGTCATCGCCCCCAGTTTGGGGGACGCTTAACTTTATGCCCTCTCGGTGACCTCGGCAGCCCGATTCCGTCAACGGATGCCGCTGCGTTCGTGTGCTCGTGCGCCACTGTCACCGGTCGCGCTTAGGGTGCCGGTGTGGCGGAACCGGTGGAGCAGTGGTGGGCGAGGCAGCAGTTCTCGCGCGGCACCGATGTGCCATATCCGGTCGGCACCTACCGAGAGGCATGGGCTTCTTTCCCCGCCTTGATCAGGCAATACCACCCAGATCTGAATCGCGGTTTCACCCTGTCGCAGATTCCGCCCGCAGCTGAGGTGCTGCTGCAGTGGCAGTGCGAGGCTGGGCACATCTTCGTCGCGACACCGGCAGAGCAGCGTGAGCGCCCTGGGCAGCAGCGTCGGCGATCGGCGTGGTGCCCCGAGTGCACGCGGCTGGCGCTCTCGCGTCCGAATCCACGGGTGAGCGTGGTTCGGGATGAGCAGGGTCACGCCTCCGCGACGACGCCGGTTCTCGCACGACCGCCCCGTCCCTCGCGGCCACCCCGGCCGCCCCGCCGCATCTGCGACAAGACGCCCGACCTGCCGCCGGGATCCCCCTTCCTCAGCGTCTGCGCGCCGAAGCCCGCGTCGGCGGTCGAGGCTGAACTCCGGGCAGGTCTGGAGTCCCGGCTCAACCTGACGACGGGACTCAACGCCATCCGCATCGCGCGGCCGTTCTTCGACCACCTCGAGGTGTGGCCCGACATCCTGCTGACCGAGCTTCAGGTCGCGCTCGAGTACGACAGCACCGGACGGCACGGGCTCGAACACGTCGGCAAGCGACAGCAAGCCGACGAGCGCAAGGATCGTGCCGTGCGCTCCGCCGGATGGGAAGTGGTGCGCATCCGCACCGGCCGCCTTCCCACGCTCGGACCACACGACGTCGTCGCGTCCGGCGTCACGAAGAAGACGTACGAGCGGATCATCGACGAGCTCCGCACCATTCGCGGCTCGCTGTTCGTCGACGCCTACCTACGCTGACGCAAGGGCGGCGCCGACGCGAGGGCGGCGCCGGATCAGGCCGCGAAAGCCGACCCTCAGGCACACCGAACGCAGGCGATGCCTCCTCACGCGCGCCGCGCGACAGCCTCGCTGACCCACCGCGCGTAGAGCTCCCACGGGTCATCCACCCCGGCGCGCAGCGCTTCGACGTGCTCCGCGAGCTCCGGCGACAGCTGGAACCATTCGCTGGTGCCGAGCCGCCACTCGGCGAACTGCGCGTGACGCGCGTGCTCGCGCGTGCGGGTGCCTCGCTCCAGCGCGACGAGCTCGTGGTGCCAGAGTTGCGACATGCGCTGCCGCAGGTTGCTCGACGTGCCGATCTTCATGCGGTCGTCGAAGCGGATGTAGTACACGACGTCCACTCGCGGCAGCGGCAGATCGTCGTCGGGGCTGGTGCCGTAGACCCACTCGCACACGGCGCACACCCACCCCGACGGATACCGGATGCCCACCCGCGCCCCGCATGCCGGACACGGGGTCGGCAGCACATCTTCGGCCCCGTACTCCTGGGCGACCCAGTCGGCGCCGACAGCAAGGTGGTGGGTGCAGACCGGGATCGGGGCACCTGCAGCGACGGCGGCGGAGCAGTCCGGAACGACGCACTCCGATGGCTCGTGCATCTCGCGGCCCTCTCTCTTGACCCCTGTTCCGACCAGCATGACAACGGCCTCCGACCCTTACTCGTGGTGGCGACTTCCGACCCATCCTCGTGTAGCGACTTCCGACCCTTACTCGTGTGGCCGGCATCCGACGATCACTCGTGCTCGGGCAGCAGCGGCGCTGACAGCCCGGGATCGCGACCGAGATGCGCGGCCCTCGACACCGAGGTCGCACCGAACCGGTCGCGCACGGCGTCGACGACCGCGTCGAGGCGGGACCCGTCGCCCCAGTCGATCGGCAGCTCCGGCTGCACGCTGTCTGCGTTGCCGAGCTGCGAGAAGGAAATGCCGATCAGGGTGATGCCGCGCTCAGCGATCACGGGTTGGGCGACGGCGAGCAGTCCCTGCGCGACCGTGAGCAGCACAGCGGTGTGATCCGTCGGCGAGCGCAGCGTGCGCGACCTGCTCGCCTTGGCGAAGTCGCCATAGCGCAGGCGCAGAACGACCGTGCGGCACATCCGGTTCTTGTCGCGAAGCCGGCGGGCGAGCCGATCCACGATCTGGGTGAGGATCAATCCGAGTTCCTCGGCCGACCTCGCCTTGGTCCCCAGCGCACGCTGCGATCCGATCGATCCCCGTCTGCGGGTGGTGTCGACGGGCCGGGGGTCCCGAAGCCTTGCCAACGCGTGCAGGTGAGTACCGACCGCCTTGCCGAGGGCTCGCTGGGCGGTCGACTCCTCCAACTCGGCCAGCTGACCGACGGTACGGATGCCCATGCGATGCAGCTTCTCCGCGGTCACCGTACCGACTCCCCAGAGCCGTTCCACCGGGAGTGGGAGCAGAAACTCCTTCTCGCGTTCGGGTTCGACCACGAGAAGCCCGTCGGGCTTGCTCACTGCGCTGGCGACCTTGGCGAGGAACTTGGTGCGCGCCACGCCGACCGAGATGGCGAGCCCCACCTCCGCACGAACTCGCTCTCGCAATCGCACCGCGATCTGCTCCGGCGTGCCCGCGATGCGTCTCAGGCCGCCCACCTCGAGGAACGCCTCGTCGATGGAGAGCCCTTCGACGAGAGGCGTGGTGTCTCGGAAGATCGCGAACACGTCTTTGCTGGCCGCAGAGTAGGCATCCATGCGCGGAGGAACGACGATCGCATCCGGACAGAGGTCGCGCGCCTGGCGGCCACCCATCGCCGTGCGCACCCCGCGAGCCTTCGCCTCATAGCTCGCCGCAAGCACGACTCCACCGCCGACGATGACCGGGCGCCCGCGCAACTTCGGCGCGTCACGCTGCTCGACCGAGGCGTAGAACGCGTCCAGATCGGCGTGCAGCACCGTCGCTTCGCCCCGCATTCCAGCCTCCCGTGACTCGAACGTATCTACGAATCATGACAGGCATCACCGACAAAAGCGCCGGGGACGTCGAACCTGTGGGGAACTCAGGCGACGAAGGTGACCGGCGGTCCGGTCTACGAGTCGGGTCCACTCCGCGGTGCGGCGTTGGTCGCGACCGCGACGGCTTACACGAGCTCAGCGTGCGTGCGGAGGCGCGATGCGCGGTGTGGCGCGGCGGAGATCGCCGGCCGCACGGGCACGGTCCAGTGGCCAGGGGCATCCGATCGCCAGGTGCAGCCGGGGGTGAGTCTCAGGCCGAGGAGCCTGAGCAGAGACGTCACCCAGTCGAGGTCGCGTGCCGAACGCGCGTCGGCGTGGTCGAAGTCGACCAGGAACAGCACGCGCTCACCGTCTTTCGCATGGAACTCGACGTTCCACTGCGCGGCTCCAGCGTCGTAGCTCGCGTCGATCGCGACGACTGTCGTCAAGTCCATGGTCGCCCTTCCTGTGGCCTGCGTTCCCCAGATCGGATGGCAGGGCAGTGTCGCCTCGTGCTTCACAATGGTGGGGACTCGAGTCCCAGGGATGCTTACTGACAAGTCAGTAAGTAAAGTACAGAATAGCGAGCGTTCGGCGAAAAAGGGAGTGTTCGGCATGGCGACTGCGGCGAATGACGATGCGCCCCCGGCGAAGCAGCCTCGCCGGTCTGCACCCCGCGCCCGCACCGAGGCGCGCCGCGAGGCCGTGCTCGAGGCGGCGATGACCGTCTTCGGATCGCGTGGCTACAACAAGGCTGCGCTCACCGAAGTCGCAGAACGCGCAGGGATGACCCACGCCGGCGTGCTGCACCACTTCGGCAGCAAGGAGAAGCTGCTCATCGCCGTGCTGCAGTATCGCGACGGCGATGAGGTGGACGGCGTCGCCGCGCGCGACCAGGTCGAGGGACCCGCGTTCGTCGGACACATCCTCGACACCGTCGACGCCAACACACAGCGGCGCGGCGTGGTGCAGGCCTACGCGGTGCTGTCGGCAGAGTCGGTGACCGAGGGGCATCCGGCGCAGGAGTATTTCCGCGGACGCATGGCGGCCCTGCGCGCGAAGCTGGTCGGCGTGCTGCGCGAGTTCGCGCGGGACGACGTGGCCGACGGCGAGCTCGTCCGGGCCGCCAACGCGTTGATCGCCGTCATGGACGGCCTGCAGGTGCAGTGGCTGCTCGAACCGGATGCCGTGGACATGCCGGGCACCGTCGAGACGGTGCTAAACGAGATCATGGACCGACTCGCATCCGGCACTTCGGCCCCGAACGCTCGCGCGATCGCGGAGGCACTGCTGGCTGAGCGGGAGTGAGAGAGGGCCCCCGCTCACGCGCGAGCCCTCTCTGCGGTGCGGTGGCTACCGCGACAAGCTCAGCCGACCACCTTGCCGCTCCAGGAGGCGACGGCTTCGACATAGCCTGCGGCATCCGTCGCCACGACCGAGACGGTGTGCGAGCCCTTGCCGAGGTGGATCGGGCCGGTGACCGCAGCCGGGGCGCCGCCGTCCACACTGGCCGAGAGCCGGGCCGAGGTGTCCCCGGTGGCCGACACCGTCAGCGCCAGCGAACCTCCCTTGTAGAAGCCGGCGCCGTTCACGGATGCCCCCGGCGTGGCGAACGAGACGCCGGTCCTCGGGGTTCCCGGCGCCGGGTAGTCGACGAGGAAGGCGGTCGACCCCGTGGGCGATGTCGCCGAGACGGTGTTGCCTGCGTTGTTCACCTCGTGGGTGATGCCGCCGCCTCCGTTGAGGAACTGCGTGACGACGTGGTGGAACGCGACGTTCGGGTTCACTGGTGACTGGATCGCGGATTCTGCGAACACGTTCTGATCGGTTCCCCCCGCCTCACGGGTGGGGTCGAAGAAGGAGTAGATGCCGAGCCCGTATGCGTGATGGCTGGTGACGCCGTTCGCCACCTGATACGACGCGTAGCCGTCACGACCGCCGTCCATCCACGCCGACTGGGTCGGCGGGTCGTACGGCAACTCGCTCTGGTAGAAGACCGTCGTGCCGTCGTTGCCGTTCCACACCGTCTGCGCCTGCTGGTAGTGCTCCACGAAGAGGCCGTTCGCCTCCACCTCGTCACCATTGACGACCAGGCCGTGTTGTGCGGTGTTCTGCGTCCAGCCGACGCCGGTGCCGTGGTCGGCCCGCCCCGACCAGATGTCGTCGAGCAGCACGTTGCTGCTGTTCACGACGATCGCGGTGTTCACACTGCCCGGCTGCGCCCCGCCGATGCGCACGAACACGTCACTCAGGGTCGTCGGATCGGTCGGGTCACTGACCCGGGCATCCGTCGGACCCACCTGCACGAGCACGTTGCTCGTGACCGCGCCCGCGTCGATCGTGAGGCCCGCGATCTTCACACCCTTGACGTCGCCGACCTCGATGGCGGCGTTGCCGTTCGTCGGCCGCAGCGTCGCCTCGCCCTGACCCAGGATCACGGTGTCGGCCCGCTTCACCTGCAGTGCGCGGTCGAGATTGTAGATGCCCGGCGTGATGACGAGATTCTTGCCGGATGCCAGCTTCGAGTTGATCGTGGCGGCAGAGTCACCGGGGTGTGCGATGTAGAAGGAGCTCATCGGCAGAGATGTCCCGGCCGAGGCATCCGTTGACCAGTCGACTCCCGATGCACCCTGCTTCGCGTTCGGCACGAACACCTTGTATTTGCCGCCGTCGACATAGAGGAACGGAGCCTGGCGGCTCTCCGGCGTCGTGGGCAGCGTGGTGTAGGGCGGGCTCGGATACCCCGCGTCGCTCGGAGCACCGGACACGCCGGAGAACACCTGGTTCCACACACCGTTCGACCACGACCCGATCGAGCCGTTCTCGGTGTACCACTGCTGCTGCGATCCGCTGGTGACGAGTCCGTCAACGGTCGAGTCGGCGAGGAATCCACCGCTCGCGTAGGCGTCGAAGCGGCCCATCAGGGTGAGGTTGCCCGCGATGTCGACTCGGCGCAGGGGCGCCGCCTGCGAAACCGACCAGCGCATGGTGTTCGGATCGGCGATGCCCTCGGGGAACTGGCGCGAGGCGTCCTCGCCCACCGGCTCCTGAATGGGGTTGATCTTCACGTTGCTCAAGGACCGCCAGAAGTTGTCGAGCGACCCGGGGCTCGGCGAGTTCCAGGGCTCGGTGGCGCTGGACTGCACCGCATCCACGTGGAGCGCACCGTTGATCGTCACGTCGGTCGGCGAGGCGCCGAGGCCGGCGACCGACTCGTAGAAGCCGACGTTCGCGTTCACGATGTCGGTGGCAGCGTTCGGGCCGGAGTTCGTCGTGTTCGTGCCGCATCCGTAGGTTCCGGGCAGGAAGTACACCTGGTGCCGGTTCGATGAGAACTCGTCTTCGTTCGAGACGGCGGCGAGCTTCGCATTGATCTGGGCGGTGGTCATGCCGGGGTCGACGATGACGACGTTCGGGCCGAAGTCCGGCGCCGTCGGGGCGGTGTACGACGCGTCGGGCTGGCATCCTGCCGTCGAACCGGACGGGGTGTCAGCGGATGCCGGTGCGGCCGTCAGCACTCCGAGTGCGCCGACCGCGAGGGCCGACGATGCGAACAGGGTCACCCCCTTCGCGAGACGACCGACCGATGGTGTGCGGCTCATGCGGTTCTCCTTCGAACGGGCGCCGTCGCGGTTCGCTCCACGGCGACGCTGCCGGATGCGGACGATGGGTCAGTGGGATGACTCCACTTACTGACCTGTCAGTAAGAGTGCCATGCCACGACTCCGCGCGCTAGGGCGAGTTCCGTGCGGTGGGGGTCGAGCCGGGGAGTTCCCCTACTCGGCTGCGCGGCGGCGTCGGCGGAGGAAGCCGAGGATGGCGCCGAGGCCGATCATCCCGAGTGCCAGCGAGATGACGCCCCATCCGATGTTGCTGCCGGTGTCGGCGAGCGGGTCGCCAGAGCCCGAGGTCGAGACCACGTCTTTGATGGTGGCGGTCGACGGGTCGGAGACGATCTTCGTTCCCGACGGCGACACGCTCACGGCGGTGGCGGTGTTCGACAACGACTCCCCATCGAGGTCGGCCGCGACCACCGTGTACCTGGCCGCGCACGACATGATCTGTCCCGGCAGCAGGCTGCCGGAAGGACACGTGACGACAGGCTTACCGCCGTGACCGGCAAAGGCTCCCTCGACGACCGCGACCTTGGTCTCCGTGGTGTTGCCGGTGTTGGTGACCTTGAACGCGTAGTTCACGGTCTGGCCCACGGTCGACAGCTGGGTGGCATCCGTCGTCTTCACCACGGCGAGCGCGGACTTCACAGGCTCGGGAAGCGTCACCTCGGAGGCAGGCGACGTGGGCGGCGTTACGCCGTCCGGCGCTCCGCCCGTAGCCGTCGCCGTGTTGGAGATGGTTCCGGCGTCGATGTCTGCCTGCGTCACCGTGTAGTCAGCGGTGCAGATCAGCTGTGCGCCCGGCGCGAGCGGACCCGAGCCGTCACAAGCGGGTGCGGAGAGCGCGCCGGAGCCTGTGAAGTCGCCCTCCTGAACGGCAGGGTTCGACACCGTGACGTTGCCCGTGTTGGTGATCACGAACGAGTACGTGATCGCCTGACCTGCTTTCAGAGCGGTGGGGATGACCGACGAGACCGACTTCACGAGTGACAGCGCGGCTGCGCGATCGATCGTCACTGTCGCGGTGGACGGATCCGACGAGACCGCCCCGGCGTTCGCCGTCGCGACAGCGGTATTGGTCACCTTGCCTGCGTCGACGTCGGCCTGCGTCACCTGGTAGGTCACGGTGCAGGTGACGTCGGCACCCGGAGCCAGCGCACCCGAGCCGCAGTCCGGCGTCGCGATGGCTCCTGTTCCGGAGAATGCCGACTCGTCGATCGCCAGTCCCGACAGGGTGACGTTGCCCTCGTTGGTGAGGTGGAACGAGTACGTCACCGAGTCTCCAGCGGCGTTCACCGAGGTCGGGGAGGCGGTCTTCTCAAGCCCGAGCGCAGGGGTCTGCACGGCCGCAACGCTCGCAGTCGACGGGTCGGATGCGACCGGTGCACCGGCACCCGTCTCGGCGACCGCGGTAGCGGTGTTCTCGATGCTGCCGCGATCCAGATCCGCCTGGGTCGCGTCGTAGCCTGCGTGGCAGGTGACGCTGTCACCCGGCTCCAGGTCGGTCGTCGCACAGTCGACGTCGCCCAGCGAACCGCTCCCGCTGAACGTGCCCTCGTCGACGCCGACGCCGTGCAGCTCGACGTTTCCGCTGTTCGTGATCAGGAAGGCGAAGTCGATCGCGTCACCGACCGCATCGTAGGAGGCCACGTTCGCCGTCTTCAGCAAGGTCAGCGCCGGGGCGGCATTCACCGTGACGGTCGCCGTCCACGGGTTCGACACGATGTCGGCGCCGGTGGTGTCGATGCCGGTTGCGTGTGCGGTGTTCACGATGACGCCCGCATTCATGTCGACCTGAGTCACCGTGTACGACGCGGTGCAGTCGACCTGCTGGCCGGGGATGAGCACATTCGTCGGACAGGTCACTGTCGGCTGAGCGCCCGAGCCGGAGAAGGCGGTCTCCTCGGCATCGACACCGTGGATCGTCACGTTGCCCGCATTCGTGATGGCGAAGGTGTAGCCGATGACATCGCCTGCTGCGTTGACGAACGACGTGTCAGCGGTCTTCGTGAACGTCAGCTTGGAGTCCGGGGTCTGCGGAGTGGTGACGGTCGAGGGGTCGGAGACGACAGGACCGGTCACAGCGGTTCCCGTTGCAGTCGCCGTGTTCGTAAGCGATCCCGAGTCGACATCCGCCTGCGTCAGCGTGTAGCTCGCTGTGCAGGTGAGCTGGGCGGCCGGGTCGAGCGACGTCGCCGGGCAGTCGATGGCGGACAAGGCGTCAGATCCCGTGAACGTCACTTCGTTCACCTGGATGCCCGTGACGGGCACATTGCCCGTGTTGGTCACCACGTAGGAGTAGCTGATCACCTGGCCAGCCGTGTACGCATCGGCCGCGGAGGGCGACGCCGACTTCACCAGCGACAGACCGGCTGTCTGGTCGACGGTGACCGTTGCCGTGGAGTCCGGCGAGGTCGCCATGGAACCCGACGGGCTCTGTGCCGTCGCGGCGGCCGTGTTCACGATCGAACCGGCGTTCAGGTCCGCCTGGGTCACGGGGTAGCTCGCGGTGCAGTCGACCGAGGCGCCTGGTGCCAGAGCGTCGGGCGGACAGGTGATCGTCGAGAGGGATCCGCTGCCGCTGAACGACTTCTCGTCGATGCCCAGTCCGGTCAAGGTGACGTTGCCCGAGTTGGTCACCGCGAAGGTGTAGTCGACGTTGTCGCCGACGGCCTTGACCGTGTCGGGTGTTGCCGACTTCGACAGCGTGAGTGCGGCGTTCTGCGTGGCGGTAACGGTCACGACCCCGGTGCTGTTGCTCAAAGCGGGACCGGTCGGGGGCGTCGCCGCGGCGGTCGCCTGGTCCGCGATGCTGCCGTGGTCGAGGTCATCCTGAGTGGTGACGTACGTCGCAGTGAAGGTGGCCGATTGCCCGGGGGCAAGGGTCGTCGTGACTCCGGAGCAGGTTCCTGCCGGCGACGTGAGCGCTGAGCATGTCGGAGTCGGCGTCGCGCTCGAGGCGGCCGAGTCGACCAGGGCATCCGTGACCTTCACGTTCGCGAGGGGCACTGCCGTGTTGTTCGTGACCGTGAAGGTGTACACGATCGGCTGTCCGACGGCGTCGACCGTCGAGCGGCTGGCCGTCTTCGTGATCGCCGGCTGCGCGCTCTGCGCCTGCAGGCCGGTCAGGGATGACTCTGCGGCGCCCAGCAACGCGGTGCCGGAGGTGACGTTCGTGCCGACGCTGTTCCACGCGGTGTTCCCCGCTGCGGTCGCCGGGGTGCTCACCGCGTACGTCGCGCTGAAGCCCGTGGACACCAGCACGCGACCGGTGTAGGTGAAGCGCAGCGCCGTGGCCTTGGAGAGCGGCGACGGCGGGGTCGTCGACCAGTCGTCCACGCAGCCCGCGTTGGGTGTCAGCACCTCTGGGCGACAGGGGTTGGTCGCCTGCGAGTAAGCGACAGCCAGGCCGGCCGGCAGGGCGCCGACTCCGGTCAAGGCGACGGGGAACTGAGACTTGCGCGCCTCGGTGGAACTCGCCTTGGTGTCGCCGACCCGCGGCAGCAGGTCGTACATCACCGGGTCGCTCAAGGTCGACTGCCCCGTGTTGGTGAAGGTGACCGTATAGGTCGCCGTACCACCGTCGACGCTCACGTGCCCCGTGCCACCGCTTCCGATCGGCGTCGGGTCGAGATTGCCCTGCACCTTCTTGTCGACCGTGAAGCCGGGCTTGATCGGAGCGACATTGATGCTGGTCGAGTAACCGCAGTAGTTGTCCGCGATCGGGGAGCCATTTGCGCGGAGGTCGTTGTCGGCGGTCGGGAACATCGGCGCGTCCTGAACGTGGTCGCTCGAGTAGTTGTCGAAGAAGCACTGGGCGATCGGGGCGCCGTACCCGATGGTGATGTCGCTCGAGTACGTGCCCGCGCATCCGGCTTCGAGTGTCAGCGAGACGAAGTTCGTGGACCGGATGTTGTAGTAGCCCGCCGCGGTCGCGACCCCCGCAGGGATGGTCCAGCGAACGAGTGTGCGGCCGGTGCCGTTGTAGTTCGGCGTGACCGTCGGGGTCACCGTCGGCGACGTGAACGACGTTCCGCCCGCGCCGTTGGCGTTCAACGTCTTGAGCTGGAACGCGGTCGTGGCCGGGTCCACAGCTGTTGCCCCCGACGGCGCGAGGTAGTCGATGTAGATGGCTTGTGACGGCGCGGTCGGAACCTCGATGCGCGCGCTGTACGCGCCGTTGGTTCCGCTGTTGAGGTTCACGTTCGCGGCGCACGTGGTGCCGACCTGGGTCATCGTGACACCCGGGTAGATGAACGCTGCATCGTTCGCGGGCGGCGCCACGACGAGCAGACGCGATGTCGCGGTTTGCGAGGCGAGCAGCGGCGACGTGGTGTCACCGGCCGAGTAGGGAGTCGACACGACCTTGTTGGTCAGCACAGCGGCGGTCGGCACGGAGCCGGAGGCATAGCCGAACATGCGGAATCGCATCGTCGCCGCGGAGTTGCTGCCTTCGTCTGCGAGCGCAGGGATGTCGACCTCCGCGACGGCAGGCGCCGTCGGGATGACCCAGGCGCCCGCCGTTGTCGAGTAGGCGACCGACCCGGTCGTTCCATCGGTGTACGTCAGCGTGATGGTGTCGGCAGCCGTCGCCGTGAAGCCGTTGGGCTGGATCTGGGTGGGGACGAACGCCGGCGCCGTGCAGGTCGTGCCGGGGGCATTCGATGAGTAGTTCTTGTTCGAGACGTTCGTAAGGCAGGGCATCGGGTCGTCGATGTCATAGGCGATGCCCGCATTCGCCGCGGCGGGGACCGTCGACGGGCTGAGATCGTAGTAGACGCCCGCTCCCGTTCCGTCCCAGTCCCCCGGGTAGGTGTAGGGCGCGCTTGCTCCGCCGTCGGCTGCCGCGAACTGGCCGATGTTGCTCAGATTGCCCGGCGTGGCGGTGGCCTTGGTGATCGTGGTGGCCAGGTCGATCACGGTTGAGCAGGCTTGAGTGGTGTTTCCGGCGCCAGGAACGTTATCGATGTACGTCCAGGTGGCCGATGCGGAGTTGCAGATCTGGGTGCCGACCGCGTCGGGCGTACCGTTCGTCGCCGCCTTACCCGCGACGAAGATCGTAAAGAGGTTCGAGACGTTCAAGGGCGGATTGGCGCACGACTTGCCGGTGTTGTCCGTGTACGTGAGAACACGCGTGGTCGGGTCGTAGGAGACCGTTCCCGGCACGGCGGAGCTGAGTCGGAAGGACTGGTAGTCGAAGTTCGCGGGAAGCGTCGACGTGATGACGAGGTTTGAGAGGCCGAGATCGCCGCTGTATGCCTTGGGGTTGAGGCCGCAGTCGAACGTGATCGCGTACTCGAACGGGCTTCCGGAGATGGCTTTCGCCGGGGCCGAGTTCGCGATGCTGTCGTTGTGTCCTGCCGTCGCGGTGAGCGTTGCAGGGGTTGCGGTCGACGACGTCGAGTTGCTGCTCGACAACGTCGGCGTGATCGTCGCCGTCGCGTTGTTCAACGTGGTGTACTCCGGCGGGAGCACCGTGAACGTACACGTGTTCGTGCTCGTTCCGAGAGTGCCGAAGTTGAACGAGACCTGACCCGCGACCGACTTGTTGACCGCCGGACAGGTTCCCGTGGTGACCCATGATGCGAAGTCGGTCGTCGAACCGTCTCCCGTGACCGTGTTGGTCGGAATCGTCACGACGGAGTTCGCGCAGCTGCCCGCTGCATTGCTGCAGGAGTAGGTCAGGGTGTAGGTCGTCGGCACGCCGCTGTTCGCGGTCGTCGCCGCCGGCGTGATCGTGATCGCGGTGTCGGCCGCATACGCGGGAGCCGCTCCCAGCAGGCCGACGACGACCAGCGCCGCAGACGTCGCCACGGCAACGACAAACCGACTGATTCGGGCACGCTTGCGCATCAATTCCCCCACGGCGCGACACGGTGCCGCTCACCGAGACGCACGCTAGCGGGCGAGTGTGCTCCATCCGAAGCGGAGCATTTCTCACATCTAGCGTCGACTTGCGCAGCGGTTGCTCGCGACGCTGGAGCCCGTCGTCGACTAGTCCCCGTTAGGGGGTGGCACGATGCGAGACTGCGTTCGTCGCCTATCGACCGGCGACAACTCGTCTTCGAGCGAGTGGCAATGGAAAACCCAGGTCATCCATCATTTCTGACAGATGCCATCCATTCCGTGCAGGAGGATGCCCGTCCAAGGGAAACCGAGCGCGGCCGTCTTCGGGTGGGGCGCAACTCGCGGCGAGAATCTCTCGGGTTACAGAGGGTGAATTTGGTTCAACCGATGGTGCAGCCGGCGTGATCTGCCGTCGAACCGCAGACCGGATGGCTGCCTCAGCTCACTGTTGCAGCAGGCCGAGATCGGTCGCCCGCGACACCGCGTCGCTGCGACTGCTGACTCCGAGCTTGCGGTAGATGCGATGGGTGTGACTCTTCACGGTGTTCGGCGACAAGTGAAACTGTTTCGCGATCGCCGGCGCTCCGTACCCACGGCCGAGTGCGTCGAGAACTCGCCGTTCCATGGTGCTCAGCTCGATGATCTCGAGGCGATCGGGGAACACGTCGGGCAGACGGGAGAGGAACGGTTCGACATCCACGAACCTGGCCCTTTCAGCGAGTTCGAGCACCACCTGTCTGGGCGCTGCGATGAGCCCGAACGCGCTCCCGGTGGCGTGGATCGTGCGTGCCGCCTGGGCAAAGGCGACGTCAGCCCGCGACGAGTCGCCGAGCTGCAGGTGCGCGGCGGCTCTGATGACGAGGAGTTGAAGCAGAGCGGAGGGCGCAGCGCTGCCCTCGTCGAGCGCATCACGGCTGCGTCGGACGGCCGCTTCCACCCTGCCGGTCAGCAGGTCGAGTCGCGCACGAGATGCCACGAGTTCGGGACGCTCCGGGCTGCGCAGCAGTACGGCACGGGCCCGCTCCGTCGCCCCGACGGACAACAGCAGGTCGACGTGGTCGGCACGCAGCAGCATCCTCGCCGTCGATCCTTCGCCCAGCCACTGCGACGACTCCTCCATGTGGCGACGCAGCCTCGCGAGCGCCGCTCGGCGATCACCCCAGAGCAGGTCGTGCCTTGCCAGAACGTGCTGGATGACCGCAATCCAACTCGGCTCGAAGTTCTGCATCAGCCACTGCGGGTCCAGGCTTCCCGTGTCGGAAAGCGCATGAAGCGATTCGGTCGCCGATGCCTGATCCAACGTCGTGACGCCGCGTGCCAGGTCGAGGAGACCGAGGTTGAGGCCCAACTGCGATCGCAGCCACTCCGAGGGCTCCGGATGATCCGGCATGCGCTTCCTCCAGCGCTCCGCCTCGAGCCTGTCCCCGCCAAGGGTTGCGATCAGCGCCAGCTTCGACGCCGCCCCTGCGCCGATGTGCGCTCGCGAGGACTCCGGCGCCCGCTCGTAGGCCTCGATGAGACTGGATCGGGCTCCGGTGAGATTCGAGCCGAACATGCGGGTGATGCCGATCTGCAGCAACCCGACCGGAATCTGCTCGCGGATGTCGGCGGGACGGGTGATCCGCCCCGACATGATCAGAGACTCGGCGATGTCTGCATAGACCGTCGCCTGCAGAAAACCGCCACTGATGCGATGCGCCACCATCAATGCGATCGCCGTGCCGAGAGCATCCGACAGGCCCTCGCTCCGGGCAACGTCGAGCAGCTCGTGCCGTTTCTCGGGGAACGGTGCGGGCGGCGACGGCAGCTCGACACGATGACCGATGCGAGGCTGTCGAAAGCGGATGCACTGAATCGCGAACCACCGTGGGTCCTGCTCGCCGATCTCCGACGGAATCAGCAGCAGGGCGCGATCCATCTCGGTGATCCCGAACTCGAGGAGCGATCCCCAGTGCCGGAACAGCAATCGGGCCGCCTCCGGCCAATCCGAGCTGTCGAGCGCGCCGCGCAACAGCGCGACAGCGTCCTGCCCCTCCACGGAACCCCCCGAATCGCTCGTCCGGAAGGCCACCGGAGGCAAGCAACACGAGAATACGCCCTGGTCCGTTCTAGCTGAGGCGGGCGCGGACAGCTGCGAGCAGTTCGTCCGAGACCGGGGTGCCGACCGTGGCGCGGGCGAGCTCGAGTGCTCCGATCATCATGGCGACCTCGGCGAGGGCATCCTGACGCGCTTCGTCGCTCGCATCACCTGCCCGTTGACGTGCGCTGACGAGATCGTCGATCGCGGTGCGGATGCCGTCGCCGAGCGGCCCATCGGGCGTGTGCGCGGTCTCGCCGGCCAGAGCGGCGACGACGCATCCGTCGGCGCGATCGTCGCGGTGTGCGGCCGAGAGGTACCAGTCGAGCACGCCCTCTCGCCCTTCTGTCTGCTCCATCTCGATGACCGCGGCACGGCGCTCGGTGGTCGCGTGGTCGACGGCCTCGGAGATGAGCGCGTCGCGGGAGGCGAACTGCTTGTAGAAGCCACCGTGGGTGAGCCCGGCGCGGCTCGCGACGGCGTCGAGTGTGAGCGCAGCCGGCCCTTGCTCGCGCAGCAGCGCCGATGCCGCATGCACCAGCGCCTCGCGGTTCGCGGCGGTCTGGGCTCGTGAGGCGCGCGGCATGGGCTCTCCTGTCTTCGTCGGCCTTACTTCGCAGGCAATTGTCGGCGCGTATTGCGTGCGCCAATGCTATAGATGTTAATCGACATCTATTTGGAGGATACCTCTATGGTTCAGATCACCGGACGCACCGCCCTCGTGACAGGCGGTCAGCGCGGTCTCGGCGCCGCATTCGCCGCCGAACTGCTCGCCCAGGGCGCCGACCGCGTCTACGTCACCGCTCGCACCCCGCGGCCGACGGATGACCCGCGTCTCGTGCCCGTCGCGCTCGACGTCACCGACTCGGAGTCGGTCGCGCGGCTGGCCACTGAGGTCGGTCGCGATGTGTCGGTCGTCGTCAACAATGCCGGCATCTCCGGCGGCAGGAACACACTCGACTCCACCATCGACGAGATGAAGACCGTATTCGAGACGAACGTGTGGGGCGCAGTGCGCATCGCTCAGGCCTTCGCACCGGTGCTGACTTCACACGAGTCGAGCGCTCTCGTCGACATCCACTCGGCACTGTCGTGGTTGGCAGGCGTCGGGGCATACGGCGCGTCGAAGGCCGCGCTGTGGTCGTTCACCAACTCACTGCGCGTCGAGCTGGCACCGCAGGGCGTTCAGGTGCTCGGCGTGCACCTCGGCTACGCGGACACCGATCTGATCGCCGGGCTCGACGTCGCCAAGGTCACGCCGCAGTTCGTCGCGACGCAGACCATCGCGGCGCTACTCGCAGGCGAGGACGAGGTACTCGTCGACGACACGAGCCGGTTCGTGAAGTCGCAGCTCACGGGTCCTGTGGGCGCGCTGCACATCTGACGCGGAGCGCACTCCTGTCGGGCGCGTCGGCGTTGCGCAACGTGTCACGCCGCACCCGACCGATGGGCGCTCGTGTCATGGGTGCGGTCTTCACCGACCGTCCCGCGAATCTCTTCGGGGTCGGCACCACCCGCTGCGCCCAGCTCCGCGATGGAAGCGGGGACGATCCGGTCCTCGAGATACGCACGCGCGATTCGAGCTCGAAGGCGGTCCCGAAGCCTGATGCGACCGCGCTCGTCGGGGCGGACAACGACCAGCGGAACGGTCCGCGGCCCGCTGAACGAAGCCCGCTCTTCCACGGGGACGGGCTCGTGCATCTCGACGTACTCGCCACCGGGAAGTCTGACGATCCTGCCGGTCTCGTAGCCGTGCAGCAGCAGGAGTCTGTCCTTCTTCTCCAGCGCCAGGCAGATCCGGCGCGTGAGGAAGAAGGCGGCGGCCGGGCCGAGCAGCACGATCACCTGGAACGCGTTGACCACGTTCTCCAGCCCGATGTGCAGCTGCGTCGCGATCAGGTCGGCGCTGGCCGCGCCCCAGAGCGCGCAGTAGAACACGATGCCCGCGGCCCCGATGGCCGTGCGGGTCGGCTCGTTCCTCGGACGGTCGAGAAGTGCGTCATCCTTGCCTGGTCCTCGCACCCACTGCTCGAAGAACGGGTACGCGGCGATGGCGAGCAGGAACAGACCGACCACGGCGAGCGGCACGAGGATGGCGAGCGTCCAGGTGTGACCGAGCCACACGAACTCCCACCCTGGCGGCACCAACCGAAGCGCTCCGTCGAGGAACCCGGTGTACCAGTCGGGCTGGCTGCCGGCGGAGGCGTCGCTCGGGGACGACGGGCCGAACACCCACACCGGGGAGATCGTCACCGTCGCAGCCAGGAGCACGAGCACAGCGGTGACGATCGCGAACAGCCCGCCCGCACGCACTGCAGCGTTCGGATACGCCGGCACGCCGATCTCACCCGGGTATCGCTTCGGCGCCTGGCGGTAGCCGGCCCGAGCACGCAACACGAGCAGCCCGATCAGGAGCACGGGCACGATCGCGATGTGTATCGGGTAGAGGTTCTCGATGATGCGCCCGGGGAACTCGCCGCCGAAGAAGAGCCACGACAGCCAGGTGCCGACGACCGGGATGCTGAGCAGAATGCCCTGGAAGATCCGCAGGCCGGTGCCGGAGAGCATGTCGTCCGGGAGGGCGTATCCGCTCCAGCCTCCTGCCAGCGCGACCACGAGCAATCCGAAGAGCACGAGCCACGAGCCGCGGCGGCGTCGAAAGGCTCCGGTGAAGAACGTGACGGCGAGCTGCAGCATGATCGCAGCGGGCAGCAGCAGCGCCGCCCAGTGGTGGGCCTGTCGCACGAGCAGTCCGCCTGGGATGTCGAACGAGATGTGCATCATCGACGCGAACGCGGCCGACATCTCCCCACCGGCGAGC
The DNA here is from genome assembly GCF_054779035.1 of Humibacter soli. Lineage (NCBI taxonomy): Bacteria > Bacillati > Actinomycetota > Actinomycetes > Micrococcales > Microbacteriaceae > Humibacter > Humibacter soli. Next base: position 322,133 of record NZ_BAAGYX010000002.1, on the reverse strand, counting down.
GGCAGGTATGCGCCGTGATATGTCACAGGCTGGCTGGACGGCGCGTACCAGAACATCAGCACGAAGCCGGTGATGAAGAGCACGACGACGGACGCGAAGGCGATCACGCCGAACAGATTGGACCAGCGCAGTGGCACGCGTCGTCCGGCGAGCTCGGCCCGGATTGCCTCCAGCCATCGCCCGGCCGCAGTCGAGCGTGCCGCCCGCGCCGCCGACTCCGTCAGCGAGCGTCGCGGTCTGCCATCGATGAGGATCTGTTGCATCGAGAACCTCCTGCCCTCACTGACTACGACCAGATAGGAAGCCGTTCTGTGACATCCAGTAGGCGGCCGGGTGGGTGTTCATGCGTAGACGGTGTTCCAGTGCCGACGCGTCGCCGGGTCAAGTCGCACCCAGATCGTCGTGATGAGTCGGCCGGTGAAGTCGACGGCGATGGATGCCACCGTCACGCCGGCCCGGGTGATCACCATGCCGGCCTGGCTGTTCACGGAGCGCTCGTCGACGAGCGTCCCCTCTGAGCGCGCGAGTCCGTGCTCCAGCGCGATCGTGGCATCCTCGATCCCTTGAACGACCCGGATGCCCGAGGAGCCGTCCCGCGTCGAGACGACGACGACTGACACGGTCGGCGCCAGCAGCCCCCGCAGGCGCGCTCGGTCCCCGGTCTCCGCGGCCACGTGCAGCCGGTGGACGGCCCGGTAGTGGAGTGGACTCGTCAGCCACTCCCACAGGGCCCACCCCCATCGCGCGGCGACAGGCTGGAGCATTCTCCCGGTTATCCCTGCTGTGTTCTCCGACATTCGTCGCCTCCGTCGTGTGTCTTCCTTCACTAGCTACGACCGTGCAGCGGCACGATCTGTGACATCGTCATGGCTGCATCCGTCACGCCGAGAGCGAACTCGGCCCGCAGGCGGGAGCCGCGACGCACACTGATGGCGTGAACGACACCTCTCCCGACGCCGGGGCATTGGATGCCTACTCGACGACGGTCATGCGGGTGACGCAGTCGGTGCTGCCGTCCGTGGCGGCGGTGAGCGTGCGCACGCGGCGCGGAGGTGGCGCGGGCAGCGCATCCGTCATCACGACGGACGGTCACCTGCTCACCAGCGCCCATGTCGTCGCCGGAGCACTCGAGGTGAGCCTGGCGTTCTCCGATGGAACATCCGCTGCTGCTCACGTCGTCGGCGCTGACCCGCTGTCCGACCTCGCGGTGCTGCGCGCCGACGGACCGACCCCACCGCCGGTACCGCTAGGCGATGCTGCGGGGTTGCAGGTCGGCCAGCTGGTCGTCGCCCTCGGCAACCCGCTCGGACTCGCCGGCAGCGTCACCGCCGGCATCGTGTCCGGTCTCGGGCGGTCGCTCCCCACGTCATCCGGTCGCGTGATCGACGAGGTCATCCAGACAGACGCGGCACTCAACCCCGGCAACAGCGGCGGCGTACTTGCCGACAGCCGCGCCCGCATGGTCGGCGTGAACACCGCTGTCGCCGGATTCGGGCTCGGGCTGGCCGTGCCCATCAACACGAGCACCCGCGCAATCATCGAGGCTCTACGCACCGGTGGCCGGGTGCGCCGCGCGTGGCTCGGCATTGCCGGCGCGACGGTGCCGCTGAGTCCCGCCGCCGCGGCGAAGGTCGGGGCAGAGGCCGGGATGCAGGTGATCTCCGTCGTCTCTCGCAGCCCTGCGGATGTCGCAGGAGCACACGCAGGCGACATCGTCATCTCGCTCGACGGCATCCCGATCCTCGACCCGACAGGCGTGCAGCGGGCGATGGTCGAGGGCGCCATCGGACGCCGCATGGAGATGACCGTGTGGCGCAACGGCGCCCTCGTCGATGTCGTCGTCGAGCCGGAAGAGTTGCTCGCGCGCTGAGCCTCGCGGGGCCGCGAGGGAGATCCGGCCCCGCTACGACAGCAGGGAGAGGATCGCGGCCTCCGGTGACCCGCGCAAGCTCATCGTCTCGCCGGCACGGTACCGATCGATGATCCGCGGATCGACGTAGCTGTCGCGTGCGATCGCCGGGGTGTTGCCCAGCACGTCAGCCGCCGCTCGCAGCGCGATCCGAACCGCTTCGTCCGTGTCGTGGGATGTCCGTGCCGAGCGTGCGAGCGACGACGCCGCAGTGATCGTGCCGCGCAGCGTGCGGAAGTCCTTGGCGGTCGCGTCGATCCCGGTGCGGTCCCGGATGTAGTCGTTGAGCTCGCGACCCGAGATGCTGCGCCACCGGGAGTCGCGCCACGAGACGAGCCGCGTGGCCTTGCCGCGGAGATCGATCACCGCTCCGAGGTACCGCGCCAGCAGAGAGTCGAAGACGGTCGACTCCCAGTACTGACCGCTCTTGGCGGGAAAACCCAGGATGACCTCGGCGCCGTTCACGACGACGTCCCTGCATCGCAGCGTCGTGATGCCCCGGCTGCCGTACAACCGGCGGTACTCCTCTCCGCCGATCCGCACGGATGCTCGGTCGACCATCCGGAACGCTGCGGCGAGCGCCCGTGGATGCGAGAATCCGTCGTCCCCGAGGTCGCGCGATACTGCACGTCGCGCCGGCGCGAGCGCCGCGGCGAGTTCGAGTGCGCGGTCGTACTTCGTCTCGTCGCGCATCCGTCGCCACTGCTCGTGATAGAGGTACTGGCGCCGTCCGGCCTGGTCCGTTCCCACCGCCTGGATGTGCCCGCGCTCGTCGGCGCTGATCCACACGTCGGTCCAAGCCGGAGGGATGACCAGCGCCCTGATGCGCTCCTGGGCACGGGCATCCACCGGCCGTCCTTCCTCGGTGCGGTAGGAGAAGCCGCGAGAACCGTGAGCGATTCGATGGATGCCCGGCCCGCTCGGATCACTGCGTCGCAGCCGCAGTCGCGATGGGCGAGCGTCGTGGGTCTCGGCCATCGACTCCCCTCCGCGACACCGAAACGCGCGGGCCGGATCTTGCCACGGCCCGCACGCTAGGAAGAGTCTGGCGATCGCATTGTGCTCGCGGCAGGGCTTGACGCGCCGCCATGAGCACGGCTAGCAAGCCCGACAGGTCGGCGACGTCAGTCGACCGTGAGGACCAGCTTGCCGCGAACCGTGCCCGACTCCCCCACTCGGTGAGCCTCGGCCACCTGCTCCAACGGGAACGACCGCCCGACCGGAATCCGGAAGGCTCCCTCGTCGACCAGCTGCATCGCGAGAGCCACCGCGTACTCCGCGCGTCCCTCGTTGCCTCGACTGAATCGCACGCCGTAGCGCTGCGCCCCGGCGAAGTCGGCGACCGTGATGACGTTCTCCGGCCCGCCGGCCAGGTCGATCAGATCGGGCAGGATGCCACTCCCCGCGACATCCAGCGCACGATCGACACCGCTCGGGGCCAGCACGCGCACTCGGTCGGGCATGCCATCGCCGTATGCGACGGGCTCGGCACCGATGCCGCGCAGATACTCGTGCGTTGCGGGACTTCCGGTGCCGATCACGCGGGCACCGCGATGTACGGCGAACTGCACCGCGGCGCTGCCGACACTGCCAGATGCTCCGTTGATGAGCACGGTGCTGCCTTTCTGAACGCCCAGCTGATCGAGGGCGCGAGCGGCGGTCTCGACTGTCGACGGCAACGCCGCCGCTTCGACGAATCCCAGCGACTCAGGAATCGTCCCCCAGGTCGAGAGGACCGCGAACTCGGCCTGCGCCGCCCCGCCTCCGCCGAAGCCGACGACCCGGTCCCCTGCCTTCGCGTCGGCGACACCGACTCCGACCTCGTCGACGACTCCCGCGGCCTCGTAGCCGAGGGTCTGCGGCAGCTCCTGGTCCATCTCGCCCGCACGCTTCTTCCAGTCGCTGGCGTTCACCCCCGCGGCGTGCACCCGAATGCGAACCTCGCCTGGGCCCGCATGCGGCTCGGGCAGATCGACGATCTCGAGCACCTCAGGACCACCGAACCTGCTGAACCGTGCAGCCTTCATGCGAGACATTCTTGCCGATCTACGGGGCGTGTCCCTCGTTCGTCGAACCATTCGGCAGTCGGTCCGTCGCTTCGTCCACAGTCTTCGTGACGCGCGCCGCCGCTGCCGGGTCGGCCTGATCGCTCGCGGCGATGGCCTCCGCCTCCTCTTCGCTCATCACGACCATTCCCCGCATGCCGTGTGACGAATGTGCGAGGGCCTCTAGCCACTTGCGGTTCAACGCGGGCGGCGCCGACGCGCTGTAGAGGAACTGGATGGGGATGGCGGGGCTCAGCCACAGGCTGACCCGACCACTGCCCTGCTCCACGGGAACCGACCAGCTGAGCAGAAAGCTCTCCTGCAGCCGCAGCTTCGAGGTGATGGCGATTTTCAGGTGAGCCAAGGTGCGGTCGTCGAACGGATACTGCGTGGCAGCGCCGTACACCAGATAACCCATGACCTACCCCCGCTCCAAGTATCGCCTCACACCCTCGGGGTGGCGAGCCCAGACCGCGTGGATCCGATGCCTCGTCGCGGAACCGGCGACCATGTCCACCCAGGTCGCATAGTCGTGTTCTTCACCGATCGGGCAGTCGCACGATACTCGAATGACTCCACCGGCGGTGGCCTGATGCATCTCGACATGCCACGTCGGGTGGTGTGCAATCACGGCTGAACTCCTTCGCGGGACGTGGCCGCCAGCGTTGACAGCCCGGTCGAGTAACCCCGGCAGACACGACGCGCAACGAAACCTGAAGAACATTCATTATTGCATTCATTGCCACACTCCCGCTCCGCTCCGGCACGTGGTCAACCCGCGATCCCCCTCGGGTCGACCACTGGCGCCACGGCCCGGGGGACACTCTCACCAGGGCGCGCGGCTACCGTCCCACGACCAAAGCGCCCCGGTCGGACCGTCGTCCGGCAGGAACGCCAGGCGCAGCGCCCCGGTGGCGGCTTCGGCGGGGTCGCCACCGACGGACATCCCGGCGACCAGATTGGTGCGTCGCAGTCCGGGGGCGAGCGCGTTGACTTTGACACGCTCCCCGAGTGCCTGTGCCGTCAGAAGAGTGACGGCATTCACCGCGGTCTTGGAGCTGCGATAGGCAAGACCGCCGCCGCGCACTCGCTCCCAGTCGAACTGCGGGTTCGGACTGCTGTTCCAGGTGAGCGAGCCGGTGCCGCTGGAGATGTTGACGATGCGGGGGTGCGTCGACCGCTCCAACGCGGGCAGGAACGCCTGAGTGACGGCGATGAGCCCGAACACGTTGGTCTCGTAGGCGATCCGAAGCTGAGCGAGCGTGGTACCGGTGACGTCTTCGCCGCCCGGGTTCACTCCGGCGTTGTTGATGAGGATGTCCAACTCATCGATCTGCTCCACCGCTGTAGCGATCGACGCAGGGCTCGTGACATCGAGCTGCACCACGCGCACGGCGGGACCGAGGTCCTGCGCGGCACGGCGACCCTTCTCGAGGTCTCTGGCGCCGATCCACACGGTCACGCCGTGCTCCGCCAGCTGGCGGGCGATCTCGAACCCGATGCCACTGTTCCCTCCGGTAACCAGCGCGACCGAGCCCGACTCGGGCGGGTAGATCTCTTCCGGTAGATGACTCATCCCAGCCATGATTACTCCTTCCAACTCCAACGATGCAGTTGGAGACTACTCTTCATTCCTCTCATTTCCAACCCAAGCGTTGGTAATATCGCCGCATGGCCTGGGACACCGAGGGGACGCGTCGCAAGATCCGCGACGCCGCACTGGAAGAATTCGCCGCTCGAGGGCTCGACGGCACGACGGTGGCAGCGATCGCGACCCGAGCCGGCGTCAACAAGGAACGGCTGTACAGCTACTTCGGCGACAAGAAGGCACTCTGGCAACTCGTGCTGGCCACGGAACTGGAGAATCTGGCCTCGGCAGTCGAGGTGACCGGGGCGGGCCTCGACGACATCGGGGAGTTCGCCGGCGCGACGTACGACTACCACGCTGCTCATCCGGAACTGGGTCGCCTGCTTCAGTGGGAGGGACTGCAGGGTGGCCAGCCCGCCGATGTCGAGGTGCGCACGAAGCACTACCGCGAGAAGGTCCAGCGCTTCGCAGCGGCGCAGCGCGACCGGCTGGTCGATCGCGACATCGATCCCGCCCATCTTGTCTTCGCACTCATCGCTCTCGCCGCCTGGTGGCAGACGGTGCCGCAGCTGGCCGAGATGATCACGGGTTACGACTCGGATGACCAACGGGAGCGCGCCCGACGCCGTAAGTTCGTCGTGGAGGCGGCACGGCGAATCGCCTCACCGGCGAAAAGCTGACGGCGCGCCAGCACCCCATCGAATGACACCCAATCGGGGGGTACCGTTCACCCGGATGACGCGCGGACCGCACCTTCGCCCCCTACCGTCGCGCTCGTGCATTCTCTCCATCGCCCTGCGCGCGCGGCTCGCCTGCGTGCGCTCATCGCCCCGATCGCGGCCACGGCCGTGTTCGGCATCGCCGTCGGTCTCGCCGGCGCTCCGGCCCCGGCTCACGCAGACGGCGTCGCGCCGTGGTTGCCAACGACACCCGCGAATTGGTCGACCGTCGTGCAGCGCACGACCGGCGCACCGATGACGGTTACGTCGGGTGTGACCGAGCACTCCGACGTGCTCGACACCGTCACGGGGCGCGAGCCCGGCCAGGTGCTCAACGTCGACATGACCGACCCGAACGTGCGGGTCGGCGTGCAGGGCATGACCACGCTGATCAACCCGAAGGACGAGACCATCAGCTCGATGGCGGCCCGCACCGGCGCTGTCGCGGGCATCAACGGCGGCTTCTTCGACATCAACGCGAGCGGTCAGCCCGACCAGGGCCAGATCGTGGACGGCGAGATCTGGAAGAGCCCGCAGCACAACCACGCGGGAACGTTCGTTGTGCTGGATGACGGCACAGCAGCCATCCGCGATGAAGAGTTCAGCGGCACGATCACCGACGGCTCCGCTACCCACGCGCTGTACTCGGTGAACTGGACCAGCGACGCCACGAGCGGCCAGATCACCGAGATCACGCCCCGCCTCGGCGGTCCGACGGACGTCAGCGCGAGCAAGCCCGTCTACGTCTCCGGCACCTCGACCGACGGCGGCAAGACGATTACCGTGGCCTCGGTCGGCGCCATCACCTCCCTCCCGGCACCGAGCGCGAACCAGTACGGTCTGCTCGCCGCCGGAACCGCGGGTGGATGGCTGACCAGCAACATTCACGTCGGCGACACCGTCACACTCGGCTCGTCGATCGCGCCAGACAACGACATCCGGCAGCTCATCCAGGGACCTGGACAGCCTCTCGTCGCGAACGGTGCCATCACCTCCGACTACGCCACAGGCAACCCGACCGGCCTCAACCCGGAGACCGCGATCGGCGTAAGTGCCGACGGCAAGCACCTCACCATGGTGACGCTGGACGGGCGCGGCCTCGAGAGCCAGGCGGTCGGCATGACGGTCAGCCAGGTGGCCGGCTACATGGTCGACCAGAAGGTGAGTTCGGCGTTGCTGCTCGACGGCGGCGGTTCGTCCGAGCTCATCGCCCGCAAGCCGGGCGACACCACGACGAGCGTCATGAACACTCCGTCGGATGGCGGCGAGCGCCCGGTCGGCAACGGCATCTTCGTCTACAGCACGCAGACCAACGCGGGCAAGCCCAGCAGCATCACAGTCAACGGCGGACACGCGGCCGACGCGGTGGTGGGCATGACGACGGCGCTCCCGGCGTTCGCGCTCGACTCGAAGAGCAACCCGGTCCCTGGCACCGCGCTGCAGGCCAAGGTCACCCCGGCCAAGCTCGGAACGTGGGCGAACGGCGCCTTCAGGGCAGCCAAGGCCGGCACCGGGCACATCCGCATCACCGCACCCGACGGCGCAACCACGAACGTGAAGCTCACGGTCGCCCCGGCGTTCGCCGGCCTGGCCATCACTCCCTCGGAGCCGAACCTCTCCGACAAGCAGTCCGCCGCGTTCCAGCTGACCGGTACGACGCCGGATGGCGGAGAGCTGGCCGTGCCGATCGCACAGGCGACCTGGAAGCTCAGCACGGACACGCTCGGTACGTTCGACGCGACGACGGGTACGTTCACCGCGTCGGCCGACGGATCCGGCAAGGTCGACGTCACGGCGACGGCCGGTGGGGCATCCGCCACTGCTGATATCGCGGTCGGAAGCAGCTCGCAGATGGTCGACCCGCTGAGCGACATCGCATCGTGGAGCCACGTCGACAAGGCGGATGGCGTGCACACGACGGTCTCGAACGTCGCCGACGTGCCTGCCGGAGTTGCATCGGCGACGTCGATCTCGGATGTCTACACGATGCCCGGCACCTCCGGCGTGCACCAGATGGTGTTCTCGCCGAAGTCGGCGATCTCGGTGGGTGCGAACGCGTCCGGCCAGTTGCCGACCGCGCTCGGCATCTGGATCAAGGACAACGACACGGTGCACAACACGCTGCAGTTCGCCGTGAACTACACGGACGCCACGAGCCACTCCTCGACGCTGTACAACACCGGCATCGTGTTCGACGGCCAGTGGCATCTGCTGCAGACGCAGCTGCCTGCAGGGACCGCGTTCCCGATCAAGCTGGGGTTCATCGACTTCTTGACGATCAACCCGACCTTGGCGTCGGCCGGAACGCTGGAGATGTCGTCGCTCGAGGGCCTCTACGCGGAGCGCCAGCCGGTGACCGCACCGTACGTCGCGGATCCGCAGAACCCGTCGTGGCTGCAGTTCGTGGAGTCGCCCGCCGACTTCTCGAACGACGGCAACACGATCCTGATGGGTGACGACGCTCATCTGCTCGCGAACGACCCGGAGAGCACGAGCGCGCAGGTGCTCGGCGACATCACGGCTCGTGTCTCCGGCGACGGATACACGACCCCAAGTGGCCAGAAGGTCGCACCGCTGCCCACGAAGGCCAAGCCCGACACCATCCAGTCGCTCGGCGACAGCTCGGATGACGGTCTGCTGCCCGACGTGCAGTTCGCGAAGAACGAGTTCTCGGCCATCCGGCCAGGCGCTCCGGTGTACGACCTCGCGGGCAACCACGAGATCACCCAGGGATCGAACCCGGAGAACACCACGTTCAACCAAGTGTGGGGCGACACGCACTACACCTACACGGATGGCGCAGCGACGGTCATCGCGCTGGACAACTCGCACGGCGGGATCACGTCGTCCGACCCGTTCCAGGTGCCGGCGCTGACGGGTGGCCAGTACCCCTGGCTCGCCTCGCAGTTGAATGCCGCGACGTCGAAGATCGTCATCGTGGCCGTGCACATGCCCGCCGACGACCCGTTCCCCGCGAAGAACAGCCAGTTCACCGACCGGTGGGAGGCCCAGCAGTACCTGCAGCTGGTGCAGAACTTCCAGAAGTCCCACCCGCGGCAGCACGTGATCATGGTCTACGGCCACGCCCGCGGTTACTCGGAGCAGATCCTCGACCCGGCTGGCAACCCGACGACCGCCGACAACGGCGGCATTCCGCAGTTCGTCTTCGGTGACCTCGGGATGCCCGCCTACACGGCCGCGAACCAGGGTGGTTTCTACCACTTCGGTCTCGTGCACATCGCGGCGGACGGTCGCATCCAGGTCGCTGTCGAGCCCGTGCTGCAGTCCCTGGCCGTCGACCAGGCAGCCACAACCCTGGCAGTGGGCAAGTCGATCACGCTGACCGCGACCGGCGTCAACCAGAACGGCGACAACGGCCTCGCGATCGTCAACGTGCCGATCGCCGACCCGGTGTCGCACGTGTGGACGTCATCCAACCCGCACGTCGCGTCGGTGGATGCCGTCACGGGCAAGGTCACCGCGCTGCGCGCAGGCACGACCTCCATCACGGTCGAGACGGGCGGGATGACCGCGACGCAGACCGTCACGGTCGGCTAGCGCCGCGTCACCGCACCACGGAAGGGCCCCGGCTTCGGCCGGGGCCCTTCGTCGCGTAGCGCTCGACGACGTGATGCTGCGTGAACCCGAGTCCTTCCCCCGCGGATGCTCACCCGGATACGACAATTACCGGATGACCGGACGCTCTCATCGGCAGCGGCACCGTCTACTTGGGTACGCGATGCCGCTGCTTGCGGCCACCGTCCTGCTGAGCGGATGCAGCATGGGTCTGTTCCAGTCGGATCCGACGTCCAACGACGACGCGGATCCGGGCGCGTTCCGCCCGCTTTACGACCAGGTCATGGCTGCACTCGCTCGACCATCACGATCTGAGCTACCGGCACTACAGCAGCTTCTCCCGCAGGAGCCCACCGATATGCTCCAGCGAGTCGTGGACCTATGCGGGGATATCGACACCAGCACTCGGCAACTTCACCTGGTCAACTCGCTCGATCCCTTCCACATCATGAGCGGGCATCTGACCGGTCGGAAGCGAAACTCGGCGGCGAACACCAGCTGCGGCCTCGCGCTGATGTGGGTGGCGTCTTCGACGCCCACCGGAGGAAGGCACTGGGAAATTCAAGCCTGGTCGCTGGACTCCACGCCGAGCCCTAGAGCAACGCCGGCCGTACGTCAGTCCTTGCGGGCCACGATCGTGTAGGTGCACGGCACGTGGTCGCGTAGTGCTTCGGGCCATGCGAAGCCGTCGGCCACCTCGACCATCTGAGGGCTGAAGCGCCACGGCAGCGTGCGGCCCTCGTCGAGGTGCACGAGGCGCAGTCCGGCGCGCAGCAGGCATCCGATGATCTCCGAGAGGGGATGCGGCCACTCATAGGTGCGGCGATGCGCGAGCGTTCCTTCGCCCACGTAGGAGGTCTCGGCATCCCACGACAGCGGCTCGCCGCTGCCGAAGTACGGATGCTGCAGCACCAGCGAGTCCGCGTTCTCGTCCAGAGAGTAGAGCACCGGATGCCCGTCCCGGATGAAGAACGTGCCACCCGGCCGCAACAGCTCGGTGATCTGCTGCGCCCAGCGATCGAGGTCGTTCAGCCAGGTGATCGTGCCGATGCTCGTGTAGACGAGATCGAAGTCGCCCGTGACCGCGGCGCGGGCATCCAGCACATCGGTCTCGACCCAGGCGGCGTCGAGTCCGAGATGTTCCGCTAGGCGCGCAGCGGATGCCAGTGCAGGCGCCGAGAAGTCGACCCCCGTCACGCGAGCCCCTGCCCGGGCGAGCGAGAGCGTGTCCGTGCCGATGTGGCATTGCAGATGGCACGCGTCGAGGTTCTGCACGGTGCCGTTTGGGAGGAACGGCGCCAGGGTCGCGAGGTCGTCGCGCACGATACCGCTCAGATGGTCTGGGTCGTCGAACGCGTCGAGACCGTACACCTGTTCGTGAAGAGGCACGCGGTCGTTCCAGTTGTCGAGGTTCGCCCGGCGCGCGGACTCCCAGTCGGGCGTGATCGAGGTCATGCGTCGAGTCTCCCAACGCTCACCGTTCATCTGCCTTTCGCTATTCAGGGCGCTTCAGAGAACGCTGATGCCGAGATGGTCGGCGAGCAGCGGTGCGAGCTCGAGCAGTTGCTGCTCACTGACCAGCGTCCCGCGCAGGTTCTCCACCCCGTGAATCTCGGACAACGCCGCGCCGCGGAGGTCGACGTCCTCGAGAACTGCGTGCTGAACGCCGAGCATCGCGACCTCGCAGTCGACGAAGGCGAGTCGACGTACTTTCGCCCCCTGCAGATCGATCTCTTCGATGCGGCATCCCACGAACTCCACGTCGGTGAGCTCCGCACTCCGCAGGTTGAGGTAGCCGAGTTTGCTGTTGCTGATGCGCACCGACTGCCATGCGGAATCGAAGAGCTCCGCCGAGCCGAGTCGGCAACCGTCGAGTTCGCAGAATCGCCAGCTGGAGTGTGCCGCGTTGAGCCCGACCACATCGAGTCGCTGGATCTGGGTCTCGTTGAACCTTGCGCGCGCCAGTGTGCTGTCGTCGAGTGTGAGGTTCTCGATCCGGCATTCGCTCACGAACAGATCGGCGAGGCTTCGACCCTCGACTCGCCCAGGGTTGATACGCACACCTTCCACCGAAGCTCCTTCGCGGAGCACATCGACGCCAGCCTCCTCGAGATCGGTGAGTTTCAACGCATCAATCGAGGGAGAACGACGACTCTTCGGCATAGACGTCAATGTAGCGATGACCCCGGACGGTGCCCGTGGAACAAGGCTGGCTGCCAGGCTTGTTCCATGGCCGAGGACCCCGTGGAACGCGAAACGCTAGACATCCTTCATCTCCCCGCCCCAGCCACGTTCGACAGGGTCGAGGTTCGGCGCATCACGATCGCTCCGAACTTTCACGCCGGTGCCCACTGGCACAACGGCCCCGTCTTCGGAGTCGTCGAGTCCGGGTCCGTGTACTTCCAGGTCGGCCAGGATGACCAAGTCACACTTCGCCCGGGTGAGACCTTCTACGAGCCGGCGGACGAGACGATCACCCGATTCGACGCCACCGAGGAGGGCGTCACGTTCCTCGGCTGGTTTCCCCTCCCGCCGTACACCGAGCCCGAGTTGACCATGGGCGACGCCCCGTCGTAGCGCTCACGTGACGACAGAGGTCGACGCCGACAACGGTGTGGCGATGTCCTCCAACGACCTGTTCTCCGCGTCGACACCGAGGAACACCTCCACGAGCCCGGCCGCGATCATGAGTGCGGCGCCGATGAAGTAGCCGAATGCGACCGCTCCGATGCCGATCGAAACGAACTGGCCGAACAGGAGAGGGCCGATGATGCCGCCGAGGCCGGTGCCCACCGCGTAGAAGAAGGCGATGGACATGGCGCGGGTTTCCATCGGAAAGATCTCGCTCACCGTCAGATAAGCAGCGCTCGCCCCGGCCGAGGCGAAGAAGAACACGACGACCCAGCACGCCGTCAGCCAGACCGCATCCAGAAGGCGCAGGTCGAACAGGATGCCCGTGCCCACGAGCAGCACGCCGCTGCCGATGTAACACACGGAAATCATCACCCTGCGTCCGATCGTGTCGAACAGCCGCCCTAGCAATAGCGGCCCGAGAAAATTGCCGACGGCGATCGGAACGAGTGCCCATGGCGCCACATCATCCGGAACCTTCAGCAGCTGGGTCAGCACCAAGGCATAGGTGAAGAAGACCGCGTTGTAGAGGAACGCCTGCCCGATGAACAACGAGAGGCCGAGCACGAATCGCTTCGGATACTTCGTGATCGCGACGCGCGCGATCTCGCCGAAACCCGTCGAACGTCGCTGATGGATCTCCATCGCTTCGTCATCCTCGACGGCTGGAAGCTCCTCCCCGACTTCGTCTTTCACCTCCTTCTCGATCTCGAGCACATCCTTGTCTGCGTCTTCGTCGTAGCCATGGATGACCATCCATCGCGGCGACTCGGGCACGTTGCGCCGCACCGACAGGATGCTCAGCCCGAGCACTGCGCCGAGGCCGAACGCGAGGCGCCATCCGATGTTCGGGGCGAAGATGCTCGTGTTCAGCAGCACAACGGTGAGCATGGCGCCGAAGGCGGTACCCAGCCAGTACGAGCCGTTGATCGCGAGGTCGACCACTCCTCGGCGCTTCGCCGGGATGAGCTCGTCGATCGCCGAATTGATGGCCGAGTACTCACCTCCGATCCCCGCTCCGGTGAAGAACCGGCACGCGAAGAAGAAGAGAGGCGTGAACGAGAACGCCGTCGCCACGGTCGCCAGCAGATAGAGGCCGAGGGTGATCATGAAGAGTTTCTTGCGACCGAAGCGGTCTGTCAGATACCCGAAGACCAAGGCTCCGACGCACGCTCCGGCCACATATATGGCGGCCGCCAGTCCCACCTCACCTGGTGTGAGCCCGAGCCCACTGGACGCCTCGGTGAGTCGGCTACCGATGGCTCCGACGATTGTCACCTCGAGGCCGTCGAGAATCCAGACGGTACCGAGCCCGACGACGACCATCCAGTGCCAGCGCGACCACGGCAGCCTGTCGAGTCGTGCAGGGATCGTGGTTTTGACCGTCTTCAATTCCTGTTGCGGCATGGATTCCCCCTCGAACCGCGTGGCCCGAGCCACGCATGGTCGCAGGCTAGGAGGGGCCATCGGGGGCGCTCAATCCGTTGCGGTCCTGCGGACCACGCGCTATGCGGCCGGTTCCGGGACGAAGAAACCCCCGCAATCCCAAGGGGGATTCGGGGGTTCAACTGGCGGAGTCGGAGGGATTTGAACCCTCGGTCCCCGTGAGGGGACTCCACCTTAGCAGGGTGGTGCACTCGACCGGACTATGCGACGACTCCATGCGGGCCCGCCTGGCGGACACACGCCCACCATCATAACGGACCTCAACCGGCTCTTCGAACGCGCCCGACTGCAGGGACGCCGGCCGAACGCGTTGGCTTGTGGTGGGCGCCGCCCTTGACCGCGTCGGCGCCGACCCGAAGAGTGGTGGGGTGACACTCGACCTCGATCCCGTGTGGCGATCGCTCGACGACAGGGTGGCATCCGGATGGGCGCCCGGCATCGTCGCGGGCGTTCGCCACGGCGGCACGACCCACTTCCATACGACCGGCAGCTACGACCTGCAGGACACTGCGCCGATGACCGCGGACACCCCGTTCCGCATCGCGTCGCTCACCAAGATCGCGGCGGGCGTTCTCGCCGGGTCGCTGATCGCCGAGGGACGACTTCGACTCGACGACGAGATCGCCGAGTGGATGCCCGAGCTCGCGTCACCCCGCGTGCTTCGCTCCCCCACGGCCGACCTCGACGACACTGTTCCCACCGACCGCGGCATCACGGTGCGCGACCTTCTCACATTCACCACCGGACTCGGGGTGCAGTTCGAGGACGCACCGCTCTCGCGAGAACTCCGAACCTTCGGGTTCGGTCCGCTGTCGCCTCCCTGGCCTGCGGACCAGTACCTCGCGCGGATCGCCTCACTTCCGCTCGCCCATCAGCCAGGGTCGCATTGGATGTACCACACAAGCGCCGACCTGCTCGGAGTTCTGCTCGCCCGGGTCACCGGTAAGGCGCTCCACGAGCTGCTCCGCGACGTCATCACCGCGCCGCTCGGCCTGACCCGCACGGGATTCTTCGCGACCGAGCCGCTGCCGACGCAATACCGCCCAGAGGGCGACGGCATCGGGGTGGCGACGGAGTACGACGGCGCGTTCTCGTCCCAGCCCGCGTTCGAGAGCCTCGGCGGCGGGCTCGTCTCGACGGTGCCGGAGTACCTGCGGTTCTTGAGCGCGCTGGCCGACGGCGAGCTGCTTCCGGCCGACGTGCTCGCGCAGATGACGACGGCACAGCTGGATGCCCGGCAGCAGGCCGGCCCCACGCAGCTCGCCGGACCGGGCGTCGGGTGGGGCTGGTGCGTGTCGGTCGAAGACGGCAGCTCACGCCCGTGGTCTGCACCGGGCCGTTGGGGCTGGACGGGAGGCTCCGGAACCAGCGCCTATGTCGATCCGTCGCGCGGCCTGATCGGCGTCGTGATGAGCCAACGCTTCATGGCCGGGCCGCAGGAGGACTTCGGGTACTTCTGGGCGCCTCTGGCGGCATCCATCGACGACGCCTGAGCCCCAGGATCGCGGGCGAGCCTGAGCGGCTGACGGGTGAAGCGGCCGGTCGGTGGTGCCGCTACCCGGCGCCGTTCGAACAGGTCTGGGTCGCGGCGGTCTGACCATGCACGTTGTCACTCAGCGGCACCGGAGTAGAGGTCGGAGTCGGAGTCCCGGACGGGGTCGCCGGACTCGTGCTCGTCTTGCTCGACTTCTTGCCGGTGCTCGGCGCGGGCGTGCTGCTGGGTGTCGGCTGCTGAGCGGGCTGAGTGGATGCCGTCACGGAGCCGTCACCGGTGCCACCGGTGATCTGCACGTACTGGTCGTTGATGATCGCCTGGTTGAGCGTCTGCGCCGCCGCGTCGTCGGGCACAACACGGTTGCTGTCGTCGGGATCCGTCACGACCGGGTACTGCACGAACGCGATGTTGCTCCAGCTCAGGCCCTTGAGAGCCATGGCGATCTGGTACAGCGTCGTCACGTTCAGGTTGTCGGAGAGCCGAACGTTACTGGTCGTGGCCTTGGCAAGGCCCCACACTTTCGCGGGGTTGGTCAGGGTTCCGTTGCTCATGATGGTGCGCACCAGCGAGGAGAGGAACACCTGCTGGTTGCTGATGCGCGCGAGGTCGGAGCCGTCGTTCAGGCCGTGGCGAGTGCGGAGGAACTCGGCGGCATCCTGCCCCTGAAGGGTCACGTTGCCTGCGGGCAGAACGAGGCTGGTGTCTGGATCGTTGATGCCGTTTCCGCCGATGCAGACCTGAACACCGCCGACCGCGTTCGACATCGCGACGACGCCCTCGAACGTGATCTCGGCCGCGAACGGGATCTTGATGCCGGTCATCTGCGTGACGGTGTCGGCCACGCAGCTCATCCCGCCCTCGGAGAGCGTGGTGTTGAACTGCGCCTGGTCCTGCGCGTAGTTGTTGCCGCACGCGGGAATCGGCACCATCAGGTCGCGTGGATAGCTGACCACGATCGCGTGGGTGTGGTCGGAGGAGAGGTGCAGCAGCATCGTCACGTCGTTGTTGCCGGCGCCCGAGCTGTCATCGAGCGTGCCCCATGCACCGCCCTGCCCGCTGCGGGTGTCGGTGGCTGCGACCAGAATGTTGACGCCGCCCTGAAGTGCCGCAATGTTCGGGATCGGCTGTGACGCCTCACCGTGCAGGTGGAAGGACTGCTTGGTGCCGCTCACCAGGTTCACTGCGGCGACCCCGGCGATGCCGAGCACGCTCACCACGGCGACGGCGACCACGGATGCGACGACCTTGCCGAACGTCGCCCAAGGCTGCGCGCGCAGACGCCCGTGCCGCGCGATGCCCTTCGGCGATCGCTCGTTACGTGCAGCGGCACGAGTGTGCCTTGTTCCGTGGTCCGTCACGCGCGCCGCCTCCCGTGTCGTCGTGCTGGGCGTCCAATCCGCAAACCAGGCTAAACGACCCCTCTTTGGGAATCCCGGTAATACCTGTGTGCAACCTGAAAGGCACCACAAATCGTGATGCGCGGGCGGTCTCAGTCGACGAGGTCCCGCAGCCAGTCGAGCGCGACCGGAAGCGCCTCCAGCACCGCGACGTGACCGTCCGCCGGCCGCAACCACAGCTGCGCAGCCGGCAGGTTCGCGGCGAGCCACTCGCCGTGGGAACGAGGGATGACGCGGTCGAGTCCGCCCTGTACGACGAGCACCGGGCATCCGATCGCAGCGAGGTCGACGGCCCAGTCCTTGGTGAACGCCACGTCGTCGTCGATCTCACCCCACGGGATGCCGCCGTCGATCGTCGCCAGCGCGGAGGCACGGTTGGCGTCGGCTCCGAGCGAGGTCCACGCACCCTGGAGCGCCTGCCAGTCGGCGTCGATGAATGCCGACGGATCGAATTCGGCGGTCTCTCCGTAGAGGCGTCGGGCGTCGCGACCTTTCAACCCCGACTCGAGCCCGCCGGGCGACGCCATTCCTGCGAACCAGGGATAGGCATCCGTGTAGGGGGCGATGCTTGCGAACGTCACCGCCGCGAACACCCGCTCGTCGATCGCGGCGCACGCCAGCGCGTGCGGCCCGCCACCGGAGGCGCCCACCGTCGCGTAGCGCTCGAGCCCGAGCCCGTCGGCGACCGCGACGACATCGGCGGCGGCATCCGCCACGGTACGACCTTGCAGCACCGAGGTGCCGGGGTAACCGGCGCGAGCGCACGAGATGGCACGGATGCCCCGCGCGGCGGCCGCCCCGAGGATCGGCGGAAGAATCCGGCCGGTCTGCGGGGTGCCGTGATGCCAGATGATCGTGAGATCTCCGCTGGAGGGACCGGTGTCCCATGAGCGCACCACTCGGCCGTCGGCTAGGTCGATGTCACGCTCGATGGTCATCCGCACTCCCGTTCGTCGCACCCCGACAGTACTCTCCGTGAAGGGGCACTCAGCCCGACGACAATCCCAAACGCCCGTCTCTGGCTCTCGCCCGGTAGCGTTTTACGTCGGCGAAAAGAGGAGGTGCGGTGGCCTGGTTCCCATGGCGGAGACGCCGCATCCTCACGCCGTACAACGACGCCGCGATCGCCGAGAGACCGACCGCCACGGTCGAGCAGTCCGTCTCGGAAGGACTCATGATCGCCGAGTACGCGGTTCGTATGCGTCTCAAGAACGAGATCGCGGTCGGTGCGATCGTGTCACCCGAGGCATACGACGCACAGACGTACCTGCCTCAGGCATCCGCCGCGTTCAACGAGCTCGCCGACGAATCGCAGGAGGCCTCCGATCGCCTCACCGAAGAGCTCGCGAACACCATCGGTCGGGTCGGCAAGGCACAGCACGTGCACGACTACCGGCGCGGCGACGAGGCGAACGTGCGACATCGCCTGATGGTGGCGACCGAGGCCGCCAGCCTGCTGCGGCAGAAGGCGGGCGAAGACGAGTACCTTCTCGGGCTCGTGGAGCAGGCTCGGCAGGATGCCTGGCACGAGGTCAGCGCGTCGCTCGTGGACCACGCACTGCAATACGCCCCCGGCGCCCAGCACCGGCTGGATCCGGTCGATCGGGACATCGAGCTCGCCATCCTGCGCGCCGAGCTGGAGGCGATGGCCGAGGCGTAGTGCGGCGTGCGACCATCTAGGGGTGTCTGACGACCTCTTCGCCCCGATCGGCGCTCAGCCCGCCGAGCCGCCCGGGCGTCCGCCGCGCACCGCCACGCAGCTCTGGATGCTCGCGGCCGGCATGGTCGTGCTGCTCGTCGCATTCGTGGGCGGCGGCTTCGCCCTCTGGTCGATCGCCGACGGCATCCGATACGACACCGCCTTCGGATCCTGCTACCTCGTCGGGTCCCTGGATCCACGCCCCTGCTCCGACCTCACGGTACGCGAGATCGCGGCGCTCTCTGCGCTCGACCTGCCCGACGCGACGACGGTCGTCAGCTCGACGTCATCCCAGGCGGACGCCTTCGGCAACGCCACCATGCACGCCGTCGTGCTGCTGCCCGCCGATGCGGCGTCCCCGCTCGCTGCTGGTGCACCGCCGGACGAGGATCACGTCACGCGTCAGTTCGCGCAGACCACCACGCCGAGCGGGCGGGTGCGCATCGACATCCGCGTGAGCGTCTACGGCAAGCACTGACGCGTCCCACGCCCAAAGCACACGTCGCACCGCCCCCGCAAGGGGTTACGTCGACCGACCGACCGCGCCAGGGTTGGCTGCATGATTGCTCTAGCCGCAATATTGCTCATCGTCGGAGTCGTGCTCCTGCTTCTCGGCATCTTCGTGAACGCCGCGAACTTTCTCATCTGGATCGGAATCATCATCCTGATCGTCGCCGTCGTCGTCGGCTTGATCAGGCTCCTTCGCAGAAGCGTCTGAGTCGGCGCGGATGGGCCGGTCACGAGGCATTACGCCGAGTGACCGGCCTCAGCGTCGGCGCAGCCAGCGGTGGCTACCTTTGAGGTGAGGCACATACCCGCAGCAAAGGAACCCGTCCATG
The DNA here is from genome assembly GCF_054779035.1 of Humibacter soli. NCBI lineage: Bacteria > Bacillati > Actinomycetota > Actinomycetes > Micrococcales > Microbacteriaceae > Humibacter > Humibacter soli. The sequence continues at coordinate 302,789 of NZ_BAAGYX010000002.1, read as the reverse complement.
AGCACGTCAGCGCGCCATAGCGTCGACTCCTACCCCATAAGCCGCCGTACCGTTCTCGGTGCGGCGGCGCTCACGCCGCTGGCGGCCCTGCTCGCCGCGTGCGCGCCGACAGCCGGCGGAGGCCCGACATCCAGCCTCACGAATCAGCTGAACATCTACACCTGGCCCGACTACTTCAGCGGCCAGGACCTCGCGGCCTACGCCAAGAAGTACGGCGTGACGCCGAAGATCTCCACCTACACCGACAACAACACGTTGTTCACGAAGCTCAACTCGGCGGCCGGTGCCGGTTACGACATCGTTGTGCCGTCGTCGAGCTGGATCAAGCAGATCTCCGACAAGGGCCTGCTCGAAGAGATCGACCACGACCGGCTCGACCTCAAGAACCTCGACCAGTCGCTGCTCGACCGCAACTATGACCCGAACAACAAGTACTCCATCCCCAAGGACTGGGGCCTGCTCGGCGTCGTCTACGATCCGGATGCCACGGGTGGCGAGATCAAGACCTGGCAAGACTTCTTCGATGCGGGCGCCACGAGCGGTGCAAGCGGACGCATCCGCATGACGAGTGCGGCAGAGGAGACCGTCGGCCCTGCGCTCTGGGTGCAGGGCAAGGACTGGAACACCAAGAACGTCGACGACATCAAGGGCACTGAGGACTTCCTCACCACGTTCGCCAAGCACGTGAAGACGTTCTCGGCGTTCGACCCGAACGCGCTGAAGAGCGGCGCGATCGTGATGGCGCAGGCCAACCAGGCCGCCGCGCGGAACGCCATCCTGCTCAACCCGAAGCTGAAGTGGGTGGTGCCAGGGCCGACGAGCGAGCTCTGGGTCGACAGCTTCTCGATAGCGAAGGGCGCGCCCGACGTGGAGCGGGCATACCAGTTCCTCAGGTACCAGCTGACGCCGACCGTGCAGGTGAACGAGACGGTGTACCTGGGCTACCCGGCGTCGCTCAACGGGCTGAAGGACAAGCTGCCGTCGGGCGTCAAGCAAGCCGACCTCATCTTCGGCGGCACCGGCGTCGACTTCGACAAGCTGAGCAGTTTCGTGGTGAATCCCGACACATACCCGGCGTTCCAGGACATCCAGAACAAGGTGCAGGCCGCCGCCGGCGCGTAGCTGTCGCCTCCAGTCGGCCCGGACCCCACCCGCTGCCCTGCGGCGCACCTGCACCCGCACTCAGAACAGCGGATGTCGTCGGAAACAGCCGACATCCAGCTGTTTTCGGCGCGAGAGCGCGATCACTGCTGTTTCCAAGGCAGGTGGGAGTCGGGCGGGCGGCGGGCCTGAAGACCAAGGTGGGTGGGAGGATGTGCGGATGAGGCGTAGCGGTGACCACGTGCTCGCCGCCATACCGCTGGCCTGGCTGGCCGTTCTGTTCCTGGTGCCCCTTGGGTTCACGCTGGTGTACTCGTTCGGTACGAGCGGATTCGGCTCGGTGAAGCTCGGCTTCTCGTTCGACAACTACGTGCAGGCGCTCGGGCCGCTCTACCTCGAGACCTTCCTGCGCACCCTCGCGTTCGCCGTCGGCACGAGCCTGCTCTGTCTGGTGCTCGGGTATCCGATCGCGTACGCGATCGCGCGCCGAAGCGGTCGATTCAAAGTGGCGGCCTTCGCGATCATCCTGCTTCCCTACCTGGCCAGCCTGCTGATCAGGGTGATGTCATGGCAGATCCTGCTGGCACAGGGCGGTCCGCTCGAGCAGCTGTTGCGCACGGTGGGCATCCTGCACGCTCCGATCACCGTGCTCGACTCCCTGCCTGCGGTGATCATTGGCAGCATCGCGGTGTACCTTCCGATCGCGATCATCGCCCTGGCAGTGGTGCTCGACCGCATCCCGCCCGAGGTCGTCGAGGCGAGCCACGATCTCGGGGCATCCCCCGCGGCCACGTTCTGGACGGTGATCTTCCCGCTCAGCCGGCCCGGCATCGCCACGGCGGCGCTGCTCACCGCCGTTCCGATGCTCGGCGAACTGGTCATCCCCGTGCTGCTCGGCGGCAACAAGGGGCTGTTCCTGTCGCAGGCCATCTCGACCCAGTACGTGCAGTCGCAGAACTACGCGCTCGGCTCAGCGATGGTCGTGCTGCTGGTGATCGCGGTCGCCGTGATCGTCGCGCTGCTGGTGCGCCTCACGCGCGGGTTCGAGGGGACAGCGGGATGACCGTCCCTTCGCTCCTGCGCGACACCGGGCATTCACCGGTCGGAGGTCGCCGAGCGCGCCTCGCCACCGGCATCGTGCTGTGGACGTGGTACGGCATCGCCGTGGTGTTCCTGTTCGCGCCCATCGCGACGGCCATCGTCTACTCGTTCAACGTCGGCGTCGCAGGCAAGCAGACCTCGGCGTTCACGGGCTTCACGTGGAACTGGTACGGGCACACCTTCGGCGATCCGACCATCGCACAGGCGACGATCACCAGCCTCGTCGTGTCGTTGTGGGCCGCGCTCATCGCGGTCGTCATCGGCACCGTGCTCGGCATCGAGCAGGTGCGCAACCCCAGCCGGGCGGTGCGCCGCGTCCTGACCGGGCTCACGTTCATCCTGCTGATCGTTCCGGAGACGGTGCTCGGCGTCTCGCTGCTGCTCTTCTACACCGAGACGCACATTCCGCTCGGGCAGTTCCCGCTGATCGCGGCGCTCACCCCGCCGAGCATCTCCGTCGTGGCATTCGTGATCAGGGCCCGGGTGCTGACCCTGGATGTCCAGATCGAAGACGCCGCAGCCGACCTCGGTGCCGGCCGCCTGACCACCCTGCGCCTCGTGGTGCTCCCGCAGCTCGGGCTCGCCATCGGTGCGGCAGCGCTGATCGCGTACACCTTCGCGTTCGACAACGTGGTGATCGCGAACTTCCTCTCGACGCCAACGGTCAACGTGCTCACCGTGTATCTGTACGGCACGCTGCAGTACGGCGCGACGCCGGCCGTCTACGCCACAGCGACCCTCATCTTCGTGTTCACGGTGGTCGCGCTCGGCCTCGCCGGACTGTTGCTTCGGGCCGCGCTGCGTGTGCGTCGCCGGTGAGAGCGGAGTCGCGAAAGTGGTCTACCCGATTCGCGGCTGTGCCGATAGAAACGTATGAGGGGGCACGACCGGCTTCGGACGGCCACGCCCGAGCGCGGTCAACGAGGAAGGCGACAGCTGTGAGCAAACACGCGATCCACGCGTTCTCTGACGATGCCGATGCGGACTACGAGATCCGAACGGTACTCGGCAGCGCGAAATCGGGGGCATCCGACATCGGTGAGGTGCTGGCCGCTGTCGCCGGCATCAAGGGCAAGGACCATCGTGGGTGGTACGAGGCATGGGTAGCCCTCGGGGATCGCATCGCTTCGGAGGCCGACGCGGCGGATGCCAAGGGGCACGGTGTGAGCGCGGCCGGAGCGTATCTGCGGGCATCCAACTACTACGCCGTCGCGGTGAACGCCGCGTCGGCGCTCGACTCCGGGGACGAACTGCTCGCCGTCTTCCGGAAGCACCGCGCGGCGTGGGACCGCTTCATCAACACCACCACTGACGTGCACGCTGAGCGGGTCGCGATTCCGTACGAGTCCACGACGCTGCCCGGGTACGTATTCCGCCCGCGTGAGACATCCGCGACCACTCCGCTGCTCATCGGTACGAACGGCAGCGACGGGCCCATCACCTCGATGTGGTCGACCTGCGCCTTCGGGGCTCTGCGCCGCGGCTATACCGTGGTCGTCTACGACGGCCCTGGACAGCAGTCGATGCTGTTCGAACAGAAGACGACGTTCCGGCCGGACTGGGAGGCCGTGCTCACACCGGTTCTCGACTTCGCGCTCGGCCTCGACGGCGTCGACGCGAAGCGCGCGGCCGTCTACGGCATCAGCCAGGCCGGCTACTGGGTACCGAGAGCCCTCGCGTTCGAGCACCGCTTCGCTGCGGCGATCGCAGACCCGGGCGTCGTCGATGTCTCCACATCGTGGACGTCGCACCTGCCGAAGAGTCTGCTCAACCTGCTCGACAAGGGCGAGAACGAGAAGTTCGACAAGGAGATGGCGCTGGGGCTCAAGTTCCAGCCCGGCAACGCCGCAACGTGGGCGTTCCGAGCCCGACCGTACGGCGATCTCGGCTACGCGGAGACGCTGAACGAGGTGCGCAAGTACGACGTCACGAGCGTCGCGTCGCAGATCACCACGCCTCTGCTGATCACAGCACCGGAGGGCGAGCAGTTCTGGCCGGGCCAGTCCGAGCGGCTCGCCGGCCTCACACCCGAGGTCTCGACGCTCGTGCCGTTCACTGCGGAGGAGGGAGCCGACCTGCACTGTCAGCCGCTCGCCAGAACGCTGACGGATGACCGCATGTTCGACTGGCTCGACGAGCGCTTCGCCGCGGTGGGGTGAGGCCGGCGTCCCGGCGGGACGCACTCCCAATCGCAGGTGAGCGCGAGCGCGTCTCCGGGCGACAGCTCGGTCAGCGGCGACGTCGCCTCCAGCTCGACCAGGGCTGCAGTGCAGGCGAGGCCACCGAGTTCCGCGAGCGGTTCCTCCGTCGGAGTCTGCATCCACACTTGTGCGGCGCATCCGTCGGGGTACTCCGCGGTTGCCTCGACGCCAAACCGGAGTCGCAGGGCTGAACCGTCGGCGTGCACGACTTCGACAGTACCGATGGAGTCCGCAAAGCCGAGCTTTCCGATTGCCTGCGCGAACGGAACGTGGATGAGGCCCTCCGCGTTCTCTGTCGTCATCGACCCGCGCAGCGAGAACAGCGGCACCGGGTCTGCCGTGCCCCGCACCCGGACGAAGACACCAGGGCCCGGTCGATCGAGGTCGTCGTCGGCGACGGGCACCTGCGCGATCTCCCACCCCGCCCATCGGCGCGGCCGGTGCGACTCGTTGCGCAGGGTCGTGGTGATGCGCATGCCATCGTCGCGGGCTTCGATCTCGCGGGTCATCCGCAACCCGGTGATCACGTCATAACCACTCCGTAAGAGCAGTCGGCGATCGGATGCCTCCACCACGTCGAACGCACCGGCATCGAACACGGCGTCGGGCGGGCCGTGCCACTGGTCGTCGCGCTCCCAGCCCTGCGGAGCGACCCAGGACTTGTCTCCGCCCCAGTTCTGCCAGGTCGCGAAGCCATCAAATGACTCGGGATGCGCGAGCGGCACCCGAGGCTGAAGCGCATCGTCCAGCAGGTCGGGGTTGCGCCACAGAAATGGGATTCCAGCGCGGTCGAGAGCGAGCACACGGCCACCGAGTCGCGGAGCCACGACCACGCGCACGTCGCCGGAACGCAGGATATGCAGCGGCGTCTCCGGCTTCATGTCCGAGGTGGCTTTCTTGGGGTAGGTCACTCGGGATCTTCCGGGGCGAACAGCAAGAGCTCGGGAAGGCTGGTCGCGAAGTAGTCGGTGCGACCATCCGAGCGCACAGCCGCAGGCGGAGCGACGATCGGCCGACCCTCGCCAAGGGACTCGGGGGGCGTGCCCTGAGGCAGTCTCAGCGCGGAGCGCGCAGCATCCCAGACAGCGAGCGCCTTGCCTTCGCCACCTTCCCACGGCTGGAACCTGCGTGAGTCGAGCATCCTCAAGGCGTCCGCCGCTGAGCCCTGCGCTGTGAGCAGCCCGGCGAGCTGCAAGACCAGGTCGTCGCGCTGCTCGACGAGCGGGCGATTCGCCTGCAGCCGGGCGAGGCGTTCTTGCTGGTCGTGCCCGAGACGCGCAGCGAGCTGGTCGACCTCGAAGAGCAGCCGGGCGTCGTCGGGCGCGAGTTCGAATGCCCGCACGTAATGCCTCCACGCGGCATCCTCGTCTCCGAGCACGTTGTACGACGAGAGCCCGAGGTTGCGGTGCAGCCTTGCACGATCCGCTCCTCGATCGGCCGCGCCCTTCGCCGCGCGCGACCACAGGCGCACCGCCCAAGCACGACGGCCGGCGTCGTACAGCAGCATGCCGAGCAGTTCCGCCGCCAGGTCGTCAGATTCGTCGACGACGAGCGCGGCGCGCAGAGCGTCGTGCGCGTGAAGCCCCACTGGAAAGCACCACGTCGAGTCGGATGCCTGTGCCTGTGCTCGCGCATCCGCCGCCTCGTCCGCTCTTCCCTGACGATCGAGGATGCGCGCCCGCGCGTAGTGCGCGACGGGCGCGAGGTTGCCGGCGGAAGTGGGGGCGAACGCGGCGGCGTGCGCCAGAACGTCGAGTGCGGCATCCGCCTCGCCGAACGATTCGAGCTCCATGCCGAGGTCGAAGGCCAGCCCGGCGTCGTCCGGATGTGCTCCGTCGGCCAGATATCGGAACAGGACGTCGAGCGGGCTGTCGGCGAGCGCTGCCGCGCAGGTCACCGCAGCCTCGGCTGACCGGCCGAGTCGCCTTAGCGCCACGACACGCAACGCGACGAGACGTGGGTCATCGGTGCCGGAGCGCAGCAACGCCTCGACGTCGGCCAACGCGGATGCCGTGCGCCCGGCCGCAAGCTCGAGTCGAGCCGAGACCACCCCCGCCGGCACGCTCCATTTGCGATCCCACCCGGCCTTGGCGAGAACCCGCCGCGCCTCATCGAGCTGTCCGACTCTCGCCAGGACCAGGCCCAGCAGGTAGTACGGTTCCCCGTCGTTCGGGTTCTCGTTGCGCACCGTCACCCGTCGCACGGCCGCGCGGGCGTGCGACAGCGCAGTCTCGTCGTCCCCGGCCCGTAGCGCGCGATCGGCCAGTGCGAGGTTCGTACGTGAGTCTCCGGGGTCGCGCCTCAGCGCTTCGCGCCAGTACGGAAGCGGTGATCGGGTGGGGTGACGGTACTGCTGCAGATGCTGCCCGGTGAGGAACAGCTCCTCCACGGTCTCGATCTCGTTCGGCTGCGGCGGCTCCGTCGCAATCCACGGCTCGACGTCGTCGGCCTCCACGAGCCGCCACTCCAGTACGACGGAGCCCGCCTCGATGAGCTGTACTCGCACGGCTGCCACATCGACGCCTGCGGGAAGCGACGCGTCGAGTCGCACCACCTGCCCCGGGTCGACGCGGTCGTGCAGTTCCGCGAGGATCTGATCCCTTGCGGATGTCGAGCCGCCGGCACGCTCGGACTCGGCGAGAACGCGAAGTGTGGCATCCATGGGTCGCGTCACAGCGGCCGCGACCGAGATGCTCGACTGTCCCTGAGCGTCTGCCAACGCATGGTCGACGTGGAGCGCCGCGTGCCGGTTGGCCGCATGGGCGGCCCCGATGCCGGGGATCGGATACCAGTACTGGCTGAACCGCCGCACCTCCCCCGGCATGAGCCACGAGAAGTCGGGCTGGTTGTCGGTGAAGACGCCGGCCATAAGCTCGACGTACGGTCCGTCGGCGTCGGTGAGCTGCCGATCCCAGGCGTGGCCGAAGGCGGAGTTTCCCCAGGTCCACTGCTTTTTGCCAGGCGAAATGCGCCGATCGGCCCAGTGCACGACGCCGGCGCCAGCGGCATGGTCGTATCCGCCGAAGAACGCGTCGTCGGTGTCGACCACCATGTACGAGGTGGGCACCGGGATGTTGCGGTAGAAGTCGATGCGGTCGGCCGGCGGCTGGGCATCCGGATCGGCTGCGGCGCGCGCCGGGTAGTCGACCTCGTAGTAGGTGCGGTCGGCGGCGGGGAACGCGGTGAGGGCGCGCCGGGCGTGATCGGCGACGTAGCGCACGTCCTGCGGAAAGAAGGACTGGTACCGGTCGTGCACGGCAACCGCGGCATTCGCCCACCACAGGAACGTCTGCCTCTGATCAGTGCGGTTGTGCAGTCGCACCTCGATCTCGACCGCCGAGCTGTCGGCGTGCAACCGGATACCGTGCGTCTCGGCCATGCGCGTGAAGGGGTCGTGGTCGGTGCACCAGACCGTCACGCTGCCGTCTTCGCCGTGCTCGACCTCGAAGTCCATCGGCAAGTACGTTGCGGGACGGTGGTGCTGCGGCCAGTTGAACTCGAGTCCGCCGCTGATCCACGGACCCGTGAGTCCGACCAGTGCCGGCTTGATCACGTGGTTGCGGTAGAAGAAGTCATAGCCGGTCGTCTTGTCGAGACCGGTGTAGATGCGTCCGCCCAGCTCGGGCAGCACCACGAGGTGCACATAGCGGTTCTCCAGGTGCACCGTCTTCCAGGCGTGGTCGACGGGCTCCTGAGCGATGCGCTCGATGAACGGCAGCGGGTACACACGGCCGCTCGATCCCTGGTACACCCTGCGGTCGAGGTACATCGGCAGCCGTGAGGGTTCGAGCGGCTCGTAGGTGGGAAGCACGAGGTCTTCCACCCATGCGGCGGCACGGATGCCGTCTCGCGGGTCGAGCCTGTCGTCGCCGTTCTGCGTATGCCCGGCATCGAGGTCAAGGGTCATGGTTCCACCAAGGGTCGTCGGAGCGGACGGGGAAAGAGGTCGGGTGAAGGATCGGGTGAGGACTCAGGGCTGGGGCGTGAGGACGATGACGTCGGCATCCTTCGCCCATGTGAAGTCGACGGGCACGCCGTTCACCGCGGCGAGCTCGCGGGTGACGGTATCACCGGTCGGCCGCCCATCGGCGTCGCCGACCGCATAGACGACTCCCGTCCGTAGCGACGAAGGGAAGACGCGAGCGCGCTCCCGGTCGCGTGCGCGGTCGCGGTCCCGGTCGTAGACGAAGAGCACGACGCGGGGGTCGTCATCTGGGCCGTGGTATTCGACGCAGTAGAGTCCCTGATCCGGCGCTCCGTGCCTTCTGACCCGACCATGGTGCACGACCCCGCGGATGCCTTTGTATGCCGCCACCCGCGCCGCGGCCTCGCGCTTCTGCTCCTCGCTCCACGACGAGAGGTCCGAACCGATGCCGAGCACACCGGCCATCGCGACGGCGAACGAGTAGCCGAGCGAGATCGGCTGACGGTCCCGGTGTCCCGGATCGTCGGTGACCCACGAGCTCATCACCCACGACGGGTAGGCCGTGAGGAACCCGTCCTGGATCACCAGCCGGTCCCGGGGGCCGACCTGGTCGCTCGTCCAGACGATGTCCGACCGCTGCAGCACCGCGTTGTCGATGCGGGCGCCACCGGCGGAACACGCCTCGAAGATCACGTCGGGAAACTCGGCGCGCACCATGTCGAGCACGCGGTAGTAATTGCGGGTGTGCTGAAGGCTCCACTCCCGACCGTGCGGGTCCCCAGGCCGGCCGCCATCGGTGATGGGTCGGTTCATGTCCCACTTGAGATAGCCGATGGATGTCGAGCCGAGCAGCGTGCGCAGTGTCGACATCACCCAGTTGGCGACCTCCTCGCGGCCGAGGTCGAGCACGTACTGGTTGCGGATCGTCAGGAGGGGCCGCCCGTCTGCGCCGTAGACCCAGTCCGGATGCGTGCGGTACAGATCGCTGTCGGGGTTGACGCACTCCGGCTCGATCCAGATGCCGAAGCGCATGCCCAGCTCTTCGACCGCTTCGACGAGTTCGTTCAGCCCGTTCGGGAATTTCACCGGGTCGGGCCGCCAGTCGCCGAGCCCTGCGCGGTCGGAGGTGCGGCCGACGAACCAGCCGTCGTCGACGACGAAAGTTTCGACGCCGAGTTCCGCAGCCTGCCGCGCCAGCGCCTGTTGATGCTCGACGGTGACGTCGAATCCAGTCGCATACCAGGAGTTGTAGACCACGGGCCGGGCGCGCTCAGTGTGGTCTCTGGTCAGCTCGGAGCGTTGGAAGTCGTGCCAGGCATCCGTCAGACCTTGCCGCCCATCGTCGGAGAAGACTCCGAGGCTGTCGGGCGAGCGGTACGACTCGCCGGGCAGAAGGGTGACGGTGGTCACGTCGTCGTCGACTCCACAGGACACCCGCGCGTGTTGTCCGACCGCCGCCGAGTCCACCTGCAGACGCCACGCGCCACTCCAATCGAGGGCGATCCCATAGGCATGCGCGGATGGCCGGTGGTATGAGTCCGCGTCGACGGCGGCGGTGACGGCCACGACGGGACTGAAGAGCAGGCTCGTCGTGCCTTGGCGGCTGCCGATCGAGAACGTTCCCCAGTGCAGGTCGGTCGACCGCTGCTGGAACTCGCGTCCCCAGCTGCCGGCGAGGTAGTCGATGTGCACGTGCTGGCCGAGCGGCAGATTCCATGCGGCGGAGAACGCGCGAGTCAGCTCGACAGTGGCGTCGCCCTGGTTGTGCACCGTCGCGCTACGGCGGATCACGTCATGCTGTGACGACGTGGCGAAACGCAGTTCGAGACGCAGCGTGCCGGTCTCGTCCTGGAAGGGCAGCGTCAGTGCCTGGCCGCTGTGCGTGTGATGCGCGCTGACTCCATCGGGCAGAAGCGTCCAACTCGCGCCCGTGTGGCCGGAGCCTCGGTCGACCAGCAGTTCGCTGAACGCGCCGTGACGTTGCCCGTTGCTGGCGTACTCCAACGGCTGCACGTCGGCGGCGGCGGAGAAGGAGACGATCCGCTCGGGCTCGCTCCACGGAGCAGAATCCACACCTTCGGCGAGTACCGGGCCCCAGTAGTCGAGCACGACACCGGATTCGTCGGGCAGCGAGCTGACCACATAGGAGGTGGCGCGGGTGCGCAGGTGCCACTGAGTCACGGGCATCCCTTCCTTCCGCGTCGGAGCCGTCACTTGCCGGCCCCGAGCGTGAGGCCCGAGACGAACTGCCTCTGGAAGATGAAGAACACAATGGCGGTCGGGATCGCTGCGACGAGCGCCCCAGAGGCGACGACGTTCCACTGGCTGACGTAACCGCCCTGGATGTTGAGCAGCTCGGCGTTGATCGGGAACTTCGACTCGGTGTGGATGACCGTGAGCGCCCAGAGCAGATCGTTCCACACCCAGGTCGTGGCGAGCGCACCGAGGGCGGCAAGCGACGGGCGAGTGAGGGGGAGCACCAGCCGCAGATAGACGCGGAGTTCGCCCGCGCCGTCGACCCGCGCCGCCTCGAAGATCTCGGCGGGGATCGAGCGCATGAACCCGTAGAGCACGAACGTGTAGAACCCGAGTCCGAAGGCGACCTGCACCAGGATGAGCGCGAACAGGGAGTCGCCGATGCCCAACGTGTCGGTGATGCGTGCAACGGGGATCAGCAGGATCTGCGCGGGCAGCAGGTTGCCCGCGAGCATGAAGAGCAGGATCGCGCGGCGGAACGGAATCTCATAGCGACTCAGGGCGAAGGCCGCCCAGGAGGAGAGCAGCAGGGCGAAGAACACCGTGAAGACGGTGACGATCGCGCTGTTGACCAGCGACTGCGTCACGAGTCCGCCTGTGAACACCGTGATCATGCCGTCCCACGAGAACGACTGGGGCAGTGCGCCGAGCCCGTTCTGGGTGATGTCGCTGAAGGAGCGGAACGCGACGAACACGACGAACACCATCGGCGCGATCCAGATCAGCGAGACCGGGGTCATGTAGAGGTGGAACAGCCAGGACCGCTTGCGGTGCGGCTTCTTCACGGCGGTCGTCGACGTGCTTGCGACGCGGCGCGAATCGGTGGCGGCGGTCATGTCAATCCTCCTTCGAGACGCGCGTCAGGTAGCCGATGATGAACAGGATCGCGAGCAGGAAGATCACGACGGCGATGGCCGAGCCGTACCCGAGGTTCACCGTTGTGAAGGCGGTTTGATACATGTAGGTCGACAGCAGCTGGGTCGAGTTGTACGGGCCGCCCTGCGTCATCGCCCACACGATGTCGAACGTGCGGAGCGAGTCGATCACGGTCACCGCGAAGACCACCGCGTTCACGCCGCTGAGCTGGGGCATGACGATGTGCCAGAAGCGCTGCCAGCGGCTAGCGCCGTCCACGGCAGCGGCCTCTTCGAGCGTCGGGTCGACACCCTTGAGACCCGCCAGGTAGAGCACCATGATGTAGCCGCACTGCCGCCACACCGCTGCGACGAGCACGGCCGTCAGGGCGGTCGACGGGTCGGCGAGCCACTGCTTCTCGAGCGAGCCGAGCCCCACCGTCCCCAACAGCGAGTTCACCGCGCCCCCCGGCGCGTACAGCAGCCGCCAGAACAGGCCGGTCACCGTGAGCGAGAACACCATGGGCAGGTAGATCGCGCTGCGGTAGAACCCCACGCCGCGACGCGGCCGGTTGAGTGCCAGCGCCAGCAGCAGGCCGACGATGACGGATGCCCCACCGAACCCGATCACCCAGAAGACGTTGTTGACGAGTGCCTGGATGAAGATCGGATCGGTGCCGAGGTTCTGGAAGTTCTTGAGCCCGACGAACTGGGGGGCCCCGACCCCGTTCCATTTGGTCAGGGCGATGTAGAAGCTGTTGATGGCCGGCCAGAACACGAACGCGAGCTCGACCGCCAGCGGGATCGCCAGGAACGCCCAGATGATCGGCGGGACGCGCCGCACCGACCCGCGACGCGGCCGCCGAGACGGCGTCCTCGTCGCGGTGCGCGGCAGGCCCACCGTTGCGGTCACGAGTTCCACACCTTCTCTGCCGCCGCCTGCCAGTCAGCGAGGATCGTGTCGACGTCGCCCGGGTTGGCGAGGAACTTCACGAGCGCCGTGTCGGCGGTCGTCTGCAGCGCATCCGACGAGTCACGGTTGAAGAACTGCGTGATCTCCTTGGTCTCGCCCAGCATCTTCAGGCCCTTCTGCACCAGCGGCGAGAACTTCGAGGTGTCCACGTCCGGCGAGGTCGGAAGGTTGGACGACGCCGACTTCTCGATGAACTCCTGCTGCTGGGCAGGGCTTGCGAGGTAGGTGAGGAAGTCCTTCGTCGACTGCGCGTTCTTCGACTTGACGCTGGAGAAATATCCGTCGGTCGGCGCCTCCTCCGCCTTGGGGATGCTCTTGTCGATCGTCGGCACCGTGAAGAAGTCGAGGTCGTCGGGGTTGTCGGTGACGTTCGCGCTGATGAACGCGCCGACCAGATACATGGCGTTCTTGCCCTGGACGAACGGAGTGACGGCATCCTGCCAGGCGTACGAGCCCATGTTCGGGTCGAAGTACGGCACGAGCTGCGCGTAGTACTTCATGGTGTTCTTGACCTCTGCGCTGTCGAACCGGTGCTTGCCGGCGAGCAGATCGCGGTGGAACGGGGCGCCGTTGACGCGCAGGTTGAGGATGTCGAACCACCCGGATGCCATCCAGGGAGTCGTGCTGAGCCCCTGCGACAGCGGGTTGATGCCCTTCTTCTTGAGCGTCTCGCACATGGCGATGAACTCGTCCCAGGTCGTCGGGACGGTGAGGCCCCACTTCTCGAAGTTTGACTTGAGGTAGAAGACGCCCCACCAGTAATAGTCGGTGGGCATGAAGATCTGGCGTCCCTTGGCATCCGTCGACAAGGCTTTCAGGGCCGCATTGAAGTTCGCGGCGACGCCCTTGCCCTTCCAGAGGTCGGAGAGGTCGAGCAGAAGGTCCTGGTCCGCGTAGGAGCGCGCAACCGAGCCCGCGTACCACGAATAGACGTCGGGTGGGTTGCTCGAGGTGAGGTACGTGGACAGCTGCGCGCGGAACTGCTCGGTCGCGACCGTGTTCATCGTGGCCTTGGCCGACGCGTTCTTCGCGTTGTACTGCTGCACCAGCGCGGTGAGCGCCGCCTTGGGCTGCGGCTCGGAGTTGGAGTTCTGGAACACGATCGGCCCGACGCCGGAACCGCCGCCCGAAGTCCCGGGTGAGCCGCCCGTCACGCATCCGGCGAGTGCCGCGACGCCTCCGATCGCCAGCGCACCGGCGAGAAAGGTGCGACGTGTGACTTCGGTCTTCGTAGCCATGGTTGTCCTCCTTGACAGCCGGTGAGCGGAATCCGCGACAGGCGAGCTGACTGCTCTGTGGTGAAGTGCTCTGCGGTGCACTACTCCGCGGTGAAGAGCTGATTGCATTCGAGCTGCAGGGCGATGTCGCCCCACATGGGGTGGTGCGGTGCCGCGTTCGAGCACACGATCGTGCCCCAGGCGTCGACGCGCCGCGATTCGCGAACGGCGCGGCGGCAGAATTCCGCGCCGACCGGGCCTTCTTCGAAGTTGCCTCGCAACGGGGTGTACCCGACCCAGCCCTCGCCGAACACGAGGGGGACGCGCCGGGCCTTCGCGTGATCGGATGCCACGTCGAGCCAGATGCCCAGCACCCGGTCCATCTCCACGCGGTGGTTCTGGTACCGCTCGTAGAGGAACCGGTCGAACGCCTCGGGAATCAGCCAGTCGTGGAAGAAGATCTCGGGCTTGCCGACGATGGTGGCATCCATCTTCCATGCGGCGTCGTCGGTGAGCACCCACGTCTGCGCGTCGGGTGCGTCGGGCCGCAGCAGGCCCTCGGCATCGACGGCGGCGCGCGGGAAGTCGGCGAGGTCACCCCGCAGGTCGAACGCGGCCGTGGTCTCGTTGAGCACTCCGTAGATATAGGGATGCACCACCAGTACGTCGATCTCCGCGGGGATGGCGCGCATCGCGGCGACCGGCACGTGCGCGTAGTTGACCGTGACGGGCACGGTCGGCTGCAGCTCATGGAACCTGCGGAGTCCCTTCGACAGCCGAGGCTCGAGTTCGATGAGGCTCTGCTCCTCGTCGGCTCTGGACGAGGTGAGTCCGTCGGCGAGGTGGCCGCCCTGCACTTCGTTGTGAAGCTCGACGTAGGCGATTCGGTCGGCGTGGCCGTGCTCGGTGACGAAGTCGACGAGCTCGGAGTGCGCGTCGGCGAGAGCGACGGCGCGCTCCTCGGGATCGACGCCGCGCAGGGCATCCCACCAGCCGGCGTCGGTGCTGAAGGACGACGACTGCTGGTACTCCCACGACGAGACGATCACATAAAGGTCGTGGCGGGCGCACACCTCGAACAGCTCAAGCAGCTTGGCTCGTCCGTCGAACTCGGTGGGGGCGCCGACGTCGTACCAGCGCACGCCCTGGCCGTAGTCGCCGCCGAGCCGGTCGAGGGACACTCGTGAGGTGTCGAGCCCCGATCCGAAGAGCAGGAACGGCATCGCGCAGATGCGGACGGTGTTGTAGCCGCGCTCCACGGCCTCGGCCGCTGCACGATCCAGATCTTCGAACGGTTCGCCTGCGCCGGTGCGCACGTACCAGGAGAAGTCCCACAGCGTGATCGTCAGACGGTCGGGCAGATCTGCCGAGACCTGGACGGGCGTGTACTTCACCGACGCGGCACGTTCCACAGCCCTGTCGGACACGTGCGTCGCTATTCCGTTCTCCTCATTGAGCATGCGGCCAGCCTAGGATCGCGCCGATCGACGATGGAATGACGGTTCATACGGAGTTCCTGGACGATTCTCTGATTTGAGCCCGGTTGTGCCATCTAGACTGGACGTCATGGCGGCCCAACTGATCCGTGACGGATTCCCCGGCCAACGCCTGCGCGTGCTTCCCGCTCCCCTGATCAAGACGACGCTCGACGCACCGGTGACCCGCCGCTTGCTGGTGACGGATGCCGGGTACTTCCCCCATGCGGCAGCCCACGGACGCGTCCGTCCGAACGGCGCACGCGAAGCCATCGTCATCGTCTGCGTCGGGGGCCGCGGCATGCTCACCCTCGGCGGCGCCCGGCATGCCATCCGATCGGGTGATGCCGCGATCATCCCACCCCAGGCACCGCACGTTTATGTCGCCGACGAGGTCGATCCCTGGAGCATCTGGTGGTTGCACGCCGCGGGGACCGACGCGGCAGAGCTCGTCACGGCCGCCACGGGGCCCGACGCCGACCCGGTGCTGCACCTGCGGGATGTGTTCACCGCTGCAACACTCATCGAGAACATCGTGACCGCGCTGGAACGTGACGAGACGGTTGCGACGCTGTCGCAGGCATCCGGTGCGGCGTGGCATCTCTTCGGACTGCTCGGCGCCGATCGACTGAGGGGCGAGCCCGCAACCCGCGATCGCATCCGTGTCGTGCAGGACTACCTGCGGGACAATCTCGCCTCGACGACACCGGTCGCGGATCTGGCTCGGCTCGCCGGCCTCAGCACCTCGCACTTCTCGGCACTCTTCAAGGCGTCAACCGGGTACGGAGTCGTGGAATACGTCAGGCGGCTCCGCAGCGCCCGTGCCCGCGAGCTGCTGATGACCACCGGGCTGTCGATCGGCGAGATCGCCGCTCAGGTCGGGTATTCCGACGCGTTCTATTTCACGCGGCAGTTTCGCGCGGTGAACGGCACGTCGCCGAGCCGCTTCCGGGCCGGTGCGTCGATCGAGGCGATCTGAGCGCGAAGCTTCGGCGCCCCGAAGACCTAGGCCAGCTCGCACCCGCAGCTGCGGCCCACGACGAGGTTGCCGCGCAGCACCGTGTGCTCCGGAGCACGCGTCGGGTCCTCGAAGCGTTCAAGGAGCTCCTTGACCGCCCGCTTGGCGAGGTAGGGCAGATCCTGCCGCATGGTGGTCAGCGGCGGGACGGTGAAGGCCGCAGGGCGTGTTCCGCCGATGGAGACGATGGCGACGTCATCCGGCACGCGCAGGCCGAGCTCCCAGCACGCATGGATGGCGCCGATGGCCTGCACGTCCGCGGCGACGAAGAGCGCCGTGGGCCGAGTGCCGTGGATGGCCCACGGACGGCCGTGCTCGCTGAGCAGCAGGTGAGCGGCGAGGTTGCCGCCCTCCTCGCTCGACTCCGCGAAGGCCACCAGCTCATCCCCCGCCGGGGATCCGTCCCTGGCCTGCTGCGCGCTCCAGCCGGCGATCGAGGTGGCCCCGACGGAGGTGCCGACGGGCATCGAGATGCAGCCGATCAGCGAGTGACCGTGCCGCTGCAGGTGCTCGACGGCGACGGCCGCGTCAGCGGCGTGCTCGACGTCGATCGTGGAGACGGGCTTGTCCGACGGCATCCCGTCGATGACGAGCACGGGGCACTCGATGCCGTCGAACGACGTGGTCGCGACCGACGCGAAGACCAGGCCGTCGACCTGCCGAGCGGTGAAGGTGCGCACATACCGCTCTTCCCGTGCGCGATCGCCGTGGCCGTGGCCCGTGAGCACCACGTATCCAGCCCCGGAGAACTCGCGCTCGATCGCTTCGGCGAGCTCTGCGAAATACGGGTCGAGCGGGTCGGGGCTCAAGAGCCCGACCGACCGGGTGCTACCCCCTCGCAACGCGCTCGCGATGGCATTCGGCCGGTAGTCCAGCCGCTCGATGGCCGCTTCGACGCGCGCGCGAGCCGCAGCAGACACCGGTCTCGGTCCGCCGTTGAGCACGTAGCTGACCACTGCCGGTGACACGCCTGCTGCACGTGCGACATCCGAGCGCGTTACTGACATGTGGGGAGCAGCTTACGGGGTGCGGGAACCGTGTCCCAGCACTGCCGCCGCGCCATGCCCGGGGGCCAAGGAGCTCATGCCAAGATCGGCGGGAGTGGGGTACGACGACTGGGCGCCCGGCATCTGCACCGCGAACGTTCCGGCGAGCACGCCGAGTTCGACGGACTCGCGGAGGGATGCGCCCCGCGCGAGGTGCGACGCCAGAGCTCCGACGAACGCGTCGCCCGCTCCGGTCGTGTCGACCACCTCGCTCACCTCGGGCGCCGGAACGTGTCCCTCCGACTCCTGGTCTGCCCAGTACGCGCCGCCCGGCCCGATCGTGACGACGACCGACTCCGCGATCGAGCGCAGTTGCGCAACGGCGGATGCCGCACTCGACGCATCCCGCACCTCGGAGCCGACCAGCGCGCTCGCCTCTGCCTCGTTGAGTACGAGAGGATCGCACTTCTTCAGCAGTTCGGGCGCGAGCGGATGGAACGGAGCAAGGTTCAGGATGACCCGCACCCGTGCCCGAGCGGCGGACACGATCGCCGCCTCGATGATCTCCGGCAGGATTTCTGCCTGCGCCACCAGGATGGCGCTGTCGGCCTGCTCCGCCAGCGCGGTCACCACGTGGTTCACGCGGTCGGCGGTCAGGGAGAAGTTCGTTCCCGGAACGACCGTGATCGAGTTCTCCCCGCTGTCGTAGACGGAGACGAGCGCCAGCCCGGTGCGGCCGCGGTTGATGATCTCCACGTTGGCCGTGTCGACCCCCTCTGAGCGGAGTTCGCGCAGCAGCAGAGCCCCGTCGGCGTCATCCCCGACCGACGCGACGAAGCTGACGTTGCCGCGAAGCCGAGCCGCGGCGACCGCTTGATTCGCCCCCTTGCCGCCGGGCTGCAGCAGCAGGCTCGTTGCCAGCACGGTCTCGCCAGGTCCTGGCGGGGTCGGCACGCGCACGATGTAGTCCTGATTCGCCGAGCCCACCACGATGATCCGCGCCGGGTGGTTCGTATTCGTCATTTCTCTCCGCTCGCGAGCGACATGCGCCCGAAGAATCGTTGCAGGATGAACATACTCACCGCAGGCACCAGCGAGAGAAGGACCGCTCCGGCGAAGTTTCTGCCGAAGTCGGCACCGTGTTCACCGAACGTCGATGCCAAGGCGACGGGCGCCACCTGGAGGTTATTGTCGCTCACTATCAATAACGGCCAGAGATAGGCGGTCCACTGCCCCAGGAAGATCAGAAGTGCTGAGTTCGTCAGCGCAGGGCCGCTCATCCTCGTGTAGATCGTGAAAAGGATGCGCGGCTCCGATGCGCCGTCGAGCATGGCGGCTTCACGATATGAGGTGGGAATTCCGAGGAAGTATTGCCGCAGATTGAAGATGGCAAGTCCGTTGCCGATTCCGGGCAATATCAGGCCGATGAGCGTGTTGCCGAGTCCCCAGTCGCTGAACTGCTGCGCGAGCGGAATCGCAATGGCCTCGAACGGCACCATGAAGCTCACGACGATGACGGCGAAGATCGCGTTCCGGCCCCTGAACTCGTACACCGACAGGGCATACGCGGCCATCACCGAGATCACCAGGCCGAGCAGCACCGACGCGAGGCACACGATCGCCGAGTTCGCCAGCGCCAGGCCGAAGCCGTTGTCGACGAAGAGGCCGATGTAGTTCTCGAACGTCACCCGCGAGGGCACGAGGAGTGCCCAACTCAACGGGGACATCGTGTTCACGATGTCTGCACTCGGCCGGAACGATCCGATGAAGACCCAGACCGCGGGCAGGATGAACACCAGACCGATCACGACCGAGATCGCCGTCAGCACGACGGTCAGGGTGGATGCCCGCCGTCTCTCCGCCGTTCTGGCGCGCGTTCTCCCCGCCGTCCTCGGGCGAGTCGCTGTCGCCGTCATCGCGGGGTCCTCTCTTCGCGGAGCAGGCGGAACTGAAGCAGCACGAAGATCAGCATGATCACCGTGAGGATGACCACCTCTGCCGCACCGAGGTTTCGACTCCCGTACCCGTAGGTGGTGCGATACGCGTCGAACATCAGCAGTGTCGTCGAGCTCTGCGGCCCGCCGTTGGTGATCAGCTGCACCGGAACGAACAGCACGAAGTTGGCGACCGTGTCCGCGACGAGCACGAAGAGCAGCGGGCGCTTCAGGAGCGGGATCGTGATCTGGAAGAACGTGCGGAACCAACCGGCCCGGTCGAGCTTCGCCGCCTCGTAGTACTCGCCGGGAATGGCCTCGAGGCCGGCGATGAGGAAGATCATCCAGTAGCCGATTCCGATCCACGACGCCACCAGGATGATGCACGCCAGCGCCTGGTTCGGCGAGGTGAAGAACGGTTGCGGGTTGCCGCCGAGCGCCGAGATCAGGGCGTTGACCGGCCCGTCGGGCTGCAGGGCAGCGCTCCAGGCGATGCACGACCCGACGATCGGAATGGTCACGGGAATGAAGAGGAGCGTGCGCCACACCCCGACGAGCGGGATGCGCTGGATGAACAGCACGGCCACCACCAGCGCGATCGCCACCTGCAGTGGGTTGATGATCACGTTGAAAAGGATCGTGCGGCCGATCGTGGCCACGAAGTCCTGATCGGCGAACAGGGACTGGTAGTTCGCGAAGCCTGCGAAGGTCGCGGGGACGAGCCCGCCAGGGAAGGCCTTGTACAGCGACGAGCCGATCGCCCCGAAGGTGGGCGCCAGGCGCAGCACGACCAGGGAGATCACCGCCGGCGCGAGGAACACGACGATCCACAACCAAGGCGGCCGGGCGGAGCTGCGCCGGCGTACCGACACAGCTCCGCGACCGCGTTCTGACGAGCTCATCACTGCTGGTATTTCGTCCAGGCGGTCTTGAGCTGGGCCGAGGCCTTGTCGAGCGTGGTCTTCGCGTCGGCACCGTTGCGGATGTCGGCGAATGCCTGGTTCATGATCGACTCGAACTCGATGTAGCCGATCGTCGACACCCGGTTGACCGCAGTCTTGGAGGTCTCGTAGTCGATGATCTTCGCGGCATCCTTGCCGGCGGGCGACGAGAAGACGTCCTTCGCGAAGTACACCTGCTTGCCCTCGACGTTCGCGGGCAGCTCGGGGTTGGAGCGGTACTTGATGTATCCGCTGCCGTCATCGATGGCCATCCACTTCAGGAAGATCGCTGCGGCCTCCTTCTGCTTGCTGAAGGGGTTCACCGCGAGCGACCACGAGCCGTCCGGCGTTGCGGGCTTGCCACCGTCGAACACCGGCTGCGGCGCCACGCCCCAGTTGACCTTCGACGCCTGGAGCTCGGGCAGCAGCCACGGGCCCTCGACCATGTAGGCGATCTTGCCCGCCACGAAGGCCGGGTCGGTCTGGTCCGGCGTCATGCCGCGCGGCGAGACCCCGGAGGAGAACAGCGAGCCGTACCAGTCGAACGCCTTGACCCACGCACTGGAGGTGAAGTCGGGCGTCAGATTTCCCTTGCCCGTGGCGCCGATCGATCCGCCCAGCTGCACCGGCAGCGGTTCGAGCTGGTAGTAGCGGTCGAACTGGCCGAACGCGAATCCGTACTGCGCGCCGGCGCTCTTGGCCTTGGCGGCATCCTTCACGATCTGGTCCCAGGTCGCACGCTGGTCCGTCGATGCGGACGGCGGGGTGACGCCGGCCTTCGCGAGCAGGTCCTTGTTGTAATAGAGCAGCTGGGTCGAGTTCGCGATCGGCAGCGCCCAGAGCTTGTCGTTGTACAGCCCAGAGTCGTACGCGGTCGGGTCGAACGACGACTTGTACTTCGAGAACGCGCCGGTGAGATCGGCGGCCTCTCCGCGAGCGGCGAGCGCCGAGATCCTCGGCTGGTCTGCCCAGTACACGTCGGGGTCGCCACCCTTGTTCGACACCCGCGAGTCGACCGTGCTGTTGAGCGCGTCGAACGGCACGGTCTGCCACTTGACCTTGATGGACGGATGAGCCTTCTCGAAGGCGTCGACGACCGGCTGCATGTTGTCGGTCTTGAGGTCGAGGATGCTCAGAACCTTGATCGTCGTCTTGGGATCGGTCTTCGGAATCGTGACGGCGTCGCCGGACCCCGAGGCGGAGCCTCCGCCGGAGCATCCGGCGAGGACGAGTGCGCTAGCCGAGGCGACGGCGACGGCGGTTGCCAGACGTCGCAGGCCTCGATGGTGGGTGAGGTGCATGACATTCCCTTCTTTGGGTGTCGCTGTGGGGTGGATGCCCATGAGCGGTCGTCGCTCGGGCGGTTGTCGCTTCACAGGGATGCAAGCGACCGGAGGAAGAACTCCGTGAAGCCGTCGGCATCGACGGCCGTGGCGATGGTGCAGTTCGGCGAAGGCGGCTCCGCCGAGTAGAGGAGGTCGGGGACCATGACACCGCGGGCGATGCCGTCGCCGGTGACGACGGAGACAGCGGCATCGCGCCACGTGAGCAGCTCGGGGTGCGTGACCGCGGCGACCGCGAGCGGGTCGTGCATCGCGCACGAGTCTGAGAGGGATGCGTCGCCGGGGTTGCGCTGCTGCAAGAAGTCGATCCACGACAGCGTCGATTCGCCGGCGAGCTGAGCGAAGGCGCCCGGCGACTCGATGAGGCGGCGAGCGTGCTCCCTGGTGAGCCGAACCTGCAGTGTGACGTCGAGACCGACCCAGCGCTGCTTCACGCCCGATCGCAGCACGGCCTCCGCCGCCTCCGGGTCGACCCACACGTTGAACTCGCCGGCCATGTCGCGGTGCCCCATCGTGCCGAGGAAGATGCCGCCCATGATGACGAGCTCCTTGACGCTGGCGGCGAAGGCGGGCTCGAGAAGGATGGCCGCCGCCACGTTCGTCAGCGGACCGATGGCCACAACGGTGATCTCACCGGGATTCGCCATGACGTGCCGAACCATCTCGACGGCCGCGAAGCCCGGGTCGGCTTCCAGTCCGACGCCGTAGTTCGCGACGACCTCGTCGGACGGCGTGCGCACGCGCTCCGGGTGGCAGAACGGGGTGGAGGCACCGCGGTAGATGGGCACGTCGATGCCGAGGCGTCGGCGGAGCTCGAGCGTGAGCAACGTGGCCGACTCGACGTCGGTGTTGCCGTTGACGGTGGTGATGAGGTCGAGCTGGATCTCCTTGTCGGCGTGCGCAAGAGCGAGTGCGAATCCGTCGTCGATGTCCGACCCTGGTGCGCCCATGGCGAGGTCGGTGTCCAGGATGATGCGCTGCATGGAACTCCCTTGTTCAACTCGTGTTGACTTAGTTAACACGAGTTGAATGCGGAGCACAACACCCAACCTCTGGGCACGAACCCGGCTGGCCGCCGCTGCTGGATTTCGGAGATCTGACCCGACACGCCGACATCCATGGGCGACACGCCCGCAGCGAGGGCAGATCTCCGAAATCCAGCGGTGGCTAGGCGCGGGAGGCGCCCTTGCGGTTCAGTCCCCGCGGTACTCCCGCACTCCTACGGTGAGCTCGAACACACCTTCAACGGCACCGCACCCCGGCACGACTAACGGGCCCAGCTCATCCCCGTCCGGCCAGTAGTCGCGGGACGCAGGCTCAAGGGCGATCGCCGAGATGGAACGCCACCACGGGAAGCCCTCGGTCGCATAGTGTTCCTGCCAGACGTGGAGGAATGGCAGCAGCCGGGCATCCCATCGCAAGACCGCGAAGGCGCCGGAATCCGGTTCCGCGATCGTCACCTCGCCCGGCTCACCGACGGAGACCGTTCGGAAGCCCGCGACTCCTTCATCATCCTGCGGAAAGCTCACGTCGAGGACGGCGTCAGATGTGGTGACGGTAGTACGTGGGCCGGCCACGGCCGGGCCCAGAGCCGGATGCTCCGTCCAGGTGAAGCCGACCGGCTCCGGCGAGAGATTCTCCACGCGCTGTTCGACTCGAACGGTCGACTCCTCGACGCTCACGCGACGGATGACCCGCAACGGCACGGTTCGCAGTACGACCTGCTGCGTGCACGTGGCGTCGTCAGAGTGCATCAGACTCCAGGTTCGCCACGATGCCTCGCCGTGAAAGGGGTGCTCGACCCCATCGACCGTGCGCTCGTCGCCGGCGTGCGGCACGAGGGTGTGCCACCCGCCTGGATAACGGCGATGCCACTCGACGCTGGTCCCGTCGACGAGTGCCACCGGATCCCAGGTCTCGTCGGCCCATGGAGTGCTGAGCAGGAACTCGGTGCCTGTGCGCCGGTCGACGACGGATGAGATGCGTGCTCCGAGAGACTCGACGGCGACGTCGAGCGCCGACGAACTGATCGAGATCGTCTCCGTGGCGAAAGCATCCGCCGGCGCGTTAGCGGGGGCGGTTCGTTTCATAGCTGTATCGACCTCGTCTTGCTGCCCATGCGTGGGGCGAACGTGTTGTGGAAAATGGATGACGCGGCACCGATCGCTCCAGCCTCGTCTTGAAGCACCGAGCGCTCGACGGTCACCTCACGAGCTGAATGCGCGGTGGGCACGGAGTTCACCTCGCGAGAGATTGTGGAGACCACGAGGTCACGCAACTCCGGTTCGAATGCGGGACCGCCCACGACCATCAGAGGAAGGTCGAGAAGGTCTATCAGGGCGATGGCGCCCTGTGCGATGACGGCGGCGATCTGTTCACCGGCCGCCACGGCATGCACCTCACCCCGCCCCACTTCCGCACACATCTCGCGGTAGGTCGTGGCCGGGCCGGCGTAGCCGAGCTCCTTCGCGATCTCGGGCAGGGCCGCCGTCGGGTTGCACTCCCGCACGAGCTCCGGATGTCCGGCGGAATCCAGCCTGCGGGTGCGGATGGCGCAGAGCTGGCCGAACTCTCCCGCGTTCGAGCTCACACCGCGATACACGTCGCCGTTGAGCACGAGTCCCGACCCGATGCCTGTTCCGAAGTACAAGAAGACGAAGTCGCCGGCACGTGTCGTACGCCCGACCCAGCGCTCTCCAACGGCCGCGGCCTCACCGTCCTTCTGCACGATCACGGGGCAACCCAAGCGTGCCTGAAGCACGTCGCGCAGCGGAACGTTCCTCCACGAGCGGGAGAGCGGCAGCTCGAGCAGGGATCCGTCGGTTGTGATCGGCCCCGGCGTCGCCACTCCGACGCCGAGCAGCGATGTGCGGTCGATGCTTGCTGCCGCCACCAGATCGTCGATGCGATCCGAGATCAACTCGACGAGGCTGTCGGGCGAGACATCCTCGTCGAGTCCGACGGTCCGCCGCCCGACGACGCCGCCGTCAAGGTCGGAGAGCACGAAGGTCAGTGACGTGGGGTCGACGAGCACTCCGACCGCGTACGCCGCCTCGGCCCGGAGCCTGATGGTCGTTCGGGGCTTGCCGACCTGTTCGGTGCGCACTTGCTCACCCTCGACCACGAGCCCTCGGTCGATGAGCAGGCGGAGGATGCGCGACACCGACTGCTGCGTGAGGCCAGTGCGCTCGGCCACCTCGGTTCGGCTGATCACGCCGGCTTGCCTGATGGTCTCGATGATCGTCGCCTCGTTGAACGAACCGAGGTCATATTGGTTCGCTCCGCTCTGGAGACGCTTTCCGGTCGTCGTGAAGTGCCCCCTGCGAGGAGCCGGAGGCACCGTCTTGATCGACGATGGCTCGTCATCCACTTGTGTCATGGAGCCTCCAGAGCGCCGTCCGGTCGACGCACCCCCGCTGCCCAGCTGTCGTGCCCCGAGAGGCCGGCCGGGTATCGTGCCGCAGCGGACTCGTCGATGTCGATGCCCCACCCCGGTGCATCGTTCGGCGTCAGCCAACCGTTCTCGATACGAAGAGTACCCGGGAAGACCTCGTGCGTTGCGTCGTTGTAAACGTGGCCCTCCTGAATGCCGAATGCCGGCGACACCACATCGAGCGTCACGTTCGCCGCCGCCCCGATCGGCGAAGTGTCGCCGGGCCCGTGCCAGGCGGTGCGCACGCCGTTCGCTTCAGCGAGATCGGCGAGCTTGCGGCCCGCGGTCAAGCCGCCGATATCGGAGACGTGGCTGCGGATCAGGTCGACGCCTTTGCCTTGGATGAGCCGAGCCGCGTCTTGGAACGACGTGGTGAGCTCGCCGACCGCAATGGGCACGGGGCTCGCCGCGCGCACCTCCGGCAGGCGGTCCCAGTGCTCCGGCGGCAACACGTCTTCGAGGAAGAACAGCCGGTACGGCTCGAGCGCGCGGGCCAGCCAGACGGCATCCTTCGGCGTGAGCCTGGAGTGCACATCGTGAAGCAGCTCCACGTTGTCGGGTAGACGATCACGGGCCGCTTCGAACAACGCAGGGGTGCGCCGCAGGTAGTCGCGAGCGCTCCACCCGTTGCGGTATGGGGCATCCGGGTACTCCGTGGGCACAGCTGGGGCACCGTACCCTCCGCCTCCCGGAGTCGACATCTGCAGCCGAACGTGGCGTTGTCCGGCCTCGATGAGGCGCTCGGCGTCGTCCAGCGTCTCATCGATCGTGCGCCCCGCCGCGTGCAAGTAGGTGTCTGCAGCGGCGCGCACTTTGCCTCCCAGCAGCTCGTACACCGGCATGCCCGCACGCTTGCCCGCGATGTCCCAGAGTGCCTGGTCGACCCCCGAGATCGCGTTGTTGGTGACGGGTCCTCCACGCCAGTAGCCGGTGAAGCCGATCAGCCGGGTGAGGTCGCCGATGTCGCCCGGGTACCTACCGATCAGCAACCGCGCGACGTGGTCGTCGACGAAGGAGCGCACCGCCATCCAACGCTGGGTGAAGGTGGCGCATCCCAGGCCGTAGAGGCCTGGCTCGTTCGTGTCGATGCGCACGACGACCAGCGGCGTACCCTCCGGCGCTGTCACGATCGCTCGAACGGAGGTGATGCGCAGCTCGGTGCGCGGTTGCCAGGGGCTGTCGAAGGTGTCCATCGTCTCTTCCTTTGTGGCGTCGTGTTCGTGCGGTGGCTTGCTGGGTAGCGCCGGCTCAGCCGATGCTCGACCGCCGGATGCCCGGCGGCAGGTCCCGCGTGTCGAGGTGCAGCACGTGTTCGGCGGTGAACCCGATCACGCGCTCGGCATCGGAGAGGTCCATCGGCACCTCACGCCCGGTGAAGCACTTCTTGCGGGGAACATCGGGGGCGACGGCGTCGAGCACATCCTCGGTGCGATAGGGGATGCTCGTGGTCGGCGCTGCGAGATAGAACGCGTTGGCACCGGGGGTGCTCGTGGTCAACCCAAGCTCGATGGCGCGCGCTGCATCACGCACATCGAGATAGGACCACGCCTCCGTGAGACCTGCGCGCGGATCCCTCGTCAGCTCCTCTGATTGCGCTTCGATGGCCGCCATCGTGTTCACGTGCGGAAACCGCAGCGTGACGATGCCGACGCCCCAGCGGTTCGAGACCATCTGCGACGTGTTCTCGTCGTTCAGCTTCGAGAGCGAGTACCAGTCGGAGACGTCGGCGGGAAAGTCGGTGTCGATGGGCAGGTACGGCGGCACGGCGTTCTGGTCGATGCCCTGCGGCAGACCATTGCGGTTGATGCTGCCGGCGACGACCGCCCGGCGAACCCCTCGGTGAGCGGCCTGCGCGAGAACGTTGAACGTAGACACCACGTTCGTGGAGTACACGTCGTACGGCGTTCCGTTGTCGCGATGCGCCAGCGCCGCGAGGTGCACCACGGCCTCGACGCCGTCGAGCGCCGTCGCGACATCGTGCTCTGATCGCGTGTCACCGTGCACCACCCTGTCCGCGCCATCCACCTCCTGCCCGGGCTGACACAGTGCCGTGACAAGTGCCCCGCGCTCGGCGAGATGCCGTGTTGCCACGCTGCCGATCCGACCGGCCGCGCCTGTGACCAGCACCCGGGTGCCCGTGAGTTCCGTCATCCCTTGAGCCCTCCGGCCGAGCTGACCCCGCGCAGGAACTGCTTCTGGAAGACCACGAACAGCACGACGGGGATGATGATGGTCAGGAACACCGCCGCCATCTGCACCGAGAACGGCATCGCACCATTGGGCAGGTTTGCGAGCGCGACCGACACCGGCTGCAGTGCCGGGGCCGCCAGCACGAGCAACGGCCAGAGGTAGTCCTTCCACGAAGCGATGATCGTCAGCAGTGTCACGACTCCGAGGATGGGCCGCGACAGCGGGATGACCACCGTTGTGAACACGCGAATTGCGCTCGCACCATCGATCCGCGCCGCCTCGATGAGCTCCCGCGGGATGGAGTCGAAAAACCGCTTCAGCACGATCACGTTGAACGCACTGGCGCCAGCCGGTAGCCAGACGCCCCAGAAGGTGTTGAGCAGGCTCACTCCGAGCACCGGCATGTGCAGGATGGTCAGGTACAGGGGCACGAGGCTGATCACGCCAGGCAGGAAGAGCGTCGCGAGGATGGCGCCCGAGAGGATCGGACTCCACTTCGGCCTCAGCACGCTGAGGAGATACGCGGCGGTCGCGCTGACGAAGAGCGTCGCGATCGTGCTGCCGAGCGCCACGATCACCGTGTTGCCGAGCGCCGAGCCGATCTGAGCTCCGTTCCAGGCCTCTGCGATGTTCCCGAGCTGCAACGGAGTGGACCAGATGTTCATCGGATCGCTCAGGATCGCCTGACTGCTGCTGAGGGATGCCCGAGCCGACCATGCGATCGGACCAAGGCCGGCGAAGAGCAGACCGACGAACATGACGATCTGCAGAATCCACATCGAGACGATGACGACCGGCCTCTTGCGATCGGCCGCCGAGATCGCGCCCCGCTCTTTCGCTTCTCTCGTGCGTCGACGCTTGCGCGCGACATCCGGTTCGACGACCTGGAGTTCGGCGGGTGCGACGACGATGCTTTCCCCTGCTGAGGTCATGACGGACTCCAACGCTTGGTGACGAAGTGGTAGGCGATCGAGAGCAGGCACAGGAACACGGCGAGAAGAACGCTCAGCGCTGTCGCCGCCCCATAGTCTCCGTTGACGAACGCGTAGTTGTAGATCTTGAGCATGATGGTCTCTGTCGCATTGTTCGGGCCGCCGCCGGTGAACAAGAACGGCTCGGTGAAGAGCTGGAACGTGCCGATCAGCTGCAGCAGCATCATGATGAAGATCACGTTGCGCAGCTGCGGGATGGTGACGTGCCACAGCCGCGACCAGATGCCCGCACCGTCGATCTCTGCCGCCTCGTAGAGCTCCGGGCTGATGCCGCCGATCGCCGCGAGGTAGATGATCGCCGTTGCTCCGGCCCCCGCCCAGGTCGTATAGATGACGAGCGACGGCATCGCCATGGCCTCGGAGTTGAGCCACGGATAGGGTCCGAGCCCGATCCACCCCAGCATGGTGTTGAAGATTCCGATGCTCGACGGGTCGTAGAAGAACTTCCAGAGCAGGATGCCCGCGACGGGCGGAACGACCGCGGGCAGGTACGCCAGCAGGTTGTACATCCATCCCATGCGCCGCAGTTCATTGACGAACACGGCGATCAGGATGGGGATCGGGAATCCGAAGATCAGCCCGAGCGCCGCGTAGTACACGGTGTTCAAGGCGGCCTGCGGAAGCCCCGGATCGGTGAGCACGTAAGTGAAGTTGCTCAGACCGACAAAGGTCGAGGTGACGAGATTGGTCTTCTCCACACTCATCAGCAGGCCGCGCACCACGGGGCCCCAGCTGAAGTACAGGAAGATCAGCACGACAGGGATGGCGAATAGCACGGCCGTCAGGCCGCCCGATCGGTACCACCCGACGAGGGAGCGACGTCGACGCGGCTGGCGCGTCAGGCGTACATCGATTGTTCGTGACATGGTTGGTCCTCACCGCGTGACGGGCCGACCGGGCTTCGGTCGACCCATCACGTGATCGGGTCAGCGCTGCTGCGCCAGGTTCCGGTCGATCGTCTGGCTGGCGGTGTTGAGCAATGCCTTGATGTCGGCGCTCTTGTCCGTCAACACCTTCTGCACGTCCGGATCAAGCGTGGCGTAGGTGTTCTGGGCATCGGCGGGCTCCGGAATGAGCGGAAGCTTCGATGACGTGTAACCGGCGAACTGGTCGAGGGGCACGTTGATCTCGTCCTTGATCCAACCGAGGTAGCGCTGATACACCGCATCCTTCACCGGCGGAAGCCCCGGCGTTCCCACGGCGGCGTTCGACGCGGCGGATGCCTTTGCGGTCTGCACTGCGACCTGCTCGTCGAAGTACTGCTCGAAGTTCATGAACTTGACCCACTTGGCTGCGGCGAGCAGCTGGTTGGGCGTCGCCTTTGCGTTGAACATCGCGATGGTGCCGCCCGTGAGCGTTCCGTTCTCACCGTTCGCCTGCGGAAGGGCTCCCTCGCCGAAGTCGGCGGGGTTCATGCCGTAGAGGTGAACCGCCTGGTCATAGATGTCCGGCGCCTGCAGCACCATGCCGATCTTGCCTGCGGAGAACGCCTTGCGGATGTCGTCCTGGTTGTAGAGGAACTGGCTACCCATCGAGTCGTCCACCCACCGCATGTCGTGCAGGGTCTGTAGGGACTGCTGGGTGGGCGCGCCGATGCTGGACTTCGTGCCGGCCTTGTTCGTGATGGTGCCGCCCATGCTGTAGGTCATGGTGGTGAGCATCCAGCCGCCGGTGTTGTTCGTCGTCAGCTGCGCGTATCCCGCAACGCCTGGGACCTTCTCGTGGATCGTCTTCGCGTCCTGTTGCACCTCATCCCACGTCGTCGGCGGCTTGTTCGGGTCGAGGCCGGCCTTCGTGAAGATGGCCCGGTTGTAGGCGATGCCGACGGAGAACAGTCCGTAGGGCACGGTGTAGACGTTGCCCTTGGCGTCCTCGACGTTCTTCAGCGCCAGAGGGTTGAGCTCGTCGAGCAGCCCGATCTGCTTGAGGTAGGGCGTCATGTTGGGCAGCTGACCGTTGTCGATGAGCTGCTGGCTGTAGGTGAGGGACACGTTCATGGTGTCCGGCAGCGTTCCGCCCGCGAGCTTGGCCTGGAAGGTCTGCGCCTGCCAGTACTCGGTCGATGGCTTGACCGTGATGTTCGGGTTCGCCTTCTCGAACTGCTTCAGACGGTCGAGGAAGTTCGCGCGATCGGCCGCCTTGTCGGCGGTCGGCTCGTCGCCGACGGTGATGGTGACCTTCGCCTTCGGATCGGCTTTGCCCTGGTTCGTGGTGCCGTCGGCGCCGGTTCCGCTGCACCCTGCCAGCGCGGCGATCGTGCTGACGGATGCAAGGAGCACCGCGATCTTGAGAGCTCGTTTCTTCATTGAAACTCCTGTGTCGTGTGGATGTGTTCTGCGTATGTGCTTGCTTTCCGAGCCGGACGTGGGAGCTGTCCGGGGGTTGGTGGAAAATATAAAACCAAGAGTGTTATTAAATCAAGTATTCGGTAGTCTTCCCCCGAACGGGGTGCACATGAGGCGCACATCACGATGTGGACGACGCCGAAGAAGGGGCTCGTCAGGGACCGCATTGACGTTCGCGAGCCCACGTGGCGCCGCATAACCTAGGTGGTACGGCTTCGATCCAACGGGAGAATCGATCAATGCAGACCGGCAACGAATGGCTCGACACGACCCTCGGCGCTAGCCCCGTGATGGCCATCCTTCGCGGCTTCGGACCAGAGCGCACCCTCGAAGTGGCGAACATCGCCTGGGATCTGGGCGTGACCCTCGTCGAGGTGCCCATCCAGTCCCCGCGTGACATCGAGGCACTCGAGGCCACGGTCGCTGCAGCTCGCGAACGCGGGCTGGGCGTCGGCGCCGGAACGGTGATCAACGACCAGACGGTCGCGGATGCCCGACGTGCAGGTGCATCCTTCACCGTGAGCCCCGGGTTCTCGGCCGACGTGGTGCGGGCATCCCTCGATGCGGACATGCCCAGCATCCCTGGCGTCGCGACGGCGAGCGAGGTGCAGGCGGCCGTGGCCATCGGACTTCGCTGGCTCAAGGCGTTCCCCGCCGCCCGACTCACCCCGGCGTGGTTCAAGGACATGGCGGGCCCGTTCCCGCAGGTGCGCTTCGTCGCGACCGGCGGGATCGACTCGTCCAACGCCGCCGCGTTCCTGGCCGGCGGGGCATCCGTCGTCGCGCTCGGGTCGGCGCTCGCCGACCCGGCCCAGCTGCCCGCCATCGCTCCCCTGCTCGCGACCGCATGAGCGCGAAGAACGACGGGATGACCGGACAGGCGAGCTCCGATCGCACGTACGACGTCGTCGCCATCGGCGAGACCATGGTGCAGCTCGTACCCCAGGGCGAGCGGCTCGCCGACGCGGAGGCCGTGCGCATCGGGATCGGAGGCGCGGAGTCGAACACCGCGAGTTACCTCGCCGCTGCCGGACATTCGGTGGCATGGGTGAGTGCCGTCGGCGATGATCCGTTCGGACAGCGGATGCTGCGCGAGATCTCCGCATACGGAGTGGATGTCTCACGCGTGCTCGTCGATCGGAACGCGCCGACCGCGGTGTACTTCAAAGACCCCGCCCCGACGGGAACGACGGTGTACTACTACCGGCGAGGATCAGCCGCCGCGGCGCTCACGGCAGCGACCGCGGACCTCCCCGACCTGTCCACGGTGCGCGTTGTGCACATGAGCGGCATCACGATCGCCCTCTCCCCCGGATGCGCGGAGCTCGTCTCACACGTTCGCGGTCTGGCGAAGGCGGCAGGCGCACTCTTCTCGTTCGACGTCAACTACCGGCCGGCGCTCTGGTCGGTGCAGGAGGCCGCGGAGGCGCTGCTCGCACAGGCACGGGCATCCGACCTGGTGTTCGTCGGCCTCGACGAGGCGAACGTGCTGTGGGGATGCGAGACCCCCGAGCAGGTGCGGGAGCTGCTGCCCTCGCCCGAGCTCGTGGTGAAGGACGGCGACGTCGGCGCCACCGCGTTCGATCGAGACGGCTCCGCGTTCGTGCCTGCACGCGTGGTCGACGTGGTCGAGCCGGTCGGGGCGGGGGATGCCTTCGCCGCCGGCTATCTGCACGGTTTGCTGAGCGGGGCATCCGTCGCCGAACGACTCGAGTCTGGCCACGCCTTCGCGGGCGTTGCCCTTCGGTCGCTGCACGACGTCGCACCCCGAGAAGAAGTGCAGGTCGTCGTTGCGGCGGGTTTCCCCGTCGCTGGCTGAGCGGCTCCGACCCCGCCCTGTCGGCGGTTGAGGAGCACCGCGAAGCGGCGCCCTCCCCGGTGGTTGAGGAGCATCGCGAAGCGGAGCGTCTCGAAACCCATGCCACGGCAGGTCTCGAGACGCGCGCCGTCGGCGAGCTCCTCAACCCGCGGTATGTACTACGCGGTCTGTGCCTCGCGGTGCGGGAGTCGCCAGTTCGGGCGCACGTAGTGGCAGGTGTATCCCGCCGGGTACTTCTGCAGGTAGTCCTGGTGCTCCTCCTCGGCCTCCCAGAACTCGCCCGCTGGCTCGACCTCGGTGACGACCTTGCCCGGCCAGAGACCCGAGGCATCGACATCCGCAATCGTGTCGCGCGCAACGCGCTCCTGCTCCGGCGACAGATAGAAGATCGCCGACCGGTAGCTGCGGCCGATGTCGTTGCCCTGACGGTTCTTCGTCGACGGGTCGTGGATCTGGAAGAAGAACTCCAGGATCTCCCGGTAGCTGATCACGTCGGGATCGAAGATGATCTCCACGGACTCCGCGTGGTCGCCGTGGTGGCGGTACGTGGCGTTCGGCGTGTTCGGGTCGCCGGAGTATCCGGTACGCGTCGAGATCACTCCGGGCCTGTGGCGCAGCAGCTCCTGGGCTCCCCAGAAACAACCGCCGGCGAGAATCGCTCGCTC
The DNA here is from genome assembly GCF_054779035.1 of Humibacter soli. NCBI lineage: Bacteria > Bacillati > Actinomycetota > Actinomycetes > Micrococcales > Microbacteriaceae > Humibacter > Humibacter soli. The sequence goes on along the minus strand of NZ_BAAGYX010000002.1, from coordinate 270,020 downwards.
AGTGCTCATGCTCATGACTCCTTGCTGATGGATGTTGTCATTGTCGGTCGGATGCCCGCCCGTCGGCTACGCCTGCGACGAAGCGTCGCGTGCGAAGAGGGACGCGAACTGCCCGTAGCCCTCGCGCTCGAGGTCGGCCAGCGGCACGAAGCGAAGGGCGGCGGAGTTGATGCAGTAGCGCAGTCCGCCGGCCTCCACCGGGCCGTCGTCGAACACGTGCCCAAGGTGGCTGTCACCGTGGGTCGAGCGCACCTCGGTGCGCACCATGCCGAACGCCGTGTCGGTGTTCTCCACGATGTTCGCCGGGTCGAGCGGTGCGGTGAAGCTCGGCCATCCGCAACCGCTGTCGTACTTCGTCGTCGAGGCGAAGAGCGGCTCGCCCGACACGATGTCGACGTACAGCCCAGCCTCGTGGTTGTCCCAGAACTCGTTGCGGAACGCGGGCTCGGTCGCCGCCTTCTGCGTCACGTCGTACTGGCGGCGCGTCAGCTTGGCGACGGCCTCGGGATCCTTGCGATAGTTGCTCATTGTGAACTCCTTACATGAGGAAGAACACGGTGCCCCTGTCGTAAGTTCCCGTACGTGCCCACCGAAGCTGTGAGATCGCTGTGACTCAGAGAGCTTCGGTCGAGCGAGCGTTACGCGCGGAAAATCGCGAGGGCGTCCGCGATGGTCTCGTGGTCGACGACGTCCGGTTCACCGGATGACGAGAGGGTGCCGATGAGCTCGCCGTTCACGAAGAGCGGGATGCTGCCGCCCCAGAACTTGTACTCGTCACCCAGCCCGTCGGCGAAGGAAGGGTCGGCATCCTTCTTGAACCTGGCGAGCAAGGAGCTGTGCTTGAAGTGCTTCACCACGAGGCGCTTGCCCGCGATCACCTCGGCGTTGCCCTCGCCGGTCGTGCCGAGCTGGGCGCGGTAGGCGAGCTCGTCGCCGATGTGCACCTCGACGCAGAGGTTGATGCCGCGCTCACGGATGAGTGCCACGCCGATCTCGCCGAGCCGCACGGCGTCGTCGCGGGTGAAGGAAGCGAAGTCCGCGACGGGCTCTGCTTCGAGTAGTTCAAGGGTGTAGACGGGTTCCGGATGTGCCATGAGGGCATTCTGTCGGATTCGCACCACCGCGTGCGCGTCCGCCTCCGGAATCCTTGACGGTATGACGTAAACTACGGACAAAGTCAGCACTTTGTCACCTGGAGCGAACATGGCGGATTCCATCGCCGAGCAGACGATGCTCCCGTCGGAGCTCTTCATGGATGTCGACCGATCAGGCCCCATCCCGATGTACTTCCAGGTGGCAACGATCATCGAGCAGGCGATCAACGACGGCATCCTGCCGCCCGGCTCACGGCTGGAGAACGAGGTCGCGCTCGGAGAGCGGCTCGGACTGTCGCGTCCCACCGTGCGCAGAGCGATCCAGGAGCTCGTCGGCAAGGGGCTGCTGGTGCGGCGGCGCGGGATCGGCACGCAGGTGGTTCAGCGTCCGCTGACCCGCAAGGTCGAGCTCACGAGCCTTTTCGACGACCTGGAGCGCGGCAGCAAGCATCCGACCACAACCTTGCTCTCACGGGAGATGATCACGGCGGACGAGCACATCGCCGAGGTGCTGTCGATCCCGTCGGGGTCACCCGTGCTGCACGTGAAGCGGGTGCGGTCATCCGACGGCGTTCCGCTGGCCGTGCTGGAGAACTTTCTGCCCGAGGAGTTCGGCGACATCACCGAGGAAGACCTGCGAGCACGCGGCCTCTACCAATTGATGCGCTCGCGCGGCACGCTGCTGAGCGTGGCGCAGCAGACGATCGGCGCGCGGGCTGCGACTCACGAGGAGAGCCGGCTGCTGAACGTCAAGGATCACGGCCCTGTGCTCACGATGGACCGCACCGCGTACAACAACAACGGACGGGCTGTCGAATACGGCCACCACTGCTACCGGCCCGACCTCTACGCCTTCGAGATCACGCTCGTCAACAAGTGACGCTGCGCCAGTGGCGCGCGGGCACCGAGCCGGAACGGCGGCGTCAGCCGGCGAGCGCGGCCAGCTTCCGGGCGACGTCGCGAGCTGACGGGTTCGTCATCGCGGACCCGTCGGAGAACAGCACGGTCGGAACGGTCTGGTTGCCGCCGTTGACGCGCTCGACCGTGGTCGCGGCATCCGGGTCCCGCTCGATGTCCACCTCGGTGAAGGCGATGTTCGCCAGGGAGAGCTGCGTCTTGAGGTTGCGGCAGTACCCGCACCAGGTCGTCGTGTACATGATCGGTGCCTCGGTGGCCATGCCCTTGCTCCTCGTCGTCTGTGTGTAAGTCCCTCTGTGCACCAACCAAGAGTGCGGACCGCGCATTCCGCCCGAGAGGCGGAGACTGGAGGCATGCGCAGGCTTCGGATGCTCGGCGTCGCGGTCGCCTGCACCGTGGCGCTTACGCTCGCCGCCTGTGTCGACGGCGGAGACCACGTGGCGCCGTCGACTCCCCCGGCGCCACGACCGACCCCCTCGGCGTCCCCGACGCCCGCACCCATCGCGGTGCCCGTGTGGCCGAGTTATCACTCGGACCAGGCACGCACGGCATCCGTCTCGGGCACAGCACCGAACCCCGCCAAGCAAGCGTGGAACGTCGATCTCGGTTCCGCGGTCTACGGCCAGCCCGTCGTGATCGGCGACACGGTGATCGTCGGCACGGAGTCGGACGCCGTGGTCGCACTCGACCGCACCACCGGACGCCGTCTGTGGTCGTACCAAGTGGGCGCACCTCTCACGAACGTCGTGCAGCGGGTCGGCTGCGGCAACATCGACCCGCTCGGCATCACCTCGTCGCTCGCCATCGACACGGCTCGCGGCGAGGTCTTCGCGGTCGGTGAGGTCGTCGACGGCGATGGCAGCGTGCACCACCGGCTCGTCGGACTCTCCGTCGCCAACGGGCATCTCATGTTCAGTGAGAACGCCGATCCTCCGCTGCCCGGCGGCGAGGACCCCGCCGACCTGCTGCAACGCGTCGGCCTCGCGATCGGAAACGGCCGCGTGTATATCGGGTACGGCGGCAACTACGGCGACTGCGGCACCTATCACGGCTGGCTCGTCGGGGCGTCTGAGACGGCGCAGGGCGACCTCGTGAGCTTCGAGGTGGCGAAGGATGGCGAGGGCGGCGCGATCTGGCTGTCGGGCGGCGCCCCTGCGATCGGCCCGGACGGCAGCGTCTACGTCACGACCGGGAATTCCAACCCGTGGCCGCCCGGTATGGATCAGATCGAGCTGACGGAGAGCGTCGTGAAGCTCTCGCCGACGCTGCAGGTGGTCGCGTCGTTCAAGGACGAGGCGGCGGGCGGCGACGAGGACCTCGCGACCGGCAACCCGGTGCTGCTGCCCGGCGGTCTCGTCTTCGCGGTCGGCAAGACCGACAACGGATACCTTCTGCAGGCATCCGACCTCTCCCGCGTCGCCGAGATCGGCGGCGTCTGCGGCAGCGACCCCGACGGGGGGCCGGCCTTCGACCCCGTCACAGGGCGATTGTTCGTGCCGTGCCGCGGCGGTGGCATCCAGGTGATCGAGGTGACTGCGCGCGCACTCGGCCCTGTGCTTCAGGGTGCGAACAGCGCGCCGATCGTCGTCGGCGGCACCGTGTGGGCGGCGACTTACCCGGATGGCGGCTTGACCGAGTTCTCCGCGAGCTCGGGCGCCCCCATGCAGACCGTCGACACGGGTCCGCTGCCGAACTTCGCTACCCCGTCCTTCGTCAGCGGGATGTTGTTCCTCGGCACGACCAACGGCGTGATCGCCTTCGGCGGGTAAGACCGCCGTGGTTTGAGGAGCACCGCGAAGCGGCGCATCCCCCGCCGGTTGAGGAGCACCGCGAAGCGGCGCGTCTCGAAACCCGGTCGCAAGATGTCGGGGGTTTCGAGACGCGCGCGGCTGCGGCACGAGCCCCTCAACCAGCGAGGGGGATGCTCTCCCAACGGCCGGTCGCGCCGGAGCGAAGGGCGGCATCTGCGATCGCCGCGGCCGCGCGCCCTTCGGCGACGGACGGTCCGTGCTGCACGCCCTCCGCGACGGAGCGGAGGAACGACGCCGCCTCGATCGTCTTGAGGTCGTCGAATCCCATCGCGGTCCCGCCGCCGGGCTGGAACCGCGCGAAGTCGCCGTCACCGGGCTGCGCGTACAGGGTGGTGTATCCGTAGTCCGAGTCGCCACGGACGGCGAGCCTCAGCTCGTTCATCCGCTGGAAGTCCCACCGCAACGACCCCTCCGTGCCGTAGACGTCGATGATGTACTCGGCGCGGGGCCCCACCGCGATACGGCTGGACTCGAAGACGCCGAGCGCTCCGCCCTCGAAGCGCGCGAGCACTGCCGCGTAGTCCTCGTTCTCCACAGGCGCGGGCTCACCGGTCGCGGTCGCGTTGTGGCCGATGGCGATGCCGGTCAGCCGCGGCCGCTGCTCGATGTAGGTCTGCTGAGCCGCCGAGACCTCGCTGATCGGACCGACCAGATAGGTGGCCAGGTCGAAGCCGTGCGACAGCAGGTCGCCGTAGACGCCTGACCCTGCCCGGTCGCGGATGAACCGCCACATCAGCGCGCCCTGAGGGTCAGACGAGTAGTCCGCGAGGAACGAGACTCGCACGTTGGTGATGCGACCTAGCCGTCCGGAGGCGATCAGCCCACGCGCCTTTGCAACGGCGGGCGGGTTGCGGTAGCTGAACCCGACAGCGGTGACGACGCCGGCGTCCGCCGCGGCACGGGCGATATCGTCGCTCTCGGCGAGGCCACGCCCCATCGGCTTCTCGATCCAGAATGGCTTGCCCGCCGCGGCGACGGCGAGCGCGATCTCGCGATGCAGGTAGTTCGGCGCGCAGATCGAGACTGCCTCGACGGCGGGGTCGGCGATCACCTCCCGATAGTCGGCGACGGCGCGCTCGTAACCGAGCAGTTCGACGGCATCCGCCCGATTGCCCTCCACGACGTCCGCCGCGACCGCGAGCCGAGGGCGCACGGCGAGCTCCGGGTAGTGCTCGTTCACGTTGCGGTACGCGCGCGAGTGCGCCCGTCCCATCCAGCCGACGCTGATCAGGCCGATGCCCAGCGGGCGTGCCGCCGAGCCGCGTGGTGCCGAAGGCTGTGCATCCATCGCTATGCCTCCGCGATCAGCTCACGGATGCGCGCCAGCTGGAAGCGCGACGTCTCGTCAGCGGTCTCGTCTTCGGCGAAGACGTTCGAGCAGATGATGGCGTCGTCGCGGTCGAGGAATCCGGATGACCTGAGTGCGCCGAACAGCTCCGTCCAGTCGACATCGCCGTCGCCGATCCGCAGGTGCTGGTGCACCCTGGCCGGGTTGCCCGGCGGGTTGGTGATGTACCGAAGGCCGTGCGAGCGGCGGTGGTCGAAGCTGTCGGCGGCGTAGACGGCGCCCAGCCGGTCGCCGACCTCGGGGATGAGCGTTGCCGCACGGTCGCCGTAGTGGAAGGTGTGGCTGCCGACGTAGACCAGGCCGACGGCATCCGAATCGAGCCCGCGGATGATGCGCCACGCTTCGAGCCCGTCCTCGACGAAGTCGTCGGGGTGCGGGTCGATGTTGACGCGGATGCCCGCAGCCTCGATCAGCGGCAGCAGCTCCTCCATCGATCGGTAGAAGCCCGCCTCCGACTCCTCAGCGCGCTCGGGGCGCCCGGAGAACTCCGTGTTGATCACCGGAACCTCGAGCTCCTGGGCGATCTGGATGATCCGCTTCCAGTTGCGCACCGCTGCGTCGCGCGGCAGCTCCTCCGGCCAGGACCAACGCTGAACAGGAAGCAGCGAGCTGACCCCGACTCCGGCATCCTTCGCCCGCTTCTTCACCGCGCGAAGGAGGTCGGCGTCGACGCGCGGATGCGAGAAGAACGGCACGAACTCGGGGTGCGGTGTGAGCTGGATCCACTCGTACCCCGTCGACGCCGCCACGTCGAAGAACTCGAGGAACGAGTGCGTCGCGTGGTACGGCGTCGGGTCGAGCGCGATCTTCACCATCGAGATCCTCCTGCGTGCGGATGCTTACGCGTAGAACGCCGGAACGGGCGGGAGCTCCACGAGCACGGGCCCAGGGTTGCTCAGGGCCCGGATGCCCGCGGTGCAGGCGACGGCGACCTTGTAGCCGTCCCAGGCGGACGGGCCGGCGATGGTGCCCTGCTTGGCGGCATCCACCCATGCCTGCACCTCGACGTCGTAGGCCTGCTTGAAGCGCGTCGTGTAGCTCTGGTGCTCGGCGATCTGGAACCGGCCATCCTGCCAGAGCTGCAGCCCGTCGGGCTGGCCGATCTGCGCGATACCGCGCTGGAAGACCGCCTCGGTCGCCACCTGATAGCCGAACTGCACGCTCACGTTCATCTCGACATCCACCAGCACGCCGTTGTCGAGCTCCATCAGCACGAGAATCGGTTCCCGCAGCCGCTCAGGGCCGAGCGCGTTGCGCTTGCCATAGCGCACCTCGACCGAACGGATCGTCGCGTCGGCGAGCCACGGCACCACGTCGAACTCGTGCACCACCGAGTCGGTGATGAGCATCTGCTGCGTGTAGCTCTCCGGTACTGACGGGTTGCGATGCACGCCGCGCAGCATCAGCAGCTCGCCGGCGATGCCGGATTCGATCAGTTCTTTGAGCTGGCGGTATTGGGCGTCGAAGCGACGCATGAAGCCGACCTGGATGAGCTGCCTTCCGCCCTTCTGCTCCGCCTCGACGATGCGCCACGATGACTCGGGATCTTGCGTGAGGGGCTTCTCGCAGAGGATCGGGATTCCGGCGGCGAGCGCGGGGAGCAGCACCGGCTCGTGGAACTGGCCCGGTGTGGCGATCACGACGGCGTCGACGGCACCCGCGTCAAGAGCGTCCTCGATGCCGGTGAAGAGCGCGGCCCCCGGAGCGTGAGCGGCGGCGGCCTGGGCGCGGCCGGCGTCCGGCTCGATGATCGCCGAGACCGTCGCACCCGTGATCGTCTCGGTGAGCCGGGTGATGTGGTCGGCGCCCATGATGCCGGCTCCGACGACGCCGACGCGCAGTTCGCTGGTGGTCATAGGTGGTCTCCTTGGGGGCGGTGCGGTGGTCAGCGGGTGCGGGTGAGCGGGGAGCAGCCGAAGATGTGCTCGCGGGTGCGGGTGGCGATGCCGAGCGGCAGGTCGATGTCGGTACCCGGCATGTCCTGCTCGACGATCGCGAAGATGTCCTGGTCGATCGAGGAGACGGCCTCGATGATCGGAGCGAATTCCGGGATGCCCGACGGCGGCTCCACCATGATGTCGATCGCCGAGTCGCCGAACGGCACGTCGTTCTTGAGCACCTCGAACCGCAGCTCGGGGTCGATCTGCTTGAGGTGCAGATAGCCGATGCGGTCGGGATGCGCGGCGATCATCTTCAGGTTGTCACCGCCGTAGTACGCGAAGTGGCCCGTGTCGAGGCAGAGGTTCACGTAGCGCGGATCGGTCTGCGCGAGCAGCCGCTCCACCTCGCGGTACGTGCCGACGTGGCTGTCGGCGTGCGAGTGGAACTGCTGGTGCACGCCGTACTCCTCGAGCAGCGCCTTGCCGAGGCGGTCGTGACCGGATGCCAGCTTCTGCCACTGCTCGTCGGTGAGCGTGCGCGACTCGAGGGTCTCGCCCGTGGCATCCGATCGCCAGAGGTCGGGGATGACCACGATGTGCTCCGCACCCAGCGCATGGGCGAGCCCGGCGACCTTCACCGCCTGGTCCCACGCGCGCTGCCACTGCTCCTCGCCCTTGTGGAAACCGGTGAAGACGGTTCCCGCCGAGAGCTCGAGGTCGCGCTTGCCCAGCTCATCCCGCAGCTCGTGCGGATCAGTGGGGAGATATCCGTACGGGCCGAGCTCGATCCAGTGGTAGCCGGCGGCCTGAGCCTCGTCGAGGAAACGCTGCCACGGGGTCTGGCGCGGGTCTTCGGGGAACCAGACGCCCCACGAGTCCGGCGCCGTTCCGATGCGCAGGCCAGAGGTGTGCGGCCCGACCGCAGTGGAGCGGGTTTCGGTGTCCGTCATGATGGTCCTTCGGTTGTGGTGTTCAGCCCAGGAGCGGGCGCTGCTTCTTCTGCTGTTCGACGTACTCGGCGCGGGCGTGCCGCGTGCTCTCCAGCTCGGAGACCTGCGCGACGGGCACGTCCCACCAGCCCTCGCCGTCCGGCGCGTAGAGGAATGGGTCCGAATCGACGTGGATGAGCGTGGATGAGTTGCCCGCCTTCGCGGCGGCGACCGCGTCGCTCAGCCGTGAGGCGGCATCCGGTCCGGGCTCGATCTCGACGACATCGATGCCGTAGCTGCGGGCGTTCGCGGCCAGGTCGACCGCGGAGAGCAGGCCACCCGACTCGAAGTTGAGCCGATCGCGGTCGAGGTAGCGGTAGCGGGTTCCGAACCTCTCGGAGCCGACGGTCTCCGAGAGGTGGCCGATGGAGGCGAAGCCCTCGTTCTGGATGAGCACGACGATGATCTTGATGCCCTCGGCCACCGCGGTGGCGAGCTCGCTGTGCAGCATCAGGTAGGAGCCGTCGCCGACCATGACGATCACGTCGCGGTCGTCGCCGAGCGCCTCGAGGCCGCGCTTCACGCCGAGGCCGCCTGCGATCTCGTAGCCCATGGTCGAGAACGCGTACTCCACGTGGTAGCCGAGCGGATCGCGCACGCGCCACAGCTTGTGCAGGTCGCCGGGGAGCGAGCCGGCCGCCTGCACGACGACGTCCTGCGGCGCGCTCGCAGCCTGCACGGCGCCGATGATCTCCGCCTGACTCAGCAGCACCGGGGCGTCCCCTGTGTCGCCCTGCTCAGCCGCGGCGGGTTCGAGCGCGGCGTCGACGACGGCATCCCACGCCCGCTTCTGGCGATCGACGAGCTCGGCGTAGTCGGCGGAAACCCGGTGGCGGTCGAGCGCCGTGAGGAGCGCGGTCAGCGTCTCACGGGCATCCGCGATCACCGGCAGCTGCGTGCCGTGCTTGTAGGCGTCGAACGCCGCGACGTTGATGTTGACGAACGTCACATCGGGGTTCTGGAACGCCGTGCGACTGGCGGTCGTGAAGTCGCTGTACCGCGTGCCGATGCCGATCACGACGTCGGCCTCCGCCGCCAGCCGGTTCGCCGCCGTCGTTCCGGTCGCACCCACACCCCCCAGGTACTGCGGGTGATCCCAGGTCAACGATCCGCCGCCTGCCTGGCTGGTGCCGACAGGGATGCCCGTGCTCTCCACGAACGCGCGCAGGGCGTCCTCCGCGCTCGAGTAGATGACGCCGCCACCGGCGACGATGAAGGGTCGCTTCCCGTCGCGGATGGCTGCGACCGCGGCATCCAGCGCCCACTTCTCCGGCAGGGGGCGGCGGATGTGCCACTCCCTGTCCTGCAGGAACTCGACAGGCACCTCGAGCGCCTCTGCCTGCACGTCTTCGGGCAGCGCGATCGTGACCGCGCCGGTCTCGGCCGGATCGGTCAGCACGCGCAGCGCGGCGAGTGCGATCGAGTACAGCTGCTCCGGGCGCTGCACGCGGTCGAAGAACCGCGAGAGCGGTCGGAACGCGTCGGTGACCTGAATGCCGATGTCGTGCGGATGCTCGAGCTGCTGCAGCACGGGGTCGGCGACTCTGGTGGCGAACGTGTCGCTGGGCAGCAGAAGCGCGGGCAGCCGGTTCGCGGTGGCGAGTGCCGCGCCGGTGAGCATGTTCGCCGCGCCTGGGCCGACGGATGCCGCAGCGGCCAGCGTCGCCCGACGCCTGTGCACCCTGGCGAAGCCGACCGCCTGGTGCACCATCGCCTGCTCGTTGCGGGCCTGGTGGTACGGAAGCAGCTGCGGTTGCAGCACGTTGTACTGTTTCAGCGCCTGGCCGACGCCTGCGACGTTGCCGTGACCGAAGATGCCGAGGATGCCCGGCACGGTGCGCTCCCGCACGTCGCCGTCGACCGTCCACTGGTGCCCGAGGAACTCGACGAGGGCCTGGCCCACCGTCATCCGCCGTGTGGTCATAGGTGTGCTCCGTTGTCCTGTCGAGCGCCGTCGTCTTGGTGGCTGTCGTGCTGCTGGCTGTTGTGCTGCCCGCCCAGCAACCGGGAGTCGGGAAGGCGGGTCTCCCAATGCTTCCTGATCCAGGTCTGCCGTGGATCGTCGGCGATGAGCCACTCGCGCTTCTCGCCCGGCCCGGCCATGACGTTGAGGTAGTACAGGTCGTACTCCGGTGCAGCGGCGGCCGGCCCGTGGTAGCCGAATGGCACAAGCGCGATGTCGCCGGTGCGCACCATCGCCCCCGTGTCGATCTCCCCAGCGGGCGACGAGTAGCTGGCGAACGTGCCGAACGCGTCGACGTCGTGCGGTGGCAGCAACCCGGCGTGCGGCGCAGCCTCGAAGTAGTAGATCTCCTCGAGGCGGGACTCGTGGCCCGGCACGTCCTCGTCGTGCTTGTGCGCGGGATGCGACGACCAGTTGCCGCTCGGCGTGATGACCTCGCAGGCGATGATCGCCGAGGCGTCCAGCGCGTCGGGCGTACCGAAGTTGTGCACCTGACGGGTGTCGCGACCCGCACCGCGGATCTCCACGGGCACGTCGGCCTTCGCGACGTAACGGCTGGGCTTGCGCTCCGAGGTCTTCGCTTCGGCGACGGCCACCCGGCCGCGTCCACGAATGGTCAGCCCCTCGCCAGCGCCGACGAAGAGCACGTCCGTCGGCCCGTCGAACACACTCGTGCGCCCCTGGAGCGTGGTCGTGGTGCCGCCGTGGTCGACCTCGAATCCGCCCGAGAGCGGCACGACGATGCGCTCGACGTCGGCACCGGGCAACTCGAGAGCGCTGGGCGTGTCGACGGAACCGTCATCCAGAACGGCGACGCGGATGCCCGTGTGCTGCCACCCATCGATGCCGTCGTCGACCACCGACTCCCACCCGCCGTCGGCGAGCGTTCCCCGCGGGAAGAACCATTCGTTGCGCACGGCCATGTGCGTGCCTTTCTCGTCTCAGTTTCGCCGACTTCGCTGGTCGAGTAGCGCCGGCCGCAGGTCGACGCCCCCGCTGGTCGAGTAGCGCCGACCGCAGGTCGACGCGTATCGAGACCACGCCTCGACTGGGTAGGGTCTCGATACGCGTGCCGCTGCGCGACTCGCTACTCGACCAGCGGGACGGCATCGGTTTCGACACGCGTGCCTTTGGCGCGCTACTCGACCAGCGGGGTTCAGCACGGGTCAGTCGTTCTGCGGGAATCCGAGGTTGATGCCGCCGTGCGTCGCGGGATCGAGCCAGCGGCTCGTGACCGCCTTCTCACGGGTGAAGAAGTCGAATCCGTGCGCACCGTAGGCCTTGGCGTCGCCGAACAGCGACTTCTTCCAGCCGCCGAACGAGTGGTATGCGACCGGAACGGGGATGGGAACGTTGATGCCGATCATCCCGACCTGCACCTCGTTCTGGAACCGCCTTGCCGCTCCGCCGTCGTTCGTGAAGATGGCGGTGCCGTTGCCGAACTGTCCGGAGTTGATGAGGTCGATGCCCTCCTTGAAGGTCTTGACTCTCACCACCTCGAGGACCGGTCCGAAGATCTCCTCCTGGTAGGCGCGTGACTCGGTGGGCACCTCGTCGATCAGGGTCGGGCCGAAGAAGAACCCGTCCTCGTGGCCCTCCACGGTGAGGCTGCGTCCGTCGACGACGATCGTGGCGCCATCCGCCTCGGCGATGTCGACGTAGCCTGACACCTTCTGGCGGTGCTCGCGGGAGATGAGCGGCCCGAGGTCGGGCTCACCCGCAGCGTCGCCCACCCCGTTGCCGACCCGCAGGCGGCCGATGCGCTCGGAGATCTTGCTGATCAGCTCGTCGGCGACCGGCTCGACGGCGAGCACGACCGAGATGGCCATGCACCGCTCGCCTGCAGCGCCGTACCCGGCATTCACTGCCTGGTCCGCGACGAGGTCGAGGTCGGCATCCGGCAGCACGAGCATGTGGTTCTTCGCCCCGCCGAGGGCCTGCACGCGCTTGCCGTTCTTCGACGCGGTCTCGTAGATGTACTGGGCGATCGGCGTCGATCCGACGAACGAGATCGACTGCACGACCGGGCTGTTCAGCAGGCCGTCGACCGCGAGCTTGTCGCCCTGCAGCACGGTGAACACGCCGTCCGGAAGGCCGGCCTCCTTCCACAACTTCGCGAGCCACAGTGCGGCCGACGGGTCCTTCTCGCTCGGCTTCAGCACCACGGCGTTGCCGGCGGCGATCGCAACCGGGAAGAACCACATCGGCACCATCGCGGGAAAGTTGAACGGGCTGATGATGCCGACCACGCCGAGCGGCTGCTTGATGGAGTAGACGTCGATGCCCGTCGAGGCGCTCTCGCTGAACGCACCCTTGGTCAGGTGCGGGAACCCGGTCGCGAGCTCGACGACCTCCTGGCCGCGGTTGATCTCGCCGAGTGCATCGGAGAGCACCTTGCCGTGCTCGGAGGTGATGATCTCGGCCAGCTCGCCCTTGCGGGAGTTCAGCAGCTCGCGAAACGCGAACAGCACCGCCTGGCGCTTCGCGATCGAGTACTGGCTCCACACCTCGAAGCCGCGCTGCGCCGACTCGATGGCCGCGTCGATCTCCGCCTGGTCTGCGAGGGCGACGCGCTTCGCCTCGACACCGAGCGCCGGGTTGTAGACCGGAGCAGTGCGGCCGCTGGTGGACGGCGAGTCAGCCCCGTCGATCCAGTGCCCGATGACGGCCGGTGCCGTCTGAGCCACGGTGCCGGCAGGTGTCTCGATGGTGTTCGTCATGGTCTTCCTTCTGATGCTTCTGGTGCGATTCGGCCACCCGGCCGGTGCTTGGTCGTGGATGCCAGGTGCGCCGTCAACGTCCATGGACGAGTGCGGCTGCGACATCCACAGCGCGTTCGACGTCGCCGTCCGGCGGGTACAGCAGCGTTCGCCCGACCACGAGGCCGTGCACGCCGGGGAGTGCCAGGGCGGATGCCCACGACGCGTACGTTTCGTCGGGGTCCGCCTCGTTGTCGCCGCCGAGCAGAAGCGTCGGCAGCGTCGTCGCCTCCATCACGCGCTCCATGTTCGGGACGACCGGCAGCTTCAGCCAGGTGTAGGCGGATGACGCGCCGAGGCCCGATGCGATCGCGACCGACGTCACTACCGCCTCCGTCGAGAGGTCGTTGACGATGCGGCCGTCGACCCAGTCGCTCATGAAGGGCTCGAGCATGATCGGCAGACCGGCCTCGGCTGATCGCGACACCGCGTGCGCCGTGTCTTCGAGGGTGCGTGAGGTGGCGGCATCCTGCAGGTTGACACGCACGAGCAGCTTGGCGGCGTCGAGGCCCGAGCGGGTCATGGAGTCGACGTCGTAGCCGGTGTAGCGGTCATCCATCTCGAAGACGGCGCCGCGAAGGCCTCCGCGATTCATCGAGCCGACGGCGATCTTGTCGTCGAGCACGCCGAGCAGGGCGAGGTCTTCGATGATGTCCGGCGTGCCGAGCACCCCATCGACGCCGGGCCGCGAGAGCGCGAGCGCGAGTCGCTGCAGCAGGTCGTAGCGGTTGCCCATCGCGAACGGGTCGCGGCGAACACCGAGAGCTCCGCGTGCAGGATGATCCGCCGCGACGATGAACAGCCGCCCGTCACCGCGCACCAGGGGACGACGCGACCGCGCCGCGAGGGCCGCCGCGATGGATGACGGGTCGTGCTGGCGGCTGTCGCGCAGACGCTCGAATGCGTCATCCGTCACGGGGAGCGCACGCTCACGAGTGGTGTCAGACATGGGCGCGATCCGCCTCCTCGATCAGCGCGTCCACTTCGGAGGTGGTCGGCATCGCGGTCGAGCACTCGCGCCGGCTGGCCACGATGGCGCCCGCGACGTTGGCGAAGCGGATGATCCGCCGAAGGTCCCAGCCCTGCAGCAGCCCGAAGCACAGAGCCCCGCCGAAGCCGTCGCCCGCGCCGAGGCCGTTCACGACCTGCACCTGCACGGGCGAGACCTCAACGGTCTCTTCTCGCGTCTTGGCGAGCACGCCGCGCGGACCTTGCTTCACGATCGCGAGCTCGACGCCGCGGTCGAGCAGGGCGTCGGCTGCACGCTGAGGGTCGGTCTCCCCCACCGCGATCTCGCATTCCTCGCGGTTTCCCACCGCGACGGTGACATGTTCGAGCGCGCGACCCACCTCCTCGGTCGCCGCCTCGGGCGACGACCAGAACATCGGGCGGTAGTCGAGGTCGAGCACAGTGAGCGCCTGTCGGCCGCGCGCCTCCCACGCGACGTGATGCGTGGCGCGGCTGGGCTCCCTGGAGAGCCCTGTGACGGTGGACCAGAAGATGCGCGCGCGGCTGATCTGGTCGAGATCGAGGTCGGCCTCCGTCAGCGCGAGGTCCGGTGCGATCGGCTCGCGGTAGAAGTAGAGGGGAAAGTCGTCAGGCGGGAAGATCTCGCAGAAGGTCACCGGGGTGTTGAGCCCCTGCACCGTGCCGACGAACCGGTCGTCCACGCCGAGCCGACGCAGTTCGAGGTGGGCGTACCGCCCGAAGGGGTCCTCGCCCGTCGCGGTGATCACCGCGCCGCGCAGTCCGTGCCGTGCTGCGGCGATTGCCACGTTGGTCGCACTGCCGCCCAGGTACTTGCCGAACGTCTCGACCTCTTCGAGACCGACGCCGTCCTGCAGCGGGTAGATGTCGACGCCGATGCGGCCGATCGTGATCAGGTCGAACGGCGCACCTTCGTTCTGCTGCCCGTGCGTCGTGCCCGTCTCCGTCATGCCCAGCCGCTCCCTCGTCGAGTTTGTCCTAACAAACTAACATGCGAGCGAGACACCGCGCCACAGCGCGCTGGCGCGCCACACCGGGACGGTCAGGCGATCTGGTACTTGAATCCGATGTGCGAGGGAACGAATCCCAGTCGCTCGTAGAAGCGGTGCGCATCCGGGCGGGCGACGTCTGAAGTCAACTGAATGAGATCGGCGCCCAGTGCCGGCGCCGCCGCGTCGATGACCCAGCGCATCAGGGTGGTTCCGATGCCGCTCGACCGTGTCGTGCTCGCGACGTGCACGGATTCGACAAGGAGCCGGGTGGCGCCGAGGCGTGCCATGCCGGGTATGAGCGTCAACTGCAGGGTGCCGACGGCCTCACCCTGGGCGTCGACGGCGAGAACGAGATCGTTGCGCGGCGCGTCAAGGACCTCGGTCAGCGCTCGCCGATAAATCGAGACGGCTGCCGGATCGTTTCTGTCGCCTCGACCCGCGCTGATCGGATCATCGGTGATGAGTCGCACGACCGCCGAAAGGTCGTCGCCGGTCGCGCGCCGAATCTCCAGGTTCGCGGACCGCGTGGGCCGTGAGTCAGGCAGAGGCAATGCTGTGAGCACGATTCGTCCTTTCAATCGTGACGCGAGCGAGTCAAACGCTACGAGAAGTAGGGAGAGCCTCGTCGCTAATCGCGCGGGTTGCGAGCGGCGAGTGCCGTGATCGCGGTCGCTACAAGAGCGAGCACACCGTAGCCGATCGCGATCTGCGAGAGCGTGAAGATGCCGGTCAGCTGGCCCGCGATGAGGGCGGGAATCGTGGCGCCCGCGTACGAGAGCAAGTAGATCGCACTGAAGATCGGGGCCCGATCGTGCACCCTGCTTCCGTGCAGCAGACCTCGGGTGGTTGCGCTCGTGGCAATGCCTTGGGAAGCGCCGGCGACGACGGTCGCAACGATGAACAGGGCGAGCGTGTCGGTGGTGATCGCCGTGATCGCACCGATCATCCCGACAAGGAAGCCGACCATGCCGAGACGTTGTCCGACGGCGGGACTGAAACGGCCGCTGATCGGCGCGCCGAGAGCGCTCGGTGCCATGTATGCGGCGAACACGAGCCCGAGAACGAGAGGACTCTTCGTGTGCAGCTGCCCTTCGACGATACCGGGGACGAACGCTTGGTAGAAGGATCCGGTCGCCCAGGTGGCGACGATGACGGCCGCGGCGACGGGGACGAGGTGACGGACTTGGGCGGGCACGGACACCCGGGGGCGCAGCGACCTGAGGGCTCCAGGCGTGCGTGGGGCGGTCTCCGGGCTTGCCGCGATCCAGGCGGCTGACGCCAGCAGGAGCACGATGACCAGGATGAAGGTCAGGTCGCGCGGCCAGGGAGCGAACTGGATCAAAGCGCCCGACGCAACGGCGCCGATCGCGAGTCCCAGCATGACCGTCTGGCTGGAGGCCACCGAGGCGAGCCAGGTCGGCTTGCGGGGCGCGGAGTCCACGATGTAGGCGGTGAGGCTGCTGCTGGCGAGCCCGGCACCGAGACCCATCATGCTGCGACCGACCACGAGGACCGCAACGTAATGCACGTCGAGGAGAACGACGGCTCCTGCCACGAGAAGCAGAAGAGCCGCTATCCCGACCGGCTTTCGGCCGACATGGTGCGAGAGGCGGCCGAAGACCAACAGTGTGAGCAACGTGGCCGCGGAGTAGATGACGACGCTCAGCGAAATGTCGAGGTTCGTGAATCCGTCCTCGGCACGATAGATGTTGAACAGGGGGATCGTGACTCCGACGGTCGCGAAGACCGCGAAGAACCCCACGACCGCAGGGATGAACGGCGATCGCTGTTGCGCGAATCCCGCCGCGGGCTCAATCCCGTCACTGATGACGCTTCTCGGTCCCGTCTCTTGCATCACTCGAGCCTCTCTGTCTCGTAGCTGCCGCCCGAACGGAGGTGGTCCCTGCGACGTACGGGCACGTCGAGCCCCGTCTCGGACATCGCTATGCGGTCCTCCCCTGCGGGCTGTACTTGGCGAGCACGGCCTGCGCACGCGCGTAGGGCGTCGCCGAAGGCGCGTCGTTGCGGTTCTTGACCGAAGTCGCGACACTCACGGCCGCATCGATCGCGGCCCGGTACGGCAAGGAGCCGGTGCTGACTCGGCGTACTCCGTAGTCGAAGAGTTCGTCGACGCTGACATCCGGAATGACCAGGACGTTGAGGGGAAGCGGGCACATGCTCGCGAGTTTGGCGACGACGAGTGTTGCAGCGAGTCCCGGAACGAAGATGCCGTCAGCGCCCGCCGACGCATACTGGCCCGAGCGTTCGATGGTCTGCGCGACGGTGCGGTCCTGATCGAGCCAGAACGTGTCCACACGAGCATTGATGAAGACATCCGGTGCGGCCTGCTTGATCGCCGCGATCTTCTTCGCGTGCAGCTCGGGGTCGATGAGTCGCCCACGGGTGGAGTCTTCGATGTTGATGCCATCGACATCGAGAGAAGCAACGAAGTCGGCAACCTCGGCTGGGTCGTCGCTGTAGCCGTCTTCGATGTCGGCCGTGATGTACGCCGGCATATCCCTGATCACATCGATGAGCGCGGTGGTCGCCTGCCGAGTCTCTCGGTTGGCGACACGCCCTCCGACTGCGGCGCCGACCCCGAAGCTGGTAGTGCCCACTGCCGCAAAGCCGGCCTCGATGAAGGCGGCAGCGGAGCCGAAATCCCACGCGTCGGGCAGGAGCAGAGCCTCAGGGCCGTTGTGCAGGTCGTGGAAGCTCATCGCTATTCGCCGTACTTGTGGCTGTCGACGCCGGATTCGAACGCCGTGAGCACATCGTCGACGTCGTCGACAGACGCCGCCTGCAGCGCTTGAGCGGTGCTGCGAATCCCGGGGTGAACCTTGTCGACGAGGTCCTCGTACTCGGGGTTCCGGTCGATGAATTCCCTGATGATCGGACAGATGATCGTGATCGTGCGACCTGACGGGCGGATGTCGTCCAGCGCACGGGCAATCAGCTCCGTGGCAACTCCGTGGTTGCGGTACGCGAACTTCACCGCGGTGCTCAGCAACGCCACCCGGGTGTCGTTCTGCAGCGTCTTGTACGACAGCGCACCGATGGTGTCCTGATTCAGCTCGACCTCGTACTTCAGGTTCTCATCATCGCGAGAGAACCCGAGCTCGTAGTCCGACCTGTTGGATGAACCGGGAGCTGAGTGACGGGCGGCGATTTGGTCGACCAAGTCCCGTCGCCCGTCGTCGCGCTGTTCAGCACCGTCGGGATACCCCGATCTCGCCGGATACACCCATGCTGCACCCGTCTCGGGTCCGCTCATTCTGCTCTCCAGTTCACTTGCCGTCGCCGAGCCGCAAGGTCCGACTCCGCCACACCGATGGCGCCGTCATCGGGACGGGACCGTCACTCCAGGGTTGTTCGGATCGATGAGATCCGCGTACTGCAGGTGCTTGTTGATGAACGCGCGAACGATCGGGCAGAGAATCGTCACGGTCAAGCGCTGCCTGCGCACATCGTCAAGCACCTGGCGGATCATCTCGGTCGCAACACCATGGCGACGGAACTCCGGATAGACCGCAGCGGCAAGCAGCACGAAACGGTCGCCGACGCGACTGTACGAGATCGCACCGAGCGCCGTGTCGCCGACCATGGCGGTGTAGACCCGGTTCTCTTCCTCGTTCGTCACGGTGATGTCCGAGACGATGACGTCATCGATAGGCCTGTCGCCAGATCGCATGACCTGCTCTATCAACGCCAGCTGGTCTTCGGTGAGTGGCTCCGTTCCGCCCGGGCGCCCCGCCTCGTCGTGGTGCTCGAGGGTGTCACCGTGGGGCGGCGTGGCATCCGTCATGACGAGAACCTTTCGTTCGGACCCGGGCTGCTCGCCCACTGGCCGGCGAGACCGGCGCGGATTCCTTGACGCCTCCAACTATAGATTAAATGGACCATTTGGTCCGCTTGACATACGCGGCCTGTGTCCGACGTCGCGACCCGGGACGAGCGCCGGGCCCGTGCCCTCGCGCTTAACTCCAGCGGGCGAGTGGAAAGGACAGGCTGAACGCGCTGCCCTCTGAGGACGTGCTGACCAGCCGCACGGTGCCCCCATACCGGTTGGCCGTGTCCTTCACGAGCGCCAGTCCGATGCCGCGCCCCACGTCGTCGGACTCACGGGCCGGTCGCGAGTGGGCGAAGCGGTCGAAGATGCGCAACGGGTCGATGCCGACGATGCCCGTTCCGTGGTCGACGACCCGGATGCGCACCCGGCGACGAACCACAGCGATCTCGACCAGCACGCGGGAGCCGGGCCCCGAGTGCCGCACGGCGTTGTCGAGCAGGATGACCACGCACCGCCGCAGCCTCTCGGCCGGGATGCCCACCGAGAACGGTCCCGCATAGTCGTACTCGATCTCGATCGAGCGTTCCGCGGCGAGCATGTTCACCTCGTCGACCGCATCGGCGACCGCGAGCCCGGCGTCGATCGCATTCTCCGGTTGCGCGGCGTTCTGCAACGCTGCGGCCTCGAGCAGGTCGGAGATCACGTTGTTGAGTCGTTCGGCGTCGTGCTTCAGCGCCTGCAGCTCCTCGGCGACCGGCTCCGGTGTGTTCGTCTCACGTTCGAGCAGCTCGATGCGCATGTCGAGCACTGCGAGCGGCGTGCGAAGTTCGTGGCTGGCATCCGTCACGAAGTCCCTCTGCAAGCGCAGCGCTTCGGCGAGCGGCCGCACCGCCCTACGGGTCAGCACGAGCGCCATGGCCGCTGCGACGACGACAGCGATGGCGCCTCCGGCAATGCCCGCGAGCAGAAAATCGCGAGCCCCGAGCGTCATGCTCAGGTCGCGGAACGGAAAGACCTGCAGCTGCTGCGGCACCTGGCGCAGCACGAACAGGATCGCGCCGACCAAGCCGACGGCGGCGACGATCACCACGGCGAGCGCGAACTGCAGGGCTACCCGCACGGATGCCCTCCGCACGATCTCCTCGTCGGTCTGCGACGACACGACGCGGGCGCGGCTCATCGCACCCCGCGGCGGTACCCGCGACCCTCCATCCGGACAGCGTCTCACGTCACGGCATCGCCCCGTAAGAGCGGCACGACAACAGGGGCAGACCGACTTGTTCCACGGGACCTCAACTGCCTACCGAACGCTCCGCGTCACGCCTGCCGAACCACGGTGCCCGCAGCCGTAAGACGTCGTGCAGCGTTCTTCCGTGCCGCCATTCCCGCACGGTCAGCCAGATGATCAGAGCGTCGAGCAGCGTCAGGAGAAGCACCCCGACCGAGAACTTCACGACGAGATCGACCAGCTGGATGACCAGCAGCACCGACAGCGCCCCGACCGCCCACGGGTACACGCGCCTCGATCCGCGCACCAGCGCGATCACGATGGCCAGCTTCACGACGCCGTGAAGAAAGAGGTAGAGCCCACCGATGAAGAGGCTCGAACCGCTCGCCTTCGACGCCTCGTGCAGCAGGAAGTTCGCGAGGAGGTCGTGCGGATCCTCCGCCAGCTCCCCCGCGGTGACCGCTTGGGCGAGCGACATCAGCTGCCACTTGGTGATGAAGAAGAGAGGGATGCCCGCCAGCACCTCGATCAGCCCGTCGATGCCCTTCAGCGCGACGCCGACCAGGAAAACCCAGTCCAGGATCAGGTCGCGACGCTCAGCGTCCAGGCGAAACTTCATCCCCCAAGTCTTCGGCCGCCTGCGCAAAGAAGACTCAAAGAACCCCCGCCCTCCTTCGTCGGCCGCGAAGCGCACACCCCCGCCGGATCCGCGTCACCTCCCCACCGCTGGTTGAGGAGCACGCGAAGCGCGCGTCTCGAAACCACCAACGCCGCCGAGTACCGGTTTCGAGACGCCCGCGGCTTCGCCGCAGGCTCCTCAACCCACGTAGGGGGCACGCCGCCTGCGCAGGCTCCTCAGCCTACGGACCGCTCACCCGCCAAGCGAGCCGGTGAGCCGGCCATGGAACATGCGGCTGTGGTCGTTGAGGCCGACGAGTTCGACCGTCGCTCCATGCTTCTCGTACTTCGACTCCACAGCGTCGAGGGCGGCGACGCTGGAGGCATCCCAAACGTGGGAACCGGTCAGGTCGACGATGACGCGAGGTGGGTCATCCGCGTACGAGAACTGGTCGACGAGGTCGTTGCTCGACGCGAAGAACAGCGGGCCGAGCACCCGGTAGCGCGCCACCGACCCGGCGTCGTCGAGGGTGCGCTCCACCCGCACGACGTGGGCGATGCGCCGTGCGAAGAACACCAGCGCGAGTAGCACGCCGACGCCGACGCCGATCGCAAGGTTGCCGGTCGCGACGATCACCGCGACCGTCACGAGCATCACGAGGGTCTCCGGCACGGGCATCCTGCGCAGCGTCGACGGGCGCACGCTGTGCCAGTCGATGGTCCGGATGGCGACGATCATCATCACCGCGGCGAGTGCCGCCATCGGGATGGCCGCCATCACCGGCGACAGCACTCCGACGAGCAGAAGGAGGAACAGCCCGGCGACGAGAGTGGAGATGCGGGTGCGTGCTCGCCCGATCTGCACGTTGACGACGGTCTGGCCGATCATCGCGCAGCCGGCGACGCCGCCCCACAGTCCGGCGAGGATGTTCGCAATGCCGAGCCCCCACGACTCGCGACCCTTGGCCGAGCGGCTGTCGGTGAGCTCGTCGACGAGCTTCGCGGTCAGCAGGGTCTCGAGCAGGCCGACGAGCGCGGCGGCCAACGCGGTCGGCCCCACGATCTGCAGGGTCTCGAGGTTGAAGGGCACCTTCCACGGCGTGATGCCGGGCAGGGCTCCGCTCACGGTCCCCTCGTCGCCGACCGTGGGAACGTGCAGCCCGAACACGACGGCGGCAGCGGTGACCACCACGATCGCCACGAGTGGCGCGGGCACCGCCTTCGTGAGCCGCGGCAGGAACACCACGATCAGCACGGTCACGATGAACAGCGGATACACCGCCAGCGGCACGTCGATCACGTGCTGCAGCTGGGCGATGAAGATCAGCACGCCGAGCCCGTTGACGAATCCGATCATCACCGACCTAGGGATGTACCGCACGAGCCTCGCGAGCCCCGCGGCCCCGAACGCGATCTGGATGACCCCCGTCAACAACACCGTCGGCAGCACGTATGCGGTGCCGTGCGCATGCACCATCGGCGCCAGTACCAGAGCGACGGACCCCGCAGCTGCCGTCACCATCGCCGGGCGGCCGCCGAGGAACGACATCGCCACCGCCAGCACGACGGAGGAGATGAGCGCGACATCCGGCCCGACTCCCGAGATGATCGAAAACGAGATCACCTCCGGGATGAGCGCGAGCGTCGTCACCATGCCGGCGAGCACCTCGGTGGTGAGCAACCGCGGACGCCTCAACACCGCGCGCACCGGCACGTTGCCGTCGGGAAGACGGTACTCGGCAGACGGCGGCGCAGACGGGGCGAGAGGCATCGGCGTGGTGGCCGGGCAGCCGCGCATGGCCGCGCGGCAGTCCTTTCGGCAGCGGGAGGGGTAGGTATACCAACCTACCGGTGCCCCTCCCCGGCCCGCCCGCACCCCACCGCACCCCTCGCCCAACCCCCACCCGACACCATCCCGCCCCCTTCACCCCACCCACGCCCGACGCCATCCCCGCCCGACGCCATCCCCCACGCCGCCCTGCCCCGCGAAGTCGTCGCCAGTTGTTGTGCGTTCGTGGACATGGATGCCGCAACAAGTGGCGACGACTTGAGGGTGGTGTGGGTTGGCGACGACTTTGCGGCAGGTGGTGTGGGGTGGCGACGACTCCGCGGCAGGTGGGGTGGTGGGGCGACACTCGGCGGGACCCCACGCGGGACGCGACGTGGATGACGGCCCCGCAGTTTACACGCGTCGGGGAGAATGAGCGCCGACGGCCCGAAGGAGACGACTGCCGTGACATCCATGCCGAGCGCCCCGTCTGGCGGACAGCTGGCGCGACGCCTGAACCTGGGCGACGCCGTCGTCATCGGGCTCGGGTCGATGATCGGTGCCGGCATCTTCGCATCGTTCGCCCCGGCGGCCGAGGCAGCGGGTGTCGGCCTGCTGGTAGGGCTTCTGATCGCAGGATTCATCGCGTTCTGCAACGCCACGTCGTCGGCCCAGCTCGCCGCTCAGTACCCGACCTCGGGCGGCACCTACGTCTATGGACGCGAACAGCTTGGCGCCTGGCCGGGGTTCTTTGCCGGATGGTCGTTCGTGATCGGCAAGACGGCCAGCTCGGCGGCGATGGCTCTCACGTTCGCCACCTACGCCGTGCCTGCCGCCTGGGTGAAGCCCGTCGCGATCGTCGCCGTACTCGTGCTCACCGGGGTGAACGCCCTCGGGGTCACGCGCACGGCTCTGCTCACGCGCATCCTGGTCGCGATCTCCCTCGTGGCGCTCACAGTGGCCGTCATCATCGGCTTCACTCACACCGCGGCGAGCGCGTCAGAGGCCGGGCCGCCCGTAACGCTGTACGGCACGCTGCAGTCCGCCGGGCTCCTCTTCTTCGCGTTCGCCGGATACGCCCGCATCGCCACCATGGGCGAGGAGGTCATCAACCCCTCGCGCACCATTCCGCGGGCCATCACCACCGCGCTGGGCATCACGCTGGTCGTGTACGCACTCGTGGCCGTCTCCGCTCTGCACGCGCTCGGTGCAGCAGGACTCGCCTCGGCGACCGCCCCGCTAGACGCCGTCGCGCAGACGACGGGTGCGGACTGGCCAGGGATCGTCATCCGCATCGGTGCTGCGGCCGCAGCGCTCGGAGCCCTGCTCGCGATGATCGCGGGCATCGGTCGTACCGGCCTCGCCATGGCGCGTCAGCGCGACATCCCCGGGTGGTTCGACGCCGTGCACCCGAGGTTCCACGTGCCCTACCGGGCCGAGATCGCGGTCGGCCTGATCGTGTGCGTGCTCGTCGCCTTCACGGATCTGCGCGGCGCGATCGCCTTCTCCTCGTTCGGCGTACTCCTCTATTACTTCGTGGCGAACGCCTCCGCGTGGACGCAGCGCCGCGAGAATCGCCGCTACCCTCGGTTCCTCGCCGTCGCGGGAGCGGTCGGCTGCGTCATCCTCGTCGTCACGTTGCCGGTGCCCGCGATCATCGCCGGCGTGATCGTGCTCGCCGTAGGCGTCGCGTACCGCGCGATCCGCCTGCGTGTCAGCGGCGGCGGGAGCCGCTAGCTCGGAGCGACAACTCCTAGCCCAGCTGTTCGGGCTGCCTGGCCGAGTTCCACGTCAGAGGTCGCAATGTCGTCGACACCGAATCGCACCGCCGTGGCGAGATGGATGGCATCGTTGGATCGCAACGGAGTGTGGGTGCCCGCCGCGAGCGCTCGTGTGCCTCGATCGCGCGCCTCAGCGGCGCCCGGGGGCGGCGGTGCTCTGACGGATGACCAACTCGGGCGTGATCGTGATGGCGTCGCCCTCCGCCTCGGTCTCCTCGATCAACCGCACGACGTGGTCGACGGCGACGCGGCCCATCTGCTCGAACGGCTGACGGATGGTCGTCAGCGGCGGCGCGGCGAACGGGGCGAGGGCGATGTCGTCCATGCCGACCACCGACACGTCACCCGGGATACGCCGGCCGTGCTCGATCAGGGCGCGCATGATGCCGAACGCCATTTCGTCCGACGACGCGAAGACCGCTGTCACGTCGTCCATGCGGGCGAGGATCTGACCGTTGCGGTAGCCGGATTCTGGCGTCCAGTCGCCGTGCAGCACGGGCGGCGGCGTGCGCCCGGCCTCGCGCAGCGTGCGCTCCCATCCCGTTGTTCGGCCGGCGGCGTCCTTCCAGCTTGCCGGGCCGGCGACATGCCAGACCGTCTCGTGCCCGAGGCCGAGCAGGTGCTCGACAGCGATCGTGCCTGCGGCCAGTTGGTCCATGGCGATGATCTCGCCCACCTCTGACGCCAGGGCGTCGATGACGACAGTCGGCAGCCCGGCCGTCGCATGCTCGAGCGACTCTTCGTCCCACACGGGCAGCGCCACGACGAGCCCGTCGATTCCCTGGTTGCGCAGATGCTCGATCGCCTCGCTGAGCGCCGCGGGTGAGACCGAGGTCGTGCCCGCCGCGCTCACGAAGTATCCGTTCGCGCGTGCCGACCGCTGGATGCCGAGCATCATGGATGCCCCCGCATACTGATCCGACTCGTGGGTCAGAACCCCGATCGTCATGCTGCGCCCGGTCACGAGCGCGCGGGCCAGCCCCGTGCGCCGGTAGCCCGTCTTCTCGATGGCGGCCTCGACCTGCAGCCGAGTCACGTCGCTGACATTGGGATGACCGCGCATGACGCGGGAGACGGTCTGAGGCGACACCCCCGCGAGCGACGCGACATCGGCCATGGTGGGCTGGCGGATGCGCTGCACCTTTGCCGCGGTCTCTGTCGCGTCAACATCCGTTGCGGATGCCACCGGGTCGCTCGCTGCGACGCTGCCGCTCATCTCCATGCCCCGATCATCGCCAGCCGATCTGTGTTAAGCCTTGGCATCCGTGCCATTGCGTGAGCCGGTGCTCAGGTCGACGCTGCCGACTGGGCTCGACGCGGCGAACGCCCGCACCTGCGTGAGCGCGAACGGGCCGCGGTACGCGTCCAGCTCGATCTCGAGCGCGATCACTTCGACGGCAGGGAACCGGATGATGCGCTGATACCCCACCGAGCGCGCCCGTCCGAGCTCGAGGCTTTCGCCGTCGGGGCTGGTGCCTCGCACGCTGACACTCTCGATCTGCTGCCCGATCAGGATGTCCTCCCGCAGCGCGACCGCGTCGATCGTGCGCGCCGCATCCCACGTCAGCGAGAGCGTCTCTGGCAAGCCGGTCGGCGCCGGACGCCATCCCCGGTCAGCCACCTCACCACTCGACACAGTGACAGCAGCGGAACCCGCGATATCGCTCGCGTCGAACGCGCGGATACGGTCACCGAGTGCGGCGAGCGTATCCAGGTCCTCATCGGCGAGCAGCCCGTCGCGCGCGGGCGGCACATTGAGCAGGAATGTCGCGTTGCCGCCGACACTCGAGAGGTAGATCTCGAACAGCTCGTCCACCGAGCGCACCGCCGAGTCCTCCGCCGGGTGATGAAACCATCCTGGCCTGATCGAGGTGTTCACCTCCGCCGGGTACCAGACCAGCGGCTCGGTGGAGGCGAGAAGGGCATCACGGCTTCCGAGATCGGCGTCGTCGCTCAGTACACGACGGGCGAACTCCCCGTCATCCGCCTGCTGCGAGCGGGAGGCGATGCCCTCCGCCTCGCGCAGCGACGCCGGCACGACGCTCCACTCGTCGGGCCTGGTGTGCCCTGCCTCGTTGCCGCACCAGCGCACATCGGGGCCGCAGACGCTGATGACCGCGTTCGGCTGCAAGCTGCGGACGACCTCGTAGTAGCGGTCCCAGTCGTAGTACTGCCGCCGGCCGTCAGGCCCCTCGCCGTTCGCGCCATCGAGCCACACCGTGAAGATCTCGCCGTACCCGGTGAGCAGCTCGGTCAGCTGCGCGACGAAGAAGTCGTCGTACGCAGGGCCGCTGCCATAGCTCTGCTCGGTGCGGTCCCACGGCGAGAGATAGACGCCGAACCTCAGCCCGCGCTCGGCGCACGCTCGGGCGACCTCGGCGACGACATCCCCCTCGCCGCCGCGCCACGGACTCGACGCCACGCTGTGCGACGACACCTTGGTGGGCCACAGCGCGAAGCCGTCGTGATGCTTGCACGTGAGGATGACGCCCGTCATCCCTGCTGAGGCGATGGCGTCGACCCACTGCCCGGCATCCAGCGCGGTCGGGTCGAACAGCTCGGGCGACTCGTGGCCGAGGCCCCACTCGCGGTCGGTCATCGTGTTCATGCCGAAGTGGATGAACGCGTAGAACTCCATGCGCTGCCACGCCACCTGACGCTCCGACGGGCGCACGAAGGAGGCTTCGCGGATGCTCGCCGCGTCGTGCGCTGCGAGATGGGGCAGCCCGGAATTCGTCATGTTCAAGGAGATCCTTTCTGCGGAGCGGTGTCGTGCCGAAGCGGCATCATACGTCTGCCCGGAAGGCCGTGGTGTGGCCTCCCGGGCAGATGTGTCAGGTGGGTCAGCCGACCAGTTGCCAGGGGCCCTTCGCGTCTCCTGGTGCCTGGTTGCGGGTCCACCACTTCGCCTCGTACAGCTTGCCCTGGTAGCTGACGATGTCACCGGCAGTGAAGATGCGGGATGCCGTCCACAGCACGGTCCCGTCGCTGGTGGTCGACAGCTGCTCCCACGGACCGTTCGGGTCCCCTGGTGTCTGGTTCCTGGTCCAGTAGTCGGCCTTGTACCGCTCACCCTGGTACACGACCACGTCACCGGTGTTGAA
This sequence comes from Humibacter soli, assembly GCF_054779035.1. Taxonomy (NCBI): domain Bacteria; kingdom Bacillati; phylum Actinomycetota; class Actinomycetes; order Micrococcales; family Microbacteriaceae; genus Humibacter; species Humibacter soli. The sequence goes on along the minus strand of NZ_BAAGYX010000002.1, from coordinate 242,990 downwards.
GACGCGGGTCGGGGTCCAGATCGCGGTGCCATCCGGCGCGGTCCGCACCTGCTGCCACGAACCGTTCACATCGCCCGGCTTCTGGTTCTGCGTCCACCACGACGCCACCCACAGGGTGCCGTCGTACACGACCTTGCCGCCGGCGGTGTACGCCGTCGATGCCGACCACGCGGGAGCGAACACGAACGACACCGTGGCAGTCACGGGGCTGCCGCTTGTGGCGACCAGACCCGACCGCACCGTGTACGTCACCGGCACCGTCCCGGCCTTCGACGAATCCCAGCCGGACGCCGTCACGTCGGCATCCGTCAGCGTCACCGTAGAACCGTCCGCCAACGTCGCATGGAACACCGCAGCACCCGCCGCAGCCGTCCCCGTCGGCAACGCCTCCGCCGACGGCTCCACCGACAACGTCCGCACCGCCGACGCCAGACCAGCCTTCGCCGATGTGATGGCCGACGTCGCGGCATCCAGCTCGGCCTGCGTCACGCCGGACTTGGCGAGAACCGCTGCACCGGCGTCCCGCGCCGCCTTCACGGACGCCCACGAATCCGCGGTGTAGTCGCTCGCCTTCAGCGCATCAGCGTCGGCGACAGCGGCCGTCAACGCCGTCGAGTCGATGATCTCGACCGACACCTTGACCGTCTTGGTCGACTCGAACGAGAACTGCAGCCCAGAGCTGCCGAGGTCCTTGCCCGCGAGGAACGCCGGCGAGATGCGATAGACCGTCTTGCCGTCCGCGTCACTCGTCGTGTAGTCGTCCGTGCCGAGGGCGCCGACGATCGCGCCGGCCGGCGTGACGTAGTTGATCGCCTGGAGTGTGTCGCCGTCGGGGTCGACGGTGAACGCGACCTGGTTGTCCGCTGCGTCGGCCTTCGCGGCGTTGCGGTCGAACACCGCGGCGTCGGGCGTGACGGTCGGGTCCGTGACGGGCTTCGTGCTGTACACGCCGATCTCGGTCATCGTGGGGGTGCCGGTCGAGCCGGGCAGCAGCGACGCGATCGAGAGACGCAGCTTGGAGCTCGTGACCACGCCGAAGTCCTTGACCACGGCGCTGACACCCATCGCGGACTGCGTCGAGAACGTCACCCACGAGTTCGTGGCGTCATCCCACTTCTGCAACGAGTAGTTCGCCACCCTCGCTTTGGTGCCCGAGTCCGTGAACTCAGACAGGTCGACCTCGTCGAACGCGGTCGGCGCGCCGAAATCGATGTCGATGTTCAGCGGGTAGGTCACCACGTCATCCGCGGCCCACCTGGTCGTCTTGTCACCGTCCACCAGTCGCGATGCGGCGTACTGCGCTCCGGCGTGCGTCGAGGTCGCCGTGATCGGCTTGTTCAGCGCGAGGTCGGTGCGCCCGTCCTTTCCGATGTTCTCGATCGGATCGGTGTCGACCGGGTTCGTCACGACGGCGCCATTGGCCGTCTCGGCGAGACCGATGTCAGGTGCCTTGCCGCGGTAGTTCGCGTTGCCCAAGAAGTCCTTGGTGCCGATGTGCGCGTTGTATCGCCCCTTGTCCACGAGAGGGGATGTCGGCGAGATCGCGAACGGCGCCACCGATGTGAGGATGTCGTCGACGCTGGCGGTCTTGGCGTAGTCAGCAGGGTTGCCGACGAACTGCGGGTCACCGATCACGGCATGCGCGTCGGTCGGCTGGTTCGGCGAGTACTTGCCGCTGGCCTCGTAGTAGGCGTTGTTCGTGAACACGCCGTTGGCGAGCGCGCCCGGCTGCGTGAACCACTTCGTGGTCGTCGTCTTCGAGCTGTTGTAGAAGATGTTGTTTGCGAAGTAGACCTTGTCCTTCAGCACGGCGTCGTGGAACGAACTGAGCTTCGAGCCGTCGTAGACGATCACGTTGTTCATCACGTAGGTCGGCGAGTAGTTCGTCGACAGCATGTTCTTCCAGATGACGCCGTTGTCGTTCACGCTCAGGTTGTAGCGCGCGATCGAGTTCGAGCTGTTGCCCATGTACGACATCCAGCCGCCGAGGTTGTCGTGCGAGTAGTTGTACTCGTACGTGACGTTGAAGTTGGTGTACTCGAGGTCCCATGGGGTGGCGTCGTACTGTTGCGCGGGGCCGCCGTAGATCTCGTTGTAGCGCATCACCGAGTCGGCGCCCGCCCAGAGGTAGAGGCCTGCGGAGACACCGTTGTAGCGCTGCAGCCATCCGTTCGCCTCGTTGTACTCGGCGACGAGGTTCTTGATGTCGCCGAACTGATACGCGCCTTGGCCGATGCTCTCCGCGTAGTTGTGGCCGATGTAGATGTCGCGGCTGTAGAGGTCGCGATCACGGATCCAGAGCTGCTCCCAACCCTCGTGGAACTTGCCAGTCGAGTCGTTGTAGCCGACGCTGTCGCCCCACCAGTTGAAGCCGAACTGCACGGCGTTCAACTCCACATGGGTGAAGGTGTTGTTCTCGACTCGTGAGCCCTGGAAGTAGTACCCGCCGGTGCCGTAGCTGCCGTATTGGTTCTTGCCGAAGACCTGGAAGTCGACGCCCGCTTCGTAGATCTTCTGCCAGGAGTCGGGGCCGTCGATGTCGTGCACGTTGAGGTCGGAGATGTGGATGCCGTGCATGATCGTGTTGTCGCCGGGGGCGAACAGGTCTGCGTTGATCGAGACCGAGACGCCGTCCCTGACGACGTTGCCTGTGGTCATGTTCGTGTTGAAGTCGTCATCGTTGGACAGCTCCAGGTGCGCGATGTTCCAGTACTCCTGGTTGCGCAGCACGACCGCGCCGCTGAGTCCGACGGTGTCAGGGTTCTTCGTGCCGTTTGCGAGCAGAGCTGCGGGAACATGACCGTTTGTCGAGATGTAGGGCAGTCCGTCATCCGGATTCCCGTAGGCGTCGATGGTGATCGGCGCCGACTCGGTTCCCGAGCCCTTCGGCCACAGCTGCTCGTCGTTCCAGGTGTCGCCGCCCTTGAGCAGGATGCGGTCGCCGGGCTGGAACGTGGTCGCGTTCGCCTTGGCGAGCGTCTTCCATGCCGCACCGGGCGAGGTGCCGGCTGCACTGTCGTCACCGCCGGAGGAGTCGATGTAGTAGTCGGTTCCGCCTGTGGTGTTCGCAGTGTTGCCTGCCCACTCAGACGATGGATCGGCGCCCGCAGCGTGTGCCGGCGCCGTCACCCCGAACGTGAGCAGCGCTGCGACCACCGCCGCGCTGACGGTGGCCGGCCAACGCCATGGCGCACCGCTTCTGACAGCTCTCATAGGTGTCTTCCTCTTTCCCGAATGTGTTTCTTCCCGAATGTGCTTGGTGGTTCATCCGTGTCCGCGTCGGCGCGGGTCGCGGACACTACTTGAGGTCGTCGGTCTCCGCGCGACGGGTCTTCTCGATCAGCTCGTCGACCTTCTGCTCGACGAGCTTCGCCCGCAGCTCGTCTCCGTGCTTCGCGAGCGCCGCGGCGGCATCCACGTTCCGTGCGTCGACACGCAGCACGACCCACGTGCCTCGCTGCGTGAAGGGTTCCGTTGTGCTGCCGACTGTGGCGTCCTGTAGTTGCTGCGTGGTGTCGGGCGAGAACCCGGCAGCATCGAGAGTGTCCGGACCGATGGTCTCGGCCTTCAGCGTCGCGCCGGGGATGCTCGTCGCCAGCAGCTCAAGAGTCGGTCGCGGGCCGTCGCCGACCAGCGCAGCCGGGGCGCTGCCGTCCGTAGCGGCCGGCACCGACAACGCGGTCACCGTGTAAGTCGTCGCACCGGCCGACCAATCGCCGAGGTGCGCCCTGAGGTTCGCGCCGACCTGCGCATCGGTGACGACCACCCGGGGCGAGCTGCCGCTGCTCAGTGCCTCGACCAGCTTGTTGCGCAGGTCGCTGAGGGTGCGTGAGTAGAACTCCTGCGGCGTGTAGGTGGTCTTTCCGTAGACCACCTGGCCACTCGCCGCGAGGGCCTGCTTCGTCGTGTTGGCTTGCTGACGGGCATCCAGAATCTGGGCGGGACTCGTCATGGATGTCACCCCTGCGTCGTGTGCGAGGGTGACGAGTGCGTGGTCCTGAGCGATGGCGTCCAGCGCCTTCCTGCGAGCGGTCGCATCGTCCAATCCCTCGTGGCGAGCGAGGTCGATCTGGAACGTCAGCTCGTCCTGGCCGACGGCGGCACCGTCGATGGTTCCGATCGGCCTCGGGGCCAGGCAGATGACGAGAGCGACGGCACCCAATGCGACGATCACCGCCGCTCCAACGACGAGAACGAACGGTCTGCGCACGAAACGGGCTTTGCGAGAGACGGTCATCGCAGCTCCATCCACCTTTGGTCGAGTCATCATGACACAAAATGGCATCGATGCCAATAGATATACAACGAAACGATCGAGCCCCCATGTAACCCCGCTGTAACACGGTGCGCCTACAGTCCGGACATGGAGCGCTACACGATACGGCATGCCGTGGCATCCGACATCGCGCACCTGAACGACATGCTCGTGGAGGCCGTGAACGGTGCTGCCGCCTCGACGGGAGTACGTCGTTCACGTATCGCGGTGCTCGACGACCCGCGCGCCATCCTGTATCTCTCCGGCTGGAAGCGCCCGTCGGACTTCGGTGCGATCGCGGTCGACGAACGGGGAAGCTCGGTCGGAGCGGCGTGGGCCCGTGTGCTGTCACCGGAATCGGCGGGCGACGGTTTCGTGGCATCCGGCGTGCCCGAACTCACGATCGGAGTGAACCCGCTCTGGCGCGCCCGCGGGATCGGTCGCGATCTGCTGCGCGCCGTGCTCACACAGGCCAAAGTGCTCGGCCACTCCCGCGTCAGCCTCGCCGTCGAGCCGGACAACTTCGCACGCCGGCTGTATCTGACCGAGGGGTTCCGCACGGTGAGAGTGACGGAGTCGTTCGAGGTGATGGTGCGGCAGTCGTCGTAGCCACCCCGCATACCACCTCAGCCGGCGAGACGCCTGCGTGACGCCACGAGGTGGGTGCGCATCGCCGCCTGGGCGGCCACCGCGTCGCCCTCCGCGATCGCGTCGAGCACCGCTGCGTGCTCATGCTGGAGCCGCCGCACTCGCTCGTCGTCGTGACTGAGTCGTTCCCCCGGCACGGCGAGCATCCCGACACCCCAGGCGTCGAGAAGCGCGACGAAGTGCTGGTTCGCTGTGGCCCGAGCAACAGCCACGTGGAACGCGAAGTCAGCGGCGACGTGAGCGGCAGGGTCGTACGCGGCGGCGTCACGCGCGGCATCCGTCATCGCGGCCAGCGCGGTGCGCAGCGCTCCGAGCTGGTCGGCGGTGCGGCGCCGAGCGGCGAGGCCGGCGGCCTCCACCTCGACGGCGGTGCGCAGCTCGAACAGCTGGAGCAGTCCGGCAAGGTCGTCGACCTGTGACGCGCCCACTGTGATCGGTGTCTCATTCGGCAGGGCGAGCACGAAGGTGCCACGGCCCTGCTGCGAGCGCACCACTCCCGCGGCGCCGAGCTGGGCGATGGCCTCACGCACGACCGTGCGACTGACCCCGAACCGATCGCCGAGCTCGGACTCCGTCGGCAGCTTCGCACCGGGGCGCACCACACCGGAACGGATCAGGTCGAGCAGGTCGGCGGCGAGCTGCTCCGACCGACGGGGTCGACCCGCACCGCTCGCACCTTCCGCCGTGGTGCCGGTCGCCGCCCCTGCGCCGGATGCCGTCACGAGTCCGCACCGCCCACGGCGTCGATCACCGTCACGTCGGCGACCGTCCACCCCGGGACCGCGCCGCTCAGGGTGACGCCGATGCCGGGTCGGTCGGGCACGGGCATCTTGCCGTCGACGATCTCGAGTCGCTCCTCGAACAACGGCTCGAGCCACTCGAAGTGCTCGACCCACGGCTCGCGGGGGTAGGTGGCGGCGAGGTGCAGGTGCAGCTCCATCGCGAAGTGGGGCGCCAGGTCGAGGCCTGCCTCGTCGGCGAGCGCGAGCAGCCGCTGGAACTGGGAGATGCCGCCGATGCGAGGAGCGTCGGGCTGCAGGATGTCCACCGCCCGCGCCTCGATGAGGTCGCGGTGTTCGCGCACGCTGGTGAGCATCTCACCGGACGCGATCGGAGTATCGAGCGCCCGCGCGAGGTCAGCGTGGCCGGCCGCGTCGTAGGCATCCAACGGCTCCTCGATCCACACCAGACCGAACTCCTCGAGCGCGCGGCCCATGCGGATGGCGGTCGGTCGGTCCCACTGCTGATTGGCGTCGACCATCAGGGGCACGTCCTCGCCGAGAGCCTCGCGCACAGCGCGGACCCTTCGAAGATCCTCACGCGCGTCGGGCTGGCCGACCTTGATCTTGATGCCGCGGATGCCCCGAGCCAGCGACGCCTGGGCGTTCTCGATCACCTGCTCGATGGGCGTGTGCAGGAACCCGCCCGACGTGTTGTAGCAACGCACCGCGTCGTGGTGGGCGCCGAGCAGCCTCGCGAGCGGCAGTCCAGCTCCCTTCGCCTTAAGGTCCCACAGGGCATTGTCGATGGCAGCGATCGCCTGCGTCGCCGCGCCGCTGCGTCCCACCGAGGCGCCGGCCCACACCATCGCGGTCCACAGCCGCTGGATGTCGCTCGGGTCGCGCCCGATCAGCACCGGTGCGACCTCTCGGGCGTGCGCGAACTGGGCGTCGCCCCCAGCGCGCTTCGAGTAACTGAACCCGAGTCCCTCGTGCCCCTGCTCGGTGAGCACCTCGGCGAACAGCATCGCCACCTCGGTCATCGGCCGCTGGCGACCGGTGAGCACCTTGGCGTCGCTGATCGGCGTGGCCAGCGGCAGACGCACGGAGCGGAGACGGACGGAACGGATTGCATCCGGATGCGACATGACGACCCTTCGAGAGCCCTTCGGCGAGCTCACAGGTCATCATACAAGTTAGTGACTTGTCATATCCGGGTTATGTCTACCCGACCGCCCGCACGGCAAACGGCTCGAGTTCGGCATCTTCGCCGCCCACCGAGACGGCAACGAGCTCGCCGCTGTGGTTGATGGCCAGCGTGCCGCCCGCGGCCAGCCGGATCAGCTCGACGCCCTCAGGGCTCGGCTGCTTCAATCCAGCGAGCCCGGCGGTCTCAAGCGCACGGTCGACGATGCCGGACAGACCCGCCTGGTCGGGGATGAACCCGACATGGATGCTGTGCCCTGCTCCGCTCCGCCTGTGGGTGATCGCGGGCCGGCCGTCGCGCCATCCGCCTCGGAATCGACCGATCACGTCGGCATCGGCGACCTCGAGCACCTCGGCGAGGGTGGATGCCACGACGGTCCGGCCATCGAACTCGACATCCAACGGGGTCGGAAGGCCCTCATGCTCGCTGACGTGAGCGCCGACGACTTCTTTCAGCCGCGTGAGGAAGCCGCCGGTGAGGAAGCGGTCATCGAGGTCGGAGACATCGGTGAACGCCGTCGTGACGAGGGTCCCACCGCTCTCGACCCACTCGGCGAGGCGGGATGCCGTGTCGTCGCTCATCAGCCCGAGCTGGGGTGCGATCACGAGATCGTATTCGCTGAGGTCGGCACCCGGGTGCGCGAGGTCGACGAGAACGTTCTTGCGGTGAAGCGACGCATGCCAGGCCTGCACGTTCGCCAGGTAGTCGAGCTGGGCTGGATGGTCGGGCGCGCCGAGCGACCACCAGTTCTCCCAGTCGAGAAGAACCGCGACCCGGGCATCCGCTGCTCGCTCCTCGGGGAGTTCGGCGAGCGTGCGTCCCAGCTCGGTGACCTCTCGCCACGTGCGCGTCCCCGTTCCCCCGTGCGGAAGCATTGCGGAGTGGAACTTCTCGGCGCCCGAGCGGGACTGTCGCCATTGGAAGAAGAGGATGCCCGTCGCGCCACGAGCAATCGCCTGCCTGCTCAGCGCTGCCATCTGGCCGGGCGCCTTCGGGGCGTTCACCGGCCGCCAGTTCACGGCGTTCGCCGCCTGCTCCATCAGGATCCAAGGCCGCCCGCCGCCGAGCGAGCGCATCAGGTCGCGGGTGAAGGCGGACCCGCGGAACGACTCGGGGTCGGCCGGATCGGGGTAGTTGTCATCCGAGATGATGTCGAGCTCCGAGGCCCACGACCAGTAGTCGATCGGCTCGAACGCACCCATGAAGTTGGTGGTCACCGGCTGCTCGGCGCCGGCGGCACGGATGATCCCCTTCTCCATTCTGAAGAGGTCGAGGAACGCGGCGGAGGTGAACCGCTTGAAGTCCAGCCAGCCGGTGGGATTGGTGCTGTACGGAGCGGTGCGCGGTGGGAGCACCTCGTCGAAGCTTCCGTAGATCTGCGACCAGAACGCGGTGCCCCACGCCTCGTTCAGGCGATCGATCGTCGAGTACTTCTCGCGCAGCCACTCGCGGAACGCCAGCTCGGCGTTGATCGAGTAGTCGGCGTGCAGGTGGCATCCGTACTCGTTGTTGATGTGCCACATCTGCACGGCAGGATGCTCGGCGTATCGCTCCGTCATCCGCCTGACCAGCTCGCTCGCGAACCTGCGGTAGTCGGGCGCGGTCGGCGCGTAATGCTGCCTGCTTCCGGGGCCGAGAGTCACTCCGTCGCGCGTCACCGGCAGCGACTGCGGATAGTCGACGCTCAGCCAGTGCGGAGGCGAGGCCGTCGCCGTCGCGAGGCAGACGCCGATCCCTCCTTCGTGCAGCAGATCGAGGATGCGATCCAGCCACTCCCAGTCGAAAACGCCCTCGGCGGGTTGGATGCGCGACCACGAGAACACGCCCAGCGTCACGAGGTTCACCCCGGCCTCGCGCATCAGCTGTACGTCCTCTTGCCAGACGGACTCCGGCCACTGCTCCGGGTTGTAGTCGCCGCCGTAATAGATCATGTCGACCAACCCTGGCACAACGGGAGCGGATGTCATTGAGCGAGACACTGGTAGCGTCACTACCGGTAGTGTTACTATCGGTGACGTGCTCATCTCCGAACTCTCCGAACGCTCAGCCACTCCGGCCGCCACCATCAAGTACTACGTGCGCGAGGGACTGCTGCCCGCCGGTGAGCGCGTCGGCGGCAACCGCACCGTATACGGGGACGAGCACGAACGCCGGCTGAAGCTCATCAGGGCGATGCTCGAGGTGGGCAAACTGTCCATCGCCGCCGTTCACGGTGTGCTCGATGCCCTCGACGAACCCGGCGCTCCCGTCGGCCACGCCTTCGACGTCGCCCAGCAGGCGGTGTCGCGGTCAGCCGTGCCCGCTGTGGCTCCGCCGAGTGCTCAGGCGCTCGAGCGGGTGGATGCGTTGGTCATCCGCTCCGGCTGGGCCGATTGCGAAGACAACATCGGCCGCGGCATCGCTGCACAGGTGATCGACGCGTTCGACAACGCCGGCTTCCCCCTGCCCGACGACTACCTCGACAGCTACGCAACGGCCGCACGCCAGCAGGCCGAAGCCGACCTGCGCACGGTTGCCGCCATCCCCGATCCGGCACGGATGACCGAGCTCGTCGTCGTCGGCACCGTACTCGGAGACACCCTCGCTCTCGGCCTGCGTCGCATGGCTCAGGCCGTCGTCACGAATGAGAGAAGAATGACATGAAGTCCGTCTTCGCCTGGCACCGTCCGCTCATGACGGTCGCCGGGTTGATGCTCGTGAGCACCATCGTCTGCCTGGTCGGTCTGCTCGTCGACCACCGCCAGATCACCGGCCTCGACGTGTGGGACAAGCCGCTGAAGTTCTCCGTATCCATCCTGCTGTACAGCGTCACCTGGGCCTGGCTCATCGCCCATCTGCCCCGCTGGCGCCGCGCGGCGCACCTCGCCGGAACCATCATCGCCGTCGCGCTGATCATCGAGCAGGCACTCATCATCGGTGCCGCCGCGGCCGGCACCACCAGCCACTTCAACGTCTCGACCCCGCTTGCGCAGACCATCTGGGGAGTCATGGCCGTGTCGATCACGGTCCTCTACGTCTGCACCTTCATCACGACCTTCGCGGTCTTCTTCCTGCGCCTGCCGACGCGATCCACGACGTTCGCGGTACGCGCCGGCGCCGTGATCGCGCTGATCGGCATGGGGCTCGCCTACCTGATGACCGGGCCGACGCCCGGGCAGATCTCCGACTTCCAGGGCATCATCGGCGCTCACACGGTCGGCCTGCCCGACGGCGGACCGGGACTCCCCTTCCTCGGCTGGAGCACCGTCGGCGGAGACCTCCGCATCCCCCACTTCGTCGGGATGCACGCGCTTCAGCTGCTGCCCCTCTTCGCCATCCTGATCGGCTGGCTCGGCCGGCGCTGGCGCGCCCTTGCCGACGACCGGGTGCGGTTCCGTCTCGTGGCCATCGCGACGGTCGCGTATGCGGGAACGCTCACGATCGTGACCTTCCAGGCGCTCGCAGGTCAGTCCATCGTGAAGCCCAGCGGCGTGTTCCTGTTGGGCGGATGGGCGCTCGCGATCGGCTGCGTCGTTGCGGCGGTCATCGTGGTCGCGAGCGGCCCCCGGCTCTCACCGAGTCTCGTGCATCCCGATCAGCTGGGCTCGCCCGAGCAGTCCGCCGCCGAGCACTCCGGTCAGCTCGCGAAGACGGAAGCCAGCCGCTAGCCCCAGGGTGCGGTCGAGCGCGAGCGCCTGAAAGACATAGCGGTGGGCGCCGTGTCCTTTGGGAGGCAGCGGCCCGGCCCACCCGAGCTTGAAGCCGCCTTTTCCCAGCGTGACACCGGCAGGAGCGGCGCCCTTGGAGAGCTCGCCGTCCGCAAGCTGTGACACAACGGACGGGTCGACCACGGCGACGAGGTGAGTGGATGCCCCGGACATGGGTGTGTCAGGGTCCTGAACGACCAACGCGAATTCCGCCGTGCCCTCGGGGAGTGGCGACCACGACAGGGCCGGCGAGACATTCCTGCGGAACACGTGCCCGCGGAAGCGATCGGGGATCTCCCCTGTGTCGCCGTCTTCCGCCCAATCGGCGAAAAGCCGGAAGTTCTCCTGAGCGTCGAACTTCGGGTCGTTCCAGAGCAAGGCCTGATCGCCAGGCTTGTGCGGCAGCGCCACGCCCACTCCTCCTCCGGCGTCACGCACCCGGACACCGTCGCCCAGGTTACGCGCATCGCATTTGCGGCCACAGAGATACTCTGACGACACGAGCCAGATGACGTTCGGGACGTTCATGCGGGCACGTGCCGTTCGTTCTCGGGTTGGCCAGAGGTGGAAGCCGGAGCTGCAACTGTCGCGCGCTCGCACGGGCGGCCCGCTTCAACAAGTTCTCAGGACCCCTCATGGCTAGAACCGGACTTTCCGCCGCGCGCACGCCGTCGACCGACGACGGCGCGTGGCCCTCGCTACGCGTCGATTCGTGGAAGCCGACGCGCGACACCGTGCACATGTGGACCCAGATCGTCGGCAAGATCAAGATGACGGTGTCGCCACCGGTCAATCACTGGTGGCATGCCGCGCTGTACCTGAGCCCGCGCGGCATCACAACCGGGCCGATCCCTGGCGGCCGTGGGGTCTTCGAGATCGAGTTGGACTTCTCCAGCCATCGGTTGACCGTGCAGACGAGCTCGGGAGAAGAACGCGGCTTCCCACTGTCCGGCCACTCGGTCGCTGACTTCTATGCCGACATCTTCGCCGTCCTCCGCGAACTGGACGTCGAGGTCACGATCCATCCGACACCCAATGAGGTGCTGGTCGCGACCCCGTTCTTCGAAGACACCGCCCATTGCACCTACGTTCCCGATCACGCGCACGCCTTCTGGAGCCAGCTCATCGAGGCGCAGCGGGTTCTTCAGCTGCACAGGTCGCGATTCCGCGGAAAGGCGAGCCCGGTCCACTATTTCTGGGGCGCCATAGATCTCGCCGTCACCCGATTCTCGGGACGACCGGCACCGAGGCATCCCGGCGGCGCGCCCAACTGCCCCGACAGTGTGATGGTCGAGGGGTACTCGCGCGAACTGAGCAGCGCCGGCTTCTGGCCGGGCGGCGGCGAAGAGGGCGCCTTCTATTCGTACGCGTACCCCGAACCCGGCGAATTCGAGAATGCCCCGATGCCAGAAGGCGCCTACTACGACGCGGACCTCGGTGAGTTCCTTCTTCCCTACGAAACGGTCAGACGTTCGCCCGACCCAGACGCTCTCGTCCTCGAGTTCCTGGAACGCACCTACCAGGCGGCAGCGACGCTCGGCGACTGGCCCGTCGAGCAGGACATCGCGTGATTCGACTTCACACTTCCACCCCACTACTGAGAATCATCCGGCTCATGGATGCCGGTGCAAAGGAGATATGACATGGCTACGGTGACTTTCGACGAGGCGACGCGCATCTACCCGGGTGTGGCCAAGCCGGCGGTCGACAAGCTGAACCTCGACATCGCCGACGGCGAGTTCCTGGTGCTGGTCGGGCCTTCGGGATCGGGAAAGTCGACATCGCTGCGAATGCTGGCCGGCCTCGAAGAGGTCAATGAGGGCAACATCTTCATCGGCGAGCGCAACGTCACGGATGTTCCGCCGAAGGATCGCGACATCGCGATGGTCTTCCAGAACTACGCGCTTTACCCGCACATGACCGTTGCGGAGAACATGGGCTTCGCGCTGAAGATCGCGGGTGTGCACAAGGACGAGCGGGCGAAGCGTGTGCTCGAGGCCGCGAAGCTGCTGGACCTCGAGCCGTACCTGAACCGCAAGCCGAAGGCGCTGTCCGGTGGTCAGCGTCAGCGCGTCGCGATGGGTCGTGCGATCGTGCGATCGCCGCAGGTGTTCCTCATGGACGAGCCGCTGTCGAACCTCGACGCGAAACTGCGCGTGCAGACGCGCACGCAGATCTCGTCCCTCACCCGTCGTCTCGGCGTGACCACCGTGTACGTCACGCACGACCAGGTCGAGGCTCTGACCATGGGCGACCGCATCGCTGTGCTGGCCGACGGCCTTCTGCAGCACGTCGGCACACCGCGCGAACTGTACGAGAACCCGAACAACGTGTTCGTCGCCGGCTTCATCGGCAGCCCCTCCATGAACCTGTTCACTGCCGATGTGAACGAGGGCGGCATCCAGTTCGGCACTGCGGTCGTTCCCGTCGAGCGGGAGGTGCTCGCCAAGACCGGGCAGCAGATCACCCTCGGCGTACGCCCCGAGGACATCGTGATCTCGACCTCCGCAGGCCAGGGTCTGACGGTCGCCGTCGACCTGGTCGAGGAACTCGGAGCGGATGGCTACCTGTACGGGCACACCGAGGTCGACGAGAAGCGCGTCGACATCATCGCGCGCGTCGACGGTCGGGTGCACCCCAACGCCGGCGACACGATCTATGTGACCGCCAAGCCGCACCGTGTGCACCTGTTCGACGTTGCAAGCGGAGAGCGCCTCAACGGACCGGTCGAGGACTGAGCTCTTCCGTCGGCTCCGCCTTCCTCGGCGGGCGCTTGAATGCCTCGCGCATCATCAGCTGCACCACGGAAGGGGCGCCCGACACAGTGCCGACGGCCGCCGTTGTACGAACGAAGCGGCGGTCGTCGAGCTGGCGGATCATGGCATCCGCGAGATCGATGCGCGACGTGAACTTCTGCGGCACGTAGCGCTCCGCGATGCGATAGTCGCTGACGACATCCGCGTCGAAGAGGCCTGACGGGCGCATGACCGTCCAGTCGACGTCGCTCTCAGAAACGATGCGTTCCATGCGTTTCATGTCGTCGTACAACGTCTTGCCGAGCACGTTCGTCACGAACGGCTGCAGCACGCGTTCGAAGAAGAGGCCACCGTGCGGTCCCGCCTCGAGATCGACCGCGCTCGAGCTCACGGACACGAGGCGTCGCACGCCGTGGATGCCCATCGCGTGAAGCATCGCCTCGGCTCCCGCCGAGTACGTCGTGATCTCCCCTTTGCCGTATGGCACGCCGAGGGCTGAGAGCACGGCATTCTGCCCGGCAACCGCCGGTGCGATCGACTCGGGGTCGAGCACATCACCGCGCTCCACCCTGAGGTTCTCGTGCTGGAGCGGGAAGGTCTGAGGGTTGCGCGTCACTGCGGTGACGACGTGCCCTCGTTCGAGTGCTCCCTTCACCACCAGACGTCCCGTTGGGCCGTTGGCCCCGAACACCACGATGTTCACTAGATTCTCCTTGTCACCGATGTCAGACGATATGAAAACCATACAATATGAGAGTGAGAACATCTATGGGCGAGAACGAGGATGCTCGCGCCCGCAGGCGCACGACGAGCGAGCTCAAGCGGCGATTCCGCGACGTGAACAACCAGATCGCTCTGCTCTCGCACCACGTCTCGGCCCAGGTCGACCTGCGCGACATCGACCTGGACTGCCTCGATTTCTTGGCGCAGCACGGCCCGGCGAGTCCGGGCGCCCTCGCCCGACGAGCCGGCGTGCATCCCGCGACCATGACGGGTGTCATCGACCGTCTGGAGAAGGGCGGTTGGATCCAGCGCGAACGCGCGAAGGATGACCGCCGTGCCGTCGTCATCTCGGTCCGTCCGGAGGCGATCGGTGCCGTGTTCCAGCACTACGACGGCATGAACACCCAGCTGGATGCCGTCTGCGACTCGTACTCCCCGGCAGAGCTCGAGCTGATCGCCGGCTTCCTCGAGCGTGCAGCAGACGCAGGCCGGCAGGCCGTGGCGGAGTTCTCCGAGTCCGACTGAGTCTCCTGCTCAGTCCCCGCCCTCACCCGGCGCCGGCTCGGGATTCGTGACGCGCGCGTAGTCGGGACGGAACCCGTGCTCGATCCCCCAGAGCACCGCCTTCGTGCGGCTGTCGACATCGATTCGGCGATAACAGCTTCTGATGTAGCTCTTCACCGAGTTGATCGACAGATGAGCCACATCGGCGATCTCGTCGTTCGTGAAGCCCTGAGTGATGAGCGCCAGCACCTCGGCCTCCCTCTGGGTGAGACCCTCCTGACGCCCCGGCCAATCCCCGGCCACGATCGTGGCATTGGAGGGGGTGGCGTACACCTGGTTGGCGCCCGCGTGTATGCCCTCGAGCGCTTCGGTGAGCTCTCGCGCCGACATCCCCTTCGAGATGTAGCCGGCTGACCCGTTCGACAGTGCCGCACGCACCAGGTCGTCGTCGACGTTCCACGAATACACGACGACCTTGCTGATCAAAGGGTTGGCCGCGAGGGATTTCACGCGATACCTGTCCCCCTGCGGTGACGCGAACGTGTCGTAGAGAGCGATATCGACGGATGAGCTGACCTCTCGATTGAGGTCGAGCTCGACGACTTCGACGCGATTGCGATACGAAGCGAGCATCGAGGCGAGGCCGCGCACGACGACCTCGTAGTCGTTGATGAGCGCAACAGTGAGAGCCATCGTTTCAGCCTAATAAGTCGGTTTCACCCTTAGGGGTGAAGATTTCACCCCTGCTTATTCCTACCTTTGCACTGGGCATCCCCAACCCACCGTCGGGGCGATATTCGCACCGGTCTCGACGCGACCCGAAGGAGCAAGACTGAAATGGGCACACTGAACCACGGACAGCTGGAGGTAGAGCTGGATGACCAGGTGCTCATCCATCTCGAAACGGTGATCGTGAACAAGTTCCGCCGCGGCGAGCCGTTCGTGCTCACGTGGTGGGACGGCGGTTCGCCCGAGGGCGGCGGCCGACGGTCGCTGTGGCTCACGCCCAGGCATCCTGTGTTCTTCACGTACGCCGACGGCTCGGTGCCGGCTCTGGACGACGAGTGGCTCAGACGGCTGCTGTCGGCGGCGAACACCCCTCGCGGGGTCGTTCTCACCGATGAGCAGCGACAGCCGGCCGAGGTGCGCACGCGCGCGTGATGCGCGATCGCCTGCCGCATGTCAAGGGCTTTCCTCCTCGGCCAGGAGCGAATAGCGTCCCTTATATCCGGCAGGTGTCGTACTCCAGAGGATTCGATCTCCGCTAGGGGTGAGATCGGTCCCAAGGGAGGCGGGTGGGACGCAGTGGATGCCGGCGCGCGGGGCTCATCGTGATGATGAGCCCCGCGGCTTTTCGTCCGGCGCCTTCCTGAGCGTGTTCTGGGTATCGAGCGTCTGCGCGTTTAAGTGACGGAATGGTGAGTCTCTCTAAATGGCTGGTGTACCAACCCGGCCAGGGGGAGGGACCGCTACGTGGCCCAGGTTGCATTCACTCGTTCGTTCACAATTTCTGGATTCCGATCACCAGGTGATCTCGAATGTGCGCTCGTCGGCGAGCTCACCCGGCTCGAGCACGACGTCGCCATCCTCCAGACCCACCTGAAGATTGAGGCCAACGATCGAGAGGCATCCGCGCTGGACTACGAGGTGTTCATCCACGCGGCATCACGCGACTTCATGTCGGCTCTCCAGGCTGCCGCCTTCGTCGCGGATGCCCTGACAACGATCGCACGGCGGCTGGTCGGCGGAGACGCCGGGGCCGCGATCAGCAGTCCAGGAACAACGGCGGTGCGAACCGAGCTACTCGAGGTGCGGCGCTGACGACGTGCGCACCAGCGCGCCGGCACCGACGGCCCCGTACAGTGCAGCGGCCACGATGAATCCGAGGGCCATGAGGAACGACAGCCAGCCGCTCCCGGTGAACATCGTGCCGACGCCGAGCAGGAACGTGAGGATGATCACGATGAACGCCCACAGCGCACTGCCCTGCGCGACACCGGTGCGCCGAGCGGTCATCCAGACCCGCACGGACACGACGATCACACCGATGCCGACGAGCGCGTGAAGACCGAGCAGGATGCCCGCAACCACGGCGCCCGCACCGGAGTTCTCTTCGGGGCTCCCGACGAGGTTGGTGCCCATGCCGAGCAGGAACTGAAGCGCGAGGGCGCTGAGGGCTTCGCGGGATCGGCGGACCAGGACATCGGGGGAACTCGTTGGCATGGACATCGGCGCTTCCTTTCCTCGGCGGATCGGGTCGTTCACGCGCCATTCTGTCCCCGCGGTGGCGGCCTGTCATGGGTCGGCCGGAGTACCTTTGCCTACTCTCCTCGGAGTAGGCATCCTCGGCCTGAGGAGCTCAGCCGTACGCGTAGCCCCAGAGGTACGTCGTGGCGTATGAGCGGAACGGATGCCATGCCTCGCCGCGTCGCTCAGCAGCTTTGGGCGCGATCGGGCGATCCAGCTGGTCCACCGCTGTAAGCGCCTCGCGCAGCGTCGGATCACTGACGAGCAACACATCCGGTCGGTGCAGGAAGTGCAGAAGGAACCGCTGGGCAGACGACGGCCCGATCCCGGGTACGGCAACAAGGCTCCCGAGAATGTCGTCGTCGGTCATAGTGGCCAGCGTTCCGGCGTCCAGTCCGCCGTCGAACATGAGCTCGGCCAACGCGCGGATCGTCCAGCTCTTCCGCTCGGAAAGTCCGGCCTCCCGCAGGGTGTGCTCGCCGGCCTGCAGCACCCGCTCCGGCGTGACGGCGCCTCCGAGCCTTTCGACCAGGCGCTGGTAGATCGCAAGGCTGGCGGCGTGGCTGAGTTGTCGTGACGTGATGGAATACGCGAACCATTCGAGCGGATCCGTCACGGTGACAGGCAGGTGCGCGTCGTAGGCATCGATGGTCCCGACCGACCGCACCCACGGCGCGAGTGGATCTTCCAGCGAGCCGAGGTACGCAGCGGCCTCCCGCTGCTCCTGAGTCGCGCTCTTTCCCGTACGCGTCATGGTCATACCGACACCCTTCCAAACATGGACTGTATAGTCCAGAAGGATTCGAACTGATGCCGCCCGATCCAGCAGAGCAACAACGATGGAGCATCCCACATGTCAACACCCACGGCCCTGATCACCGGCGGCACCAGCGGCATCGGAATGGCCGCCGCCCGGACACTTCACGACCGCGGCTACCGCGTCGCGGTCACCGGGCAACGGCCCGAGAGCGTCGAACGAGCACGAGCGGACCTACCTCGCGATGTGCTCGTGCTGCGATCGGATGCCAGGTCCCTGTCAGGCATCGACGAACTCATCGACACTGTCAGCGAACGCGTCGGGACGCTGACCACCCTCTTCCTGAACGCCGGAGTCAACCATCCGATGACACTGGAGACCGCGGACGAGGCCGGATACGACGAGGTGTTCTCCGTCAACACCAAAGGCGTGTTCTTCACCCTTGCGAAGGCGTTGCCCCTGCTCGCGGACGGCGCCTCGGTCATCGTCACCGTGGGCATCGGCGCCACTCGAGCCCTCACGGGCAGCAGCGTCGCGGCCGGATCCCATGGAGCGATGCTGTCCATGATCCCCACGCTCGCCCTCGAGCTCGCGCCGCGAGGGATCCGCATCAACGCGGTCAGCCCCGGAATGACCGACACACCCATGACGAGGGCATCGATCCGGACATCCACCGAGGACGTCGCGGGCACGATGTCTGTCATGGCGGAGAACAATCCGTTCCGACGCCTCGCCACGCCCGAGGACATCGCCGGCACCGTCGCCTTCCTCGCATCGGATGACGCGCGCTACATCACCGGCCAGGAGATCGTGGTCTCCGGCGGCGCAGGGCTCGCGATCTGAGCGGCGCGACCTGAGCGGATCTATCACTTAACGAGTAGGTTAAGTGTCTGAAGGCATGGGCCTTCGCGTCAAGGAGGCGACATGAGCCGAACGGACTTTGCCGCGCGGACGATCGACGCGTCGCCGGCCAGGATCTATGCCGCCCTCGTCGACCCGGAAGCGCTGCTGACATGGCTGCCACCCGAGGGGATGAGCGGACGATTCAATCGGTTCGACGCCAGCCCGGGCGGGGGCTACCGCCTCGTCTTGACCTACCTGGACGCATCCACTGCGCACGGAAAGGCCAGCGACGACTCGGACGTCGTCGAAGCTCGCTTCGTCGAGCTCGTCCCGAGCGTGCGAGTCGTGCAGGCGGTGGACTTCGTTTCGGATGACCCCGCCAACGCCGGCACGATGACCATGACATGGGAGCTCGTCTCGGAGGGCGACGAGACGCGCGTGGAGATACGTGCCGACAGTGTTCCAGCTGGCATCTCGCCGGAGGACCACGCCGTGGGGATGGCGTCGTCCCTGGCGAACCTGGCCGGATACCTCAGCCATCCTTGACGCGCCCCGAGCCGGTCAGTGTCTGACACGTGCAACGTTCACTGGGCGGCTTCCTGTCGGCCTTGTTCGCGGGCGGCAGCGATGCGTTGCTGGATGCCGCGCTGACGACGGCGACGATCGGCGACGAGCCCGACCACGACCAATGCCGTCAGGATGACGAGGAGGAGCTGGGGCCACGGGAACGCGGGTATCGAGGTTGAGACGCGCACCGGTGACGGTGTGGCCGACGCCTTCGTGTTCTTCAGCACGGCGTCGACGCTCGAGTCGATGGATGCTGTCAGTGTTCCCGCCGGCCATACGCCGGTGAACCCGACGACGCCGGTGCGGGTCTCTCCCGGATCCAGCTCCGCCACCGGATCGCCGGCCTTGGTCTGTGCACCGATGCCGAAAAGTCCGGAGAGATGCACCTGAGGGTTCAGTTTCACCCGCGTGTTGCCTGTGTTCTTCAGCGTGTACTTGACCTCGGCCTGCCCGGGCTGGAACGGGTTCCATACGAGTGCGTACGACCCATTGATCGTGCTGGCTGCGGCGACCTTGTACGTCCCGGTGACACGTGTCATGACCCGGAATCCCACCCGAGACACCACTCCGACCTGCGCACCGGTTTTGTCCACTCCGACCGAGGTCACGCTGGCGGCGACTCCAGCGGGATGATCTCCGGGAGTGGCGTTGCTGGGGACGGTGACCGTGTAGGGGATGATCGCTCTCTGTCCGGCGCCGAGCTGAATACTCGGTTGGATGTGGACCCATAGTCCGGCATCCTTCGACTTCGCGCCGGCCGGCAACATGTTGAACCGACCCTGCTCCGTGAAATACCCGTCCGCCGCGGACAATGAGAACGCGGTGGTCGTTTTGCCAAGGTTCCGCAGCTCCAGGTACTGCTGCTCCGACGTGCCCGGATTCAGAGTCAACTCTGCCCAGGCCCGACCGTCCGCACCATGTGCCGTCGCCGGCTGCACCGACCATGTCACGGCTGCCGCTCCCGGAGCCGCCGCGGACGGACTCGGTGACGGCGCCCCGCCGGTCTCCGCGAACGCTGCGGACGCGCCACTCGACGCGGCCACACCGAGGCAGAAGATGACGATGACCGCGAACCCATATCGAACTCGACGGCTGACCTCAGCGAGCATGAGATGCCTCTCCGACAGCGTCGGCTCGGGGTGGAGGCGGCCACCCCGAGCCGACG
The DNA here is from genome assembly GCF_054779035.1 of Humibacter soli. Classification (NCBI taxonomy): domain Bacteria; kingdom Bacillati; phylum Actinomycetota; class Actinomycetes; order Micrococcales; family Microbacteriaceae; genus Humibacter; species Humibacter soli. The sequence goes on along the minus strand of NZ_BAAGYX010000002.1, from coordinate 222,913 downwards.
AGGATGATTACTACTCGAACAGTGACAGGGTCAGGGTCGATGAATAGTCGCCCGGCTTGACGTCCGCACCCGTCTTCAGGGTCAGATCTGCCGTTGCGGTCCACGCGCCCGGAGTCGTGTCGGAACTCGAGTCGAATGTCGACGAAAGGAGTTCCTTGTCAACGAGACCCTGGCCTCCGTCCGTCGACGTTTCCACGGGCTGGCCCGCGAACACGTTGCCGTCGCTCGTGTCCGATCCCACGATGGTCGGCGTCCAGCCGAGATCTGACGCCGGGATCGCCGGCTGACCGGCATCCCCTGTGAAGTCCGACGACGAGCCGAGAACGTACCAGGCCGCGCCAGCGGGGATCTCATCCGGAGTCCGGGTGTCCGTCACGGTCACGAGCGGCAGCTGACCCGTGAACTGACGCACCAAAGCCGTCGAATCCTGCTCCGTCAGCTTCGCAGACGTGCCCGCGACGGTCATCGCCAGCACGCCCGGCTGGGTCGTCTGGGGAATGCTCACGTTGACATTCACGTCTCCGTTGCCGTAGTTCGTATCATCCGCGTTCGCCACTGCCGTGCTCGCACACGTCAGTACGGCGACGCCGAAACCCACCGCAACGCCGCGGAGAGCAAACTTCCTCAAATTCATGTCCATGCCCTTCTGCATGTCATCGCGGACCATTCTGATCCGCGGATGGATTGGTGCTGGTGGCCCGGAAGCCATTCCCCCGGGCCACCCTGGTTCAATTGCTTCCGACTGCCGCGTACGACGCCGAGCCGGCGAACGACTTGCTTCCCGCCGTGCCCGTCACCTGCACGCTGTCCGAGGGGATCGACGCGGCGTGCGAGTTGAACGCCGCCGTGCCCGCGGTGCCCGGCTGAACTCCTGAGAACGTCTTGTTCCCGTACGGAGTCGTCACTGTGATGTCCGCCGGAACGGTGTCCGTGTTCTTCACCGTCACGTACACGTACGCTGAACCGGCCAGTGATCGACCCTGAGCCGCCGGAGCCAGCGACAGCGTGTCGGCCGCCGAGATGATGCCCACCGAGGGGGGCAAACTCTTGCCGTACTGCGCACCGGTGATCACGAACACCAGACCTTGCTCGGCCGTGTTTGCGGCGGGGTCGAGCGGAATAGTCTGCCGGCTGTATCCGGCGGGCATCGGCGACGACAGTCGCAGCCACTTGTTCGGATCGCCCAAGTCCCGGTTGATCAGGAAGTCCTGGGTGTCGTTGTTGGTGACGATGATCGTTCCGTTCGGGCCACCGGAGTTCGACCACGACACGATCGGGGAGGAGTTCGGCGGGGTACCAGGAACGATGATCCGAATAGACGGCGAGGAATCGAACAGCTCCGGGTCTGACGCGAGGCGGTAGTTCACCCAGTAGGTGTAGTTGTTCTGATCGGGGTTCGCCGGGTCATCCGGCTGCCCGTACTCGAACGTCATGATCCACTGGCCGTTGGGGAGCTGAGCCACGGATGTCATGCCGGGACGCTCCGCGTAGGTGTTGCCTCTCACATCGTTGACGACCGGACCCCAGTTGATCAGGTCCGTGCTGGTCTGGTGCGACAGCTTCTGTCCGTAGTTCGGATCGCGCTGGTCGGAGTAGTAACAGATCAGTTTCCCGTTGTGCAGCAGCAGGAAGGGCTCCCAGACCGGCGTAGCGCCGTTCGTTGTGCTGGCACCGCCGCCCGTGGCGACCGTGCTCAAGAACTGCCACGTGACTCCGCTGTCGGTGCTGGCGTACATCTGGATCTTGGTGCTCCCGCTGCCCAACGCATTGCAGGAGAACAGCAGCGTTCCCGCGGGGAAGCCGGCGAACGCGATCGGCAGTTCGTACAAGAACGGCTGGAGAACGAATCCGGAGGCAGGCGACGGACCCACCTTCGTCCAGGTGTGACCGTTGTCGGCGCTGCGATAGAGGGCGCCGCCCTGGTACGTCGCAAGAATGGTCTGCGGCACGCCTGCCGGTTGGTTGACGGCCAGCCGCACGGCACGGCCGTACGACCCGTTTTTCACCGCGGAGTCGAGCGGGATCGGGCCGAACGGGGCAAGGCCAGCCGGATCTGCGCTCAGAACGCTTTGGCGAACCGGGTCTGCGAACGCCGGCGCGGCCAGGCCCAGCGTCGCGCCAGCGGCCAGGGCAGCGCCCGCACCGAGGAATATCCGGCGCGAAAATCCCGAATCGTGGGGTGACTCGTCTTCCTGGAATGAGTGTCGATACTGCATGGATACCTCCTCATCGAAGTACCCCGGCCGACACTCACCCCGAATTGTGGGTGTCGACTCTGACCGGGGAAACGGTCAGAGAGTATCCGCGCGCCGATTTGAGGACAAAGGTTTTCGAAAACAGCCTCTGGCCGCTCTCACGTGGCATTCCCTTCGGCGAACTCAAGCAGGCGGTGCGGTGGTGGCACGGGGAACCAGACGGGTCGACAAACGCAGGTGCGTTCCCGTCACCTGCTTGCCGTTCATCAAGGCGACAAGCATGACAGCGGCCTGGTTTCCGAGGGTCTGGATATGCTGGCGCACGGTGGTCACGGGAGGGTTCGCCTGCGACGCTTCGGGGATGTCGTCGAAGCCGATCACGGAGAGATCGTCTGGCACGCGAAGGCCGAGCTCTCTGGCAGCAACGAGAATCGCCAGAGCAGACACGTCGTTCGCGGCGAAGATCGCAGTCGGGCGATCAGGCCTGGCCAACAGGATCCTTGCGGCGTCATGGGCCGGATTCATCATGTACCTGCCGACGCCGATGAGCGACGGATCGAAACGCAGGCCGGCAGCTGTCAGTGCGTGACGGTAGCCGGCCTCGCGCGCGAGAGACGATCGAAGATCAGGCCGTCCGGCGATGTAGCCGATGCGGGTATGGCCGAGCTCCACCAGATAGCTCACAGCATCCCGCGCCCCGCCGAAGCCATCGGACTCCACTGTCGGCAGATCCCCGGGCCCCATGTGCGGGTCGATGGTGACGATCGGCACGTCGGTTCGCACATTCACCACGGTCGGCGTCACCATGATGACCCCGTCGATAAGAGTTCCGGAGAGCCGGTTGAGAGATCGTTGCTCCCAGCCATCTCCCTCCCCGAGACGTGTACCGCAATAGGCAAGAAGCTCGTACTGCTCCTTGCGCAACCCTGTAGCCACACCTTTCAGAATCTCCGCGCTGAACGGCTCGAAGTCGGTCAACAGCACTCCGATGACGCCAGTGCGGCGACTTCGCATACTGCTGGCGATCAGGCTCGACTCATAGCCGAGCTCTTCGGCCGCGCGTAGCACCTTTTCCACAGTTGACCGAGCGACGCCATAACGTCGGTTGACGGCTTTCGAGACGGTGGCGATCGAGACGCCGGCAGCCCTCGCGACGTCATTGATCGTAGGCCGTGCACCATCAGGGCTAACCATGCGAGAAGCATTCCACCGAATCCCCGATTGCCGTGCCCTCCGCATGCAACCATTCATCCGCGTTTGGCCATCGGCGCCGATCGGGTAGCGTTCCGTCCGCGGGCGCGAGGCGCGTGTCCGTAACGCGAGGGGGCGCATGAGGACGGCGATCATCGGCGGCGTGCTGTTGGTGCTCGGCGTCATCGGAGTGACCATCGGCCTGATCCCGCCTGAAGATGTCGTCTCCCTGTGGGATCGGGTGTGGCCGATCCTGCTGTTCGTGGCCGGCGTCACGGTCGTGACCGAGCTCGCCGCAGAGGCGGGAGTCTTCACTCGAGTCGCGCAGCTGACCGCGCGTTGGGGTGCTGGCAGGGCCTGGTTGCTGTGGCTTCTCGTCGTCGGCGTCGCGGTCGTGAGCACCGTATTCCTGTCCCTCGACACGACGGCGGTCCTGCTGACGCCGGTAGTGATCGTGCTCGCCCGGCACGCGGGCCTGAACCCTCTCCCGTTCGCGCTGACGACCGTGTGGGTGGCGAACGCCGGATCGCTGCTGCTTCCGGTGTCGAACCTCACGAACCTGCTCGCACAGCACGCGATGGGGAACCCGTCACCGGCAGAGTTCGCGGCGCTGATGGCGGCTCCAGCGGCCGCCGCCGTGATCCTTCCCGTGGTCGTCGTGTTCGTGATCGGACGGCGATCCCTGCTGGTGCGCTATGAGCCCGGCGCGGTGGAGTCGGTCGGGGACCCCGTCCTGTTCTGGATCAGCGCCGCCGTCGTCGTGGCACTGCTGCCGCTGCTCGTGTCAGGCATACCGGTGTGGCTGCCCGCCTGCGCCTGCGCGGTCGTGCTCGTCGTGGTGTTTCTCGCGCGTCGCCGCCAGGTCGTGCGATTCGGGCTGATCCCCTGGCAGCTCATCCTGCTCGCATCGGGGCTGTTCCTGTTCATCGAGGTGCTTCACGCGAACGGCCTCGGGACGCTACTCGCGCGCGCGTCGGGAACGGGAGACGGGCCGTTGGGGCTGCTACGGCTGTCGGTGACCGGGATGGTCGGAGCGAATGCGATCGACAATCTCCCCGCATATCTGGCGCTGGAGCCCGTCGCCGGAAGCCCTGTTCGGATCGCGGCGCTGCTGATCGGCGTGAACGCAGGGTCGCTGATCACACCATGGGCCTCCCTAGCGACGCTGCTCTGGCACCGAAGGCTTGCGGTGCTGGACGTACAGGTGCGATGGCGTCGCTACATCTTGCTCGGTCTCCTCGTCGCACCGGTCACGGTCGTACTGGCGACGCTCGCCCTCGCCGCAACGTCGGGGTGATGCACGACACGTCTCGTCAATCGTTTCGACCTGTGACGGCGAGCTGAGCGCCGATACCGATCATGGCGATTCCGCCGAGCCCACCGACGACTTCGAGCCGGCGCGGCCTCCGCAGGAGCCATGCGCGCGCAGCGCCGGCGGCCAATGCCCACGCTCCGTCCGAGAAGAGAGCGAGACAGAAGAACACCGCGCCCAACAGCAGCATCTGAATCGGGACGTTCCCGGCACCTCGATCGACGAACTGCGGCAGGATGGCCGCGAAGAAGACGACCGCCTTGGGATTGGCAACACCAACGACGAAAGCGTCGGCCATCACCCGAAGAGCGCTTTTCGCATCCACCCGACTGCCCAACGCCGCTGTGAGCGACTTCCGGTGGCGTATCGCTTGAACCCCCAGGTACACGAGGTATGCGGCCCCGACGAGTTTCACGATCGTGAAGACGGTGACGGACTCCTCGACGATCACGCCGATGCCGAACGCGATCGCAAGCATTTGCACGTATACCCCGACCGCGTTGCCGAACACCGTTGCGAGCCCGGCCCGCCGGCCCAGCGTCAGCGACCGGGAAACCACGAAGAGAACACTCGGCCCAGGCACCGCGATCAACACGAACGCCGTGAGGGCGAACGCGACCATATGGTCCATTGGCAACATGGAGAAACCATAACCGCGAACGGACGCACCCCGAAAGCGGACCGGAGAGACGGCCCGTGGTCCGAAGGTTTCTGCAGATTATCGGCCTCGAGCAGGATCGGCGGACTGCACTACGTCGACGCGATAGACGCGACCGCTGCGGAGACGGCCGTCGGGGTCGAGGTGGGCGGCCGCTGCCTGCAGCCGAGCGGCGTCGGCGGGGTCCCAGAGCCGGAGGAAGGCGCCCGGTTCGGGATCGGGCCCGTAGAAGTTCAGCTGCGCTCTCTCCACGGTCGCGCCGGCTCCGGTGATCAGGTCGTCGACGAGCCGGCGAGACGGCCCAGGGTCGGCCGGGTCCGTGGGACTGCTCGCCCAGACGTGAAACGCGGCGTGCCGGGCCGTAGCGCTGTTGGCCGGACCGGTCGATCGGGCCATGGCGGCGCCGAGGTGCCGGATCTCGATCGCCGCGGGAGCCGGACCGTGTTCGGGCGTTGCCGAGGTCACGAGCGAATCGATGGCGGCATCGTCGAGCTCGTCGCGGCCTCCGCCACGGTAGGCGACGGGCATCGGCGCAACCGGGTCGCGGTGGATGTCCGGAAGCCCGTCGGGCGTCATCACCCTCGTGTAGTCGTTGAGCACGGGCGCCGCCGCGAGCATCGGCGCGAGGAGTGCACGGCCCGCGGCCTCCAGCGACGAGGCCGTCGGATCGACATATGCCACCCTCAGGTGCACTACGTACTGGCCGCGGAGGAAGTCGGGAAGGGCAGGAACCGGCGGGAGGTGCAGAAGCGCGATCGAGGTGGAGGCGCGCTCGTCGAGGACCGTGACCCAGTCCCGGTATGCCGTCAGCACGTCCTGTGCGTGAGCGCCGGAGAAGTACACCCCGCCGCCGAAGAGCGAGGGCACGTCCACCGTCTCGAATTCGAGTTCCGTCACGAGCCCGAAGCCGCCTCCGCCGCAGAGCGCCCAGAACAGATCGGGATGGCTCTCTTCGGTGACATCGAAGGGCGCGTAGTCGGCGTCGAGCACGGTCATCCGCCGCACCCGATCGGACCCCATACCGAAAGTGCGTCCGATCGGGCTCAGCCCGCCGCCGAGCGTGTATCCGACGACTCCGACTCCTGGCATCGAGCCGCACACGCCGGACTGTCCGTGCGGGGTGACCACGGCCTGAACGTCTGCCCAGCGAGCCCCGGGCTTGACGACGACTCTGCGGGTCGCCGGATCGGCCCTGATTCCGCCAAGGCCCGCGGTGTTGATCAGGAGGGAGTCGTGCTGGTCATCGATGATGCCGTGACCGGTACCCAGGACACCGATGTCCAGACCCTGATCCGCGGCCCAGCGTGCAGCGACGGTGACATCGGCCGCGTTCGCCGCCATGACCGCGATCGGTGAAACGATCCGGACGGACTCGTCCCACGAGGCGACGCCCGCCCTGAACCCCGGATCGCCGGCCAGAAGCGCATGACCTGTCAGGCGATCCCGCAGATCGGCAACAGCAGACGATGACAGCACAACACTCACAGGCTCATTCCCTTCGGGTTGTCCGATCGGTGCCATCTTGCACCGCTGGCCTTTCGGGTGGGTGACGTAATGATCTAGACCGGGATGAAGCGGTCGCGCCCGATGCGCTTCATGACGATGGTCGAGGTCAGCCGCTGCACGCCAGGGAGGCCCCCGAGCCGGGAGTCATAGAGCTTCTGGTATGCCTCGAGGTTCTCGACCAGCACCCGCAGAATGTAGTCGGGCTCTCCGAACAGCCGCTCCGCCTGGATGACGTTCGGGAGTTCGCGAACGGCGTCTTCGAACTCCGCAACCGTCGCGGCGTCGGTGTGTCCCATGGTCACGAACACGACTGCCTCGAACGTGAGGCCGACTGCAACCGGGGCGATGTCCGCCCTGTAGCCGGTGATCGCCCCGGCATTCTCAAGATCTCGGAGCCGTCGATGCGCCGCAGAGAGGCTCAGGCCGACGTTGGATGCGAGTTCCGTGACGCTCGTACGGCCGTTTTCCTGCAGGTCAGAAAGAATCTTCCGGTCAAGCGCGTCCACGCGATAAATCATCCCGCTCTTTGACCACATTTGGGTCAAGAATCGAAGCACATTTCGCCCTCCCCCACGTAGGTTCCTTCGCGGAGGTGGTCATGAACGTTGGATTAGCAGCACAGTTCTGGACCGTCGCAGTGCTGCTGGCTCTCACTCCGGGCGCCGATTGGGCGTATGCGATCGCCGCGGGCCTGCGAGCCCGCTCGGTCGTGCCGTCGGTCCTCGGCACTCTCGCCGGCTACTCGGTCGTGGTTATCGTGGTCGCGCTCGGTGTCGGCATCGTGGTCACGAAGTTCCCGGTCGCACTGACGGCGCTGACGTTCGCCGGTGCCGCCTACCTGCTGTGGCTGGGCGTCTCGACGCTGATGCGCCGCGTTGCGCCTATCACCGCGAGCGAGAGTCCGGTCGCCGGGGCTGGATGGGTCCAGTTCGCGCGGGGCGCCGGGGTGAGCGCCCTGAACCCGAAGGGCCTGTTGTTGCTGTTGGCGCTCCTGCCACAGTTCACGTCCCGTCGGGCTGGCCGCTGCCGGTGCAGATGATCGCCCTCGGCTCCCTTCACCTGCTCGACTGCGCAGTCGTGTACTTCACGGTCGCTCTGCTCGCGCGACAGGTGCTGCGATCTCGCCCCCGCGCGACGGTCTTGGTCACCAGGGCCTCCGGCGTCGCGATGATGCTGATCGGTGTCGCGATCGTCGCAGACCGGATCGGGCAGCTCGCGTCCATGTCATGAGTTCCCGGCGACGGGTGACTGCAAGGTCAACTCGTGCACAACCGATTCGTCCGATCCGACCCCCGTCGAGCCATGAGGGCAGTCGCCTCCGCGTGTCCTGATCTTCCTGATGTCTTGGACGAGATCGAGCATCGCGATGAGGCGTCGTTCAATCACACGCGCTTCTTCTTTGTCGGCGCCGGCGGCGTCCAGTCGCCGTCGAGACCCAGAGCACCGGGCACCGTCGTGGCTGAAATGGACCGACATCCGACCATCAGCAAGCATGATGTGCCGCTCGCCACAGTCGTCACACTCTTGAAAGGAAAAGCCGAGAGCCATAGGGGCAAGCTATTCGCCCCCTGTTTCGACGGGATTGCGCAGCCGTAACGGGACAATGCCGCGCACCGCTCGCTCATCGGTCGCAAGAACGTGAACGCCACAACGACACGGCGGACGGTCGTTGACAGAATTGAGCGAATCGGGGGACGTGGACGGGTCCACTGCCAAGGAGTCGGATTGGGGTATCGCCATGAGCCAGGGTCGTCGTCCGGTCGTCGGGCAGGTGTTCTACGTCCCGCTGCTCGAGGGCGGCTACGCGTGGGGCTATGTGAGTCTCATTGACAAGGGGTCGGTGCACCTGTGCAGCTTCTTCGACATCGTGACCGATACGCCGACGATGCCAGAGGGCTTGCCCGAACTACCGCTGGCCCTAGAGGATCTTCCCGTCGGTGGCGCCGAGTTCCTGCTCGGCAAAGAGCACGCCGACCTGCGCTGGACGGTAACCTCCACGCATCTGCCGGGTGACGTGCGAGCGACACACACGCTGTACATCATGCGCTCGGTACCGAAGTACCAGCTGCTGGATCTCGCGGACAAGAGCACCAAACGGCCGGCCACCGAGGAGGAGATCGCCCGCTATCCGAACCTCTCGGTGCCGTTTCCGACGTTCACCACCAAGCAGGTCGAGAAGGCCGTGCGGCACCTCGACATCGACACAAAGTTGATCGGAACCGAGCGAGGCGTCACGCCGCAAGCCTGACTCTCCCCTTGGAACCGGATGTTGGCGACGTCGCTGTAGCGAGGTTCCGCGAACACGAGATGGCGCGGCAGGCCGGTACCAGCAGCCCGACCGGCCTCCCGCGCCAGTGGTCTTCGTCGCAGGTTCGGCGTCCCGACAAGGTCAGGACGCGAGCTCCGCGGGCCGATGGTCGCTGTCGAACTCCGCAACGACCTGTCTCAGCGCTGAAGCGCCACACCCGGCCGCCTCGAGGGTGAGTAGAAGTGCGCCGAGCACCGGCGGTTCGACCACGAGCTCGATGCGGGCACTCGGTGCTGCGGCGCGGAGCCCAGCACGCACGCCGTCGAGCAGGTGCTCGTCTCCTGCGGCGATCACTCCGCCGCCGAGCACGACGGGTGCGTCGCTCGACAGCAGCTCGAGCCGGCGCAGCGCGGCCGCGGCGCACGCGACGATCTCCTCGGCCTGCCGGTCGACGAGTTGCATCGCGACCCGGTCGCCGGCGCGAGACGCCTTCAGCACTGTCGGCGCGAGCACCGAGAGGGTGTTCGAGTCGATCGTGCCGAAGTGCAGTCCGCGGATCACTCCATCGACGTCGCGCTCACCGAACGCGCGTGGAAGGTCGTCGACGAGCGACGTAGGCTCACCACGACCGTCCGCAGCACGCGCGGCGTACCACAGCGCGCTCTCGCCGATCGACCAGCCTCCACCCCAGTCGCCCGAGATCGTGCCGAGCGCCACGAACCGCACGGTGGCGCCGTCGCGTCGCACGCCGACCGTATTCATGCCGGTGCCGCAGACGACGGCGACGGCATCCGGGGCATCTGTTCCGGCGCGCAGCAGGGCGAATGTGTCGTTGTCGACGACGAACGCGTCGGCGTCGGCCGGCAACCACGGAGAGCCGAGCACCGCCGCACGGAATGCCGCCACCTCTTCCGGCAGGTCGATGCCGGAAAGGTACGCATGCAGGCGGTCGACACGACGACCGGGAAGCTGCGCCATCAACCGGCTGAGGACGTCGTTCACTACTTCGACCGCAGGCTGCAGTCCGAGGATCTGCGGGCTCGAACCGCCGGCACGGGCGGTGGCGAGGATGCTCCCGTCGCTGGCGACGGCATACGCATCCGTTTTGCTGCCACCGCCGTCGACGGCGACCAACACCCGGTCGTCGGTCACGGCGCCCATGGCAGGTAGTCCTTATTCGTTGTGATCAGCAGGTCGGTGAGCTTCTCCGCCTTGTCGTACTGCTGCACGAGCGGATGCGCGAGCATGGCCCGCACGACCCTGTCGCGTCCGCCGTGCACCGCGGCATCCAGTGCCAGCCGCTCGTATGCTGCAACGTGCTCGATGAGTCCTGTCATGTCGTCGGGGAGCGGATCGATCGAGAGCGCGGCCACACCGTCGGACGTGACTCTCGCCGGCACTTCGATGACGTGGTCGTCCGGCAGGAAGGGCAGGGTCCCGGCGTTCAGCAGGTTGACGACCTGCACGTCGCCGCTGTTCGTCGTGAGCGACGCGATGAGATCGACGGCGGCTTCCGAGTAGTATGCGCCACCTCGGTTCTCGAGTTCCTCCGGCTTGGTGTCGCGTGTCTCGTCTGCGTAGATGTCGAGCAGCGCGCGCTCCACTTCCTGCACCGCCTCGGCGCGCGTCGGGCCGGCGAGCTGTTCGCGAAGCACCGCGTCGTGCTCGTAGTAGTAACTGAGGTAATACGACGGCACGCTGTTCAGCAGCTCGATCAGACCGGGCGCGAAGTCGGTCTCCGCGGCGAGTTCGTCGAGACGGGTCTCGATGAGCTCGGGCAGGACGTCGCGTTCCCCCTGAGTGCTTGTCACGGTGATGCTGCGCTCCCAGGTGAGGTGGTTGAGGCCCACGTGGCCGAGGCGTACATCGCGCGGGGCGACGCCGAGCATTCCGGCGAAGTGCCGTTGGAAGCCGATCGCTACGTTGCACAGGCCGACCGCGCGGTGGCCCTCCTGAAGCAGTGCACGCGTGACGATGCCGACCGGGTTGGTGAAGTCGATGATCCAGGCATCCGGCTTCGCGTGTCTGCGCACCGCGTCAGCGACGCGCAGCACGATCGGCACAGTGCGCAGCGCTTTCGCGAAGCCTCCAGGACCGGTGGTCTCCTGTCCGATCGTGCCGCACGCGTGCGGGAACGTCTCATCGCCCTTGCGGGCTTCCTGTCCGCCGACGCGCAGCTGGATGAGCACCACGTCGGCATCGGCGACGCCCGCTTCGAGATCGCTCGTGGGCACGATGCGACCCGGATGCCCAGCAGCGCGGAACATGCGCACGCTCATCGCGCTCACAAGAGCCAAGCGCTGCGGGTTCGGGTCGACGAGCCATACCTCGTCGACCGGCAGCTGCTCGCGCAGCCGGGCGAACCCGTCGATGAGCTCAGGGGTGTAAGTGGAACCTCCACCTATCACGGTCAGTTTCACGGGCTATCCCTTCACGCCGGTGAGTGTGATGCCCTCGACGAAGACGCGTTGGGCGAAGAAGAAGACGACCACCACGGGGATGGTCACGATGAGGGTCATCGCCATCGTGATTCCCCAGTCGGTGCCGTGCACACTGCGGAAGGAGGCGAGACCGTAGGCGACTGGCCATGCCGCATTGTTCTCCGAGGTGTACAGCAGCGGGCCGAAGTAGTCGTTCCAGGAGTTGAAGAACATGAAGATGGCGGCGGCAGCGATGCCGGGCTTCGCCATCGGCACGATCACGCGCATCAGCACGCCGAACTCGCCGTTGCCGTCGATGCGGGCGGCATCCGCGTACTCGGTCGGGATGGTGAGGAAGAACTGCCTCATCAGGAAGACTGAGAACGCGTCGCCCAGCAGATTCGGCAGGATGAGCGGCCACAGCGTCCCGGTCAGCCCCAGTTGCGACCACATCACGTAGATCGGCACCGCGGTCACCTGGGGCGGCAGCAGCATGGCTACCACGATCGCGACGAACAGCACGTTGGAGCCGCGGAACTTGAGCTTCGCCAGCGCATACGCGGCCGGCACGCTCGAGACGAGCATGAACACCGTGGCGAGCACCGCGTAGAGCAGCGAGTTGCCGAACCAGAGCGCGAGAGGCGCCTGCGTGAAGGCCCGCACATAGTTGCCCCAGTCGAACGGGCTCGGCCACAAGCTCGGCGTGAGGGTCTGGGTACTCGACATCAGCGACGTCAGAAGCACGAAGACTACCGGGAACAGGAACAGCACCGCGAGAACGACGAGCCCGGTGTGCTCGGCGATCCACAGAAGCAGCGACTTCGGCGTGCGCTTGCCGCTGCGGCTCTGCCGTTCGACGCGTGCGGGCGCTGACAGAGTCTCGGCGGTCATCGCGCTCCCTCCGGGGTGAAGGCCTTGACTCGACCGAGGAGCAGAACGAGGAACAGTCCTGCCACGACGAAGAGCACGACGGCCATCGCGCTCGCGTAGCCGAGCTGGAAGTTCGTGAAGCCGCGCTCGTACAGCCATTGCGTGTACGTCAACAGAGAGTCGCTCGGGTAGCCGATGACCTGCGCCGCGCTTCCGCCGACGGTGGCCTGACCGCTGGCAACGCTGGAGGCGACGGACGCCTCCGTGAAGTACTGCAGAGCGGCGATCACGCCAGTGATCACGGCGAACACGAGCACGGGGATCATGTTCGGGTACGTGACGTAGCGGAGCTTCTGGAAACCGTTGGCGCCGTCCAGGGATGCCGCTTCGTACTGGTCGGTCGGAACATCCAGGAGCGATGCCAGGAAGATGATCATCAGGTCGCCCATCACCCAGATTCCCAGCAGTACGAGAGACGGCTTCGACCATGCAGGATCGTTGAACCACAACGGTCCCTGGATGCCGAAGAACTTCAGAACCTGGTTCACGGGCCCGGTTCCCGGATTGAACAGGAACACGAACGCCACAACGCTCGCCACCGGCGGCACCAGCGCCGGCAGGTAGAACAGCGTGCGCCAGAACCCGGACGCGTTCTTGGCTCTTGCCAGCAGCCCGGCGACGCCCATCGCGGTGATGATGCGGACCGGGACGAGGATGACGACGAACCACAGGGTGTTCAGAGTCGCCGTCACGATCAGCGGGTCCTGCGTGAAGAGGTAGGTGTAGTTGCGCAGGCCGATCCACTGCGGCGGCGAAACCATGTTGAAGCTGGTGAATGAGTAGTAGATGCTCGCAAGCAGCGGGTAGACGAAGAAGATCAGGAGCCCCAGCACCGTCGGTGCGATGAAGGCCAGGATGGTGAGCCTTCGCCGCGTGGAGGTCCGAGAGGGCCGGCGGGCGGGACGGGCGGCACGCGCCGCCCGTCCCGCTGCGCCGCCCTGAAGAGCGGATGCTGTCATGTCACGGTCCCGTCGACAGCGAGATCGCGTCGTTGATCTGCTTGTCGACGTTCTTCAGGCCGGCTTGCAGATCACCGCCCTGTCCGGACTGGTACTTGGTCCAGAAGTCGTTGAACGTCTGCTGGTATCCGGCGCCGACCGGGCTCGGCGGGGTGGTGTCCGAGCTCGGGCTCTTCATCACGTTCAGGAACGTGGTGAAGGTGCCGCCGAGCGAGAGGTCAGGCGAGGCCAGGGCATCCTTCGTCGTCGGCACGTTGCCGAGGCCGTTCGCCAGCTTGACCACGGCCGAGGTGTCGGTGGTGAGGTACTTCAGCAGCGCCCATGCCAGCTCGGGGTTCTTCGACCCTTTCGCGATGCCCGCAATGTTGCCGGTGATGTAGCCGCCGCCGTAGAGGTCGGTGTGATCGTCGGCGGTAGGGAATGGGGCGGTGCCGTAGTTGAGGCCGGGCTTCTGCGACTTGATGAACGCGGTGCGCCACTCGCCGTCCATGACCATCGCCACCTGGCCGGTCTGGAAGGCGTAGTCGGCGGAGAACTCCTGCCCGAGACCCGACGTGAAGGCGTTGAGCTTGTCATAGCCGATCTTGTCGACGAAGTCCTTCTGCCAGTTCATGAGCGTGGGCCAGCCTGGTGAGGTACCCACCGCCGACTTGCCGTCTTTCGTCAGCCACTGGGCGCCTGCCGCGGGCCCGAAATGGGCTGCCGCGTTCTCCGCCCAGCCCATGAACGGATTGAAGCCAAGGGTCTTGATCGAGCCGTCGGCGTTGTACGTCGTCATCTTCAACGCCATCGTCTCCAGCTCCGACAGCGTCTTCGGCGGCTGCGTGAAGCCGTACTTCGCCAGGATGTCCTTGTTGTAGTACAGCCCGTAGGTGTCGGCGAGCATCGGCATCGTGCAGCGCTTGCCGTTGAACTCGGTATACGACCGCACGGTGTCGCTGAACTGACTCAGGTCGACCTTGTCACGGTTGATGTACGGCGTGAGATCGCGGAACGCTCCCGAGGAGCAGAAGCTGCCGACGATGTCCGTCGAGTAGGAGATCCCCACGTCGATGTCCTTGCCGGCTGCGATGGCCTTGGTGAGCTTGTCGTCGTCCTGGCCGCTGTGCACGACCACCTTGACGTCGGGGTACTTCTTCTCGAAGTCGTTCACGACCGACTGCACGACGTCGGCCTCTCTGTCGGTGAAGAAGTGCCAGAGGGTGACCGTGCCGCTGAGATGGGACGGGGCTGTGGAGGCGACGTTCTGATCGGTGCTCTGGCCGGAGCATCCGGCCAGTACGAGTGCTCCCACCGCGACCGCGGCGGTAGCGGCGAGACGCCGCGTGAGTCGGGATATCACTGGGTAGCCTTTCTTGTTGGGGAGCGGCGGCCGTCTCACTTGTTCCTGCCAGGGAGAAGGACGGTCGCCGTTTCTTCGTCGCTGCGGCTGCGCCGCATCGAAGTTCATGGGGACAAAAGGTCGACCCGGTCGAACAGCTGCGTGCGCAGCGTCTCAGCGAGGCGCTCGCACGCGCCGAGCAACACTGCGCTGTCCGGAATGCCGGTCGTCACGATCTCGGGACGCCACCTGCTGGTGCGCTGCACGTGCACAGCGACCGCGTTCGCCAGCTCGACGCCGCCCAGCACTCCTGTCGGGCCGCCCAGCACGATCTTCTCCGGATCCAGAAGAGCGAGAACGGGAATGATTCCGAACGCGACCCGTGGAGCGAGCTCCTCGATAACCGCGCTACGGGCGGTTGCATTCTGCGCCAGGCGCTCGATGGTGCCCGTGTAGCCCCGGCCCGCAGCCCCCGCGGCCCGCGCCAGCCGCACGAACGCCGCGCCGCCGATGAGGTCCTGCAGATCGAGGGCCGACGGGTCGAGGTCGGCCGCGTCGCGCGGTATCGGAAGGTAGCCGAGTTCTCCTGCTCCACCGCTCACGCCGGGTTGCACCACGCCGGCGAGGTCCTGAGCGAACCCGAGGCCCTTGCCGAGCCAGAACAGTCCGAAGCCACCGGAATCGCGGCCGGCTCCCCTGGTCCGCTCGGCGACGGCCGCAAGATTCACGTCGTTCTCGATGGTGACGGCGACGCCGAGTTCGTCCTCCAGCCGGGCGCGGACGTTCGTGCGCTGCCAGCCCGGCAGCGTGTCGGTGAAGCGCAGGGCATCTGTCCTCGGGTCGACGGCGCCTTGCACTCCGACGCAGACGGCAGTGACACGCTCCGTGTCCACCCCGGCGGCGGTGCATGCGGCGGCAATGGCCGCCCGCACATCGCCCGACGCCGAGCGTCGCGCGGCCTGCGCGGGGAGCGTGACCGTGACGACCTCGCGCTCCGCCCCGCTCACGTCGACGATGGTGGCCGTGAGCGACCGCTCCACGATGTCGATCGCGACACCGAGGGATACATCGAGCTGTACGCCGTAGCTGACCGCGTTCGGTCCGCGCCCCGCGGATATCTCGCCCGCTTCGCGGATGACGCCCGCCGCCGTGAGACGTTGCACCATCTGGGATGCCGTCGGCTTCGAGAGGCCTGTGAGCTCGCCGATCTGCTGACGGGTGAGCTCGCCGTGCTCCAGCAGGAGGCCGAGTGCCGTCCGGTCGTTGTGCGAACGCAACCACGCGGGCGTGCCCGGCGCGATGGATCGCTGCGTCTGCGGCATCGGCACATCCCTCCGTTGGAACTGGTACGCCGGGACTGTATCAGGGAACCTTCCTAACTGTAAACAACCTTTATTGTTCTGTGACCGAAGGGCGGCGATTGCCGTGCTGACGACCGAATTCGATCAGTAAAGCTTCTTGACAATAAGACGGGCGGTGGGGAATGCTGCCGTCCATCGACTACGGATGCCTGCTGGCATGCCGCGCCGAGATTGTGCCACTGCCGTCGGAATCTCAGGAGCGCTCAAATGACGTCACACCTCAGGACACGCGGACTCGCCCTCATCGGTGCCCTAGCCCTGTTCACCGGCCTGTCACTCGGGTCCGCCGTCCCCGCATCCGCCGCCGTCACGCTGGCCCCGGTGCCGGGCCATGAACCGACGCTCTCGTACCACCTGTGGAACGACCTGACGCATCCCGCCGCGAACCGCGACGGCAGCGTCAAGACCGGTCCGCAACTCGGCAACGTCGTCCTGGTCGACAACGGAACCTGGAACGACATGGCCGGCACCACGTTCAGCTACCAGTGGAAGACCTCCCCTGACGGAACATCGGCGACGAACGTGGCGACCACGTCGGGAATGGCGGACGGCACCCACCGCGACTACGCGCCGAGCATCAGCCAGATCGGCCAGTACCTCGCCGTGACGGTCACCGCGACCAACACCGCGAACGGTGACACCGTCGGTTCGTACACGGTGTTCACGCACCAGAAGGTGGTCGGAATCAACCCGAACCGGGTGATGCCCTACCCGAAGAGCGGCAGCGTCGGAGCAGACCTCGCCGTGAACGGCGGTTCGGTCAAGCCCGGCGAGAACGAGGCGTGGTTCACCTGGTACGGCGTTCCGGACAACACGCCGCCAGGAGCCGGCATCGGCGGCCCGAGCAGCGGCGCGACGAACTCCTATCCGGGCAACTACGGCAGCGCCGTGCATTCCGGTCAGCGCGCAGGCGGCGATGGGTCGTATGCGAACCCGTTGACGGCGGCCACCGCGAACACACTCGAGGCGCCATACGGTGTCGAGTTCTACATTCCGGCCTTCCACAAGTACTTCGTCACAGAAGACTCCTGCACCGAGTGCAAGGGCGACTGGTCCGGGTCGGGAAGCGACTCGGCCGACGGCACTCTGATCGGCCAGGGCGGCGATGGCGGCCCGGGGATGATCCACTTCGACCTCTGGATCGATGGCGGTAGCGGATCCTGGGTCAACGCGCTCCAGTGCGAGAACGCACTGACTCCAGATCCAACGGACCCGGCACTGATCGTGATGGACCCGAACCCCGACATGCCCGTCAACCCGAACCCCGTGTACAACCCGAACACCGGAGAATGCAACTACTTCCAGGACAACGGCACCGACGACTTCGCGTCATGGTCGGAGGCGAGCGCCGACCTCACGTCCACCGACACGGTGGGGCCATACGCCAACACGGAGACCGGGCAGTGCATCACCGACCCGGGCAACAGCGCGGCGGTCGGCACGCTCCTGACGATGGCGCCGTGCGACCACAGCGCCAGCCAGAACATATCGTTCGTCGGCCTGCTGATGATCATGAACAACCTGTGCGTCGACATGGGCAACCAGAGCGGCAGCAACAACGTCGCACGCGCGGTCAGTCTGCAGAAGTGCAACTTCGATGTCGGTCAGCTCTGGGAAGGCGACGGCAGCGGCCTCAGCGACGTGCAGAACTCCGTCTGGGCTCTCGCCGACGGATCCGTGCACAATGCACAGAATCCGGGTACCAGCTATCTCACCATGACGACACCCGCGAACGTGGCGCTCGCCGGCCCGGGCAATCAGACAAAGGTCACGGGCAGCACCGACCACCTCCTGGTGGCGACGAAGACGGAGAGCAACATCGGCACTCCCGGTTACGGCAATGATTGGACCTTCCCCGCGAACGCCGGCGACTCCGCGCACATCGCCCTTCAGGCGATCACCGACGACACTCACCCGGGCGACAGCGTCGAGGTCAAGGGTTCCGGCGCGAACACGCCGCGCGTCGAGATCGATCTCTCGTCGGTGTCGGACCCGGACGACATCGTCGCTGTGCTGGCCACGCTCGACGGCGTCGGTGCGACCGGGCAGCGCACGCCAGAACGCGACGGAACGTTCGATGCGACGGTCCTGATCCCGAAGGATGTGCCGATCGGCGACTACCAGCTGGTCGCACGGGGCCTGGCCGATGTGTCTCCTGCCGGCACGGTTCTCGTGGACGGCGACGTCTTCACCCAGGCGGAACCACTGCCGCAGACCGGAGGCTCGGGGTCGACGACTCTGGCCAGTTTCCCGCCGATCAACCAGACCGTGCCGATGACGGGATCCACTGACCTTGCGCTGTACGGTCCCGACTCCGTCACGGCGCGGGCATCCGTGCAGAAGCTCCGCGGTGCCACGAACGACCTGACGATCGTGGCGACGCTGACGAAGGGCGACGGCCAGGTCACCGATTACGCGAAGACGTTCGTCATCGCGAACAACGCTGCCGGGACCTACCAGGTCGGCCCGTACCGCATCTACGTGAGCACGAAGGGCAACACCCAGATCAGGGACATCCACGTGGTGCAGTGAGCCTCCTTGTTAGGAGGGGAGCCCATGCTCAGCGGCTACGTCCCGTGTCGAGGCCCTCCTGACCGCGCTGCTCTGGCGCGAGGGAACACCCGCGCCTGCTGATCGGGGCAGGCTTCTTCGTCACCGACGCTAGGGGTGTCATTCGTGATGACCGCCTCGTCCCGCTCGCTCACGAGAAGCATCCCGGCGCGGGCGATCGCTCACGGTCTAGCTCGAGGGTCGATATTGTGCGACGTAGTCGAGTTGTTCCCAAACGTGGCCAGGATCGGAAACGACGGCATGAACATAGTCGTGGCTCTCATTGGCGCGGCGGGCTGTCTCGTTCTGATCGCAGCCCTGCTCGTTATGCACTTCATGCCGACGGGACTCTCACCGATCCTGGACCCCGTCAGCGCATACGCCCTCAGCAACGCGAGAGCGTGGTACGCGGTCGCCGGGATCGCTGCGGCCGTCTCCGGCGGTGCCAGCGCAATCCTGCTCGCCGATGTGCCTGCTACTCGAGCTTCCGTTGTCTTGCTCTGGATCTTCGCCGCCGCGCGCCTGGTCATTCCGCTGTTCCCGATGGATCGTCCTGGAACGGACCGAACCCAGAAGGGCCGCCTGCACAACCTTCTGGCGATCGTGGCGTTCGCCACCGTCACCGTTGCCGCGTTCCTTGCGGCCGGACCCCTTGCGAACTCCGGTCGCACCGGCATTGCCGTGGGCTCAACGTGTGCAGCCATCGTGATGGCCATCGGATCGATCCTCGTTATCGCATCCTCGGTGGCACCACCACTGCGACGGATCTTCGGCCTAGCCGAACGCCTCATCTACCTCGGCTTCATCGCCTGGTTCCTCACCCTCGCACTCGGCACGATTATCGACTGAGCACGAAGTGGTCTTGCGCGTCTACGGCGTGCTGGCCTCGATGCTCGACTGAAGGCTGCCGGGCTCGAACCGATGACTCCTTCATCTCGGGCTTTTCGTCAGGTGTCGAAGCCGCGTTCGCGGTAGAGGTCGATGCTCTCTTTCAGAGCTTTAAGAACATAGGGCGGGAACTCCATGCCGGCGTGCTCTGCCCAGAGCAGTTGCGCTTCGATCCGGCCGACCTCGCGTGCATACTTCTCCAGATCGCTGGCGAACCCGAGCACGCTGGCAACGCCACCAACCTGAGCGCGATAACGATCCTGGCCATTCGTGCCGACGAGGTTGTATGTCTTCTCCCTCAGGATGCGCGCCAGATAGAGCTGCCACGGCTTGAGCTCGCCGCTCTGCACCAGTTGGGTCGCGCTCATCCGGTAGAACGCGAAGTGGCCCGGCTCCTGTCGGCGGATCGGGCTGATGATCGTCTCGGCGATTGCCACCTCGTCGAGTTGCAGCATCCCGTCGTAGAGGACGTTGTATGCCAATACGGCCTGTCGTTCCGTACTCGCGCCGGTCAGGTAATAGAGCAGACGCGCGATGTCCTGGATCGAAGAGAAGTGAGCAAGCGCGCCCATGATCTTTAGCTTGAACGAGACAGCGAGTTCGGGTTGGGCCGCGGGTCGGCCGAGATCCTGCTGCAGGCGGTCGAGTATCAAGCCGTGCTGGATCTCCTGCGGCTGCCACACGTCGGCGTAGAACATCCGGTCGACTTCGCTCACGTCGGGCAGCAGCACGAGCAACTCGAGAACGTTCCGGTCGACTTCGAGCTCTACCCGGGCGAGATAGTCGATAACGTGGCCATAACGATCGGCGACTGCTCGCGGTCCGCTAACCCGTCGGTCGACCGAATCGAGAGCGATCGGCGGATGCTGTTCCCCCAGCCGTTGGACATGCTCAAGGATTCTCTGCGGCGAGACATGATCTGTCATCACATCCATCATGGACCGATCAGAGCTGACGTAGTAGCTGTTCGCGCCGACCAGTCCGATCCTCTCCGGAGGGGTACTGGCGGACCCCGTTAGGTGGTTCCTTCCTGCGATCTTGTTACGTCGATAGCTTCAATCGCAGCGCTGCCCGCCTTGGCTGGCGGCACACAGTGTGAGGGATGTTGGATGTCGGTGAAGGGTGATGGTGCGGTGAGTGCACAGGATTTGAATGCTCCGGTGCCCGAGTCTGCGGGTCTGATGACACCGCTGCGCACGTTGCTGTTCGCGATCGCCGCTGGCGCGGCGGTAGGAACCCTGTACCTCGCCCAGCCGCTCATTGAGACAATCACCGCGGCGTTCGGAGTTGCCTCGGCCAGCGGCGCGATCCTGGTGACGATCACACAGATCGGCTATGCGGTGGGCATCTTCCTCATTGTGCCCCTCGGAGACGTTGTGAACCGTCGCCGCCTGATCCCCGTGATTCTCATTCTCTCTGCCGCGGCCCTGCTCGGTGCGGCCATCGCGCCAAGCTACGGCTTGCTACTGGCTGCGCTTGGCGCGGTCGGGCTGACGGCGGTCGCGGCCCAGATTCTCAATCCACTGGCGGCCGAGCTCGCGGCACCGGAGAGGCGTGGCCGTACGGTCGGCACCGTCGCGTCTGGCGTACTCATCGGCATCTTGCTCTCCCGGACCGTCAGCGGTACCGTCGCTGATCTCTGGGGCTGGCGATCCATCTACGTCATCTTCGCGGTCCTCGCGCTCGTCCTCGCTCTGGTCCTGGCCGTGATGATCCCGAAGCTCGCGCGCCGAGCGCCGGTTCCGTACTTCCGACTCCTCGGATCGGTGTTCACCGCCGTGGTCCGCCACCCGGCGGCGCCCGTCACGATGCTCATCACGGGTGTGAACTTCGCGGTGTTCACAATGTTCTGGACTGCGTTGACGTACTTGCTCACCGCGCAGCCCTTCGGCTACTCGACGTCGCAGATCGGGCTTATGGGTCTCGTCGGCGTGGCCGGCGCGATCGTCAGCCGCCGCGCTGGAGTGATGCATGACCGCGGATGGTCGGTGCCGGCAACCGGGATCGCGCTCGGGTTATTGCTGCTGTCCTTGGCCGGAGCCTGGCTGTTCCAGACATCGATCATCGGCCTCATCGTGGTCGTGATCGTCCTCGACGTCGCCGTGCAGGGGACCCTTGTCCTCGGCCAGACCCGCATGGTCGCCCTGTCGCCATCCGAGCGCAGCCGGTTGAACACCGCCATGGTCGTGTTCAACTTCGTCGGCGGTGCCCTCGGCTCATTCCTCGCCGGCCCACTGTGGGGGGCCGGCGGGTGGAACGCCATCATGATCGGCTCGTTTGTGCTGACCGTGCTCGCGTTGCTGGTCTGGGTCGTGGCGCGGCGTCGACTCGCGGACCTCCGCTGGATCGCGTGCGACTCGACGGCGAACTCTCGCTGTCCAGGTGGTCAGATAGCGCATCGCATCATCGGCCTTGAAGTCGCGGTCGAGCACATTCCCGTGGGAAGTGGTGTCGCGGGCGGCATGAGTTGTTGACACGATGCAGCGAACGAAGCGCGCTTGTTTGGCTGGCGCAGAGGGTTCTACGCTCCGGCGCTCTTGCGCGCTGAGATGAGTTCTTCGATCCGGTCGCCGTAGCGTTGCGAGAGGCGGGCGAATGTGGCTTGGTCAGCGTTCGTCCAGTCGCGGAAGACGTCCGCGAGCAGTCGACGGCGGCCCTGGTTGATCTGCTCGATGAGCGTTCGTCCGGCCGCGGCGGTGGAGGCGGTGCGGATGCGCTGGTCGGTTCCGCGCGATCGGTCGACCAGGCCCAGGGCTTCGAGCTGGGCGAGCATGCGGCTGGTTTTGGGATGGTTCTGCCCCAAGAGGTCGGCGAGGGCGAGGACTCCGATCGGCTCATGCAGGCTCACGAGGACGAGCGATCGCGCCAGCTCGGCGTCGAGCTCGACGCCGGCGTACTCGAGTAGCAAGGCCCGGAAGTCGTTCTCGCGATCGGTCCGTCCCAGAACGGACATCCAGATGTCGTAGTAGTCGGGTTCGCTCTCCATACCCGTTCAGTATGCACGGATTCTGCTAGCGTAGATCCGTTCACAATGAACGGATCTCTCTGTGAGCACCACTGGAACTGGAAGAGGAGGACTCTGTGCCCGAGCCCGTCATGTATGCAGCCGTCGTCCACGGACTTGGCGAGACGCCGCGTTACGAGTTGTTCCCGGCGCCGGGCGCAGGAGCCGACACCACGGTCGTGGCCGTTGGTGCGGCGGCGCTGAAGCCGTCGGACCGTCTTGCGGTGGCGGGCGTGCACTACGCCCCGCCGAGCTTCCCGTTCGTTCCCGGCCTGGACGGGGTGGGTCGCCTTGGTGATGGCACGCGGATCGGCTTCATGCTCCCGACGCAGCCCTACGGCGGCATGGCGGAGCAAACTCTCGTGCGTACCGGCCAGTGGCTCCCGATCTCTAGCGAGGCGGATGATGCCACTGCCGCAGCGCTCTTGAATCCCGGGATGGCGGCGTGGAAGACGGTGGTCTGGGAGGGCGAGGCACAGGCCGGCGACCGGGTGCTGGTCCTCGGCGCGACGGGCGCCGCCGGGCAGATCGCGACGCAGCTCGCTGTCCTGCAAGGTGCCGAGGTCGTCATTGCTGGACGGAATCAAGAGAAGCTCGACGAACTCGTCGCCAGAGGCGCTCACGCGGCGGTTCGAATCGATCAGCCGCACGACGAGCTCGTGGCAGCTCTCGCCGCCCACGG
Organism: Humibacter soli; assembly: GCF_054779035.1. Classification (NCBI taxonomy): domain Bacteria; kingdom Bacillati; phylum Actinomycetota; class Actinomycetes; order Micrococcales; family Microbacteriaceae; genus Humibacter; species Humibacter soli. The sequence continues at coordinate 199,688 of NZ_BAAGYX010000002.1, read as the reverse complement.
CCCATACAACCTCGTGGCCGACTTCCTGTGGGGAGCACCAGCCGAAGCCGCAATCGAGACCGTCGCGAAGACAGGCGGGGCACTGAACCGGATTCGCTACATCGTGGTCGGCATGGCGGCAGGATCGAACGCGCGCATCCCGGCGATCGCATTGCGCCAAGCGCCGCTGCACGTTTTTGGGAGTGGTGCCGGCGCGCCATTCCCACTCGACCAAGCGGCAGACGGCTTCGCCTCACTGCTGGGGCACGCGCACGAAGGCCGGGTCACGCTCGACTTCGACGCCATGCCGCTCGCCGAGATCGAAAACGCCTGGAATCACACTCGCACGAACCGGCGCATCGTCTTGGTCCCCAACGATGCCCACTAAGACGCGCAACGGCACCAGGTCGGCACCGTCTCCCCGCCCTACGGCGTGACCCAGCGCAATAGCCTGCTCACGCCAGAAGGACGCAAGCGCCGACCCCACGGCGCGCACGACGGACAACCACCAGCCATTGCAACGCCGCTACGCGTCAACAACGTCCTTGCCTCCTACAACTAGCCATCAAAGCTGGGGCGATGCGAGGTAGGAGGCAGCTTCCCGCGTACACCCCAGGTATGAGCATCTGGGATGAGAACACACGCGCCGGCGGCGGAATGGGCCGGCTGGATCCGTGTGATGAACGGGTCCTCATCGCTGCATGAACGGCTTCTGAGCTAACCGCAGGCGATTCAGGCGAAGCGTAAGTTGAGGATTGGTCGACATTCGGGGTCGTCGACTGCCGTTGGCTGGCGCCGATTCGGCCTCTTGTATAAGGCCGGCGCCGGCCAACGGCTGCCGGATTTCGGGCTTCAGTTGCGGGGTAGGCCGGCGGCGCGGGAGATGAGTGCGTCGTACTGGCGGTCGCTGAGTACTCTGCGGGCGGCGATGAGGGGCTTGGCTCCATAGCCTGCGGTATAGCGGGTCTTCGGCCGTCGAGCCGTGACCGCTTTGCCGATGGCGTCGGCGATCACCGACGGTGGTGAGTTGCGGTTGGCGTTGGCGTCAGAGCGTAGGAACTTCGCCACCGCGGCCGACTGCTCCTTGTATGCGCCGGTGCCGACGGTCTGGTCCAGATGGTCGGCCGCGATATCGCCCCACTCTGTGGCGATCGCGCCCGGCTCGATCACGACGACGTCGATGCCGAACGGAGCCACCTCCAGGCGCAAACAGTCACTGAGGGCTTCGAGGGCGAACTTCGTCCCGTGATACCAGCCGCCGAGAGGGGTGTAGATGATGCCGCCCATCGAGGTGATGTTCACGATCGTGCCCGAGTGCTGTGCACGCATGTGGGGCAACGCGAGCTGCGCCAGCCGGATGGAGCCGAAGACGTTGACCTCGAACTGTCGCCTCCCCTCGTCGATGTCGACATCTTCGAGCGCACCGTAGGAGCCGTAGCCGGCATTGTTGACGAGCACGTCGATCCGGCCGGTGTCGGTGACGATCTGGTCCATGCCCGCCTGCATCGAGGCATCGTCCGTGACATCCATGGCGAGAGCCCGGATGCCGCCCGACGCCAACTCCTTCAGACGCTCAGTCCGGCGCGCAGCACCGTAGACGGTATACCCAAGGCTCTGCAGCTTTCGCGCGGTCGCCTCACCGATACCCGAAGACGCTCCTGTGACGAGTGCGGTCTTGTCGGTCAACTCATGCTCCCGGCTGGTAGCGGATACCCCGCGGGCTGCTTATCGCCGCGGCTCGGCGTCGGGTGGAGATCGCGAACGCCACGTCCTCACCCTAGAACCCGCCACGGCGCCCACGGGTGTTCAAGCAAAGGCAGACCCGTGGGCGAGGATGATGACGACAGCGAAGCAACGCAAAGCGCGCCGAGACATGATGACCGCAGTCGTCTACGCAGTAGCCGGACTGGTCGTGTTCGGCGGGCTGGCTGCCATCGCCCAGGGGTCGACTCTCGCCGCCGCAATGAAGGTCCAGGGATGGCTTGCGGTATTGGCGTTCGTGGCCGGCGGGTGCACCGTACTCCTTCCCCGCCGGCTCCCTCTGATCGCGATGATCGTGCTGTTCTTCCTGTTCGCGTACATCGGCACACTGAGCATGTTCGTCCCCTTGTTTCTCATGCTCCTGGTACTCGGCGGCTTCTTCACCGGAATCGGGGTCTACTCGATCGTCTTCCAGCTGCGCGGCAAAGGACGCCCACCCCTCCTCCGAACAGGCAGATAGGTGCGGTCCAGACCGCACCATTCCGTCGAGGTCCAGGCTGAGTCGCATGGACATGAGCGGGTACGTCGTCGGCCGCCCCTCTCGATCGCCGGCGCACGCGACACGCCCTCCGGCCTCTCACGCATGAACGGCTGACCCCGGCGATCCCAGTGATTTCAAGGGATTGCGGGCGACCGACTTAAGCGGAGGGCGTGGGATTCGAACCCACGAGACATTTCTGCCCACTGGTTTTCAAGACCAGCTCCATCGGCCGCTCGGACAGCCCTCCAGCCGCCGAGTCTACCGGCAGCATCGGGCGACGGGCCGCCGGGGGTTGCCGCTCACCGCCGGAATGATCGCGGCGCCTGCTGTCGCGGCCCCGACGGTGGGGAACGTTCTGCGCTTCATCGCGTTCCCCGATTTCGGTGGATTGGACGGATGGGCGTGTCGATGTGCTGGGGCGGGCGCACGGTCATCCCGTGATGAGCCCGCCTAGACGCCCTGCTGCGAGGGTGGTGTTCGGATGGTTAAGCGGTTTCGCACTTCGCCGATCATGCGACGTGTTCGGGTGCAACGTCAACCCCTGTTTCACCGGCGATATGCTCTTTTCGTGCCGAGCGGAAGAAGTGTGCGTTTGAGCGACGTCGCCGCCGTCGCCGGGGTTTCGCTCGCCACGGCATCCAAGGCACTGAACGGGAGCACCCGCATCTCTCAGGCGACGCGCGACCGCGTTCGCGCCGCAGCCGATCGGCTCGACTTCAGGCCGGACGCGCTCGCGCGCTCGTTCGCCTCGGGTCGCAGCGGCACCATCGGCGTGCTCACTCACCGCGCGAAGAACACCTTCGCCCGGCCGGTGGCGATCGGCGCCATCCTGCAACTCGGCGATCAGAACCAGGCGGCCCTGGTCTACGACGGGGACGTCAAGGAGAGCAAGGCGATGTCCGACAGCATCCGCGAGCTGCGGGCGCGGCGCATCGACGGCCTGCTCGTGATCGGCGACGGGCACGAGCACACGTCGCCGTCGCTCACGCACTACTTCGACGTGCCGGTCACCTATATCTTCACGGCATCGAGCGATGCGGATGACGTGATGTACCTCCCCGACAACCGCGAGGCCGGCCGCATGGCCACCCGACATCTGATCGACACCGGGAACTCCCGCATCGCCCACATCACGGGCCCACAGGCAAGCATCGCGGCGGAACGCAGGCGGGCCGGAATGATGGACGTCCTCACGGCGGCGGGGCTTCAGCCCGTCGGACCGGTGATCTACGGCGACTGGACACGGGTGCGTGGCGCTGCCGGCATGGCCGAGTTGCTGCAGTCCGGCTCCGAGTTCGATGCCGTGTTCTGCGGCAACGACCACATCGCCTTGGGCGCGATGGAGGCGTGCGCGGCGGCGGGCATTCGCGTTCCCGACGACATCGCACTGATCGGTGTCGACAACTGGGAGGGCACCGTCGTCGACCAAGACGGCTCGCGCCAGCTCACCTCGGTGGACCTCGAGCTCATGGAGTTGGGCCGGCTCGGAGCCGCGAGCCTGACCACCTCGGAGCACGCCGCCGGCGAGCACTTCTCGACGCCGACCCTCGTGCTTGGCCCGTCGAGCCGCCGGTAGTCACACCCCCACTCGTTGCGCCCGTCGGGCGCCCCCTTCGCGAAGTCGTCGCCACTTGTTGTCCCCTCGTGGGGCCCGAACCCGCGCGAAGTGGCGAGCACTTGTGGGTCCGGCGCCGGCGGCACCCATGCGACGTGGGCCGCACCGCGAAGTCGTCGCCACTTGTTGCGGCCTTGGGGGTGCGGAACCCGCGCGAAGTGGCGACGGCTTGGGTGGTGGGGGTGGTTGGGGTGGTGGGGCGACGCGGGTGGCGGTGGGGCGACGCGGTGGCGGTGGGACGACGCGGGTGGCGAGGCGACGCGGGGGGCGAGGCGAACGCGGGAGGCGGGGGGGGCGACGCGGGAGGGGTGGCGGGGGGCCACGCGGGGGCGGCCGCCGCGCGTCTCGCGCACCCTTGACACCCGCGGGCGGGCTGTGATTGTGTGTCACGAGCAACTGCGAAAGCAGTTTCGCAGATTCGATCACAGGAGATCAGAGTTGGCACAAGGAAGCGCCCCAGCCGAACGGCCGTCGCCGAGGCACGTGCTCGTCACCGGCGGTGACGGGAAGATCGGCAGGGCCCTCGTCGATCGCCTGGTGGCGTCAGGAGTGCGCGTCACGGCACTCGGTCTCGACTTCACGACCCCGAGTGCCGCGCACTACGTGATCACCGCCGATGCCGCCGACGAGGATGCCGTCACCGAGGCACTCCGCGGTGTCGACGCGGTCGTGCATCTCGCCGCGATCGCGCACCCCAACCTGGCGCCGGCGCGTGCGGTGTTCGTCCGCAACACGTCCGCGACGTTCACCGTGCTGGACCGAGCCGGCGCGGCCGGCGTACGGCGTGTCGTGGTCGCTGGATCCATCAACGCGTTCGGGGTGCCGATGAACCGTCATCCTGTGATGCCCGCCTACTTTCCCCTCGACGAGCACTCGCCCGTCGCGCACGATGACGCGTACTCGCTCAGCAAGTGGACAGACGAGCAGACCGCGAGCTGGGCGAACAGCCGCTGGGGCACCGACATCGTCACGCTGCGCTTTCCGCTGGTGAAGGACCTAGAGACCCTGTTGCGGCTCGGCGACGAACTGGTGGGTGACGAGCCGGAGATCCGCCGGCTGGGCCGCGAAGGATGGTCGTACCTGGTGCTGGATGACGCGATCGACGCCATCCTGCTCGCCCTGAGCGCCGACGTGCACGGAGCCCATCGGATACTTCTGGCCGCAGCCGACACGCGCTTGCCCTCCCCGACGGAGGAGCTCCTCGACCGGTATGCACCCGGCGTCGAGCGCCGTCGCCGGTTCGTGGGCCGCGAGGGACTCGTCGACACCACCGCGGCACGCGAGCTGCTCGGCTGGGAGCCGAAGCAGACCCTGGATGCCGCACCCGCCCCCACCCTCGACGTCCTTTCCACCCCCGAGACCGCTCCCGCCTTCGATCACGAGGAGATCGCACGATGAGCACGACAACGTCTGCGGACATCCCCGCCGCCGACAGCCCTGGCACCGACATCCCCGCCGCGGACCCCGCCTTCGAGCAGCCCTGGCCGGCCCGCGACGGGCTGCGCATCACAGAGGTGCGGGCGATCGCGACGGCACCGGAGGGCATCCCGCTCGTCGTCGTCAAGGTGAGCACGAACGACGACGGGCTGTACGGACTCGGATGCGCCACCTTCACCCAGCGCTGGCGGTCGGTCGTCAGTTATGTGGATGACCACCTCGCGCGGCTCGTCGTCGGCAGGCACCCCGGTGACATCGAAGACCTCGTGCGGCTTGCACGCTTCTCGTCGTACTGGCGTGAGGGTCCGGTCGGCAACAACGCCATCTCCGGCCTCGACCAGGCGCTCTGGGACATCGCGGGCAAGCGCGCGGGCCTCCCTGTCTACGAGCTGCTCGGCGGCCGGGTGCGCGGCGCAGCCGACACCTACCTGCACGCAGAGGGAGCGACCATCGACGCCGCCCTCGACCAGGCGGAGAACCTCAGGGAGCGCGGCCAGCGCCACGTGCGCATCCAGGTCGGGCAGCGCGGCCGTGGCCACTACGGCGCCCCCTCCACGAGCGACGTGACGGATGCCACGGCACCATACCCCGGCGGATGGAGCGTGGACGAGTACCTCAGCACGGTCCCCCGCTTGTTCGAGGCCGCGCGCGACCGCCTCGGTGACGACATCGAGCTGCTGCACGACGTGCACTCCCGGCTCACTCCGAAGCAGGCCGTCACGCTGGCGCGCTCGCTCGAGCCCTACCGCCTGTTCTTCCTCGAGGACGTGCTTCCGCCCGAGCATTGGGACCGGCTGCCCGAGGTGCGCGAGCACTCCCCCGTTCCCCTCGCGGTCGGCGAGCTCACGACCTCCGTCACGGATGCCGCACGCCTCGTTCTGCGCGGTGGCGTCGACTTCATCCGCTCGCACGTCTCCGACCTCGGTGGACTAACTCCCGCGCGCAAGATCGCAGCGGCCGCCGAGCTGGTCGGCGTGCGCACCGCGTGGCACGGGCCAGGCGACACCTCGCCGATCGGTGCCGCCGCGAACGTCACGCTCGACGTCACGAGCCCCGCGTTCGGCATCCAGGAAGGCCACGTGTATCCGGATGCCGTGCACGACGTCTTCCCCGGGACCCTGCGCATCGAGAGCCGCTGGCTCCGCCCCAACGACGCGCCCGGCTGGGGCATCGACCTCGATGAGGCCGCTGCGGCACGATTCCCCGCCGGCCTCTCCGGACACGACGCCTGGGCCGCCAAGGTCAGGGGCCTCGACGGTGAGCTGATCGCCCCCTGAACCCGATGCCGTCGGGTCGGGCCCGGCGGCATCATCCCCGCACCATCAACACACTCAACACAACGAAGTGAGGACACCACATGAGAAAGGCGATACGGCGCACCATCGCGCCGCTCACGGCTCTCGCCCTTGCCGGCGCTGCACTGGTCGGCTGCAGCTCGGGCAGCGGAGACGGCGGCAAAGTCACGATCACCGTCGGCAATGAGCCGACGAGCGACCAGACCGCACAGCTGAAGATCTACAAACAGCAGGTCGCGTCGTTCGAGAAGGCGAACCCGAACGTGACGGTGAAGTCGTCGACGACCACCTATGACCCGCAGACCTTCCAGGCGCTCGTCGCGTCAGGCAAGATGCCCGACGTGTTCTTCGTGCCGTTCACCGACATCCAGTCGCTGATCGCTCGTGGACAGGTGGCCGATATCACCAACGAGTACAAGGCCGACTCGCAGGCCTCGAAGGTGAACCCGGAGGTGGAGAAGGTCGCGACGGCGAACGGCAAGACCTACGGGGCCGCCGTCGGCGCGTACACGATGGCGCTGGTCTACAACCGGGCGCTGTTCACGAAGGCAGGGCTCGATCCCGACAAGCCGCCGACCACCTGGGACGAGGTGCAGTCGGCCGCGAAGACGATCACCGACAAGACCGGCAAACAGGGCTACATGAGCATGACCACCAACAACACCGGTGGCTGGTCGCTCACGACCATGAGCTACGCGTTCGGTCACACCATGGAGTCGAAGGACGGCAAGAAGGCCACCGTCGACAATGACGCGACGAAGAACGCGCTCAAGATGTACCAGCAGATGCGCTGGCAGGACGGCTCGTTCGGCACGAACTTCTTGATCAACCAAGACGACAGCTTCAAGCAGATGGCCGCGGGCAACGTCGGCATGCTCGTCAACGGGTCTGATGCCTACAACACCGTCGTCACGACCGACGGGATGAAGAAGGATGACTTCGGCCTCGCGCCGCTGCCCCAGGCGACCGACGGGCTCGGGACGCTCGGCGGCGGCACGATCGCGATCTTCAACCCGAAGGCCTCACAGGACGAGATCACGGCCGGCCTGAAGTTCGTGGACTGGACCTACTACCGCCAGTACTTCGACAAGAACACCGCTGTGACGACCGCGAAGGCCACCGCGGCGGATGGCGGAGCCGTCGGCGCTCCAGGCCTGCAGCTCTTCGACAACGCCACGAACGATCGGTACCTGACGTGGGTCAAGGACGAGATCAACGTGCCGCGCGACAACTACACGGCCTACTTCGACTCGACGACGAAGCTGCCTCTCGTTCCGGAGCCGATGACGCAGGCGCAGCAGGTCTACAACATCCTCGACAACGTCGTGCAGGCGGTGCTCACCAACAAGGGCACGAACATCGATTCGACGCTGCAGAGCGCGCAGACGCAGGTGCAGTCGGCGATCGCCGGAGGCTGACGCCCGGCCCGCCTTCGGATGTCGAGGGCGGGCCCTTTCTTCGTAGGAGCTTCATGCGATGACTCGTATCACCTCACCAGGCCGCCCGCCCGCGACGCTGCGGCGGTCGGCGCCCCCATCGGCCGCGGATGCCGCGGCAACCGCCCGAACTGACAGCACGTCCCGAACGGGCAACGGCGCCCGCGGCGCGTCCGGCAGGACCACCGGCCGAGTGCGTCGCTGGGTGAGATCGGGTGGGCTCTCCACCCTGGTCTTCTTCCTGCCGACCCTGATCGTGTTCGCCGTGTTCAGCTGGTGGCCGATCCTGCGCTCCCTGCCGCTGAGCATGGAGCAGACCAACTTCATCTCCACCCAGTGGGTCTGGTTCGACAACTTCGGCCGCGTGCTGAGCGACCCGCTGCTGCCCACAGCAGTGCTCAACACGGTGTGGTTCACGGTGCTGGCGGTCGTCATCGGCTTCCCCGTGCCGCTCGTGCTGGGCATCGTGATCGGGGAGCTTCGCCGGTCGCGGCAGCTCGCCGCGGTGTTCGTGTATCTGCCGGTCATCCTGCCGCCGGTCGTTGCGGTGCTGCTCTGGCAGACCTTCTACGACCCGAGCCAACAGGGTGTGTTCAACACGATCCTCGGCTGGTTCGGCGTCGGACCGCTGCCCTGGCTGAACAGCGCAGGCATGGCGATGCCGGCGATCGTGCTGCAGGCGACCTGGGCATCCTTCGGCACCGCCACGATCGTCTACCTCGCCACGATCATGGGCGTGCAGACCGAGCTCTACGACGCGGCCGAAGCGGATGGCGCGGGCATCTGGAGTCGCATCTGGCATGTCACCCTGCCGCAGATGCGCGGGGTCATCCTCGTGCTGCTTCTGCTGCAGCTGATCGGCACGTTCCAGGTGTTCACCGAGCCGTACGTGATGACGGGCGGTGGGCCGGAGAACCACACGCTCACCATCCTGATGCTGATTTTCAAATACGCCTTCGTCGCGGGCAACTACGGCATGGCGACCGCGCTCAGCGTGCTGCTGGCGATCGGGCTCGGCATCCTCTCGTTCGTCTACCTGCGATTCACCCGTCGATGGAGTGCATCATGACCCGCGCGATCCTGGTTCAGCAGCCGCAGAAGCGTCGTCGCCGTCAGGCGTTCGACCCCGGCGAGCGCAGCGTCATCTCGGCGCTCGACCGCAAGCGCCCAGGAGTGCATGCGGCGATCTGGATCGCCACCGTCGTCGTGCTCGTTCTGATCGCCATCGTGTGCGTCGGACCCCTCCTCTGGTTGTTCAAGGCGGCGACATCGACCTCGAACGAGATCCTCGCGAACCCGTTCTCGCTCTGGCCGAGCGGTCTGCACCTGAGCAACTTCGCCGAGGCGTGGACGAAGGTCAACTTCGGCCAGTATTTCCTCAACACGCTGTGGACGGTCGGCGGCACCACGATCCTCGGCATCGTCGTCGCCACGACCGGCGGGTACGGGCTCGCCGTGCTGAAGCCCAAGTACAGCAGGGTCGTGTTCGTCGCGGTGCTGGCCACCCTGTTCATCCCTGGTGTCGTCTCGCTGGTGTCGCTGTACCTCACGATGAACGACCTCGGCCTGCTCGGCACCTACCCCGCGGTGTGGCTGCCTGCAGCGGCGAGCGCGTTCAACATCCTGCTCGTGCAGCGCTTCTTCTCGGGCATCCCGCCGGAGATCTTCGAGGCGGCACGCATCGACGGCGCAGGCCCGTTCCGCATCTTCTTCTCGCTCGTGCTGCCGCTGTCACGGCCTGTGATCGGCGTCGTCGCGCTGCTCACCGCGATCGCCAGCTACAAGGACTTCCTGTGGCCGCTGCTGGCACTGCCCGATCCCGCGACGCAGCCGATCTCGGTCGTGCTGCCGTCGTTCTCGCACAACATGCCGCTCGCGCAGTTCATGGCGGTGCTGTTCGTCTCCGTTCTCGTACCCGTAGCGCTCTTCATGGTGTTCCAGCGCGACATCCTGCGCGCCGCGGGCAACTCCGGCGCCGTGAAAGGCTGACCCCGTGCGCATCACCTCTGTCGAGTCGTTCCGGGTGTCCCAGCGGTTGCTGTTCGTGCGCGTCGAGACCGACAGCGGGCTCGTCGGATGGGGCGAAGCGACGCTGGAGAGCAGGGCGGCGACGGTAGCCACGGCGGTGTCCGAGCTGTCGGGAATCCTCGTCGGCGAAGACCCGCGCCGCATCGAGCTGCTCTGGCAGCGGATGCGCAAGGGAGGCTTCTACCGAGGCGGGCCGGTTCTGGGGTCGGCGATCGCGGGCATCGACCAGGCGCTCTGGGACCTCAAGGGCAAGTCGCTCGACGTTCCCGTGTACGAGCTGCTCGGCGGCCCCGCCCGAGATCGCGTTCGCGTCTACACCTCGGTGCACGAGAACGCGCCGGAGGGGATGCTCGAGCGGGCCGGCACCCTCGTGGCAGCCGGCTACACCGCCCTGAAGACGGCGCCTGAAGGCGTCTGGGGCTACCTGAACACACCGGCCGCGATCGACGCGCTGGTGGAGAAGTGGACCGCGCTCCGCGACACCGTCGGAAGGGATGTCGATCTCGCGTTCGATCTGCACGGACGCTTCTCCGTGCCGGCATCCAGGACACTGCTCGAGCGGATGACCGACATCGCACCGCTGTTCGTCGAGGAGACGCAGCCACCCGAGCTGCAAAGGGAGATCGAACGGGTGTGCGCGGGAACGAGCATCCCGATCGCGACCGGGGAACGGCTGTACGACCGGTGGGAGGTGTCCGACGTGATCGGTGCCGGCATCTCGGTGCTGCAGCCCGACCTCGCCCACGCCCACGGCATCAGCGAGGTGATGCGCATCGCCGCGCTCGCCGACGTGCACGGCGTTCACCTCGCCCCGCACTGCGCGACGGGTCCGCTCGCGTTCGCGTCATGCCTGCAGGTGGATCTAGCGATCCCGAACTTCCTGATCCAGGAGTCGCCGCTGCAGGTGCACGATCCGTCGTCGCATCCGTGGTGGCGCTTCATCGCGAGCCCGCCACCCCGGTACTCGGACGGCTACGTCGACGCGCCGACGCTGGCCGGCCTGGGGCTCGAAGTCGACGAGGATGCCGTGCGTACGGCAGCGGCATCGCCTGCCGACCCCGCGACGGAGAACTCCCCCGTGCTGTCTTCCGGCGACGGCGGTTACGCGGAGTGGTGATCTACCTCGAGCCGTAGCCGCAGCATGCCGGCGAGGCTCTCCAGCTCCTGCTTCACGGCGTCCTTCAGTGAAGGATCGAACGGCTCGTCCTCGTAGACCCGGTGCACACGAAGCACGGACGACGGCACGTCGGCCTCTGCATCCACCTTGCCCACCAGTCGGTCGCCGTGCAGCACGGGGAGAGCGTAGAACCCGAACCGCCTCAGCGCCGCCGGCTTGTAGATGCCGAGCTGGTAGTCGAATTCGAAGAGCTCGACGAGGCGCTTGCGGTCGAACACGAGGCGGTCGAACGGGGAGAGGATCGCCGTGCGACCCTCGAAGTCGCGGCCGAGCTGCGCGGGGTCGACCCGCCAGGTGCCACGAACACCCTCGACAACGGCGGGCTCGCCGACGTCGTCGCCGACATCCATCGGCTCGAGCTGTGTCTGGGTGGTGCGCACCCTGGCCAGCCCCAGGGACCGCAGTCTTCTGGCTCGGCGTTCGCGCTCGGCATCCGCCTCGGGCACGACAGGGTCGTCGGGGTAGACCCGCTCGGCGAGGTCCCACTGCCGCTCGCGCCCGAGCCGCCCGGCGACAGCGACGTCGCCGCGCTGCTCCATGAGCTCCAGCATCATGGCCACGTTGCGTCCGTTGTTCCATCCGGTCGACTTCCACGGCTCGACGCAGGTGTCGGGCAGGTCGCGCGAGATCATCGGGCCGCCGTGCCGAAGACGGTCGAGGATGTCACGCCTGCACGCCTCGTTCGCCGTCATCCACTGCGCCTGGTACCGCTTCCAGCCCGGCGGGTCTGCGCCGGGCCATGCCTGCATCTCTGCACGGTACAGCGCGACGTCGTGGGCGGCTCGCATCATGCTGCGCAGCTCGACGACGACGTGGGATGCCAGTGCCCGCTGCAGATCATCGGGTCGGTACAGCCGTCCGAGGCGGCTCCACAGCACGAGGTCCGCGCTGGGGGTGACCGCTGCGGTCGGCTCGTACTGCACGAGGGTGAGCCTGCGCACGGTGTCGAGCAGGTCGACCGGACGCGCGGCATCCAGAAGCTGGGCGCGAACGGCGATGCGGCGCGCCTCTTCGCGGCTGAGGCGGTGGGGTTCGGTCATCCCTTGCATGCTCGCGGGATGCCCGGGGGTCCGCAAGCCTCGCGGCGCGCGTCTCGCCCCAGCGCCGCCGCCGCACTGCACCGCGTCGCCCCACGTCTCGCCCCCAGCGCCGCCGCACTGCACCGCGTCGCCCCACGTCTCGCCCCCAGCGCCGTCGCCCTGCACCCGCCGCACGGGGGCTACATCGGTGTGCCTCACCTTCGTTGCCGCCCGGGGCAACGTGTGATGGGCTTGCGCCATGGCGCGTGCGACTTCGTCACCCGGTTCGGGGCAGCACCCGAACGAGCCCCACGTCGGAGGCCTGGCGCAACGCCTCAACTGGCTTCGGGCCGGAGTGCTGGGGGCGAACGACGGCATCGTCTCGGTGGCGGCGATCGTGGTCGGCGTCGCCGGTGCCACAACGGATGTCGTCGCCATCGTCGTCGCCGGTCTGGCCGCTCTGGTCGGTGGTGCGGTCTCGATGGCGCTCGGCGAGTACGTGTCGGTGAGCAGCCAGCGCGACAGCGAGCGGGCGCTGATCGAGAAGGAGAAGCACGAACTCGCGACCATGCCAGGCGAGGAGTTCGAGGAGCTCGCCGGGCTGTACCGCGCGAAAGGACTCTCGGAGGAGACCGCCTACAAGGTCGCCGAGGAGCTGACGGCGCACGATGCTCTGCGGGCGCACCTGTCGGCCGAGCTCGACATCGATCCGGACGACGTCGTGAGCCCGTGGCATGCCGCGCTGGCGTCTGCGCTGGCGTTCCTCACCGGCGGGGTGCTGCCGATGCTGACCATCCTGCTGCCGCCGGAGTGGCGGGTTCCGATCACCTTCGTCGTCGTCATCGTGGCGCTCGCCATCACCGGATACGCTGCCGCCGCCATCGGCGGCAGCTCACGCGGCAAGGCGGCGCTCCGGGTCGTGATCGGTGGCGCCATCGCCCTGGCGGCGACGTTCCTGATCGGCCGGCTCTTCAACGCCGCGGGCGCCTAGGCCCGGTCCGGGTGTCCCGCCACCCGCGCAATTGCGCCACTTGCGCTTAACCGCGCCAGCCTAAGTGGCGCACTAGAGCGCACGTGGCGCGGATGGCTCGAGCCACCCAGGCAGCCCACGGCCACCGGTCGTGCGCCGCCGACCGGCTCGCGGCGCGGAGCGAGGGTCACTCGGCGTCGAGGATGCCGTCGCGGCGAGCGACAGCGACCGCGCGGCCTCGGGTCGGCTCGTCCAGTTTGCGCAGCACCGCCGAGATGTGGTGCTCGACCGTGCGGGACGACAGCACCAGTCGATCGGCGATCTCCGAGGTCGAGAGCCCGTCCGCGAGCATTCGCAGCACCTGCAGCTCGCGAGTCGTGAGCTGTGCAGGATGCGCGCGAGTCGACGCGTGCGGCCGTCGCGGCAACGGGAGTCCGCAGTCGCGACGCGTTCGGAGCACGGCCAACGCGGCCCGAGTGGCCCCTACTCCGTCCAAGAGGCGAAGCGCGTGGTCGGCGGCGCTGACGTCGTCGTCGAGCATCCTGGCATAGGCGGACCAGATGGGGCTGCCAAGGGCATCCCACGCTGTCGCCCCGTCGCCGTCGAGGAGCGCCACGAACGGCGACGCTGATGGTGCAGCAACCTGCACGGGCAGCCCGCCGAGCATCCGCCACCAGGCGAGCTCTCCGATGGCCCAGTCATCCGGATGTCGAAGGGCAAGCGCCCACGCGCCCTCGGTCAGCTCCTCGATCGCCGACAGATCGCCGCGCAGCCACGCGTCTTCCGCCGCTGCGCACGCAACCGGGGCGATGCGCTGCAGTTCTCCCGTCGCCCCCGCGAGCTCGGACGCGCGTGCGAGGTGCTCGGCGACATCCTCTCCCTGCCGCGATCGCGCGCGAACGAGCGCCACGAGCGCCGGGATCGCGGACACCGGTGCCAGGTCGTCGTGCGCCAGCAGGCCGAGCGCTTCGTTCGACGCCTCCTCGAACCTGCCGAGATCGGCAAGCACCAGGCCTCGCCATGCGCGCATGTAACGCGCCCACGAGTCGAGGTCGCGCTCGTCGCAGTACGCGATGCCCGCGTCGAGGAACACGATCGCCGCAGTGAAGCGGTGCTGGCGCGCCGCCATGGACGAGATGTTGGTGTAGGCGCGTGCCGCATGTTCGTGCAGGTCGGAAACGAGCGCGAGATCGAGGCTGCGCTGCAGCATCGCCTCGCCACGCACGACATCGCCGAGGCTGACGGCCGCCGTGCCGAGGTTGTTGAGCGCGTGAGCCTGAGTCTCCGTCTCGCCCAGCGAGGTCGCGAGCGTGAGTGCGCGCTCGCCCCATCGGGTCGCCTCTTCGTGGTCGTCGGCGAGCATCCGCAGCTGCGCCTGATTGCTGTACGCCATGGCGAGCTCGGGACCGGGCGTCAGTGGCTCGAGGCTCTCGATCGCCCCCGCGCCGTATCGTTCGGCGTCGGCACCGCGGCCGAGGAACCACGACAGCCGCGAGAGCCAGCGCAGGTCGTCTCCCATGCGGATGCGATCCGCGGCAAGCTCGTGCAGCTCGAACGCACGCTGCCTCGCCGTGATGGCCTCCTTGAGCTGATCGGTGAGGTAGCACTCGTACGAGAGCGCGACGAAGAGCTCCGCCCGGACCTCGTCGGTCGCACCGTGGGCAAGCGCCATGCGGTAGTGCGCAGCCGCCTCTCGGTGCGCCCCCAGCCTGGCCGCGTATCTCCCGGCCAATGCGGCATGCCGGGCCGCCGCGGCGTCGTCGCCGTCGCCGGCGGCATGGTGTGCGAGCGTTCGGTGGTCCTCGGGGGCGCGTTCCTCGAGGGCCCGGAACGCGCGTCCGTGAAGTTGGCGCCTGCGCACCTCCGACAGGCTGCCCTCCACCGCGCCGCGCGCGAGCTCGTGGCGATAGGCGAACCCATCGCCCTCGTGGACGAGCACACCGGCATCAACGGCAGCATCGAGCGCGTCGGCGTCCCGAGCCGCGACGGTCATCAGCAGGTCGGCACTCGCCACGGTTCCCAGCACGGCCGCGGCATGGGCGACATCCTGCCCCTCGGGCGGGAGCGCCGAGACCCTCGCCAGCACGGCATCGCGCACGGTTGCGGGCAGTTCCGCGGAGTCCGCGGCGAGCAACTCCGTCACGAAGAACGCGTTGCCCTGGGTGCGCGCGTGCAGTTCTTCAGGGACCGTGGATGCCCCAGCATGCACCACCAGCGCGGCGACTCCGTCCACGGTGAGCGTCGGAACGGGCATCCTGCGCACTCCGGACGCCGTCGCGAGGTCACCCATCACCGTCGTCAGGCGATGTCGTGCCGAAACCTCCTCACTTCGATACGTGGCGAGGATGAGCACGGGCATGCCGTCGAGGCGGCGCCCGAGGTAGCGCAGCCCGTCGAGGCTCAGTTCATCCGCCCAGTGCAGGTCCTCGAGCACCAGGATGCCCGGTGCCACCGACAACGCCGATCGCAGTGCTCTGAAGAGGCGTACCCTGTCGCCGGCCGCCAGCTGATCGCCGAGCTCCGGGACGGCATCACGGAAGGCCGCGAACGCATCCGCCGTCGTGACATTGTCGACACCGCCGCTCCGGACGACGACGCTCCCGGACTGCGACGCCGCGAACTCGCGCACCAGAGTCGACTTGCCGACCCCGGCCTCGCCGCCGACGAACACCAGGCGTCCGCTGCCTGACAGCGCGTCGGCCAGCTCGGCCTCCAGTTCGCCGAGCTGGCGTTCACGCTCGACCAGCATGAGACTATTCAGCCATCACATCCCTTCGCTGACCAGGTAAATCTCGTCCGCGACGAGCCCGTGCGCCTCGCGGTGCACGGCGTTCGCCGATTCCGGGTCGGGGGCATCCACCAGGCAGAAGATCTTGCCTGCGCCTTCATCGACCCAGTAGCGCAGGTAGTGCACGTCGTGCTCATCCTGCTTCGCCAGATCGGCGGTGTGCGCGGATGCGACGTCGCTGAGCGCCACCGATCCGTCGAGTGTGTGGACATCCATGTAGAGAGGCATCTTCGCGTTCCTTCGTCTCGACGCCGACGGGATGTCGGCTGATGCCCATGCCACCAGCTGAGCCCTCGTGCGGAATCGGGGGAACCACCCATCTTCCGCGGGGCCCCGTGCCGGCCATCCGCATAGCCCGCCCTCTCGGTGTCTCCCGCTCAGACCCCGTCTCGACGTCAGGGCAGACCCCGTCTCGACGTCAGGCCGTGCCCAGCTCCGCTGCTGCGCCACTTGCGCGCAATAGCGCCAGCCGAAGTGGCGCAGTAGAGCGCAAGTGGCGCGATAACTCGGGGGCCGCGAGCCAGACCCCTCCGCCGCGCACGCGAACGGCGCGAAGCCCGAGGGAGACCGGCTCCCGGCCTACCAGTCCTCGGCTGGAGCGGCGACGATCGGCACGTCGACCGCATGCCAGATGGCACCGTAGTTGTAGTGCCCGCCTGCCCATGGCGAGTCGATGATCGCCTGCGCGGACGCTGCGACTGGAGCGTTGGCCTCGAACGAAGCCGCGATGCCGGAGAACAGGTCACGCCTCAGCTGCTGCGCAACGTAGCTCGCCGCAGTCGTGAGGTTGTCGTAGCTGCCGAACCCCGCGCCGCCGCCGGACCCGAGCCCGTTGTTCAGCGGGTTGTTACGCAGCCACCAGCTGTTCGGGTCGTTCTCGGAGTCCATCCACTGCAGCATCACGGTGAGGTTGTTCGGCGTCACGGGGAACTGGCCGTCTTGCAGCACGAGTGCTGCCCAGTCGACGTTCGTGAGGCCGCCGACCGTGATCGCTGGCGCGCCGTCCGGCCTGGTGTAACCGGCCGAGTCGAACTTCTGCTGCTCCACCTCGGCGGCATGGATGTCGCCAGCAACCGTCATCGTCTGATTACGCCCGAGCAGCTGGTTCGAATACAACGTTCCGCCCGGAACGGATGCCGCATTCGCAGGCATCGCGACCATGGCGCTTCCCGCGAGGAACATCACCGCTGCACCCGCCGCCGTCATGCGCCCAGGCGACCGCCACCGCTTTGCGGGGGCTCGATGGGCGGCACGCGATACGCGCGCTGATGCCTGCGACGCTTCGCGCGCGGCTCGGCGGGTTGGGTAGGAAGTCATGCTCTCCGGGGGGAGCGGCAGGCTTCGGACTCCGCCGCTTTCGGTTCGAGTACAGAGTACGAGGGTACCAAACCCCCAGATCAGGTGCCAGGCGGGGTCTCCGTCACCGGATGTCGCGGCGTCTCGCGGCTGTCAGCGACGGCGTGTCGCGGTGGTCGGTCGTACCGCGTCGCTGTGCTCAGCGAACGGGCGCGGCGACCGAGTTGAGCACGTCGGCAAGGCCGTCGTCGTCGACCGTTCCGGTGACGTCGAGTGCGGCATCCTTCACCTCGTCCGGCGCCTGGCCCATCGCAACGGCGTGCCCGCCGATCGACCTGGCGAGCGCGAACATCTCAAGGTCGTTGCGTCCGTCGCCGACCACGAGAAGCGACTCGCCGTCCATCCCGAGCTGGTCGAGCACGCGGGCCAGCGCACTCCCCTTGCTCACACCGTCGGGGGCGATGTCGAGCCATGCCGCCCAGCCGACCGAGTAGGTCACCTTGTGCAGGCCCATCTGCTCGACGATCTCGAGGAACTCCTCCGCGTTGTGCGACGGCGAGACGACAACGACGCGGCTCACAGGTTCGGCGCCGAGCTCGTCGAAGTCGACAGGGGTCGCGTTGCCCAGCACCCAGTCCGAGGAGTCCATGCCCGCGGTGAACACGCGTCGGCCGTCGGAGCGCTCCACCATGAATCCGCCGTGCGGCAGGAACGGGCGCACCCGGTCCAGCACGGGCCGGGCGTCGAACGTCTCGACGAACGCGCGCCGATAGCCGTCGCCATCGCGCTGCATGATGACCGCCCCGTTCGAACAGACCACGAACTCCGGGTGCAACTCGAACAGTTCAAGAACGCCGACGGCGGTCTCCCAGCTGCGGCCCGTCGCAAGGGTGACCTCGTGTCCGGCCTCGACGACGCGCGCGACGGCATCCTTCACCGCGTCGCCTGCGCTCTCGTCCTCGTGCAGCAGCGTGCCGTCGACGTCGAGCGCGATCAGAAGCCGGTCGGATGCCCCGCCTTCCGCACTCACGACGCCACCGGCCGCAGCACCTCGAGGCCGCCGAGGTAAGGGCGCAGCACCTCGGGAATCACGACCGATCCGTCGACCTGCTGGTGCGTCTCGAGCAGGGCGACGATCCAGCGCGTGGTCGCCAGAGTTCCGTTCAGCGTCGCGACAGGCGTGGTCTTGCCGCTCTCCGTGCGGTGTCTGGTCTGCAGACGGCGCGCCTGGAACGTGGTGCAGTTCGACGTCGACGTCAGCTCGCGGTAGCGACCCTGCGTCGGCACCCACGCCTCGACGTCGTACTTGCGCGCTGCGCTCGAGCCGAGATCACCCGCCGCCGTGTCGATCACGCGATATGCGAGACCGAGGGACTGCAGAATCTCCTCCTGCCAGCCGACCAGTCGCAGGTGCTCGGCCTCGGCCTCCTCGGGCAGCGTGTAGACGAACATCTCGAGCTTGTTGAACTGGTGAACACGGATGATCCCCCGCGTGTCCTTGCCGCCGCTTCCCGCCTCCCGGCGGAAACACGTCGACCAGCCTGCGTACCGCAGCGGGCCGTCAGAGAGGTCGAGGATCTCGTCCGAGTGATAGCCCGCGAGCGCCACCTCGCTCGTGCCGGTGAGATAGAGGTCATCGCTGCCCAGGTGGTACACCTCGTCGGCGTGGGCGCCGAGGAATCCGGTGCCCTGCATGATCTCCGGCTTCACGAGCGTCGGCGTGATCATCGGCGTGAACCCGTTCTGCAGCGCCTTGTCGAGCGCGTAGTTCATCAGCGCGAGTTCGAGTCGCGCCCCGACGCCCTTCAGAAAATAGAAGCGCGCGCCGCTCACCTTGGCGCCGCGAGCCATGTCGATGGCATCCAGCCGCTCGCCGAGTTCCAAGTGGTCGAGCGGCTCGAAATCGAACTGCGGGATGACCCCCACCTCGCGCAGCAGCGTGAAGTCGTCCTCTCCGCCGGCCGGCACGCCGTCGACGATCACGTTGCCGATGCGGCGAACAGCGGCGTCGAAACGCTCCTCGGCCTCGGATGCACGTGCCTGTGCATCCTTCACCTGTGACGCCAGTTGCTGCGCCTGTGCGACGAGCTCCTTCTTCTCCTCTTTGGGAGCGGATGCCACCCGCTTGCCGAAGACGTTCTGCTCGGCCCGCAGCGACTCGAAGTCGGTGATGGCGGCGCGACGCTCTGCGTCGGCGATCAGTGCTTCGTCGACCGTGACGACGGATTCGCCCCGTGCCTCCTGCGAACGCCTGATGAGGTCGGGATTCTCGCGCAGGAGTACAGGATCGATCACCGCTCAAGTCTATGGGCGATTGAGGTGTGGTCAGCGGGAGCTCGCTCACCCCGACCAAGCGACCGAGCCTCCGAGCGGCGAAGCCGCGATATGGCGCTCCCCTGCCGCACGATTCACGTGAAATGCGCCTAGCACAGGCACATGCGGCGGCCCAACGGCTGGACCAGCCCGGCGCAGTGAGTAGCGTTGTCGGGGTGAGCGAATCGGTCGCATCCGCGTCCGGGGCGGCGCCGGACGAACCCGCCGCTGCGCGGCCGCGCCGGGTAGCCGTCGTGTACAACCCGATCAAGGGCGACACGAAGGCGCTGCGAGCTGCGGTCGTGGCCGAGCTCGTTGCCGAGCGCACCGCGGCCGTCAAGGCGGGCGGCGCAGGCTGGTCAGACCCGCTCTGGCTGGAGACCACTGTCGACGACGCAGGCCAAGGACTCACCAGGCGCGCCGTCGACGAAGGCGTCGACCTCGTGATCGCGGCGGGCGGCGACGGAACGGTGCGCGCGGTCGCAGCGGGCCTGCGCGGCAGCGACATCCCCCTCGGCATCGTGCCGCTCGGCACCGGCAACCTCCTCGCGCGCAACCTCGGCATTCCGCTCGCCGACCTGCGGTCATCCATTCGCGTCGCCCTCACCGGGTTCGACCAGCCGATCGATGTCGGCATCGCCGAACTCACCAGGGATGGCGGCGCCGCGAGCGCACACGCGTTCCTGGTGATGGCCGGAATCGGAATCGACGCGGCCATGATCGCGAACACGAGCCCGCAGCTGAAGAAGAGGGTCGGATGGCTGGCCTATGTCGACGGCGGCCTACGCTCTCTGAACTCCCAAAAGTTCCAGATCCACTACGAACTGCCAGGGCACCATCGGCACTCGGCGCACGTGAACAGCATCCTGGCCGGCAACTGCGGGTTGCTGCCCGGCAACATCGAGCTGATGCCGGATGCCAGCCTCGACGACGGCGAGCTCGACATCGCGCTGTTGCAGCCGCGCACCCTGTTCGGCTGGCTCTGGATCTGGCGCACGGTCACGTGGGAGAACCGCGTTCTGCGGCGTACGGCGTTCGGGCGCAAGATCATCAGGCTCACCGGATCCGAGAAGGTCAGGACCCTGAGCTATCTGCGCGGCGCGTCGATCAACGTCGAGGTCTCGGAGGGCGTCGAACCGGTCGAGCTCGACGGCGACAGCTTCGGAGACGTCACCGGCGCGCACTTCTGGGCGGATGCCCGCGCCCTCGTCGTGCGCGTCCCTCGCGCCGGGTGACGCAGGCCGTCACCCCCTCCCGCCCTCCCGCAGGTTGAGGAGCTCCGCGAAGCGGCGGGTCCCTCCCGCTGGTTGAGGAGCTCCGCGAAGCGTCGCGTCTCGAAACCCACGCCCTGCAGCGAGGCCCGTCGGCCGGCCGAAGCGCGCCATCGATGCGGAGCCTCAACCCGTGCGCGTCATCCACATCGACGGGTCCGCCAACGGCTCGAAGCCGAACTTGGCGTACAACCCGTGGGCGTCACCCGTGGAAAGCGCGACGCGCTTCAGCCCGAGCGGCTCGAGCTCGGCGACCACGCCCTCGATGAGCCCGACACCGATGCCGTTTCCCCGAACTGCGGGGTCCACGAACACGTCGCACAGCCAGGCGAAGGTGACGCCGTCTGTGACCACGCGCGCATAGGCGACCTGCTCACCCGACTCGGTGTCGAAGACTCCGTAGTTGCGGGACGCGTCGATGGCGGCATCCTGCGTGGCTCGCGCGCGGTTGGATGCCCAATAGGACTCCTCACTCAGCCAGCGGTGCACCTGCTCCCGGTCGACGTCGGCGGTGTCGGCGGAGAAGCGGTAGCGGGCATCCATCGGCTCAGCGTAACGGCCGAGCTGGCGGCGGCACAGGCAGAGACCACCGCAGGTTGAGAAGCACGCGAAGCACGCGTCTCGAAACCCCAGCCGACCGGGTTTCGAGACGCGCGCCTCACGGCGTGCTCCTCAACCCACGGTGGTGGGTGCAGCTTCAGTGCTCGGGCTCGCCGCCGATCAGCCCGCGCAGCCAGTCGCGCGCCTCGATGAACACGTCATCGTCATAGCGGGAGTCGTAGTCGATCGGCACACCATCGGCACGGGGATACGAGCCCAAGAAGATGATCCTCGGGCTGAACCGGAAGAGGCCGAGCAGGGCGTCCGCCACCCGCTCGTCGCTGACGTGCCCGTCGGCATCGATGACGAAGCGGTAGCGGCCGAACTCGTCGCCGATCGGACGCGACTCGATGAGACTCAGGTTCACGCCGCGGGTGGAGAACTGCTCCAGCATCTCGACGAGCGTGCCCGAACGATCGGAGGGCAGCTCGACGATGAGGCTCGTCTTGTCAGCGCCCGTCGGCTCAGGGATGCTCCGCGTTCGGCTCACCAGCGCGAATCGGGTGACCGCATTGGGGTTGTCGATGATGTTCTCGGCGAGCACGACGAGGTCGTGGTGATCGATGATGGTCGGCGGGGCGATCGCGGCGTCCGCGGGGCTGATCGGGCGACCTGCGTCATCCAGTTCCAGCAGCGAGGTGGCGGCCGCGACGTTGCTCGACGCCGGAACGTAGTCGTGCGCAGGAAGCGTCGCGCCGAGCCACCGATTGCACTGGGCGTAGGCGACCGGATGCGCGGTCACCGTCTTCACATCGGCCAGCGTCGTGCCCGGACGCGCCACCAGCACGAACCCGACCGGCACCAGGTACTCGCCGATGATGCGCAGGCCAGGGATGCTCGCGAGCGCGTCCTGCGTCGCGGATACTCCGCCCTCGATCGAGTTCTCGATGGCGATCATCGCGGCGACGCTGCGGCCGGTGACGACGTCGTTCAGCGCCTCGCCGACGTTGTTCACCGCACGCCAGGTCTTGCCCTTCGCCTCAGGAACCTGCGCGAGGGCCGCCTCGGTGAAGGTGCCGCTCGGGCCGAGGTAGCTGTAGGCGTCCGACATGCCCGCCAGCTTATCCACCCCATCTCTCGCCTCTTCCTCTATCCAGCCCACGTCTCTTCTCCGCCCAGCCGTGCTGGATTTCGGAGATTCGCCGGGACGCGCCGCACGGCCACCCCGACACACCGACCGGATGCCCGAATCTCCGAAATCCAGCACGGGGAGGTGGGGCGCTGGCTGGGCGCCGCTGTTGAGCTGCTGCTGGCGGGGTGCTGCTGCTGGTGGGTCCCACAGCGGTGGGGGCGGGGCCGAACCAACACGGGGACGAGACGTGACGGCCGCCAGGTGCCAGACTTTCCGCATGACCGATCGCGCAGGAACCCCAGCGACCCCTGACGACCTCATCGACATCGAAGCCCTGGTGCGGGCCTACTACGACCTGCATCCTGATGCCTCGATACCCGCGCAGCGCGTGGTGTTCGGCACCAGCGGGCATCGCGGCAGCGCCTTCGACACCGCGTTCAACGACGACCACATCGCCGCGACCACGCAGGCGATCGTCGAGTACCGCCGCGGCCAGGGCACCACGGGTCCGCTCTTCATCGGCGCAGACACCCACGCCCTGAGCATGCCGGCGCAGACCACGGCGCTCGAGGTGCTGGTGGCGAACGGCGTCGACGTGCTCGTCGACGAGTACGACGACTACACGCCGACCCCCGCGGTCAGCCACGCGATCATCAAGTACAACAGGGCGCACCAGGGACAGCCGCAGGCGGACGGCATCGTGGTGACCCCCAGCCACAACCCGCCCCGCGACGGTGGCTTCAAGTACAACCCTCCGCACGGCGGGCCGGCCGACTCGGATGCCACGGGCTGGATCGCCAACCGCGCCAACGAGATCCTCGCCGACGGCCTCCGCGACGTCAGCCGCGCAGAACCGAGCGGTGTCGCCACCTACGACTTCCGCGCGAACTACGTGGATGACCTGCGCAACATCATCGATGTGGATGCCATCAAGCGCGCGGGCGTCCGCATCGGCGCCGACCCGCTCGGCGGCGCGAGCGCCCACTACTGGGCCCTCATCGGCGAGACGTACGGCCTCGACCTCACCGTCGTGAACCCGGTGATCGACCCGCAGTGGGGCTTCATGACGCTGGACTGGGACGGCAAGATCCGCATGGATCCGTCCAGCCCGTCTGCCATGGCATCGGTCCTGAAGCACAAGGACGACTACCAGGTGCTCACCGGCAACGACGCCGACGCGGACCGGCACGGCATCGTCACGCCGGACGGCGGGCTGATGAATCCCAACCACTATCTGGCTGTCGCGATCGAGTACCTCTACGCGCACCGCCCCGATTGGCGAGCGGATGCCGCCGTCGGGAAGACCCTCGTCTCGTCATCCATCATCGACCGGGTCGCCGTATCGCTCGACCGCCGCCTCTGGGAGGTGCCGGTGGGCTTCAAGTGGTTCGTGCCAGGCCTCGTGGACGGCTCCGTCGCGTTCGGCGGCGAGGAGAGCGCCGGCGCGTCGTTCCTGCGCATGGACGGCACGGCGTGGACGACCGACAAGGACGGCATCCTGCTCGCACTGCTGGCCAGCGAGATCACTGCCGTGACGGGCAAGAGCCCTTCGCAGCTCTACTGCGGGCTCACCGAGCGGTTCGGAGCGCCCGTATACCAGCGGGTGGATGCCGCGGCCAGCAAGGAGCAGAAGGCCAAGCTCGGCAAGCTCGACGGCGATGCGATCGGGGCGGCCGAGCTCGCCGGCGAGAAGATCACCGCGAAGCTGTCCAAGGCGCCGGGCAACGACGCCGCGATCGGCGGGGTCAAGGTGGTCACCGAGAACGCCTGGTTCGCGGCCCGCCCGAGCGGCACCGAGGACGTCTACAAGATCTACGCGGAGTCCTTCATCGGGGACGACCACCTGCGAGAGGTGCAGTCCGAGGCGAAGAAGATCGTCGACAAGGCGATCGCCTAGCCCGGCACGTCCGCCCGCGGGCACGGGCTGGGCCCGGCACGGACGCCCGCGCCACCGCGAGACTGCACGCCCACCCCATCTCCGCGGGTAGTACCCGCAGTCGTGGCGTGGGCGTGCAGTCTCGTCGGTGTGGCGGGCCGCTCGGCGTCGCGCTCAGCTGACCTTCTTGCGGTAGATCGCGGTGGCGACGATGTACGCGACGATCAGCAGGCCGACCATCCATGCCAGCGCGATCCAGATCTGGCCGGTCACCGGCTCACCGGTGAACAGGTCTCGGATCGTGTTCACGATGGGCGTCACCGGCTGGTACTCGGCGAACCAGGCAACAGGCCCGGGCATCGACGACGTCGGCACGAACGCGGAGCTGATGAACGGCAGGAAGATCAGCGGGTAGGAGAACGCGCTGGCGCCATCCACCGTCTTCGCGGTCAGGCCGGGGATGACCGCCAGCCACGTCAACGCCAGGGTGAACAGGATCAGGATGCCCGCGACAGCGAGCCAGTCGAGCACGCTCGCCCCGGTGCGGAAGCCCATGATGATGGCGACTCCGATGACGACGGCGATCGACACCAGGTTGGACACCAGCGACGTGAGCACGTGCGCCCAGAGCACGGCCGATCGCGCGATCGGCATGGACTGGAACCTCTCGACGATGCCGCCCTGCATGTCCTGGAACAGCCGGAACGCCGTGTACGAGACTCCCGATGCGACAGTGATGAGCAGGATGCCCGGCAGCAGGTAGACGATGTAGGGGACGTCCGTTCCGGTGTTGATGGCGCCGCCCAGCACATAGACGAACAGCAGCATCAGTGCGATCGGCGTGATGCAGGTCGTGATGATGGTGTCGAGGCTGCGCGTGATGTGCTTCAGCGAACGCCCGGTCAGAACGGCAGAGTCTGCGAAGAAGTGCCCGCGTGCCGAGCCGGCCGCCTTCGCGACGGTGATGGTGGTCATGATCGTTGTCCTTTCGTGAATGCTGGTCGGCGTCACTCGACCGCGGTCTTCGCGGTCTCGTCTGCGGTGGGGTCGGTTGCGTCGTCTTCGCCGACGATGGCGAAGAAGACGTCCTCGAGGGTGGGCTGCTTCTCGACGTACTCGATCTCTGCCGGGGGAAGCATTCCCTTGAGCTCGGAGAGCGTGCCGTTGACGATGATGCGACCCTTGTGCAAAATCGCGATGCGGTCGGCGAGCTGCTCCGCCTCGTCCAGGTACTGCGTGGTGAGCAGCACGGTGGTCCCGCGTGAGGTGAGGTCCTTCACCGCGCGCCACACCTCGAGACGTGCCTCGGGGTCGAGGCCCGTCGTCGGCTCATCCAGGAAGATCACCGGCGGGTTGCCGATGAGGCTCATGGCGATGTCGAGCCGGCGACGCATGCCGCCCGAGTAGGTCGCGACCTTGCGCGCCCCGGCGTCCGTGAGCGAGAAGCGGGCGAGAAGCCCGTCCGCGATCGCGCCCGGGTTCTTGAGGTGCCGCAGCCGCGCCACGAGCACGAGGTTCTCCTTGCCGCTGAGCACCTCGTCGACGGCGGCGAACTGGCCGGTGAGGCTGATGGATGCCCGCACGTCCTCCGCCTGTCGGGCGACGTCGTACCCGTTGACCTTCGCTGTGCCGCCATCGGCGTGCAGCAGTGTCGACAGGATGCGGATGGCGGTGGTCTTGCCCGCTCCGTTGGAGCCGAGCAGGGCGAAGACGGTGCCCGGCGCCACGTCGAAGTCGACGCCCTTGAGCACATCCAGCTTCTTGTACGACTTCGTCAGGCCCTGAACGTGGATGGCCGGGCCCTGAGTCTGCGTCGTGGTCATGATGGTTGTCCGTTCTCTCTGATCGTGTACGTGGTTCGTGTACGTGGTTCGTGTTCTCGGATCGTGGATTTCGATCGATCGCGGCCGGTTCGGGGCGCGACGAATAGCGCCCTCGTCGGTCATCCCGATGTGACCGGGCGTTTCGATGTGGTGATGTTGTGTCTGATCTGGAGGGCTCACCCGCCCCGAGCCATTCGACCCGGAGCGGGATGCCCGGGCTAGGCCAGCGGTCGTCGAACGGTGATCGAGGCGTAGTCCGCGTGGGCGGTGACGGCCACGGTGCGGTCGTCGTCGACGGGAGCGGATGTCTGCTCGAGCTCGTTCCGCACCTGTCCGTGCCGTGAAGCGATGTCGAGCCAGGCCGCCGTGCCCTCCGGCACTCCGACCTCGATGGAGCCGTAGCCGCCGTCGATCTTCACCTCGCCGGTTCCGACGCGGTCGATGCGCACCTCTCCGTGTGCGCACTTGATCTCGGCCGAGCCGTTCAGCTGCTCGATGGTGACATCACCCGTGGTGGAGCGCACATTCAGAGGACCCTCGACCTCACCGAGCGTGGTGTTGCCCGTCGTGTTCTTGATGGTCCCCGCTCCCTCGAGCGTGCCGATGCGGATGGAGCCCGAACCGTTGGTCACCTGCAGCGGGCCGGCGATGCGACCCGCCTGGATCGACCCGGCGCCGGTGTGAAGGGTGGTCTTGGCCGCTTGCTCGACCCGGAGCTCACCGGCTCCGGTCCGCAGGTTGCACGCACCGAGCATGCCCTGGGTGCTCACGTTGCCCGCGCCGACCTTGCCATCCAGCGCCGATCCGGTCGGCACCGTGATGTCGACCACCAGGCGCGGGCTGCCGCTGAACCAGGTGTAGTAGCGGAGGGTGCGCGGGATGCGCAGGCTGAGCACCCCGTCGGAGTAGTCGACGACCGTCTCGCCGAGCGCTCGCACGTCATCCTTCTTGGCAGGATCGGCCGGCTTCACCGACACCGTCGTTGTTGCCGTGTCGGTTGCCGTGATCGTGGCGTTCACGACGACGAGCAGGTCGAGCACGACCTGGATGGGGGCGGGGGTGGCGTATTCGGTGGTCATGGTCTCTCTCCTCTGCGAAGTCGTGTTCTGAGTGGTCGTGCTCTGGGATGTCTGCTGTTCGCCCATGTCGCTCACCGCACCCATCCCGTGACGCGCTTGCTTGTCGTCTCCTGCACGGGAGGCCGGCCGGCACCGGCGTCCAACGTGGACGCGATGGCCCGCACGAGCCAGGTGTTCACGGAGACGCCTGCGCGAGCGGCGGCCGCCTCGACACGGGACTTGAGCTCATCCGGAAGTCGGAGCGTGGTGCGGGTGGTCGCGCCTTCCTCGCCCTCGAAGGCGGGCGGTGCGCTCACCGGGGCGGGCGCCTGAGGCTCATCCCAGTGCGGGGCCTGCGTGACGACGAACTCGGGCTCCCGTCCGCGCAGCCGCAGGTCTACCGACCCTGGCGCGAGCTCGGTGGTGATCTCGCTTGCCGCCGCGCCGAGCGCTTCCAACAGCATGAGTCGTGCCGCGGCGTCGAGCGCCGTGGTCAGGCGCTCGGCCGTCTCACGCGCCTCGTCGCCGCCGGCGGCTGCTGCCGCCGATAGCTGGCGCTGCAGTTCTTCGACATACGTTCCAAGTTCCATGACACCATAGTGACACCATTGTGGTGTCACGTCAACGGCAAAATGAGATTGGATGACACCACTTGCGTCAATGTGGTGTCACGATGCTGGAATCCTCGAGACATCAGCGAGAAGATGAGGAGGTGTTCACCTTGACCGAAGCCCAGACCTGGACCGTGATCGCCACGCTCCTCGTCGCCGTGTTCGGCATGATGACGCTCATGTCCACCATGTTCATCCGCGTACTCCACACCGAAATCGGCGGACTCCGCACCGAGATGGGCTACCGGTTCGAAGCGATGGATGCGAAATTCACCGCGAAGTTCGACGCGATGGGTTCGCGTCTCGACGCGATGGACGCGCGTCTCGATGGAGTGGAGCGTCGGCTGGAGAGCGTCGAGCGCAAGGTCGAGGGACTCGAAGGCGACGTCCGCACACTGTTCCGCCGCACCTTCGGTGTCGACGGCGACGACAGATAACGCGTCGTGACCGAGAGGCGCGGGGCGACCGGCAACGGCGCCCGGGTGACCACATCAGGGCCGTGCGTCGCAGTGCGGATCAGCTCGACGGAGTAGGCGACGAGGTCGGCGGCAGGGCGACGTGCCAGAAGTGGCCGGACGCGTGCGGGTAGAGCTTCGTGAGCACGTAGTCGAGGTCTCGGTACATCGAGTCCCGGTTATGGCCGGACATCTTGATCTCGACGTGCTTCTTACCGTTGACCGTGGTGTCGATCACCTTGCTCACGATCTCCACGTGATCGAGGATGCCGTTGTTCTCCCAGTCGAACATGACGATGTCGCCGACCGCGATCTTCGACCGCTTGTCGAGCGGGTACTCGGTAAGCCCGAGGGACTTCGCATTGGCGCGGAAGTAGTCGTCCATCGAGGGCACGTAGCCCCAGGCAGGACTCCAGTCGGCCGCGGCGTCGTGGTTGTACCACTGGTCGTTCATCTTCCAGCCGCGGGCGATGAGGGTTTGGCTGACGAAGTTGGCGCAGTCGCCGCCGACCGGGTTGAGGTCGCCGTAGACCTTCGTGTTGTAGTGGTTCCAGTGCGCTTTGGCGTAGTCGAGCTGGTTCTGGATCGGTGTCGGCAGCGGCGGCGGCGAGGCTGCGCATCCGGCGAGCGCGAGCACCGCGACCAGAGAGAGCACGGATGCCAACCGCCCGCGGATGCTCCGCCTCGGTTTCGACATCCGGGTCTGTCTGCGCGCGATCACGTCTTCGACGCTACGGGACGGCGTCTTTGCGATCGCCGAGCGAACCGCGTGCCGGGAGAATGCCCAGCCGATCAGCGGGTGAGGTGCCAGAAGTGCCCTGTCGACCCCGGGTGCGTCACCGTGATCGTCTCGTCGAGGTCGCGATAGGCGAAGTCGTCGTTGTGGCTCGCCAGCGAGATCTTGTACTGACCGTTGACGAGCTCGATCTTGTCGACGACCTCGGTGTGGTCCTCGACGGTGTCGTCACCCCAGAAGAAGATGCCGACGTCGCCCAGCGCGAGCTTCGCGCGGTCGGCCTGGCTGAAGCTGAGCTGCTCGAGGCCGAGCTCCGCGGCATTGTCGGAGAAGTAGGCATCCATCGCCGGCACATAGCCCCACGCGGGGCCCCACTGTGCGGCCGCGTTGTGGTTGTACCACTGGTCGTTCATCGTCCACCCGCGAGCGACGAGGGTCTGGCTCACGAAGTTGGCGCAGTCGCCACCGACCGGGTTGAGGTCGCCGTACTCGGCGGTGTTGTAGTTGTTCCAGTGCTGGAGGGCGTATTGCATCTGGGCGCCGACACCCGCCGAGACCGCGTACTGCAGGGCCTGGGGCTTGGCGGCGAGTGCTGCCCCGTCGTGGCCGAGCAGCGTGACATCCACCGTCGCCGGCTGGTAGTTCGACGCGGCGGGCGCGTTCACGACGACAGTGCCGGCGTTCGCCGAAGTGACCGGGACGGTCACGGTGCCGAAGGTCACCCGCGCGACGTCGGCGAGGCCGGTGCCGGTGATCGTCACCTGTTGGCCGACGACGGATGCCTGCGACGGGGATACCGCGGAAAGCACGGGTTTCTGCGGCGTGGGCGTCGCCTTCGGGGTGGCGATACTGCGGGCGGCGTCTGCTGCGGGAGCCGAGCAACCGGCCAGCAGAAGTACTGATGCGGTGCTGAGACCGGCGACGAGCAGTTGACGCCGAGACGGCTGCAGGAGGGGACGGCCCGATTCAGTCATGACCCTCAGACGGTATGTGGGGAAGATGAGAATCTCCGGTGACGGGATGAGGGGACGCCTGGACGGACCCTGCGGTGCGCGAGGCGCGACGCTGGTGAGTGCTCGCACGAGCATCCGTTCGCCGGGGGCGAACTACTTGTTCGGATCTCGTGAGATCGTTAGCCGCTGCAACCATGCGGGTGTAAATTTGCAGTCTCCGCAATTTTCCCTTCACCAGCCAACGACGGCGGAATCCAGGTCGTCCGGCTTGTCTCCGCTCTCCTCATCTCAGAACTCACGGGGATCCATGTCAGAAGCCGCCACCTCAGCGTCGGCACCGTCCGCGCCCAAAACCCCCATCATGACCCACCGTCAGATCCTCTTCGTGATCTTCGGTCTGATGGCGGGCATGTTCCTCTCCGCCCTCGACCAGACCGTCGTGGGCACGGCCATCCGCACCATCGGGGATGACCTGCACGGCCTCAGCCAGCAGGCATGGGTCACGACCGCATACCTGATCGTCTCGACGATCTCGACACCGATCTACGGCAAGCTGTCCGACATCTTCGGCAGGCGACCGCTGTTCATCATCGCCATCGTCATCTTCGTCATCGGGTCGATCCTCGCCTCGTTCTCGACGTCGATGATCGAGCTCGCCGCGTTCCGTGCCATCCAGGGCCTTGGCGCCGGTGGTCTGATGTCGATGCCGCTGGCCATCATGGGCGACATCCTCGCTCCACGAGAGAGAGCCAAATACCAGGGGTACTTCCTTGCCGTCTTCGGCATCTCGAGCGTCGCCGGCCCCCTGATCGGCGGACTCTTCGCCGGGGCGAACCAGATCCTGTTCATCCCAGGATGGCGCTGGGTGTTCCTCATCAACGTGCCGATCGGCATCGTCGCGCTGATCATCGTGCTGATGTTCCTGCACATCCCGAGGCACGACCATCACTCGGTGCGCATCGACTGGTGGGGCGCCACGGCCGTCATCGTCGCGCTCGTGCCGCTCCTGCTCGTCGCCGAGCAGGGTCAGACCTGGGGCTGGACCAGCGCCGGTTCGATCGCCTGCTATGTGATCGGCGGCATCGGTGTGCTGGCGTTCATCATCGTCGAGATGCTGATGAAGGACGACGCGCTCATCCCGCTCAAGCTGTTCCGTTCGAGCACGTTCTCGATGGCCACGATCATCGGTGTGCTGGTCGGCTTCGGCATGTTCGGCGCCATGCTGACACTGCCGCTCTACCTGCAGCTCGTGCTCGGCTCGACGCCGACGGAGAGCGGCCTTCAGCTGCTGCCGATGATCCTCGGCCTCATGATCTCCTCGATCGTGAGTGGTCAGATCATCTCCCGCACGGGCCGCTACCGGCAGTTCCCGATCATCGGAACGCTGCTGCTCTCGGGCGGATTCTTCTGGCTGACATTCCTGAAATACGACGGCTCCTACTGGTTCATCGCGGGCGCCATGCTCCTTATCGGTCTCGGCCTCGGCCAGCTCATGCAGACCCTGACGATCGCCAGCCAGAACTCTGTCGGTGCTCGCGACATGGGTGTGGCGACGAGCTCGTCGACGTTCTTCCGTCAGATCGGTGGAACGCTCGGCACCGCCGTGCTGCTGTCGCTGCTGTTCACGGTCATGCCGTCGAACATCCAGTCGTCGTTCGCCGACAGGGCAACCCTCACGCCCGCGCTCAACGCGGCGCTCGACCCGGCCGTGGCGAGCGCGCCCGAGAACAAGCAGATCATGAACCAGATCTACGATCCGCTTCTGAGCAAGATCGAGGAGCCGACCACGAAGGCTCTGCAGGCCGGGTACGACCAGAACGTCGCCAAGGCGACGGCAGCGGCGAAGTCGGCGGTCGCGGCCCAGGTCGCTGCGGGCGCTATCCCGCCGGAGGCACAGGCAGCCGCCGAGGCCCAGGCCGTGAGCGCGGCCCAGGCGCAGGTCGCCGCGGGTCTCGAGAAGTCGGTGCCCTACGCGAAGGTGAGCAGCGACGGCACCGTCACGCTCGACTTCTCCACTCAGCAGGCCCGTACCGCCTACATCAAGGCCATCGAGCCCAAGCTGCTGAAGGGCTTCCAGTCGAGTTCGACGCCGAAGTCCGACAACAGCGCACTGAACGACACCTCGTTCCTGCAGGGCGCCGACCCGCGGCTCGCGAAGCCGATCCTGGTGGCGTTCAACCAGTCGGCCGTGACCGTGTACTGGGTCGCCATGTTCGTGGTGCTGGTGGCGTTCGTCCTGACGCTGTTCTTCAAGACGCCGCCGCTGCGTGCGAAGTCGGCACTGCAGGAGGCGGCCGACGCCGAGGACGAGGCCTCGATCGCCAGGGTCGCCGCCGTCGAGACGGGCTCGCTCGCGGTCCCGAACGTCGTGCTGGATGACGATGTGCAGGTCACGACAGTCGACGGGCCCGAGCACTCCCGTCACGTCGACACGTCGCACTCCGACAGCCCGTCGCGGCCGAGTCACCCCGGTCGGCACATCGCGGGCGGCGGCGCCGTCACCCCATAGCGGTACTCGCTTCACCATCGCGGACGCGTTCCGGATGTCTGCATCGTCGTTGACAGGTGCAGACATCCGGAACGAGCGCGAGCTCCTGGTACTCGTCGTGCCCTGACATCCCGGCTCAAGGCTTTCCGCTCCAGCACAAGCATGAGAGCGCGATCACGAATCGCTCTCGACGGTCGCCCCGCGGCTCGAATCACGATAGTGTTCGCAGGCGGGAAGGATCACATGGTCGCGAATTCCGAGGGACAGCCGCCGACGCTGGAGATGGTCGCAGCGAGGGCCGGGGTCTCCCGTGCCACCGTGTCGCGAGTCGTGAACGGCTCCCCCAAGGTGACGCCGCAGCTCATCTCGGCGGTCAACGCCGCCATCGCGGAGCTCAACTACGTGCCCAATCGCGCGGCACGGATGCTCGCAAGCCGACGCACCGAGTCCATCGCCATGGTCATCCCCGAGTCGACCTCCCGGGTGTTCACCGACCCGTTCTTCGCCTCGATCATCCAGGGCGTCGCCATGCACCTGGCGACCACCGATTACACGCTCGGCATCGTGGTGGCATCCGAGGCGAACCCCGACAAGACGCGGCGCTACCTCACCGGCGGCAACATCGACGGCGCGCTCGTGGTGTCGCACCACTCGGGCGATCACTCCTACGCGCGGCTCGGACGGTCGGTTCCCGTCGTATTCGGCGGACGCCCCCTGCACGTGGATGACAACGACAGCGTCTACGTCGATGTCGACAACATCGCCGGCGCGCTGGCCGCCACCTGCCACCTCATCGAGCGCGGACGGCGCAACATCGCCACCATCGCCGGCCCCGCCGACATGCCCGCCGGTTTCGACCGTGAGCTCGGATGGCGTCGAGCGATGGGCCATGCCGGGCTCGACGCGTCGCTGATCGAGTGGGGCGACTTCTCGCCGACCTCCGGCGCCATGGCCATGCGTCGCTTGCTGGCGAGAAGGGTGCCGATCGACGCCGTCTTCGCCGCGAACGACCAGATGGCGCTCGGCGCGTACACGGTGATCGCGGAGAACGGCCTCAGCATCCCTGGCGACATCGCCGTTGTCGGCTACGACGACGACGCCATCGGCTCCGCCGCGTCACCTGCGCTGACGACCATGCACCAGTCCGCGAACGAGCTCGGCGCCGTCATGGCGAGCACGCTGGTGAAGCGCATCGAGGGTCAGTCCTTCGAGCGTGAGACCATCCTGCAGACCAGCCTCATCGTGCGAGGCTCGAGCTAGGGCATCCCCTGCTCTGACTCGGCCGGTCCCGCTGGCGCCCGCCGGCCGCTCCGCCAACCCTTATTGCGCCACTTGCGCTCTATTGCGCCAGCCGAAGTGGCGCAATAGAGCGCAAGTGGCGTAGTTCGTCTGGTTCTGGTCCGGCGGCACCCCCATGGCTGGCCCGACGGGTGGCCACTCTCGGCCGGTCAGCGGAAGACAACGCCGGGCATCCGCGCGAAACGGGTTCGCATCACGGCGATGGCGTCGGGGTTGCTGTCGACCAGCACGAACCGACGCTCGAGCGCGGCCGCCACCGCGCCGGTCGTGCCGCTGCCCGCGAAGAAGTCCAGCACCCAGTCGCCGGGGCGAGAGGATGCCTGCACCATGCGCCGCACGATGCCCTCGGGTTTCTGCGTCGGGTAGCCGGTCTTCTCGCGGCCGGTCGTCGCGACGATGGTGTGCCACCAGACATCCGTCGGCAGCTTTCCACGGGAGGCCTTCTCGGGGGTCACGAGGCCCGGCGCCATGTAGGGCTCGCGGTCGACGGCATCCGTATCGAACTGGTAGCCGTGCGGGTTCTTCACGTAGACCAGGATCGTGTCGTGCTTCGCGGGCCAGCGGCGCTTGGTCTTCGCGCCATAGTCGTAGGCCCAGATGATCTCGTTGAGGAACGAGGCCCGTCCGAACAACGCATCGAGCAGCACCTTGGCGTAGTGCGCCTCGCGGTAGTCCAGGTGCAGGTAGAGCGTTCCGTCATCGGCCAGCAGACGCCAGGCCTCCACAAGACGGGGTTCGAGGAACTCCCAGTAGTCGTCGAATCGATCGTCGTAACGCAGCAGGTCTCCCCGGATGCGCTCGTAGCCTCGGCCCTGGAATCCGGCCACTGCTCCCTCTGCCTCGCTGCGCACGGCGGTCACCGTCTGGCGACGCTGGCTGCGCCCCGTGTTGAACGGCGGGTCGAGGTAGACGACGGTGAATGCGGCATCCGGAAGGGTCGACAGCACCGAGAGGTTGTCCGCCTCGAACACGGTGTCGGGCGACTCGGGCGTCCACGCTTCGGGCATGCGATCAATTCTGCCGCCCGCCGCGGTAACCGACGTCTGCGGACACCTGTGCGTAAGGTGGCGACATGAGTGCACAGGTACGCGACGACCAGGATGCCTCCCGGTACGTCATCGAAGTCGACGGCAACAATGTCGGCGCTTCGTACTACAACAGGTATCCGGATCACATCGTCTTCACCCACACCGAGGTGGACGAGGGACATCAGGGAGAGGGGCTCGCCTCGCAATTGGTGCAGTCGGCGCTCGATGACGTGCGCGCCTCCGGCCTGCGCGTCGTGGCCCTCTGCCCGTATGTGCGAGCGTGGCTGCAGCGCCACCCCGACTACCAGGACCTGCAGCGCGGCGGCGATCACCAGCACTGACGGGGCGCGACTCACCCGCTCGCATCCACGTGGATGAGCCGCCTCAGCGCTTCGCGTCGAGCCAGGTGCGCAAGCGCTGCAGCGGCCACGTCGTGATGATGCGATCGGCGGGAACGCCTGCCGCCTGCGCGCGCGCCGCCCCGAGTGTCACGAAGTCGAGGTGGCCGGGAGCGTGGGCGTCGCTGTCGATGCTGAACAGGCATCCGGCTTCCAGGGCGAGCGCGATCAGGTCGTCAGGCGGATCCTGCCGCTCGGGCCGCGAGTTGATCTCGACGGCGACGTCGTTCTCCGCGCACGCCGCGAACACCCGCTCGGCGTCGAACTCCGATTGCGGTCGCGTGCCTCGCGATCCCTGAACCAGCCGGCCGGTGCAGTGCCCGAGCACTGCCGTCGAGGGATGACGCACAGCGGCGAGCATCCGCCTGGTCATCACGGTCTTCTCCGCCCGAAGTTTCGAGTGCACGCTGGCGACGACGACGTCGAGCCGGCTGAGCACGTCGGGTGTCTGGTCGAGCGAGCCGTCTTCGAGGATGTCCACCTCGATCCCCGTCAGCAGCGTCACATCGTCGGGGTGGGCGGCGTTCCACTCCTCGATGCGGGTCAGCTGCTGCGTGAGGCGCTCTGTGGTCAGCCCGTTGGCCACCGTGAGGTGCGGCGAGTGATCGGTGATCGCCTGGTATTCGCGGCCCAGCCGGGTGGCTGCGTCCGCCATCGCGTCGATCGGCATGGTGCCGTCCGACCACTCCGTGTGCGAGTGCAGGTCCCCGCGCAGCGCGGACGCGAGGCCGGATGCCGGGGCATCCTCCACCTTCTCGCGCAGCGACACGAGGTAGTCGGGGGTCTGCCCCGCGGCCGCCTGCGTGATCACCTCGAGGGTGCGGTCGCCGATCCCCTTGGTGCGCGCGAGGCGACCGTCGTCGATGCGCTCCCGCAGCTCGGATGCCGAGAGCCCCTCGATCGCGCCGGCCGCCCTGCGGAACGCCTGAACCTTGAACCGCGGCGCGAGGTCTCGCTCGAGAAGGAACGCGATCTCGTTCAGCGCGTCGATGGCATCCATGTGGCCATCATGCCGCGCCTCCCCGGTTCATCGGTGGTGGTGCTGCCCTCCTGCCCCCCGTTCATCCGGTGGTGGTGCTGCCCTCCCTCGTGGGCATAACTCCTGCAATCTGGGGCGGCCGCAGCAGGAGTGCCCAGTATTCGTGCGGATGTCGGACTCGCGGTGCCGCGATCTGCAGGAGTTACGCGCACGGGGCGCGGGTGCAGGAGTTATGCGCACGGGGTCGCACGGGGGCACGGGGGTGCCGCGGGGCGGGGGTGCCGCGGGGCGGGGTGCGGTGGTGGCGCGGGGCGGGCGGCGACCCAGGGCTCAGCGGCGGGGCCGGCCCTGTGCGTCCAGCTCGATGCGCACCGGGCCGTCGCCGAAGATTCCGTTGTCGCCGTCGCCCGGGATCGGGGCTGGGACTGGGAGCCGGGACTCCTTGTCGAGCTCCAGCTGCGCCTCGTACTTGGCGGGAGCGAAGACCTCGTCACCGATCATGAGCACGCTTCCGCTGCCGTGGGAGCCGCCCGACTTCGACCGGCTCTTGTCTGAGAGGTCGATCCAGCCGATGCGGTGGGCGGCGTAGAGCAGCACGCAGAGCGCTATGACGCCGCCGACTACCCACCAACCCACGCGGGTATCCTACGTGAGCCAGAAGACCGGTCGGTGTACTGCGGCCGTGACCGCCGGCGCGGGGCGATCAGGGAACGCGGTACAGCCAGTCGTCTGTGGCGAACTTCTCGGCGACCAGACGCTCGGCCTCGGCGTACTCGGCATCGGTGATGTCGCCGGGGACTGCACCGTAGAGCTCGGTGAAGGTCTGCTTCATGCGGTCGATGATCTCTGCGCGGGTCATCCCGCTCTGGGCACGCAGCGGATCGACACGCTTGGCGGCCGATGCGATGCCCTTGTCGCTGATCTTCTCGCGGCCGATGCGCAGCACCTCGGTCATCTTCTGGCCGTCCATGTCGTAGCTCATGGTCACGTGGTGCAGCACCGCGCCGTTCTTGAAGCGCTTCTGCGCGGCGCCGCCGATCTTGCCCTGCGGGCTCGCGATGTCGTTGAGCGGCTTGTACGTCGCGTCGATGCCGAGCGATCTCAGGGCGACCAGGGCCCAGTCATCCAGATAGGCGTAGCTGTCGGCGAAGCTCATGCCCGAGACCAGCTCGGCGGGCACGTAGAGGGAGTATGTGACGACGTTGCCCTTCTCCATCATCATCGCGCCGCCGCCGGTGATGCGGCGCACGACGTCGAAGCCGTAGTGCTCCGCGCCCACCGGATCGACCTCGTTCTTCACCGACTGGAAGCTGCCGATCACGACCGCGGACTCGTCCCACTCCCAGATACGCAGCGTCGGCTTGCGCAGACCCTCGGCGAGCGAGTTGCTCAGCGCCTCGTCGAGCGCGAGGTGCAGGCGCGGCGGAACGGCCTTGGCGTGCACGATCTCCCAGTCGTAGTCGCGCCAGGTGGTGGCATTCGAGAGGGATCGACGGATGGCCACCGCGACGGCCTCCGGGGAAAAGCCCAGCAGCACGGCGTCGGCGGGGAGGGCCCTGCGGACGGCATCCGCGATGGCGGCGGAATCCGCCTCGGCCGAGAGCCCGCTGACCGCATCGTCGATGGCCTCGAGGGCGGAGTCCGGCTCGAGGAAGAAGTCGCCGGCCAGGTGGAAGTTCGCGATCGCGCCATCGATGACGTCGAGGTCGACGACAACGAGCTTTCCGCCTGGAACCTTGTACTCTCCGTGCATCCGTCCAGACTATGGCGGCGTGCGCCGAGGCGTGGGTGGACGGCGTCGCCGCCACAGCGACGAGACTGCGACTCGGCTCAGACCAGGGCGGGGAAGCGCGCGTCGAGCCAGCGCACCAAGTCGGCGATGACCTCGTCGCGGTTGGTCTCGTTGAACACCTCGTGCCGCGCGCCCGGATAAATCTTCAGTGTCGTGTCGGTGAAGCCCGAGCGGCTTCGGTACGCGTCGACGAGCATCCGTGCACTCTTCGGGCCGCCGAGCGAGTCCTCCTCGCCGATCATGACGAGCAAAGGCAGATCGTGGATGCCCCGCCGAGGCCGCCCGTACAGCCTGAGTGCGTCAGCGACGCCGAACAGCTTCAGCACCGCCGCGTCGAACGTGAGAGGGTCGGCCGCGAAATCCGCCGAAACCTGCTCGTCACGGCTGAGCCACTCGTACCCGGTCGTGCCGAGCTGCTTGTGGTGCTTGTTGAGGTCGCCCGCCTCCATGCTGAGCGGGGTTCGGTACGCGGTGCCGGTCAGCACGAGCGCGTCGAGTTCGTCGGAGTGGTCGTTCACCAGCATCTGCGACATCAGCGAGCCCCAGCTGTGCCCGAGGAGCACGAGCGGAACGCGCGGATTCTCATCCCGGATGATGCGATCGAGCACACGGATGTCCTCGACTGCCGCACGCAGCCCACCGGGCCCCAGCCGCCCGAGCTTCGCATGGTCGCCGTTCCACTGATCGAGCCCGGTCTGGCCGTGGCCACGCTGGTCGGCGGCGTAGACGCTGAAGCCGGATTCGTTGAGCATCCCCGCAAGAGGCTCGTATCGGGTGGCGTATTCGCCGAGGCCGTGCACCAGGTGGATGACGGCACGTGGATGCTCCACCTTCCACACGTAGTAGGTGACGGTCACACCCTGTTCGTCTTCGAAGCTCGGCACGGGCTGATTCTCGCACTCCCTGGCAGTTCGTTCGTGCCCGGGGCGTCGATTCGTCGCGCGAGCCACCACCCTGCCGTCGAGCCACCACGGAATCTGCGGGGATTGGGTGGTGGCTCGGCGGGAAGGTGGTGGCTCGGCGGGAAGGTGGTGGGTCGGCGGGAAGGTGGTGGCTCGGCGGGAAGGTGGTGGCTCGGTAGGAAGGTGGTGGGGCGCGGTGCGGGAGCTATTCCGGGCCCATGGTGCCCACGGTGGGAGCGCCGGCTGGGGCGTAGCGCAGGAGCACCGCGCCCGTGCCGGAAGTGACCGGCGGGGCGAGCAGCGCGAGGTTGGCCGGCACCGTTCCGTCGTCGAAGAGCCGCTTTCCGCGGCCGAGCACGATCGGATAGACCCAGAGCGTCAGCTGGTCGAAGAGCTGGGCGTCGAACAGCGTTCTCGAGAAGTCGATGCTGCCGATCACGTGCAGTTCGCGGTGCCGGTCGCGAAGGGCGTCGACCTCGGACAGCACGTCCGAGCCCAGCAGGGTCGAGTCCGCCCAGGTCAGATCGACGTCGCCGCGGGACGCGACGTACTTCGGGATTCGCTCGAACAGCGCCCCGATCTCGTTGTCGGTGTGCATGGGCCAGTATCCGGCGAAGATCTCATACGTGCGGCGGCCGAGAAGGAGGGCATCCATCTGCGCCATCCCGTCGACGATCTCCCTGCCCACGATCTCGTCGGTCACCGGGGCCTGCCATCCGCCGAAGCGGAATCCGTCGGTCGTGTCCTCGTCCGGACCGCCCGGCGCCTGCTGCACGCCGTCGAGCGTGCTGAAGAGGTCGATGTGGATGCGTCCGCGTGCGTCTGCCATGGTGAGCCCCCGCTCTGTACCTCACCCCAGGGTCGCACCATGCCGCCTCGACCGACACCCCCTGGCTCGACCGACACCCCTTGCACGGCATCGCGCGCGGGCGCCTAAATCGTTAGCGTGGCTAATTTGTTATGCTAACGATCATGATGTCGATGCCCACCCCCGTCGCCAAGCGCCTCAGCACGCACGAGCTCTCCTCAGAGCTGCGCATCGCCGTCGCGCGACTGTCGCGACGGGTGCGGGCCGAGCGGGCCGACGACGAGCTCAGCGACGGACAGTTCAGCGTGCTCGCCCTGCTGTTCCGCGAGGGGCCGAAGACGCTCGGCGAGCTCAGCACCCACGAGCACGTCACTCCGCCCTCGATGAACCGCACGGTCAACCGGCTGGAGGCCGCTGGTTATCTGGTGCGACAGGCATCCATGGATGACCGCCGCAAGGTCTACTTCGTACCGACGGACAACGGGCGCGAGCTCGTCAAGGAGACCAGGCGACGTCGTGACGCGTGGCTGGACAAGCGACTCGCGAAGCTTCCGCCCGCCACCCGCGCCCTGCTCGCGGATGCCGCCGTGGCGATCAGAGAGCTCGCCGACTCGTGAATGCGATGTTCCGCTCGCTGAGCGCGCTGAACTATCGCATCTGGTTCGCGGGCGCCCTCGTGTCCAACGTTGGAACGTGGATGCAGCGCACGGCGCAGGACTGGATCGTTCTGACCCAGCTCAGCCACAACGACGCCCTCGCGGTCGGCGTCGTCATGGCGCTGCAGTTCGGGCCGCAGCTGATCCTGCTCCCCGTCACGGGATTCGCCGCCGACCATCTCGACAGGCGCAAGCTGCTGATGGCGACGCAGGCGGCGATGGGGCTGCTGGGGCTCGGGTTGGGCATCCTCACCATCACCGGAACGGTGACTCTCTGGGAGGTCTATCTCTTCGCTCTGGCGCTCGGCATCGCTGCGGCCTTCGATTCCCCGGCCAGGCAGACGTTCGTCGGCGACCTGGTCGGGCCGAAGCTGCTCGGCAACGCCGTTGCCCTCAACTCCGCCTCGTTCAACGCCGCCCGGCTGATCGGCCCAGCCGTCGCCGGTCTGCTCACCGCTGCCGTCGGCGCCGGGTGGGTGTTCCTCATCAACGCGATCAGCTTCGTTGCGGTGCTCATCTCGCTGACGTTCATGCGACGGGACCAGCTGCACACGTCGACACGCGCGAGCCGCTCCCGCGGCAGCCTGGTGGAAGGCTTCAGATACGTCAGCAAGCGGCCGGACCTGCTGGCCATCTTCGCCATGGTCTTCCTGATCGGAACGTTCGGGCTGAACTTCCCGATCTTCGTCGCCACCATGGCGAGCACGGTGTTCCACAAGGGTGCCGGTGAGTACGGCATCCTGTCGTCCGTGATGGCCATCGGATCGGTGGCCGGAGCCCTTCTCGCCGCCCGGCGCGAGAAGCCCCGCGGCTCGCTGCTCGCGGTGGCAGCCGTCATCTTCGGAATCGGATGCATCGCGGCGGCCGCGGCGCCCGGATACTGGATCTTCGGGGCGATGCTCGCGATCGTGGGCGTCGCATCTCAGACCTTCAACACGACGGCGAACGGCGTGGTGCAGCTGTCGACCGACCCGCTCGTGCGCGGCCGCGTGATGGCCATCTACATGGCGATCTTCATGGGCGGCACTCCCATCGGTGCGCCGATCGTCGGCTGGGTAGCCGACGCGTTCGGCCCGAGGTGGGCGCTGGTGGTCGGCGGGGCATCCGGAATCGCGGCCGCCGCGATCGGCATCTACTACATGGTGCGTTTCCGCGGCATGCGGCTGGCGATCAGCGAGCGCCGGCTTCGGGTGACCTTCGAAGCACCGACGCGCGGAATCGCCCTGCCTGAGGTGGGCGACGGGGCCGCCGCCCAGAAGGCCTGATGAACCCGCTGGTCGAGTAGCGCCGACCGAAGGTTGACGCGTCCCCCGCTGGTCGAGTAGCGCCGGCCCGAAGGTCGACGCCTATCGAGACCCACCGTCCGGCGTGGGTCTCGATACGCGTGCCGCTCAGCGGCGCGCTACTCGACCAGCGGGGCACGTGCCGCTCTGGGGCGCGCTACTCGACCAGCGAAGTTCTAGTGCATGTAGAGCCCGCCGTCGACATTGATGGTCTGGCCGGTGACGAACCCTGCGTCCTCGCTGATGAGGTAGGCGACTGCTGCCGCGACGTCGCGCGGCTGGCCGATGCGGGTCAGCACGCCGTCCGCGGCCATGGCCTCCTTGCGCTCGTCGGTCAGCGGACCGCCCATGATGTCGGTGTCGATGGGGCCCGGCGCAATGGCGTTGACAGTGATGCCGAGCGGTCCGAGCTCACGAGCCGCAGCGCGCGTCAGGCCGATGACACCGGCCTTCGCCGCCGAGTACGCAGCCTTGCTGTAGGTGCCGCCGCCGCGCTGCGCCGAGACGGAGGAGAGGCTCACGATGCGGCCGAGACCCCGCGAAGCCATCGACTCGGCGGCTCGCCTCGTCGAGTAGTGCACCCCTGTCAGGTTGATGTCGATGACCCGGTTCCACTCCTCGGAGGTCACCTCGAGGTACGGGTCAGGAGACGAGACACCCGCGAGGTTCACCAGCGCCACGACCGGCGGAAGTGCGGCCTCCAGCGTGTCGAAGGCGGCTCGAACCTCGCTCTCGACGGCGACGTTCGCGCCCGCACTGGCCGTCTTCACGCCGTGCTCCGCTGCGATGTCCCTTGCGACGGCATCCGCCTCGGCCGCGTCGAGGTCGATCACGCCGACGTTCCAGCCGCGCTCGGCCAGGTAGTGGGCGGCGAAGCGCCCGATGCCGCGCGGCGATGCTGCGCCTGTGAGCACGACGGTGGGTGAGTCGGGGAAGCGTTGGGACATGGACGTGGTCTGCCTTTCAGTTGCTGGATGATGCTGCGATCGTGGCCGCGCGGCCAGGGCTCTAGCGGATCTGGCTGATCTCGAACGTCTCGGGGTCTCCCCCGATGCGCGATCCGCCGTCGAGAGCGTCGATGCGACCCATGTCGTCATCCGTCAGCTCGAAGTCGACGACGTCGATGTTCTCGGCCATGCGCGCGCGGCTCGACGACTTGGGAATCGCCACGAAGCCGTGCTGAAGGTGCCAGCGCAGGATGACCTGCGCCGGAGTGCGTCCCGTCACCGCCGCGATGTCCACCACCTCCGGGTCCGCGAGGTCCGCGCCCTGCCCGAGCGGGCTGTAGGACTCGACAGCCACGCCGCGCTCGCGCAGCGTCTGCGTCAGCTCGCGCTGCGCGAAGTACGGGTGCAGCTCGATCTGGTCGACCGCCGGCACGACCCCGGTCTCCGTGATGACGCGATCCAGGTGGTGCGTCAAGAAGTTGGAGACTCCGATCGCGCGCACCAGGCCAGCCTGCTGAGCCTCGATCATGGCCTCCCAGCTCGCGACGTAGGAGTCGCGGGCCGGCGACGGCCAGTGGATGAGGTAGAGGTCGACGTGGTCGAGCCCGAGCCGGTCGAGACTGGCCCGGAGAGCGTCGGCGGCGGATGCCCTCCCCTGTTCCCCGTTGCGCAGCTTGGTCGTGACGAAGATCTCGCTCCGTGGCAGACCGCTCGCGGCGATCGCACGACCGACACCCTGCTCGTTGTTGTAAGCAGCCGCGGTGTCGAAGTGGCGGTAGCCGACGGCGAGCGCTTCCTCGACCCTGGCCTGCACCTCGTCCGGCGGAATCTGGAAGACGCCGAACCCGATCGCGGGAACCTCGACGCCCTCGCCGAGGCGGACCGATGG
Source organism: Humibacter soli (assembly GCF_054779035.1). Classification (NCBI taxonomy): domain Bacteria; kingdom Bacillati; phylum Actinomycetota; class Actinomycetes; order Micrococcales; family Microbacteriaceae; genus Humibacter; species Humibacter soli. The sequence goes on along the minus strand of NZ_BAAGYX010000002.1, from coordinate 156,169 downwards.
CATACTCTTCTCGCTCATGGCACTCATTCTGCTTCTGCGCGCCGAAGCACGAGCAGGGAAACCGACTGGTTCGGCAGCGTCAGCGCAAGCTCACTCGAATCGGATGACACGACGAGCTCCCGCTCCGGCTCGAACTGCTCGAGGCCCATGCGGCCGCGGATCTCCTCGAGCTGCTCCTCTGTCGGGTCCTGCGGGCTGCCCTGAGCGACCCAGACGGTGTGCGCGTTGCTGTGGTCGGCGTCGATGCGGAAGTGCTCGACGGCGTAGCTGCCATGCTGCACGCCGTTGACACGCACGGTGACGTCGGCCGCTTGGTCATCCACGCTGTACTGATCGTCGGTGCGGCGGAAGACGAGCAGCGCGAGGTCGCCATCGTCGGTGCGGGTCGCCAGAACGTCGACCTCCTCCGGCGGCACGCTCGGGGCGATCGCGTCGAGGTCGGAGACCTGCCAGCTGCGGTCGGAGACGGCCGGAAGCCTGGTCGTTCCGAGGCGGGCGAACATGCGGTACGCGTTGAGCAGCGGCTTCTCGACCCGGTTGGCGGTGAGGAAGGCGCGCGTGCCCTCGAACATGCGCTCGCCCTCGAAGTAGAAGCTCCACGTCGTGGCCTCGTGCACCTGAGCGGTCTCGAGGGAGTTGAGGTCGAGGATCTTCTTCATCAGGCTCGCCTGGAACACCGGGTAGTACTCGGTGTTCTGGAACTGGAAGTTCGAGTTGTCGTAGACACCCCAGTGCGCAGGCACACCCGCGTCGCATTCGTCGACGATCGCGGGCAGCGACGCGAACTGCGGGAACTCCGCCATCACGCGCAGAAGCCTGCGGATCTCGAAGAGCATCTTGAGGGTCTGCGGCGACTGCTTCTCGGGCGCGTCGGCACCGATCGGTCCGTAGGTGCGCCACGGCACGAAGTTGGAGCCCTTGGTGTGGAACGACACGAAGTCGAGCGGGAGGTCGTTCTCGGCGACGAAGGCGAGGAACTGGCGCAGGAATCCGACGCCGTTCGGACCACCGGTCACGGTCGGGCCGCCCACGGAGGCCGTCGGGAGCACGCTGCGGATGGCGAGCGCCGTCGTCTCATAGAGCGCGTCGAACTCCTCCGGGGTTCCGCGCCAGTAGTAGATGTCGGGCTCGTTCCACAGCTCCCACAGCCACGTCGACACCTCGGCCTCGCCATAGCGCTCGACGCAGTGCTCGGCGAGCGCTGCGACGAGTCCGCCCCACTTCTCGTAGTCCTTGGGCGGGAAGCTCCAGTGACCGGCCTCGTAGGCGCTGTAGACCGTCGGGCTGTCGACGAACGGGAAGTCCTCGGCGGCGCGCTCCGGCACGAGGTCGCGCGGGGTGAAGCCGAGCTCGACCAGCACGTGGTGACCGGCGCCGACGATCGCGTCGTACGTCTGGTCGATGATGGTGAAGTCATAGAACGGCACGCCGTCGCGCTCGTGGTACACGTTGCCGCTGCCCTGGTGCGGCAGGCCGAAGCCGGTGCCGTTGATGAAGGCGTAGTGCGGCCGAACGTGGAACGGCACGGGCGTGACCTCGCCGAACGTCCCGAGAAGGTGGCGACCCGTTGCGGTGTACGTCCAGTTGATCTCGTCGTAGCCGAGGCTCGCCCAGATCGGCTTGATGGGCTGACCCTCGGAAGAGGCATCCACCTCGATCGTGGCGTTGTGCACGTGCGGCGCCGTCGGGTCGTGCGGTGCTGCGTTGGGGAAGAGGGTGCTGGCCTCGGCCCCTGGGTTCTTGTCCTGCGCAGCTGTCGCGGTTTCGGTGGGCATGCCGGTCCTTTCGATGGGAGATGGTTCGGTGAGGCGTCGCGCCCGAGGACGCGGGAAGGTGCTACTTGATGGCGCCGACGGCGAGGCCGCCCTGCCAGTAACGCTGCAGGCTGAGGAAGGCGACGATGAGCGGGATGATCGACACGAGCGACCCGAGGATGATGAGGCTCCACAGCGACGTCGTGCCCGTACCGCTCGCCGAGTTGGCGAGTCCGTCCCAGAGGCCCAGCCCGACCGTCACGGGGAAGAGGCTGTCAGAGGAGAGCACGGCGAGGGGCAGGAAGTAGTTGTTCCACGTTCCGACGATCGACAGCAGCAGCACGGTGACCACCGCCGGTCGCAAGAGCGGCAACGACACCGTCAGGAAGGTGCGCAACTCTCCCGCTCCGTCGACTCGCGAGGCGTCGAGCAGCTCATCGGGAATGGCGTCGGTGGCATAGACCATCATGAGGTACACGCCGAACGGGTTCAGCAGCGAGGGCAGAATGACGGCCCAGATGGTGTTGGTCAGCCCGAGCTGCGACAGCAGCGCGAACGTCGGGATCACCAGGGCCGTCAGCGGCACCATGACCGACCCGAGCAGCAGCGCGAGGCTGATGCGCTTGCCGGCGAAGGCGTACTTGGCGAACCCGTAGCCGGCCAGCACGGCGAGGATCGTAGAGCCCACGCCGCCGCTCAGCGCGTAGAGAAGGGAGTTGCCCAGCCAACGCAGGTAGATGCCGCCGTTGTAGGTGAACAGCTCGCCGAGGTTGCCGAACAGCGCGAACGTCTTGTCGAACCAGAGGGCGCCGCCGGTTCCGGAGAACAGACCGTGTGCATCCTTCGTGCTGGCGACGATGAGCCACCACAGCGGAAGCAGGAAGTAGATCACCAGCACGACGAGGAAGATGTGCGAGCCGATTCGAGGTTTGCGCCGCGCGCGGGTGGTGCCGGGGGCGGCGATCTTCTCGCTCGCTCGGATTCCGATGCTCGTCATTAGATGACTCGTCCCTTCTTACGGGTGGCGAAGAGGAAGATGTACACGCCGATGAACACGATGAGTCCGAGCGCGAACGAGATCGCCGACGCGTAGTTGATCTGCGAGTTCGTGAACGCGAGGTTGTACGCGTACATGTTGGGCGTGAACGATGGCGTGATGACGCCGTTGGATGACGGAGCGAGCACCTGCGGCTCGGTGAAGAACTGCAGCGTTCCGATCAGGGCGAACACCAGGATCAGCACCATGGCTGAGCCGACCATCGGCACCTTGATGCGAAGTGCGATCTGCCACTGGTTCGCGCCGTCGATCCTCGCCGCCTCGTAGAGCGACTTGTCGATCCCCTGCAGAGCGGCGTAGATGATGATCATGTAGTAACCGCTCCACTGCCACGTCACGACGTTGAGCAGGGCGCCGAACACCGCGTGCGGTCCGAGCAGATTGATCTCCGGCGCGTGGAACAGCGAGGAGATCTGGCTGAGCGGACCGAACGACGGGCTGTAGAGGAAGCCCCACATCAGTGCGCCGATCACGGCCGGCACGGCGTACGGAACGAAGATCATCAAACGGGAGAACCTGGCGAGCCGGGTCGCGACGGTGTCGAGCACGAGCGCGGCCGAGAGCGAGACCAGCATCTGCAACGGGATCAGCACGAGCGAGAAGACCGCGACGAACAGCACGCCGCCCAGGAACTCGGGATCGGTGAAGGCCTTGGCGTAGTTGCCCAGGCCGCTGAAGGTCGTGCCGGTGGCCAGCCCCTTGGTGAAGAGGCTCAGGCCGAAGGCGTACGCCAGTGGCGCGACGAGGAACACCAGGAACACGACGCCGAACGGCGCGACGAACAACCACCCGACGACCTTGGGCTTGATGCTCCTGCCCCGCGGGGCCGTCCTCCTCTGAGAGGACGACCCCACGGTGACGGTGGAATTGGCGCTGGTCATCACTTGGTCTTGACTGTGAAGCCCTGCGACTTGGCGTAGGAGTCGACGGTGGACTGCAGAGAGGCCAGTCCGGCTGACGCGCTCTGGTCACCGCCCGTCGTCTTCGTGAGCATGGCCGTCACCTGCTGGTAGTAGTAATCCTGGAAGGGGCTGTAGCCCTGACCCTTGTAGGCGTCGGCCGTCGGAATCCAGACCTCCTTGTTGGCCTGCTGCCCGCCGAAGAACGGGTCCTGGGCGTTCACGAACCACGGAGCCTTCTGCGCCTTGAGGTGCTGCGGGAAGTGCGCACCGAGAAGGTCGGCGTTCTCGTTGCCGAACAGGTTCAGTGCGACCTCGGCCGCGGCGTGCGGCACCTTGGACTGCGTGGACACCGCGTAGGTCGAGCCACCCCAGTTCGTCTGGATGGCCGAGCTGCTGTCCCACTGCGGCAGCATGGCGACTCGCCACGGGCTGTTCGCACCCTTGGGGAAGCCCGCTCCGGTGAGGTGGCCCGGCTCCCACGATGCGGCGATGAACGTCGCGAGCTTGCCGGAGGAGAGGTCGCTCACGAAGTCGGTTGACGACTGACCCGTCGTGACCACTTCGCCGCTCTTCACCAGGCCGTCCCAATAGTTGAGCACCTTGCGGGTCGCCGCCGTGTTGATGTCGACACCGAGCTCGGTCTTCTTGTCGATGTTGTAGCTGAACGGGTCAGCGCCTGCCTGGATGAACATGGCCTGCGTGAACGCGGGCGTGTCGTTCGGCCAGTCACCCATCGCCGGACCGCCGGCGGCCTTGAGCTTTGCGGCGTCGGACGCGTACTCGGCCCAGGTCGTCGGGGGCGTCAGGCCGTACTTGTCGAAGATGTCCTTGCGGTACATCATCGCGACGGGCCCGCCGTCATCCGGGATCGCGTAGATCGAACCGTTGCTGGAGATGTCCTTCAGCGTTCCCGCGGAGAAGTCGCTCTTCCACTTGTCGGCGCCGTAGTCGCTCAGGTTCACCAGCGCGTCCTTGATCAGGAAGCTGTTCAGGTGGTCGGTCTCGAGCATGACGACGTCGGGCGCACCCTTGCCTGCCGAGATGGCCGTCGAGAACTTCTGGTACTCCGCCGCACCTGCGCCGGCGTTGGTCCAGCAGATCTGCACGTCCTTGTGCGCGTTGTCGAACGCGTCGACGGCGACGGGCAGCGTGGGCGACCATCCCCAGAGGGAGACGCGCGTGGCATCCGGGTAAATGATCTTGTTGTCGCAGTTCGTCGGCTTGTCGGCCTGCGCCTGCGGCTTGTCGGTGGCGGGAACGGCCGATGCCGAGCCACCGCTGCCTCCGCTGGAGGAACAGCCCGCGAGGGTCGCCACGACGGCGAGGCCCGCAAGGGCGATGAGTGCCTTCTTCTTCACGCGAGAAACTCCTTCGTTCGAGATCGACCGGAGCCGCCATGGCAACGACCGTTGACGCGTTCGGCGGGCCGGCAGCGACCCGCGAAGTGGTACTCGGACATGCTGTCTTGTCGACTGCAGATTGTCAACCGTAGATTGTTTACAATCATAAAATCCCTTTTTGTGGGAAGGTTTCGACATGACTGTCTCCGGCTTGACGGCGACCCCTGTGGTCCAGCCGTCTTTGTCACACAACGTGCTCGACGCGCTGCGCACGATGATCAGCAAGGGCCAGCTTCAGCAGGGTGAGCACCTGAAGGAGGCCGAGATCGCGCAGGCACTCGGCGTCAGCCGAGGACCGGTGCGCGAAGCACTCAGCCAGCTCGCCAATGAGGGCTTCGTCGAGCTGAGACGACATCGCGGCGCGTTCGTCGTCGAGCTGACCCGCGCCGACATCATCGAGGTCTACACGCTGCGGCTCGCGCTCGAGAGGCTGGCGGTCGAGCGGGCTGCTGAGCGGATGACGCCAGAGCTGTTCGCCGAGATGGACGCCATCCTCGATCGCATGAAGGCCGTCGGCGATGGATACGAAGCCGCTGCGGCCACCCAGCTCGACCTCGAGTTCCACGACCTGCTCTACAAGGCTGCCGATCATCGCCGGCTCGAGAACTCGTGGGAGCACATCCGCAGCCAGGTCGAGTTCTTCCTGAACGCACGCAACGAGTCGTTCCGCGACTTTCTCCAGGTCGGCTACCTGGAGCACGCCGAGCTGCGAGACGTGCTCTCCAAGGGTGATGCGAAGCTTGCAGGTACCGCCATCCAGGAGCACCTCGACGGTGCGTACAACCGCCTGCTCGCCACCCATCCGCAAGACCCGCCGAGCTCTGCAGAGTCGGGAGCAGGCACAGGCACCATGAGAAGGAGCACCCCGTGACCGCTGCGCAAGACTGGACCGACCAGGACTGGAATCCGAACTCCTGGACATCCGACACCTGGCCCATCGCGGTGTGCCTGCACGGGTTCCCGCCCGTGAGCGCCGACGGCGTTGCACTGCACGACGCTCCCGCCGAGGTGTGGGATGACATGTTCGACCAGATCGAGGCTGCAGGGTTCACCCTCGCCGAGCTCGCAGACAGCCACGTTCGCCCCGCCGACCTCTCGCCGTCGCGCCGCGACGAGTTCCTCGCCATCGCGAAGTCGCACGGCGTTGGCATCCCCTCGGTGCACCTTCAACGTCAGAGCGTCATCATGCCCGGCCACGAGGAGAAGAACCTCGCGTACGCGCATCGCACCATCGACGCGGCCGCCGAGTGGGGCATGAAGGTGTTCTCGACCGGTCTGCACCAGCCGTTCTCCGACGCGCAGCGCAGGGCGCTCTGGTTCTGGACGGCGCCGGGGCCCGTCGACCCTGACGACCCCGAGGTCTGGAATGCGGCAGTGTCGCGCATCCGCGAGCTCGGCAAGCACGCGGCGGAGGTCGGGCTTCCACTGTCGCTCGAGCTGTACGAGGACACCTACCTCGGAACGGCCGACAGCGCCGTGCGCTTCGTCGAGGAGGTCGGCCTCGACAACGTGGGGCTCAACCCCGACGTCGCGAACCTGATCAGGCTGCACCGCCCCGTCGAGGACTGGCGGGAGTTGTTCGCGAAGACCATGCCCTACGCGAACTACATGCACGTGAAGAACTACACGCGCGATGAGTCGGGCGACGGCATCTGGGCGACCTCGTCGCCGTCGACCATGGAGACCGGACTCATCAACTACCGGCACGTGCTGCGCGACGCTGTCGCCGCGGGATTCCGCGGCATCATCATGACGGAGCAGTACGGTGGCGACAGCCTCGGCGTGTGCGCGACGAACCAGCGGTACATCCGCTCCGTTCTGTCGACCGCGAGGTTCGGCACTCCCGCCACGATCTCCGCCACCGCTTCCACCCCCGTCACCGCTTCGGAAGGAACCACCAAGTGAACCCGCTCACCATCGCCGTCGTCGGCTCCGGCTACATGGGAGGAGGCATCGCCCAGGTGCTCGCTCTTGCGGGCCACACGGTGCGCATCGCCGACATCTCCGAGGAGATCGCCGTCGCGAACCTCGCCAGGCTCGACAAGGAGACCGCCGAGTTCGTCGCCGACGGACTGTTCCCCGCCGACGCCGTCGAACGCGTGCGCGCACACATCAGCGCAGCCGCATCGATCGAAGAGGCCGTCGCCGACGCCGACTTCATCGAGGAGGCAGTCCCCGAGAAGATCGAGATCAAGCACGACACCCTGCGTCGGATCAGCGCCGCCGCACGCCCCGACGCCATCATCGGGTCGAACACGTCGACCATCCTGATCGGATCCCTCGCTGAGGCCGTGATCGGACCGGAACGATTCCTCGGCGTGCACTTCTCCAACCCCGCGCCGTTCATCCCCGGTGTCGAGATCATCCCGCACGAGACCACCAGTGCGGATGCCGTCGCGCTCGCCAGCGCCGTCGTCGAGTCGACCGGCAAGCTTGCCGCGCCGATCAAGGATGCCACCGGCTTCGTGCTGAACCGCCTGCAGTACGCCCTGTTCGAGGAAGCGGCGAAGATCGCCGACGAGGGCATCGCGTCGCCGGCTGACATCGACACGATCGTGCGCACCACGTTCGGATTCCGGCTGCCGTTCTTCGGCCCGTTCGCGATCGCCGATATGGCGGGGCTGGATGTCTACGCCTTCTGCTACGAGTCGCTGCAGACTCGCTGGCCCGAACGTTTCGCCACCCCGGCCTCACTCCAGAAGCACGTGGATGCCGGCGAGTTCGGCACCAAGTCGGGGGCGGGTTACCTCGACATCCCGGCCAGCCGCACGCCGGAGCTGGTGGCGTACCGCAACCGCGCGTACGTCGCGATGCAGAAGCTCCTCGACGACCTCGGCCCCGCGCCCCTCTGATCGCCCGTCGCCGGTTGAGGAGCTCGCGGCGAAGCCGCGCGCGTTCCCCGTCGTTGGTTGAGGAGCTCGCGGCGAAGCCGCGCGCGTCTCGAAACCCTTACCCGCGGCGTTGGTGGTTTCGAGACGCGCACCTCCGGTGTGCTCCTCAACCAGCGGGAAGGACGCGCACCTCCGGTGTGCTCCTCAACCAGCGGGAGGGACGCGCATCTCCGGTGTGCTCCTCAACCAGCGGTGGTGGCGAGGCGCTCGGAGACCGTCGCCATGTGCACCGCCATGGCCGACGCCGCGGCGTCTTCGTCGTGACGGGTGATGGCATCCAGGATCGCGGCGTGCTCGTCGATGGCCCGCTGCACCCCTGCCTCATCCCGCACGGCGCGGTCCGCGTAGACCTTGAGCAGCGAACGGGCGACGCCGAGCAGGTCGACAAGCATGGTGTTGCCCGTCGCGGCGGCGAGTGCGCGGTGGAACTCGAGGTCGGCGCGCGCGAAGGCGGAGAGGCTGCGAGTGCCGACCCGCATGCGGTCGAGGTCGCGGGCGAGCGCGTCGAGGTCCGCCTCCTCCGCCCGGGAGGCCGCGAGGCGAGCCGTGTAGATCTCGAGCCCGGACCGCAGTTCGACGAGCTCCGCGGTGTTGCGCTCGCCGATGAGCATCCCCCAGCTCAGGGTCTGCGGCAGGAGCTCGCTCGCTGTGCCACGCAGGTAGCTGCCCGATCCTGGGCGCACGTCGACGATGCCGAGGATCTCCAGAGCGGCCAGCGCCTCGCGAACGGCCGAGCGACCGACACCGAGCGTCGCCGCGAGCTGACGCTCGGGGGGAAGCCTGGTTCCCGGCGCCACCTGTCCGCTCATGAAGAGGTCGAGCATCCGTCCGGCGACGTCGGAGACCGGCGACCCGGACGGCATCGAGCCGAGAGCCGCGACGAGGTCCGCCTCGTTTCCGGGACGATGAGCTGGCATGCGTACAACCTATCGCCGCAAGGCCCCGTTCGCCTTGCAACCGGTCAACCGGTTTGCCAGAATGACACAGTATTCGCCGTGAAGGGAACACAACGATGACCCGCCTGTGGAATGACCCCGCCGACTTCGTCGACGAGATGATCGACGGCTTCGTGGCGGCCAACGCACGGTCAGTGCGCCGCGTCTCAGGAGGCGTCGTGCGCAGCACCGTCGTGCCTGAGGGGCAGGTCGCCGTCGTCATCGGCGGCGGCTCAGGGCACTACCCGGCGTTCGGCGGACTGGTCGGACCCGGCCTCGCGCACGGCGCGGCGATGGGCAACCTCTTCGCATCCCCGTCCGCGCAGCAGGTGCACTCGGTGGCCAAGGCGGCCGATGTAGGTGGCGGTGTGCTGCTCAGCTACGGCAACTACGCAGGCGACGTGCTCAACTTCGACGCGGCCGAGGCGCGGCTCCGCGCCGAGGGCATCCCGTGCCGGACCGTGACGATCACGGATGACATCGCCAGCGCGGCACCGCACGAATCGCAGAAGCGCAGAGGCATCGCCGGTGACCTCACCGTGTTCCGCATCGCCGCGGCCGCCGCGGAGGCGGGCGCAGACCTCGACGAGGTGGTGCGCGTCGCGACCCTCGCGAACGAACGCACCCGCTCGTTCGGCGTCGCGTTCTCCGGATGCACCCTTCCCGGCGCCGCGCAGCCGCTCTTCACTGTGCCGGAGGGCCGCATGGCGATCGGCCTGGGCATCCATGGCGAGCCAGGGATCGAAGAGACCGACATCCCGACCGCTGACGGTCTTGCCGACCTGTTCGTCGACCGTCTGCTCTCCGAGGTGCCGGAGGGCGTCGAGGTCGAGGGCGCGAAGGTGGTGCCGATCCTCAACGGCCTCGGCTCGCTGAAGTACGAGGAGATGTTCGTCGTCTATCGCAGCATCGCACGACGACTGAAGGCAGCTGGCATCGAGATCGTCGACCCGCACGTCGGCGAGTACTGCACGAGCTTCGACATGGCCGGCACTTCGCTCACCCTGTTCTGGCTGGATGACGAGCTCGAGCGCCTCTGGCAGACGCCGGTCGACACTCCCGCGTACCGTCGCGGCTCTGTGAGCTCGACCCTTCTGTCCGACTCCGCACAGGGCCCTGACGGCGCAGATGAGCCGGTTGTCATCCCCGCCTCCGACGAGGCCTCGCGTGCCTGCGCGGTACGGGTGCGCGACGTGCTCGACACCATCGTCGCCACGATCGACGCGAACGTCGACGAGCTCGGACACATGGACTCGATCGCCGGCGACGGCGATCACGGCATCGGCATGCAGCGCGGATCGCACGCCGCTCGCGACGCAGGCGCTGCTGCCGTCGAGGCCGGGGCCGGCGCGGAGACCACGTTGAGCCGCGCCGCGGACGCCTGGGCGGACAAGGCCGGCGGCACCTCTGGAGCGCTCTGGGGTGTCATCCTCCAGGCCGTCGCATCGAAGCTCGGCGACCACGGGCAATCCGACCCGGCAGCCGTTGCCTCGGGCGTCGCGGATGCCAGCGCAGGAGTGATCGCGTACGGCAAGGCTCAGCTCGGTGACAAGACCATGGTCGACGCCCTCGTGCCCTTCAGCGCCCGGTTGAGCGAAGCGGTCGCGAGCGGCGAGAGCCTCGCCGACGCGTGGGCCTCCGCTGCAGAGACCGCCACGAAGGCCGCCGCCGACACCGCGGACCTGCTCCCCCGGCTCGGCAGGGCGCGCACCCACGGCGAGCACAGCATCGGCACCCCGGACCCCGGCGCGGTATCGCTCGCGCTCATCGCCACGGCGATCGGCGAGCTGCTCACCTGAGCCCGAACCCCATCGCCTGAACCCATCGAAGGAAAGAGGAACACACCATGGCAGAACCCCTGCGCCTCATCATCGGCAGCGACGATGCCGGCTTCGACTACAAGGAGATCCTCAAGGGCGACCTGGAGAAGAACGACGGCGTCGCGTCCGTGGTCGATGTGGGTGTCGACGCGTCCGGCCACACCCCCTACGCCAAGGTCGCGATCGAGGCCGCCGAGCGGGTCGCCCGCGGCGAAGCGGATCGCGCCCTGCTGTTCTGCGGCACGGGGCTCGGTGTCGCCATCTCGGCGAACAAGGTGCCGGGCATCCGTGCCGTGACGGCGCACGACAGCTACTCGGTCGAACGCGGCGTGCTCTCCAACAACGCCCAGGTGCTCACAATGGGCCAGCGCGTCGTCGGCATCGAGCTGGCCCGCCGCCTGGTGCGCGAGTGGCTGACCTACCGCTTCGACGAGTCGTCGCCGAGCGCCGCGAAGGTCGCCGTGATCGACGAGTACGAGAGCACCGGATCCTGCTGAGCCGCGGATGACCCACTCGACCGACACCCCACAGGAGAGCTGATGGCACAGCTCACCGTCGGCGTGAGCCTGAAGACCTACTTCGGGCACGCCAGGGCGACGCGGTGGTTCACCGAAGTCGCCAGGAGTGTGCGCGAGCACGATGCCGTCGCTTCCGGGGAGGTCGAGTTCTTCGTCATCCCGACGTATCCGCAGTTACTGCCCGCGCTCGACACCTTCAGCGGCACCCCGGTGCTGATCGGCGCGCAGGATGTCTCGGAGTTCGAGCCGGGCGCATACACCGGCGAGGTCACCGCGTCGGAACTTGCCGAGATCGGCGTGAGCCTCACCGAGATCGGGCACGCCGAGCGACGGCGTCTCTTCGGCGAGACCGACCGGGTGACGGCGGCGAAGGCGGCTGCTTCCCTGCGGCACGGCCTCACCCCCGTGCTCTGTCTCGGCGAGACGGAAAGGTGGGATGCCCAGCGCGCAGCCTCCGCGACCGTCGAGCAGCTGCGCACCGACCTCGAGGGCGCCCCAGCAGGACGCGTCATCGTCGCGTACGAGCCGGTGTGGGCGATCGGGGCTCCCGAGCCCGCGCCTGCCGAGCACATCCGCGTCGTGACCAGGGCGTTGCGTACAGCGCTGGACACGAACCCGGATCGCGCCGGCTCGATGGTGATCTACGGCGGGGCCGCCGGCCCCGGACTGCTCACCCGTCTCGGCGACGACGTCGACGGCCTGTTCCTCGGACGCTTCGCTCACGACGTCGACAACCTCGTTGCGGTGCTCGACGAGGCGGGCGCGACCGCTGCCGCTCGACGAGGAGAAGTGCGCTCGTGATCGGCCGGCCTGCATGATCGGCCAGCGCTCGTGATAGGGCTCGGAAGCTACGCGTTCTTCTGGCAGCACTCCGACCGGGTTCCGGAGCCGCTGTCGCTGGTCGGCGCCTTCGAGCAGACCCGCGCGCTCGACATCGGGCTGTTCCAGATCTGCGACTACGCCCCGCTCGACTCCATGTCGGAGACGGAACTCGCCGATGCCGACCGTGCGGCTCGTGACCTGGGCGTGGTCATCCAACTCGGCACCAAGGGCATCGAGCCCGACCGTCTGGAGCGCTACCTGCTCCTCGCCGATCGGTTCGACGCGCGGCTCGTGCGCTCGATGCTGTACGGCCCCGACTCGCGCCCGTCGCTCGACGAGGCAGAGTCATGGCTGCGGCGAGCGCTGCCCGCCTATGAGGCCGCGGGCGTCACCCTCGCGCTGGAGACCTACGAGCAGGTGAGCACGGATGACCTCGCCGGCCTCGTCGAGCGCATCGACAGCCCCAGCCTGCGCATCTGCCTCGACCCCGCGAACGTCGTCGCCCGGCTGGAGTCCCCCCGCGACTGCATCGAGCGCACTGCGCGGATGACCGGAAACGTGCACGCCAAGGACTTCGCCTTCGCCCGCCAGCCCGGCTGGGTCGGCTTCACCTACAGCGGTGCGCCGATGGGCGAGGGCCTGCATGACTATCACCACCTGCTCGCCACCGTTCGGCCGAGGGAGCGCGGCATCGACGAGATCGTCGAGCACTGGCTGCCGTGGCAGGGCGACGCAGAGACCACCGTCCGTACCGAGCGGGAATGGACCCGCATCGCACTCGACTACCTGAGGAGCATCGAATGACCGACAATTCACCGAACGCCGGCGCTGCCGACACCGCGCCCCACACCATCGCCGTCATCGGCGCGGGCGGCAAGATGGGCATGCGCGTCTCGAACAACCTGGTGAAGACCGCCCACACCGTGTTCTACGTCGAGAACTCGCCGGCCGGCAGGCAGCGCACCACCGACGCGGGACGCGAGTTGACCGACGCCGCAGATGCCGTGGCGAACGCCGACATCGTGGTCTTCGCCGTTCCGGACCTGGCGCTGGAATCCGTCACCGCCGACCTGGTGCCGCAGATGAAGTCGGGCGCGATCGCGCTCACCCTCGACCCGGCTGCGGCCTACGCGGGGCTTTTGACCGACCGGGACGACGTCATCCGCGCGTGCGCCCACCCGTGCCATCCGTCGATCTTCCTGCAGCGCACGACTCCTGAGGAGTACGCGGACACGTTCGGCGGCATCGCGGCGCCGCAGGACGCGATCGCCGCGATCGAGTCGGACGACCCGGCGAAGAAGGCGATCCTGGAGGCGACGGTGCGCGCCATCTACGCGCCCGTGATCGACGTGCACTTCGTCACGATCAAGCAGCTCGCCCAGCTCGAGCCGACGCTCGTCGAGACCGTGGCGTGCATGATCGGCGAGCTGCTGAACGAGGCGCTGAGCGAGGCCGTGAACACGATGGGCGTTCCGGAGAAGGCTGCGCGGAGCATCCTGTACGGCCACACGCAGGTGGCGCTGGCGAACGGCCTCCGCGGCGACAACCCGTTCAGCGACGCCTGCCTGATCGCCATGCAGTACGGGCGCGAGAGCATCATCAAGGACGACTGGAAGAAGATCTTCCGCGATGACGAGCTCGACAGGAACCTCGCCCGCATGCTGCACCTCGACCACATCGAGCGCTGAGACCGGCCGCGATGAACGAAGACCAGATCGAGTGCCGACACCAGCAAGGAGCTGCCCGATGATCACCCTCGACGGCAAAACAGCCCTCGTCACCGGGAGCGGCACCGGCATCGGCCGGGCAGTCGCCGCACGCTTCGCGCTCGAGGGCGCCCGCGTCGTGATCGCCGACCGTGACGCGGATGCCGCAGCAAGGGTCGCCGCCGAACTGGGCCCGACCGCTCGGGCCGTCACGATGGACATCTCCGACGAGCAGACCGTGGAGGATGCCTTCGCCGAGCTCGATCGCGACGGATGGACTCCGGACGTCGTGGTCGCCAATGCCGGCGTGCAGCTCTTCGGGCACGACGCGAAGGCCGCCGACCTCGATCTCGAGGTGTGGCGTCGCACTGTCGACATCAACCTGACGGGCACCTTCCTCACCGTGAAGCACGCGGTTCGGGCGATGCTGCGGCGCGATGCCGCTGCGGCCGAGGGTTCGGCGCGCGGCGGCTCCATCATCCTCACCGGAAGCCCCACCGGGTTGAACGGCGAGGGCGCGGACTTCACGGCGTACAGCGCGACGAAGGCGGGCATCCACGGCCTGGCGCGCACGGTCGCTGCCGCGTACGCGCACGACAACATCCGGGTGAACACGGTCGTGCCCGCGTACACCGAGACCACCCTGGTGACCACGATCAGCGACGACCCGGAGTCGCGGGCGGCGATCATCGGCCGCATCCCGCTGGGTCGAGCGGGCTCGCCGCGCGACGTCGAGGGCATCATGGTGTACCTCGCGAGCGACGACGGCGCCTTCGCCACCGGCTCCCTCTTCACCGTCGACGGCGGCATGGCCACCCTGTAGCCCGGGCTGGCCAGGCCCAGCCCGGATGGGCACCCCTCGCGCGTGTGCATAACTCCTGCAGATCCGCACCGCGCGGGGCATCCATCCGCAGGATCCCGCGGGAGTCCTCCGCGGGCTCGCTGAATCTGCAGGAGTCATGAACCGGGAGAGGAGTCAAGGATGACCTGGGAGCAGCCATCCCGCCCGTGGCAGGGCGGACGCTGGTCGCTCGAGCTGCGCGACGACGAGCTCGCAGACCTGAGGCTCGACGGCCGAATCGTGCTGCGGAGCATCCGCGCCGTCGTGCGTGACCGCAACTGGGACACCGCGACGCTCGTCATCGACGACCTGCGCGAGTCGCAAGGCCTGACGGTGGATCCCTCCATCGCCGACCCGGCCGCCGCAGTCGTCGGCCAGACCGACACCCTGCTCGAACTCGCGGTGCACACCGAGGGGCTGGATGCCCACTTCGACGGCACCGTGCACGTCGAGGCATCCGGCGACACCATCACGGTCACCGCGGAGCTCGACTCGCGCACCGAGTTCTTCACGAACCGGGTCGGGTTGGTGGTGCTGCATCCGCCGCAGAACGCCGGGTCGCCGCTCACAGTGCTGCACTCCGACGGATCGGATGAACAGACGAGGTTCCCTACTGAGATCAGCCCGCACCAGCCGGTCTTCGACATCGCAGGGCTCGACTGGACGGCGGACGGCGTCGAGATCGAGGTGCGCTTCGATGGCGACGTCTTCGAGATGGAGGACCAGCGCAACTGGACCGACGCCTCCTACAAGACCTACAGTCGCCCCCTCGGCCTGCCGTACCCGTACCGCATCGCCGCCGGGGAGACGGTGCGGCAGAGCATCCGTGTGCGTGCACGTGCTGTCGGTGAGTCATCACCGGATGTCACACCGGCGACCGCCGCAGCGCCGCAGACCGCCGCCATACTCCAGGCCGCCGCCACGCCGCAGGGCCAGTCCGCCTCACCGGCCGAGCGCCTCGAGACCCGGCTCACGCTGGCGCCGGCCGGCCCCTTCCCCACGATTGCACTCGGCGCGTCGACCGCACCCGATCCCGCGGTGCAATCACCTGGCTCGACAACTCCGGTCGCCCAGGCACCCGCGCGACCCGCGCTCCTCGGCGCCGCGGTCTTCGTCGAGCTCGACCTGTCGACGCGGAACTGGCGCGCGGCCTTGGCTCGGGCGGCGACATCCGGCCCGCCGCTCGATGTGCGGCTGGTGCCGGATCCCGATCGCGCCGGTGAGCTTACCGCCGCGGTGGAGGCCTTGAGCGGTCATCCGATCGCCAGGGTCGCCGCCTTTGAGCCCGATGGCGAAGCAGCCCACGTGTCGGATGCACCCGCCGTCGCGGCGCTGCGGGCCGCTCTGGACGCTGCGGGGGTCGACGCCCCGGTCGTCGGCGGCGCGCGTTCGCACTTCACGGAGCTGAACCGCGAGCAGCACCGGCTGCCGGATGATCTGGATGGCGTCGTCTTCAGCGTGACCCCGCTGTTCCACAGCCTGCGAACCGAGCAACTGGTGGAATCGATCGCGATGCAGCGCCTTGTCGCCGAGCAGGGGGTGCGGATCGCGGCTGGGGCCCGCGTGCACATCGGCCCCGTCAGCCTGCGTCCTCGGTTCAACAACGTTGCGACCACGCCGCCGCCACGACCCATCCGCGACGATCTCTCCGAGGGATACGGTCCACAACTGCTCGACACGGTGGATCCGCGCCAGTCCGCACCGGAGCTCGCAGCGTGGACGATCGCCAACGCAGCCGCCCTCGCCGTGCCGGGAGTGGCGAGTCTGACCTATTTCGAGGAGTGGGGACCAAGGGGCATCCGTTCCGCCGCCGGCGAGGACTTCCCGGTGTCCGAGGCTCTGCGCGCCATCGACGACTTGCGAGGCAGCACCTTGCTCAGCGGCAGCTCCAGCCCGGATGGCCTCGTGTGGGCCCTCGGTGCGATCATCCCGTCGGCCGCTCTCCCTCCCTCGGGCGGACCCGAGCACGAACACGAACCCGAGCACGAGCCCGAACACGAACCTGAACACGAGCCCGAACGCGAGACACTGACCAATACGGTGCGCCAGACCGTGCTCGTCGCGAACCTCGACCGCGACGAGCGCACTGCGATCATCGTGACCCCGGCCGGCGAGCAACGCGTCACCCTCGCCCCGCTCTCCTGGGCCCGCCTCCCCTGAGCGAGACCCCCGTTTCGATTGCGATTAACGCTGTTCGGCCGCCCAGGAACAGCGTTTTTCGCAATCGAAACGAGTTCTGCGCCGAGCGCGTGCGACGCGGGTCAGCGGCGGGCGGCCGTGGTGAGCGCCGCGGCGTCGTCCGGGGAGAGCTCCAGCTGTGCCGACGCGACCGAGTCGAGGATCGACGCCGACCTCGTCGCCCCGACCAGCGGCACCATGGCCGGGGACAACGAGCGCAGCCACGCCAGCGTCAGCCGCTGGACACTCACGCCGTAGCGCGCAGCCACCTCGGCTCGCTCATCCACGACGCCGGACTGCACACTCGCGAGGGGCGAGTAGGCCAGATACCGCGCCCCGATCTCCTCGCAGTGCCGCACCATGGCGTGGTCCTCGAAGCGCGCGAACGACAGCCGGTTCTGCACCGACGCGATCGGTGCGATCGACCGCACCGATTCCAGCTGCGAGACCGACACGTTGGACAGCCCGATCTCGTCGACCTTGCCCTCCCGCTGAAGCTCCGCGAGTGTCCCGACGCTCTCGGCGAGCGGCACCTGCGGATCCACGTGGTGCAGCTGGTAGAGCCCGATGCGCTCCACGCCGAGGGTGCGCAGGCTGATGTCGCAGTCACGTCGCAGCGCCTCCGGCGAGCCATCCACCGGGAAGTCCTCGCCGTCGCGATAGTGCCCGCCCTTCGTCGCAACCAGTACGTCGACGTCGGGTCGATGCGCGAGCGCCTCCGCCACCAGCGACTCTGCGAAGCTCTCCGCATCAGCGTGGGTGTACGCGAGAGCCGTATCGATGAGGCGGATGCCCGCGTCGACGGCATCCAGCACCACCCGCACGCCCCGGTCGAGGTCGACGTCGTTGAACGCCAGCGGAGCCGTGCCCAAACCGATCCCGCTGATCGAACCGACCTTCATGTCAGGCACCGAGGATGCGGTCGATCTCGTCGGTGAACACGCCTTCCTTGCGGTAGATGATCGAGCGGCCCATCAGGCGCGTGATCTCGTGGATGTCCCGGTCGAGGTACTGCCCGGCGCCCTCGGCGAGCGCCTTCTGCGTCCACGACGGGTCGATGCTCTGGGCAGCGGCGACGATCTGCGACCAGACCTCCTCGTCGTCGATCGTCTCCCGCGTCGTAGGGGTCGGGCCCAGCACCGGTCGCGTCACGGAGGGAACAGGGATGCTCCACTCGTGCGTTCCGGATTCGACGCGTTCGACATCCGTACCGGATGCACCGGATCCACCGGCACCGTCCGCCCCACCTGGCACCGTCACGAGCGCGCTCGACCCGGTCGGCACCGTGACGGAGAGCCGAAGCATCTCGTCCTCGAGCGTCCACGACACTGCGGCCTCGCCGTACGGCGTGCGCTGCCTGGTCGTCGCGCTGGTCACCCCTGCGCCGGGCCGCGGGTCGACGACCAGGGTGCGGCGACCGGGATCGGCGAACGCCAGGCCCCCGATCACGCGGTGCATCCAGTCGGCCGCCACGCCGTAGGCGTAGTGGTTGAACGAGGTCATCTGGCCCGGGTTGATCGTGCCGTCCTCGAGCATGCTGTCCCAGCGCTCCCAGATCGTGGTCGCGCCCATCGTGATCGGGTAGAGCCACGACGGGTTCTCGGTCTGCGAGAGCAGCCGGAAGGCGATGTCGAGGTGTCCGGTGTCGGTGAGGGCGTCGAGGATGAGCGGGGTTCCGACGAACCCGGTGCCGATGGTGAACCCCGACTTGCGCACCAGGTCGGCCAGCCGGTCTCCGGCGCGCTGCCGGGACTGGGCGTCATCCACGAGGCCCCACTCGATCGCCATCGAGTAGGCGGTCTGGCTGTCGCCGATCATCAGCGCGTCGACAGTGACGTAGGCTGCGCGGAACGCGGCCCTCGTCGCCCCCGCGAGCTCGGCGTAGCGGTCGGCATCCTCTCCGCGACCGATCACGGCGGCGGCACGCGACACCAGGTCGGCTGAGTAGGCGAGGTGCGCGGTCGCGACGACGTCGTGCGGGGTCATCGCCTTGGCGGGCTTGTCCGGCGGCGCGGTCGGGTCGAGCCAGTCGCCGTACTGGAAGCCGCCGACCCAGAGCAGGTCGTCGCCGGCGAGCTCGCGCATCTTGTCGACCCAGCCGCACATGCTCTCGAACTGACGCTCGAGCACCGCGGTGTCGCCGAACTGCTGGTACAGCACCCAAGGCACGACAACGGCGGCGTCGCCCCACGCAGCAGCGGCAGGGGCCGGGCGTCGCATCACGTCCGGGATGACCACCGGCACGGAACCGTCCGGCAGTTGTTCGGCCGCGAGGTCCTCGCACCAGTTGGCGAGGAATCCCGAGGTGTCGAAGAGCGACCCCGCGGTCGGCGCGAACACCTGGATGTCTCCCGTCCAGCCCAGCCGCTCGTCGCGCTGCGGGCAGTCGGTCGGAACGCTGAGGAAATTGCCGCGCATGCCCCACACGACGTTCTCGTGCAGCTGGTTGAGCATCGGGTTCGAGCTCTCGAACGAGCCGGTGCGCTCCAGGTCGGAGCTGATCACGATCGCGGTGAGGTCGCCCGGCTCGAGCCCGTCGACGCCCTCGACCTCTGCGTAGCGGAAGCCGTGGAAGGTGAACTCCGGCTCCAGGACGCGGTCGCTCCGGTCATCCGCCGGCAGCAGGTACTGGTCGGTCGCGCGCGCCGTGCGCAGCGGCCGTACGCCGAGTTCGCCGTGCTCCAGCACCTCGGCATGGCGCACGGTCACGGTGTCTGCCGCCCGACCGCCGCGAACCCGCAGCCGCACCCAGCCGACGAGATTCTGGCCGAAGTCGACCAGCGTCCTACCGCTCGGCGACGTGATGATCTCGACCGCCGGCACCTCGACCACGACGCGCATGGGCTCGGTCTGCTGGGCGACCAGGGTGCCGAGATCGAAGTCGACGACCTCGACACTGTGTTCGTCGTCCTGCGCCGCATTCGCCGCATCCGGCGCCACATCGTCCGATCCGCGCAGGTCGGTGAGCTGCCCGTTGTACAGGTCGTCGGAGAGGATGTCGCTCGAGCGTGCGCTCCAGCCGTCATCCGTTCCGATCACACGGCGACTCCCGTCCGCGAACCGCACCTCCAGCTGGGCGAGCAGGCCGAGGCGGTCGCCGTAGAGGTCGCGCCGCTGCGGACGACCGAGGTTGCCTCGGTACCAGCCGTTGCCGACCGTGACCTCCAGCCGGTTCTCGCCGTCGCGCACCAGCTCGGTCACATCGTGCGTCTCGTACACCAGGCGGCTCGCGTAGGCGGTCCACCCGGGAGCGAGCTGGTGGTCGCCGACCCTGGCACCGTTGAGCTCCGCGCGGTACAGACCACGGCTCGTGATGTAGAGCCGGGCTGACGCCACCTCGCCCTGCTCCGCCCATGCGGTGGTGAAGGTCGGCGCAGGGTCGTCAAGGCCGCCGAGGTGCCTCGGGCTGATCATCCGTGCCGTCCAGTCCGAGACGGAGAGCAGCCCGGGCTCGACGACAGCCGGATCGCTCCAGTCGGATGACGAACCGTCCACCCCGAACGTGCGAACCCGCACAGCGGCGCGTTCCCCACTGCCCAGCGGTGCGACAGGCCACGGCACGAGGTTCTGCGCATCGCCCTCGACGCGCGTGGTCTCGGTGCCGCGGTCGGTGACGACCTCGACCTCATACGCGGACTGCTGCCATCCGCCGTCGTCCGCCGTGTTGGTCCACGACAGCCGAGGCTCTCCGGTGCCGATGCCCAGCCCATCGCGGACGTGCTCGAAGCGGGGCGCACTGGTGGTGATGCTCATGTGTTCGGATCCTTCGACGTTGTCGTGCGTGGTTCTGGTCGGTACCGCGGGCGGAGGTCAGCGGGCGGAGGTCAGCGGGCGGCGTTCACCTCGGCGATCGCCGCCTCGGCGGCCTCACGCGGCTCCGTGGGGATGCGCCGCAGCGCCTCGCGCACCGGCACGCCTGCGACCCAGCGGCGTCCGAACGGGAAGTTCTTCGCCACCTCCGGGTCGACCCGCTTGATCGCGCTCGTGATCGCCTGGTAGGCGGCCTCGTCGTCGATCACCTCGGCGAGCGTCGTGGTGTCATCCACCGGCGCCGGCGCAGAGCCCGCTGCCGGGGCATCCACGCTCCAGCTGTGCTCGCCGGAGCCGACGGTGAGCACGTCGTCGCTGCCAGGGAGCCGCACTCGCGCTGAGGCGTTCGGCGGCACTGTCGCGTCGACCACGATCTGCTCGCCCTCGCGACGCCAGGCGACTCGCACCGGCCCGTAGGGGCTGTCGAAGCGTGCCTCGGCGTGCTCCAGCTGGGCGATCGGCTGGGGAGCGATGTCGATCACCCGATAGCCCGGCTCGGCGGGGGCGAGTCCGGCGACCGAGCGGTGCAGCCAGTCGGCGACGGCGCCGAGCGCGTAGTGGTTGAACGAGGTCATCTCGCCGGGGTTGATGCTGCCGTCCTCGAGCATGCTGTCCCAGCGCTCCCAGATCGTGGTCGCTCCCATGGTCACGGGGTAGAGCCACGACGGGTTCTCGGTCTGGGTCAGCAGCCGCGAGGCGGAGTCCAGGTGCCCGGTCTCCGCCAACGCGTCGGTGATCAGCGGGGTGCCGACGAAGCCGGTCCCGATGCGGTAGCCGGTGGTGCGCACGAGCTCGGCGAGCCGGTCACCCATCACTCGACGCCTCTCGTCGTCGGTCACGATGTCGAACATCAGCGCCGTGGCGTACCCGGTCTGGGCATCCGACATCATGCGCCCGCCAGGGGTCACGTACTGCTGCAGGAACGCCTGCCGCACCTGTTCGGCGAGCTTTGCGTAGCGTGCCGCTTCGGCGTCGCGCCCGAGCACCGCCGCCGCCTTCGCGACCAGATCGGTGGAGCGGAACAGGTAGGCGGTGGCGACGATGTCGGCATCCGTCTTCGCGGCGGCGGGGTCCTCAGGCGGCGCCGTCGGGTCGAGCCAGTCGCCGAACTGGAAGTCGCCCTCCCAGAGGAACCGCTCCCCAGCCCGGCCGAGCAGCTGGTCGGCCCAGGCCTTCATGCTGTCGAACTGGGTCTCCAGGATGCCCGTGTCGCCGAACCGCTCGTACAACACGGTCGGCACGATGGTCGCCGCGTCGCCCCATGCTGCAGCCGGCTGCGCGCCGTCGCTGAGCACGTTCGGCACGACGAAGGGCACGATGCCCTCGCCGATGCCTGCCTGGTCGAGCGCGAGGTCCTCCAGCCATGAGGAGAGGAAGCCGTCGGCGTCGTAGAGGTAGCTCGCGGTGGGCGCGAACACCTCGATGTCGCCCGTCCAGCCGAGGCGCTCGTCGCGCTGCGGGCAGTCGGTCGGCACGTAGACGAAGTTTCCGCGCATGCCCCAGACGACGTTCTCGTGCAGCTTGTTCAGCAGCGCGTGCGAGCTGTCGAACCAGCCGGTGCGGCGCATGTCGCTGTGGATGACGACCGCGGTGACGGCCGCAGGGTCGACCGGCGCGTCGAGCCCGGTCACCTCGGCGTAGCGGAATCCGTGGAACGTGAACCGCGGCTCCCACACCTCCTCGCCGTCGCCGCGCAGCACATAGGTGTCGGTCGCGCGGGCGTACCGCAGGGGGCGGATGCCCAGCTCGCCGTTCTCCAGCACCTCGGCGTGCCGCAGGGTGACCACGGTGCCTGCCGCGCCGCTGACGGTGATGCGGAGACGTCCGACCAGGTTCTGTCCGAAGTCGAGGATCTGCCCGCCGCTGGACGACGTCACGACATCCTGCACGGCAACCTCGTGCAGCGCGCGAACCGCCGGGCCGGTGCGCACGGTCGGGGTCGGGCCGGTCGCGTCGTCGATGCGCACGGGCGTCCACGACGAGGCGTCGAAGCCTGCGGATGACCAGCCGGGCTGCTCCGCACGTGCGTCGTAGTCCTCGCCGTGGTAGATGCCGCTCGAGGTGATCGGGCCGGTGGATGCCGCCCAGTCCTCGCCCGTCGTGATCGTCTCGTTGCTGCCGTCGACGTAGTCGAGGCGCAGCTGCACGGCCGCCGAGGGCTGGTCGCCGTAGAAGGCGCGTCCGAAGCCGCCGAAGCCGAACTTCTCCGTGTACCACGCGCCTGCGAGGTTGACGCCGATCGCGTTGGCGCCCTCGGTCAGCAGCTCCGTGACGTCGGTGGTCTCGTGCACGATGCGGTATTGATACGGCGTCCATCCCGGCTTGAGCACCTGGTCGTCGACCTCGTGTCCGTTGACCTCGACCTGGTACGCGCCGCGCGCGGCCGCGTACAGCACGGCTCGCACGAGGCCCGGACGCACCTCGAACTCCGAACGGAGCAGAGCCGGCTGAGCGTGACCCTGGGGCTCGGCGAGTCCGACGAAGGGCGCCGTCCATTCGCCGTCCGCGAGGAACGCCGCGCGCAGGACCTTCGGCTCACTCCACTCTGACGTCTCGCCGTCCGAGCCGGTCACGCGAACGCGCACGCGGTACACCGACCGTGGGTCGAGCGGCGGGAACGGCCACGCGACGAGCACGGAGTCCCTTCCCTCGACGACAGCGATGTGGCGACCGTCGAGCTCGATCTCGGCATGGGCCTGCGTCCAGCCCTCCGTTGTCGACTCGGTCGCCCAGCTGAGCCGCGGCGTGGCAGAGGCGACGTCGTCGCTGTCGGTCCGCAGCTCGGCACGCAGGGTGGCGACGGTGGCGGTCATGATCCTCCTTGATCGGGGTTGTGGGGGTGGTCAGCGGTATTCCGGCGGCGGGGTTCGGTACCGCCATGCCAGTTCGTTGTCGAGCACGAAGACCGACAGGGTGTTGTCCTCGTGCAGAGGCCAGTCGTGCGCGGCCTCCAGCAGGTCGAGCACGCGGCGACCAGCGGCCTCGGTGGGCATAGTGACCAGGTCGCGCACGGCATCGGCGAAGCCATCCGGCACGTTCGGCAGCGACGCCGTGGTGCTCAGCAGGTACTTGGGCCCTGCGAAGAGCACGTGGTCGCGAGCGAGCAGCGCCCGGCAGGCCGAAGTGGCGAGGTGTACGGCTGCGTGCGCGGTGAGCAGCGGATCATCCCTCTTGATTCCCTGGTTCAGGAAGTACTCGCCGTGCAGCCTGGCCTGCGCGAGGAACGACGCCATGTGCGCCTCCCACTGGGCCTCGGGTACGTTCCGGATGCGGTCGATGCGCTCCTGCAGATCGGGCACCGTGCTGTAGGCGATGCGGCTGTGCACGAAGCTGTCGCGCACGGGGTCGTCGCCGTGGTCGGCGGCTTCGTCGAGGTAGTCCAGCGTCGCGAGCTTGATGTCGAAGTAGCCGCCCGGATAGTCGGCACCCTCGTAGTCGACGTACATCAGCCTGCCATCGGCGTGTGCTCGCTCCCAGCGCTCCTCGGTCACGACGACGTAGAGGTCGATGTCGGAGTCCGCGCGCTCCTCACCACGTGACAGCGACCCGCTGATCACGACAGCGAGCACCTCGGGATCCGCGTCGCAGCGCTCGACGAACCACGCGAGCGCGTCATCGTGCTGCTTCATCGCCGGCCGCCCGACCTGTTCGCATCTGGCGACATCCTCGGATTTCCCGACACCTCAGACCTCGCGCAGCAGGCGAACGGGCCCGACTAGCCCGTAGTCGCGAACGTAGGTCTTCTGCATCGCCTGCCCGAGGCCCTCGTGCCGCGAGATGACGTCCGGAACCCGGTCGTAGTAGCCGCGCGCGAGCATCCTGTTGTTCAGCGAGCTCGCGACCCGCACCTCGATCGTGTTCTCCCCCGCTCTCAGCGCGCCCGTGACGACGACCGCCGGGTGAGAGGTGTCGAACCCGAGCGGGTCGCCGCCGTTGACCCGCACCGAGCCGAGCCCGCCAGACGTCGACCCGAGATCGAGAATGTAGACGGCGTCATCCTCGGGTTCCTCATCGAGCGCGAAGGTCGCGGTGTACTGCGCGACACCGGAGACCTCGCCGCCGACGCCGGGCAAGTCCTTCCACGAAGCAAGAGCCGTGGCGGGTGACGCGAGTCGTGTCACCACGGTCGTGGGCATGATCTCCACCGACTCGTAACCGAGTCCGCGGTCCTCCGTGATGGTCTCGTGCTCGCCGGCGTCCCAGCTCTCGACGACGATGTTCCAGTCATCCAGCGCAGCGACCTGCTCGTATGCGGTCGGCGCCGTCGCATCGGATGCCCCTGTCGAACGGTCCAGCGTCAGGAACGCCGTCTCGCCTGGCTGCAGGCGCACGGTGACGATCGTGCGGTCGCCGTCCTGGCGCGCGCCGTCGTGCGGGGTCGCCACGCCGGCCCAGGTGTCGATGCGGTGCACGGTGCCGTTGCCGGGGAGCGCGACCTCGACCTCGATCGGCTCACCGGTCTCGTAGAGGAAGTGGTAGAGGTACAGGTGCAGCAGGTCGCCGTCCTCCCGCAGGTGGCTGAGCACGTTGCGGTTCTCCTCGACGAACTCGGCACGTCCGGCCACCCCGAGCTCGCGCAGCGCCTCGACGGTCTGCGCCGGGTCGTCGACCTGGGAGACGTTCGGGAGCGCCAGCAGGCGCTCGACGATGCCGGCGAGCTCGTCATCCCGTCCGTCCAGGCCAGGCGTACGGGATGCCGCCCGCTCGTTGGCGTGGTACTTGGCATCGCGCAGGAAGAGCAGCTCACTGGTGCCGTGCACGAAGAGCAGCTTCAAGCCGGCCTCTGCCCACGTGAGGAGGTGTGCTGCGACATCCGCGTCGAGACCGTCCTGGAAGACGATCAGCGCCTGGTAGCCGGGACCGGTCGGCTGAACGAGACCGTCCTGGAACGCGACGTCATCGCGCAGCAGCAGGGAGCCGTCGAAGAACTCGTAGCTCCAGCCGGCGTCTTGCATGCCGAGGTCGCGCCACCAGTGGTTCTGGCGGTCGCGCATCCACATGCGGCCGTAGGCATCCTCGTCGGCGATGCGGTTGCCCTTGTCGTCGAGCAGGTACATGCCGGAGAGGTTGTCGGTGAAGTGGTCGGTGTGCAGGATGCCGACATCCACGCGCGGACGTCCCTGGCGCAGGATCATCTGCTGCCTGCCGAGCGCGCGGGTCCAGAGCGGGTAGAACTCGGCGGCCGGCTGGCGCGTGTCGAAGCGCTCGGAGAACATCGGCCACATGCCCTCGTGGCCCGGCCATTCGGTGAGGCCGGGAGCACCTGCCGGGCTCGCCCATCCGTGCAGCACGGTCTTGGTGATGCCCGCGGCGAGCTGCGTCGCGATGATCTGGTCGTAGAACCGGTGGTCGAGCATGTAGTTGCGGGTCGTCGCGCCGGTCTCCGACGAGTACTGCTTGCCGAAGAGGTGCGCCGGCCCCGCCATCAGGCGATAGGCGTCGATCTGCGAACCGAACTCCAGCGACTCCGTCTCGATGCCGTCGACCTCGGGGCCGGGGCGGGTGAGCTCGAACGGCAGGCCGTAGCTGATCTCCGAGCGCAGGCCGATGCCGTTCTCGTGCAGGAACTCGGCGAACGGGCGAAGCATGTTCTCGATGTAGAGGTCGGTGAGGGTGCGCACGTAGTCGAAGCGCACCTTCTCGACGATGGCGGCGTGCTCGGCGTCCGGCTGGTTGTGGTAGACGGTGTCCGAGGCCATCATCGTCATCGTCCTGGTCAGGAACGGCAGCCACGGCGTCAGCTCGTAGCCGCGGCGAGCGCGGAACTCGTCGGAAACGGTGCGCCCCCAGAACAGACCGGCCGCGCCGTAGGTCGAGAGCTCCAGCGAGTCCATGTACATCTGGGTGCGCGGATTCTGCGCGATCTGCGCGCGCAGCTCCGGCGTGAGCACGACGGTCGACCAGTAGTGGATGACCGCATCGACGCCCTCACGATCGAGGTAGTTCACGGTGTAGTTCACGGATGCCGAAGGTGAGGCGGTCTGCCCCGTGCCGTGCATCCAGAACGAGAACAGGCGCCAGTCGCCCTCGGCGGGCGCTGTCCAGTCGAGCGACTCGTCCTGCACCTGCTGCGTGAGGTCGACGACCGACTCGGTGTCGAGCACGAAGCCCAGCTCCGTGGTGTCGAGCACACGCGCAGCGACGACGGCGTGCAGGCTCTGCTCGCGAATGACGCCCCGCTCGCCGTGCACGCCGGCGGTCGCGGACGCCACCTCGAGGTTCACCCGCTGCAGGGCGCCCGACCGGGCGGCGCCGCCTGCGAGCGTCTCGATCGTGACGTCGAGTTCCTTGGCGGCCGCGGGCTCGTCAGGGGTGATGGTGGGAAGGTTGGCGTTCGCCCAGTTGGTGCCGGAGGTGAAGCTCACGGCCATCCCGCGCGCCGTGGTCTCCTCGACCACGATCTGGGAGTCGTGCACCCACTCCTCAGAGCCCCAGCCGTAGCGCGAGTGGTCGATGCCCGCCTCGTCCATGGCGAGGAACTCCATGCCGCCGAAGCCGAGGCGGCGAGCGGACTCGATCTCGTTCCTCAGCGTCTGGTCGGTGTGCAGGCCTTCAGCCAACCACCAGCGCACCTCGGGGCGGAACTCGATCGGCGGCTCGGACAGCGCTGCGACCAGGTCACGGAATTCCACGGGTTCTCCTTCGAACGCGTCATGATGCCCGTGGCCAGGGATGCGGCCGTCGTTGCATCAGGATGTCGGGCCGAGCGATGCCTCGGGTCCTCTTCGAGTCGGAATCGCAAAACTGAAACGTTCCAACTCGGATGAGTGTAACCGCATCGACGCACCGCGATCAAGGCAATCGGAGCGCCGTCCACCCATCAAGGAGCAAACCCGCCCGCGAGCCCGGCGAATTCTTGAAACCATCCAGCCGCCCACTGCCGCCCGCATAGCCCCGAGCCCCACCCGCACCGCCGGTCGAGGAGCACCGCGAAGCGGCGCGTCTCGAAACCGCCCCGCGCCCCCGCCCCACCGTCGGTTGAGGAGCGCGCCGAAGGCGTGCGTCTCGAAACCCGCCACGCACGCAACGTGGCTAGGCCCTTGCAGCGTGCGCCTTGATCTTCGCGAACATGTCCTCGAGCAGGAAGCGCACGTCGACGGACTCCGCCACCCGCACCGAGCGACCTTCGACGGCGATGTTGGTCATGCGGGCATCCGCTCCGAAGACCCGCACCTGCTGGTGGCGCCACACGGCCCCATGCGGGTTGAGCACGACGCTCACGGCCGGTGAGTCGCCCAGCGACCGGTACTCGATCTCGGGGTCGACGTGCTCGGCGTTGAACTCCTTCAGCTGCCGCACCAGGTATGCGCCGAGCTCGCCGTACGGCGCAACGCGCTCGTCCAGCTCGGCATAGCCGACTGCGACCTGGGTGTAGACCGACATCGGAATCTGCCACACGGTCAGCCGCGACCGGAACACCACGTTGGCAGATGGCACGTCGTTGGACAGGTTGAACTCGCCGTGGTCCTCCCCTCCCGCGATGCCGTCGTACGGCGTGCCGCCGATCCAGACCACGGTGAGGTCGGGGTTGTCCGCGATCGACGGGTCGAGCAGCACCGCCGAGGCCATGTCGGTCAACGGTCCGAGAAAGATCACGTACAGCGGCCCCGGCTTGTGCGCCTCCTCGATGATGAGGCGGGCGCCGTCTGAATCGACGGGGGTGTTCTCGTCGGGCATCCCGTGCTCGGCGCCATTGGCCACCCCGATGTCGGTGCCGAGGTCGAGCATCCGCAGCAGCAGATCCACCTCGTCGCGGCTGTCGAGCATGCTGCGCGAACTGCGCCGGTCGCCGAAGTGTGCAGGCACGATGCCCCGGATGTCGAGCGACGGCGACAACAACGCATGCACGATTGCGAACTGGTCGTCGGCCTCGTTCTTCGCGTCGGTGTTGATGATCAGGCGTTTCTTCATCCGTTGCGCTCCATCGGGTTCCGGTCGCCGGTTTCGTCCGGCGTCATCCTCACACCATGAATCGTTTCATAGGTCGCGGGGTGCCATCATCGTCCCGACGCCAGCCCCCCCCGCCCGGCAACGTCGTTTCGATTGCAAAAAACGCGGTTCGTTGGCGTCCGAAGCGCGTTTTTTGCAAACGAAACCAAGGCATCACCCCAGGACGGGCCCGCGGTGCGGGTGGGTCCTGGGGTCAAACGCCCTCACTCCAGGGCGGAGCTCGGCTCGACGCCGGCCGCACCCGCACCCGTGGCCGCGGCCAGGCCCCGCCGCCGCACCGCGCCCGCGAGGGTGACCGGTACCAGGAGCAGCACGAACGGGGCGACCAGCGCCACCGTGACCGACGTCGCTCCGGCGACGAGCCCGATCAGGGCGGGGCCGCCGAAGATGCCCACGTATCCGAGGGTGAGCACCCGCGAGAGCACGACTCCGGCGTTCGGCTGCGCGCCCGCGGCGGTGAACACCTGCGGCACGCATCCGCAGAGCCCTGCTCCGAGGGCGGCCCATCCGGCGAGCGTCAGCCAGATCGACGGCGAGACCAGGATGACCCCCAGCCCCGCAGCCGCGATCAGACTCCCGCCGCGCACCACCGCGACGGGTCCGACTGCTGCGGCGACCCGATCCACGATGAGCCGACCACCTGTCATCGTCACCGCGAAGACCGCATACCCGAAAGCGGATGCGCCGGCCGCCGCCCCGAACGCCTGGGTGAGCTGAAGCGCGCTCCAGTCGGTGGCGACCCCCTCGGCGAACATCAGCACGAGGGCGCACAGGCCGAGCATCCACGCGACGCGGGTCATCCGCACCCGCGGACGCCGAAGCTTCGCCTCAACGCGCGGCGCCGCGTACTCCTCGTCGGGCCATCCGGCCGGCCCGGTCGCCACGTGCGGCACCACATTCGACGACGGATGCCGCGACGCGACCACCGCAACGGGTTGGTGCTCCTCGGCGGGCCGCACCAGCCATCCACATGCCACGCTCACACTCACCGCCGCGACGAGCGCCGCCACGAGCAGAACCACGGGGGCCGACCATCCGATCGTCGCCGCACCGAGCACCGCAAGGGCGCCGACGCCACCGCCGAGCGAGAAGAACGCGTGGAAGGCCGCCATGATCGGCCGGCGATACGCCCGTTCGACGGTCACGGCTTGCAGGTTCATCCCGACGTCGTTGAGCCCCATGCCGAACGTGAAGACGGTCATCGCCGCGCACAGCACGACGGCGTCGCCGGACTGGCCCATCACGAAGGCTCCTAACGCCGCGGTGCCGAGGCCAGCGAGGCAGAGGCCGGCGCTTCCCATCCGGGCCTGCAGCCTTCCGCCGAGCTGGGCGCCCGCGACGATGCCGATCGAACTGATCAGTATCAGGATGCCCAGCAGCCCGGCCGACACGTGCGTGCGCTGCGCGACCTGCGGGATGACCCCCGACCAGACTCCGACGAGGAAGCCCGCCGTCGCGAAGACCGCGAACACGCTCAATCGTGCTTCCCGTCGACGACGGTTGCTGCCGGTCGGCACCGGCCTGCGATACGTGCTGTACATGGATGCGCCCCCTCGGTCGCCCGTCGTGCGCCGCCGCACCGCGCGATCGGCCGTCACGTGCAGACGTCGAAGAGCCGTCCGCTGCTTCGACACCAGGTGGAGAAATCGCGCAGACCACGTGCGGTGCGTGCCCATTCGCGAGACAAACGGTCGGATGGTGCGGCACGGTGCCAGCCCATGCCGCGTGGGGAAAACGCTTTCTGGCATGATGGACGGTGATGCGTGGGACGCTCGAAGCCGCCGTTCCAGCAAGCAGCGAGGTGATGACACATGGACACGTCGAATCCGATCCCGCACGTCGTGATCACCGGCATCGGTGGTTACGGCCGACTGCATCTCGAGAACGCGCGACGCCTGCACGACGAGGGCAGGCTGGTGATCGTCGCACTCGTCGATCCGGCCGTCGCGAGCAGAAGCGACCACGACGGCGACATCCCGATCTACGCAGGCCTCGGCGACGCCCTCGCACACCACCAAGCTGACATCGTCATCGTCGCCACTCCGCTCGATACGCACGAGCAGCTGGCCGAGCAGGCGATGCGCGCAGGCGCCGACGTGCTGCTCGAGAAGCCGCCCGTGCCGACCATGGCCGCCTTCGAGCACCTGCTCGCGGTGCAGAGCGAGACGCAGCGGGTCATCCAGGTCGGGTTCCAGAGCCTCGGGTCGGCCGCCATTCCTGCCTTCGCGGATGACGCACTCGGCCTCGGCTCGACGGTCTCGGTCGGCGCCACCGGCCTCTGGAGTCGCGCGAAGTCGTACTGGTCGCGTGCAAGGTGGGCCGGCCGCCGCGTGCTCGACGGGCACGCCGTGGTGGACGGCGTCGCCACCAACCCGCTCGCGCACGCCGTCGCGACGGCCCTCCGCATCGCGGGATACGACACCGCCGATTCGGTCGGCCGCGTCGAGACCGAGCTGTACCGGGCCAACGCGATCGAGGCGGACGACACGTCAGTCATCCGCATCACGGGCGACCGGCTGCCAACCGTCACCTGCGCCCTCACGCTCTGCGCTCCAGCTGATCTCCACAGGGGCCCTGATCACGCGGCGACCGTCGAGGTCACGGGCGCCAGAGCATCCGCGTCGTTCTCGTACACGACCGATGTCGTCACCCTCGGCGACGGGCAGCGCACCTTCGACCGCGTCGACCTGCTCGAGAATCTCATCGAGCACCGGCGCAGCGCAGCGGAACTCGTCGTGCCCCTGGTCTCTACAGGAGCGTTCATGCGCGTCGTAGAGGCGATCCGGCAGGCACCGGAACCGACGAAGATCGACCCGCAGCAGGTGACCTGGCACGGCGAGGGTGACGACGCATACCCCGTCGTCGACGACATCGTGAACGCGGTGCGCACGGCATCCGCCACCGGCAAGACGTTCAGCGAGCTCGGGGCTCCGTGGTCGCTCGGAACCGCCGATCGGATGATCGCCTCGGCAGAACTCGACGGCATCGTCGTCGCGCAAGAGGTCGACGGCGCAGGCACGATCCCGTTCTCGAGCCCGCACCCCTACCTGCATCCGGTGCGCACCCTCGGCGGCACAACGGTGACGGCGACCCACCCGGCAGACCACGACTGGCACACCGGCGTTGGCTTCACTGTGCAGGATGCCGCAGGCGTCAACTTCTGGGGCGGACGCACCTACGTGCGCGACCGCGGGTACGAACCGCTCGACGACCACGGCCGCATCGAGGTGCTGAGCACCGAGGCGGTGGGCGACGCCGCGCGGCACACGCTCGTCTGGCGCGGCCCATCGGGCGATCCGGTGCTCGACGAGGAGCGGATCCTTCGCTGGCATGCGCTCTCCTTCGGTGCAGAGCGACGCGCGTGGGCGCTGGAACTCGATGTGCGGCTCACCCCGGCGGCGGGCGACGACGAGGTGCTGCTCGGCAGCCCCGGCAGCAAGGGACGCGTGGCGGCGGGCTACGGCGGCTTCTTCTGGCGCTTTCCCGACTGCTCCGAGGTGAACGTCTTCACGTCTGACGCCTCCGGCGAAGACGGCGTGAACGGCTCCGTCGCGTCGTGGTTGGCCTTCTCCGCTGACTTCGCGGCCGGGCCCGGCGAGGACGGCACCGCGTCGATCGTGTTCACCGCAGGCGACCACGACACCACCGCCGACCCGTGGTTCGTGCGCGTTCGGGACTACCCGGGGGTCGGTTCCTCCGTCGCATGGGATGCCACGACGACGGTCCCCGCTACCGGCCTGACCCGTCGCTACCTCGCCGCCGTCATCGACGGAGCGGTCTCCGAGACAGAGGCGGCCCAGGTCGCCGCGCTGCTCGCCGCACGGGCCGAAGCCGAAACCGCCGCCGGCCCTGCCGCCCCCGCCGATGCGAAGGGACACGAGGGATGACCGACACGATCGCCCGTCCCGCCGCCCCGTCCGACAATCAGCAGGCATCCGACCGCGCGACGAAGCGAGCCAGGGTGCTTGAGCTCCTCGATGGCGCCGGCGCCGACTCGGTGCTGCTCACCAGTGCGGCATCCGTCGCCTGGTACCTCGACGGACGCCGGCAGAACGTGAGCCTCGCTGCCGACCCCATCGTCGCCGTGCTGGTCGGGCGCGACAGTGACGAGGTGCTCGCCACCTCCAACGAGACCGCCCGATTGCTCGCCGAGGAGCTTCCGACCGGCGTGTCCGTTCGTGATCGCGCCTGGTTCGAGCCCCTTCCGAGCGCTGCCGACCTCGGCGCGCTGCCTGAGCACCGGCTCGACGCAGAGCTGCGAGCCGCGAGGGCCGTGCTGCTGCCCGGCGAGCGCGACCGCTTCCGCTCCCTGGGCACCGACGCGGCCACCGCAGTCACCGATGTGCTCCTCGACGCGGAGCCCGGCTGGTCGGAGCGCAGAGTCGCCTCCGAGGTTGCGCGGCGCCTCGTCGCGGTCGGCGCCGACCCACTGGTGCTGCTCGTCGCAGGCGAGTCGCGGGCATCCCTTCCCCACCCGCTGCCGACGGATGCCCCGCTCGGCCGCCGCACGATGGTCGTGGTCTGCGCCCGTCGCGACGGGCTGATCGCCAACCTCAGCCGCTGGGTGTCGTTCGGAGCGCTCACGCCGCAGGAACTGGATGCCGAGCGGCGCATCCTGCAGGTCGAGGCCGCGGCGTTCGAGGCGACCCACCCTGGCGCGACCCTTTCGAGCGTGCTCGAGGCGATCGGAGCCGCTTACCCGGCGAACGGGTTCGACGCCGATCAGTGGCGCAGGCACCACCAGGGCGGTGCGGCGGGCTACGCAGGGCGCGACCCGCGGGCGACCCCGACGACCACCGACGTCGTGGCGCTCGGCCAGGCTTTCACCTGGAATCCGTGGGCACCGGGCGCCAAGGTGGAGGACACGGTGCTGCTCGGCGGCATCGCGGATGCCCCGGCGATCGAACCCCTCACGATCGACGACCGCTGGCCGACCACCTCCGTCGCCGGACGGGCACGCCCGGTCACCCTCGTTCGCTGACGGAGCGATCCACCAACCTCGAACGCCTACGCGAAGACGATCCCGAGACCGTCGCGTCCGCGCGAGGTCAGCTCGCGCCCCTCGATGACGACCGGCGACGGTTCGGCGAGAAGACCGAGGCGCTCGAACGACGCGTCCTCGACATCCTCCACAAGCGTCGTCTCCGGCACTGCCAGGGCGAGCTGACCGGAGAGCTCCGGCAGCAGGTGCGGGTACAACTGGGCGCCCCGATCCGCGGCCAACCGCGCGATCTCGAGGAACGGCGTGATGCCGCCGACCCTGATGGCGTTCGGCTGCACGATGTCGCACGCGCCGCCGTCGATCGCTTCGCGGAACCGATATACCGTGTGCAGGTTCTCGCCGAGCGCGATCGGCACGTCGATGCGCGTGCGCAGCTCGGCATGCCCCTGCAGGTCGTCGGCACGCAACGGCTCCTCGATCCACCGCAGATCGAAGCGGCTCAGCTCGCCGATCGCACGCTCCGCTTCGTCGAGGGCCCACAGCTGGTTCGCGTCGATGGCGAGCTCGACCTCCTGGCCGACGGTCTCTCGCACGGCGGCGACCCGATCGACGTCTTCGGCAAGCGGGTGACCGCCGACCTTCATCTTCACGAGCCGGTAGCCGGCATCCCGCCACCGCTGCGCCTGCGCCACCAGCTCTTCAAGCGGGTAGTGCCGGTTCACGCCGCTGCCGTAGACCTCGACGGATGACCGCCGCTCGCCGATCAGCGTGGTGATCGACCGCGCTGTGGCCCGACCCTGGGCATCCCAGAGCGCGAGGTCCAGGCCGGCCATCGCGATGGTGGTGACGCCACCCGATCCCGCCTCGTGCAAGTGCTTCCAGAGCGGAAGCCACAGCTCACCGGCATCGGCGGACTTGCCGAGCACGAAGTCGCGGATGTCATGGTCGAGCATGCCTCGAACGGCATATGCCCCGATCGACGGCGTCCAGCTGAAGCCTCGCCCAGTGACACCCGACGTCGTGTCGACGAGCACCTCGATGAGGTGCAACTCGGTGACATCCGTCCCCCACGGGCGGATCAGCGGTGCGTCGATCAGCCGCGTGCGGAGGCCTGCGATGACGCCCAGGTCGGTGGTCATGCGCTGCCGACGAGCTCGTCGCCGATGGCGAGGATGCGCCGCAGCTCTTCGACCTGTCGTTCGTTCGGGTCGACCAGTGGGGGACGAACTCCTCCGACCGGCAGCCCAGGCGACCCAGCGACTCCCAGCCGCACTCCGGCCTTCACGAGCGCAACGGCGAATCCCGGCACCTCGTCGCGCAGCCTCACCAGCGGCAGGTAGAAGGCGTCGAGAATCTCGAGCCGACGGGCATCATTCCCGTCGACGTATGCGTCGTAGAACGCCTTCGCGACGCGCGGCGCCATAGCGAACGCCGCCGACGAATACAGCGGGATGCCGATCGCCCGGTAGGCCTCCTGCGTCAGCTCCGCGGTCAGCAACCCGTTGAACAGGGCGATGTCGTCACGCCCTGACGCCTCAACTGCGCGCACGATCTGCTGTGCGACTCCGACGTCGCCGACGCCGTCCTTGAAGCCGATGACCCGCGGGTTCGCGGCGAGCCGGGCAACGGCATCCGCCGTGAGCGCTGCTGTGCCCCTGTGGTACACGATCACCGGGAGGGTGGATGCCTGCAGCAGCGCCTCGACGTACGCGACGGTTCCCGCGATCGGGCCCGACACCAGGTACGGCGGCAGCACGAGAAGGGCGTCAGCTCCGGCATCCGCAGCGCGTCGAGCGCACTCGATGGCGTGCCCGAGCGGACCTCCGGCACCGGCCACCACGGGTACCCGCCCGCCGACCACGTCGACGCTCGCACGAACGACCTCACCGACCTCCGCGGCGCTCAGCGCGTGGAACTCACCCGTGCCGCACGCGGCGAACACTCCGCCGGGGGCGTGGTCGAGTCGCGAGGCGATGTGCTCCGCCGTGAGTGCGGCATCCACCGAACCGTCCACGGCATATGCCGTGACGGGAAAGAACAGCACACCATCGAATCGCATCACGCGCCTCCAGTCTTCACGGCCAACCCTGTCGGGGAGGCGTCGTCGATCGCCGTCTCGTCGGCAAGCTCCGTGCGCCAGTCGTGCTCGGGCTCCCAGCCCAGCAGTCGCCTGGCCTTCTCGATCGAGAACGCCGGCGAGGTTCCAGTCAGCTCGTACGATGCGTCCGCCGCCTGCGGCCAGTACTGCGGCATCAACTCGGCGAGCGGCCTGCGAGCGAGAGCATCGGCCGCCCCGACGATGAACGTCTGCGCATTCGGGAT
Source organism: Humibacter soli (assembly GCF_054779035.1). Taxonomy (NCBI): domain Bacteria; kingdom Bacillati; phylum Actinomycetota; class Actinomycetes; order Micrococcales; family Microbacteriaceae; genus Humibacter; species Humibacter soli. The sequence goes on along the minus strand of NZ_BAAGYX010000002.1, from coordinate 120,321 downwards.
GTCGCCCAGTGCGCCGACCAGCGTGTCGAGAAAGACCCCGACATCGCGCGCATCCACGTAGTTGAACAGCGCGGGCGCCGACAGCTCCGGCCGATCCAGCCGCTCGCGCACCGTGTGGCCCTGCTGAGTGAGGGCACCACGCCATTCCTCCGGCGCGATCACGTAGCAGGGGCGGAAGGCCGCGAGCCGCACCGCGTCGCCCTGCTGCGCAGCGAACATCTGCATCGTTCGCTCCGCGATGAGCTTCGAGAGCGCGTAGGCGTTCCACGGCCGGGGCTCGACGTCCTCGTCGAGCGGGAGCCGCTCCGGCGCCCATCCCGCAGGCGAGCCGTATCCGTACACGGTCGGACTGGACGCCGTCACGACCTTGCGCACGCCGGCGTCGACGGCTGCCTGCATGACGTTGATCGCGAGCGTGGCGTTCGTGCGCAGAATGTGCTGCTCAGGAGCGCTGAACGGAACCGCGATCGCGGCGAGATGGATGACCGCGTCGGGCTTCGTCTCGGCGAGAACCGCGGACGCCGCAGCGGCGTCGGTGAGATCGGCCGCAATCGCCTCTCCGCCGTGCCGAGCCGACTCGGGAACCACCATGTCGACCCCGACGACGTCGTTGCCGCGCTCGCCGAGCACCTCGACGACGCTGCGCCCGAGCCTGCCCGAGCTCCCGGTGACGAGGATCCTGCTCATCGCCCGGCCGCCTCGGCCCCCGCCGTCGCGCGCTCGATGGAGACTCCCAGGTCGAGGTCGTCGACGCGCACGGCCGCATCGGTGGCCAGCGACTTGTTGCCCGCGATGCCGACGGCGATCGCCCGCACGCCGTCGATGTAGTTCGCTGCTCGGCCGAGGTCATCCTCACCCGGCCCGACGAAGACGTCGCGCAGCAGGATCGTGTCGCCGCCGCCGTGTCCACCCTCGCCCTGCGGGATCTCGACGAGCTGCGGGGTCTCCCAGTGGCGCTGCAGAAGGATGCGCTCGCTGCGTGGCCGCAGCGTGTTCGAGCGGTCGTCGACGACGGCAGACGGGTCGACGACGCGCCCATCGCCGTCCAGCCCGACGTCCCCTCGCTCGACGACCTCGAGCTCGACACGGCCCTCCGTGCCGTTGACCGCGATGCGGTAGCCCTCCCACGGGCTGTGGGCGTTCAGCGAATAGCTCATGCTCGCGTCGCTCGTGTAGTCGACGACGAGGGAGAGGTTGTCCTCGATCGTGATGCCGCTGTCGAAGACATCCTGGTCGCGGCGGTAGCCGTCGTACTGCTCGTTCTCGAAGTAGAGCTTGCGGAGCTTCTCGTCCCTGGTGAGGTCGAGCGCGAACGGGTCGTCTGACGGCGCACCGGTTCCGCGCTCAGGGCGATCTCCGCCGCCTCGCGCCTGCCAGTTGTCGGCGCCGTAGAACCGGAGCCCGCCAGACGCGAAGACGCGCGCAGGCACGTCGTTGATCCACCAGTTGACCAGGTCGAAGTGGTGCGAAGCCTTGTGGATGAGCAGCCCGCCGGAGTTCTTCTTCTGCCGGTGCCACCGGCGGAAGTAGTCGGCGCCGTGCGCGGTGTCGAGCACCCACTCGAAGTGCACCGAGAGCGGGCGGCCGATCGCGCCAGAGGCGATCACACGCTTGAAGGCGCTGTTGCGCGGGGCGTACCGGTAGTTGAAGGTCATCACGACCTCGCCGCCGGTCTGTTCGACCGCCTCGGCGATGGACCGGCTGCCCTCTTCGTCGATCGTGAGCGGCTTCTCGACGACGACATTGGCTCCGGCGCGAAGGGCCCGAACGACGTAGCCCGCATGCGTGAAGTCGGGCGTCGTGACGATCACGCGGTCGATGCGCTCGTCACGGATGACCGCCTCGAGGTCATCCGGATGCCGCTGCACCGGCGCACCGGCCTCTGGCGACCGCTCGGCGATGAGTCGCGCGTAGTGCTCGAGTCTTCCCTGGTTCGGGTCGAGCACGGCGACCAGCTCGGCGACGTCGGAATGCGCCCCGGTGATCGCGTCGATGTACATGCCGGCACGTGAGCCGGTGCCGACGAGGGCGTAGCGGGTGCGTTGCGGCACGGTCTCTCTCCTCTTTCGCCTCTGCGACCTCCATCGGATGCGAAGGCGCTCGGGAGGCGGCTCGATTCAGCGCGTCAGAAAACGCTTTCTCTCACCGTACACGATAGTGTGATCGCGGTCGTATGCTGGCCGCGATCGCCTCTGACACGAAAGGGGAAATGCCCGATGGCACGACGTTCTCACTCCCCTTCGCGTGCGCGGACGATCTCCGATGTCGCCGAGCTGGCCGGCGTATCGCTCTCGACGGTCTCTCGAGTGATGAACGGCAGCACGACGGTCGACCCCGCACTGAGCGAGCGGGTGCGCCAGGCGGCGCATTCGCTGAACTATTCGGCGAGCCCCGTGGCGCGCAGCCTGGTGCTCGGCAAGACGCAGACCGTCGCAGTCGTCGTGCCCGATCTGGCCAACCCCGTCTTCCAGGGCATCCTTCGCGGACTGAGCGCGGCCGCCGCGCGACAGAACTATCACGTGCTCGTCGCCGACTCGTTCGAGAACCTCGAGGAGGAGCGCGTGCTCGCCGTGGAGGCGAGGCGTCGCTGCGACGGCATCGTGCTGTGCGCTCCGCGTATGCCGGCAGAGGAGCTCGAGGCCCTGCTGCCCGATCTCGGGCCCGTCGTTCTGATCAACCGCGACTCGTCGACGCCTGCGTCGACCGTCACAGCCGACTACCGCTCCGGCATGCTGCAGCTGCTCGAACACCTGTACTCGCTCGGCCACCGGCGCATCGCGTACCTGCCCGGCAGCGCCTCGGCGCAGTCCAACCTCAGCAGGCTGTCCGCCATCCGCGAGTTCACGGAAGCACATCCGGATGCCACTGTGAGCGAGCGACGCGGTGGTGTCGGCTTCGAAGACGGTCACGCGGCAGCCGAGGTCGTGGCGACATCCGACGACACCGCCGTGCTCGCTTACAACGACCTCGTCGCGATGGGACTGCTCAGTGCTCTGACGGAGCGGGGCGTTCGCGTGCCGCAGGATGTCTCCATCACCGGATTCGACGACATTCCGTTCGCGCGCTACACGACCCCGCCTCTCACGACGGCATCCGTGCCGATCGAGGAGCTGGGCCGGCAGGCGTGGGATCGTATGTGGGCGCTGCTGAGCGAGACGCCCCCAGAGAGCAACATCTCGTTCGAGCCGCAACTCATCGCGAGAGGCAGCACCGGTTCGGTTCGTGTAGCCGACTAGCCGAGACCGAGCGGGTGAGTCCGAGCCGCTACGCGGACGCGCTTGCCGCGCTCCAGACCGGCGAGGTCGACTCGCGCACGACCAGCTCGGGCTGGAACACGATCTGCTTGCCATCCTCGGATTCGGCGGAGTCGGCCTCCTCGAGCAACAGGCCGACGGCCGTCTCCCCGATCAGCACGGCCGGCTGGCGCATCGACGTCAGCGGCACGATGGCCGACGCCGCGAATCCGATGTCGTCGTATCCGACGATCGCGATGTCGTCAGGCGCCCGCAGCCCGCGCGCGATGACCGCCTGCAGCACACCGATCGCGACCAGATCGTTGGCGGCGAACACCGCGTCAGGGCGCCGCTCGGCCGCGCGGGCGAACAGCTCGAGCCCCGCCTGCTCTCCCGCCTGAACGGTGAGCGACGTCGTCGGCAGGTATTCCAGCGCGACCGACGTGCGCTCGGATGCCGCCACCCGTGCTCCCGAAAGGCGATCGGCCACCTGGCGGATCGACTCCGGGCCGCCGACGAAGGCGATGCGGTGCCGCCCGATCTCGATCAGGTGCTCGACGGCGGCCTGCCCCCCAGCGACGTCGTCGACGGCGACCGACGAGAACCGGCGGTCGGGCACGTCACGATCGACCAGCACGACAGGGATGCCGTGATCGCGGAGCCTGCGCAGCCGGGGCAGATCCTCTTCGACCGGCGTGATGAGCACGCCGTGCACACGCTGCTCCTCGAACAGATCGAGGTATGCGGTCTCCCGCTCACGGGAGTCGTCGCTGTCGCCGAGCAGCACGGAGAGTCCGTCGACGGATGCCCGTTGCTGCGCCCCGCGTGCGACATCCGTGAAGAAGGGGTTGCCGACGTCGAGCACGACGAGGCCGATGCTGCGACTGCGCCCGGCTCGCAGCTGCCTCGCCGCGTCGTTGCGCACGAATCCGAGCTCGGCGATGGCCGAGTTGACCCTGTCGGCCGTGTCAGGGGCGACCCGCTCCGGCCGGTTGAGCACGTTCGAGACCGTACCGACCGACACTCCTGCGTGCCGTGCGACATCTTTGACGCTCGCCGCCACTCTCGTCACCTCCGCTGACCGGTGCGTCGCCCCTCGCGACACGCCGATGATTACTCATTCTTTCGGCATCGGACGCTCGAACGGTGCACCAATCGCCGCATCATCGCGGTGATTCTGTGCGCCGGATGGGCCTGAGTCTTCCTCGACTACCGATGGCTCCACGCCGTCACACCACTGCGATTCCGGCGTCTGACGGCCGTCTCGCAGCGAGTCCGATTCGGCCTAGCGTGAAACGATTCAGGGTCCTTTGTCAAGAGGTTTGCTGGGCCGCAAGGCGCGTTATCCGATCGTGATAAGCCAGCCGAATTGAGACTTGACCCCATCACGACCTCGTCGTATCGTTCATTCATTGAATGGTTTCAATGCCATTCTCACGATCCCCTGGAGCGAACGGAATGGACCGTTCGCCATTACAAGGAGGTACACGGGATGAACAAATCTCCCATGCGACGGGCGCTGGTCGCAGTCGCATCGGTCGCCGCAGCTACTCTCGCCCTCGCGGGATGCAGCGGGTTCGGCGGCGGCGGATCGAGCGGCAACTCGAACGCCAAGACGACCATCAGCTGGCTCACTCAGAACGACGCCCCCACCGTCGCGATGGCCAAGGCGATGATCGCCGGCTTCGAGAAGAAGTACCCGAACGTGACCGTCAAGCTGGACACCCAGCCCGCCGGCACCCAGGGTGACAACCTCATGAAGACGAAGCTGTCGACCAAGACGATGGACAACGTCTTCTACTACAACTCCGGCTCGCTCTTCCAGGCGCTCAACCCCAAGACCACGATGGTCGACCTGAGCAACGAGAGCTGGGTGAAGGACCTCGACAAGAACTTCAAGCAGGTCGTCTCCGCCGACGGCAAGGTCTACGGCGCGCCCCTCGGCACGACGTCTGCCGGCGCCATGCTCTACAACAAGAAGATCTACGACAAGCTCGGTCTGAAGATCCCCACCACCTGGGCAGAGTTCATCGCGAACAGCCAGAAGATCAAGTCGGGCGACCCGAGCGTGACCCCGATCCTGCAGTCCTACGGCGACACCTGGACCAGCCAGCTGCTCGTGCTCGGTGACTTCGCCAACATCAACAAGCAGGACCCGAACTGGGCGACCGACTACACCAACAACACGGGCAACGCCAAGTACGTGAACCAGCCCGCGTTCGAGGGCTTCCAGCACACATCGGAGATCGTCGCCGACGGACTGGTCAACAAGGACTACGCCTCGATGACCAACGCCCAGGCGATGGACGCGCTCGCGACCGGCAAGGCCGCGCAGTACCCGATGCTGACCGGATCGATGTCCACGGTGAAGCAGGACAACCCCTCCAACATGAACGACATCGGTGTGTTCGCGATCCCGTCGCCGGATGCCCAGTACACGTCGCTGACGATGTGGGAGCCGAACGGTGTCTACATCGCCAACACCACGACGGGCGACAAGCTCGCGGCCTCGAAGAACTTCGTGGCCTTCGTGAACAGTCCAGAGGGCTGCAAGGTGCAGAACACGACCGGCAGCGCCGCAGGACCGTTCGCGACCAGCGCCTGCTCGCTCCCGTCGGACGCCCCGTCCTTCATTTCCGACATCCAGAGCTACCTCAAGGATGACAAGGCGAGCCCCGCTCTCGAGTTCCTGTCGCCGATCAAGGGACCGAACCTCGAGACCATCCTGATCGGGGTCGGCTCTCAGAGCACCACGCCGCAGGTCGGAGCTCAGCAGTACGACCAGGACGTGAAGGCCCAGGCCCAGCAGCTCGGAATCAAGGGCTGGTAAGCCGGACCCTCGCCTAAACGGACCGATGGGAGCGGGGGTCGACGGTAGCAGTCGTCGACCCCCGCTCCTCGTCTAAGGAGTGCCAATGACCAATGCAGCCGTGCGCATACAGCCGGCAAGCCCGACGAAGACGCCGGGTCTCTCAGGCAAGAAGAAGGGCAAGGGGCTTCGCAGCCCATACCCGTCGTGGTTCTACATCCCGGCGGCCGTGCTCTACCTGATCTTCTTCGCGCTGCCGACGTTCTCGTCCTTCTACTTCTCCCTGACCCGCTGGACGCTGTTCAATCAAACCTTCATCGGGTTCGGCAACTTCGTTCAGTTCTTCGAAACCCCCGCCCTCACTCAGGGCTTCGTCAACACGCTGATCTACGGCTTCGTGACCTCCGCAGCAAAGGTGGTGCTCGGGCTCGCGCTCGCTCTGCTCCTGACCGGAGCGACCTTCGGCAGGGGCTACCTTCGTGCCGTCGTGTTCTTCCCCGTGCTGGTCTCGACCGTCGGCGTCGGCCTGACGTTCAAGGCCCTGCTCGACCCGTTCCACGGCGTGGTGAACAACGTTCTCGGCTTCTTCCACCTGCCTCAGCCCGGTTGGTACACCGACCCTCACCTGGCTCTGCTCACCGTGGCGGGCGTCGACATCTGGAAGGGTGTCGGCATCGCGACGCTCATCTTCATGGCGGGCATCGTGGCGATCCCCTCCGAGTACTTCGAGGCGGCCCGCGTGGATGGCGCGTCGTCGTGGAACGTGTTCCGCAACATCACGTTGCCGCTGGTGCGTCCGGCGACCGCGACGGTCATCATCCTGTCGCTGATCGGAGGACTCCGATCCTTCGACCTGATCTGGGCCATGACCAACGGTGGTCCTGGGTTCTCCAGCGACGTGATCGCATCGGTGATCTACAAGCAGTACCAGGCGGGCTTCTTCGGCCTGTCGACGGCAGGCAACGTCATCCTGTTCATCGTGGTGACGGGGATCATGCTCCCCGTGCAATGGTTCCTCAACCGAAGGGAGGCGGAGCTGTGACCGTCACCAGGGCCATCACAACGGCGAGTCCGCGAGACCCCAATCGTCTACACCCGCCCCGGCGCCGCATGACGGCACGCAAGTTCGCCAGAAAGTACCTGGTCGGCATCATCGCCATCCTGGTGTCGATCGTCGTGTTCCTCGTGCCGTTCGCCTTCGTCGTGCTGACGGCGGCCAAGGACCCGAAGGAAGCCGGGCTGCTCGGCTTCTCCCTGCCGACGCAGTGGCAGTTCTGGCAGAACTTCGCCGACGTCATCCAGACGAACAACTACCAGTTGCTGGCGGCGTTCATCAACAGCATCACGCTGACCGTGGTGAGCGTGATCATCATGGTGGTGTTCGCGGCCATGGTCGGCTACTTGCTGCAGCGCAAGCGCACCAGGCTCAACGCCATCGTGAACTTCTTCGTGCTGGCAGGGCTGATCGTTCCGCCGGCCGTCGTTCCGACGATCTGGGTTCTGCAGGGCATCGGGCTGTTCGACACGCTGCCCGGCATGATCCTGATCGAGGCCACGTTCGGGCTGTCGTTCGCGATCCTGCTGTTCCGCGCGTTCGTCGCGACCATCCCGAAGGAGCTCGACGAGGCCGCCGTCATCGACGGCGCCGGGCCGATGCGCTTGTTCTTCCGGGTCATCCTGCCGCTGCTGCGACCGGTCGTCGTCACCGTCGTGGTCGTGCAGGCCGTCGCGGTGTTCAACGACTTCACCGGGCCGCTGTACTTCCTGCCGAGCAGCGACAACCCCACGGTGCAGCTGACGCTCTACAACTTCCAGAGCCAGTCGGTCAGCCAGTTCAACCTGCTCTTCATGAGCATCCTGCTCATCGCCATTCCGCCGCTGATCATGTACATCTTCTTCAATCGTCAGATCGTCGCCGGCATGACGAGCGGAGCGGTCAAGGGATGACCAAGCACGTCGGCGGCGCCGGCCGGTTGACCCCGGTCGGCGCCGCCGATAGTCTTGAAACGATTCATTCGGTCGTAACGACCCCGGCCGGACCCGCTTCGGCCCAGGCGACCGGATGACCGTCGCCGGAGTGATCCGGCCAGAGAACATCCATCGGAGAGACATGGCGCGCATCTGCTTCGAACTGCAGATCGACCCGAGCCGGGTCGACGAATATGTCGCGCGCCATGCGGCCGTCTGGCCCGAGATGCTCGCCGAGATCGCGGCGGCCGGGCGACGCAATTACTCCCTCTTCCTCGCAGAAGGCGGACGCCTCGTCGGCTACTACGAGACGGATGACGACGACGCGGCCCAGGCCTACCTGGCACGCTCGGAGGTCGCCGCCCGCTGGGAGGCCGAGATGGGCGAGTTCTTCGTCGGGCTCGACGGGCGTGCGGATCAGGCATCCGTTCCGCTTCGCGAGGTGTTCAACCTCGAAGACCAACTGGGTCGGGCGACGTAGTCCCGCCCAGGCGAACGCTCGGGCGTCGAAGACGACCCCGAGACACCCAGGACAGCACGAACCACCAGCACGAGAAAGCAGCACAACGTGACATCCACCCTGACCCAAGAGACCCTCGACGCACTCGCCCGTCAGGCGATCGAACTGCCCAGCTGGGCGTTCGGCAACTCCGGCACCCGCTTCAAGGTGTTCGGCTCGCCGGGCACGCCGCGCGACCCGTTCGAGAAGATCTCCGACGCCGCCCAGGTGAACAAGAACACGGGCTTGGCGCCGACGGTGGCGTTGCACATCCCGTGGGACAAGGTGCCTTCGTACTCCGACCTCAAGAAGCACGCCGAGGACAACGGCGTCGCGCTCGGCACGGTCAACTCGAACACGTTCCAGGACGACGACTACAAGCTCGGCTCGGTCACGCACTCCGACCCGGTCATCCGCCAGAAGGCGATCGATCATCACTTCGAGTGCATCGACATCATGAACGAGACCGGCAGCCGCGACCTGAAGATCTGGCTCGCCGACGGCACGAACTACCCCGGCCAGGACGACATGCGAGGCAGGCAGGACCGCCTGCACGACTCCCTGTCGAAAATCTACGAGCGCATCGGCGAAGGCCAGCGTCTCGTGCTGGAGTACAAGTTCTTCGAGCCGGCGTTCTACCACACGGATGTTCCGGACTGGGGCACCTCGTACGCCCAGGTCAGCGCGCTCGGCGACCGCGCCATGGTCTGCCTCGACACCGGTCACCACGCGCCGGGCACGAACATCGAGTTCATCGTGATGCAGCTGCTTCGCCTTGGCAAGCTCGGTTCGTTCGACTTCAACTCGCGGTTCTACGCCGACGACGACCTGATCGTCGGAGCCGCCGACCCGTACCAGCTGTTCCGCATCCTGGTCGAGGTCATCCGCGGTGGCGGGTACGCGAACCCCGACGTCGCATTCATGCTCGACCAGTGCCACAACATCGAGAAGAAGGTGCCAGGCCAGATCCGCTCGGTGCTGAACGTGCAGGAGATGACCGCAAGGGCTCTGCTCGTCGACCGCGACGCCCTCGGCGGGGCGCAGGCGGCGGGCGACGTACTCACCGCCAACGAGATCTTCATGGACGCGTTCTACACGGATGTTCGCCCGGCTCTTGCCGAGTGGCGTGAGTCGCGCGGCCTGCCCGCGAACCCCATGAAGGCCTACGCCGCCTCGGGCTACCAGGAGAAGATCGAGGAAGAGCGCGTCGGCGGGACCCAGGCTGGATGGGGCGCGTGACCACTGACGCGACGGCCGTGACGGTCGACGACCTGGTGCTCGACGGACCGCACGGACCGTTGCCCGTTCGTGTGTACCGTGCCGCGGCGTCGACGGGCTCGGACTCCGCGGGCTCCGGTCCGACGAGCTCGGGTTCGTCGGGTCCGGGCCTTGTCTGGCTGCACGGCGGCGGCTTCTCGGCGGGCGACCTCGACATGCCGGAGGCCGACTGGGTGTCGCGCGGGTTCGCAGAGCGCGGCATCACGGTCGTATCGGTCGGGTATCGGCTGGCGCCGAACCCTTCCGAGCTGACCGAACTCCTCGACAAGCCCGTCGTTGTCGAGGGCGTGCACTATCCGGTGCCGCTGGACGAGGCCGCCTTCGCCTTCCGGTGGGCAGCCGCATCGGATCTCGCTGCGGGCCCGTGGGCCCTCGGCGGAGCGAGCGCGGGCGGCAACATCGCGACGGGCACGGCCCTGCGTCTGGCCAACGAGGCCGGGGCAGCTGCTGCTTCAGGATCCGTCCCCGCACTGGCGGTGCTCGCCTACCCGACCCTGCTGGCCGTACAGCCCAAGCCGGATGCCGCACTGCGTGCCGCACTCGACGCCGATCCCGAGGCCGACCGCTTCGGCCCCGTCGCGGTCGCCAGGATGTACCAGAACTATCTCGGCGCTCCGCTGGATGCCGCACCGGCAGCCGATCTGCCGATCTACGCCGTCCCCGGTCTCGCTACGGCGAGCGACCTTGCGCTCTTCCCGCCGACGATCATGATCAACGACGAGATCGACGAGCTGCGTGTCTCCGGCGAGGCTTTTGCCACCTCTCTGCAGCAGGCCGGTGTCGAGGTCGACGCGACAACAGCGCCGGGTATGCGGCACGGACACCTCAACCGTCCGGAGGAGCCGGAGGCATCCGCCTCGCTCGACCGCTTCGCAGCACGCATCACGGCGCTCACGGAACCGATCGCCAACGAGGTCGATGAGGCTTCGCGATGAATCAGCAGGCCGCAGGGCCCGTGCGGCCACCCGTGATCGCGCTTCCGCCGGCGCTCACATCGGTGACGCAGGGATCACTCGGCCTGCCACGGATCGATGAGCTCGAGGCCGAATCCCTCGAAGTCCTTCGTGTTGCGGGTGGCGAGCGTCGCACCGTACACAAGGCAGACCGCAGCGATCTGAGCGTCATGCTTCTGGATGGGTCGCCCTTGGATGCGGCGCAGCTCGCGCACGAAGCCGTAGGCTCGCGCCGACTCGAGGTCGAAGGGCAGAATCTGCGCCTGGTATTCGACGTCGATGAGCAGATCGAGGGCATCCTGCAGTTCGATGCGCCTTCGACCCTGCGGCAACCTTCCAACGCCGTCGGCCAGCTCGGCGATCACCGTCGCCGTTGTGAACAGCCCCGGTGCTCTCGGCTGACGCAGCCAGGTCAGAACACGAGGATCCGGCGCGGGCGCGGTCGGTTCGGAAAGCACGTTGGTGTCGACGACTATGACCACCGGGCGCGCTCTCGCTCGATCCCGGCGAGCAGCTCGTCCTTGTGCTCGACGAACTCCTCATACGTCACCTCGTCCGGGAGCCTTCGGATGTTGTTGACGAAGTCGACGAAGTCGTCATCCCAGTACCCATTGGTCGCGGCCAGCCGCTCGCGCATGCGGTCGACCCAGCCCTCCGGCTGGGGATCCGCCGCCAACTGTGCGAATCGTGCGTGGTTCTCGCGAGAACGACGCATGCGTTCCACCACGGGATGCTCGGGGTCGGTGCTCACCGCCTCGGCGAGGATCGCTCGCACCTCTGCTTCCATGGAGACTCCTTTCATCGCCGCGCGAACGCGCAGCCTGTCGCGGATCTCGTCATCCAGGTCGCGAATCGTCAGGGTCGCCATGGTGATCACCTCGCACAGGTCGCCGTGGGCACGCCGGGCAAGTGCATGCATTGCTAGCAATTCTACGACTCGTGTGACGAGTGAGCCCAGATTATTCAGCGCCGTCGCCGGTCGTCCGGGCCGTAGACGCATCCGTTGAGAACCCCATCGCAGAGCCCCCAGTGGAGGAGAAGATGACCAACCAGACCGTGCGCGATCTCATCGCGCGAAGCAACCGCCTGGGGGCCGACCCCCGCAACACGAACTACGCGGGAGGCAACACCTCTGCGAAGGGCTCCGAGCTCGACCCGGTGACCGGCGAGCAGGTCGAGCTGCTCTGGGTGAAGGGCTCCGGCGGCGACCTCGGCACGCTGACCGAGAAGGGCCTCGCGGTGCTGCGCCTCGACCGGGTGCGGTCCCTGGTGAACGTGTACCCGGGCGTCGACCGCGAAGACGAGATGGTCGCCGCGTTCGACTACTGCCTGCACGGCAAGGGCGGCGCAGCACCTTCGATCGACACCGCGATGCACGCCCTGGTGGATGCCGCGCACGTCGACCACCTGCACCCCGATTCCGGCATCGCGATCGCGACGGCGGCCGACGGCGAGTCGCTCACGGCGACGATCTTCGGCGGCAAGGTGGCGTGGGTGCCCTGGCGTCGTCCCGGATTCCAGCTCGGCCTGGACATCGCTGCCATCAAGGCGGCGAATCCCGAGGTCATCGGCGCCGTCCTCGGCGGCCACGGCATCACCGCATGGGGCGACACGTCCGAGGAGGCCGAGGCGAACTCGCTGTGGATTATCGAGACCGCGGCCGCCTACATCGCCGAGCACGGGCATCCACAACCGTTCGGCGGCATCCGCACCGGCTTCGAAGCACTGGCGGATGACGAGCGCGGGGCACGCGCTGCCGCGCTCGCTCCCACGATCAGGGGCATCGCATCCCACGACAAGCCCATGGTCGGCCACTTCACCGACTCCGACGTCGTTCTCGACTTCCTCGCCTCCGAGAAAGCGCCGGCGCTGGCCGAGCTGGGCACGAGCTGCCCCGACCACTTCCTGCGCACCAAGGTCAAGCCGATGCTGCTCGACCTGCCTGCGACGGCGTCCGCCGAGGAGCAGCTGACGCGCCTGCACGAGTTGCACGAGCGGTACCGGGCCGACTACGCCGCGTACTACGAGCGGTATGCGGACTCCGACAGTCCTGCCATGCGCGGCGCGGACCCGCTCATCGTTCTGGTGCCCGGCGTCGGCATGTTCAGCTTCGGCGCGAACAAGCAGACCGCGCGCGTCGCCGGCGAGTTCTACGTGAACGCGATCAACGTGATGCGCGGCGCCGAGGCGCTGTCGACGTACGCGCCGATCGCCGAGAGCGAGAAGTTCCGCATCGAGTACTGGTCGCTCGAAGAGGCGAAGCTGCAGCGGATGCCCAAGCCGAAGACCCACCAGGGTCGCATCGCCTTCGTGACGGGCGCGGCATCCGGAATCGGCAAGGCCATCGCGACCAGGCTCGCGGCCGAGGGCGCGTGCGTCGTGGTCGCCGACCTCGACCTCGAGAAGGCGCAGGCGGCTGCCGCCGAGCTCGGAAACACGGATGTCGCGATCGGCATCGCCGCGAACGTCGCCGACGCCGACGCGGTACAGGCCGCGATCGACGCGGCGGTGCTGGCGTTCGGAGGCCTCGACCTCATTGTCAACAACGCCGGCCTTTCCCTTTCGAAGCCACTGCTCGAGACCACCGAGAAGGACTGGGACCTGCAGCACGACGTGATGGCGAAGGGCTCGTTCCTGGTGTCGCGTGCAGCGGCACGCGTGCTCATCGACCAGAAGCTCGGTGGCGACGTCATCTACATCTCGTCGAAGAACAGCGTGTTCGCCGGCCCGAACAACATCGCGTACTCCGCGACGAAGGCCGACCAGGCGCACCAGGTGCGTCTGCTCGCCGTCGAGCTCGGCGAGCACGGCGTTCGCGTCAACGGCATCAACCCCGACGGCGTGGTGCGCGGCTCAGGCATCTTCGCTTCCGGCTGGGGCGCCAACCGGGCCGCGACCTACGGCGTCAAGGAAGAGGACCTCGGGCAGTTCTACGCGAACCGCACCATCCTCAAGCGCGAGGTCGTCCCCGAGAACGTCGCCGACGCGGTCTTCGTGCTCACCGGCCCCGAGCTCAGCCGCACCACCGGGCTGCACATCCCCGTCGACTCCGGCGTCGCGGCCGCCTTCCTGCGGTAGCGCGCTCCGACTCCCGCGAGACTGCACGTCCACCCCATGACAGCGGGTATCACCCACGAGGATGGCGTGGGCGTGCAGTCTCGCGAACCGGGCAGGGACGACGACACGAAGGACCCTTCATGAGCACCTCAGATACCAGCGGGCGCCTCACCGGCGACGGCATCGCCAGCGGGCGCGTCACCAGCGGCGGCAGCGCCGCGAACGCAAGCGTCAGCGTCGCCGCCGTCGACCTCGGCGCCACCAGCGGGCGCGTCATCGTGGGCCGCGTGGCCGACGGACGGGTCGAGCTGCGACACATCGCGCGGTTCCCGAACGACCCGGTGCAGCTCACCGACGGGCTGCATTGGAACATCGTCGAGCTCTATCGACAGGTGCTCGCCGGGCTCGCCGCGGCACGGTCATCCGCCCGCGAGTCCGGCGAGGAGCTCGCCGCTATCGGCATCGACTCCTGGGCTGTCGACTACGCCCTGATGCGAGGCGATCGGATGCTCGGGGTGCCGTTCCACTACCGCGACGAGCGCACGGCGGCGGGCGTGGCATCCGTGCACGCCCGCATCGGAGCCGACGAGCTCTACCGCCGCAACGGGCTGCAGCACCTGCCGTTCAACACCGTCTTCCAGCTGGCGTGCGATGCGGACGACGGTGCGGGCACACCAGGTCTGCTCGACCTCGCAGACCGCATGCTGCTCATCCCGGATCTGCTGGCGTTCTGGCTCACCGGCGAGCGCGTCGCAGAGCGCACGAACGCCTCGACGACCGGCCTGCTCGACCCCGTCACGCGCGAGTGGGACGTGGAGCTGGCGGAACGGCTCGACATCCCGACCCGCCTGCTGCCACCACTGGTCGAACCCGGTGCCCACATCGGTACGACATCGCTGCAGCTCTCCGGCTTGGCGGGCGACGCGGTGCCGGTCATCGCCGTCGGGTCGCACGACACGGCATCCGCTGTCGTCGCCGTGCCTGCTCAGCGTGACGACTTCGCCTACATCTCGTGCGGCACCTGGGGCCTGGTCGGGTTGGAGCTCGAGGCTCCCGTCGTCGCGGAGCAGGCCAGGCTCGCGGGCTTCACGAACGAGGGCGGCGTCGACGGGCGCATCCGCTTCTTGCACAACGTGATGGGGCTGTGGCTGCTGTCGGAGTCGATCCGCTCGTGGGAGCTCGAGGCGAACGCAGCTCAGCGCTCCAGCTCACTGCAGGAGCTGCTGGATGCCGCAGCCCGCGTCACCGGCCCTGTCACGATTTTCGACGTGGACGACCCGCGATTCCTCCCGCCAGGCGACATCCCGTCGCGCATCGTGGACTGGTGCGACGAGCACGGCGTCGCGGCCCCGAGCTCGCAGCCGGAGTTCGTGCGCAGCATCGTCGAGAGCCTTGCGCAGGCGTTCGCGGACACCGTGCGCGCGGCGTCCGACCTGGCGGAGAAGGCCGTGTCGGTCATCCACATCGTCGGCGGAGGCGCGCAGAACACGATGCTGTGCCAGAGCACTGCAGACCGCTCAGGACTGCCGGTGATCGCCGGTCCCGTCGAGGCGACAGCTGTCGGCAACGTGCTCGTGCAGGCTCGGGCCCTCGCGGGCGGCGGGATCGCAGCGGATGCCACCCTCGACGACCTGCGCGAGATCGTCGCGCGCTCGTTCGACCTGGTGCGCTACGAGCCTTCCCGCTAGTCCACCGGGCACGTCGGGAAACGGCCGGCCTCCCGGGCTGGCCGGACCTGACGCTGCGCACCGCCGCCTGACGCACCCAATAAAGTCGAAGTCGTGACCCTCACCGTCAGCCTTCCTGGAACCGCCCTTCTCGACGCCTATAACGCGCTGCCCGGCACGCCGCCCGACGTCGAGTTCGTCACATGGGATCTGCAGGCGCCGCCGCCGCGCGACGACTTCGACATCCTCGTGCCTCCCTACATGGGCGGCATCGCCGTGCTGCGCAACCTCGCCGGCGTGAGCACGCGCCTGGTGCAGAGCCAGTCGATCGGGTTCGACGGCGTGGCCGACGTGCTGCCGTCCGGCATCGTGTTCGCGAACGCCGCCACCGTGCACGAGACCTCGACGGCGGAGCTCACCCTGGCACTCATTCTCGCGGCGCAGCGCGGCATCCCCGGCTTCGTGCGTGCCGCCGAGCGCGGTGAGTGGGAGCCGAAGCGCTACGAGAGCCTGGCCGACCGACGCGTTCTCATCGTCGGATACGGCGGAGTCGGCAAGGCCATCGAAGAGCGGCTCGCAGGCTTCGAGGTGGAGGTCACACGAGTGGCATCCCGTGCCCGCGACGAAGACGGTGTGCACGTGCACGGCATCGACGAGCTCCCCGCGCTGCTGCCGAATGCGGACGTCGTCATCGTCGGCACGCCGCTCAACGAGTCCACCCGCGGGCTGGTCGACGACGCCTTCCTCTCGGCTCTCCCCGACGGCGCTCTCGTGGTGAACATCGCCCGCGGGCAGGTGGCAGACGCCGACGCACTGCTGAAGCACGCGCGCGAGGGCAGGCTGCGGTTCGCGCTCGACGTGACCGATCCGGAGCCGCTGCCTGCGGGGCATCCGCTGTTCGCGCTGCCCAACGTGCTCATCTCCCCGCACGTCGGAGGGGCCAGCAGCGCGATGCTGCCCCGCATGGCGCGCCTGCTCCGACGCCAGATCGAGCGGATGTCGGCCGGCGAGCCACCCCTGAACGTGGTCCTCCGCACCTGACGCCCGGGCCTCACCCCGCAGGCGCGCGTCTCGAAACCCTGCTCCACCCGGCAGGCCCGAAAACCGGAGTGATCGCGCTCTCGCAGCGAAAACCGCAGATTCTCTGCTGTTTTCGGCGCCACCTCCGGTTTTCGGTGACGGCCTGCCGCACGCAGGGGGATCACCTCCCCCCGCCGCGCCTCCCGCAGCACGGTACGCCGGATGCTCCGCGGGCGCGCTCGATTCGCCACCGCGTTGCATCCGGCGTGCCGGCCACGCGAGGGTTAGCGTGCTCGCAGTGCGTCGGTGCAGGCCGTGCGGCCCCCCGTCGCCTCGAGCGGAACGAGGGTGATCGTGGACGTCGCAGTCATCATCGAGACGACCGGCAAGGTCATCGATATCGTGGGTGTAGCGGTGATCGTGATCGGGGCGATCGCCGCAGCACTGCTCACGGTTCCGGGCCTGCTCGGGCGCCGACCGGATGTGTACGACCGGTTTCGCATCCAACTCGGACGGACCATCCTCCTCGGTCTGGAACTGCTGGTTGCGGCGGACATCATCCGCACGGTCGCTGTCACTCCGACGCTGGAGTCGATCGCCGTGCTCGGCGGAATCGTTCTGATCCGCACCTTCCTGAGCTGGACGCTGGCCGTCGAGATCACAGGAGCGTGGCCCTGGCAACGGCGGATCGGCTCGCGCGGCACAAGCGGGTCCGGTGCGGAGCCGGAGTCAGCTACTCCGACGACCTCCGACACGATCGAGGGCTGACAGACTCCTGTGGTCGGACCACACTGCTAGACTCGCTCACCGTGAGCAGCAATGTGGTCCGACCACAGCAGTCAGAGGCGACGGTCGCCGACCCACGCGCCGGGGAACGCGAGGTCGCAGACGCCGGCACGGTCCCCATGCTGCCCAGCGCGCGGGCGTGGCGAGTCGCCCTCGGGACCATCGAGCAGCGCATGCTCGATGGCGAGCTACGTCCCGGCGACCATCTGCCCCCTGAGCGCCAGCTCGCGGCGGAGCTCGGCGTCGCACGATCCTCAGTGCGGGAGGCGATCCGCGTGCTGGAGGTGCTCGGGCTCGTGCGCACGGCGACAGGCAGCGGGCCGAAAGCCGGCGCGATCATCGTGTCATCCCCCGAGGGAGGACTCAGCACGGTGATGCGACTGCAGGTCGCCGCACAGGGATTCCCCATCGCCGACGTCGTCGAGGCGCGTCTCGTCGTGGAACCAGCGATCGCGGCGCACCTGGCGGCACGTCCGGAGCGCGACCTGGCACAGGCATCCACTCTGCTCGACGCCATGGACGCGCCGGAGTTGGAGCCGGCCGAATTCCTCGCTCTCGACGCGAGGTTCCACGTTGCGCTGGCCGAGGCCACGGGCAACACGGTGCTGAGCTCGACGATGGCAGGCCTGCGCGACTCGATCGAGGGGTACGTGCTGGCCGCCGTGCCTAACCTTCCGTCGTGGTGGGCCACCTCAGCGAGGCTGCGGTCGGAGCATCGGGGCATCGTGGAGGCCATCCACGACGGTGACGCCGCGGATGCCGCCCGCCGCGTTCGCGCACACGTCGCCGGTTACTACGCCGAGTCCCGCATCACGGACTCAAGCCCAAGCCCAAGCCCAGGCCCAAGCCCCGACCGTTCATAACTCCTGCAATCTGCCGGATGCCCGGCCACCGAAGCCCGGAACACGGCAGACACCGACCGGCCGGCGGACGAATTGCAGGAGTTATGCGCAGGCCCGGCAGATCAGACACAGACGCAGATCAGACACAGACACAGACCCGGAACAGACCCCAAGGAGAATCACATGGTCGAGAGACAGTTCCCCAACGTGCGCGAGCTCGCGCAGCTGATGCAGTTCAAGAAGCCGGAGCTGAGCGCGAGGAAGCGCCGGCTCGACTCCGCGTACACCATCTACGACCTGCGCAAGATCGCGCAGCGCCGCACCCCGAAGGCCGCGTTCGACTACACGGACGGCTCGGCCGAGAGCGAGATCAGCCTCGCCCGCGCGCGCCAGGCGTTCGAGGATGTCGAGTTCCACCCCGACATCCTGCGACCGGCGGTCGACGTGGACACGTCGGTCGAGATCCTCGGCGGTCCTTCGTCGCTGCCGTTCGGCATCGCCCCGACCGGCTTCACCCGCCTGATGCAGACCGAGGGCGAGATCGCCGGCGCTTCTGCAGCGGGCGCAGCTGGCATCCCGTTCACGCTCTCGACCCTCGGCACCACGTCGATCGAGGATGTCAAAGCGGCCAACCCCAACGGACGCAACTGGTTCCAGCTCTACGTCATGCGCGACCGCGAGATCTCCTACGCACTCGCCCGCCGCGCCGCAGCCGCCGGGTTCGACACCCTCATGTTCACCGTCGACACCCCGATCGCCGGCGCCCGACTGCGTGACAAGCGCAACGGTTTCTCGATCCCGCCGCAGCTCACGCTCGGCACGGTCATCAATGCCATCCCGCGCCCGTGGTGGTGGATCGACTTCCTCACGACGCCCCCGCTGGAGTTCGCATCGCTCTCCTCGACCGGCGGAACGGTCGGCGACCTGCTCGACGCCGCGATGGATCCCACGATCAGCTACGACGACCTGGCGGTCATCCGCGACCTGTGGCCAGGCAAGATCGTGATCAAGGGCGTGCAGAACGTCGAGGATTCCAAGAAGCTGATCGACCTGGGCGTCGACGGCATCATCCTGTCCAACCACGGCGGACGCCAGCTGGACCGCGCCCCCGTGCCCTTCTGGCTGCTGCCCGACGTCGTGCGCGAGGTCGGCAAGGACGCCACGATCATGGTCGACACGGGCATCATGAACGGTGCGGATGTCGTGGCATCCGTCGCCCTCGGCGCCAAGTTCACCCTCGTCGGGCGCGCCTACCTCTACGGCCTGATGGCCGGCGGACGTCAGGGCGTCGACAAGACCATCGACATCCTCGCCACCCAGCTGCGCCGCACCATGCGGCTGCTCGGGGTCTCCTCGCTCGAGGAGCTGAACCCGTCGCACGTCACCCAGCTGGCACGCCTCGTGCCGGTGTCGCGCGCAGCTGCAGAGGCAGCGGCTGCCTCACCTGCCCGCCCGCGCACGTCGAGCGCTCGCACCGCGAGCACCCGCACCCGCTCGGCCGCGGCGAAGCCGGCAGCGACGAAGGCAGCCAAGGGCGCCTGACCTCCGTTACCGCGGGTTGCGGAGCTCGCGGCAAAGCCGCGCGCGTTTCGAAACCCTCACGCCATACCGCGGGTTGAGGAGCTCGCGGCAAGCCGCGCGCGTCTCGAAACCCACTGCCAACGGGCGGGCAGGTTTCGAGACACGCGGCTTTGCCGCGCTCCTCAACCAGCGGGCAGCACTCCGCTTTGCCGTGCTCCTCAACCAGAAGGGAGCGCACCGCTCCGCCGCGCTCCTCAACCTGCGGGGAGCGCACCGCTCCGCCGCGCTCCTCAACCAGCGAGAGACACTCCCACAACCCAAGAAGGGTGAACCGAACCGCCGCTCATCTCGTGTCATGAAGGATCGATATCCGATCAACGCGGCATGGCGCACACTGAACACGAGGCGAGACGACGGGAGACTGCATGACGGCTGACGACGCGGCCCTCCTGCGCGCCTTGCACGACGAGCACGCCCCGGCGCTCTGGCGTTACGTCGTGCACCTCACCGGAGACCCCGCGCAGGCGGACGACATCGTGCAGGAGACACTGCTGCGGGCCTGGCGCAAGCCGAGCGTTCTCGACCAGAGCGAGTCATCCGCTCGAGCATGGCTGTTCACGGTCGCGCGCAACCTCGTGATCGACGGCGCCCGCAGCGCCAGGCACCAGCACGAGATCACGACGGACACCGTTCCGGATGCCGCCACGAACGACGACACCGACGCCCGCCTCGACGCGTGGCTGGTCGCCGACGCTCTCGCGACGCTGTCGCTGGAGCACCGCGCCGTCGTGGTGCACGCGTACTACGGGGGGCGATCGACGAAGGAGATCGCCGGCATGCTCGGCATCCCGGAAGGAACGGTGAAGTCCCGCATGCATTACGGGCTGCGAGCGCTTCGGCTCGCACTGCAGGAGAAGGGGGTGACCCGATGAGCGACCGCGACACCAGAGAGCGCGCCAACGACCGATTCGCGGACTGGGACGCCGCCTATGTTCTCGGCGCCCTGGCTCCCGCCGACCGCCGCGCGTACGAGGAGCACCTCGCGGACTGCCCGTCGTGCTCTGCCGCGCTGAGCGATCTGGCAGGCATCCCTGGCCTGCTGAGCACGCTCAAGCGCGATGAGGCATTCGACCTGCTCGACGAAGCAGAGCCGGATGCCCCGAATCTGCTTCCCTCGCTGGTTCACAAGGTCAACCGTCGTCGGCGCCTGCGCCGCTGGTCGGCGGCGGGGGCCGTGCTCGCTGCTGCGGTCATCGCCGCGGTGGTCGCCTTCGTCACGCCCGCGCTGTTCACGGGCCCGGTGACGGCCTCCGTTGCGACGAGCCTGCAGCAGGTGGGACCGGGGTCGCCGACATCCAGCGAACTCAGCGCCGACGTCACGCTCACCCCGAAGAAGTGGGGCACCTCCATCGACATGGTCTGCTGGTGGAAGGAGTATGCGGAGACGACCCCGTCCGCCCAGGCGAAGCGGTGGGACTACGGACTCTGGGTCATCGCGAGCGACGGGACGACGGACCGCGTCTCGACCTGGTCAGCGGGCCCCGGCGATGTCGTGAGGACGACCGACTCGACGTCAATCCCGGTGAAGGACATCACCCGCATCGAGCTGCGGTCGCTCGCCACCGGAAAGGTGCTCCTCGCCACGTCGGTGACCCCGAGCAGCGCCCCCACGCCGGCTCGGACCGGCTGAGCCGCTCAAGCAAACAGCTCCCGCAGTATCTCGATCATGCGCACGTCGTCTTCGACGCCGCCGCCTTCGTGTCCGTTGTACGGCCACACGTCGATCTCCTTGGATGTCCCTGCGTACGCGTTGAAAGCGCCGAACACGGTCGAGGGCGGGCAGATCTCGTCCATCAGAGCGGTCGTGAACCAGGCAGGCGCGGTAGCGCGCTTGGCGAAGTTCACGCCGTCGAAGTAGCTGAGCACGTTGTGAACGGACGCGACGCTGTTGCGATGAACCGCGAGGTACTTGCCGATCTCCTTGTACGGGAATCCGTCGGTGATCACTGACGCCCGCGCGAAATCGCACAGGAACGGCACCCGCGGGAACGCACCGGCGAGGTCGGGAACGAGTCCGGCCACCGCGAGGGTGATGCCGCCGCCCTGGCTGCCACCGGCCACCACCACGCGGGACGAATCGACGACATCCAGCGACCGTGCTGCCTCGACAGCACGCACGGCATCCGTGAACAGCCGTCGGTAGTAATAGGTGTCTGCGTTCTCGATGCCCCGCGTCATGACGCCCGGGTACGCGGGCCCGCTGCCGTCGCGGTCGCCCGTGTCGCCGAGACCCCACGCCGAGCCCTGCCCGCGCGTGTCCATGAAGAAGTGCGCATAGCCGGCGGATGCCCAGAGCAGGCTGTCCAGAGCGTGCCCACGCCCGCCGCCGTACCCCTGGTACTGCACGATCGTCGGGAGCGGGCCGGTGGCGCCGGCCGGGGTGCGCAGCCAGGCCTTGATCGGCTGTCCGCCGAACCCGTTGAAGGTGATGTCGAACGTGTCGATGGTCGCCAGGCCGGTCTCAACGGGAGTGACGACCACGTCGAGCGGGAACGAGCGCGCCTCGCTCAGCGTCCTCTCCCAGAATGCGTCGAAGTCGTCCGGTTCGCGCTGGTCGCTGACATAGGCGCGGAGCTCGCGCTCGGGGAGATCGGTGAACATCGCACCAGCCTATTGGCGTGCGCACCGTCGAACCGGCCCCTTACCGCGGGGTGAGGAGCACGGCAGGATCGCAGACCGTTCTCAGTCGCGGCCCATGCCGCGGTACCGCCAGCCGGCAGCCATCCACGCCGCCCGGTCGAGGGCGTTGCGGCCGTCGATGACCGTCGCCCCGGCAACGAGCTCGCGCGCCGCGACGGGGTCGAGCCCGATGTACTCCGGCCACTCCGTGACGAGGATGACCAGGTCGGCGCCGCGCAGGGCATCTGACAGGTCATCTGTGTAGTCGAGCTGTGGATGCCGCGCCCTGGCGTTCTGGATGCCCTTCGGGTCGACCGCGACCACGTTCGCGCCCAGTCCCTTGAGCCCCACAGCGACGTCGAGTGCAGGGGAGTCGCGCACGTCGTCGGAGTGCGGCTTGAACGTCACGCCAAGCACCGCGACCTTGCGCCCGACGACGGACCCGCCGAGCTCCACCGTCGCGAGGTCGACGACGCGACGGCGGCGGCGCAGGTTGATCGAGTCCACCTCTTTGAGGAACGCGACGGCCTCACCTCGGCCGAGCTCCTCCGCACGTGCCGTGAAGGCGCGGATGTCCTTGGGCAGGCATCCACCGCCGAAACCGACCCCGGCATTCAGGAACCGACGGCCGATGCGGGTGTCGTATCCGATGGCGTCGGCCAGCTGAGTAACATCCGCTCCGGTCGCCTCCGCGATCTCGGCCATCGCGTTGATGAACGAGATCTTGGTGGCGAGGAAGGCATTGGCCGACACCTTGACGAGTTCAGCCGTGGCGAAGTCCGTGACGATGCGGGGTGTGCCGAGCTCGAGGGCATGGGCGTAGACCTCGTCGAGAGCGGCGACGGATGCCTGGTCATCCGCTCGCACCCCGTACACAAGGCGGTCGGGCTCGACGGTGTCGCGTACGGCGTAGCCCTCACGCAGGAACTCGGGGTTCCACGCCAGCCGGGCTCCGGTGGCTTCGATGCGCTCGGCGAGCCGTGCCGCAGTGCCGACAGGTACGGTGCTCTTGCCTGCGACCACGTGGCCGGGGCCGAGGTGGGGCAGCAGAGCGTCGATGGCGGCATCGACGTAGCGAAGGTCGGCGGCGTTGCCGTCCGCGGTCTGCGGGGTGCCGACCGCGATGAAGTGCACGGTGGCGTCGGCGGCAGCGGCGATGTCGGTCGTGAAAAGCAGACGACCGGACGCGATCGACTCGGTGAGCAGGTCGGGCAGTCCTGGCTCGAAGAACGGAGGCTCGCCCTTCGAAAGCCGCTCGATCTTGGCCGTGTCGACGTCGACGCCGATGACGTCGTGCCCCAGCTTCGCCATCGCTGACGCGTGCACCGCGCCCAGGTACCCGCAGCCGGTCACCGAGATTCTCATCTTCGCCCTTCGTGGCAGGGCGCGTGCGCCCAGTCGGATGCCCTACTCGACGCCGCACGCGGTCGGCGGTGGCGCCAGTGCCGACGGTACCCGACGGGGTTGAACACCCGGTGCCGGACCGCCGGCTACACCTCTTGCGGCAGCCACTAGGATTCGTCGCATGGCTGACGCGATTCCGGCTGGCTGGTACCCGAACCCGTGGAACGACGGGGAGGAACTCTACTGGTCGGGGTCCGACTGGACGGGTATCTCGCGCACCGCTCACCGCCGTGACGCTGAGGCTCCTGTGGTGGCGGCTCCCGCGACATCCACCGCATCCGACCTCGAAGAGTCGACGGTGATGCGCCCGGTCGGGGCTGCTACGGCGTTCGAGCCGGTCGCCTACGCGGCGCCGGCCCCCTACGCGGCGCCCGACCCATACTCCCCGGGGCCGGATACCTACTCGCCCGAGCCGCAGTACGCTTCGCCCCAGTACTCCGCGGCGCCGCGCTACCCCACCCCGGATGCCACCTCCATCCGCTGGGCGCTGAGCAGCGACCAGCCTCAGCAGCCGGTGAGGCGCCATCCGCACTTCGGGCTCGTCTCGATGATCGTCGGCATCGCGGCGGCCGTCTGCGCGATCATCCCCGGCCTGAGCCTCGCGGCCTGGATTCCGGCGTTCGTCGCCATCCCGTTCGGCATCGTCGCGTTCCTGGGCGGACGCCCGCGCGGCTTCGCGCTCACCGGCATCATCACAGGCGGAGCCGCCCTCGCGGTCGGCACGGCCGTCTCCATCTGGTTCATCGTGCAGCTCGGAGTGCTGGCGCACTAGTCCCTCACCGCACCGCGAAGCGCCGCGTCCACCGCTGGTTGAGGAGCACCGCGAAGCGGCGCGTCTCGAAACCCCTCACCGAACCCCGGCCATCAGCCGACGCAGCATCGGTGTGATCGCGGCGAGCGCCGCACCGATCACTATCGCGATGACGCCGAGCACACCGAAGTACACCCCTTCGGTCTTCGGCGAGTAGAGCTCGGCGAGCTGCCCGCTGAGCGCGGTGCCGAGCGCGACCGACAGGAAGAACAACGCCACCATCTGCGCGTGGAACCGCTTCGGTGCCAGCTTCGTCGACACCGACAGCCCCACGGGCGACAGCAGCAGCTCCGCAACGGTGAACACGAGCAGGATGCCCACCATCGCGATCAGCGGTGTGCTGTTCTTGCCGCCACCCGCGAACGGCAGGAACAACAGGAACGCGACGCCCATGATGATCGTGCCCAGCGCGAACTTGATCGGGGTGGGTGGCTGCCGGTCGCCGAGTTTCGTCCAGATCGCCGCGAACACCCCGCTCAGAATGATGATGAAGATCGGGTTGATCGACTGTACCCACGAGATCGGGAACTCCCAGCCGAAGATGTCCCGGTTGAGCCGGTTGTCGGAGTAGAAGGTGACGACCGTGAACTGCTGCTGGTACAGCGACCAGAACGCCGCGCTCGCGATGAAGAGCGGTATGAACGCGTAGACGCGACTTCGTTCGACATCCGTCAGCTTGCTCGTGAGGATGACCACGAAGTACGCCACCGCCGCTGCGATCGTCACCACGATGACCACGATCGAGAGGTTGTCTGCGCGGATCACCCCACCGAGCACGAGGCCCAGGATGACCAGCACCCCCGCCACCGCGATCACGACCCACAGCACGTACCGCTTCCTCGGCAGCGGGTTCGCCACCTGGCGCGCTTCAGCCGGGAGCCGCTTGCGTCCGAACGAGTACTGCACGAGGCCGATCGCCATGCCGACGGCGGCGAGTCCGAATCCGTAGTGGAATCCGATGGTCGACTGGAGCAGCCCGGTGAGGAGGGGCCCGAGGAACGCACCGAGGTTGATGCCGAGATAGAAGATGGAGAAGCCGGCATCCCGCCGCGGATCCTTCTCGGTGTACAGCGTGCCGACGACCGTCGTCGCGTTCGCCTTGAGACCGCCGGAACCGACTGCGATCAGCACAAGACCGACGCCGAGACCTGCATAGCTCGGGATGAGCGCGAGCGACAGGTGCCCGCACATGATGACGATCGCGCTGTAGAACAGCACGCGCTCCGAGCCGAGCAGCCGGTCGGCGATCCATGCGCCGATGATCGTGGAGAGGTAGACCGCGCCGCCGTACGCCCCGACGATGCCCGCCGCCATCGCCTTCGGCATGGCCAGCCCGCCGTCGGCAGCGGAGAAGTAGAGATAGAGCAGCAGGATGCCCTGCATGCCGTAGAAGGAGAACCTCTCCCACATCTCCACGCCGAAGATGTTGGACAGCGACCTCGGCTGCGCGAAGAACGTCTTCTCGTTGGGATCCCGCGTCGAGTTACCCGTGTCGGTCGGCGCCCCCGCGTCCGCACTCATGCACCCCACGCTAGGCGTCTAGGGCTGCACTCGCAGCGCACCCACGCGCAGCCACGCGTTTGGAGTGCAAATAATGCTGTTCGCCTCGGCTCGAACAGCGTTATTTGCAATCGAAAAGTGTGCGCCCCTGCGCTCGCGCAGCGCGCATGTGGAAAGCTGACTCCGCTGAGTTGCGCGGTTTGTGACACTGGCCCCGTGCCGTCGCGAGTCCCCCTTCCCCCGCATCTGCGCGGCTCGTCATTCCACGTCTCTGAGCGAAACTTCCACGAGCTCGGCGATGGTCGCCTCCGCTCACCTGATCTCGACCGCCCCTTCCATGGGGTTCGAAGCGTTGGTCTCCACTTCGAGGACGCTTTCGAGCGAGCGCGCATCTACGTTCCGCGGCTCCGTGCAGGCCAACGGTTCTGCCATGTCACCGCGGCTCAACTGTTGGACATCCCCTTGCCACTCGATCTCGCACGCATCGTCGACGTGCACGTCGGCGCCACCGCCGGAGCGGCTCCCCGCACGCGCGGAGTCATCGGCCACAAAGTGGCAGATGCCGCGCCCTACTACCTCGAGGAGCTTCCGCTCTTTCCCCCGGCAGAGGTCTGGTGCCAACTCGCATCGCTCCTGTCCAGGGAGGATCTTGTCGCGGCCGGTGACTACCTCGTCTCCGGCAAGCGGCTGAAGCGAGGCTCGCGCACGCCACCGCTCTGTTCGCTGGAAGACCTTGTGGATGCGGCGCAGCGCTTCGGGAGGCAGCCAGGGGCCGTGAGCATCCGCTGGGCGTTGCCGCGCATCCGCACCGGAGTCGACTCCCGCCGGGAGTCTCTGTTGCGGCTCACGTTGATAGCCCAAGGGCTGCCAGAGCCCACGATCGCGCACCCCGTCTCCGTGGCAGGCGGTCGCATCCTGCATCCCGACCTTGCGTATCCGTGGGCGCTCATAGCCATCGAATACGAGGGCGATGAACATCGCGAAGACAAGCGTCGGTGGCGTGCGGATCTTCGTCGCGTCGTGCTCTTGGAGCAGGCAGGATGGCGAGTGATACGAGCTACCGACCTCGACATCCAGGACCCGACGACCATCGTTGGCGCCGTCCGCACGGCGTTTGGCCGAGCGATCGAGGCAGGTCTCGTGCCGCCCCTGCACCGATCACGGTCTCTTCCCCGTCTCGATTGCAAATAATGCTGTTCCGCGAACAACGAACAGCGTTATTTGCAAACGAAACAGGTGGGGCCACGAGGACTGGCGTACGAATCGGCGGGGCGGCGGGGGGCGTCAGCCGGCGGCCGGGCGGCGTCAGCCGGCGGCCGGGGGGCGTCAGCCGGCGGCCGGGCGGCGTCAGCCGGCGGCCGCCACGGCGTTCGCCTGGGCGACCATCGCGTCGACCTGGTCGTCGGTGAGGCCGATTCCGGGGAATCGTCCGATGCGGCGCAGGGGCATCGAGCCCATCATCGCCATCAGCTCCTCGTTCTGGAACATGTCGACGGCATCCGGGTTCTGGGCGGCTGCCTGCTGCAGCAGTCCTGCGATCACCTGCTGGCCGCCCGGGTGGTGCAGCCACTCGGCGAGGGACGACTGACGGTCGAGGGGGACGACGGGCACGGACATCCGCAGCTCGACGCTTCCCTGCTCGCGGATGTCCCGCGAGCTCGCCCCGACCAGGATGTCGACCGCGCCGCTCTCCACGTACCAGCGCTTCAGCGTGGGGTGGAAGTACGCGAAGTCGCGGTATCCGAGCGTGAACGACACCTCGCGGCTCTCGCCCGGCTCGAGCGGAACGACCTGGAATCCGCGCAGCTCGTTCAGCGGCCTCCGCACCTCCGCGCTCAGGGCCGCGACATACAACTGGACGACCTCGCGTCCCGCGGCACTCCCCGTGTTGGTCACCGTGACCGAGACGTGAACGGCGAGGTCGTCGTCCGTTCCCTCCACGCTCGTCGACAGGCCCGAGTACTCGAAGCTCGTGTACGACAGTCCGTGCCCGAACGGGTAGCTCACCGGCAGCTGCCGCGCGTCGAACCAGCGGTAGCCGACGAACACGCCGTCACCGTACGCGAGGTGTCCGTCGCGGGCCGGCAGGTCGAGGTACGCCGAGGTGTCCTCGAGCTTGACGGGAATGGTCTCGGCGAGGCGTCCTGAAGGGTTCGTGACCCCGAACAGGATGTCGGCAGTCGCACCACCACCCGCCTGCCCGAGCAGCCATCCCTCGAGGATGGCTCTGGCACCGCCATCCCACCCGGAGACCCGCACAGCCGACCCATTCGACAGCACGACGACCACGTTGGGGTTGGCGGCAGCGACCTCCGCGAGCAGCGCGACCTGGTTGGATGGCAGGTCCATGTGCTCGCGGTCGTATCCCTCCGACTCGGCCTGCGACGGCAGCCCGAGGAACACCACGACCACCTCGGCTGCTGAGGCCACGGCGACCGCCTCGCGCAGGAGCTCGCCCCCATCCGGCCTGCCGTCGAGGGTGAACCCCGGAGCGAACTTCACGCTGGGACCGGCGATCTGGCGCATCTCGGTGAGGGCGTCATCCAGCCGCGTCGGCTCGATCTGCGAGCTGCCTGCACCCTGGTAGCGCGGGTTGCGGGCGAACTCGCCGATCACGGCGATCGACGCGTCTGGGCTCAGCGGAAGGATGCCGCCTTCGTTCTTCAGCAGCACGGCCGCTCTGGATGCCGCCTCCCTGGCCAGCTCGTGGTGGGCGTTCACCATCTCGTCGGGCACCGCAAGGGCCCGCGAGGCGTCCGCCTTGAGGTGCGCGTGGTCGAACACCAGCCGCAGCACGTTGCGTACCGCGGTGTCGAGAGCAGACTCCTCGAGGGATCCTGCGCGAACTGCCGCAACGATCGCCGCCGGCCCCGCCTCGGACTCCGGCATCTCGAGGTCGAGTCCCGCTGCGACGGAGGCGTCGCGGTCGTTCACCGCTCCCCAGTCGGAGACGACGACGCCGTCGAATCCCCATTCGTCGCGCAGGATGTCGGTGAGCAGCCACCGATCCTCTGTCGCGTACACCCCGTTGAGCTTGTTGTAGGCGGCCATCACGGTGGCCGGCGCCGCGGTCTTCACTACTCGCTCGAACGCCGACAGGTAGATTTCGCGCGCGGTACGCTCATCCATCTCGGCGCTGACCCTGAAGCGGTCGGTCTCCTGGCTGTTCGCGGCGAAGTGCTTGAGCGATGTGCCGACACCCTTCGACTGGATGCCCCGGATGAGCACCGCGCCCAGCTCGCCGGCGATCAGCGGGTCTTCCGAGAAGTATTCGAAGTTGCGTCCGCACAGCGGCGAGCGCTTGATGTTGATGCCGGGCCCGAGCAGCACCTGCACGTCGAGCGCGTTGGATTCGTCGCCCAGCGCCTCGCCGACGCGTTCGACGAGCTCGGCATCCCAGGTCGACGCGAGGCCGACAGCCGGCGGGAAGCAGGTCGCCGGAAAGCTGCCGCCGATGCCGTTCTCCTGCTCAGGCGGCTGGCGACGCACGCCATGGGGTCCGTCGCTGAGGGTGATGGCCGGGATGCCCAGCCTCTCGATCTCCGCGGTATGCCAGAAGCCGTCGCCCGTGACAAGGGCGGCCTTCTCTTCGAGGGTGAGCTGGGACAGGAGGGCATCGACGTCGTTGGCCATGCCGTCCATTCTTGACCCACGGTGATCGGGCGGCCACCCCGCGACAGCGCCACTTGCGCTTGACAGCGCCAGCCCAAGTGGCGCAATAGAGCGCAAATGGCGCCGCTGGACTCTACGGCGGGGGCTACCCTCGTTCGCGTGACCCACCAGCTCACGAAGGACGAGGCTCGCCGCATCGTGGTGCGCGCCCAGCTGCTCGATGCTGAGCGACCGGATGACGTCGTCGAAGTCGCCGAGCAGATCGGCAGGATCAGCATCGACCCGACCGCGACGATCGCACCGGCTCAGCACACCATCCCGTGGTCGCGTATCGGTTGGTCGTACGAGCCCGGCCAACTGCAGAAGGCGGTCGAGCTCGACCGGGTGCTGTTCGAGCTCGACGGCAGCTTCTACCCGACCACCCTTCTGCCGCTCATGCTTCCCGGCATGCGCACGAGACGGCTCAGGGACAGCACCAAGCAGTGGATCGCGGCGAACGAGAAGTTCCGCGACGACGTGCTCGCTCGGCTTCGCGCGGACGGGCCGTTGCTGGCATCCGACATCCCTGACACCGCAGCGGTCGCCCGCGCCGACGAGGCCGGCTGGTACGGCCCCAACCAGGTGCCGCACATGCTCGAGTTCCTCTCGCGCGCCGGCCGAATCGCGGTGGCGCGCCGAGAGGGCAGGCATCGCGTATGGGATGTCGCGGAACGCGTCTACCCGACCGACCTTCCGGAATACGAGCCAGAAGACGCGGCACGGATGCTCAACGAGCGCAGGCTGCAAGCTGCCGGTCTTGCGAAGCAGAAGTCCCCATGGACGCCCGTCGGAGAGGCCGGTGAGCCCGCCACCATCGAGGGCCTGCGCACGAAGTGGCGGGTGGATCCGCAGGCGATCGCCGCACTGAACGACGACGCCGGCGGACGCGTCGCGTTCCTCAGCCCCTACGACGGCATGCTCTTCGACCGCCCGCGTCTTCGCGACATCTTCGACTTCGACTACGTGCTCGAGCAGTTCAAACCGAAGTCGCAGCGCAGATACGGTTTCTTCGCTCATCCGATTTTGATCGGCGACCGATTCGTCGGGATGCTCGACGCCGCTGTCGACCGCGAACGCGACGTGCTCCGCGTGAGTGCTGTGTACGAGCTCACCCCGTTCGAGCCGGATGACACCGAGATGGTGAACGCCGAGATCGCCGACCTCGGGGAGTGGCTCGGCGTCGCCGTCGAGTTCGCGTAGAGCTCGCCAGGACCAGTGCTCACGTAGGATTCCCGCGTGGACAACCTCGACAGGCACATCATCGACCTGCTGCGCGAGAACTCCCGCGCGTCGTACGGCGACATCGGGTCGAAGGTGGGGCTGTCGGCCTCTGCCGTGAAGCGCCGCATCGACCGGCTGGTCGCCGACGGGGTCATCCGCAGCTTCACGATCAGCGTCGACCCGACGATCGACGGCATGAGCACCGAAGCATACGTCGAGCTCTTCTGCCGCGGAACGGTATCGCCGAGCGAGCTGCAGCGCATCCTCTCCGCTGTGCCCGAGGTCGCCGAGGCGTGCACGGTGTCGGGGAGCGCGGATGCCATTCTGCGCATCCGCTCGCGCGACATCCCGAGCCTGGAGGCAGCGCTGGAGCGCGTGCGCGTCGCCCCGAGCGTCGACCACACGCGCAGCGCGATCGTGCTCTCGCAGCTGGTGCACCGCGACCTCGAGTGACGACGCCACCCAGCCGAACCTGAAGGGACCCATAGGATTCCCTCTCGACGCGCACAGCGGATTCTGTGACGATGACCTCGTGGAAGATGCAACTGCACGCCTGCTCGTCGTGGAGGACGACGCCGACATGGCACGCCTCCTGCGCCGCGGGCTGACCGCCGAAGGCTACGAAGTGACGTCCGTCGACAACGGGGTCGACGCACTGATCGCCCTGCGCGATGCGCCCGTCGACGCCCTTGCCGTCGACGTGATGCTGCCCGGCATGAGCGGCTTCGAGTTGTGCCGGCGCGTGCGGGAGTCTGGGCGCACCATCCCGATCCTTCTGCTCACGGCACGCGACGCCGTCGAAGACCGCGTCTTCGGACTCGACTCCGGTGCAGACGACTACCTGACCAAGCCGTTCGCGTTCGCGGAGCTGGCTGCGAGGATGCGCGCGCTGCTGCGCAGAGACGCCTCCAACAACCCGACGATGCGGGTCGGCAACCTCACGATCGACTCTCTCGAGCACAAGGCGAGTGTCGACGGCAAGCAGGTGGCGTTCAGCCCGCGCGAGTTCTCGCTCGTGCGTCTGCTCGCGACGCACGCGGGCGAGCTGGTGACGAGGGGCGACATCCTCGACGACATCTGGGGCGGTCACGAGCACATAGACCAGAACGTGCTCGACCAGTACGTGTCGTATGTGCGTCGCAAGCTCGACGCGGCGAACACGGGCATCCGCATCGCCACCGTGCGCGGTCTCGGCTATCGCCTGGAGACGCTCAAGCAGACGGATGTCGGAGGCCAGTCATCCAGCGCGGCCGACGCCGACGAGTCCGACCCCGACTCCCGCGAGCCGTCCAGCCGACGGTGATCCACCTCCGCACACTCACGAGTCGGCTCTCGATCACCGCCCGCATCACGGCGGGGAGTTTCGTGGTGGCCGTGCTGATCGGCATCGTGGCCGTGATCGGCATCCGCATGGGTGTCAGCGCCATTCTCGACAACGCGACGCTGACCCTGCTGCGGCACGATGCCGAGCCGTTCGAGGAGCAGTTGCAGCGGAACCCGTCCGACGGCGACGCGACCCCGGGAGACGGGCAGTACATCGCGATCATCTCGCCCGCCGGCACGGTACGCACGACGAGCCTGCCGAAGTATCTGCGTCCATACGGTCGAGCCCCGCTCTCCGCAGACGAGACGACGACGCACGTCACCGTGCACGGCAGCGAGTACATCGTGCGCAGCTCACCGGTGGAGACCCCGAAGGGCGTGTGGCACGTCGTCACGGCACGCAACCAAGACGCCAACGACCTCGTGCTCGGCCGCCTGAACGCGGCGCTCCTGATCGGCGCCGTCATCCTCGTCGCGTGCTTCACCCTTGCGTCGTACATCCTCGCGCGCACGGCGCTGCGGCCGGTCAACGAGATGCGACAGCAGGCTGATGCCCTCGCCAGACGCCAGCAGTCCGGCATCGCGGAACCGACGGACGCCTCCGAACTGCTGCAGGTTCCCCCGGCGCACGACGAGCTCGCTGCGCTCGCGACGACGCTGAACGGGCTCATCGAGGGCCTGCGCGCCTCAGCTGATCGCGAGCGGCAGCTCGTGTCGGATGCCAGCCACGAGCTTCGCACACCGCTTGCCGTGTTGAGCGGTGAGCTGGAACTGGCGGAGCTCGACGCCGGTGACGCCGACGCGCTGCTGGGTGACGTGAGGCAGTCGCAGCAGACGGTCCTGCGGCTCTCGACGCTCGCGACGAACCTTCTCGAGCTCTCGCGCATCGAGGCGAACCAGGCGCGCGGCACGAGCTCCTGGAGCGAGCTCGCCGACGAGCTGGCGTCATCGATCGACCGCATGCGCCAGGCGGCAGCCGTTCGCGGCGTCCAGTGCGTCATCGACTTCGAGGTGGAGCAGGGCCCCGTGCAGGACGGCACCGTGAGCCTCTCCCAACAGGAGTTCGGTCGCATCGCCGACAACCTCATCTCCAACGCGATCGCTGCCATCGGGGCGGAGAAGGGCGCGGGCACCGTCACCGCGACGTTGACACGCGGCGAGGCATCCGTCGACCTGACGATCGTGGATGACGGACCGGGCATGCCCGCCGACTTCCTCCCCGTCGCGTTCGATCGGTTCACCCGCGTGGATGTCGCGCGCGCCACGAGCACCGGGAGCGGGCTCGGCCTCGCCATCGTCGGCGCGTTGGTGGATGCCGCAGGCGGCGACATCCAGCTGTCTCAGAACACCATCGACGGGATTACCGTGCACGTCATGCTGCCTGTTGCGGAGCCCGACGAGTAGAGCCTCGGGGTGGCCCGCGGCGTTGCAGGGCCAACGGGGAGGGGGTGGACGGTGTCAGCCCTGGAGGATGCGGCCGAAGTGGTACGGGATTCCGTCCCAGCTCGAGACCGCCACGATGCGCACCGGAATGCCGTAGTCCGGCGCCTCGATGAGCATTCCGCCGCCGAGGTACAGGCCGACGTGGTCATCGTTGTCGAAGAAGACGAGGTCGCCGGGCTGCGCTTGCGCCTCGGTGATCGGCGTTGCGATGTCGTCCTGGTTCGGCACGTAGTGCACAAGCGAGACGCCGACGCTGGCGTAGGCCATCATGGTCAGCCCGGAGCAGTCGATGCCGTCGTGGGATGCCCCGCCGAGCACATACGGATCGCCGAGGTACGTCAGCGCCGTCTCGACGATCTTCTCCCTCGCGCCGCCGTACTGCAGGGCCTGCGAGAGGGCTACGGCGACGCCGGATCCGCTCGGCCCGGACTCCGCGGAGACGATGCCGGCGATCGCGCTCGCGACGTAGTTCTCCCTCTGCACGCTCGTGCCGTCAACGGCCGACGACACCGTCAGCTTCTGGGCGATCAGGCGTGAGTTGCTGGCGATCGTGGCCTGCAGTTGATCCGGACTGAGCGATTCAGCCGCGTTGGCGGGCGCCGCGATCATGAGACCGGGGATGAGCGCAAGCACGGCACCCGATGCGATGACCATCGGCGTGCGGGAGCTGGGTGCTCTGTGCGCTCGCTTCGCCGGCTGGTGGGCCTGGCTCTTCGCGGGCCTGTGGGAGCGCTTGGGCTCGTGGGCACCGTTGCCCGACTCGTGCCTGCGCTCCGCGCGACCGCGGGTAAACGATGTAGTCGACGGCGCGGGGGGCGCGGTCGGAGTCGACTGCGCGGCCTCCTGCACGGGTGACTGAGCCTGGGAGACCCCGCGCTCGGCATCCCGACGAGCACGACGCGACGCGAAGGCCTGCTGCGTAGCGGGAAGAGGTAAGGACGTCTCGGCAACCGGGACGGCGGGCGCCGTCGGCACGACGGCTGCCGGCGCGACGACCGGCGACTCGGCAACGATGGGTGCCGCACTGCCGGGCTGGATGATCTGGTCGAACGGAGTGGCGGATGATGCGAGCGTCGCCGGAACCGCGTCGGTCTGCTCGGGGTGACCTGACGCGGCCACCGCTACTCTCCGACCCATTCGCTCCCAGCCTGCTCCCGTTTCCGCACTCGGGGTACGGACTATCTGACTACCGTGTCCCCCTAAATGCGGACGGCTAAGCCGACCTGTTCCACCCTAACGGATTGAGGATCGGACGCAACTGAGAGGGCTCCCAGTGTCGACAGCTGTCCCACTGGCGTTACGGGGGCGAGAGCGAGCCGGCTCAGATCAGGCGGGTGAAGTGGTAAGCGATGCCGGTCCAACTGCTGAGCGGGTCGAGCTCGACGTTGCGGCCCTCTGTCGGTGCGTGCAGCACCATGCCGTCGCCCATGTAGATGCCGACATGATCCTCGTCGTCGAACACGACGAGGTCGCCGGGGCGCGCGTCGGCGCCGGAGATCTGGGTGCCGACGGCATCCTGATCCGGCACGTAGTGTGCAAGCCCAACACCTGCGGCGGCGTAGGCCACCATCGTGAGGCCGGAGCAATCGATGCCGCTGTGCGAAGCACCGCCGAGCACGTACGGGTCGCCGAGGTAGGTGAGCGCGGTGGCGATGATGGCGGCTCTGCCGTTCGGGTTGCTCGCGCCGATGAGCTGCTGCGCGTAGTTGGGCGCGATGCCGTAGGTCTTCTCGAGATTGGCCACGACGTCGACGGTGGCGAAGGTGTCCTTCTCGATCGTGGGCGCGGCGACAGCGGCGGAGACGCTCAGGTGCTGCACGTCGCCCTTCTGGGCGGCCGCGAGAATCTCGTTCCTCAGCGCGGCTCTCTGCACCTGCGCCTTGCTGGGATGCACAACGGTGCTCGAGCCCGCCGTGGTGGTGTGCGCGGCTTGGTGCACGGCCTCGGCCTGCGCTGCATAGGACGGGAGAGCGGTCGTGAGGCTGGCGACGAGCCCGAACGAGATGCCTGCGACCGCGAGCGTGAGGTGGCGCGGGGTGCGGCGAGAACGGCGCGGGCCCGGATTGTCGGCGTCTGAGGGGGTGGATGAGCGCATGAGTGTGAACCTGGTCGGGGGCAAAACAAAAGGCCGGTGTCAGCCGGCCGTGATCCACCGTAGGTTGGCGCCTGTGCCGCGCTGCCAGGAGCCGTTCAGGTTCTCAGGATGCTCATGGACGGCGATGCGGCCGCCCGAGCCACCACGTCGAGGCTCCTCGACCCGCCTATGCGAACGCATATGATCCCTGAGCGATCCGCATGCTGATGCGGATCTCGACGGGAGGGGAATCGCAACGTTTTTGGTCACTTGACCAGGATTTCTGGCGCGTCAGGATGCGCCCAGGTCGGTCATCCCGTCGGTCGCGCTGTCAGGAGATGGTCAGGTTCTCCGCCGGTGCATGTCAGGTTTCGAGATGCGCGCTGGAGCTCCTCGACCCGCGGAAGGACGCGTCTGTCAGATCACGTCGGCTGTCAACGACGTCGGGCTGCCGAAGCGGTGGTTCGTGATCGAGATGGCCTGCTCGCGCAGGAAGGGCAGCAGCTCGACGCGTCCCGACGCTGTCACGGGGCCCGAGAACACCGTGACGTCGAGCCGGTCTCCGAGGGCGCGCGCGAGCGCGCGGGCATCGCCGCCGATCAGGCGGATGCGATCGCTCCGGCCGCTCTCCGGGTCGACTGCGGCGCCGGATGTCGCGACTCGCGTCATCCATGCCGCATCCGACTCGACAGCCTCGACGACGGCGAGCTCGCGAAGCGCCTGATGCAACGGCCGGGGCAGCCGGCTCGGCGTGCTGACGTCGAAGCGCCCGCGCGCGAGGGCCGCTGCGCCCAGCACCCTCAGCAACGCGGGGAGCCCGACGCCCTCGCTCAGCCGGATGCTCGCCCGCGTCGTGCGATAGCGGAACAGGTTGCGCTCGACGCCGAGGCCCGCGGCGTCACGCACCACGCCGAACTCGGTCGCCCACGCGATCGCATCGCTGAGCGCCGACCGGCGCACGAGGTCGAACTCCTCGTAGCTCATCGACGGCTGGCCGGACTCGATCAGCTCGGTCACCCTGCTGTCGAGGCCGCGCAAGTGCAGGCTCGAGCTGGATGACCCTGCGTCGCCGATCCACGTGCCGAGCCCGAACAGGTAGTTCGGGCCGCCTGCTTTGTGACCCGGACCGACGGACGACTGCTTCCAGCCGCCGAACGGCTGGCGCTGCACGATCGCTCCGGTGGTTCCGCGGTTCACGTAGAGGTTGCCGGCTTGCACGGCGGACATCCAGTACTCGATCTCGTCGGCGTCGAGCGAGTGCAGTCCGGCGGTGAGGCCGTAGTCCACGTCGTTCTGCCACGTCACTGCCTGCTCCAGCGTTCGCGCGTGCATGACGCCGAGCACCGGGCCGAAGAACTCCGTCTGGTGAAAGTAGGACCCGGGCTGCACACCGGTGCGGATGCCCGGGGACCACAACCGCCCCGACTCGTCGAGCCTGCGCGGGGTGACCAGCCACTCCTCTCCCGGCGCGAGCTCGGTGAGCGCGGACGCGAGCTTTCCGGCGGCGGGCTCGATGAGCGGACCCATCCAGGTCGTCGGCTGCTCCGGCCACCCCGTGTAGATGCTCTCCGCAGCGTCGGCGAGCTGATCGAGCAGCCTGCGCGACTTGGCCATCGATCCGACCAGGATGACCAGGCTCGCCGCAGAGCACTTCTGCCCAGCGTTGCCGAACGCGCTCTTCACGATGTCGGCGACCGCGAGATCGATGTCGGCGCTCGGAGTCACCACGATGGCGTTCTTGCCGCTGGTCTCGGCGAGCAACGGCAGGTCGGGCCGCCAGCTCTTGAAGAGCCTCGCGGTGTCGTAGGCGCCGGTGAGGATGACCCTGTCGACCCGAGGATCGGAGACCAATGCCTGACCGAGCGGTCCCTCGTCCACGTCGGCGAGCGCCATCAGCTCACGCGGAACGCCCGCCTCCCAGATGCACTCGGCGAGCACTGCGGCGCAGCGCCTTGCCTGCGGAGCCGGCTTCAGCACGACCCCGCTGCCCGCCGCCAGCGGGCCGAGCACGCTGCCCGCCGGGATGGAGACGGGGAAGTTCCACGGCGGCGTCGCCACGGTGAGCTTCGACGGCACGAACCGTGCGCCCTGCACGGTGTCGAGCTCACGAGCCCGAGCCGCGTAGTAGTGAGCGAAGTCGATCGCCTCGCTGACCTCGGGATCGGCCTCCGCGATCGTCTTGCCGGTCTCGGCGGCCATCACCTCGATCAGCCGGTCGCGATTGGCGGAGAGGGCCAGACCCACCCGGTCCAGCGCAGCCGCCCGCGCACTTCCAGGGATGGTACCCCACTGCGCACCGGTCGCCTGCACGGTGGTGAGCAGGGCGTCCAGCGACTGGGGGTCGTCGATGCGCGCAGCGGCAAGCGTGTCGTAGCCCTCTGTCGACGTCGAGACGGATGTCAGTATGCGTCGACCCCAGCCGCGGTTCGCCGGCAACGAGGGGTCGCTGTCCGACTCGTTGCGGAAGGCCTTGCCGGTGGCACCGACGGTGCCGGTCGCACCGCTCGAGCTGCCGGTTGCGCGGGCCTTCGCCGCCCTCCTGCCGATCGTGGCGGTCTCCGACGTGTGCAGGGTCGCCGTGTCGAAGGCCGACGTGTCGACGGACACGGGTTCGGCGACGACTGCGGTGTCCTCCGCCTCCGGCATCCGGCCTCCGAACTGGAGTGCACGGTGATCCAGTCCGAGGACCACCCCGGTGAGCCCCTCTTCGACGGCCTTCGCAGCAGGGTCGACCGGAGCGGGCCGAGTGTGGAACAGCGTCGTCGGATCGGACTCGACCCACTCACGTGCGCGGTCCTGCCTGCGGTTCGGAAGGGGCGCAAGACCGCGCGGACCCGGTTCGGCGTCGAGCTCCGCGATCGAAGCCAAGAATCTCGACCTCTCTCGCTCGAACAGGTTCGGCTTCTCGGTGAGCTCGAACGCGGCGGAGAGGAAGTCGTCGCTCGAGGCGTTCTCCTGCAGCCGTCGCATGAGATACGAGATGGCCACGTCGAAGTGGCGAGGATGCACGACGGGTGCGTAGAGCAGCAGTCCGCCGACGGTCTGGGCGACGGCGTCCGCCTGCCTGGTCGCCATGCCGAGCAGCATCTCGAAGTCGATGCGGTCGTCGATCCCTCGGCTTCGGGCGAGCAGCCAGGCGTACGCGACGTCGAACAGGTTGTGCCCGGCGACGCCGATCTTGACGGCGTGGGTGTGCTCCGGGGTGAGCGCCCAGTCGAGCACGCGCTTGTAGTTCGCGTCGGTGTGCACCTTGGCGTCGTATGTGGCGAGCGGCCAGCCGTGGAGTGCGGCATCCACCCGCTCCATCGGCAGGTTGGCACCCTTCACGATGCGCACCTTGATGGCGGCGCCGCCCGCGGCCCTGCGGTTCTGCGCCCACTCGGTGAGGTCTTGCAGGGCATCCAACGCGTCGGGCAGGTAGGCCTGCAGAACGATGCCTGCCTCGAGTTTCATCAACCGCGGATCGCTCAGCAACCGCTTGAACACGGCGATGGTCAGGTCGAGGTCGTGGTACTCCTCCATGTCGAGGTTGATGAACTTGGGGCTGGGCGACGCGGCGGCGTACGCGTAGAGCGGCGCGAGCCGCTGCACCACGCGCGCCACGGACTCGTCGAACGCCCACATCGACAGCTGGCTCGCGACGCTGGAGACCTTGATCGACACGTAGTCCACGTCGTCGCGTTCGAGCAGCTCACGGGTTCCGGCTAGCCGCGCCTCCGCCTCGCGCTCGCCGAGCACGGCCTCTCCGAGCAGATTGAGGTTGAGGCGCACATTCGTTCCGGATGCCCCGCCATCGCGCAGCCGAGCAATGGCCGTGCCGAGTCGGCTCGGGGTGGCATCCACGATGAGATGTCCGACCATGGAGCGCAGCACCCGCCGCGCGATCGGGATGACCACCCACGGCACGGCGGGCGCGATGGCGCCTCCGACGGCGAGCGCCGCACGCTGATACCAGGGCAGGAAACTCGGGATGGCCCGCGACAGCCGCTGCAGGTTGGCGGCGGCGACGTAGACGTCTTGCGGTCGGGCGACGTCGTCGACGAAGCCGACGGCGAACTCCAGGCCCCGTGGATCGCGCAGAAGTCCCGCGAGACGCTCGGCGGCGGGATCGCGCTTGGACGCCTCGGGAATGGCATCCCGCGCATCGGATGCCGTCAGCCACGCCCGCACCAGCTCGACCGCCTGCCGGGCCAGATCCGGATCACCGCTGGGGTTGAGGATGCCGTCGTCCTGCGCCATGCAGTCGAGACTATTCGGCCGATCCGCCTGTGGCACGGGTGAATGCGGCGCGCGGGGGGATCGGCCTGTGAGGGCATACACCTTCGGGCACATATCGCGAGACATCCTCGCCTTGCGGCCGGATGCGCGGCTATGGTTCAGCCATGTTCAGACCGGGTCGAGTCCTCGCCGCCGTC
Source organism: Humibacter soli (assembly GCF_054779035.1). Taxonomy (NCBI): domain Bacteria; kingdom Bacillati; phylum Actinomycetota; class Actinomycetes; order Micrococcales; family Microbacteriaceae; genus Humibacter; species Humibacter soli. The sequence continues at coordinate 80,167 of NZ_BAAGYX010000002.1, read as the reverse complement.
ACGCTCGCTGCAGCCGCGTTACTCGTCGCAGGATGCACAGCGCAGACCTCCACCAGCCCGACGACCACGCTCGCTCCGGCGACCGCCGCACCGAGTTACGCCGATGCCACCGCAGGAGCATCGTCGGGGGCATCCGACATCGCGCTCACGTGTGCCGTCGCCTCTGCGATCGGTACGACGACCTTGAACGCCTACTCGGGCTACAAGCAGGGCAAGATCTCGGCCGCCGAGTATGCAGGTGCGGTGAACACCGTGCCCTACCAATACTCGGCGCTCACGTTCCAGCCCAGCTACGGGCTGAAGGACCTGGTCGCTGCGGCGAAGGACGCCATCGAGAAGACGCCTGCGTCGGTCGACGGCGCCGTCTTCGATCCCATGGCGCAGCCGTACAGCGGAGCGGCGGATGCCATCGCGGCGGCATGCGATGCCCACCACGCGGGCCTGCAGATCGCCGGGGAGTACGGCGGGTAGTCGTTCGGCTCCGAGCAGGCAGCTACGCCCGGGCCTCCGGTTCGCCGACCAGCGTGAACTCGAGGTCGGGAAAGCGCGTGAAGCCCTTATCTCCCGTCACAAGCGGGAGGTGCCGAGAGACGCAGTGGCCGGCGATCAGGGCGTCCTTGTGCCGGATCGCCGTGCTGGGCACCGCCGTCAGCCTGCCATATCCGTCGGATGCCGACCGATCGAACTCGACCCAGAAGCCCGGAATCGCATCGAGGAGCCGCAGCAACTCCCTGCGTGTTGCTGCCTGCCGCCGCTTCGCCGGGTCGGCCTCGTACGCGTAGAGGCCCCTGGCGAGCTCGGCGCGGCAGATCATCGACGAGCAGTAGTTCTCGATCTCCCCGATGATCTCCGCCGGAAGGCCGGCAATGAGCACGCTCGTGTCGATCATGGCCTTCATCGTGCTGGATCGATCAGTTCGGCGTCCCGCGAGGCACTCAGCTCGGCGAGTTCTCGTGCAACGTCGTCGGGATCAGCTGTTCTCGACAGCAGCGCCAGCTGCGCCTTCACCTCGTCGAGTTTGGCGTTCGCTCGGGGCTCGTCATCCAGAGGAACGAACGCCGCGCGACGGCGGCCGTGGTTGGTGACCACAGCTCCGCTCACCATGAACGCAGAAGGATTCACCTTGAACGCGCTGATGGAAACCTCAGGCAGGTCGTCAATCCGGTCTTGATCCATGACTTTCGGCTCTCCTGTGAATTCAGAGCCATAATATCAAGAATCGCACTAAATTGTGGATGTCGTCTCCAGCACGCCGCCTCACGCCGCGGGGGCACGCACGGAGCGTCGCACAGCGGCGACACCGATCGCGACGACGACCGACAGGATGATCAGGCCGATGCCGAGCATCCGCCAGCCAGGCACCGTCGCGAGGATGCCCGCGCTCAGCGCTCCGATCACGTTGAAGCCGTTCGTGACGACCTCGGCGATCGGCTGCACGCGGCCGCGCTCGCCCGCGTGGTAGGCATCCGTGATCATGGCACTGCCGCCGCTGTACGCCAGGTTCCAGCCGACTCCGACGGCGAACATCGCCGTCAGGAACGCCCACTCCGCCGTACTGCACGCGGCCGCGGCACCGGCCAGGATGACGAGAATTGCACCGGCCACCGCGATCGACCGCTCGCCGAATCGCCCGATGAACCGCGCGATCACGAACCCGGGCGCGAACATGCCGATCATGTGCAGCTGCACGGCGAAGGCCGCCTCGGCCTCACTGTGGCCCATCGCCATTCCGGCGATCGGCCCGGCCGTCATCATCGACGTCATCGAGAACGCCGCGAACGAGGTCGCCGCGACGCCGGCGAGCAGGACCGGCTGCCGCCACAGTGTGCGACGTGTTCGCGGAGCGGGCTCGGACGGTCGTGCCGACTCCCCCGCGCCCCCGGCAGTGGGTGAAGTCGCGGCCTCGGAGATGCCGTGCCTCGACAGTTCGCGAGGGAGGAACGCGTTCCACACCGCGGCGAGCGCGGCGAAAAGAGCGACCAGCAGGTAGCTCGCGACGAACGCGACCGGCAGAAGGCCCGACACCCAGGTCGCGAGGAAGGGGCCGAGCAGCGCGGCGATCAGGCCGCCGGCCAGCACCGTGGTCACGGCGCGGGCGCGCTGGGTTCCTGCGGCGTCCGCAGCGGCGTAACGGTAGTAGCCGGCCCCCGCGGAGTAGACCCCGATCAGGCCGGTACCGAGGCAGAACATCCAGAACAGGTCGAGCTGAACCGCAACGGCGGAGACGATCCCCGCGACGACCGCGACACATGCGACGGCCGTGAACACCGCGCGGTACCCGATGCGTCCGATGAAACGCGAGATGAGAAACGTCGAGGCCACGGCCGCGATCGGGATGAGGCTATAGGGCAGCGTCGCCAGCGCGGTGGACGGCGCAAGGCGCGCACCGACGATGCCGGTGAGGGTGAGATCGACGGAGCTGCCGAAGATGTAGAGCGCCTGAGCCGGCGCGAGCCGACGGGCGACGCGCAGGTGCGGCGAGGCATCCGTTCGAGTTCGCAGGGTGGTCACGAACCCACTGTGCTGGCCCGGCTGGGCATCCACGAGTGGCATGAATGCCGATATGCGATACATTTCTGCCATGACCCAACCGAGACAAGGCCGACGGCACCGCATTGCGGTGCTCGCACTCGGGCGCGCGCTGCCGATGGAGATCGGGATGCCGTTCCAGATCTTCGATCACCTCGGACTGCCCTACGAGGTGGTGCTCTGCGGGCGTACGCCGGGTCCCGTCGACACCACGGGCGGCTGGTCGGTGAACGCCACGCACGGTCTCGACGCGGTGGTGAGCGCCGACACTGTGATCGTGCCGGCCTTCCGCGACGCGACCGATGGCATCACGGACGACGTCGCCGACGCCCTCCGTGAGGCGAGCCGCCGCGGGGCACGCATGGTGTCGATCTGCACGGGCGCTTTCGCACTCGCCGGCGCAGGTCTGCTCGATGGCCGACGTGCGACGACGCACTGGCGCTACACGGATGCCCTCGCCAGGAAGCATCCGCTGGTGACGGTGGATCCCGACGTGCTCTTCGTCGACGAGGGCGACGTGATCACCTCGGCCGGCGTGGCCAGCGGCATCGACGTGTGCCTGCACATCCTTCGGCTCGATCACGGGGCAGCGGCCGCCAACGCCGTGGCACGTGACATCGTCGCTGCGCCGCATCGCGACGGCGGTCAGGCCCAGTACATCGAGCGGCCCCCTGTGGCGGGGCAGCGCGGTACCAGCCTCTCGGCGACGCAGACCTGGGCGTTGGCGCGACTCGACCGGCCGCTCACCGTTGGCGACCTTGCCGCGCATTCACGGGCATCCGCTCGCACGTTCGCGAGACAGTTCGTCGCCGAAACCGGCACGACGCCGCTCAAATGGCTGAACACGGCACGCATCGACCGCGCCAAGGAGCTGCTGGAGACCACCGGATTCGGCGTCGACCGGGTCGCCGAGCTGTGCGGCCTCGGCACAGCGGCGAATCTGCGGGTGCATTTCCGCCGCGCCACAGGGGTGAGCCCCAGCGACTACCGCCGCACCTTTGCGGTTGCCGTGGGTTGAGGAGCATCGCGGAGCGACGCGTCCACCGCAGGTTGAGGAGCATCGCGGAGCGACGCGTCTCGAAACCTCTTCAAGCGGCGGGCGGGTTTCGAGACGCGCCCTGCGGCGTGCTCCTCAACCAGCGGAGGGACGCGCGCCTGCGGCGTGCTCCTCAACCAGCGGAGGGGAGGACAGCCGCTCCCGACACGATGCGGCCGTCGTGCAGCTCCAGCACGCGGGTGGCGCGCTCCGACATCGCGGGGTCGTGCGTCGTCACCACGGCGGCCATTCCGCGGTCGCGCACCAGCCCGACGAGCAGGTCCATGATGACGGCCGCCGTCATGCTGTCCAGCTGGCCGGTGGGCTCGTCGGCGAAGAGCACATCGGGGTCGGTCGCGAGGGCTCGCGCGATGCCCACGCGCTGCTGCTGACCGCCGGACATCTCCGGTGGTCTCTGAGCGGCGTGCTCGGTGAGGCCGACGTCGGCGAGCAGGCGCGCGACGCGGGCATCCCGTTCGTCGGCCGGCATCCGCTGCAGCCTCAGCGGCAGCTCGACGTTCTCGGCGGCGGAGAGCACCGGGATGAGCCCGAACCCCTGAAAGACGAATCCGATGCGGTCTCGCCGCACCCGCACGAGCTCGTCCTCGGTGGCCGCGCTCAGCTCGACGTCGCCGAGCCACACCCTCCCGCTGGTCGGACGGTCGACCGCCGCCAGCATGTTCAGCAACGTGGTCTTGCCCGAGCCGGAGCGCCCCTTCACGACGAGGAGCTCCCCCGGCCGCACCTCGACGTCGATACCGGCGCACGCTTCGACCCGTGTGGCGCCCTCGCCGAACACCCTGGTGAGCGCCTGCGCGCGCAAGACCGGCAGGATGTCGCCGGTCGCGTCTACCGTGCCTGTCATGACTCCTCCGCTCGGTGGGCCGCAGGGCTGCTGGCAGGTTGTGGATCATCCGATGCATCCACCGCTGCGGGCCGCTGCGACGGCGAGACCCTGACGTGCGTCGGCTCCAGCTCGAGCCGCACCCGGTCGCGGAGCTGCAGCCGGGTGACGTACTCGGCGGGCAACTGCAGCCGGCCGGAGCGGTCGATCACGGTGAACTCCTCGGCCACGGCGTGCTCGCCGCCTTCGCCATGGCTGCGGAACACCTCGGTCGACGTGCGCCCGTCGCGGATCAGCACGGTGCGCCGCACGTGCTCCGCCACCGTCGGATCGTGCGTGACGATCAGGGTCGTGACGCCGAGCTCGCGGTTCACCCGGCGCATCACTTCAAGCACCTCGACGCTCGTCGCGTCGTCCAGCTCGCCGGTCGGTTCGTCGGCGAGAAGCACCCGCGGGTCGTTCGCCAGGCTCACGGCGATCGCGACGCGCTGCTGCTCGCCGCCGGAGAGCTCGGCGGGCATCCGCTCCGCCTTGTCCCCGATCTCGAGTAGGTCGAGAAGCTCAGCGGAGCGCGCGGCCATGCGAGCGGTGCGGTCGCGCCGACCGCCCCCGGAGCCGGAGCCCGAGCCGGAGCCCGAGCCCGAGCCCGAGCCGGCAAGACTCATCGCCATCGCGATGTTCTCCCTCGCTGTGAGGTAGGGCAGCAGGTTGCGCTCGGTCTGCTGCCAGATGAAGCCGACAGCGCGCCTTCGGTACTCCAGCCGTTGCTTGCGCGACATGGTCAGCAGATCGCGACCCGCCACCACCGCCTTGCCGGCCGTCTGCTTGTCGAGACCGGACAGGATGCCCAACAGCGTCGACTTGCCCGAGCCGGATGCCCCGACGATCGCGACCAGCTCCCCGCCGTCCACCTGCAGGTTCAACCCCTGCAGGGCCTGCACCTCGACGCCGTCGCCGGAGTAGATGCGCACCAGATCGGAGCACAGGATGCCGCCATCCCGCTCTCGATCCGTCGCAGACCCCGGCGCATGGCCCAGCTCGGCAACGGCCGCAGCGCCGCGGTTCTCGTCCTCGCTCATGTCTCCTCCTCCGCACGCAGCGACCTTGCGGGATCCGCCCGCCGCGCCGCCACCACCGCACTCCCCACCGCGATCGCCGTACCCAGCGCGAACACGCCGACCACGACCGCGACCGCCTGCCACGAGACCGCGAAGTCCGCACGCTCCAGTGCGCCCGTGATCGGACGCAGATCGACGGCATCCAGCACGAGCCACGACAGCCCGAGCCCTGTCAACACCCCGACGACGATCGCGGTGAGCGCCAGCGGAGTCACCTCCCACGCCACGAGTGCCGCGGACTGCCCTCGGTCGAACCCGAGCGTGCGCAGAACGCTGAGCAGCCGCACCCGTGCTCGTCGACCCATCGCGAGCGTGAGCAGAAGCGCCGCGACGGCCATGATGACTGCGAGCAGCGACCCAGCAAGCATCAACTTCTGGATGCCGGGCAAGAGCGGTCCCTGCTCCTGTCGGTCCTGCGCCGCCGAGGTCGAGTCGACCACCGCGTCAGCGCCGACGATCGGGTTCACCTGGTCGGCGACTGCGGCAACGTCTGCACCAGGCCGCACATCGATCAGTGCCGCGGTGGGAGTGGACGCCGCACGAACCGACGCCGGCGCCGTTCGCTGGTCGATGAGAGCCCATGAGGGGTCGGTGAGGAAGGGAGCGGCGGAGGTCTTCGCGTGGTCGACCACGCGCACAGGCATCCGGTCCCGTCCGTCGTTGAAGGCGAAGCTGTCGGGTCGCGTCGACGTCGGCAGCCCGCCCAAAACGGTCGCGCCTCCGATGCCGCTGCTGCCGACGGGGAAGAGCTTCGAGTCGGCCGGCACGTCGGACTGCGCCCTCATCACTTCGCCGGCGTCGACAAGATAGGTCGCGACCGTCTGGCCGGTCGAAGCATCCGCGTAACCCACGAGGCGCACCGGGGCGACCGCGGCGACATCCGGCAGCTCACCGAGCTGCTTCAGCTGCGCCTCGGAGAGGTCGGCCTGCACCGTGATGTCTGCGCTGACGCGCCTCAGGGCATCCTCGTGCCCTCCCGTCAGCACGACGGTGAGCGTGTTGCCCGCGAACACTGCCACCGCGACGCCCGTCAGCATCGCGAACAGCGGCCAGAGTCGCCCGGCACCGCCCCTGGCGGCCGTCGCCCAGCCCACTGGGCCGACGGCGCCGCGTGCGGCGAGCGCGAGCCGCCCGATCCCGTGCAGCAGAGGCGGGTAGAGGCGCAGCACGACAATGCACAGCGCGAACACCAGCAGGAGCGGTGTCGCGACGAGCAACGGGTCGATGCTGAGCGGGTTCGCCACCGCTTGGGCACCGCGCTGGGCGAGCACGATGCACGCGGCCGCGGCGAGCAGGATGACCAGCAGTTCGACCGTCCACGAGAGCACGGGCCTGCGCCGGCCGCGCCCGATCGTCGGGCTCGAGGCCGTCGCCGCGATGGCGATCGGTGGAAGAAGCGCGCACGCCGCGATCAGCCACGCTGCGGACGCCCCAGCCCCCGTGACGAGCGAGGCAGCCACCCCGCCGACGATCGCCGCGGGCACGGTGAAGGCCGCCGCCTCGAGCGCGGCACCACCCCGCACCCGCCACTCAGACCCGCCCCGTGCGCGCATGAGCTCGTACGACCGCGCGCGACGGGACGCCATCAGTCTCGCGCCGCTGAACAGCACGGCGATCGCGGCGCCGAGGGGTCCGATCGCGACGATGGCGAGCAGGGTCGGCACGGAGGCGATCCTGGACAGGATCTCGTTGATGATGTCGGGCAGCTGCGTGCTCAGGCGCAGGTCCTGTCCGGTGTTTTCCGACCCCACGGGGATCGGCGTCGCGACGAAGGAGGTGGCTGCCGCGGAGATGTCGCGCAGTGCAGGCACCGCGACCGCGCCGTCGTCGATGCCGTACCAGGTGGAGAGATAGGGGGATCCCAGTGCGACGGCCGTCTTGGGCCAGGCGTCGGCATCCATCCACACCAGGCCGTGGTACAGCGGGGTCTTCAGGTTCGGATCGGACGAGACGCCACGTCCGAGGTCGGCCCGCACCGGGTCGAGCGTCCAGAAGTCGCTCGACGCGTCATGCGGAGCGACGGTGCCGACCAGCCGGAGGTTCAGCCTCGGCTTGCCCTCTGTGTCGCCGGGGAAGCGAAGGCGCGACTCCGCGACGGGGTCGATGTCGAGGTTCAGCGTTCTCGTCGTTCCGAGCTTCCACTTCAGTGCGCGTGCCGCCTTCGCCGACATCACGACCTCGGTCTCGCCATCGTCGACACCGCCCTTCGGCCAGCGTCCGTCGACCAGGCGCGCATCCGATCGCAGCTCGGGGTCGCCCTCGACGGAGATGCCGAGCGCGCTGCGCGGCGGATCGGAGGCGACGGGCACGACAGCGATTCCCGGTGGCGCGGTCGACCCGCGAGACACGCCGTCCGACCGGCCGACGAACCGTCCGGGCTCGGTGACCGCCCGCAGAGCTGGCTGCATGTTGCGGCGGCCCTTGGTCAGAGCGGCGGGAACGGAGTCCCACAGTCCGCCGGCGTCCGAAGGCCCGCCGATATAGGTCTGAACCGACAAGGTGCCACCGAGGCTCGTCGCCGCCGACGGTTGGGCCGAGAGTTGGTAGCGGGCATCCGACGATACGAGCGACGCGGTGATGCTCGGCCAGGCGACGACCCCCGCCGTGGCGAGCAGCACGACGATGCCGAGCGCGACGAGTGCTCCGCGGAACGACCGCATCGACCGCAGCCCGAGCGCCACCGTCGACAGCGAGGACGATCGCCTGTCGCGCGCGGCGCTCACGTCGTCGTCCTTCCCGGAACGGCGTGCACGGCGTCGGCACGCACCGCCCGCACATACCGCAGGATGATCAGCGCAACGACGACCAGCAGCACGATGAGGCATCCCGCGAGCCACACCGTGTCGAAGGCGCCCGTGATCGGCAGCGAGGGAAGCGCGGACGGCACAGAGCTGCGCGCCAGCGTGTTCCCGGCGAGCACGGAGATGAGGATGCCCGCCACGACGCCGCACACCAGCGCGTACCCGGCCGCGAGCACGGCCTCGACCCCACGGCCGCGAGCCTGCACCCCAGGGGCGAACCCGATGGCGCGCAGGATGACCGTCTCGCCCCTTCTGCGCCGCCAGAGCGCTGCGAGGCACGCGGCGAGCGCCACCCCGGAGAGCACGCAGCATCCGTACGCGCCCACGTTGAGCGCGGCGACGACCGGTGAGATGAAGCGTGTACCGAGAGCCGTGTCAGGCGTGCTCTCCGTCGCACCGTCGCCGGCCGCGCGTGCGGCCGCCTCCGCGACCTGCGGGGCCGATCCGTCCACGCCGAGGAGCATGGTGTCGATCGCCGGCAGGTCCTGGCTCGAGGCGAGGAGTGCCGAATTCAGCTGAGGCAGGTCGGCGAGGACCGCCGTCACGTCATCCGTCGCGGGCACCTGAGGCACGATCGCCGCGACCCGAACGGTCAGTGGCCCCTGCGGCAGGTCGATCGTCGTGGTCTGACCGACATGCAGACCGGTGCCCGCTGCCGTCGCAGCGCTCACGGCGATGGGGACTGGCGCCTCGTGAGCCGGTGGTGCCAGTCGCACCCGCAGTGCCGGCGAGGAGTCGGCGATGTTCGCGGTGAAGCCGATCCCGCTCGTGTCGTGCACGGTGGTCGCTCCGGTCGGCGGGTAGACATCCGGCAGCACGTTCCAGTCGGCGGATGCGACGGGCAGCGTCTCGTCGCCCGCCTTCCCGCTCAGCACGCCGAATCGCACGTTGTGCAGCGGCGACATGCCGGATCCGTCCGGATTGGCGGGCAGATCGACTGCTACGTCGAGCGCTGCGAACGTCCACGGCCCGCCATCCGGCACCGGAATGGTGATAGACGACGACGGCGAGCCCAACGGGCCGTCGACCGCGAACTGCGCGCTCGTGCCCGGAACGGTCTCCCCTGACGCGTTCTGGAACCAGCCGGTCAGGCTCGCGGTCGACGCGACCGACCCCGTCGCGGAGACCTTCAGGGAGAGCGTCGAAGCACCCTTCGGCAGACGGATGCCGCTGCCACCACCCTTCACAGCCCCGACTGCCTGCGAGACCGAGGCCGCATCGAACATCGTGCTCGGCGCGGGCTGCAGGGCCGCCAGCTCGGCTGACGGCGCGCCGACGACGTCGACGGCGAGCGGACCGATCGTGCCGGACAGTGTCGCGGCGGGGACCGCGCGCTGAACCCCAGGCACGGCGGCGACAGGGGTCACCGGGGCGGCGTCCTTCGTGCCTTCCACGAACTGCGGGGCATCCAGGTCGAGACGGGCGTCTGCGCCGATCACGATGCGCGACGAAGCCGCGAGGAACGACGACCAGGTGCCTTGGTATCCGGCCGCGAAGGTGGTGACGGCGACAGCGATCGTGAGAAGCGCGACCGGCGCGGCGAACACGGCGGAGTGCCTCGCGACGGAACGCAGCGGCAGTGCTCCCGTTCCGGTCGAGCGGCCGGTCGTGGCCTCCACCCCGCGTGACGCCGGCCCGAAGATCACGACGGCGAGCACCGCCAGCGCGCACAGTCCCGCGGCCGGTGCGATGACCGCGAGCGGATCGATCGCGGCGCCCGTGACGCGCGCGTCGGTGATGAACCGCCACATCGAGACGGCCGCGCCCGCGATCACGACGAACGTGAGGCCGGCGGAGACGGCGAAGCGGGTGCGGCCGGAGACCTGACGCGGCTCGCCCGACGTGCGGGCGGCAGCGACTGCTGAGAACGCGACGACGATCGCCGCCGAGCCGAGAAGAACGCCGAGGAACGGCAGGATGACGGCGCCGGCCGACGGCATCCCGATCAGCAGCGCAACGACGACCAGCGCGACGGCTGACCCCAGCAGCGCGCCGGCCCCCACAGCGAGCGCCGCCTCCGCGGCATCCGCACCGATGATCCAGCGGATGCTCGCCCCGCGCGCCCGCAGCAGTCGTGTCTCGTTGTCGCGCGCCTCCACCAGCAGCTGGGCAAGCAGGCAGAGCGCGATCACGGCGGAGACCACGAGGACGGCGGCTGGAACGGGGAGCACGGCGGCGAACGCGTCGAGCGAGCGTTCCATGGCCAGCGCCGTCGCCGCTCCCTGTCCTGTCGCGTTCACGGTCGTGCCGTCCACCCCCGGCACCGCTGACACGGTCTGCTCGAGGCGCGCGTCGTCGCGGCGCAGCGCCGAGAGGTGCTCGGGGCGGATGCGCTCGGCATCCGGCGTCACGGTCCACGACTGAGTTCCCGCCGCACCATCGCGCACATCGACGGTCACCGGCACCCCTGTGAACAGCTTCTCCAGTGCGGCGCGCACACTCTCATGCGAGACCGACTGAGACTCATCGATGGCGCCGAACGTGACGGTTCGCGAGACGTCGGCCGTCGGACCGGCGGCGATCGTGCCCTGGACCGCCTCGATCGGCGCCCGCGACCCGATGCCGGCGAGCGCGACCATGAGCGCGGCGATGACGAACACGGTTCCTGCGATCGCGGCGAGCAGCCCCCGTTGTTCACGCGCGCGGGAGCGCCAGAGCGCACCAGCCCCCACGTTCCGCGGCGTCACGGACGAAGGAGAGCCGCTCGCGCTTGGGTCGGAAGCCCCGGGCAGCATTCGGCAAGCGTAATACCCGCGTATAGGGATCGACGACCGCTGACCCGCCGACCCATCATTCGACCAGCGCGACCAGTTCCTCGTATACCTCGCGCATGAACGGGCCGAGGCTGCGCCCTTCGCCTCCGAGCCACCGCTGGAACCCGCGATGGAAGACGACCACCGCGACATCAGCGGCCAGATCGGCCTCAGTATCCGCGACGCCTCTCGCCCTCAGCGCCGTCGCGATGCCGACCGTCATCGACGAGAGCTTCAGCAGTTCGCGTTCCTGCAGACTCGGGTTCGCTGCGATCACCGCAGAACGCTGCCTTGCGTAGTCGTATCGGTCGTCGAAGAACGGTGCAGCGGCCTGCAGCGCCTCGACGGCAAGCCGCAGCGGCTGGTCGGAATCCTCGGCGGGCGCAGAGGCCACCGCGTTCACGATCGTCTCCTCGAGCGCGTGCGAACCGTCGAAGAGCACCTCGCGCTTGTCGGCGAAATAGCGGAAGAACGTGCGCTCCGTGACCCCTGCGCGCTCGGCGATGTCGTGCACGGTCGTCTGCTCGTATCCGCGTTCCGAGTAGAGGTCGAGCGCGGCGCGACCGAGCCTGCCGCTCGAATCCGGCTCCCATCTGCCCATGTGGCGATCCTATGCCGTCGGGCACGGTGATGACAGTTTCTGACATCACTGCTATCGTCGGTCATGTCAGAAACTGACATCACTCGAAAGCCCAACCATCGCCACTAGCTCAACCCCTCACCCAGCAAGTCCCAACGAGAGAAGGACAATCATGCGCATCTTCATGACCGGAGCATCCGGATGGATCGGATCGGCAGTCGTCACCGAGTTGCTCACGGCCGGGCACGAGGTCTCGGGCATCGCGCGCTCGGATGCCTCCGTCGCAGCACTCCAGTCGGCGGGGGTCACCCCGCTTCGCGGCAGCCTGGACGACCCCGACGTGCTGCGTTCGGGCGCGGAGAACGCCGACGCGGTCATCCACCTCGGTTTCAAGCACGACTTCGACGACTTTGCCGCCTCGGGCCGCACGGAACGCGCAGCACTCGAAGCGCTCGGCGACGTGCTGGCCGGCACCGGTCGCACGTTCATGTTCGCGTCGGGCCTGGCGGGTGCTGCGCCCGGCAAGGTGCTGACCGAGCACGACGAGTCACCGTTCGTCGGACCTGATTCACCGCGCGGAGGCAGCGAGCGGTTCGCGCTGAGCTTCGCGGACCGGGGCATCTCTCCGATCGCGCTGCGGTTCTCGCCGACGGTGCACGGCGCCGGCGATCACGGGTTCTCGGCCGTGCTCGTGCGCATCGCGCGCGAACGCGGAGTGGCTGCCTATGTGGGCGACGGATCGAACCACTGGGCCGCCGTGCATCGCTTCGACGCCGCGCGCATGGTCGGGCTCGCGCTCGAGAAGGCGCCGTCGGGAACCATCACGCACGCCGTCGCAGAAGAGGGCATCCCGACCAAGGAGATCGCCGAGGCGATCGGCCGTGGCCTCGGCGTGCCGACCGCGTCGATTCCGCGCGAGGAGGCGACCGCCCACTTCGGGTGGCTCGGCCAATTCTTCGGGGCGGATGTGATGGCATCCAGCACCGCCACGAGGGAGCTTCTGGGATGGGCCCCCACCGAACAGGGCCTGCTCTCCGACATCACCGAGCACTACGTCGGCTGATCGGAATCTCCGCTGGTCGAGTAGCGAATGCCCACCTGGGCGTAGCGTCGGAGCATGGCAACCCGCGAACACGTGCGACACGACATGGCAGTTCGGCGACTCACCGTCGACCGCGTGGAGCAGATCACTCCGTCGATCGTGCGGATCACCCTCATCGGCGACACGCTGGAGGACTTCGCCGCCGTCGGCCCCACCGACCACGTCAAGGTGTACTTCCCCGACCCGGCGACCGGTGACCTCACGGTTCCGGAGCTGACCGGTGACGGGCTGCGACGGCCGACCGGCGGCATGATCATCTCGCGCGACTACACGCCGCGCCAGTTCCGCCCCGCGCCGTTCGGTGCTGCCGAGCTCGACATCGATTTCGTGCTCCACGCACCGGACGGCGTGCGCATCGCACCCGTGGATGCCGCCGCAGGGGGTCCCGCGTCCGCGTGGGCCGCCGCGGCGCATCCCGGCGACGTGCTCGGGGTGGCCGGTCCCCGCGGGTCGCGGTTGGCTCCGCAGGATGTCGGCGACGTGGTGCTCATCGCCGACGAGACCGCGCTGCCCGCCCTCACCCGCTGGTTGGACATGTTGCCGTCATCCACCGACATCACGGCGCTCATCGACGTCGCGGACGAGGAGGTGGAGCGCTACCTCAGCACGGATCAGCTACGGCGCGCGTCGGTCGAGTGGCTGTATCGCTCGGACGGGCCGGAGCAGCTGCTCGAGTCGGTGCGGTCGCTGGATCTCGATCCTGAGGATGTCTACGTCTGGGCGGCAGGCGAGGCCTCAGCCCTCGTGCCCGTGCGTCGCTACCTCAAGCACGAGGTTGGGCTGCGGCCCGACCAGCTCGATGTGCAGGGCTATTGGCGGCACGGGGTGGTGAACCTCGACCACCACGCGCCGATCGACCCGTCCGATCCGGACTAGAAGGCGAACATGCGGCCGAGCACCACGAGGCCGACCACCAGGATCACGATGATCACGCCGATGATGCCGACCCACTTGCCCGAGAGCTTCGCGATGCCGAATCCGACGAGGAACGGCAGCGCGAGCAGCAGAAGGGTGAGGAGCCACCAGAAGGCGGAGAACCCGGCGGCCGAGAGCCCGGAGAGGTGAGAGCCGAAGAGGGAGCGCGTCGCGGGGTTGGTCGCGAAGGCGAAGGAGGCCGACAGCGGGAAGGCGACCACCACGAGGGTGATCAGTCCGGCCAGCCATCCCCACAGGCCACGGTTCAGCTGCAGCGCCTCTTCTTCGTGGTGCTGCGATCCCTGGCGCGAACCCTGCTTGCTCTTCGAACTCATGGTCGCATGCTAGGGGATAACGGATTACCGTACGGAGCCTTCTGCCCCGCTTCACCCGCGCAGTGCGAGGAGTTCACCGCCAGCGGTGGTCGGTGATCGTCGCGCGAGGCCCGTGCCGTTCGGGGCCGCGACCGGAGAGCAGGATCAGACGCACCACGCGCTGACGTTGCCCGGCCCATGGTTGCAGAAGCTCGAGCATCCCGTCGTCGTCGGTCTTCGATCCGGTGAGCGCGTGGCCGACGACCTTGCACAGGCCGTAGTCGCCGACGCTGATCTGGTCGGGGTCGCCATGCGAGCGCTGGAGGGTCTCGGCGGCCGTCCAGACGCCGATGCCCGGAACCGTACGCAGCTTGGCAGCGGCAGCCGCTCCGTCGTCTTCGATGGTGCGCTCCAGGGCTTCGGCCACGCGCGCGGCCATCACGACCGTGCGGGATCGCGTCGGGTCCACCCCGATGCGATGCCACTCCCACGACGGAACGTGCCTCAACGTCTCGGCGGACGGGCACACCCGCAGCTCGCGCGGCGCGATCCCCTCTGCGACTCCCGGCGCGGTCTCCCCGAACCAGCGCACGATGCGCGCCCACTCCCGATACGCCTCGAGGCTCGTCACCTTCTGCTCGATGATCGCGGGCGCCAGCGCCTCGAACACTCGCCGCGTGCGCGTGAGCCGCAGCCCGGGGTTCCGCCGCAGCACCTCGACGAGGAACGGATGTCTGCCCACGTCGAGCGCGCTCCAGTCGTCCGCCGCCCCCAGCAGTTGCGGCACGCCGTCGATCGCCCACTCCGCGCCCGGACCCCACGCGGCGACATCCACTCCGCCACCGCGCTGCGCGAGGTGAAGCGTCGCAGGACCCGCAGGGGTGCGGAAGGTGCGCCACATGCCGGAGGCCGTCCAGATCGTCGTCTGGTCGTAGGCGCCCCGGCCGAGCACGCCGAGCGTTCTGCGCAGGTCGACCGGCCGAGATGGTCGGTACTCGCACCGAAGCGGCGCGGTCACACCGCCACCCACAGGTGCGGGCTCGGCGGTGGCGATCGTCATGCGACCAGGCTATGCGCGCCGACCCCGCTGGTTGAGGAGCTCGCCGCAGGGCGCGCGTCTCGAGACCGCCTCACACGGCGCGAGGTTTCGAGACACCCCGCTTCGCGGAGCTCCTCAACCAGCGGAAGAGATGCATTCACTCCCACACGCTGGGCGCTTCTGCGCGGGTCGCCGGCAGCTTCACGTCGTCGCCCCAGCGCACCAGCCACTCGGGAAGCTGCAGGTCCGAGGGCGGCCGACCGACGGCATCCAACAGCTCGCCCATCGGCACCGTGCCGCCCGAGCGCCTCAGGAACCTGCCCTTGATGAAGCCCTCGGCGTAGATCTCGCCGTCGACCACGGCCCGCTGCTGCATGTAGACCGCCTTCTCGTCGAATCCGATCAGGCGCGACTCGACGGTGAACGACTGCCACAGCTGCAGCGACTTACGGAACGTGATCGTCTCGGACGCCACGACCGGGTACCAGCCGCGCTCGGTGAAGATCTGCCAGATGCCGCTGCGGTGCAGAAGGTCGAACCGGCCGAGGTCGAAGATCGACAGGTACACCCCGTTGTTCATGTGCCGCAGGATGTCCAGGTCGGTCGGCAGCACCCGAAACTTCGTCGACACCACGTCGTAGTGACCGACGTGCTTGCCGAAGCGGGAGATCCAGGCGTGCAGAATCGTGCGGAACAGCAGATGCATCCGGCCAGGCTAGGCACGACCATCCCCTGCCCGCCACGCACCTGTCGATGCCCGACAAGAAGTCCCCGCCGACCCCCGACTCTCTTCGGCAATGCCCACACGGATCCTGGGGGCCTCAACCGCGCCACTTGCGCACTATCGCGCCACTTAGGCTGGCGCGGTCAAGCGCAAGTGGCGCAATACCCGGGCTCGGGGCCGGTGAGCCCGAGCGTGTCGAGCCCGGGCCTGGGCGGCGAGCTAAAGGTGGCGCTCCTGCGGCCCGTTGTACAGCGACAGCGGCCGGATCAGCGCGTTCGACGCAAGCTGCTCCATGACGTGCGCCGTCCATCCGGTGACGCGTGCCGCAGCGAAGATCGGCGTGAACGTGGCGGTGTCGAAGCCCATCAGGTTGTACGCGGGCCCGCTCGGGTAGTCGAGGTTGGGCTTGATGTTCTTGCGCTCCTGCATGGCCGTCTCGAGGGCGGTGTAGAGGTCGAGCATGTCCTGTCGGTCGTAGTGCTCGACGAGCCGCTCGAGGGATGCCTTCATCGTCGGAACGCGCGAGTCGCCGTTCTTGTAGACACGGTGCCCGAAGCCCATGATCTTGCGCTTCTCGGCGAGGGCGTCATCAAGCCAGGCCGCCGCCTTGTCTGCAGAGCCGATCTCGTCGAACGCGACCATGACGGCCTCGTTCGCACCGCCGTGCAGCGGGCCCTTGAGGGCGCCGATGGCGCCGGTGATCGCACTGTAGACATCCGACAACGTCGATGCGATCACGCGTGCGGTGAACGTCGACGCGTTGAACGAGTGCTCCGCGTACAGCACCAGCGAGACGCGGAACGCGTCGACCACGACGTCGTCCGGCATCTCGCCGAATGTCATCCAAAGGAAGTTGCGCGAGTAGTCCAGATCTTCCCGCGGCTCGACCGGCTCGAGGCCGCGACCACGACGCTGGATGTACGCGACGATCGACGGCAGCTGGGCGAGCAGGTAGATCGCGCGCCCCTCGTTGAGAGTGCGATCGAGGATGCCGTTCTCCTGCTGCAGCGTCGTGTCGAGTCCGCCGAGCTGGCTGACCGCGGTGCGCAGAGCATCCATCGGATGCGCGGAGACCGGGATGTCGTCGAGCGCCTTGCGGGTGCGCTTATCGAGCTTGCGGAGGGAGCGCTCCTGCGCCTCGAACTCCTCGAGCTCGACATCCGTCGGCAGTTCGCCGTGCCAGAGCAGGTAGGCGACCTGCTCGAAGGAGCACTCCGCGGCCAGCTCCTGCACGGGGTATCCCCGGTACAGCAGGGAGTTGGTCGCGGGGTTGACGCTCGAGATGGCCGTGGTGTCGACGACGACCCCGGCGAGACCCTTGTGGATCTCGGGTTCCTGTTCGGACATGCTGCTCCTCTGCTCCCCGCCAGTCTCGCCGATGCGACGCGTCGGGGCCATCCCTCCTACGGATGACTCGTGCGCCACCTCACCACGCCCGCCCCACGCCCACCCCACCTCGCCCTCCCCGCAAGTCATCGCCACTTGGTGTGGAATCCCCCGTGAGGAACCCGCAACAACTGGCGACCACTTGGGGTGGTGGGTGGTGGTTGGGGTGTGGGTGGTGGTGGTGGTGGGTGGTGCGGCGGGCGCGCCGCGGCCTAAAACAAGCCGCGGGGGGCGTCCACGGAGGCGAGCAGGCCGTGCCTCGCGGTGAAGCTCAGCCCTGGCAGCTCCTCGGCGGTCAGCTCGGGGAGCCTCTGCGCGACATCCAGGAACCGCTCGATCTCGGTTGCCTCGAGTGCGTCGGCCGCGAGCGTGCGGAACTTGTCGACGTAGTCGTCGCGCGCGAACGGGCGGGCGCCGAGCGGGTGGGCATCCGCAACGGCGATCTCCTCGCTGATGACCGAGCCGTCGGTGAACGTGATTTCGATGCGGCCGCCGAACGCCTGTTCCTTCGGGTCGAGCGAGTGGTAGCGGCGCGTCCACTCGGGGTCTTCCTGCGTCGTCACCTTGTTCCACAGCGCGACGGTGTCGGGTCGGGATGCCCGCTCTGGGGCGTACGAGGCGACGTGGTCCCAGCTGCCGTCCTGCAGCGCGACGGTGAAGATGTACGGGATCGAGTGGTCGAGCGTCTCGCGCGACGCATTCGGGTCGTACTTCTGCGGGTCGTTCGCGCCGGAGCCGATCACGAAGTGCGTGTGGTGCGAGGTGTGCAGCACGATGCTCTGCACCCGCTCGGGGTCGTCGAAGATGAGCGGGTACTCGTTGTGCAGCTTGCGGGCGAGGTCGATCCACGCCTGCGCCTGGTACTCGGCGGAGTGCTCCTTGGTGAACGAGTCGAGGATGGCGCGCTTGGCCGTGCCGATTTCGGGCAAAGCCACTTCGTAGCTGCCCGATGGCCCGTCGAGCAGCCAGGCGATGACGCCGTCCTCGCCCTCGTAGATCGGGGTCGGACTGGTCTCGCCGCGCATCGCACGGTCGACCGACTCGACGGCCATCTTTCCGGCGAAGGCCGGCGCGAACGCCTTCCAGCTGGAGATCTCGCCCTTGCGTGACTGCCTGGTGGCCGTCGTCGTGTGCAGCGCCTGGCCGATCGCCTGGAAGACGGTCTCGGTGTCGAGCCCGAGCAGGGTGCCGATGCCGGCGGCAGCGCTCGGGCCCAGGTGCGCGACGTGGTCGATCTTGTGCGCGTGCAGGCTGATCGCCCGCGCGAGGTCGATCTGCAGCTCGTAGCCGGTGGCGATCCCGCGCACGACATCGCGTCCGGTGAGCCCGCGCTCGGTTGCGAGGTGCTGCGCGACGGACACGACGGGCGGGATGTTGTCGCCAGGGTGCGAGTACTCCGCCGCGAGGAAAGTGTCGTGGTAGTCGAGCTCCCGCACGGCGACGCCGTTGGCCCAGGCCGCCCATTCGACGCTGACGCGACGTGAGGCATCCGTTCCGAAGACGCTCGATCCGCTGCCGCCGACCGAGACCGGGTGGGCGAGCGCCTGCGACCGTGCGGCGACGACCGGATGCCTCAGCAGCGACGCCGCCGCGACGGCCGCGTTGTCGATGACGCGGTTGACGATCATGTCGGCGACCTCGTCGGAGACCTCGACCGGGTCGGTCGCTACCTCCGCGAGCTTCCACGCCAGCTGCTCGGTGCGAGGAAGGTTCTCATCGCTGCGGTGCGTGCGCACAGTGGTGATGTTCACCCGTCCAACGCTACCGTCCACCGTCTCCGACGCCCACCCGTCCGGGTGCCGTGCCGGTCGGTCGGGGTCAGTCTGCGCGGTCCGCGTCAGTCCGCGAACGACGCGGTGGGCACGATGACGGCGCGCGCCAGCGTGTGGAAGTGCAGGTTGAAACCGAGCACAGCAGGCGTCGACTCCGGGTCGAGGGCGAGCTGCTCGACATCCACCGCGTGCACGACCACGAAGTAGCGATGCACTCCGGTGCCCTCGGGCGGCTCTGCGCCGGTGTAGCCGATCTGGCGCAACTCGTTCTTCAGCTGAGCTGCACCCGCCGGCAGCGATCCGCCTGCGCTGCCCGCACCACGCTCGAGCGAGGTGACGGATGCCGGAAGGTTGTACACGGCCCAGTGCCAGAAGCCGGAGCCGGTGGGGGCATCCGGGTCGTGGATGGTCACGGCGAAGCTCTTGGTGCCGGCCGGGAACCCGCTCCACGACAGCTGCGGCGACGTGTTGCCCCCGCTTGCCCGGTGATCGACGACGATCGGAAGCCCGTCCGCCACGTCTTCGCTGGTCACAGTGAACGAGGGAACGGCTCCGAACCGCTCATAAGGGTCTTCGGCCATTGGGGTCCTCCCTGTTTGCTTCGCGGCATGTCCCCGCCGGGCGTGCCGCAGTTGGCACCCTACGCCGCCGGGTCCTGCGCCGTACGCGCCGCCGCCTCAGAGAGCGGCTCACCTAGCGCGGACACACGGTTCGTGCCAGTGTCAGACGCTGGTGGGGTGGCTCTCGACCGGGTCCGTGACGGGAGCGACCGCCCTGCCGCCTCGACGCACGCGTGAGGGGATCGACGTGATCGCCCAGGCGGTGACCCGAAGCATGGCCTCTGCGACGATGCCGAGCGACATCTTCGAGTTGCCGCGCTCGCGCTCGGCGAAGGTGATCGGCACCTCCGAGATGCGCAGCCCCTCGGAGTGCGCGTGCCGCAGCATGTCGATCTGGAAGCAGTAGCCCTGGCTGAGCACAGCGTCGAGGTCGATGCGATCGAGGGCGTCGGCGGTGAACACGCGGTATCCGCCTGTCATGTCGCGCACGTGGATGCCGAGCGCGAAGCGCGCGTACGCGCTGCCACCGCGCGAGAGGATGCGGCGCGACAGCGGCCAGTCCACGACGCCGCCGCCTGGCACCCACCTCGAGCCGACGACGACGTCGGAGGTCTTGAGCGCCGCCAGCAGGTCGGGAAGCTGCTCCGGTCTGTGCGATCCGTCGGCGTCCATCTCGACGATCACATCGTGGCCGTCGGCCAGCGCCTTCCGCATGCCCGCACGGTACGCGGCCCCCAGGCCCTCCTTGCTGGCGCGATGCAGCACATGCACGAACGGGTCGGCTGCCGCCAGCTCGTCGGCGAGTTCTCCTGTGCCATCCGGGGAGCCGTCGTCGACCACCAGCACGGATGCCTCAGGCACCGATGCCCGCACGCGCCCCACGATCCATGCGAGGTTCTCGACCTCGTTGTACGTGGGGATGATGACGGCCACGTTCATGATGATGATCCTCTCGTTAAAAGGTAGACATCGTCCCTGTGCAAGCGATAGGTGTGGGTGACCCCGAACCCGAGTGCCTGCAGTTGGGCGATCCTGGCGTGCATGCCGGCGGACGACACGACGCCATTGCGATCCGGGCCGACGTACTCCACCAGCCAGACCCGGCCGTTCCCTTCGTTCAGTCGCGACGCGACATCCGGAATGGAATAGGTCTTGTCCCAGAGCCCGTTCGTGTCGACGTACGACGTCTTCAGGCTCACGTCGACCACGTTCTTGAACTGCTCCGGGTAGAGGTGCAGCGCCCTGTGCGGATTGCGCGACGGCCGCGCGTTCTCGTCGAAGACGATGTCGTCGCCCGGCGTCGAGTGCGCCTGCACCGTCGCGGCCACCTGCGCCCAGTCGCTGCCGCCGTCCTTCGCGTACGGTCCGCGCTGCCCGAGGTACGTCGGCGCGGCGATGGCCGCGATGCAGACGACGCCCACCGCGAGAGCGAGGGCACGGATGACCGAGCTTCGGCTGTTCCATCGGCGCGCCATCCACCCCGCTGCGCCGTTCAGCCCGATCGCCAGCAGCACGGCAACGGCAGGCGTCACGAACGAGGTGTACCGAACCGTGTACGCCGGCACGAAGGAGTTCAGGCCGACCAGCACCAGAGGCGGGATCACGGCCCACGCCACGGCGAGCGCGGGGAGGACGGTGCTGTCGTGACTCGCAGCGGCGTCCGGAACGCTGGCCAACAGGGTGTGCCGTCTGCGCACCAGCACGACCGCCCCCCAGGCCACGGTGCCGGCCAGCGCCAGCCACGCCACGACGGCGAGCAGCGTGTCGGTGTCGAACCACTGGGAGACGGCGAGGTTCCGAAGACTCACCGCCGGGTTGCGCCCGAGGAACGCGAGCTGACCGCGCTCGCGGTACGCGAACACGATGACCGGCCCGGCCAGTACGGCGGCGCCGAGCGTCGCAGCCATCCAACGCTTCACGACGGTTGCGAGCGCGGCTGTGTCTGGCGACACCTCGGCGGCTCTGCCGAACACGGCGAGCGCAGTCGCACGGATGCGGCCGCGACCGACCCACAGGAGCGTCGCCGCGTAGACGAGGCCGAGCAGCGAGAGGTAGAGGAAGACGTAGATGCACGCAGCGAACGCGACCGCGAACCCGACCCACGGCAGAACCCTGGTCGTCCTGCGGGTCACGAGGTGCACGAACAGCACGGTGAGCCACACCGCGCACGCCGTACTGAGCGCGTACGAGCGCACCTCGGCGCCCATGTAGGTGGTGCGCGGCAGCACGGCGAAGATGAGGGCGGATGTCACCGCAAGCCGCATCCCGCCCCATCGGTTCACGAGCACGACGATGCCCGCCGCAGCGACCCCTACCGCGAGCGCGCTCGTGAGCCTCGTGGAGAACTGGGTCGCGCCGAACAGGTCGATCCAGATGTGCAGCAGCGTGTAGTACGCGCCATGTACGGCATCCACTCGCCCGAAGAGCCGGAACAGGGATGCCCACGGACGCTCGGCCGACATGATGCTCGCCGCTTCGTCGCCCCAGAACGACGGGATCCACGATCCCCACCACGAGACGACGAACGCGATCACACCTGCTGCAAGGGCGACGAACGGCAGACGGTACCTCGAGAGACCGCCGGGACCACCCGCGGGGCCCCTGTCGATCCGCGATTCATGGGTGGAGAACCGAACCGCGGAGGCGGGCGCGCCATCCGTCTGCGCACTGCGCACGTCGGTTCCGATCACCGCGTCTCCCGCCTGAATTCGACACCCGAATGGATGCCCTACTCAGGTCAACGCGAGCCGCTGGGCGTTCCCCCGGCTGGGCGTGAACCGGACGTGAACTTCTTCACAGACGTGTGGAACCTGTGCATCACTTCAGAGGCTCCGTGGGTTGAGGAGCACCGCGAAGCGGCGCGTCCACCGTGGGTTGAGGAGCACCGCGAAGCGGCGCGTCCACCGTGAGTTGAGGAGCACCGCGAAGCGGCGCGTCTCGAAACCCGCAAGCGGCGTCACAGCTCAGTCGACACCGCTGGCACGGGCCCGCCCGTCGCCGCGTGCCCCCATGCGGCGACCACCAGCACGATCGCGGCCGAGACGAGCAGTCCGATCGCCGGGCGGGCGTGAACGGCCGTGGCCCCGACGACGGCGCCGAGTCCGATCAGCACGACGGCCCCGGCCCGCCGCGCCCACGGCTGGCCCTTTCCCGCCCCGAACACCGAGTCGGCGGCGAGTCCGGCGAGCGTCGACGTCACGACGACGGTCGTCACGTCCTTCACGGCGATGTGTCGGGCGGTCGCCGCCTGCGCACCCATGGCGAGTCCGAGCATGCCGGTCACCGTCCACTGCACCCCCTGCGCAGGATTCGTACCGGCAGCGAACAGCACGACGGCCGCCGCCAGCAACATGGTCCCCACACTGGCGAACATCGTCGTCGAGAGCCGGGTCCATCCGGCATCCACTCGCCGCAGCACACGTCCGCCGGCCGCAGCACCGACGATGAAGCAGACCAGCGCGATGATGGGGCCGATGATCGGCAGGTTGTCGCCGCCGATCAGCGCCATGCCGAGGATGACGACGTTGCCGGTCATGTTGCCGGTGAAGACACGGTCGAGGCCGAGGTAGCCGACGGCATCCACCACACCGGTGGAGAACGTCAGCGCCAGCATCAGCCCGAGATGCGTCCTCTCGTGCAGACCCCACGTCTTCGCCATGCTGTTCCTCCTCGTCGATGTGCATCACGATCACACCACAGGTGGGTCGGCCGGGTTGCGCGGGAGCGCTCTCAGGAGGTTCGGCCGTACGAGAGAATGGGGCGGTGAGCATCCCCCTCTCCGGAACATCCATCGACCTCGCGCGCGGCGAGTACCGTGCCTCCATCGCCACCGTCGGCGCGTCGCTGCGCTCTTTGACCTTCGCCGGCCGCGATCTCGTCGTGCCCTTCGACGCCGACGAGATCAGGCCTGCTTTCCGCGGAACGACGCTGGTGCCCTGGCCGAACCGTGTCGTCGACGGCCGGTACACCTTCGCCGGTATCGAGGAGCAGTTGTCCTTGACCGAGCCGCAGCGCGGCAACGCTCTGCACGGGCTCGGCTCCTGGCTCGACTACCGGGTGGTCGACCGCGGCGACGATTTCGTGGAGCTCGGCGCGACCGTGCAGGCGCAGCAGGGCTACCCCCACCGCGTCGACATCACCGTGCTGTTCCGGCTCGACGACGATGGCCTCACGACGATCGTCACCGCGCGCAACACCGGAGCGGATGCCGCACCGTTCGGCACAGGACCCCACCCGTATCTCGTGGCGGGCAGCGGCCGTGTCGACGACTGGACCCTGACCCTCCCGGCGTCGAGCGTGCTCACGGTCACGCCCGACCGGCTGGCGCCGATCGCGGTCGCCGACGTCGCGACCGAGCAGGGCGGGGACTTCGACTTTCGCGCACCTCGCCCCATCGCGGATGTCTTCATCGACCACGCGTTCACGACACTGAGCAGGGATGTCGAGGGCGTCGCATCCGTCGAACTGCGTGCCGCAGACGGACACGGCGTCACCATGCAGTGGGATGCCGCGTGCCCGTGGGTGCAGATCCACACCGCGGATCATCCCGACCCCTCCTTCCACCGGGTAGGCCTGGCGGTCGAGCCGATGACCTGCCCTCCGGATGCGTTCAACTCGGGAACGGACCTCATCGTTCTTCAGCCCGGCGAGACGACGGCGGCGAGCTGGAGCATCCGCGCGCTCTGACGGGCTGAGATCCGGTCGCCCATGAACCACTCACGTCCTTCCCCCGGCGAGGTCGTCCTCGAGACCGAGCGGTTGCTGCTGCGGCGATGGCGTGTCAGCGACGCCGCTGTGCAGCGCGAGTTGTGGATCGAACGCGACCCTCGGGTGCCTCCTCACCGCAGGATCGATGCGGACGGGCATCCGACGATCGAGGACCTCGAGGAGCACATCCGGCAAGGAGACACCGACCCTGCGGTCGGCCTGCTGGTCGCTGAACGACGGGGATCTGGCGATGCCATCGGCTACTGCGGGCTGATCCCGAACATGCACGGGCAGGATGACGAGCCGGAGCTCGCCTACGAGTTCCTTCGCGCAACCTGGCACCAGGGATACGCGACCGAGGCAGCGTCGGCGGTGCTCGACTGGGCTCGCGAGTCGGGCTTTCGACGCCTCTGGGCCACCATCCGCGAGTGGAATGCGCCCTCTCGCCATGTGGCGGACCGACTCGGATTCGTCGAGACCGATCGAGTGGAATCCGACGCCGCTTACGGCGACTCGCTGTTTTACCGCAAGGATCTGTAGCCGACAAGGCCCCAGGCGATTCCCGCGGGTTGACGAGCGTTGCCTGCAGAACGACCTGGCGCCTCCCTGCCGTTAGTTGAGGACCACCGCCTGCAGAACGACCTGGCGCCCCCCTGCCGCTGGTTGAGGAGCACCGCGCAGCGGCGCGTCTCGAAACCCGCCCCGAGTGACACCTGTCCACAGGTCAGGCGGTCGGCAGGATCTCGTTCAGCAGGCTCGTGATGCGGCGCTTGATCTCATCGCGGATCAGACGCACTTCATCGAGCGACTTGCCGGCGGGGTCGGTGAGCTCCCAGTCCTCGTAACGCTTGCCGGGGAAGATGGGGCAGGCGTCGCCGCAACCCATCGTGATCACGACGTCGGATTCCCGAACCTGTTCGGTCTGAAGCAACTGCGGCACGGTGCCGGTGATGTCGACACCGTCTTCGGCCATGGCCTGCGCCGCGACGGGGTTGATCGAGTCCCCCGGCTCGGATCCACCGGAGAGTACTCGCACCGCGCCATCGGAGAGCTCACGGGCGTAGCCGGCAGCCATCTGGGACCGACCGGCGTTGTGCACGCAGACGAAGAGGACGGTGGGCTTCTCTGTCATGACTTCCCCGCGTTCAGCTCGATGGGTTGGTCACATCGTCGGCGATCTGTGGTGAACCGGCCGCCAGGGCGCCCCCGGGACGGCCGGCCGAAGGTCACCGGGAATCAGCAGCAGTCCGGCTCACAGTAGCCGGACTCGCAGATTTCCTGGTCCTCACAACATTCGTTCATGATCGAACCTCCTTCCATCGACAGGCGTCGATGCACACAGTCTGCGATTAAACATCGATAACTGTCAATGTATGTGGGAAGCTGGTCGCATGTCCGTCGCCGAGCTGTTGCCGATCCGCGATCTGCAGGCGTGCTGCGCGCCCATCACGAGGGAGCCGATCGCCCAGGGGAACGCGGAGTCCCTGGCCAAATCACTCAAGGCGCTGGCCGACCCGGCCAGGATCCGTCTCGTATCGATGGTGGCAGCGCATGCGGACCGCGAGGCGTGCGTCTGCGATCTCACCGACCCGCTCGGACTGAGCCAGTCGACCGTCTCGCACCACCTGAAGGTGCTCGTCGACGCCGGATACCTCACGAGCACCAAGCGCGGCACCTGGCACTACTACCGTCTTGTGCCCGGCTCACTGGATGCCGTGGCCACCCTGCTCGCGACGGTCTGAGCGCTCCAGCACTACACACCAGCCGGCCCGCTGGCGATCACGGCCTCGACCCTGTTTCGTTCTCGCAGAGCCCTTGATCACAGCGAGCCCTCGATCACACAGCTCGGAGTTCACAGCGTCGACGGGTGACGCTTCGCCCACTTCCGCTCGATCTTCAGGTACCTGATGCGCCGTGCCCACGCGCTGGACTGCTCGGATGACAGCGCGAGCAGGACCAGGATGTCCAGCGGAAGCCCGAGCAGGTTGGCACGCAGACTCACCTGGGGTCCGCCGTTGAAGTAGTCGATCGCGGCGAAGGTCACCGTGAGGGCGCTCACGAGCATGGCGAGCAACCTCGCCCAGTTGCTGCCCCGGAAGATCAGTGTGACGATCCCCAGCTGAACGAGCACGGCCAGGGCGGACGCGCTGACGGCGATCACCGCGAAGGTCGTGTTGAGAGTTCCGGCGAGCTCCGTGCCGTCCAGGTCGACGCTCACCGACTGCACGTACGCACGCCATCCGATGACCGCGATCGCGATGCCGATCAGGCCGGCGAGCACCCGTAGACCGAGAAGGGCGCACCCGAGAACGATCGACACCGGGCGCTTGTCTGCGGCGCTCTCCACGACGTCCGGCTCCTTCTCGAACTCCGCACGGGCACGGATGCCCCGCAGGTCGAGTACCGGTAGGTCGCCGTCGGTGATGATCGAGTCGCCGCCGCCGTTGCGTGCGTGGTAGCCCGTCGAGAAGTCGCGGATGGCGCTGACCGCGACCGCGTCATCCGACGACTCGATCGACTTCACGACGTGATCGCGCTCGATGTCGGTGTTGGCGTCGATGCGGTGCGTCACCTGCAGGGTGAAGAGGGACAAGCCGACGCTGCGGTCGAACGTCGCGGCCCCCAGCCAGTCAGCGGGCGCGCCGCCCGGCAGATACCAGTCCGGTGGGCACTTCCAGAAGCGCACGTGGTGCCGCTTGGCCGGGTTGCCGCGCACCTCCTGCTGATACGCAAGATCCTGCTGGCGCTCGAACAGCAGCAACGGGCTCACCGGCGCCTCGTCGTAGCTGCGCCGCAGCAGAGTCGACGTGACGATGCGCCAGCTCGAGGCCAGGGTGACCGGGTCGGCGCGGGTCCACCCCGCCTCCGCCATCACCGACTCCAGCTGCGCCTGGCTGCCCAGCAGCGCCAAGTTGATCGGGTCGCCGAGCAGGCCGTCGCTCGTTCGCGCGCGCCCGATGAAGTAGTTCGGCACGTAGATGCGCGTCAGGATGCTGTGCAACCGGGGCAGCAGAAGGTACGCGAGCAGCGCCCAGAACAGTACGAAGAAGAGGATGAGCCACCATCCCCAGCTGAAGCTCTCGGTCACCAGCAGCCAGGCCAGCCAGATGGCCGCCAGCGTCGCGAACAAGAAGAAGACGTAGTCCACTGTCTTCGAGAAACGCAGACGGAAGTTGCGTGCGGGCCGCTTGCGCGGCTCGCGCTCCGCGCCGGAAGGCGCTCCCGCCTCATCCGCGGCGCCGACCGCCGATTGCCCAGCTCCCCCTGCCGACATGGGGCCAATGCTATCCGTCGACGATGAGTTCGTAAGTTATCCAACCGTTATCAGAATGTGCCTCCGAGGGATGTCATCGCCGCACAAAACAGTGCAGTATCTCGTATGCCGCATTCATTAGTTGAACGCGGCGAACCCGGAGGAGTCCGAGTCTCATCAAAGGAGAAAGAGACGTGAAGAAATCATCGATGATTTCGCTCGCCGTTCTCGCCAGCGCGTCAGCACTTCTGCTGGCGGGTTGTTCGAGCGGAGGCAGCGGCGGCGGAAGCACCGCAAAGGCCTCGACGCGTGCGTGCGTAATCCTTCCCGACGCGGTTTCATCACCGCGGTGGGAGAACGGCGACCGTCCGGCCCTGGAAAAGGCCATCACGGCAGCAGGCTTCCAGGCCGACATCCAGAACGCGCAGGGCGACACCAGCAAGTACGCCACCATCGCCGACCAGCAGCTGAACAAGGGCTGCGGCGTGATGCTGCTCGTCGACTACAACGGCGCGGGGGTGACCGTCGCCAAGAAGGCGAAGGCTCAGGGAATCCCTGTCATCGCCTATGACCGTCCCATCGCGGGTGCCGACTACTACGTGTCGTTCGACAACGAGAAGGTCGGCGAGCTGCAGGGTCAGTCGATCGTCGACGCGCTGAAGGCGGAGGGTAAGGACCCGGCGACGGCCAAGGTCGTCTACATGGGCGGCGACCCGACCGACGGCAACGCCAAGATGTTCCACGACGGCGCCGTGAAGATCATGTCTGCGGCCGGGATCAAGCCGGCCGCCGAGCCGCCGGGGATCTGGGACGCAGACAAGTCGGCGACCAACTTCGAGCAGGCTCTCACCTCGCTCGGCGGCAAGGTCGACGCCGTCTGGGTCGCGAACGACACGAACGCGTCCGGCGTCATCTCGGTGCTCGACAAGAACGGCCTGAAGGTTCCGGTCACTGGCCAGGATGCCTCGACGGCCGGTCTGCAGAACGTGCTGCTCGGCAAGCAGACCTCGACGGTCTACAAGCCGTACCAGGACGAGGCGAAGGCCGCGTCCGACCTCGCAATCCAGCTGCTGAAGGGTAAGCACCCGACGGAGTCGCAGAGCGTGGACGGCGTTCCGTTCATCGCAGAGACGCCTCAGCTGATCACCACGCAGAACGTGCAGAAGGTGATCGACGACGGCAACGCCAAGGCGAGCGACATCTGCACGGCTGCCGTTGCGGCCGCCTGCACCAAGTACGGCGTGCACTAGAGCGCTCCACTCGGACGAAGGGGGCTTCGTGCTCGGACCGCTCGGTCCGTCGCGAAGCCCCTTTGGCCGTGCGAGCGATCCCCAGACATCCATCCCGATGAAAGGAAACACAACGCATGGATGAGCCGCTCATCTCGTTGACGGGAGTGAAGAAGAGCTTCGGGCCGGTCAGCGTGCTCCGTGGTGTGGACCTCAAGGCATACCCGGGCAAGGTGACCGCCCTGGTCGGCGACAACGGCGCCGGAAAGTCGACACTCATCAAGGGCCTGGCAGGAGTTCAGCCGTACGACGATGGCGAGGTGCGCTTCGACGGTGAGGTCGTGACGCTCCACAACCCTCGTGAGGCATCCCGTCTCGGCATCGAGGTCGTGTACCAGGACCTCGCGCTCGCCGACAACCTCGACATCGTTCAGAACATGTTCCTCGGCCGCGAAGAGACCAGGTGGGGCACGTTCGACGAGGGCCGCATGGAGCTCGAGACGAGCAAGGCGCTTCGACAGCTCTCCGTTCGCACCGTGAAGTCGGTGCGGCAGAAGGTCGCGTCGCTCTCGGGTGGCCAGCGGCAGACCGTCGCGATCGCCCGTTCGGTGATCAACAAGTCGCGCCTGGTCATCCTCGACGAGCCGACCGCCGCGCTCGGCGTCGCCCAGACCGAGCAGGTGCTCAGCCTCGTCAAGCGTCTGGCAGAGCAGAACGTCGCGGTCATCATCATCAGCCACAACCTCGCCGACGTGTTCAAGGTCGCCGACTACATCAGCGTGCTCTACCTGGGCCAGATGGTGGCGTCGGTGAAGACGGTGGAGACCACGTACGACGACGTCATCGGCTACATCACCGGCAGCAAGACCTACGCAGGAGAACCGGCATGAGCACCACCGAACGCGAAGCACAGACCACGGATGCCGCGCCGGATCCCGTCGTCGCAGACATGATCGGCAGCGGCGTCGAAGGCGGCGTCCGTGACCAGGTACGTGCGTACTTCCAGCGCCTCCGCGGCGGGGAGATGGGTGCGCTGCCCGCCATCGGCGGACTCGTCGTGCTCGCCATCCTGTTCGCCTTCCTCAGTCCCTACTTCTTGACGGAACGCAACTTCGCCAACCTGCTCACGCAGGCTGCGACGCTCGTCATGCTCGGGATGGCGCTGGTGTTCGTCATCCTGCTCGGTGAGATCGACCTCTCGGCCGGCGTCACCGGCGGTGTCGCGATGTGTGCGTTCATCGTGCTGGTCGACGTCGCGAAGTGGAACACCTGGCTGGCGCTCGGCGTCGGCTTCCTGATCGGCATCGCGACCGGTGCGTTCATCGGGTTCTTCGTCGCGAGAGTCGGCATACCGTCATTCGTCGTGACGTTGGGCCTGTTCTTGGGCTTCCAGGGCATCGAGCTGATCATCATCGGCAACGGCGGCCTGTACAACGTGCAGGACCCGGCCATCCTCGCGATCATGAACAACAACCTCCCCATCTGGGGCGGCTGGGTCATGCTCGCGATCATGGTGCTGATCTCGCTCGGCACCTCGTTCTGGGACCGCAGCAGGCGCACACGGGCGGGAGTGCCGAACCGGGCGATCATCCTGGTGTGGATCAAGGTGATCGTCGTCGCCGTGATCGGCGCCATCGTGGTGGGGCTGCTCAGCCAGAACCGAGGCACCGGGTTCATCAAGGTGGAGGGCGTGCCGATCGTCGTGCCGATCACGCTGGCCATCCTCTGGATCGGCACCTTCGTGCTCGACCGCACCAAGTACGGCCGCTACCTCTACGCCGTCGGCGGCAACGCGGAGGCCGCGCGCAGGTCCGGCGTGAACGTCATCAGGATCCGCTGGATCGCGTTCATCGTCTGTTCCTTCCTCGCGGTCGTCTCGCAGCTGTTCAGCATCTCGAAGGTCGGGTCGGTCGACCCGTCCGCCGGCGTCTCGATCGTGCTGAGCGGTGTCGCTGCCGCCGTGGTCGGTGGAGTCAGCCTCTTCGGCGGACGCGGGCGCCTGATGCACGCAGCGATCGGCGCGCTCGTCATCGCCGTCATCACCAACGGACTGGGTCTGCTCAACCTGCCGGCCGGCGTCAACTACGCCGTCACCGGTGGCGTGCTGATCCTGGCCGCGACGGTGGATGCCGTCTCACGCGTTCGCGCAGGGGGCAGCCTCTTCACGCGCTGACACCCGCGCTGAGACTCGTGTATCGAGACCCGCCACCACGCCGAATCGGCGGGTCTCGATACGCGTACGGCTTCGGCGCGTGCTGCTCGCTCAGCGACGAAGGGTGCGAGTACGATCGCGACTGACCGAGGGGGAAGTCACATGAGCACTGCAACACCTGCGCGCCGTCCTGGCGCCGTCACCGCCGCGTACGTCATCTGGCTGATCGGCGCGATCCTGTCGCTGGTCGGTGCGATCTTCGCCGTCTTCGTCGGCATCCTCGCCATCACGGGTGGCGCCGTGTTCGGCGGCATCGCCGGAGCGGCCGCGGGGTCGGTCGTTCTGCTGTTCGCGATCTTCGTGCTGATCATCGCGATCATCGCTCTGATCATCGTGAACCGCATGCGGGACGGCCGCAACTGGGCGCGCGTGACGTTGCTGGTGCTGGGCATCCTGTCGCTGCTCGGCACGATCGGGCCGTGGATCGCCGGAGGGTGGAACTCGACGTCGGCGTGGAACATCGTCGACATCGTGGTGCTGCTGCTGGCGATCATCCTGATGTATGTGCCGGCGTCGAACGCCTACTTCCGTGCGAGCAGCACCGCCGCGATAGCCCAGTCGTAGCCTTAGGACATGTCGTTCCGCGCGCTCGTCGTCGATCAGAAACTCGAGGGCGGTGCCGTTGTCGAGCACTCCGTCGCTCTGCGAACGCTCGACGACGACTACCTCGATGCGGCGGAGGTCACCGTCGAGGTCGACCACTCGACACTGAACTATAAGGACGGCCTCGCGCTCGCCGGCAGACCGGGCGTGCTCAGGGCCTCGCCGCTCATCCCTGGCATCGACCTGGTCGGCAGGGTGCGAGAATCCGCCGACGCTCGGTTCGCACCGGGAGACCGCGTCGTGCTGAACGGCGACGGCATCGGCGAGACGAAGAACGGCGGGCTCGCCGAACTCGCCGCCGTTCGCGCCGAGCCCCTTGTACGCGTTCCGGATGTCTTCAGCTCGTCGCACGCCGCAGGCATCGGCACGGCGGGCTTCACCGCCATGCTGGCCGTGCTCGCAGTCGAGCGCGGAGGGGTCACCCCGGGCTCGGGCGACGTGCTCGTCACCGGTGCTGCCGGCGGCGTCGGATCGGTGGCGATCGCCGTGCTCGCCAGGCTCGGGTACTCGGTGACGGCGTCCACGGGCCGCGGGGATTCCGAGTCGGACTATCTGCGTGCGCTCGGGGCATCCGCCATCGTCAACCGTGCCGACTTCACCGAGCAGGGACGGCCGCTGCAGAAGGCACGCTGGGCGGGCGCGGTGGATGCCGTCGGTGGCGTGACACTGGCGAACGTGCTCGCGCAGACCTTGTACGGCGGGGTCGTCGCGTCGTGCGGCCTTGCGGGCGGGGCCGACCTGCCTGCGACCGTGATGCCGTTCATCCTTCGCGGTGTGACACTTGCAGGCATCAACTCCGTCGAGGCGCCGCGGGCGCTGCGCGAAGAGGCGTGGCATCGTCTGGCCAGCGACCTCGACGTTCGGCTGCTCGACGCGATGACCTCGACGATCGGCCTCGCGGATGCCGTGGGTGCCGCCGACAGGATCCTCGCCGGCCAGATCCGTGGCCGCACCGTCGTGGACGTGCGGCACTAGCGCTGCGCCACGGGCCGCTGCGGCTCCGTCACCCCTAGGCTGGCGGCATGATCGTGATCGCCACCCTGATCGTCGCCCTCGCCGCCGTGCTGCACGTCGTGATCTTCCTGTTCGAGAGCGTGTTCTGGACGCGCCCTGCCATCTGGAAGCGATTCGGCGTCGCCGACCAGGCGGCGGCGGACATCACGAGACCGATGGCGTACAACCAGGGGTTCTACAACCTCTTTCTCGCGATCGGAGCGTTTGTCGGCATCGTCGTCTACGGCGTCGGCCAGCACGACATCGGCCTCACGCTGGTGTTCTTCTCGCTGGGCTGCATGCTGCTGGCGTCGATCGTGCTGGTGACCACGGGGGCGCGCTACATTCGGGCCGCGATCATCCAGGGCATCCTGCCGCTCGCCGGCATCATCCTGATCTTCCTCAGCGACCCGCTGGTCTGAGCTGGCTACTTCGACCCGACGGTTCCGCAAGAGCGCCATGTGCGCTCTATTGCGCCAGTTCAGGTGGCGCAATAGAGCGCAACTGGCGCAGTAGTGGGGATGTCGGGGCCGAAGTACTGCTAGCGGAGGGGGCGCGTCGTTGCGCCCCGCACCTGCGGCGAGACATGCTCGGGGCGGAATCCGCGGCCGATCACCCGCGCGGCGACGCGCTGCACGAGCGGCATCACCGCCGAGAGCACGATGCGTCGCGGCTCCGGCAGCGGATCGGGAAGTGCAGACACACCCGGCCCGTTGATCGCGTGGTGGGCTGCGAGCTGAACCGCCTGCATCGCACGCACGGGCGGCATCCGTCTTCGTTGGATATCAGAGCAGGCCTCATCGAGCGCGGATGCCCGTGCCCCGGCATCCGGCCCCGCCCCTCGCAACAGGGGCGCGAGCTTGTTCGCCGATGCGACGGCATCCTGCACCGCGAAGTTCACGCCGACCCCAAACGCAGGAGACATAGCGTGTGCAGCGTCGCCGATGCACAGCAGTCCTGCACGCCACCACGTCTCGAGGCGGTTGATCTGCACGGACAGCAGCTTGAGCTGCTTGAACGAGTCGAGCTCGCCGACGACGGGTGCCAGGGACGGCGCCGTCTGAGTGATCGCCTCGCGCACGGACTGCAACCCCTGCTTGCGCAGTGACTCGAAGCCGCCCTTCGGGATGACGAGTCCCATCTGGTAGTAGCCCTCGCGCGGAATGGTCAGCACGAGCCGGTGCGAGTCGATGTAACCGAGCGTGTCCGGCGGGCGCTCCGTCGGATAGGGCAGCCGGAACCAGACCACGTCGATGGGCGCCCCGAAGTCGGTGGAGGGAAGACCGGATGCCTGCCGCAGCACCGAGTCCCTGCCATCCGCCGCCACCGTGAGCGCTGCTCGAACCTCGAAGCGTCCGTGCGGGCCTGTCGCGCGAACCCCGGTCACCCGACCGCTCCCCGGCGCCCCTGGCCGGTCGCCCTCGGTGACGAGCTCGGTGGCATCCGTGTTCATGAGCAGGTGGAAGCCCGGGTAGGCGTTCGCGTGCTCCGCGATGAAGTCGAGGAAGTCCCACTGCGGCATCAGCACCAGGAAGTCGTTGCGTCCGCCCAGGGTGTCGAAGTCCACCGGCGTGATGCGGGTGCCGTCGACCACGGCGTCGAGGCGCGACACCGCTGTGTGCGGAAGGGTCAGGAACGCATCGCGCAGGCCGAGCTCGTCGAGCACCTGCAGCGTCGACGGGTGGATGGTGTCACCGCGGAAATCACGCAGGAAATCGCCGTGCTTCTCGAGCACTGCGACCTCGACGCCGGCCCTGGCGAGGAGCATCCCGAGCATGATGCCGCCCGGGCCGCCGCCGACGATGCAGCAGTCGACCCCGACGGGAGGCTGCTCGGCTGGCGCGCGCCCCCGACGGCGACCACCGGCCGGCCACTGTGCCATGGTTAGCCGATCACCTCGTCGATCGGCCCTTCGAAGCCCGGCCGGATGTCGCGCAGGGCCTCGACCAGCTTCGACGCGTGCTGCGTCGACACGATGACTCGGGAGAAGCCCTCGGCCACGGTCGTTGGCTCCTGGTCGCTTGGTTCGTTGCCTGCTTCGGCGGCCGAGTCGGTGGCGGCATCGCTGCCGGATTCGACGTCGGACTTCGCGCCCGCGCCGCTGTCGGGCTCGACATCCGGCTGCTCGATGTCGATCACGACCGCCGACCGCTGCTTGCCCTTCAGCACGAGGAAGTCCTTGCCGCCGTGGAACTTCCAGGTGCCCACGGCCAGCGTGAGCGGAACGCTGTTGCCAGGGGCGCGCACGCCGCGGATCCAGATCCACGGGTCGGCGGTGATGGCGACCGAGCGGATGTTCTCACGCGGCACCACGATGTCGTCGCGTCGCAGCGCGAGCAGCTTCTCCGCACGGGTGAGGCGGATCTCGAGACGATCGCGGTACACGTGGAAGTCGGCCATGCCTCTAGTCTGCCGGGTGGACATGAACGGGTCAGGCATGCGACCGGGGCATCGCGAGACGTTACCGAACTGAAAGGCGCGGACTCCTCCGCTACTCGACCAGCGGGTGCTTACCGTATCGTTGAGCCGTGGAAGCCCACCGTCGAACGCCGGGGTCGCAGACTTCACTTCGTGAAGCCAATCGCGGCCGCATCGTCGACGCGGTGAAGAAGTACGGCGGGCTGAGTCAGATCGAGCTCGCCGGTCTCACCGGACTCTCCCCCGCGACGGTGTCCAACATCGTCAAGGAGCTCTCCGGCGCCGGCGTGCTCACCACCGCGCCCGGCACTCGCAGCGGCCGCCGCGCGCAGAACGTCACGCTGGCGCACGCGCTCGGCCTCGTCGCCGGCGTGCACTTCTCCACCAGGCACCTGCGCATCGCCGTCTCCGACGCCAGCTACACCGTCGTCGCCGAGACGCACATGCCGCTCGCCAAGGATCACAGGGCCGACAGCGAGCTCGACCGTCTCACCCTGTTGCTCGCCGACATGCTCGACACGGCGGGGGCCGGCATGCTCGACCTGCTCGCCGTCGGAGTGGCGCTTCCCGCCCCCGTCGACCAACGCACCGGCACGGTGGCGAGGCGCGGCATCCTGCGCGGGTGGGACGGCGTCGAGGTCGCCGACGTGCTGCAGCGATCCCTCAAGCGCCCGGTCTTCATCGACACGGATGCCAACGCGGCCGCCCTCGGCGAGCTGCGCATGGGCGCCGCCCGTGGAAAGAACGACGTGGTGTTCGTCGACGTCGGCGACCGCATCGGTGCGGGTCTGGTGCTCGGCGGACGCATCTACTCGGGTCACGGCGGTATGGCAGGCGAGCTCGGGCACACGGTCATCCAAGAAGATGGTCCGCCCTGCGAATGCGGCAACCGCGGTTGCGTGCAGGCGATCGCGGGCGGCAACGCGCTGATCCAGAAGCTGCAGACCAACAACCGCGGTCTCAAGCTGCAAGACGTCATCGTTCGCGCGATGGCGGGAGATTCGGATGCCATCCGCGCCATCGCCGACGCGGGTACCGCCATCGGTGTGGCGACCGCCAACCTGTGCAACCTGCTCGACCCCGAGCGTCTGGTCATCGGTGGAGAGCTGGGTCGCGCGGGCGAGTTGCTGCTCGGGCCGATGCGCCGTGAGGTCGAACGCGCCGTGCTGGCGGGCGCGAGGTTCGCCCCTGAGATCGTGCAAGGACAACTCGGCCAGAACGCCGCGGCAATGGGTGCCGTGGCCATGGCCGTCGACCGTGTCTCGCTGAACGCCGACCTCAACGCCGATCAGACACAGATCGCAGCGGAGGTAACCCTGGAATGAGGCTGCTCCGCGCGAGTTCCGTGCTCGTCGCTGTCGCCTGCCTGTTCACCATCGTCGGTTGCACCAATGCCGTCGCACCGGGGGACTCGTCGCATGCGACGGTGGACCCCGACCACGCCACAATCGGCCTTCTCCTGCCCGATTCGACGACGACCCGTTACGAGTCGACTGACCGGCCGGCGTTCGAGGCGCGCGTCGCCGAGCGCTGCCCGGGCTGCAAGGTGGCCTATCAGAACGCCTCGGCGGATGCCGCGCGCCAGCAGACCCAGGCGGAGTCGATGCTCGCGCAGGGCGTCTCCGTTCTCGTGCTCGACGCCGTGGATGGCGAGGCAGCGGCATCCATCGTCAACGAGGCCTCCGCCAAGGGCGTCCCGGTGATCGCCTACGACCGCATCATCGACAGCCCCGATCTTGCGTACTTCGTCTCGGCAGACAACGGCAAGGTCGGGGAGCTGCAGGCGCAGGCCCTCGTGGACCGGCTGCACGCGCTGGGCGCGAAGCCCGACTCGGGCATCCTGATGGTCAACGGCTCCCCCACCGACAACAACGCGATCCACTTCAAAGAGGGAGCGCACTCGGTGATCGACAGCTCCGGGTACAAGGTGCTCGCCGAGTACGACACCCCCGACTGGGACGGCTCAGAGGCCCAGACGTGGGTCGCCGGTCAGATCACGCAATTCGGCGATCGCATCGCAGGCGTCTACGCGGCGAACGACGGGCTCGCGCAGGGCGCCATCGCGGCGCTGCAGGCCGCGGGGACGAACCCGCTTCCCCCTGTCACCGGGCAGGATGCCGAAGTGGCGGCCGCGCAGCGCATCCTGGCCGGCACCCAATACATGACCGTGTACAAGCCGATCCGCAAGCAGGCGCAGCTCGCCGCGGACGCCGCCCTCACTCTGGCGCGCGGGGAGAGCCCGAAGGGCACCGGGACGACGACGATCGGCGGCAAGCACATCCCGACCGTTACCCTGATGCCGGTCGCCGTGACCATCGACAACCTGAAGAAGGTCGTTATCGACTCCGGATTCCACACCGTTGAGCAGATCTGCACCCCTGCATACGAGGTCTACTGCAAAGAACACGGCATCTCATGACCGCATACGACACCAGTGCGGTGCGGGATCGGATGCTCGATCCCGTGATCAGCATGCGCGGCATCAGCAAGTCGTTCGGGCACATCCAGGCGCTGCGCAACGTCGACCTCGACCTCTATCGCGGAGAGGTCGTCGCCCTTGTCGGTGACAACGGGGCAGGCAAGTCGACACTCGTGAAGATCCTCGCCGGTGTGCATCCGCATGACTCTGGCAGCATCGCGTTCGACGGCACGGATGTCTCGATTCCGTCACCCGCGGCATCCCACGACCTCGGCATCGCGACCGTCTACCAGGACCTCGCGCTATGCGACAACCTCGACGTGGTGGCGAACCTCTTTCTCGGGCGGGAACTCGGACGCGGCCCGCTCGACGAGGAGGCCATGGAGCAGCGGTCGTGGGAGCTGCTGCGGCAGCTCGGGGCGCGTGTGCCCTCTGTGCGTGTGGCGGTGGCGACGCTCTCCGGCGGACAACGGCAGACCGTGGCGATCGCGAGGTCGCTGATCGGTGAGCCGAGCGTGGTCATCCTCGACGAGCCGACCGCCGCGCTGGGCATCGCGCAGACGGCCGAGGTGCTCAACCTCATCGAGCTGCTCCGCGATCGTGGCCTCTGCGTCGTGCTGATCAGTCACAACATGGCCGACGTTCAGGCGGTCGCCGACCGCGTGATCGTGCTGCGTCTCGGGCGGGTCAACGGGCGGTTCCGTGCGCCGGAGATGAGCTACGAAGACATCATCGCGTCGATCACCGGGGCGATGAACCTCGGCGAGCACTCGCCGGACGGCGGTGGTCCGCTGTGAGCGCGGCACAGGAACGCGCGCAGGAGCGCGCCGTGGCGGACCGCGGAGACGACAGCGGCACCATCCGCGACGCATTCGCGACCTTCACGGCAAAGCTGCGCGGTGGCGACCTCGGCTCCTTGCCGGTCGTGATCGGCCTCATCGTGATCGCCGCGCTCTTCCAGGCGCTCAACCCGCGGTTCCTCGCGCCGGGCAACCTGGTGAACCTCACGCTGCAGGCCGCTCCGCTCGGGGTCATCGCGATCGGCATCGTCGTCGTGCTGCTCGCCGCGCAGATCGACCTCTCGGTCGGTTCGGTGAGCGGACTGGCGAGCGCCATCGTCGGCGTCTGCATCATGCGGCTTCAGATGCCCGTGCTGGTCGGCGTGGTGATCGCCGTCGCCGCAGGTGCGCTGATCGGAGCCTTCTACGGGTTCCTGCTCAGCCGGTTCGGCGTTCCGAGCTTTCTCATCACGCTGGCCGGACTGCTCGGATTCCTCGGACTGCAGCTGGCTCTGCTCGGGCCATCCGGATCGATCAACATCCCGTTCTCGAACCCGCTCGTGCAGTTCGCGAACACCTGGTTCCTGCCGCCGTGGGCCGCGTACACGATCGTGGCGATCGCCGCCATCGGGATGCTCGGGGAGGGCCTCGCCAGACGACGCCGACGCGCGCGCGCCGACCTTCCGCTTTCGCACATCTCGATCACGATCGTGAAGGCCGTCTCGCTCTTCGTGCTGCTCAGCCTCGCGGTCTGGTACCTGTCGCTGGACCGCGGCACGGAGATCATGCCCGTGCTGTTCGTTCTGCTCGTCGTCGTCATGTCCTACCTGCTGCGGCGTACCAGGTGGGGACGGTCGGTCTACGCCGTCGGCGGCAACGTCGAGGCGGCGAGGCGGGCGGGCATCCGCATCACTCGGACCCTCGTGGCGGCGTTCGTGATCTGCTCGGCGTTCGCGGCGCTCGGCGGTGTGCTCTCGGCTGCGCGACTCGGCTCGGCGACCACCTTGACGGGGACTGCCGACACGAACCTCAACGCGATCGCCGCGGCGATCATCGGTGGCACGAGCCTCTTCGGTGGTCGCGGCAACGCGTGGTCCGCCGTGCTCGGTGTGCTGGTGATCTCGGCGATCTCGAGCGGACTCACCCTGCTCAACCTCGACGCCTCCGTGCGCTACATGGTGACGGGCGCCGTGCTGCTGCTCGCGGTCATCGCGGACTCGCTGTCCCGGCGCTCACGCACGAGTCACGGCCGCGCCTAGTTTCGCGA
This sequence comes from Humibacter soli, assembly GCF_054779035.1. Taxonomy (NCBI): domain Bacteria; kingdom Bacillati; phylum Actinomycetota; class Actinomycetes; order Micrococcales; family Microbacteriaceae; genus Humibacter; species Humibacter soli. The sequence goes on along the minus strand of NZ_BAAGYX010000002.1, from coordinate 40,814 downwards.
ACCGGCGCCGATAACCCAACCGCCACCGAAAACCCGCCACGGCACGGAAAACCCACCGGCCGCCGGCACTGAAAACCCACCGGCCGCCGGCACTGAAAACCGGAGTGATCGCGCTCTCGCGCCGAAAACAGCAGAATATCTCCGGTTTTCGGCGCCATCTGCGGTTTTCGCGACGGTGCTCTCACGAGTCTCGGTCGGGCCCGGATCACAATCCAGGACCCGACCGAGACTCGGTGTAGCTCGTCAGGCGCGGCGGCGCGACCTCGTGAAGAGAACCGCACCGGCACCGAGGAACAGCACTGCCGCGATCGTCGCGGGCCAGACATCCGATCCGGTGTCTGCGAGCTGAGCCGAGGTCGGGTCGGTCGCCGTCGTGGTGGTGGTTGACGGGTCGCTGACGGTTGCACCCTGCGACGGGTCGGAGGGGTCCGTCGGGGTGGCGCCGGTGGACGGCGTGCCCGTCGAGCCGGAGCCGCCGGAGCCGGCAGAAGCGGCGGTCACGGTGATGTCCTGGTCGGTCTGGATCGCGGGGATGGGGAACACCGTGGCACCAAATCCGACGAACACGTGGTGGAGTCCGAGCGGGCTCGCCCCGAAGTCGCCGAGCGACTTGAGCGTCGCGGTCGCGACACCGGTGATGGTGATGGTGTCGCCGGGATGTGCGTTCACGAGCTGGCATCCGATTTCTCTGGTGTCCGGGCCGATACCGCACGACGACGCCGGGCCGGTCGATGACACCCTAGTGAAGCTCAGTGAGGTTGCACCAGAACCCAGATCCGTCGCCGTCCAGACGCCGACGGAGGGCGGCAGGTAGTTTGCCGCATCCTTCGCGAGAGTGATCGTCGCCGTGACGGTCACAGTGCCGCCGATCGCGACCGTGTGTGTCGAGACCACGGCGCTTGCGGTGCCGACGGAATCGATCACGTTGATGTCCTGGGCACCCGCCGACTGGGTTCCACCCGGCGTCTGCTGCGAGAACGTGAGGTGCTGCACGCCGATCGGGCTGGCGGTCGCGGTCTCCTGCACGTTGAGCGTCTCGGATTCGCCGGGAGCGGCGCCCGGTAGGTCACACGTTCCACCCGTGCCGCTCGAATTGAGGACGCAGGGACCCAGTCCCGGCGTGACTGTCTCGAGGGTGAACCGAATGGCAGAGGTGCTTGGGTTGGAGCCGGATGCCGTCGACCATGAGAAGGAGGTGGGCAGCTCAGCGGGAGTGGCGTTCGCCGGGATGTTCACCTGGATCTGCGCGTCGACAACGTTACCGACGAAGATCGTGCCTGGGGACGTGCTGGTGACGGTCGCGGGAGCAGCGGATGCCGGGGCGGCACCCAGGAAAAGGGCAGAGGCCAGGGCGGCGAGCGCGACGGCCGAAACGGTCAGAATTCGGGGGCGAGACAACTGTGTCCAGTCTGTAGTGCGGTTGGGGGCAGCGTCACGTTAGTTGACATTCGTTATCTAGCGCAAGGTCTATTTTGACGATCGTCGAGTTTCTATGACGTCGCTATCACTACGCCGAAACAGCGCTGACTGCCGGCACCGAAAACGGCGCCGATAACCCGCTCCCGGGACAGAAAACCCACCCGCCACCGGCACTCATAACCCACCCGCCACCGGCACTGAAAACCGGAGTGATCGCGCTCTCGCGCCGAAAACAGCAGAACTTCTCCGGTTTTCGGTGCCATCTGCGGTTTTCGCGACGGCAGGGCGGGGCGGGCACCGGGGCGCGGCGAGGCAGACGGGATGTCAGGGGCGGGCGGCGGCTGCGGCTCGGGCCGCGGCGGGGAGGGCGTCCAGCACGCGATTCACGGCGGTGTCGTCGTGGACCGCGGTGACGAACCAAGCCTCGAAGACGCTCGGCGGCAGCGAGACCCCGGCGTCGAGCATGGCGTGGAACAAGGGACCGTAGCGGAAGGCATCCTGTGCCTGGACGCCCGCGTAGTCGATGGCGGGGGTCTCGCGGAACTGGATGCTGAACAGGTTGCCGGCTCGCGAGATGAAGTGCGGAACGCCCGCCGCGGTCAGTGCCTCGTCGACGGCATCCGAGATCGTCTCGGCGACACTGTCGAGCCGTGCGTAGACCGACGCATCAGCCAGGCGCAGTGTGGCCAAGCCCGCCGCGACAGCGACCGGATTTCCTGACAGGGTTCCTGCCTGGTAGACCGGCCCGACGGGAGCCAGCCGCTCCATGATCTCGCGGCGTCCGCCGAGGGCGGCCAGCGGCATCCCTCCACCGATCACCTTGCCGAACGTGACCAGATCGGGCACGTAGGTGGGCGAGGCGAGGTGGCGGGTGCCGTCATCCTCCTCGCGGATGGCGAAGGCGGATTCGCCCCACCATCCGGCAGGGCCGATGCGGAACCCGGTGAGCACCTCGTCGAGGATGAGCAGCGCGCCGTTGTCGTGCGCCATGTCGGCGAGGAACGCGTTGAAGCCCGGTGCGGGCGGCACGACGCCCATGTTCGCGGGAGCAGCCTCGGTGATGATCGCGGCGATGCGGTCGCCGAGCTCGGTGAACACCGCGCGCACGGCGTCGCGGTCGTTGTACGGGATGACCACCGTCTGCGCTGCGATCGGCGCGGGCACTCCCGCCGAGGCCGGCAACGCCAGAGTCGCCAAGCCGCTGCCGGCGTCTGCCAGCAGGCCGTCCGAGTGCCCGTGATACAGGCCGGAGAACTTCACGACGAGATCGCGCCCGGTGAAACCCCGCGCGAGACGAATCGCCGTCATCGTCGCTTCTGTGCCGGTGGAGACCAGGCGCAGTTCGTCGACCAGCCGCGTCGTGACGATCGACTTTCCGCTCAGATGGTGCGATCCCGGCGTCACCGTGAGCCGGTCGACCACGAGCTCAGCGAGCTCCGTCTCGGCGGGGGTCGACGCACCGAAGCTCAGTCCGCGTGCTGCGGCGTCCTGCACGGCCGCCACGACCTCAGGATGCGCATGCCCGAGAATTGCCGGCCCCCACGAGGCGACCAGGTCGACGTAGTCGCGACCCTCGACATCCGTCACGTATGGCCCTTGCGCAGCGACCAGGAAACGTGGCGTTCCGCCGACGGAGCGGAAGGCACGCACCGGCGAGTTCACGCCACCCGGGATGACGCGTCTGGCCTGCTCGAACGCTGCGTCGTTCGAGATCACCGCGTCGTTCGAGGTCACCTCGTCGCGCGACTGCCCCGCGGTCACTTCAACCACCCGGCGACCTCGACCGCCCAGTACGTGAGCACCGCGTCGGCGCCGGCGCGACGGATGCTCGTCAACGTCTCGAGCACCGCGCGCTCACGGTCGATCCATCCGTTCGCGGCTGCGGCCTCGACCATCGAGTACTCTCCGCTCACCTGATATGCCCAAACCGGAATATCACTGATCGCGGCGACATCCGCCAGCACGTCGAGGTACGAGAGCGCCGGCTTGACCATCAGGATGTCCGCACCCTCGTCGAGATCGAGCCGCGCCTCTCGCAGGCCTTCTCGCCGATTGGCCGGATCCTGTTGGTAGCTGCGACGGTCTCCCTGCAGCTGCGAGTCGACCGCCTCGCGGAACGGACCGTAGAAACCTGACGCATACTTCGCGGCGTATGCAAGCACCGCCGTCTCGGTGAATCCCTCGGAGTCGAGCACGTCGCGCACCGCAGCGACCTGGCCATCCATCATGCCGCTGAGGCCGAGGAGCTGCGATCCGGACGACGCCTGCGCGATCGCCATGTCGCGGTAGCGCTCCAGCGTGGCGTCGTTGTCGACGCGGCCCGCGGCATCCAGCACCCCGCAGTGCCCGTGGTCGGTGAACTCGTCGAGACAGAGGTCGGCCTGCACCACGAGGGCGTCGCCGACCTCGGCCGCCAGCGCACGGGTGGCCACGTTCAGGATGCCGTCGGGGTCGGTCGCACCGCTGCCGACCGCATCGCGCACCTCGGGCACCCCGAACAGCATCAGCCCGCCGATCCCGGCCTCCGCGGCCTCGTTCGCGGCCGCCTTGAGGCTGTCGATCGTGTGCTGCACGACTCCTGGCATCGACGCGATGGGCTGCGGTTCGCGGATGCCCTCGCGCACGAACACCGGCAGGATCAGCTCAGCGGGGTGCAGTCGCGTCTCGGCGGTGAGCCGGCGCATGGCCGGGGTGGCGCGGAGTCGGCGGGGGCGAACAGTCGGATGCAGCACGTCGTTCACCAGACAAGACTAGGTTACATGCACAAGGAGCTCCCTTCCCTCCCCCTTCTCGGAAAGACCGCTCTCGTCACCGGCGTCTCACGTCGTCGTGGCATCGGCTACGCCGTCGCCAGCACGTTCGCGTCGCTAGGCGCGAGCGTGTTCATCCACCACTACCGGCCCCATGACGTCGGCCAGCCGTGGGGCGGCGACGATCTGGATGCCGTGCGCGACGGCATCCGTTCGGCCCTCGCGCCCGACGCCACGACGAGCGACCTCGGTGCCGACCTGCAGCAGGACGACTCGATCGCGACCCTGCTCGACGCTGCCTACGGGTTGACCGGAAGCCTCGACATCCTCGTCTGCAACCACGCGAAGAGCGGTGACGACGGCGGCATCCTCGACATGACGCCCGAGCGCCTCGACGCGTTCTGGAGCACCAACACCCGGTCGACGCTGCTGCTCACGGCCGAGTACGCGCGCCGCACCTCCGGCTTCGCGGGCGGCGAACCGCGGAAGCCGGGCGAGCGAGTCGAGCGCGAGCCGTTCCCTGCTCCCACCGGACGAGTCTTCTGGATGACGTCCGGGCAGATCCACGGCGCGATGCGCGGAGAGGTCGCCTACGCGACGAGCAAGGCCGCCCTCGCGGGCGTCACCGCGACCGTCGCCGCCGAGCTGCTGGAGTCGGGCATCGTGCTCAACACGATCAACCCCGGCCCCGTGAACACCGGATACCTCGACCCCGAGTCGACCGACCGACCGCTCGAGGACCTGCAGGCTCTCGTCGCCGGCACCCCCTTCGGGCGCTACGGGCGACCGGATGACCCCGCCGAGCTCATCGCCTGGCTGTCGACGGATGCCGGAGCATGGGTCGTCGGCCAGGTGATCACGAGCGACGGGGGCTTCTCTCTCGCCTGACGACCCTCCGTCCAACAGCGTCCAGCACCCGGCATACGATCGAACTCATGGCTGACGGAGCGGGCGACGAGGGATCCCCGCCTCACGACAGCAAACGGCGGGCGACGTGGGCCCTCGGCAGCATCAGCCTCGGCACGCTGCTCAACCCGCTGAACTCGTCGATGATCGCCGTCGCGCTGTTCGACCTGCAGAAGACGTTCTCGCTCGGCATAGCCGAGGCGACGTGGGTCATCACGTCGTTCTACCTGGCCTCCGCCGTCGCTCAGCCCCTGATGGGCCGCTTGGGCGACCGTTTCGGGCCGCGCAGGCTCTTCGTGTTCGGCATGGGGATCGTGATCGTCGTGAGCGCTCTGACGCCCTTCGCGCCATCGTTCGCCCTCGTCTGCGCTGGACGCGTCGGTCTCGCGATCGGCACGGCGACGGCCTTCCCTTCGGCAGTTGCGATGGTGCGGCCGCTCAGCGCACGCACCGGCAGGTCGACACCGCGGCTGCTGGGGCGCATCCAGATCGCCAACACCGCCGGCGCGGCGATCGGCCCCGTGCTCGGCGGCTTGCTCGTGAGCACACTCGGCTGGCAGGCCATCTTCGCGGTCAACGTGCCGCTCGCCGCGCTGGCGCTGATCGGCACGCGGATGCTCGCCCCTGCCGACGCCTCCCGAGCACGCGAACGCGTGCGCACGATGGTGAGAGAGTCCGACATCCCCGGAATCGCGCTGTTCGTCGGCACCCTGGTCGCTCTGCTGGTGTTCCTGCTCGGGCTCACCCCGGCGCCGATCTGGTGGCTGCTTCCCGTGGCCGCCCTGGCAGGAGCGGCGTTCGTGTGGCGCGAGCTGACGGCGAAGGTGCCGTTCCTCGACCTGCGCCTGCTCGCCAAGAACCGTCCGCTGATGATGGTCTATCTGTGCTTCGCGGTGTTCAACCTCGTGTATTACACGGCGTTCTTCGGGCTGCCCCAGCTGCTGCAGGAACACGGGCACTACAACGCGGGCATCACCGGGCTGCTCATGTTCCCGCTCGCCGCCGTCACGATCGGACTCACCCCGCTCGGTGCTCGCTGGATCGAGAGGCGCGGCCTGCGCTTCACGCTCATCACGGGTGGCGTCGGGCTGATCTTCGGCACCGGACTGCTCGCGGTCGCCACCGTGACGGTGAACCCCATCGCCATCCTGCTCATCACGGCCGCGATGGGCGCTCCGTACTGCGTCGTGAGCATCGCGATGAGCCAGGCGCTCTACGCCTCCGCCGCGCCTCGGGACGCCGGCGTCGCCGCGGGTATCTTCCAGACCTCGCGCTATGTCGGGGCGATCCTCGCGACCACGCTGCTCGGCATCGTCTTCGTCGGCGGGTCTGGGCCGGATGCCGCGGTGCAATGGATCACGATCGTCGCGATCGCCACCGCGCTCGCTGTCGTGCACGCTGGGCTCCTCGCGGCGTGGCATCCGCGCTCGTCTCCGCTGGTTGAGGAGCATGCTGCGTAGCCGCGCGCGTCTCGAAACTAGACGCGACCGCGGTTGCGGCGGCGGATGGGGCGCGGCGCACGGCCGCCGATGAACGAGCGGCCGGGGTCGACCACGAAGCCGCCCTGCCGAAGGGCCTGTCGACCGACGAGCATCCTGAAGCCCATCTGATCGCGGTTGGTGAGTGTCGTCTCGGCCTGGACTGTTCGGCCGTTGATCTCCAGCTCGAGCAGCACGACGTAGCGGCGCTGCGCGTGCCCTGTGGAGCTGCGCACAATGCGGCGGTCGTAGACAGCGCACTCGACGGTCACGGCGTCGCGGTTGGAGTCCTGCCAGGGGCGCACCCTGAAGCGCACTCGGGCACCGTCATCCAGCTCCTCGATGTCGAAGGCGTGCAGCGCCGAGCTCCGTGCTCCTGTGTCGAGCTTGGCCTTCACCCAAGGAACTCCGATGCGCGGCAGAGTGACCCACTCGCGCCACCCCAACACGGTGCTTGAATGGACTGTCCCCACATGCGCACCCTTGCCCGCCAGGTGCACACGGTGAGTCGTGGCGTGCTTCGCCGATTCACCACTTTGTCCCATACCCCCATCCTCCCAGGAGCCATGACGTGAAGTTGGCCATCCTCTCGCGGGCACCGCACTCCTACTCGACGCAGCGTCTGCGTGCGGCCGCTCACGATCGCGGCCATCGGGTGAAGGTGCTCGACACCCTGCGGTTCTCCATCGACCTCTCCGGCGAAGAGCCCGATCTGCAGTACCGCGGTCGGCTGTTGTCGGACTACGACGCGATCCTCCCCCGCATCGGCAACTCCATCACCTACTTCGGCACGGCCGTCGTCCGCCAGTTCGAGCAGATGGATGTCTACACTCCCAACACCGCGAACGGCATCACGAACTCGCGTGACAAGCTGCGTGCCACGCAGATCCTCTCGCGACACAACATCGGAATGCCCGCGACCGCGTTCGTGCACAGCCGCGCCGACGTGCGCACGGCAATCGAGTCGGTCGGTGGGGCCCCCGTCGTGATCAAGCTGCTCGAGGGCACGCAGGGCATCGGCGTCATCCTGGCACCGGAGGCGAAGATCGCAGAGGCGATCATCGAGACGCTGCACTCGACGAAGCAGAACGTGCTCGTACAGGCGTTCATCGCGGAGAGCCGCGGACGCGACATCCGTGCCCTGGTCGTCGGCGACCGGGTGGTCGCGGCGATGCGGCGCACGGCGAACGGCGACGAGTTCCGCTCGAACGTGCACCGCGGCGGCTCGGTCGAACGGGTGGCGCTCACCCCGGAGTACGAGCAGGTGGCGGTGCGCTCCGCCCAGATCATGGGACTGCGGGTCGCGGGCGTCGACATGCTGGAGAGCAGCGAAGGGCCACTCGTCATGGAGGTCAACTCGTCGCCCGGCCTGCAGGGCATCGAGGCCGCGACGGGCCTGGATGTCGCCGGCGCGATCGTCGACCACATCGACAACCAGGTGGCGTTCCCCGAGATCGACGTGCGCCAGCGGCTCAGCGTTTCGACCGGATACGGTGTCGCTGAGCTGGCGGTCGGCGTGGGAGCCGACCTGGTCGGCAAGCGGTTGCGCGACTCGGGGCTCGACGACAGGGACATCACCGTGCTCACGCTGCATCGCGGTGCGATGGTCATCCCGAATCCCCGAGGCGCGACGGAGCTCGAGGCCGGCGACCGGCTGCTGTGCTTCGGCAAGCTCGAGGAGATGCGCTCGATGATCCCCGCTCGCCGTCGACGTCGCGCGAAGGTGCGCAAGCTGCCGAAGGATGCCCTGGCAGCCGAGGCGCATTGACGCCGGTGCTCGTGTCGGCGTTCAGGTCCGTGATCGTAGAAGCGCGAAGAGGATGAGCAAGAGGGTCGTGAGAAAGCCGCAGACGTAGTTCACGACGAGGAACCGCCGCCACCCGCGGTGGGCTTCAGCGGCGTCCGCGTCGGCGATGTTCACGTACGGCGCCGCCAGAAGGATGTACGGAACGATGAGGACCGCACCGAGCGGCCCCGGCCATTGCGTCGTGAGCATCAACGCTCCGGCCGCGGTCCAGCACCCGATCGCGAATCGCACGGTCCACGCCGCTCCCATCACCGTTGCGATGGACGCGATGCCACCTGCACGGTCGGGCTCGACATCCTGCACCGCGCCGAAGGCGTGCGACGCCACACCCCAGAGGAAGAACGCGAGAAGCAGCATCGCGAGCGGAGGGGTGAAGACCGCACCCGCCAGCACCAGCCCATAGACGGCTGGGGACACGAAATGGATGCTCGACGTGACCGAATCCAGGAACGGGACCTCCTTGAACCGCAGACCGGGCACCGAGTACGCCACGACGGCGAAGAGGCTCACGGCGAGCACCAGCCATGAGAGCGGGTCGCCGAGGACGATCAGCGCGATGACGAAGGGCACGCAGAGCGCAAGAGCGGCGGCGATGGTGACGCCGTGCAGGCGGCGGTCGAGCAGGGCGCCCTCCACGCCTCCTTTGCGCGGGTTCGCGGCGTCGGACTCGTAGTCGAAGACGTCGTTGATGCCGTACATCGCCAGGTTGTACGGCACGAGGAAGAAGATCGTGCCGACGACGAGCGTGACGTCGACGGCCCCCTCCGTGAGCACGTACGCGGCCGCGAACGGGAATGCCGTGTTCACCCAGCTCACCGGCCGAGATGCCACGAGCAGGCGACGAGCGACACCGCTCGGTGTCGTCACCCCCGTCATCGACGACGCCCTTCCCGTGAGAGCGGTGATGACGACAGGAGGGACCACACAGACGGCACCAGCAGCACAACGGCCAAGGGGTAGGCGAAGTCCTCGATAGGTGCCAGCCCGAGATGGATGTCCGACATCAGGGTCTCGTCGTACCTCATGACCTCCACGGCGATCAGCGCAGAGTCGAACACGGCCGTGAGCACTGCCACGACCACGAAGGCGATCGTGGTAGGAAGCCACCAGCGGCGTACGAGAGCAGGACGACGGTGGCCGACGCTGGCCAGCGCGACGGCGGCGACCGCGAGCGCGATGGCCAAGAACGTGATGGCCAGGAGCGGATACGTAGCACCCCGTGCGTTCACGTGCGGGGGCTCCGCGGAGAGCGCACGGCATCGAGCATCCTGCGCGTGCCGAACAGCGTGATCGCGACGAGGTAGACCAGGAACGCAAGGAACACCGGTTCCTCCAGCGGCAGCTGTGGCGCCAGTTCAACCCCGGTGGTAACAGGGGAATCGCCGCGCAGGAAGATCCCCAACGAGATGCCCGAGGCGTCCCACACCAGCAGGAATGCCGTCACGACCGCCGTGGTCACCGCGGCGCGCACCGGAGCGCGCCAGAAGAAGAGGTGCCAGCGCGCGTCGAGCAGGCACAGGCATCCGGATGCCACCAGCAACGAACCGAGATAGGCGAGTCTCATCAGCGTGCCTCCGCGCTGAGCGGCTCTGGCTCAGGCAGTGGTCCCGTGCTGCGGTCGCCACGGAGCCGCTTGAGCACCAGTTCAGCGCTGATCAGGCACATCGGCAGCCCGATGCCGGGGAGGGTCGATCCACCCGCGTAGTAGAGGCCTGCGACCCGCTTCGATGCGTTGCTCCCGCGCAGGAACGCGCTCTGGCGCAGCGTGTGGGCCGGCCCGAGTGCCGTTCCCTTCCAGGAGTGCAGGTCGAGTTCGAAGTCCCCGGGGCCGAGCACGCGGCGAACGACGATGCGATCGGCGAGGTCGGGGATGCCTGCCCACGTGGCGATCTGCGCGATCGCCACGTCGGCCGTGCGCTCGACCTCCGCGGAGCCCGCGCCGCCGATTCCGCCCACCCCGAGCGAGGGATCCGCCGGAACCGGGATCAGCACGAAGAGGTTGTCGTCCCCTTCCGGCGCGACGGAGGCGTCGGTGGCGCTCGGCCGGCTGACGTAGACGGATGCCGGGTCGGGCACCGCTGTCGGCTGCTGGAAGATCGCCCGGAAGTTGGCGTCCCAGTCCCTGGCGAAGAACAGCGTGTGGTGCGCGAGCTGGGGCAGGCGCCCGCGCACGCCGAGCATCGCCAGCACGGCCCCTGGGCCTGCCACCCGGTGTTCCCACCACGACTCCGGGTAGGTCTGCAGCCGCTCCGGAAGAAGGGCCGTCTCGGTGTGGTGCAGATCCGCCGCGCTCACCACAACGTCAGCGGCGAGCTCGTGTTCGATCCCGTCGTCGCGGTACCGAACGCCTCTCACGATCGCCCGCCGCGATCTCCGCGTGCCGCCGCCATCCCGGGTCAGAATCCGCGAGACGGGCGCCCCGGGCATGATGCGGACGCCGAACGATTCGGCGAGGCGCACCATCCCATCGATGATGGTGCGGAATCCGCCGCGCGGGTAGAGCACGCCGGCATCGAGGTCGAGATGGCTCATCAGGTGGTAGAGCGCAGGAGTCATCGACGGCGCGGAGCCGAGGAAGACCGCCGGGTAGCCGAGCAGCTGGCGGAGGCGCTCGTCGGAGAAGGTGCGCGCTGCGTGCTCCTTCAGCGACCTGCTCATCATGCCCGCCAGGCGAGGGGTTCTGATCAGGATGTCGCGCGAGAGCAGGCTGCGCCCGGACTCGAACGACGTGTAGAGGAAGCGGCGCAACGCGAGGTCGTACACGTCGGACGCCGAATCGAGATAGGCGTCAAGAGCATCGCCGCTGTTCGGCTCGATCTGCTCGAAAAGCGCCCGCACCCGATCCCGGCCTCGTGGAACGTCGAGCGGGATACGCCGACCTTCGTAGTAGACGCGGTATCCGGGGTCGAGGTCGACGAGGTCGAGCTCGGTGCGGACGTCGGTTCCGAGCATGCGATAGAAGTGCTCGAACACCTCCGGCATCAGATACCAGGACGGCCCGGTGTCGAATCTGAATCCGCCGCTCGACCAGGTGCCGACGCGACCGCCGAGCGACTCGGATGCCTCGAGCAGGGTCACCGAATCGCCTTCACGCGCCAGCAGGGCCGCCGCCGCGATCCCGGCGATGCCGCCTCCGATCACGACCGTGCGTCGTCGATCGGTCATCGCTCTCCCGTGCGGCGGGTGCCGACCACGCGAAGCAGGATGGCGACCTTCTGCGCGTCTGGCACCCGAACCCTTGTGGTCATCAGCTCGTCCGCAGGCGTGCGGGCCACGCGGCGCAGGAGCGCGGCGAAGAGGTCGTGCGCCGCGGTGACGGCGGTGCGGCATCCCTCTGGCAGGTCTGGCAGGACGGATCGCGCCGCCGACAGGTCGTCCGCGATCTCCGCGACGAACCCGTCCTTCACCTGCTCGGTGATGCCGCTCTCGGAGATTCCAGGTAGGTAGTGCCTGCCCCTGTCGCGCACGTCGCTGCCGAGGTCGCGCAGAAAGTTGATCTTCTGGAACGCGGCTCCGAGGCGGCGAGCGCCCTCGGTGAGTCGCGCCCTGGTGACGGGATCACAGCTCGTCCCTGACGGGGCCTCGGCGAGGAACACCCGAAGGCACATCAGTCCGACCACCTCGGCAGAGCCGTACACGTACCGGTCGAATTCCTCGTTCGCAAAGCGCGTGCACTCCAGGTCGGAGCGCATCGACGCGAAGAACGGCACGGTCAGATCGCGGCGGATGCCCGCTCGTCTCGCCGTGTGCGCGAACGCGTGCACCACCAGGTTCGAGCTGAACCCGCTCGTCATGGCTCGCTCCATCTCCGCTTCCAGCAGATCGAGCGCGGCCCGTTGCTCTTGCGGCCTGAGCCCTGCCTGCTGTGCGACGCCGTCCACCAGCTCGTCGGCGACACGCACGAGCGCATAGATCGACGTCACCCCCGTGCGGTACTCGGGTGCCAAGAGACGCACGGCGGCACCGAAAGACGTCGAATAGCGGCGGATGACGCGCGCCGCACTCTCCTCGGCCGTTCGGGTGTACAGCGCGAGGTCCGTCGCCGCCATCGAATCTCGACGTGCGATCCGGTCGGAGAGCACGCTCATGATTCCCGCTCCGTCGCGCGGACGGCGTGCTCCTCCAACACTGCCCTCAGCCGCTGAGGCACGATCTCGGATGCCGCCAGCCGCAGGGCGACATCCCGATTGCCGGCGATCAGCGCTTCGGCCGACTCGCGAGCATCCCTTGGAACTCCGATCGATGCCGACAGAACCGTCGCGGCCCCATTGCGCCGATCGCTGGTCGCGCTCTTGCCCAGCACCCGCTCGTCTCCGAACGATCCGAGCACGTCATCGCGGAGCTGGAATGCCACGCCGATCGCCTTGCCGTACTCGCCGAGCAGCTCGACGAGCTCGTCGTCGGCTCCCGCGAGCAGGGCGCCGGCGCGAAGGGGATCGACGAACGTGTAGAACGCGGTCTTCCCCTCCGCCATCCTCAACAGGTCGATGAGATCAGGCAGCCCGACGCCGCACGCGAACGCCACGTCGCTGTGTTGCCCTTCCGCCGTGCGGAAGATCGCGTCGTCGAGCAGATCGTCGATCCTCACTCGCAGCGCGTTCGGCAGATCCGCCGAGCTCACGACCGCGTGCGCGCCGTGGATGAGAAGATCCCCGCCCAGAATGGCGGATGCCTCGCCCCATCTGCGTGCGCGTGCGAGGTCCACTCCACGCGCCTCGGCGCCGGCGACCAGCGCGCCGATCAGGTTGGGCCGACCCCGCCGCATGACGTCGCCGTCCATCACGTCGTCGTGCAACAGGAACGCCGTGTGCAGTAATTCGAACGCCGCCGCGACGTCGACCACGGCGGCATCGGCGACCTGTGTGCGCTCGTCCCTTAGCGCGTCGAACGCCTCGACCACGAGACGGGGTCGCAGCTTCTTGCCTCCTCGGGCGCTCGATCGCAGCCCGCGCCAGAGGTCGGCATACCGCTCGCCCAGGGTCGCGGCACGTGCTTCCTGGTCGTCGAAGAACGCCTCGAGACGCTGTTCGACCCGAGCAACAGTCAGGAGGGACGCGTCATCGAGTGGAGTCAGTACGCTCATTTCGTCAGTTCATCCTCACCGTAAAGTAGCTAGCCTGTCTAGAAAGTAGTACGGCTAGCAATATGCAGCAAGGCCTTGCCCATGAATGATCCGCATGCCAACGACCCCGACGGCCGGTCGGGAGGCGGCGCCGTGGACACGAGCGGCCGCCCGGACGCGTTCATCGACCCCCGAGTGCTCGACCCCGAGCGCGACGTCGTCGACACGTCGGGCCTCGACGACCGGGAGATCGACCAGATCGTTCGCGTGCTGGCAGCGCTGCGCCGCTGGCGAGAGTCCGAGGAGGCGTCGCTCGACGAGTCGAGGCGGACCATGCACCTCGGCCCGACCGACATGCGGGCGATGCGCTATCTCGCTGTCATGAAAGGCAGAGGCGAGCCGGCGACGCCGGGTGGCCTCGCCGCCCACCTCGGCATCTCAACCGCCTCGGTGACGAAACTCCTCGACCGCCTCGAGGCCGCCGGGCACATCCAGCGTCAACGGCATCCCACCGACCGCCGCGGCGTCGTGATCGTGCTCTCGCCCGACTCGCACCATCGCGTGCGCGAAGTGATCGGTCGCCGGCACGGCCGGCGATTCGACCTCGCACGAGAGCTTCGCCCGGACGAGCGCGAGACGGTCATCCGCTTTCTGAACGCCCTCAGCGAGACGTGACGTGGGACGCGCGGATAGCCGCCGGGACTAGGCGTACAGCGGCAGACTCTTCGCCTGCTCGACCAGCCACGGACTGAACGCCCACGGGGTGCTCCGCAGCGACGCGCCGAGCTCGGCCGGAGCGACCACGGCGACCTCAGCGACTTCGTGCGGGTTCGGCGTCGGTTCCCCGACCGCCCGCGCGACGAACACCGGGCAGATCTCGTACTCGATGACACCGCTCACGTCTGATGCCCGGTATCGGAAGTCGGGAAGCGCGAGCTCGAGGTCGGTCAGCTCGAGACCCAGTTCGTCGCGGGCGTGCCTGCCCACGGCATCCGCCACCTCTTCGCCAGGCGCGGGATGCCCGCAGAACGCGTTCGTCCACACGCCGGGGAATGTGAGCTTCGACAACGCACGCCGCGTGACGAGCACTCGCCCGTCATCCAGGACGACGTGGCACGAGAACCCGAGGTGCAGCGGCGTCTCTGCGCCGTGAACGGAGGCCTTCGCCGCAGCGCCGATCGGCGCGCCCGCCTCGTCGAGGAGCACGACGAGGGTGGAGTCGACAGGGATCGAGCCGACAGGGGTCGATCCGACAGTGGTCGAGCCGATGAAGTGCGTCATGATGCGGCTCGGCGCGCCGCGGAGTCCGCGACCGTGTCGACGAGCGACTCTGCGGTACGGTCCGGCGCGATCACGTCGACGCGCAAGCCGGCCGCTCGCGCGTCCCGTGCGGTACGAGGCCCGATCGCCGCGACCAGAGTCGACGACGGCACGGGGCCGAGTTGCTCCTGCACCTGCTCGGCGACGCTGCCCGACGTGACCAGGATCGCGTTGATGCGACCGGATGCGACGTCTCCGATGACCTGCGCTGCCACCGGGATGCCCACCGTGCGGTACGCGACGACGGACAGCACATCGTGCCCCAGGCGCGAGAGCCCCTCGGTGAGCGTCGGCTTCGCGATCTCGCTGCGCAGCGTGAGCACTTTGAGCGGAACGACGCCGCGGGTGGCCTCTCGCCACTCCTCGAGCAGGCCATGCGCGGAGTTGTCGTCGGCGGGCACCAGATCGGCGCGATAGCCGGCCGCGAGCAGCGCGGCGGCGGTGGTCTCGCCGACGGCGGCGATGCGCGTGTGCAACGGGATGCGCGCCTGATGCGCCGACAGCACGTCGACGGTGGTGGCGCTCGTGACGGTCACCCAGTCGAAGTCACCTGCGGCGAGAGCCGTCAGTGCTTCTTCGAGTGCGGGCTCGTCTGCCGTCGGCGCGAAGTTGATCATCGGCGCGACGACGGGGATGCCGCCGTGCCCGCGGATGTCCGCGGCGACCGAGTCACCCCATGGGCCGCCGCGCGGCACCAGCACGCGCCATCCGGCGAGGGGTTTCGGACCTTGGGTCGGAATCGGACCTGTCGTCATCGGGATGCACCCCCGAGCGGCGCCAACTCTGCGGCACCGGCGTCGAGGAGCTCCTCGACGACGCGCTGCGAGGCATCCTCCGCGGCCTCCAGCAGCGCCGTCTGCCCGTTGCCTTCGAGGCTCGCGGCGTGCGACGAGGTCAGCTTCTGCGTGCCGTCGAGGCTGTAGATCGTCGCGGTCACGAACAGCAGGCCGTCTTCGACCAGGGCGGTTGCACCGAGTGGCGCTGCACATCCGGCTTCGAGCCCTGCGAGCACGCCGCGTTCGGCGACCACGCTTGCGCGCGTCGTCACGTGGTTGATCGAGGTGAGCGCCTTGGCGATGGCCCGGCCGTCGGCCGAGTTGTCCTTCTCCCTGCGCGTCTCGAGCGCGAGGGCTCCCTGGCCGGGGGCGGTCGGCCAGTCCGTCAGCTCGAGGTGCTGCGTCGCGGCATCCGCGCGACCGAGTCGACCGAGACCGGCGGCGGCGAGCAGGATGGCATCGAGTCGGCGGTCGTCGTCGATCGGCTGGTCGTCCGTGGCGAACACGCGGCCGAGGCGCGTGTCGATGTTGCCGCGGATGTCGACGACCTCGACATCCGGCCGTGTCGACAGCAGTTGCGCGATGCGCCGCGGCGACCCGGTGCCGACCCGTGCTCCGGCGGGAAGCGTGTCGAGCGTGAGGCCGTCACGTGCGCAGAGTGCGTCGCGGGCATCCGCTCTCCTCGGCACCGCCGCGAGCGCGATGTCGGGATGCGGCGCGGTCGGCAGGTCTTTGAGCGAGTGCACGGCAAGGTCGATCTCGCCGTTCAGCAGGGCGTCGCGCAGGGCACCCGTGAACGCGCCAGTACCACCCAGCCGCGACACCGGCTCCGTGGCGGTGTCGCCGTGGGTCGTGATGGTGACGAGCTCGATCTCGAGCCCCGACGCCTTCGCCAGCGAGTCGGCGACCTGACGTGTCTGGGCCAGCGCGAGTGCGCTGCCGCGTGTGCCGACCCGCAGAACGGTCATCGGGTCTCGACCCCTTTCGCGCCGGCAGCGACCGGCTCAGCAGTGTGGAGTGCGACGCCGACCGCCTCGTGGTCCGGCCACGGGCCGAGGTCGGTCAGGTGCGGCCGATCATCGGGCGCGACGTCGTTCAGTCGCTCCTCGATCAGGTCGACGAGTCCGGAGACGAAAGCAGGGTGCGTGCCGGCGGTCGGCACGCGAACAGCCCTCAGGTCATTCTCGGCCGCGGTCGTGAGGGCCTCGTTGTCGAGATCCCATACCACTTCCATGTGATCGCTGACGAAACCGAACGGCACGATGATCACCGCGCGGGTACGCGCGGGCTCAGACCCGCCTCCACCGACCTCTGGCGCACCGGCTGCGAGGTCGATGATCGCGTCGTTGATGTCCGGCTCCAGCCACGGCATGCGAGGGTCGCCGGAGCGCGACTGGTAGACGAGCGACCACGGGATGCCCGCCGCCGCCCGCTCCGAGATGACATGCGCAACGGCGCAGTGCTGGGCGACGTAGGCGCCACCGGTCCCGAACTGAGGGCCGGACGCCTCGGCCGCCGCAGAGGGAATGGAGTGCGTCACGAACAACAGGTGGATGTCGTCGCGCTCGACCGCATCGCCTGCGCCCACGCTCGATTCAGACGTGAGCTCGGAGATCGCCGCCTCGACGCCCTCGATGAGCGGAGTGACGAAGCCGGGGTGGTCGAAGTACTCGCGGACGCGGTCGATGGTCATGACCTCCGTGAGGCCCGTGTCGGCGAGCGCCTTCTCGAAGTCCTCGCGGTACTGCCCGACGCCCGAGTACGACGTGTAGGCGCTGGTCACCAGGGCGAGCAGCCGGTCGTTGCCTGCCTCGTGGGCATCGCGCACGGCATCCGCGAAGTACGGGTCCCAGTTGCGGTTGCCCCAGTAGATCGGGAGGTGGATGTCGCGCAGGGCGAGTTCGGCCTCGAGAGCTGCCTTGAGCTGCCGGTTCTGCTCGTTGATGGGGCTCACTCCACCGTGCGCACGGTAATGGTGCGCGACCTCTTCGAGCCGTTCGTCGGGGATTCCCCGCCCCCGCGTCACGTTGCGCAGGAACGGGATGACGTCGTCCTGACCCTCTGGACCGCCGAAGCTGGAGAGCAGGATCGCGTCGTAATTCGTCATTGCAAGACCTCAGGAATGTCTGTCACAGGAATACGCCGACCCGTGAAGAAGGGGACCTCCTCGCGCACGTGCCTGCGGGCATCCGTGGCGCGAAGGTCTCGCATCATGTCGACGAGATCGACGAGCTGATCTGACTCCATCGGCAGAAGCCACTCGTAGTCGCCGAGTGCGAAGGCGGCGACCGTGTTGGCCAGCACCGAGCGGAACGCTGCACCCTTCCGACCGTGGTCGGCGAGCATGCGGCTTCGCTCGGCGTCGGGGAGAAGATACCACTCGTAGCTGCGCACGAAGGGGTACACGGTGAGCCACCCTCGCGGCTCGATGCCGCGCAGGAAGGCGGGGACGTGCGCCTTGTTGAACTCGGCCGCCCTGTGGACGCCCATCGCATTCCAGGTGGGGAGCAGGTCGCGCAGCAGTGCGGTGCGCCTCAGTCGGCGCAAGCCTGCCTGCAGATCCTCGGCGACGGGGCCGTGCACCCAGACCATGAGGTCGGCGTCGGCCTTGAGCCCCGAGACGTCGTAGAACCCGCGCACGGTGACGCCGGATGCCTCGACCTCCTCGACTGCCGCGGCCAGTTCGGCGACAGCGCGAGCGCTCGCGTCTGCATCGGGCGCGGCAGCATCCACGCCCGACCGGACGGGACTCCGGGGGTCACGACGCCACACGGCCCACAGCGTGAAGCCGTCGGGCTGGGGTGTCGAGTCGTCTGCTGCTGCGTGGGGGGCGGGGGATTCGGATGCCGCGTCGGCGGCCGCCGGGTGTGTCATGGCATCCAGTCTCCCCCGTTGCGCCCTGTCGGGCAAAAGGAGGACAAAGCATGCCATCGCCACCGCGAGACCTGCCGGTGCGAAGGATGTACACCCGCCGTACATCCGTCTACCCCTTGCCCGACAGTCAATTTGAACGCAGGCTGGACAAATCGGACGAAAACTCTGGGATGAACCGAATAAAAGCCGACCTCGTGGTGTTGATAGATACAAATGTCTGAATCGTTGAAGAACTCCAGCCGTGTCGCGGAGCAGACCTCCACGAACACGACCCCCCGCCGCAAGCGCCCGAGCCGTGCGAAGGCGCGGCCCATCATGGATGCCCGCGCGAAGGTGATCTCTGCGTTCCCGTGGGCGCAGAACCTCTCCTACGCCGAGCAGCAGCAGTTTGCGGACGAACTCGCCCACCACCCGCGGGACTTGCCGAACGGACAGCTCGAGGCGCTCATCCTTTCGTGGAAGCAGCGCTCACGTCGCGTCGCGTAAAGCTGCGTCTCCAGCCAAGGGTTCGCTGACAGGGTCTAACCTCTCGGTTCGTGACCCACGCGTTCCGCTCTGCCCGTGCGGCCGTCCTGCCGGCGGCCGTTGTCGTGCTGCTCCTTGCGGGCTGCAGCGCCTCGGCGCCGGCGGCAAGCCCGAGCACGACTCCCGCGGTCACCGCGACCGCGACACCCACCCCGACACCATCCCCCACCGCGACGGGAGCGCCTGCGTCCGCAGGCAGCACCGTCGCGTTCTCGTCTCTCGCCGTCGGCGACTGCCTCACTGCTCCGGCCGGCTCTGCACAGACCGAACCCGCAACGATCGCCGTCGTTCCGTGCACCCAACCCCACTCGTCGGAGGTCTTCGCCTTCCCGCAACTGGGGGACGGTGCCTATCCGGGCGATGAGGCCGTCACCGAGCAGGCATTCGACACCTGCTCGAACGACTTCACGTCCTATGTCGGGGTCGACACCGAGGGCAGCCACTTCGACGTCACGATCTTCACGCCGAGCCAAGCCGAGTGGAACGCCGGCACTCACACGGCGGCCTGCGTCGTGTTCTATCCCGCGAGCGACACCATCGGCAGCGCGAAGGGCGTCGGAGGCGGGATACCCCAGGTCGCCGGATGACGCGCTAGTTCATCGCGAGCAAGCTCACTTCGACCGGGCGGCCCGCACGATCAGCCAGACGGCTCCCGCGATCGCAGCAGCGACACCGACGCCGACGGCCGCCAGCCCGATGGGGTTCTCCTCGGTGGCGATGCGGATGCGCTTGGACACGTTGAACTTGTCCTGGATCGCATCGAGCGCCGCGACGAGTTCTGCCCGGGCCGCACGCACGTCTGCTTCCGGATCGGGATTCGAATTCAGGCTCGGATTCGGGTCCGGGACACCAACCGGCTCAGTGGTCATAGTCGCCCAGCCCCTTCACCGCGTTCACGTCTTGTTTGATGCTCTCGATGGTCTCCGTGGGCGCCGGAGGCATGCCCCGCCTGAAGACCATCACGCCGATCAGGGCGACGATCGCCGCGAGGATCAGCAGGCCGGCGGCCACGATCAGCGCAGCCGCCCAGGCGGGCAGAGCGACGGCGATCCCGAGAACGGCCGCGGCGACGAGCGTTCCGACCATGAAGAACAGCAGAACCGCCGCAACCAGGAACAGCCCGACGCCGACACCGACATTCATCGCTTTGCGGATGAGCTCGGCCTTGAGCTGCGCCAGCTCCGCCTTGAGCAGCGCGACCACCAGGCCGGGCAACTCCCGCAGCAGCTGGATGAGCGAGCGTCTGTCGCGCGGCTGCGTGCCCCCGGACATCAGGAGGCCTGCCCGCCAGACTCGGCTGAGCCGCTCGACGAACCGTCCGACGTGGATGACGAAGCCGATGACTCGCTTGACGGCGCGTTACCGCCCGACCTGGAGACGGCGCGCTTGACGCCTTCCGTCACCACTGCCCCGAGGTCGCTCATGCGATCGGAGGCGTAGTCCTGAACCGTCTGCCTCTGCTTCTGCACGGTGGGCGAGTCCCAGAAGCTTCGCGCCACCGACTTGATCTGCTCGTACCTGCGTCGTCCGGCGCGAGTGCCGAGAACGTACCCGACCCCCAGTCCGACGACGAAGAGAACCTTGCCTCTCATTGGTGTCCCCCGCCCCTCGCTGCGTTCAGTCTTCGGTCAGCATGTTCCAGCGTAGTGCTCGAACGCGTTCGGCTGCCTTGCGGGCATCCGGCACCACCGAAGCAAGCCCTGTGCCGGTGATCCACGACCCCGTCACCTCGAGTCCGTCCACCTTCCCGACGGCCTCGAGCACCGAGTCGATACGTTCCCGCTCCCCTTCCGCCGCAACGGGAAGAGCGTTGGTCCACCGCACCACGTCCGATGCGACGACACTAGATTCCGCAATCGGAATATTCAAGAGGGCCGACGCATCGGCGAGCGCTCTTGCACGGATTTCCTCGGGGCGCAAGCCCCTCAGCGGACTCGGTGAACCGGCCCTGCTGTAGGACAGCCGCAGCACGTGCCGCCCCTTCGGGAGCTGCTCGGCGACCCATGGCCACTTGGCGGTCACGTGCGTCATCGCCTTGGCCGCGACCTTCGTGGCAGGAACCGTCTCGGCGACGAGCAGGCCCGTTCCCCTCGGCGCCGCATCCAGCCGATCGTCATCGACGACCAGCGTGACGATGTCGACCGTCGACGGCGCAGGCCATTCGAGTTCCGCGAAGGGTGCGAGCGAGTCGGATGCCTGTGCCATCAGCCTCAGAGCCGTATCGGCCGGCACCGCCACCACCACGACATCCGCATCGAGCATTCCGCCGTCGGAGAGTCGCACCTTCCAGCGCCCCGCCAGGGGCGGCTTGTCACCTGCGTCACCGGTTACAGCTTCGCCGAACACCGAGTCGATCGAGGCGGCGATCTGATCCTCGAGGCCTGGCTCGCCGTCCTCAGCGACCTCCTCGTCGGGTGCGTCCGCGGGACGCACCGCCACTACGGTCACGCCCGTGCGCATCACGGCGCCGCGTGCGACGGCATCCTCGGCGAGCGCGTCGATCAGTCGGGCCATGCCGCCGCGAATGCCTCCGACCGCGGAGCCGGCCTTCGACGCACCCCGAAGGGTCGAGACCGCCCCGGAGAGCGAACCGGCCCTGGTCATCGCCTCATTGAGCCCTGGTGCAGCGACCGCGACGTCGATGTCGTACGGCGACGCCGAGTACACCCCTGTCGTCACGGGGGCGACGAGGTTGTCGACCACTGCACGCCCCATGCGGCGTTGCACCAACCGGCCGAGATTGCGCTCCTTGCCGATCTTCATCGGCGGGAAGAGTCGGTCGTAGTAAGCGCGGAAGGCGGCCCGCCAGCCGATCGCCGCGATCACGTCCTCCGCGAGCGGCGAGCTCGGTATGCCGAGGATGCCGGCCTTCGGAGTAGGCACGGCGCCGCCGGGCAGCTGCAGCCAGGCTCCGGCCGCGAGGGGCTCGACGACCTCGTCGCCGAGGCCCAGTTCGCCGAGCAGCTCAGCGACATGACCCCCGCGGGTGGCGAAGCTCTCCGCTCCGGCATCCAGTCGGATGCCAGCCAGCTCGTGCCGCGCGACACTTCCACCGAGCTCGGAGCGGCCCTCGACCACGGTGACCTCGAACCCGGGGCGTGCGATCTCGCGAGCCGCCACCAGCCCGGCCGCGCCACCGCCGATCACGACGACGCGCGTCGGGTTCTCGAGAACGGAACGGGCGAAGTCCTCTGCCGAATCGCTCATGCCGCCAGTCCGTGAACGAGCTCGACGATGCGGGTGAGCACGGTCGGGTCGGTCTCCGGCGGCACACCGTGACCGAGGTTGAGCACGTGCGATGGCGCGCTGCGGCCACGCTCCACCACGTCGCGCACGTGGGCCTCGATGATCGGCCACGGGGCATCCAGCAGCGCGGGGTCGATGTTGCCCTGCAGCGGCACGATGTTGCCGAGACGCCTGCTGGCCTCGTCGAGCGGCACCCGGTAGTCGACGCCGACCACGTCGGTGCCGATGTCGTGCATGGCCCTCAACAGCTCGCTGGTGCCGACGCCGAAGTGCACGATGGGCACGTTGCGCTCGACCGGGGTCGACGAGACGGGGTCGGATGCCCGCTCCGGGTCGGGGAAGGCGAGATCGCGCACGTAGGAGAGCGCCCGCGCCGACGCGGGGGCGACGTGTCGTGTGTAGTCGTCGAGCGACAGCGCACCCGCCCAGGAGTCGAACAGTTGCGCCGCGCTGGCGCCGGCGAGCACCTGGGCGCGGAGGAACGTGCCCGTGATGTCGGCAGCCCACGTCATGAGGGCGTGCCAGGCATCCGGATCGGCGTGCATCAGGGTGCGAGCGCGGATGTGATCCTTCGACGGACCGCCCTCGACCAGGTAGGCCGCAAGCGTGAACGGTGCACCCGCGAAGCCGATGAGCGGAATGTCGCCCAGCTCGCCAAGACCCGCGACCGTCTGCCGGACTCCTTCGGCGATCGGCGCGAGCGCCTCGGGCTCGAGGGTCGGCAGCGCGGCGACATCCGCAGCGGTGCGAACGGGGGCGCCGAGCACGGGTCCCTTGCCCGGCACGATGTCGACACCGACGCCGGCGAGCTTGAGCGGCACCACGATGTCGCTGAAGAAGATGCCGGCGTCCACTCCGTGCCTGCGCACCGGCTGCAGCGAGATCTCGCTCGACATCGCCGGTTCGAGGCAGGCGTCCAGCATCGCGGTGCCGATGCGCAGCTCGCGGTATT
The DNA here is from genome assembly GCF_054779035.1 of Humibacter soli. Lineage (NCBI taxonomy): Bacteria > Bacillati > Actinomycetota > Actinomycetes > Micrococcales > Microbacteriaceae > Humibacter > Humibacter soli. The sequence continues at coordinate 17,699 of NZ_BAAGYX010000002.1, read as the reverse complement.
CGGGCAGCGAGCGCCCTGCCTGACGCATGAACCAGACGGGAAGCACGTCGGGCCGCCGCCCGGAGTACGCGGTGATCAAAGGGGAGCGAGAGGTGCGGCCGTCGACGAGTGGATGCTCGGCGCCGAGTGCACCTTCGCGTGTCGTCTGCTCCGTCTCGGGTGCGGCGTGCGGCTGCGAGGGGCTGAAAGTCACGCTCTCGATTCTCACACCTGCACCTGAACGGGGCGCGGCGAGCGCCTGTCCGGACATCGGCTCTGGCACCGGCTCGGGCAGTGGCTCCGCGCGCCGGCTCTGTACACCGGCCGATACGAGGCAGCATCGCCGACCCGGGCGGCGCCCGGCCTGCGCGACTGAGGCAGGGGGCGCTGCGTCCTGGCGTCCCGATTGCGAGCTGCGTTCGTACCGACCGGCGGTACCTGGGCGTCGGACGTCGCGACGACCGGCGCAGCGTCTTGGTGAACTCGGAACTCCGCTCGCCGAGACACTTCAAAATGAGACTTTCTCAGAATCGTACTCGCATTGGCACCGGGTGACAGACCTCCATTCAGGGGATGTCTCCTGCTGCTCGATCGGGGCCGCCATGGTCCCCTGGCATGGTCCGCGCTCACAGATTCGTCGGCGTACCATCGAACCCGTGCTTCTCTGCTTCACCGCAAGCCACCGCACGGCCGATTTCGAGCTTCTCGAGCGGCTCGAACGGCACGCGGGCGACGTCGACGCGGCACTGCGAGAGCGCACGGATGCCTTCGCGGGCGCCGTCGTCTTGGCCACGTGCAACCGTTTCGAGACCTACCTCGATGTGACGGATGACGCCCGTGCGCATGCTTCCGAACTCGTGCTCGACACCGTCAGCGCGATCACCGGCGTTTCCCACGACGATCTCCAGGCGTCGACCGCGGTCGTGCACGAGGGTGCCGTCGCCGATCACCTCTTCTCCGTGGCGAGCGGACTCGAGTCCCTCGTCGTCGGCGAGGGCGAGATCGCAGGGCAGGTGCGGCGGGCACTCGAGACGGCGCGTTCGCACGGCAGTGCATCCCGTGATCTCGAGAGGCTGTTCCAGAACGCATCCCGCGTCTCGCGCGAGGTCAAGAACGGCACGAAGGTCGGCTCGGCCGGGCGGTCGATCGTTCGGCTCGCTCTCGAGCTGGCGGAGAGCCGCATCGCCGACTGGTCGAGCGCGCGCATCCTGCTCGTCGGCACCGGCAACTACGCGGCCGCGAGCCTGAAGGCCCTGCGGGACCGTGGCGCAGAAGACGTTCGGGTGTGGTCGCGCACCGGCAGGGCTCAGGCGTTCGCCACCAAGCACGGCATCGAGGCGGTCGAGCGCGACGGGCTCACCGAAGCCGTCGCGACGTCCCAGCTCGTCGTCACCTGCAGTGTCGCCCCGACGGTTCTGCTCGATCGCGAGCTGGTCGAGCAGGCCAGCAGGCGCGACGACGCTGTGGTCCACCGCCTCATCGTCGACCTGGGGCTCCCACGCAACGTCGACCGCGACGTCACCTGGGTCACCGGCACCGAACTGCTCGACCTCGAGACCATCGGGTTGCACGCGCCGCTCGAAGACTTCCAGGCCACAGACCGCGCGCGCTCGATCGTGAGCAACGCCGCGGCGGAGTTCGCGGCGAAGGGCGACGAGCGCGCGGCCGAACCCGCCCTGGTGGCCCTGCGCAGTCACGTGCTGGGCCTTGTCGAGGCCGAGGTTGCCCGTGCGCGCGAGCGCGGGGATGCCTCGCAGCAGACCGAGGCAGCGCTTCGGCACCTCGCTGGTGTGCTCCTGCACACGCCGTCGTTGCAGGCGCGAGAGCTCTCCCGCGACGGTGATGCCGACGCCTTCGTGGCCGGGGTCGCCGCGGTGTTCGGGCTCGATTCGGACGCGACGCCAAGCCTGCGTATCGTTGCTGACGAAGGCCGAGCATCCTGAGCCGGTGACGACGGAGCACGACGACCTGCACGATGAGGAGACAGGGCGCATGAGCACGGAGACGGGCACCACGCACGGCGATGCCGGGTTGCTGGCACTGCCGTTCGAGACGCGCGAGCTGAGGACCGAGCGGCTCCGGCTGCGGCCCCTCACGAAGAGCGATCTCGAGCACCGCAGCGAGAACTACCAGACGCGCACCGACGTCGTGCGCTACCTCCGCTGGGAGGTGCACGACCACGACGAGCCTGCGAAGAACCTCGAGAAGCGCATCGCGCTTGACCGGCTCGCCAACGACGGCGACGGCCTCATCTTCGCCGTCGAGCTGTGCGCGACCGACGACTCCGACGACCACAGGACGATCGGTGACGTGAGCCTGTTCGTGAAGAGCGCCAAGGACGCCCAGGTCGAGATCGGATGGGTCTTCCACCCCGCCGTCCACGGTCGCGGCTACGCGACCGAGGCGACGAAGGCCCTCCTGGGCGTGGCGTTCGGCGAGCTCGGAGCACACCGGGTGTACGCGGAACTGGATGCCGCCAACGAGGCCTCCGCCAGGCTGTGCGAGATTCTCGGGATGACCCGGGAGGCCCTGCTGCGCGAGCGGGACCACCTCGACGGCGACTGGCGCGACGTGGCCATCTTCGGCCTGCTCGACCGCGAGTTCACGGCGGCGGAGAACGCCTGACCTGTAGCCCTGCCGTCATCGCGTGCCTCGCTGCCAGCCGGCTACCGACGCGATAGACCAAGGGCATGACGGACTCTGCTGCCCAACGCCCGCTGGCACGACGACTCGACCCCGATCGTCGCTCGATCGGCGCGACGAGCTTTCTCGTCGTCGACGTCGCGGCGACGGCTCTCTTCGGTCTGGAGGGAGGCCTCACCGCCACGGCCTCGGGGCTCGACATCTTCGGCATCGCCATCATCGGGTTCGCCACAGCGCTTGCGGGAGGCATCCTGCGCGACGTTCTGCTCGGAGACCTGCCGCCCGCCGCGTTCGGATCGCCTGCGCGCATCGTGGCGGCCCTGCTCGCCAGCGCCCTCGCCTATGCGCTCGACGTTGCTCACATCACGTTGCCGCACGAGGCCATCCTCATGGTCGACGCAGGCGCCCTCGCCCTCTTCGCGGTGACCGGAGCCGAGAAGGCGGCGGTTCGGGGATGCAACCTCTGGGTGGTCACCCTGCTCGGCACCGTGACCGCGGCGGGCGGCGGGGTGCTGCGCGACGTTCTGCTGAACAGATTGCCGCTCATCCTGAACACCGATGTCTACGCGACGGCCGCGGCCGCGGGCTCGCTCGTCGTCGGCGTCGCGCTGCGGTTCAAGTGGAAGCCCCTGCCGGCGATGGCGGCCGGTTTCGCGGTCTGCCTCGTGCTGCGCGTGCTCGCGATCCTGCTGCACTGGGAGCTGCCACGGCTCGACGGATGACCGGGGTCGCGTGAACGCGATGGCGCGTCGCTCGGGCGAGCCCCCGTCGTGCGACGCCACTTCTGCTGCACGATGGGGGCATGAGCGATCAGCAGGGGTTCCCCGATCCGTTCGGGGATGACGGCAGTTCGGGTAGCGGCACCGGGGGCGGTGGGCCGGAGGGTCCGAACAACAGGCGGGGCGTCCGCGGGCGCACGATCGCCATCATCGTGCTCTCGATCGCCGTCGTGGTGCTGATCCTCGTCGTGGCATCGCTGGTGTTCGCCGAAGGGACGAAGATCCAGCCCACCGCCAGCCCCATCGTCACGCCGACCGAGCCGAGCACCAGCCCGACTCAGAGCCCGACGCCCACTCCGACGACGACGGATGACTCGCACAGGTGCACCGTCGACGACCTTTCGGTGACCCTTGGCCAATTCAACGGAACGGCGGGCAGCGAGTACGTTCCGATCCAGTTCACGAACACCTCATCGTCGTCGTGCGAGCTGCACGGATTCCCGGGCGTCTCGTTCGTCGGCAAGGGCAACGGCACCCAACTCGGTGCAGCGGCGGACTGGGACACCTCGAAGCCGATCGTGCAGAACACACTTCAGCCGAACGCCACGGTCGTCGCGAACCTGCAGATCGCCTTCGCGGGCAACTACGACGCATCGGAGTGCCAGCCGCTCGCAGCCGACGGTCTGAGGATCTACCCGCCGCACTCGACGGAGTCGGCCTTCGTGAAGACGACCAACCAGACGGCGTGCCAGAACTCCTCGGTGCACCTGCTCACGGTCACCACGCCGGTCGCCCCGCAGAAGTGAGTCGTTGAGGCGCGACGGGTTCTCCTGAGAGACGAACGGGAAGACGGGCGGGCACCCGGCGATCTAGTGTCGTGACATGGAGAACGCCAAGACGGCCTTCATCATCGGCGGAACGGGTCAGATCGGTGCAGCGGCCGCGCGACATCTCGCGGAGGCCGGCTGGTCGGTGCTGATCGGGCATCGCGGGGTGCACGAGGGCGACACCTCGCTCGCGGAGCTCGACGTCACCAGCGTGCGCGTCGATCGGGAAGACACCGAGTCGCTCATCCAGCTTGCCGACGGCCACGATCTCGTGCTCGACACGGTTGCCTACGAGCCGAAGCACGCCGAGCAGCTCGCCCAGCTCTCCGGGTCGGTCGGCTCGATCGTGGTCATCTCGACCGGCGCGGTCTACCGGGATGCCCAGGGTCGCAACATCGACGGCGCCGCCGATGAGGCGCAGTTCCCGCGCTTTCCGGTCCCACTCGATGAGGAGCAGCCGACCGTGACCGATGGGCCGCCGACGTACGGCGTGCTCAAAGCCCAGCTGGAGCGTGCGCTGCTGGATGTCGAAGACCTGCCGGTGAGCATCCTTCGTCCCGGAGCGGTGCACGGGCCGTTCAGCGAGGCGCTGCGCGAGTGGTTCTTCATCGGTCGCGTTCGAGACCGGAGGAAGCACGTGCTGCTGGCCTATGACGGGCAGAGTCGGTTCAATCCGACATCCACCGCCGCCATCGCCGAGCTCACCAGACTCTGCGGCGAACGGCCAGGCAAGCGCGTGCTCAACGTGGCGGACGACGACGTGACGGTGACCGACATCGCGCACGCTGTGCTCGACGCGATGAGAGCGGACATGGAGCTGATCACCCTGCCCGGGGCACCAGAAGGCGGCGTTGGCGGCACTCCGTGGTCGACGCCGACGCCCGTCGTTCTCAGCATGGCGCGCGCCCGTGACGAGCTCGGCTTCGAACTGCCCGCTCCTTACTGTCGTTCGGTGCGCGACGACATCGAGTGGATCGTGGATGTCGTCGACGGCGCGAAGCACAGGCAGCTCGGCTGGCGCGACCTCTTTCCTCACCTGGTGCGACGCTACGGCGCGGATGCCTGGTTCGACTACGCAGCGGAGGACGCGTACCTCGGTTCAACCGCTGGTTGAGGAGCACGCGGGAGGGTCACGCCACGCCCAGGTAGGCCTCCTTGATCGCGGCGTCGTCGAGGAGCTCGCGACCCGTGCCCGTGTGGGTGATCGTTCCGGTCTCCAGAACATAGGCGCGATGTGCACGAGCCAGCGCCTGGTTCGCGTTCTGCTCGACCAGGAGGATGGTGGTTCCCTGCTCGTTGATCTCCGTGATGATGCGGAAGATCTGCTTGATGAACTGTGGAGCGAGCCCCATCGACGGCTCGTCGAGCAGAAGCAGTCGAGGCCGTCCCATCAGAGCACGGCCGATCGCGAGCATCTGCTGCTCGCCGCCCGACATCGTGCCGCCCACTTGGGTTCTGCGTTCCTCGAGCCGGGGGAAGAGCGAGAAGACGCGCTCGAGGTCCTGCTTGATGCCCGCACGGTCCTTGCGCCCGTACGCGCCCATGTCGAGGTTCTCGTACACGGTCATCCCGGGGAAGATGCCGCGGCCCTCCGGCGCCTGCGAGATGCCCATCGCCACCCTGGTGTGCGCTTTCACCTTGGTGATGTCGCGGCCGTCGAACGAGATCGACCCCTTTGTCAGGTTGAGCAGCCCGGAGACCGCCTTCATCGTCGTGGTCTTGCCCGCGCCGTTCGCACCGATCAGGGTGACGATCTCCCCCTCCTCGACCGTGAAGGACAGGCCGTGCAGCGCCTCGATGCGGCCGTACCCGACGACGACATCCTTCAGCTCAAGCAACGTCGTCATCAGGCTCTCCCAGGTAGGCCGAGATCACGCGCGGGTCGGCCCGCACCTCGGCGGGCGATCCATCGGCGATCTTCTTTCCGAACTCGAGCACGACGATGCGGTCGCACACCCCCATCACGAGACGCATGTCGTGCTCGATGAGCAGCACGGTGTATCCGTCAGCACGGATGGTGCGGATGAGGTCCATCAGCTGGTCCTTCTCGTGCGGGTTGAACCCTGCAGCCGGCTCGTCGAGACACAGCACCTTCGGGTCTGTCGCGAGCGCACGCGCGATCTCGAGCCGGCGCTGGCTGCCGTACGGCAGGTGCCGCGAGAGGGTGTTCGCCGACTCGGCGATGCCGACGAACTCCAGAAGCGCGAATCCGCGCTCGACGGATGACCGTTCCTCGCGGTAATGCCTGGGGCTCCGCACCAGCGCGCCGGGCACGCTCGTCTTGTGCCGGGCATCCAGGCCAACCACGACGTTCTCGAGCGCTGTCATCTCGCCGAAGAGCCGCACGTTCTGGAACGTGCGTGCCAGGCCGGCCCGCGTGATCTTGTGCTGCTTCTTGCCCTTGATCGACTGCCCCTCGAGCAGCACGTCTCCGCTGGTGGGCCGGTAGACGCCGGTCATCGCGTTGAACGCCGTCGTCTTGCCCGCGCCGTTGGGGCCGATCAGGCCGAGGATCTCACCTCGATTGATGTGGAAGCTGACGTCATCGAGCGCCGTGAGGCCCCCGAACTTCACCGTGACGGCCCTCACCTCGATGATCTTCTCGCCGACGTCGACCGCGATGGTGCGCTCGGATGCCGCGGCCTCCGCTACCTCTTCCTCGACTCCGGCCTCGGCGAGCACAGCGGCGTTCTCTGCCGCGCTCGGCACGTCGGCGTCGTCCTCCGCAGACGGCTCCGGTCCGATGTCGGTGAGGTCGGCATCCTCCGGCCCCCGGTTGGGCACAGGATGCGGAACGGCTCCGACGCCCGGATCGTTCTCGATGGGAACGCGCTCCGGCCGCTCGTCGCGCGGGTCGTCGGTGCCCGCGCCGTCGCGTGGGTCGCTCATTCCGAGCCTCCCTTCGCCGTCCCTGTGCCACCGCTCTGGGCCCCGCCGCCCTGGATGCCGCTGGTACCCACGCCGCCGGTTCGGGCCGCGACAGCTTCGCGTTCGGCCTGCTCGGCCCTCGCCGCTCTCAGCTCGCTCACCCTGTCGGTGGCGGCTCGCGCGTAGGTGAGCAGGTGCGCCTTCGCCGCGACCAGGCCCTGCGGACGGAAGATCATCAGCACGATGAGCGCCACGCCGAAGATCAGGTACTTGTAGTCGGCGATCGCGGTGAACCGCAGCGGGATGTACGCCACGATGGCTCCGCCGAGGATGGCTCCCACCTTGTTGCCCGATCCGCCTAGGACCACGGCCGCGACGAACAGGATGGACGTCGCCACGTCGAACTTCTGGTTGTTCACGAACCCTACCTGGCCTGCGAAGAGCGCACCGGAGAGACCGCCGACGCCCGCGCCGATCGCGAACGCCCACAGCTTGAACCTGAACGTCGGAACGCCCATGATCTCGGCCGCGTCCTCGTCTTCGCGGATGGCGATCCAGGAGCGGCCCACCCGGCTGCGCTCCAGGTTTCCGACGAGCAGCAGGATGATCACGATGATCGTCACCGCCAGCCAGTACCACGGAGTGCCGTTGGAGACGGAGAAGATCGGCTGGCCGTTCGCACCGGTCCCCGGCGGATGCCCGACCTCCTTGAACCCGACCTGGCCGCGCGCGGCGGGGATGATCGTGGCGAGGATGCGGATGATCTCGCCGAATCCGAGGGTGACGATCGCCAGATAGTCGCCGCGCAGCCGCAGGGTGGGCAGGCCGAGCGCGACCCCGAACAGCATCGCGATCACGATCGCGAGCGGCAGAGTCCACAGGTAGGGGATGTGGATCAGCGTCGAGTCGGGTGACGTGAAGAACGCCGCCGTGTACGAGCCGATCGCGAAGAACGCGATGTACCCGAGGTCGAGCAGACCGGCGAATCCGACCACGACGTTCAGGCCGACGGCCACCAGCGCGTACACCGCCATCTGGAAGCACGCGATCGGGAAGTTCGTGCCGGGTTCGGTCGTGATGAGCCACGGATCGGCCACCGGCAGGTAGTACACCGCAGCGAGCACGATGAGCAGGAACAGCCACTGCTGCCAGCGCGCCATGCGGTTCCACCACCGCCGCACCCCGCCGAAGGGTCGCCTGCGGCCGTCGAACGCCTCGTGCGCATCGATCTTCTGATCCACTCGCGAGGTGGGTACGGGAACCTGCTCGCTCATGCGCGACTCCTTCCCAGCGTCTGTCCGAGGATGCCTTGAGGTCTCACCAGCAGCACCAGCACGAGCACGATGAACGCGACGACATCCGTCCACTGCGAATCGCCGAGCAGCAGCTGACCGTAGTTGCCGATCACGCCGAGCAGCAGGCCACCCAGGAGCGCGCCGCGCACGTTGCCGATGCCGCCGAGCACGGCGGCGGCGAACGCCTTGACGCCCAGCACGAAGCCGCCGTTGAAGATGACGCCGCTCGGTACCTTCATCACGTAGAACAGCGCAGCCGCACCGGCGAGGATGCCGCCGATCACGAACGTCGTCACGATGATGCGGTCCTTGTTGACGCCCATCAGCGTCGCGGTGTCGGGATCCTGGGCGACTGCGCGGATGCCGCGGCCCACCCTGGTGCGTCGGATGTACTGGTCGACGCCGATCATCATGACGACCGCCGCGATCACGATCGTGAGCTGCTGGCTGTCGATGATGGCCCCGAACACCTGGAAGATCGGCGTCGGGATGAACATCGTGACCGCCGGCTCCGCATTGCCGCCACGGATCAGGAAGATCGTGTACTGGATGGCGAACGAGGCACCGATCGCCGTGATGAGGAACGCGAGCCTCGACCCACCCCTTCGGCGAAGCGGTCGGTACGCGACCCGTTCGACGATGAACGCGGTGGCGACGGAGAACACCATGCCGACGAGCATGGCGAGGATGAGATTGAAGATGATCGCCCAGATCGAGAGGTTCGGAGGGTTCGGCCCGAAGCCGAGGCTCGTCAGGGTGAAGACCACCCCGTAGCACCCCATGATGAAGACCTCGGAGTGCGCGAAGTTGATGAGGTTCAGCACGCCGTAGACGAGCGTGTACCCGAGGGCGATCAGCGCGTAGATGGCGCCGAAGGTGAGGCCGTCGAAAGTGGCGGGCCAGAAGTTCTGGAGAAGCGACGTGACGTCGAAGTTGATCCAGGAGTTGTCGGTGTGGACGGATGCCGGCAGGACCGCCGACAGGGAGAACAGGGTCGCGAGCATGTGGTTCTTCCGGTGACGTCGAACCTCGACCGCGTCGTCGGGGCTCGGTTGTTACAGGTCAAGCATGGTCGCGCCGTGGGGCGGAGTGCGTCCGCCCCACGGCGCGGCTCGATATGGCTGCCCCGTCTAGCCGATCACACCGACCGAGACGATCTTGCCGTTGTCGACCTTGTAGCCGTACACCGTCGACTTGGCCAGCTCACCGGTTGAATCCCACTGGTAGTGCTTGCTCAGACCATCGGCGTTGTAGTTCTTGACCCAGCTCTGGAGCTTGCTGCGGTCGGTGTTGCCCTTGTCGATGCCTGCGAGCAGGATGGTCGCCGAGTCGTAGCCCTCGACCGAATACGTTCCCGGCGCCGCGTTGAACGCCGACTGGTATTGGTCGGAGAACGAGGTGATCAGCTCGCCGGGGATGCACGGGCAGGTGAAGTACGCGTTGTTCGACGCGTCACCCGCGAGCTTGATGAACTGGTCATCCTTCACGCCGTCCGGGCCGACGAAGGCGCCCTTGTAGCCCTTGTTGACGAGCTGCTGGTCGAACGGCGCACCCTCCGCGTAGTAGCCGGAGTAGAAGACCGCGTCGGGCTTGGCGTTGACGATCTTGCTGACCGTCGCCGAGAAGTCCTTCTGACCGGTCGTCACCTTGTCGGTGCCGACGACGTCGGAGCCGAGCGCCTTCTGGATGGCGTTCGACAGGCCGATGCCGTAGTCGGAGTCATCCTGAACGACGTAGACCTTCTTGTCCTTCAGCTCCTTCGTGATGAAGGTCGAGGCGGCCGGGCCCTGCACGTTGTCGTTGCCGAGTGCACGGAAGAACGTCGTCCAGCCGTTCTGGGTCAGCTGCGGGTTCGTGGCCGACGCGGTGATGTGCACCAGGTCCGCCTGCTGGAAGATGCCGCCGGTGGCCTGGGACTCACCGGAGAACGGGAGACCGACGACGCCGATGATGTCCTTCTCGTTGACCGCCTGCGTCACCACGCCGGGAGCCTTGCCTGGGTCACCCTCGGTGTCGAACTTCTTGAAGGTCACCTGACAGCCGGGGTTCGCCTTGTTGTGCTGGTCGATCGCCAGCTGAACGCCGTTGTAGATGTTGATGCCGAGCTGGGCGTTGGCGCCGGTCTCCGCGCCGATGTAGGCGATGGTGAGACCGCTCGGGCACTTGGCATTGCCGTCGCCCGCCGGGAGCACGGCGTCCTTCGGCACGGTGATCGATGTTTGAACGGGCAGGTCCACTTTGCTCGCTCCGCTGGTCGATCCTCCGGTCGACGCCTGGTTCACGCATCCTGCGGTGAGGAGCGCGACCGCTGCTGCCGCGGCCACCGCCCCGATGATCCTCTTCGATCGCATCTTGTATTGCCTTTCACGTCGTTGAAGGGGGGTGTCAGACCCCTGCGTTGCACGGTTGCAATGTCCTGAACGCTAGACGACGGTCAAAAGGCGACGCAATGAAAAGTTCGCGTCTTGCCCCAAATCTTTACAAAGTGCTCATACGCGTGCAACAGGTGGTACGCCGAGGAGGGACCGGCACCATCTCCAGAACGCAACACGCTCCACAAGGCGGGGGCTCCGCCGTCGCCGAACCAAACCATCCACTCCGCCAACCGCGGCACGCCGGGCGGGGACCGGCGCCATCCCCAGAACGAAACACGCTCCACAGGCGGGGGCTCCGCCGCCGCCGAACCAACCCATCCACTCAGCCAACCGCGGCACGCCGGGCGGGGACCGGCGTGCAAAACAGGTCAGTGCACATACTCCAGCAGGTCGCGGCCGACCGCGCGCATGCCGTCTAGCACGCCGAGCCGCGCAACGAGATCGGTGTCGTCGTAGTGCGTCGACACCGCGTAGGCGACGCCAGCGCGGGGGCCGCGGAGCACACCGACCTCGCTTCGGACACCGAGTTCGGACCCGGTCTTGTTCATCAGCAGCACGCCGTGATCCGGAACGCGATGTGCGAGCGGGTCGAGGCCGAACGCGCTCGCGACCATGGAGAGGTCGTAGTTGAGCGAGAGCCAGCCGACGACGCGCTTGCTGGTGCGCGCATCGACAACCTCGCCCCTCGCGAGCGCTGAGAAGAGCCAGGTCAGCTCTTTGGCGCTGCCGACGGAGAGCTGCGGGGCGTCGTCAGGACCGCGATGGTCGCGCACCAGGTCGAGCAGCGCGGTGCGGGTGAGGCCGAGCTCCTGGGTGCGTGCACCGACCGAGTCGAGGCCGATGCGGCGCAGCAGCACGTTGGTGGCGAGGTTGTCGCTGGTGGCGCCGACCAGCGCAGCGAGGTCGGCGAGCGGGAGCGACGGAACCGCGAGGTGCTGCCAGATGCCCGACGAGCCGACGGCGTCGGTGTGCAGCCGGTCGACAAGGCTGAGCGGGCTGGTCTCCCTGGACTCGAGCCGAGCCGCGACCTCGACGAGCAGCAGAACCTTGCCGATCGACGCTGTCGGCATCACCACGTGGTCGTCCACCGAGAACAGCACGGCACCGGTCGCCAAGTCGACGGCACGGGCCGAGACCTGCACGCCTGCCAGCGCGAGCTCGCCGAGTGCGGTGAATCCCCTCGTGAAGCTGTCACCCGTGTCGCGCCCGCGGTGCTTTCCGCGGCGCGGCGTCATGTGCCGGGCGCGACGCTCGGAGCTTTGCACGGGGGAACTCACGGTGTGGTCATCCTGGTCGGGAATCAGCGCTGGAATCGGACACCTCGTACCCCCTGCGGGGCATCCGACGATGTCTCCATCAAACCACGCGCAGGAGGGTGCTCATGACGCCTGCGCCACCCTCGCGGCATTCTCAAAAATGGGTCAGCAGTCGTCCCGAAGAACGCGGCACTGCGGATGTCACCAGATGGTGACGCGCTGGTCGGGGTCGAGCCACGCGGCGTCCGTCGGCTGCACGTCGAAGGCGTCGTAGTAGGCGTCGATGTTGCGCACGATCTGGTTGCACCGGAACTCGTTGGGCGAGTGCGGATCGATCGCGAGCAGCCTGATCACCTCGGCGTCGCGGCTCTTCTGCTGCCAGGCCTGCGCCCAGGAGAGGAAGAACCGCTCGGCGCCGGTCAGCCCGTCGATGACCTCGGGCTCTGCTGCGGCCAGCCCGGACCCCATCGAGGAGTCGAGCGAGATGAGGTAGGCCTTCCAGGCGATGCCCAGACCGCCGAGGTCGCCGATGTTCTCGCCGATGGTGAGTGCGCCGTTCACGTGGTGGTCGGGCACCTGGGCCGGAGCGAGGGCGTCGTACTGCGCGATGAGCGCGTGCGTGCGCTTCTCGAACGCCCGGCGGTCCGCCTGCGTCCACCAGTCCTGCAGCTTGCCGTCACCGTCGAACTTCGAGCCCTGGTCGTCGAATCCGTGGCCGATCTCGTGACCGATCACCGCACCGATGGCACCGTAGTTCGCCGCGTCATCCCGATCCGGATCGAAGAACGGGAACTGCAGGATGGCCGCGGGGAACACGATCTCGTTGAAGCCGGGGTTGTAGTAGGCGTTGATCGTCTGCGGGGTCATGAACCACTCGTCGCGGTCGATCGGCTTGCCGATCTTGCCGAGCTCGCGGTGGAACTCGAACTCCGCGGCCCTTCGCACGTTGCCGATCAGATCCGTCGGGTCGATCAGCAGCGCCGAGTAATCGCGCCACTTGACGGGATAGCCGATCTTGGGCGTGAACTTCGACAGCTTCTCGAGGGCGCGGCTCCTGGTGCGCTCGCCCATCCACTCCAGCTTGGCGATCGACTGCCGGTACGCCTCGATGAGGTTGCCGACGAGGATGTCCATGCGTCGCTTCGACTCCGGCGGAAAGTGCCGCTCGACGTACACGCGACCGACGGCCTCGCCCATCGCGCCTTCGACCAGCGAGACGCCGCGCTTCCACCGTTCGCGGATCTGCGGGGTTCCGGTGAGGGTGCGCCCGTAGAAGTCGAAGTTCGTGCTGACGAAGTCTGCGCTGAGGTACGGCGCCGCATCGTGCAGCACGCGCCACCGCAGCCAGTCTCGCCACTGCGACAACTTGTGCTCGGTCAGCAGCGACGCGAGACCTGCGGTGAAGCCCGGCTGTCGCAGAACGACCTCGTCGAACGCGGCCGACGGCGCACCGAGGGCTTTCGCCCAGATGTCGAGGTTCACTCCCTGTGCGCACGCGATCGCGTCGTTCCAGCCGAACAGGTTGTACGTCTTCTCGCTGTCGCGGCTGGCGACGTTGTCCCAGTGCTGGGCGGCGATCTCGGTCTCGAGGTCGAGCACGTTCTGAGCGCGACGCGGGGCATCCGTGATGTCGGCCAGCTCGAACATGCGCTGCACGTGTGCGACGAAGGAATCGCGGATGGCGGCGAACCGCTCCTCGCGGTAGTAGCTCTCGTCGGGGAGCGAGATGCCGCCCTGCTCGAAGAACACCAGGTAGCGGTCGGGGTCGCCTGGATCGTTGTCGACGAACAGCTGGTAGAAGCCGCTGAGGCCGCTCTTCTCCAGCCGACCGATGGTCTCGAGCAGGCTCGGAATCGAGCTCACGTTGCCGGCGAGCGCCAGGCGGGACTGCACGGGTGAGACGCCGAGCGCCTCGACTCTCTCGGTGTCCATGAAGCTGGTGAAGAGGTCGCCGAACTTGCGGGCGTCCGAGCCCTCTTCGGCACCCTGCGCGTCATCGATGATCTGCCGAACGGCCCGCTCCGACTGCTCGGCGAGCAGCATGAACGATCCCCAACGCGCCTTGTCCGCCGGAATCTCGGTGCGCCCGATCCAGCTGCCGTTGACGTGCCTGAAGAGGTCGTCCTGCGGGCGCACGCTCGGGTCGAGCTCATCCATCAGAACACCGGATGCCTGTGCATCCGGTCCGCCCGCGGGCGTCGTGGGCTCGGCGTCATCGTCAGGCTGCTGCAGCGCATCGCTCATGCCATCAAGACTACGGCGCGAGCCTGGCTCTCAGCCCTACTCCCATTCCCTCCTGCGCTGCTCGTCCCACTCTCCGAGCAGCTCGGGTAGGCGGTGCTGGATGAACCGCATGAAGTCGGCCATCTCCTGCACGCGCTGGCCGGCATCCGACTCGATGCCTCCCACCGCGTCGACGGCGGCCTCGCTCATCGCGACCATCGCGTCGAAGATGCGGCCCTCCGCCATCGACGCGGCATACCAGGCGTTGTGCGGCAGCACGTAGAGGTCACGGCGGCTGCCCGCGATCGACACCCGGTTGAGCATGGCGAGGGTCTGCAAGTAACGGACGGCACCCGAGATGGCTGCGGCACTGGCATCCAGTCGCTCCGCCAACTCGGCGGCAGTGAGTCCCGTCTCAGCCGCGGTGAGCGTCATGAGCACTCTCGCAGGCATGCGGGGAAAACCGGCGCCCGTGAGCAGCGCTGCGGCGCGTTCGACGTACTCCCGCACCTGCTGCTCGTCACGCGCCACGTTTCCTCCCCCTCTATTCTGCCGGTCCCGCGCCGCTCCCCCGTCTGTGCGGGAGGAGCGGCGCGGGCGCCTGCGGTCAGCCGTTGGACACGAGGCCACGTCTGGTGAAGATCGCACCCGCGGCGACGAACGCCACGATCGCGATGCCGATCAGCCACCAGGTCCCGCTCCAGTCCGCTGTGGAGAGCGGCGGAACCGGCGTGTGAGCCGTCGGCGCGATCTGCCGCACCCAGTCGGGGAGGTTCAGCAGGCTGCCGAACTCGCCGAGCACCAGCCCGAAGCCGAACACGATCCATCCGACGGGAATCGTCGCCTTCGGCAGCACGGCGAACACCAGGGCCGTCACACCCATGTAGACCGCGACGGCCGGAAGCTGCGCGATCGCCAGCACGATCGTCTGGCCGACGAGGTTGGTGTCGATGTTCGCGAGGGCGAGACCGGCGACAACGCCGGAGATCAGCAGGATGACCGCGGAGGCCACCAGCCCGACGACCACGTACGACACGAACCACTGCAGCTTCGAGACACCGGTCGACAGCACGGTCTCTGCCGTCGTCGCCGCCTCTTCTTGCCGGAGCCGCATCGCGGTCTGCACAGCTGCTCCCGCGACGACCAGCCCGATCAAGGCGATCATCACGCCGATGAACACCTCGAACACGGTGCCGTGCCCTGTGCCCATCTCCTTGATGGCCTTCGACACGTCCGCGTTCTGGCTGATCGTGTCGTTCAAGGTCTTGCCAAGGCCGCCGATCGCCGCAGCGCCCAGCACGGCGCCGATGCCCCAGCCGATGATCGAGCCGCGCTGCAGACGCCAGGCGAGTCCGATCGGACCGCCGAGCACCGCTGACGCCGTCGCCCTGCCCAGTCGCGCAGCGACCAGTCCGGCTCCGGTGTCACGCGCGTTCTGCAGCAGCACGGCGATCACGACGAGCACGACGGCGAGGGCGAGGCTCAGGAATCCCGGCCACCAGAGGTTCTGCGTGTACGGCAGCGTGCGTAGGGCCCAGCCGATCGGGCCGAACCAGATCGCAGCTCCCGGTGTCGCGTGCAGACCGTCGCTCGACACCTTGCCGGCAGCGTTGCCCGCCGCAGCGAGCACCCAGAACAGCCCGATCGCGGCAGTGCCCCAACCGTTGGCGGCGCGCGAGGTCGAGAAGATCTGCGCGAACAGCAGGCCGATCGCGAAGAACGCGAGACCCGTCGTGGCAAGCGCCCAGCCGAGCACGATCGAGCCGTACGGGTCGTATCCGGTCGCCATCGCAGCGAGAGCCCCGAAGAGCCCGACGGCGATGTTGGCCATGACGGCGAGCATCAGCGTCGACCCGGTCATCGACCCGCGCGACGCTCGCGTGGCGAGCACCAGCTCGGTGCGCCCGGCCTGCTCATCCGCTCGCGTGTGACGAACGGCGAGGAAGGTGTTCATGAACCCGACGAGGATGCCGAGGTAGGCGCCGATCTCCATGATGAAGAACGCGCCGGCCGAGGCGCCGTCCGGGTCGCCACGCAGGGCGAGCAGGGTCGGATTCGTGGCGGCGAGACGCACGACATCCGTGCGCAGCGCCTCCGTGTTGTAGGTCGACGCGAGGGCGGCGGCGACGAACAGCACGCTGAACGCCATCACGACGACCCAGACGGGGACCAGGATGCGGTCCCTGCGCAATCGGAACCGCAGGAGTGCGGCGGTCACATTCATCGGGACACCTTCTCGAGCGAGCTGTCGGCCGCGCTGATCTCGTCGCCGTAGTGGCGCAGGAAGAGCTCTTCGAGCGAAGGGGGCGTGATGGTCAGCCCCTGCACGTGCAAAGAGCCGAGGCTGGGAAGGATGGATGCGACATCCGAGCTGTCCACCGTGAAGTGGATGCGGTCGGATGCCTGGGTCACGTCGTGCGCGAAGGGGATCGCCGCGACCGCGGCGACGTTCACGCCGTCGTCGGCGAACGACACCTCTGTGCGGGTGAGATGACGCAGGTCGGCGAGGCTGCCGGACTCGACCGCCTTGCCCGCGCGGATGATCGTCACCCGGTCGCAGAGCGCCTCCACCTCGGAGAGGATGTGGCTGGAAAGCAGGATGCTTGCGCCATCCTCCCTTCGAATGCGTGCGATCTCGTCGGAGAAGACCGCTTCCATCACGGGGTCGAGTCCGCTCGTCGGCTCGTCGAGGATGTAGAGCCGCGCCGGCACAGCGAACGCGGCGATCAGCGAGACCTTCTGGCGGTTGCCCTTCGAGTACGTGCCGGCCTTCTTGCGGGGGTCGAACTGGAACGCCTCGACCAGCCGTGCACGGCGCTGCCGGTAGTCGTCAGCGCGCGTGTCTGCGCCGCGCAGCCGCGCGATGAGGTCGATGGTCTCGCCGCCGGAGAGATTGGGCCAGAGCGCGACGTCGCCTGGCACATAGGCGATGTCCTGGTGCAGGCTGCTCGCCTTGGACCAGGGGTCTTCGCCGAACACGCGCGCCTCTCCGCCGCTGGAGCGGAGCAGGCCGAGCAGCACGCGAATCGTCGTGGACTTGCCTGCACCGTTCGGTCCGAGGAATCCGTGCACCTCTCCGCCTGCGACCGTAAGGTCGAGACCGTCGAGAGCGTGCACGCGACCGAAGCGCTTCTGCAGGCCGCGGGTTTCTATCACTGAGGTCATGAGCGTGACGCTACGCCCGATTCACAAATTTGTGAATACTCCTAACGGATTCCTTACAGGACCCGCCCGCCCTGCGGGCCCCTGCGCCGCCCTCGCCAGGGTGCGCGGCCCGCGGTGGGCGGCCCACCCTGCGCGGTCTGCGGTGGGCGGCCCACCCTGCCCGGCTCGCGGTGCGCGGCTCGCGGTGCGCGGCTCGCGGTGCGCATAACTCCTGCAGATCGCCGGCGGCAGCATACCGCCGCCTTGGAAACACCGGGTAGTACCGCGGCGGCTACCACGATCTGCAGGAATTATGCGCAGGAGGGTGGGCCGGGGAAGGCGCAGGAGGGCGGGTGGCGAAAGGACGGGT